>JAQTTY010000008.1 GCA_028710525.1 Gallionella sp. | reverse complement strand
TTCTGTCGGTCACTCTGTTCGAGAAAATGCCCATACAACAAGCCTTGCAGGGCATCCGTGGCGAGGCAACAAACACCGATTTCAGCAACCAACTGAATCTATTCGATTCTTAACCGGACACTAGTGATGTGGTGACTGTAATAATCGTCTGTTGAGGCCGGTAACAGACAGCATTATTTATAACCACCTGACTGGTGATCACACAGTAGGCGTGTTTCCCTTACTTACTGACGACACCTGTTACTTTCTTGCTGTCGATTTTGATGAGGCGGAATGGAGGGATGATGCCAAGGCGTTTGTACAATCCTGTCGTGAGCTTGGCGTGCCGGTCGCATTAGAAATATCACGCTCGGGTAATGGTGCGCATGCCTGGGTATTTTTTGAACGCAATGTTCCAGCACGCGATGCTAGAAAATTAGGTACCGCCATCATCAGCCACACCTGTGCGCGCACTCGGCAATTGAAGCTTGCTTCCTATGATCGGTTATTCCCTAATCAGGACACTATGCCCAAAGGAGGGTTCGGCAATTTGATTGCCCTGCCATTACAAAAGAAACCCCGAGAGAACGGTTTTAGTGTGTTCGTCGATGATTCGTTGCAACCATATCCAGAGCAATGGGATTTCTTATCTTCAATCCAGCCCATGTCTGCTGAAGATATTGAACCCACCATATTCCGCGCGACTGGCGCAGTACATCCACTGGATGTGACTTTTATAGACGAGGAGGACCATAAGGAGCCGTGGAAGCGTACCGCGCCAGTGAGCAAGAAGCTGGTCGGCAGCATGCCTGACTCGCTCACGGTAGTCCTGTCCAACCTCATCTATTTTGAAAAAGCGCAGTTGCCGCAAGCATTAGCAAATCGCCTGATTCGGTTGGCAGCTTTTCAGAATCCCGAGTTTTATAAAAATCAGGCTATGCGCATGTCGGTTTGGGACACGCCGCGCGTTATATGTTCAGCAGAAAACTTCCCGCTTCATATTGGTTTGCCACGTGGCTGCATGGATGCCGCTCAAGCATTACTTCAAGAAAATGGGATCCAGTGTGATTTGCGCGATGAACGATTCACTGGGAAATCCATCGATGTTGCATTTGCGGGGACACTTCGACTGGATCAAGAGTCGGCAGCAGCAGGAATGTTGCATCATGATGCAGGTGTTCTGTGCGCGCCCACTGCCTTTGGAAAAACCGTGCTCGCAGCGGCGATGATTGCGAAGCGTGGTGTGAATACCTTGGTTTTAGTGCACCGAACGGAATTGCTTAAGCAATGGCAGGAGCGGTTGCAATCATTTCTAGGTGTCGGCAAAGGGATAGTGGGTACGATTGGCGGCGGAAAAGCCAAACCAACTGGCATCATCGATATTGCCGTGATGCAGTCGTTGTCACGTAAAAATGAAATCAATGCGCTAGTTGAAGACTACGGGCATGTAATCGTCGATGAGTGCCATCACATCGGCGCAACTTCTTTTGACGCAATCTTAAAACGCGTCAAGGCAAAATACGTCTTGGGTCTAACGGCCACACCGTTTCGGCGTGATGGACAGCAAGCGATCATTTTTATGCAATGTGGACCTATCCGTTATACGGCAGCCAAACCTGAGAGCGCGCCACATGATCTTGAAGTGGTGCCGTATTCCATAAATAGGCACATCGATCTGCCCACGGATGCAAAGATTCAGGACGTGTTCCGCCACATCGCAACCGATCCAGCTCGAACAGATATGATCGTTGAAGAAATCGAAAGTGCATATAACCAAGGGCGTAAGTTGCTGGTGTTAACTGAACGCAACGAACACTTGGATGCAATTGCGGCCACCCTAGAAAGCAAAGTTCAGTCGCTTTTCATATTGCATGGACGGATGTCCAAGAAGCAGCGGTCTACACTGATTGAAACTCTCAATGAGTTGCCACCGGATGCTCCTCGTGTCTTACTTGCTACGGGCAAGCTGGTTGGTGAAGGATTTGATCATCCGCCGCTGGATACGCTGATTCTTGCGATGCCAGTTTCATGGAAAGGAACCTTGCAGCAATATGCAGGGCGTTTGCACCGCGAACATGCAAGCAAGACGGATGTGCGCGTTGTTGACTTTGTGGATTATGGACACCCTGCATTGATGCGCATGTGGGAGAAGCGGCAACGAGGCTATCGAGCGATGGGGTATAGGATTAAGAATTAGACGCGTAAAGGCATTTACGACTTTTCATTAGCCAGATTAGATTTTCCCTGTCTTGGAAGCCGCGCCAAATGGTGACCCTAATTTACGACTTTAATTGCTCGGAATACTTGTCGTAGGGACTTAGCGAGGCTCTATCAGGGAGAGATGGCGTGCAACGGATAGCCAAGCACCCAGCCAGCCTAAATAGAGAGAGAACATAAGTAAAGCTAAGCTGTCGCCCCAGCCTAGAGATTTTAGTGAGAACTGACTAGCATAGAGCTGTGATAGTGCATGCAGCGGTTCATTTAGCAGCAGCAAGCTGATGGTGATGATGAGGTAAGCAGCAATGCCGCCCATCAGCCCCTGTAAAGCACCGAAATACAGGAAGGGGCGACGAATGAAGCCGTCAGAAGCACCGATCAGTTTGGCAACCTCAATCTCATCACGCTGAGTGAGTATCTGCAAACGTATGGTGTTGAAGGTGATGGCAATCAGCGCCAAGCTGAGCAAGCTGGCCAAAATCAATACTGCCAAATTAGCGAAGCGTAACAGTGCTTCCAATTTGTAGGCCCATGCTGAATCCAATTGTGCCAGGTCTACTTTGGGTAGGTTGCTGAGCGAAGAGCGCAAGTCCTCTAGAGTAGACGCACCCTTTGCTTTGGGATGGATGATGAAGGCATCGGGTAGGGGATTCTTTTCTAACCCGCCGATGACATCCTCTAACCCCGTTGATTGCTTGAGGTTTTGCAATGCTGCGTCCCGAGAGACAAAGTCTATCGATGCAATATCTGAATTCTGAGCAAGTTGTTTACGCAACTTATCGATATCGTCTGATTTAGCATCCAAACTAAGAAAAAGACTAATCTGAGGTGTACCTGAAAGTTCATCGACCAGTCCATGCGCATTCTGCAGCAGCACATATACCCCCGCGGGCAGGCTAAGCGCGATACCGATTACCAGAATATTGAGCAGCCCAGCGAGGGGCGGGCTGAAGATGCGGCGCAAGACCGTGCGTATCACACTCAAATGCTGTACGTAGCCCTGTCTCATGACGACACCACCTGAGTAGGGGTTTGCAGAACCCCCTGTTTTAGATTGAGCACACGAATCTTGTCGTTATCTTGCAAGACACCTGCATCGTGAGTGGAGATGAGCAACGTCACGCCAACTTGATGGAAAGATTTGAAGATATCCATGATGTCTTGTGCATAGTCGGCATCCAGATTGCCGGTGGGTTCGTCGGCCAGCAATATGGAGGGACGATTGACGATGGCACGTGCGATACACAGACGCTGTTGCTCACCACCTGACAATGCGATGGGGTTAGCCTTCTCGCGTTTGAGTAAGCCGACCTTGTCCAAAGCTGCACGCACACGCTTACCACTCTCGCGGTGATCGAAGCCGCAGATTTGCAAAGGTAGGATCACGTTGTCGAATACGCTTCTGTCGAACAGCAGCTTGTGGTCCTGAAAGATGATGCCCAGATTGCGTCTAAGAAAGGGCAATGCAGACGACTTAAGTACCCCCACGTTCTGATTGTTGACCAGCACGCTGCCGGAATTAGGACGCTCGATTCCAGCGACCAGCTTAAGCAGCGTGCTTTTGCCCGCACCCGAGTGGCCGGTTAGAAAAACCATTTCACCAGTCGCGATTTCAAACGAGACATTACTGAGCGCTTCATAGCCGCCGGGGTAACGCTTGCGAACTTGGTTAAAGCTAATCATGCATCTAGGCCCAAGAGTGCGCTGACGAAATCCTCAGCAACGAAGGGACGCAGATCGTCCAGACTTTCCCCTACGCCGATGAAGCGCACGGGTATGGGATGCGCCTTTGCAATGGCAGCGATGACGCCACCCTTGGCCGTACCATCCAGTTTCGTGAGTATCAATCCGGTGACACCGAGTGCAGCGTCGAAAGCTTTAACTTGGCTCAGCGCATTCTGTCCAGTATTAGCATCCAGCACCAGCAGCACTTCATGGGGCGCTTCAGGAATGACTTTGGCGATGACACGCTTGACCTTCTTGATCTCTTCCATCAGGTTGAGTTGCGTAGTCAAACGACCCGCGGTGTCAGCTAGCACTACATCGATCTTGCGTGCTTGAGCGGCATGTATGGCATCGAACATCACTGCAGCGGCGTCACCGCTTTGTTGTGCGATGACAGCGACATCGTTGCGCTCACCCCAAGTGATTAGTTGCTCGCGCGCCGCCGCGCGGAAGGTATCACCGGCCGCGAGCAGCACAGACAGTCCTTGCCCTTGCAGATACTTCGCCAGCTTGCCAATAGAGGTAGTCTTGCCTGCACCGTTCACGCCGACCATCATGATGACGTAAGGTTTATGTGTGTGTGCTTGCAAGGGCTGCGCCAAAGGCTGCAACATCTTGAGCATGCACTCAGCCAGCGCTTGCTTGAGTTCGGAGACATCGGTGAGTCGCTGTTCTTTGACCTGTCTACGCAGGTCGGCCAATAAGGCTAGCGTCGCATCCATACCCACATCGGAAGTGATGAGTATGGTCTCTAACTCCTCGTAAAGGTCCTCGTCTATCTTGCCACCGCGACTGAACAGCTCACCGAACTGGCTGCCGGTGCGTGCTAAGCCCGTCCTGAGGCGCGCCAGCCAGCCAGTGTTTGCAGTGCTTGAGTCGGAAGATTTCTTTTTGAGGAAACTAAACATCGATTAAGGTGGTCTAGGTCTGGAAATGTCGGATAATGCGCGCGGCATTTTATGCCGATTACACCTGTTAGGGCTAGGACTATGAAAAAACAACTACTCGCTTTTGGATTGCTGCTTTGCCTCGCGCCGCTGGCGCAAGCGAAGATATACGAACACACACTAAGCAACGGTCTCAAGGTCGTGGTGGACGAGGATCACAGAGCGCCAGTGGTGGTGCAACAGATCTGGTACAAGGCCGGCAGCATGGACGAGGTGAGCGGCAAGACCGGCATCGCACACGTATTGGAACACATGATGTTCAAAGGCACACATGCCGTGCCAGCGGGCGAGTTCTCTAAGCGCATCGCTGCTGCGGGAGGGCGTGAGAATGCCTTCACCAGCAACGATTACACCGCGTACTTCCAACAACTGCACAAATCAAAATTGCCACTTGCGATGAAGTTGGAAGCAGACCGCATGCACAATCTGGATCTTTCCGCTGACGAGTTTGCCAAGGAGATCAAGGTTGTTATGGAAGAGCGTCGCTGGCGCACTGACGATCAGGCCAGCGGCAAGTTGCAGGAGCGTATGAATGCGGTCATCTATCAGGAGCATCCTTATCATCATCCGGTAATCGGTTGGATGAGCGATTTGGAAGCGATGACAGTGGCCGATGCACGTGATTGGTATAAGCGCTGGTATGCGCCCAATAACGCCACGCTGGTGATCGCGGGCGATGTAAATGCGAAAGAAGTGTTTGCATTGGCACAGCGCTACTACGGCAAGATACCGCGCAGTGTGCTGCCGATACGCCGTCAACTGAGTGAACCCGCGCAGATCGGCATCAAGCGTATGGTCGTCAAAGCACCCGCCGAATTGCCGCAACTGGTGATGAGCTATCAGGCTCCAATGATCCAAGATCCAGCAAAAGACGAGACCCCTTACGCACTGGAAGTGTTGGCCGGTATCTTGAACGGTAATGATTCCGCACGACTGAATAAACATCTAGTGCGCGAGCAGCAGATCGCCAGCGATGTGGGTGCCGGCTACGACTCGGTGGCACGTGGGCCCGGTTTGTTTACTTTGGAAGCCACACCTTCAACGGGCAAGACGGTGCAGGACGTGGAGGCTGCAATACGCCAAGAGATCGCGTTACTGATTAAAAATGGTGTGACACCTGAGGAGTTGCAGCGCGTCAAAGCGCAGGTGATGGCCGCAGAGGTCTATAAGCTCGATTCAACTTTCTACCGTGCCATGCAGATCGGCCAGATGGAAAGCATAGGTCTGGGTTACAAGGCGCTCCCCGTGATGCTAGACAAAGTTCAGGCAGTCACCGCAGCGCAAGTGCAACAAGCTGCGAAAGCAGTGTTGCTGGACGACAGACTGACTGTGGCGGTACTTGATCCGCAACCGATCACCGATAAACCCAAACGCGCCGGAGGAGATTTCCATGCTCACTAAGATCATCGCGCCAGCGCTAGCCCTGTTCGCTTGTGTCATTGCCACTGCTGCTCACGCCACACCCAGCATCCAATATTGGCAGAGTGCCAGCGGAGCGAAGGTGTTATTCGTAGAAGATCACGACATTCCTATGTTAGATGTGGCGGTCAGTGTGCCAGCAGGAAGTAGTTACGACAGCGCCCAAAAGTCTGGCGTTGCTGCGCTCACCCACCATATGCTCGACCTAGGTTCGCTGGGGATGAACGAAGACGAAACCTCACGAGGCTTGGCGGATTTGGGCGCGCAGATGGGCGGTGGCTTCGATCAGGACCGCGCCAGTATTTCGCTGCGCACGCTGAGCAATCCAGCAGTGCGTGAGCAAGCTCTGGCTATCATGGCCAAGGTGTTGCAACACCCCGTATATGCTCCTGACATCTTGGATCGCGAGAGGACGCGAGTGATCGCCGGTCTGAAAGAAGCCGAGACCAAACCTGAGAACATCGCAGATCGCGCATTTCAGAAAGCCGTCTATGGCACGCATCCTTATGCTTTGCAGGTGTCGGGTGAGGTGGATACGGTACAAGGGATTTCGGCTCAAGATTTGCAGGACTTCTACCGCACGCACTACAACGCCGAGCGCGCCGTGGTCGCCATCATGGGTGATGTGACGCGCGCGCAGGCCGAAGCGATAGCGCAGAGTCTGACTTCAGAGTTGCCTAAAGCCGATGCGTCGCCCGCACTCCCTGCGGTCGAATTACACATCAAAGCCAGCGAACAGCGCATAGACCATCCCGCCAGTCAGAGTCATATCCTGATGGGCGTGCCAGGCATGTCACGCAGCGACCCAGACTATTTCGCTCTGTATGTGGGCAATTACATTTTGGGTGGTGGCGGTTTTGTGTCGCGTTTGATGAACGAGGTACGCGAGAAGCGCGGTCTGGCTTACAGCGTCTACAGTTATTTCATGCCGCTCAAACAGACCGGCGCATTCCAGATCGGCCTGCAGACCAAGAAGGAGCAGGCCGATGATGCACTGCAACTAGTGCGTAAGACATTGGATGGCTTTGTAGCTCAAGGCCCGACCGAAAAGGAGTTAGTGGCCGCCAAGCAGAACATCGTCGGTGGTTTTCCGCTGCGTATAGATAGCAATCGCAAGATACTTGAGTACCTCAGTGTCATCGGATTCTACGGTCTGCCGTTAAGCTATCTGGACGACTTCACTAAGCGAGTCGAACAGGTCACCGTAGCTCAGATACGGGATGCGTTTAAACGGCATATCGATACAGCGAACATGGCGACGGTAATCGTCGGTGCACCACAGGAGGCAGGAAAATAAACAAACTCAGGATCAACGGCGGCGAGCTGCGCAGCAGGGTTATTACTTTCCCAGATGCGGAAGGATTGCGTCCGACACCCGACCGAGTGCGGCAGACGCTGTTCAACTGGCTGGGGCAAACCCTGCACGGACGCACCTGCTTGGATCTTTTTGCGGGCAGCGGCGCACTAGGCTTTGAAGCCTTGTCGCGCGGAGCTGCGCAAGTGACCATGGTGGAGAAGAATCCTCAAGTATTCCGCTCTTTACAAGAAAATATCAAAAAATTAGCGTTGTCTAATATTTACCCGCGCTGTGAAGATGGGCTAGAATTCGTCGCTCGTGACAAGCAGCGTTATGACGTGATCTTTTTAGACCCACCGTTTCAAAGCGATCTACTTCCCCGATTGTTCGAAATCTTGCCAGCGCGGTTGACTGACAGTGGCTTGCTTTACGTCGAGTCTGGCGGACCAGTTTCGGTGCCTGAGGGCTGGCAAGGAGTGAAGTCGGGTAAGGCGGGACAGGTGCATTACCAACTGATGAGGGTCCAAGCATGACTAAAGTGGTTTATCCAGGGACTTTTGATCCCATCACCAAAGGCCATGAAGATGTCGTGCATAGAGCGGCAGGTCTATTTGGTGAAGTGGTCGTCGCAGTCGCCGCGAGCAGGGCCAACACCCTGTTCAGTTTAGATGAGCGAGTGGAGATGGCGCGTGAAGTATTTGCCAATCAACCCAAGGTGAGAGTCGAAGGGTTTGACGGCTTGTTGATGAGTTTTGTGCAAAAGCAGGGATCGCGAGTGGTGTTGCGCGGCTTGCGTGCGGTGTCGGACTTCGAGTATGAGTTCCAGTTGGCCGGCATGAACCGCAATCTTTATCCCGAGATGGAGACGTTGTTTCTGACTCCGGCGGAGAAATACACTTTCATCTCGGCGACCATGGTGCGCGAGGTATCGCGATTCGGCGGTGATGTGGGCAAGTTCGTCTCACCCAGCGTCGTGGAAAGATTGAAATATCGATTTGCAGCAAAGAACTAAACGGCCCAAGTAGTCACAGGCCACTATTGGAGAGGAAATAAAATGTCACTTTTGATCACTGACGAATGCATCAACTGCGATGTATGCGAACCCGAATGTCCGAACGATGCGATCTCCCAAGGCGATAGCATCTATGTCATCGATGCCAGCAAATGTACGGAGTGTGTAGGCCATTACGATACACCGCAATGTGTGGAGGTCTGTCCGGTGGATTGCATCCCTATGGATACCAGCAATCCAGAGACCAAAGAGCAGTTGCAAGCGAAGTACGAAAGACTGACCGCAGCCAAGCGCTAAGCCGGTTTGAAAAAATGCCACGCATAGCTTGCGTGGCATTTTTTATTGTCGCAGCAAAAGTTAACTCAGCAGTAGCAATCCTAGGGCAATGAGCGCCGGCACAGCTTGCACCCAAAGTATCTTGCGACCCACGCTGTAAGCTCCATACAAACCTGCGACGATGACGCAGCTGAGAAAGAACGTCAGTACGGCCGTTCCTGTTGCGCCCATGCTCAAGCCCCACAGTAAACCCGCGGCAAGAAATCCGTTATATAAACCTTGATTGGCCGCGAGTGCTTTGGAGGCTTGCGCGAACTCAGGTGTCAGGCGAAAGGTGCGTATCCCCAGCGGTTTATCCCAAAAGAACATCTCCAGCACCAAAAAATAAACATGAAGCAATGCCACGAAAGTAACGGCTATATTGGCGAGTGTGGTCATGGTGTGTACCTCGGTATTTTCTGTTCCCTCCCCCTTGCAGGGGAAGGGCTAGGGAGGTGGTAGAAATTGCGCAGCCCATCTGCACTTACCCCCATCCTTGGCGTGAGTTGTTGACAGCTTGCTGTCTTACCAATCACGGACATGCCCCTTGCGGGTAAACCTACCCCTTGCAGGGGAAGGAATCAAGAAATTTTTTGCATCGCCGCAATCACCGCAGGTAGTTTTTTCGGGGCGTTCACGCGTATCTGTTTGTTGACGTTCTTCTCGCCGTATACCACGGTGATTGCGCTCACCGGCACACCGAACTCGCCCGCCAGATAACGCATCATGTGAGCGGTCGCACCACCGCGACGCGGCACCGCTGCAGCATACACTTCCAGTTGGCGTCCTATCACTTTGCCTATCGCATCGCCCTTGGAATTGGGACGACCCAGGATGTTGAGCACTAGCACGTTGTCTTCCCAATGGCAGAACGGCTCACTCTGTTTACCGCCAAACAAGGGCATGTCAGTGTTTGCGCCACACGCCGCTGATGGGGCGCGCATCTTTGCTCGCGCCCATCGCGGGCAGGTGATAGAAATCAAGCAGGGTGCGTAATACGCTGTAGTGGTCTATGTGCTGCGCGCTGGTGCCAGGCTTTACCATGGGGCCGACCAATAGCGTCACCACACGATTATTTTCACGGCCACTGTCTTCATCCCAAGTGAGCACGAGCAGGCTGTTGTGTTTAAAGGCCCAGTCCACATAAGGCACGATATGCATTTTGAGCCAATCATCTGCGGTCTCGAAGCTGCCGTCATGCATGTCGTTGCGCTGGTCGGGTATGACGAAAGCTACCGTGGGTAGTTTGGAATAGTCTTGTGGGAAGTCACTGAACGGGCGATTGATCTCGGCGGGGAGACGTGTGCCTTGCCAGTTAGAGACGGGATTGTGTTTGCGTTGATAACTGCCAGACATACACGCTAGGCTGCCGACCTCGGGTAGGCCCTCAGAATAACTAACAAAGCTCAGACCCTTTTCCAGCAAAGCACTGGCGAGGGTGTCGCTAGAGAAACTATAACCGCACGCATTGCTCGTCACCTCTTGGGTGGAGCCCGAGAACAGGGCCAGATAGTTGGGCTGGCTGGGATGTGTCACGCCGTAGGATTGTGTGAACAACATGCCGCGCCGCGCCAACGCAGCGATAGTGGAGTTGGCATGTTCCATGTTCAGTATCTGCGTAAAACCGCGATTTTCTTCTATGACCACGACTACATGGTCGGGGCGGGGCAGATGTTCGGCACGAACTGTAGTTGTGCAGAGCAGAACTAACTGCAGGCTAGCAAATAAAAAATACGATTTCATTTCTGACAATTTCCGCAATAGAAGCTGGAGCGCTGCCCCTGCTTGATCTGTTTGATGGGTGCGCCGCAGAGTCGGCAAGGCACGCCAGCGCGGCCATAGACAAAATACTCTTGTTGGAAGTAGCCGCTGCTACCATCGCTATGCACGAAATCGCGCAGGGTGCTGCCACCTTTGGCAATCGCTGCGGCGAGAGTTGCGCGTATCTCTTCGACCAATCTTGCGCAGCGTTTGAGGCTGACTTTGCCCGCTGCGAGTTGCGGTTTGATACCGCTACGGAACAGTGATTCGTTGGCGTAGATATTACCCACTCCCACTACGATATGGTTGTCCATCAGTGCTTGCTTGATGGCGATGCTGCGACCGCGTAAGGCCTGATGTAGATAGCGTGCATCGAAGTCCTCTTGCAGCGGCTCAGGGCCTAGGCTGGCAAGTAGGGGGTGGCTGTTGATGTCGCCTTCATGCCAGAGTACCGCACCAAAACGACGCGGGTCACGTAAACGCATCAGCTTGCCGTTAGTGAGTATGAGGTCGAAGTGGTCGTGGGTGGCTGGCGGTGTACCCACCGGTAGGATGCGCAGACTGCCGGACATGCCCAGATGCAGGATGAGGGTGCCATTGCCGCAGTCCATCAGCAGATATTTCGCGCGTCGTGTCAGGCCTAGGATGGTGCGTCCATCAACGGGCAGATCGGGGATGGGCCAGCGCAGACTACGGTTGCGTACCACCGCTGCGACGATGAGCGCGCCGACCATGTGCGGCGCGAGTCCGTTACGCGTGGTTTCGACTTCTGGGAGTTCAGGCATTTTTTGTATCAACCCAAAGCTAGTTTAAGAATCGCCAGATTCCTTCCTCCTTTAAGGGGGAAGGTCAGGATGGTGGTTGAGAGTTATTGGTGTCGTTACGCTTTACCTCTACCCTAGCCCTCCCCCTGAGAGGAGAGGGAAATGACTGTTAATTACGGCGGCGCTTCCACCATAACCACGTACCCCAGGCGGCTAAGAGCAAGGGTGCCACGAACAGAAAAGCCAGCCCGATGAAGCCGAGCATGGTCTTGCTCATCGTCACAGTTGCATCTCTGGCGTTACGCGGTTGCAGGGTGATGAGTTTGTCCTCACCGGCCAGCCAGTTCAGCATGTTCATCCCCATATCCACGTTGCCGCCGTTGCCCGCATAACTGTTGGCTAAGAAGGCACCGTTGCCCACCACCACGATGCGTTGTTCGCGGTCTTGGATGTTGCGCTGTAGCGCGGTGGCGATGATGACTGGGCCGCGCGTGTCGTGTGCTTTGTCGAACTGTGGCTTACCGCTACGGCTGACCCAGCCGCGGGCCGCGACCTCGATCAAGTTCTGGCGTTTCCATTCTGAATTTTCACCCCAAGTCAGCGGACGTGCGCTGGGGAAGGCGGTGATGAGGGTGAAGTTGCGCGTGATGGCATGTGGCGTGTAGCTCGTGCCTATGGCCCAGTTGGCCGGTGCGCGCATTTCGTTTGCAGTAGGGTCGAGTACCACACCAGGCGGCAAGATCAAGTCCAGCTTCTCCGCCAGACGTTCCAAGCCATGCAGCGGTTCGACATCGATGAGCCAGAGCAGGTTGCCACCGCGATCCACGTATTGCAGCAGCTTGTCCACCTCGCCGGGCAACATGTCCACTTGGGGTTGGGTGATGATCAAGGTGCTGACGTTGTTGGGGACTTCCTGTGCCATCGCTAGATTGAGCGGCGCGATACGGTAGCCGTTCTGTTTTAACTTGGCGCCAAAAGGATTGCCCATATCGAAGTTGGCGATGCCATCCAGTTTGCGTTCGCCGTGACCACTCAGATACATCAAGGTTTCGGACTTGCTGTGCGCCATACGCAGCAGCGTGCTGGATAGCTGCTGTTCATTGATAAGAGTGATGTGCTCGGTGCGACCAGCATATTCCACCACCATCTCACCGTTGAGTTGGATGTCAGCATCGCGCGCTAATTTCGATTCCTTTTCCGGGTCGATGAAGGTCAGCTTGATGTCTGGCTTGTAACGCTGATAAAGCGATACGAACTCGCGGATGATCTTGCGGATGTCGCCAAGACGCGCGTCCTGCTCGGTGGCATAGACGGTGATGCTGAGTGGCTCCTTGAGCTCGGCAAGCAAGGCGATGCTAGGTTCGGTGAGACTGTTGCTGGCGGCAAAGGTCATGTCGCGCTGTAAGGAATGGCGCGATGCCAGATAACTTAGTCCGCCTGCTACCGCTACCAGTAGCAATACGAATAGCGTGTTACGCAAGGCCTGATTGTTGAGGATCTTTTTCAGCATGGTCTATCCGTACACTCGGTTGTTGTTCAGACGGCGCATCGCCAGCAGCAGGAAGACGCTGCTGAAAGACAGGAAGAACACGGCATCTCCACTATCGAGTAGACCGAAGTTGAAGTTCTGGAAGTGAAACAGCGGCGAGAACATATGCCAAGGCGAATCAGGTGCATTGCTACTGATGTCGGCCAACCATAGTCCGAGTAACACAGCTAGGGTGCTGATGGCGGCGATGACGGGCTGATTGGTGAGCGAGGACATATACAAGCCCAGCGCGGCATAGCTGGCGCTGAGCAAAATCAGGCCCAGCACATTGCTCCACAACAGTCCTTGATCCAGCGGCGTGCCCAGTTGCAGCGTGTAGATCATCAACGGTGCAGACGACATCAGCACCATTAGAAATAGCATCAGCCCGAGAAATTTGCCGAGCACGATCTGCATACTAGACAAGGGTGAAGAAAGCAGTAGTGGCAGTGTCTGGTTGCGGCGTTCTTCGGCGATGGCGCGCATGGTGAACATCGGGATCAGCATCATCAGCATCAGGGCCACGACATTGAACACGGGTGCCGCGATGCTAGCGGTCGCGCCGGGTGCGTTGGCCAGTTGTGCGAGTTGCGGTTGTAGTTCCAGATAGGCATCCATGCGTGCAAGGAAGAACCAGGCGAAGATAAATTGCAGGGCCGCGAGCATGAACCAAGTGGATGGCGCGGAAAACAGCGAGCGTAATTCACGCAGGGCGAGTAGCTTAATCAATTTGACTCTCCCGCATGGCTGGTCTCGGCATCGGTGATCTTGGCGTACACATCTTCCAAACGTGTCTGCAAAGGAGTGAGTTGTTCCAGATGCCAACCCTGTTGAGCGGCCAGTGTCAGCAGTTCTGCACTGGGGTTGTGCTCGAGTGCGTGCAATACACGGAACTCGTGCGCGGTCATCTGCTCGACGCGAGTCACGCCGACGATACCCTGCAATTCACTGAGCGCGGGTGGGTTGCGCAGACTGACAGTGAAGCCGGAGATCTGTCCGTAACGCTGCATGCGCGCACTGGTGTCGCCATAGATGAGTTTGCCGTTCTGCATGATTTCAACGCGGTCACAGATGCTTTCCACTTCGCTGAGCAGATGGGTGGAGAGGATGACGCTGTGCTGGTTGCCCAACTCACGTATCAAGGTGCGTATCTCGCGTATCTGGGTCGGGTCCAATCCGACTGTCGGCTCATCCAAGATGACGATGGCGGGCTGGTGGATGATGGCTTGCGCGATACCGACGCGCTGTTGGTAGCCCTTGGAGAGGGTGCCGATCAATTTGTTGCGTTTGTCGTTTAGGCCACAACGTTGCAACGCCAGCGCCAGCGCCTCCGGCGCAGCTTCTGCTTTAAGGCCATGCAAGCGTGCAACAAACGTCAGGTAATCGGCGACCGTCATCTCTTTATAAAGCGGTGGGGTCTCGGGCAGATAGCCGATATGTGCTTTAGCTAGTGTAGGTTCGCGCAACAGGTCTATACCGCAGATTGCTATGCTGCCGCTATCTGGGGTCAGGCAGCCGGTAAGCATCTGCATGGTGGTACTTTTTCCTGCGCCGTTATGGCCCAACAGACCCAAGACCTCACCGCGATGCAGCTGCAGGGAGACATCGTGGATGACGGTTTGTTTGCCGAAACTGCGTTTAAGGTGCTGGGCTGAAAGGGTTAGAGCGGGAGTGGCGTTAGACAAAGTGTGGCGCTCGTGGTTGTGAACTGCGCTAAATATAACCTAATATGTGCGCCCGCATCAAAAGCATCCCAGATATGAGCTCAGTCAAATACCTAATCGCAGCCAGCCTTATGCTCACCGCCTGCGCGCATGCGCCACAGCAAGTGGGTGACGCGCCCGCGCACAGCGATGTATCGACGCCCGTTGCGACTACATCGGCAGCACAGATCGAGTCGCCGGTTCTTCCTAAACTTGAGCTAACCGACGAGATGCTCTACGAATATCTGCTCGCCGAAGTGGGCAACCAGCGCGGTTACAAAGAGCTGGCGGTCGAAGGCAGCATGGACCTTGCCACTAAGACCCGTGATCCGCGTCTCGCCAAACGCGCCGCACAACTCGCTTTTGAGTCTGGTGATATGGTGAAAGCAGTCACGGCATTCAAGTTGTGGCAGGAGTTGGATCCTGGTGCAAGTTTAGCGACTCGCATGCTGGCCTCCTTGCAGTTGCGCGGCGGCAAGCTAGCGGAAGCACAGGCTGAGTTCGCCAAGGTATTGAAAGAAGATGGCGACAACGCTCCTCATACGCTGTTGCAGATACAACAGTTGTTGATGAGCTACCCAGACAAGGCTGCTGCGCTCAAGATGATGCGCGAGCTGGCTGCGCCCTATCCGAAATTAGCTGAATCACATTGGGCGGTCGCTAAGTTGGCGCAAGCTGCCGGCGATGATGTGCTGGCCTTGGGTGAAGTCAAGCAAGCGCGTTCGTTGCGAACCGATTGGGTGCAAGCCGTCAGCCTAGAAGCGGAACTGCTGCTCAAGACCGCGCCACAGCAGGGATTGCAGGTATTAAAAGGCTATCTTAAAGATAATCCCGAGGCGAACGAACTACGTTTGCAATACGCGCGTGCACTGGTGGAACAGCAGCAATATCCTGAGGCGCGCGCTGAATTTCAGCGCGTCTCTGAACTGAATCCAGATAACCCTGACCTCGCTTTTGCAATCGCTCTGATCTCGTTGCAGATGCAGGATCTGCAAGGTGCGGAGTCGCAACTCAAACTAGCCTTAGAGAATGGCAAAAAAGATCAGGACACAGTGCAGTACTACCTAGGTCAGTTGGGTGAAGCCAAGAAGAGTGACGAGGATGCCATCTCTCATTATGGTCAGGTCAAGGGTGGGGAGCATTTGTTCGCCGCCAAGATGCGCCAAGCATTTTTGTTGAATCGTCAGCATCGTTTGGGTGAAGCGCGGAAGTTGCTGCATGACTATCAGCCGAACAGCAATGAGCAACGCGCGCAGATCAGCTTGATAGAGGCGCAGTTGTTGCGTGACGACAAGCAGTACGCGGAAGCGTATGCGGTGTTGCAGAAGTCCTTGGATAAGCTGCCTAATCAACAGGTATTGCTGTACGAGGCGGCGATGATGGCCGACAAGATAGGCAAGTACGAGATAGCCGAAAAGTATCTGCGCAAACTGATGCAGCTCAATCCTGAGGATGCCAATGCCTATAACGCCTTGGGTTACAGCTTCTTGGAACGCAACGTGCGCATCGCCGAGGGCGTGGCGCTAGTCGAGAAGGCCTTGCGTCTTGCGCCCGAAGATATCGCCATTATGGATAGTGTGGGCTGGGGTTATTTCCGCAGTGGCAAGTTAGCCGAGAGTGTGCAGATGCTGCGTCGCGCCCATGCGGCCAATCCGGATCCAGAGATCGCTGCACATCTAGGCGAGGCGCTGTGGGCGCAAGGCGAAAAGGCGGAAGCTAAACAGTTGTTGCAAGATAGCTTGAAAGCACATCCGGATAGCGAGCAGCTGCAGAGCACCATCAAGCGCCTCATCCCCTGAGTATGCGGCTCCTGTTGCCCATCATGCTGCTGTTGCTGAGCGCGTGCAGTTCGGTAGCGCCGCCCCCAGCTTCTGCCCCTGTGGAGGCGCGAGATACCGCACCATTCAATTTGAACGGAAGGATCGCAGTTAACAACGGCGGGCAGCGTCATTCGGGAGCCTTGCGCTGGCAGCATCAGCCGCAGCGCGACGTGCTGTTGCTGCAAGGCCCGCTGGGGATCACCGTCGCGCGCATCACTAGCGATAGTGAGATGGCCATGCTGGAGCAGAACGGCAAGCGCTATCAGGCGCAGGATGTGGAAGCTTTGATGCAAGATGTATTGAGCTGGGGTTTGCCGCTGCCGCTGCTGCACCACTGGTTGATGGGTACGGTAGATGACGCGCTACCCTCTCACATCGAGCGCGACGAACTCGGACGGCTGACACTATTGCAACAGGCTGGATGGGATGTGCGCTATCTGCTTTATGCGTCCGAGCAGGCCGACAGTCTGCCCACGCGCATCACCTTCAGTCACGATGATCTGCAAATAAGACTCCTGATAGATGAATGGGACCTCGCACCAAAATGAACGCCACCCGATTAAGCTGCCCCGCGCCCGCCAAACTGAATCTGTTCCTGCATGTCACGGGACGGCGTGATGATGGTTACCACCTGTTGCAGACACTGTTCCGATTCATCGATCTGCATGACACCCTGCATTTCGATCTGCGCAGCGATGGCTTGGTGAGGCGTACCAATGCGGTGGAGGGTGTGGACGAGGATCAGGACCTGTGCGTGCGTGCCGCGCGATTGTTGCAGCGCGAGACCGGTTGCAAGCTGGGGGTGGATATCGGTCTGGAGAAGCGTATCCCCATGGGCGGCGGTTTAGGGGGCGGTAGCTCGGATGCGGCCACCACTTTGCTGGCGCTGAATCGCTTGTGGTCACTGGCTTTGACGCGTGAGCGATTGATGGAGTTGGGCCTCAGTCTGGGCGCCGATGTGCCGGTGTTCGTGTTCGGACAGAGTGCTTTTGCAGAAGGGGTGGGCGAGCGCTTGCAGGCCTTCCCTTTGCCTGCCACTTGGTATGTGGTGCTGTTCCCGCCGGTGCATGTACCCACCGCGAAAATATTTACGCATAGTGAATTGACACGCGATTCGGTTTCCATCACAATGCGCGCCCTCTCGATATGGCAGACGAAACACACTGCCAATCAGTCGGGATCGCAACTTCGCAACGACCTGCAAGCAGTGGTATGCAAGCTCTATCCGGAAGTGGCACGTCACATTGCTTTGCTAGGCCAGTACGGCGCAGCGATGATGACCGGCTCGGGGGCTTGCGTGTTCGCAGAGTTCGCCGCCAAGGCGGATGCCCAGCAGGCGTTGCGAGAGTTGCAGGAACAGCATCATGTGCGTGGCGTTTGCACGCAAGGTTTAGTAGCACATCCGTTGCAAGATTGGGTGTGAATTGGGGAGTCGCCAAGTGGTAAGGCAACGGGTTTTGATCCCGTCATTCGTAGGTTCGATCCCTACCTCCTCAGCCAATTCGTAGTACTGGCCCGGACCCTATTGGAGTCCGAACCGGCCAAAGATTCTTGGGCGTGTGCCCGCAATGTTTTTGAAAAGGGAACACACGTGTCCAACGACAGCTTGATGGTATTTACCGGCAATGCCAATCCTAAGCTCGCTGAAGCAGTTACACAGCATCTGCACATTCCACTAGGTCGCGCCAACGTAGGTCGCTTCTCTGACGGAGAAGTGATGGTGGAGTTGATGGAAAACGTGCGCGGCAAGGATGTGTTCGTGTTGCAGTCAACCTGTGCCCCGACCAATGATAGTTTGATGGAAGTGATGGTTATGGTGGATGCGCTCAAGCGCGCTTCCGCCGGACGTATCACTGCAGCGATGCCGTATTTCGGCTACGCGCGCCAAGACCGTCGCCCACGCTCGGCGCGTGTCGCGATCACTGCAAAAGTGGTGGCCGACATGCTGACCGGTGCGGGCGTCAATCGTTTGCTGACCATGGACCTGCATTCCGATCAGATCCAAGGATTCTTCGATATCCCAGTCGATAACATCTACGCCAGCCCTATTCTGTTGTCTGATGTATGGAAGCGTGACTACCCCAACTTGATCGTGGTGTCACCGGACGTAGGCGGTGTGGTACGTGCACGTGCGCTGGCTAAACAGTTGGACGCCGATCTGGCTATCATCGACAAACGTCGCCCTAAGCCTAACGTGGCGAAGGTGATGAACATCATCGGTGACGTGGTTGGTCGTACCTGCATCATCATGGATGACATGGTGGATACCGCCAACACTCTGTGCGAGGCGGCTAACGCTTTGAAGGAGCGTGGTGCGTCGCGAGTACTAGCTTACTGTACGCATCCAGTGTTATCTGGCCCTGCGATAGAGCGCATCGAAAAGTCCGCGCTGGATGAGTTGGTCGTTACTGACACCATCCCCTTAAGTGAGGCAGCTGCCAAGTGCAGCAAGATACGCCAGCTGAGCACCGCTGAGTTGTTGGCCGAGACAATACGCCGTATCAATAGCGAAGAGTCGGTCAGCTCGTTGTTCGCAGAATAAGTTTTTGCGGCAACCTTAAGGGTTGTCGTTTTTTTGTATCGACTGGTCGCGGTCGGTACTATTTTTGGAGAAGTAAATGACTATCGCAATCACAGCAACAATTCGTAATACGCAAGGTACGGGTGCGAGCCGCCGTCTGCGTCACACCGGCCGCGTGCCAGGTGTGGTGTATGGCATGGGCGACGCCGTCATGTTTGACATGGATCACAATGAGATCTACTACAAGCTGCGCTCAGAAGAGTTCCATGCTTCCGTGCTGACTCTGGATCTGGCTGGCAAGAAAGAGGCTGTCATGTTGCGCGCATTCGTTATGCACCCGTTCCGTCAGCAAGTTATGCATATCGACTTGCAGCGCGTCGACCTGAACAAGAAGCTACACATCAAGGTGCCTTTGCACTTCATCAATGGCGACATCGCTCCTGGCGTCAAAGCTGGCGGTAAGATCAGCCACGTATTGAACGAGTTGGATGTTTCTTGTTTGCCTAAAGATCTGCCTACCTTCATCGAGATCGATTTGGCTGGCATGACACTGGGTCACTCTATCCATGTGTCTGATGTGACATTGCCTAAGGGCGTTGAGATTGCTGGTCACCACCACGCTGCTGATGCGGTCGCTACCGTACAAGTGCCACGCGGTGCAGTAGAAGCAGCAGCAGAAGCAGATGCTGCAGCAGCTGCAGCAGTAGACAAGCAGTAATAAGTCACAAGAAGAGGGAACCCGCCAGTGCTGTAAAGCTCGGCGGGTTTTTTCATTTAAGCGATGACAGCGATACGTTTGATAGTGGGTCTGGGTAATCCCGGACGAGAATATGTAGACACCCGCCACAATGTAGGATTCTGGTGGGTGGACGAGTTGGCGCGTGCGCACAAATTGAACTTTAACGCGGAAGCGAAGTTCCATGGCTTGACCACGCGCGGCGCTTTGCACGGGCATGAGATGTGGCTGCTTAAACCGCAGACTTTCATGAATGTGAGTGGTCGTGCCGTCGGCGCGTTAGCGCAGTTCTACAAAATCACACCCGCCGAGATATTGGTGGTGCACGATGAACTCGATCTGGCGCCTGGCATTGCGCGGCTCAAGATGGGCGGCGGCCACGGCGGCCACAATGGTTTGAAAGACATCATCGCGCATCTGGGCACCAAAGATTTTTGGCGCTTGCGCATCGGCATCGGCCATCCCGGTGACCGCGCCGAGGTCAGCAACTTTGTGTTGAACAACCCGCGCCGCGAAGAGCGTGAGTTGATCGATGTCGCGATGGACAAGGCGCAGCATGTCGCGCATCTGGTCATAGAAGGCAAGACCGAAGCGGCGATGTTGAAGTTACACAGCAGTTAAGGATAGCGTTGCTATCCAGTACATCTTTATTAAGGAAGTGAAGCCATGAGTTTGAAATGCGGTATCGTCGGTCTGCCTAACGTGGGTAAATCCACTATGTTCAACGCCCTGACCAAGGCGGGTATCGCTGCGGAAAATTATCCCTTCTGCACCATCGAGCCTAACGTCGGCATCGTCGAAGTGCCGGATGCGCGCATGGATGCCTTGGCCAAGATCGTCAAGCCTATCCGCATGCAACCAGCTATCGTCGAGTTCGTCGATATCGCCGGTCTGGTGGCGGGTGCGAGCAAGGGTGAAGGGCTGGGCAACCAGTTCCTCGCCAACATCCGCGAGACCGATGCCATCGTCAACGTGGTGCGTTGCTTCGATGATGAGAACGTCATTCACGTCGCCAACAAAGTCGATCCTATCGCCGACATCGAAACCATCATCACCGAGCTGGCCTTGGCAGATATGGCCGTGGTGGAACGCACCTTGCATCGCGATACCAAGAAGGCACGCTCCGGTGACAAGGACGCACTGAAGTTGGTGGCGATATTGGAAAAATTGTTGCCGCATCTTAACGAAGGCAAGCCCGCGCGCACGCTGGGGATGAGTGCGGAAGAGATATTCCTGCTCAAGCCCTTGTGCCTACTCACCATCAAGCCCGCGATGTATGTCGGTAACGTGATGGAAGACGGTTTCGAGAACAATCCCTATCTGGATCGCTTGCGTGAACATGCGGCTAAGGAGGGCGCGCCCGTGGTGTCTTTGTGCGCCAAGATCGAAGCAGAACTGGCCGATCTGGACGATGCCGACAAGATGGAATTCCTCGCTGATCTGGGTTTGGATGAACCCGGACTGAACAAGCTGATTCGCGTTGGTTATGAGTTACTAGGGCTGCAGACCTACTTCACTGCTGGCGTAAAAGAAGTGCGCGCTTGGACCATTCATAAAGGTGACACAGCACCGCAAGCAGCAGGCGTGATCCACACCGACTTCGAGCGTGGCTTCATCCGTGCGCAGACCATCTCTTATGAAGACTACATCGCCTGCGGCGGTGAAGCGGGTGCCAAGGAAAAGGGCAAGCTGCGCGTGGAAGGTAAGGAATACGTGGTGCAGGATGGCGATGTACTGAACTTCTTATTCAACGTCTAACAGCCTTAAGCTAACGATAAAAAATGCCCGTCTAGTACGGGCATTTTTTATTTGAGTTGCTCAATATTGCTTTTGAAATGCCTTGAAGCAGACGGTGGCGGTCGGAAGAAAGTTACCCGATTAAGGTGCTAGCAGAAGTTTACGAGTAGCACAGCTACTAGGAACGTTCGAACGCAAGGATTCCTTTCACTCGCTTGACTGACTAAGCAGCGCGCATCGCCAAGCGGTGTGTGATCTTCCCCAATACTGCAATAGCGCCTTCTATCTCTTCGCTCCAAATGTGACCATAGTTTAGACGCACATAATTGGTAAACCCTTTTTGCGCTGAGAATATTGGACCAGGCGCAATGCTGATGCCGAGATTTAATGCAGCACGATGCATTTCGAGTGAATTAACGCCTTCCGGTAGTTTCACCCACAAAAAATAGCCACCGTTGGGCGCAGACAAATGTGTGCCCTGTGGAAAGTGTCGCTCCACCGCATCGACGAATTTGAGTTGTTGCAACAACAGGGTGTGGCGGAGCCCGCGCAGGTGTCTGTCGTAACCGCCTTTCTTCAGGTAACTGGCGAGCGTGATTTGTGCGGGAACAGATGTAGCCAAGGTAGTGGTGAGCTTCAAGCGTTCGACTGCTTTTGCGTAACGTCCGGGTGCAGCCCATCCGACGCGATAACCGGGTGCAAGGCATTTAGAGAATGAGGAGCAGTGCATCACCAGTCCATCGGTATCAAATGCTTTGGCCGGTTTTGGACGCTTGTCGCCGAAATAAAGCTCGCCGTAAACATCATCCTCAATCAGCGGCACTTTGTGGCGTGTGAGCAATTCCACCATGTGTTTCTTCTTGTCATCGGTCATGAGGCTGCCGATTGGATTTTGAAAGTTGGTCATCAGCCAGCAGGCAGCAGGTTTATGCAACTCAAGTGCACGCTCCAGTGCATCCAGATCGATACCGTCAGCCGGATGACATGGCACATCGACAGCCTTTAATCCGTTACGCTCTATCGCCTGCAATGCTGCGTAGAACGTCGGAGAGCTGATCAGTACGGTATCACCGGGCTGCGTTACAGCATTAAGGCAGAGGTTTAATCCCTCTAATGCGCCGTTGGTAATCACGATTTCGTCAGGGGAAACCTGTAAGCCGTCGATCATGTAGCGCAATGCAATTTGCCTACGCAGCTCAGCGTCGCCGGGGCTGATATCTTCCACGCTACGCCACGGGTCCATCGCTTGCACGCAAGTCGCCATCGTTTTCGCCAATCGCGCCATCGGAAACAATAAGGGACTGGGAAAAGCAGAACCCAGCGGAACGACTTTTCTCGCTCGTGTTGATTCCAGCACCTCAAACACTAGCTCGCTGACATCTACCTGCGTTACCGCTAGAGTCGTGTTGACATCGGGCTCTGGAAGCGGCGGCATGTGGTGTGTGCCGCCGGTAACGTAGTAACCCGAACGCTCCCGAGCTGCAATCAGGCCACGCGCTTCCAGCAGGTAATAGGCCTGAAATACGGTAGAGGGGCTCACCTTACGGGCAGCGCTAGCTTGCCGCACCGAAGGTAGTTTTTCTCCACGCGCCAGCAGGCCCTCCTTGATGGAGTGAGCGATGTCATCGGCTAGTTGTTCGTAGCGCTTCATATCAATTTCACCTGCGTAGCAAAGGTCAGATTATGAATCTGATATGGTCCTTTTAACTAATTCTGATTCTGTAACTATTGCCCTCAACTCTCTACCATGCGTCAGCGTTTCGAACGCAAGTACAAAATCGGATGGAGACAACATGCAACAAGATGTCGGCGCGGTCACAGAGTTATACCGAGAGTTAGAGTCATACCCAGTCAATATCGGAGAGAAAACGATCCATGCCAAACGCATGCCCGGTTTTTTTCGGTCGCTGAGAACATTTGCGCAGCTCGCCTTATGGCTGCCGCTCTTATTACTCCCCTATCTGCGCTGGGATGGCAGGCAAGCCATCATCATCGATATCGAACATAGTCAATTTCATTGCTTCAATCTGACGATCTGGCCAGACGATATATGGATGTTGATGTTGCTGTCGATAGCAGGATCCGTACTCATGTTCGTGGTAACCAACATCGCATCACGCGTTTGGTGCGGTTACTTCTGCTTTCAGTCGACATGGGTAGACTTATTTACATGGATAGAAGGGAAAGTTGAAGGGAGTACTGCTGCGCGGCGAAAGTTGGATGAAGCGCCGTGGAGTGCAGGCAAGCTCATAAAGAAAGTTTCCAAACACGCCATCTGGTTAGGCATTTCCCTGCTCACAGCAATCAGTTTTTCCATCTGGTTTGTCGATGCATTCGATTACTGGAACAAGCTGATTCATCTCCAATTATCGAAGGCTGGTTGGGTCACGCTGGCCTTGGTTATTACAGGAACCTACCTTTATGCAGGGCTGATGCGCGAACAGATGTGCCAATGGATGTGCCCCTATGCACGCTTTCAGTCTGTCATGGCGGATACACAAACCATCATGCCTATCTACGACATCCATCGTGGCGAGCCACGTGGCAAATTGCGCAAGGGTAATGATGCGATCAAAGCTCAAGGTGACTGTATCGACTGCTTCCAATGTGTCCAAGTCTGCCCAACGGGAGTAGATATTCGCCAAGGCCATCAATTGGGTTGTATTACCTGTGGCTTGTGTATTGATGCATGTAATTCTGTGATGGACAAAATCGACAAGCCTCGCGGTTTAATACGTTATGGATCGTCTGATGAAATTGAAGGTAAACCTAGGAAAGGTCGATTGCAAAATCCTATGGTTTTGTTTAATACAGCCATTCTGCTAGCTTCGTGTATGGGTATCGTTTATGGCTTAACTCACATGACCTCATTGACACTAACTGTCAGGCCGGAACGCCAGCCCACATTCGTACGTATGAGCGACGGCACAATTCAGAACCGATATGAATTCAAGTTACTTAACAAGACATCTAAGGATATGCAAATCCGCATATCTGCGGAGGGCGGCATAAAGGATCAGCTCATCATAGGCTCAGAAAAAACCATATTCGTTCCACATGAGCGAGGTGCTTCTTTTACCGTATTTGTAAAAGCCCCGAGTGAGAACATCACCAAAGGAGTTACGCCGCTTAGCTTTCATGTACAGAGCATTGAATACCCGACAATGTCGGCTAGCTACAACACGCTGTTTAGTGGCCCGACACTTTGAGCAAAGAGCAGACATATTAATGTCCCAACCTATCTCCAAACATAGCAAACCACCAACGACCGCATTTGCCGACGCAGAGTCTGGCAGGTCCTCGGCCATAGCTGCCGATGGTGCAGAGTGGTCGTACGACTGTTATGGAATCCACATCTGCCATAGGATGGTGGACATAATAAGTAGAAGCTTTGTAACGTACAACTTTACAAAATAGTACCGATTTTCTTCCTGAACAAGAACACTAACCTTGACCAAAATATCAGAGTAAGCGCACGATTCAATCCTGCGAGCTGAGCCAGTTGAAGTTATTTTTGCTTACTCGATAAGATTAGGAGATAAATATGAAGAACATCGTAATCACCATGATGATGGTATTCAGCGTAACTGTTGCAGGTAGTGTTTTTGCATGTGACTCAAGCCATCCGCACCAAAGTAAGTCTAGTACTAGTGCACCTGTGACTCCTGCTACGGCAAAGTAAGTTATTCGCAAAGTCGAATTTAGATGCGAATGGCTTAGCTAGCGCGATTAGTAGCGGGCGTCGCTGATAAATCTGTTTTAACTAACCTAAACTTTAGGAAAAATCATGAACCGTAGAGAAATGATATTAGGCGCAGCTTCGCTATTTGCGGCAGCAACCACAAGCAAAGCTTTCGCTTCAGAGCATGACATGAAGGATATGCCCATGGGTATGGATATGTCGCATCACCACCATCACAAATCAACTCGCAACGAAAAATTGCTCGAAGTCGCTTCCGACTGTGTACTCAAAGCGAATATCTGTTTGCAACACTGCATAGTGTTACTGGGACAAGGCGACAAAGATATGGCAGCATGTGCCAAATCCTCCAGTCAAGTATTGGCACTTTGCACCGCACTCGAACAATTGGCTGCAGCCGAATCCAAGTACCTTCCTCAGTTGGCCAAGGTTGCTATGGATGCATGCAAGGATTGCGAGGACGAATGCAAGAAGACCGATAAACATCCCGAATGCAAAGCATGCGGAGAGGCGTGTGCTGCGTGTTACAAAGAATGCAAAGCTATCGCAATCTGATCGTCACAATTGGTAGTGCGTAACAAACCCATACTCACTAGCTTTTTTAGTTGGTGAGTATGCGGCTCTAACTCCACCCTAAAAGCTCATTTTTGCTGCGACAATTTGTCGCGCGACGATATGCCGCATTCCTCACGCGGAATATTCCCTATACATTCCGTACTGCCATGTTGATGAACGGCTGACGCAGTCTCCTCCTGAACAGCTGGGTCTTCTCCTGAAAGAATCGCCCTTCATCAACAGGCAACTCTCATCAATTTCTACGCCGAGGAATCGTGCGCAAAGATAACTCCAGCAAACGCACGTCAACACTGCTATTCGTTTTGTCCGGCTGCGCCGCACTAGTCTGCCTCTCCCTTGTTGCGCATTACCTTTGGCAACATTTTCCATTAGCCGCACACACTGCAGAGATATGCCGAACACGTGACTGAGAAGTCCTTAGGTGGCTGTGTGATTGATAAGTTTATCTGAAGGTTGATGCGGCAAATTGTCGCGCGGCAATATGCCACATTCCGAACTCAGCGCTACATCCCTACAATTCGTGCGGTTAAAAAAACGATAAATATGGGGAGTAGTAGATGCAAGCAGGAAACTATTTTGCACTGAGCATTTTGACGTTGGCGATCAGTCAGTCCGCATATGCGACTGACGACATGTTGCAGGAAGTGCAAGTTACATCAACAACGATAGATGATCGTTTCGATTCCAAACGAGGTGAGGCAAGTAATGTAGGCAACATCAGTGGTCAACAAGTGGATGATGCCCATGGCAAGAACATCATTGATGTTCTTGAGGCGATTCCAGGTGTGACAGCCGAATTACAAAGCGGCGACTCGGTCAAGATCATGTTACGTGGAGTGGAAGCTCAACGTTATATGGGCGAAAAACCTGGTGTTGCGATAGTCATAGATGGCGTGCCGGTGAATGAACGAAATGGTCGCGTCAATATTGATTTGGACAACATCGATTCCATCAAAGTAATCAAGGGCGGCGCCTCATATCTATTCGGAGAAGATGCACTATCCGGTGCGGTAATCATCACTACCAAGCGTGGTGCAAAGATGGTCGGTGTAACAGCGAGCGTCGAGAAGGGTAGCTTCAACTACAACAAGAATCTGGCGCGGGTGGGCTTTGCCCAAGGCAATTGGTTGGGCCATGTACAGACTAGTACCGCATACGCGGATGATTTCTGCGACCAGTGTAACTATTACCGACACTATCTGAATGGCAAGTTGCAATACTTGATCGATGAGACCAGTGACCTCTCCTTTGGATTCGAGCAAGCAGCGCGCAACAAGGATAGTCATGGCACGGTGACCGGCGTAACCAATGCCGCGATAGACCCGCAAAGTTTTGGCGGCGGTAAGGACTATGCGCGTATGTACGATGTCAATCTGGGTAAGCTGAATCTGAACTACAACAAGGAGCTGGGCGTAGACAGCAATCTGATGATTGCTGTCTATCAATATACCGATCATACGGCTTATAAATCTAACCCCAGCGGAACATTGCGTACGGCAACTGGTGCTCCGCTGAATGGGACGGCCGCCGCCAGCAATATGGCTTTATTCAAGGATGTCTATGCGAATTCGATAGATGGCAATCAGGTACAACAAGGGTTGAAATCAGAGTGGCGAAAAGGCGGAGAGGTGGTCGGCCTGATGGCTGGACTGGATCTGCGCACCGATACCGATAGATCTAGAACGACCACACTGGTCACCTACAGCGCCAGCGGTGCACCAATCTCGGTGCCAACTGCTGCAACAACGGCGGGCGGTGTGTCTGCAGACAATACGACCAGTACCAATACCAAGGGTTTGTACGGCGAACTGAAGTGGCAAGCCAGCACACCGTTGACTTTGACTTTGAATACGCGCTATGACGAGATCAAGGCCGGATATCTGAGCTTCCTGCCCCCTGCACCAGGCAAGATTGCTGGTGGGGATAAGACTTTCCGCGTGTGGTCCGAACGATTGGGAGGTAACTATATGTTGTCGCCTAAGCACGAGGTTTATAGCAACTTATCAACTGGCTTCCGTGTGCCTACAGCAACGCAACTTTACGGTAGCACCATCACCCCTACTGGTGCAGTTTTGTCGAATCCGAACTTGACCCCAGAGCGAGCTTTCAATCAAGAAATCGGTCTGCGTAGTAAAGGTGAACTACTTGGAATTGAGCTCGATACTGATGTGGCGATTTATCAGATAGACCGCAAGAACTTCATTTTGAATACTGGTGGTCAATATCAAACTACACCTGCATTGGCTGGCATTGAACAGTATCAGAACATCGGCGGAGTCAGGAATCGGGGCGCTGAAGTTGCGATCAAGACGGATGCCAAGCAGACCTGGTCAGGGGATATCGCATACACCTATCTGAATGCGGTGTTCACACGAAATGACAGTTACTGGATGGCGATGGGACCTCGCGGAACGCCGTTACCTTCCAAGCTATACAACAACACCGGCAATATCGTGCCACGTTCTCCTAAGCACAAGATTAACTTGAGCTCACGTTACCGTGCGACCGAGGCATGGTCATTCACTGCTGAAGTCAATGCTCAATCCGGCATCTTTGCCGACGAAGTTAATGTCGTGTGGGTGGGTGGTCGTTCGGTTGCCAATCTTGCTACAAATTATGAGATTAAATCATCCGGCGGTAACAAAATTTCATTGTTCGCCCGTGTGGACAATATCTTTAACCGTTTCTACTACACCACGATACGCGGTGGTTCGGATAGCAATGGTGATGGGGTATACAACGCCAATGATCCCTCTATCACTGTTAACGGTGGACGCGTTTGGACGGCTGGCTTAACGGTCAAATTCTGATTGGGGAGGACATGATGAAGATTGCATCGATACTGGGCATATATTTGCTTCTAGGAAGCGGTTATGCAATAGCCGCGTACGCTGAAACTCCCCCGAATGCTCTGTCACACAGTTCTCATGCGGAGCATGAAAGCTCAGATGAGCAGCCCAAATTCTGGACAAGCTATCCGATGTTAAGGGTAAGGATGAGCCGTGAACGAAGTGAAAAAGCGGTTCCGGCAATGGAACCCAAAAATATCAGCGTGCGCTCAGTGGATGCATATTCAAATGACCTGACGGACGCGCATGGACACAGGCAACTACCACTGGGTTTTACTTCCGCAAACTTGGATAAGTCTGAAACTGGGGGATTTCATTGGATAACTGCACGTGAGGATCAGCCTGATTTCGTAAAAGTCGCAAATACGGTGTACTACTTCAGCGACAGAGGGGGCAAGAATCCTACTGCGATGTTCATGCAACAGAAGGCTGAGTTGGAAATCATTCCGCAACCCTTTCCACGCGAGCATTCTCGGTATCGCGCTAACGAAGATTGGAAGTTTTTGGTGAGGTTTAAAGGGCTGTCGCTATCAGGCCAGAAATTGCAGTTGAATACTTCAAATGGCACCAAGCTTGAACTTCTAAGTGACGCACTCGGGATAGTCAGTCTGCATGTGCCTGATGACTTCGCGGCGGATAAAGAGAAGCCTGATTCAGGTGAACATAACCATGGACGACGAGGTGCAGATTTTGTACTTGCTAGCGAATTCGAAGCGGAAGGAAAACACTATCTGAGCAGTTTCAACAGCAGTTATGGACCTGATGCGTACGACCAACGCAGTGTGGCCTTGGGCTTGGGGTTTACATTCTTAGGCATGCTAGGTGCGATGCCGTTATTGAGGCAGCGCAAGAACACACGAAAAGAGAATGTGGTGTCACCCGCAGTTGAACCTAAAAATAACGGGGAGGCATAACGTGCTCAAGAACATATTCCCAACGCTGGGGCGATTCCGTTTCACAGTTCAAATCATTATGTTGTTTGTTACCGTGTATGGCGGTGCCCTACTGGGCACCTACACAGTCGATAGACTTTCCCAGGCTTTGCCGTCGTTGTCGTGTGCTTTTGACAAGCAAACCGGTGACCACTGCATTTTGATTGTCACGCAACATCAGTTGCACCACCGCATCGGTGAGGCGCTGACTAAAGCTAAGGACATTACGCTTAAAGTTTTTATCCCGACTCTGATGTCAGTTGGCGTTTTCTTCATGTTCTTTGTCTTTCTCAACAAAGCGTTCTGCGGCTGGGTCTGCCCACTTGGAACAGTGCAGGAACTATTATTCCGTATTGGTCGTCGATTAGGTCGACCTCTGCATCAATTCGAACCAAATAACATTGGCAGGGTACGTCCTGTGAAGTGGCTTATGTTGTTGGTGCTGGTGTTGGGGCTGCCCTTGCTAGCGGGTATGGGTGTGGCATCGAATGAGTTGGGTGATCCTTACTGTCAGGTCTGTCCCTCTCGATTGGCAACGACATTGCTGACTGCAGATGCAGAACAAATCGCACTGCGGACCTCAACGGGCATCAACTTCTTTCTAGGGGCGGCAGGCAATGCCTTATTCGGTTTCATGATCATCGCAGCCTTAGCTGCAAGGCAACCTTTCTGCCGTATTTGCCCGCTATTGTCATGGAATGCAATGTTTCAAAAACTCTCGCCTATGCGTCTGGTGAAGCGGCAACATGAAAAATGCGAAAAATGTGGTGTCTGTGAAAAGGCATGTCCGATGGATATCCATGAGATCGCTCGCGAACATGGCAAACAGGCATTTCATGAGGACTGCACGCTGTGCGGACGCTGTGCAGAATATTGCCCAGATGATGATGTGATTCAAATCAAGTTCTTCGGTTTGAAACTATTTGGTTCGTCACGCGAGTACTACAAGAAGCGGGTTAAAAAAGAGAGCCCCGAAGGGTTGCCCAAAGGGGGCGTCATCTGGCTTAAACCAGTTAAGGCAGAAAAGTGATGGATGCGTTCCTTAATCCAGAACTCTTACCCAAAGAGACTACGCTGTTTGCAATATGGCTATTAGGTGTGTCACTGGGGCTGACTGCTTGCACCGCAACCTGTCTACCTTTCATGGGAACATGGATATTGGGCAGGGGAGGATCGCAACTACAGGCACTGCGTGATACAGGCATGTTCGTGACGGGGCGTGTGTTTGCCTATAGTTTGCTGGGGGCCATAGCGGGTGGCGCTGGTGTATGGCTGTCACACGCCATGCAAAGTGGTTTCGGCAACGCTGTCATTGGTTTTTCCTCAATTGCGGCGGGCATGTGGTTACTTCGTTCTAGTCAGGCGCATGCGCCGTGCGGAGTGGCACGAAGTGCTGGGAGTACGCCACCTTTGGTATTGGGTTTTTCCTTGAGCCTGACACCTTGTGCGCCTTTGGCCTCGCTTTTAGCTGTCTGTGCCGCCGCAGGCAGTGTCAAATTTGGGATGGCTAACGGTGTGGTATTCGGACTAGGGGCGGCACTCACACCGTTATTGATACTGTTGCCACTCATAAGCCTGTTTGGTAAGCATCTGCGCGATAACCGAGCATGGATCACGCGTTGGATACGTTGGGGGGCAGCACTGGTACTTATCGTATTGGGGCTGCGCAGAATTCTATTAGCACTCTGAGTGTGAGCATGTCGAACGAGATTTCGATGGATACCCCATTGCTATTGCACGCGAGTTTCCCTGCTGTGCAACTTAATCCGCCACCTCACTATGAGCGATTACTTGTGCTGACCATAGTCATCTTGATGCATATCGCTGCCTTTTTTCCATTCCTGCTGCGCTCAGAACCACCAAGGGTAGCGCTGAATGAAATGTCGGTCTCTGTCGCCATCCGGCAGGCCGAAATTGCGCAAGCGCAGCCTCTGGTTTCTCCAGTCGAACCTAGCCCTAAGCAGGAAAGAATAAAAACAGCGCGCGTTATGCCCATAGTCCGAGATCTTGCAGACACTGCGGTAGCGAGCGTGCCGGTAGTTGACAAACCAGGCACACCAGATACCGCTCACGCGCCGGATGATGTGCCGGTAACAAAGATAGCAACAGCGGCAATGGCCGATACCGAACCAGATTTCAAAGCGGATTATCTCAACAACCCAAGGCCCCCTTATCCCTCTGTCGCAAGGCGCTGGGGGTGGGAGGGACGCGTAATTTTGAATGTCCAGGTGCTCGCGGAAGGTACTTGTGGCTTGATTGAGGTGCTCAACTCTAGTGGGCGGGAATCGTTCGATAACGCTGCGCTACAAACTGTTAAGGGGTGGCGCTTTATTCCCGCACGTCATGCAGGTCACCCTGTCACCAAGTGGTTCAAGGTGCCGATTAACTTCTCATTACAGGACAAGGAAATATGAACGAACTTTTTGCTGTCGACTCGTCGATTGTGGCTGCAACGCTGGTGATACTACTGTCACTGTCTGTGGTCACGTGGACTATCGCACTCTTTAAACTATGGCGTCAGGTGCAGGACAAGAAATTGAATCGTGCATTTCATGACAAGTTCTGGGGCGCACGTGACTGGCGGGAGGGTGAAGAAATTGCCACACAAGGCTTTGGAGATGTGGCGAAACTTGCACAGGCCGGTTTCGCCGAAATCAATGTTTTGAGCTCTACGAGTCAGGATCTATTGCACTCCGGCGCGCCGCAAGACGTATTGGAACGGCTATTGCGACAACAGATGGAGAATATCAAACGCTATCACGAGCGGGGTCTCGCAGAGCTAGCGACAATAGGCTCTACAGCCCCTTTCGTCGGCTTGTTTGGCACTGTATGGGGCATCATGCATGCGCTGCAGAATATAGGGCAAAGCGGCGCGGCCTCCTTGGATGTGGTGGCCGGCCCTATAGGCGAGGCGCTCATAGCAACCGCGATTGGTATTGCGACGGCACTGCCAGCGGTGTTGAGCTACAACTATTTTTTACGCAACCTGAAGTTGCGCACGACTGAGCTTGAGAACTTCACGCATGACTTTATGCGTCTGGCAACAAAACAAGATGTGCGGGGTGCTCAGCATGGCGGGCAATAGTTCTGATGGCGAAATGATGAGCGAGATTAACGTCACACCTCTGGTGGACGTGATGCTGGTGTTACTGGTGGTCTTCATTATCACCGCACCGTTGTTGACACCTCAGGCACTCAAGATAAAGCTACCTAAAACGGATGCAGTGCAGCAGCAAGAAGCGGTGAAAAAGTTTAGCCTGCAAGTGGACGCACAAGGTAACGTCGCGTTGGATAATATGCATGTCAGTGACCAGAGCTTGGCAGAACAGTTGCGTCAATACTCGCTGGATCCTCAGTTCCAATTGCAGATCGAGGCGGATAGTGCGGTCAATTATGGGCGTATAGCCGAGTTGATGGCACTGGCTCAGCATGCAGGTGTGGAGAGGCTCTCTTTCATCACACTAGCAAAATAGATAGGCAATCAACGGCCGCTTATAGTTTTCAAAGCGGCCGTTGGTTTTTCTGATGCCAACGGCAGCAATGGCCGAACAGCAGTCGCATTTGGCGATGCTCAATAAGTCACTTGCTGGTCTATTGGTGAAGTCTACCCATCATTTCTCATCGCCGCATAGCGGTCGTTTAAATGTGCACACCGTTTTGCATAGTCTCATTTACTTAAGCGATTTAGTGGGAGATGGTTTGTGGTCTATCCAATCAGGAACACAATGTAGCCAATGAAATATAACAACTTAGTTCGTTAGCAAACGCAGACGCAATGTCACTCTATAAAAAGTTTCTCGACGGTGTGCCCGACTATCTGGCACGGTATTACTGGTGGGCTTATCTGTGGGACTGGGGTATCTGGTTCTTCGACCATCAACCCATCATCAACGCTATTCTATTCGGCCAATACGACGGTTTACTGCGTAACACCTTGTCACGCGTAGAGACCCGCAGCGGTGCGCGCATCCTGCAACTTACCTGCGTATACGGCAAGCTCACGCCTTCCTTGTTATCCAGCACGCCGTGCGAAGTGCATCTGTGCGACATCGCCAATGGCCAGTTACGTTTGGCACGCAGCAAGACGCAGAGTTATGGCGACCGCTGCCAACTGACGCGTATGAACGCCGAGTGTCTCGGCTATGCGGACGATAGCTTCGATCAGGTCATCGTGTTCTTCTTGTTCCATGAGATGCCCGCCGAAGCGAGGCATCGTACTTATGCTGAGATCGCGCGAGTGTTGCGCCCCGGTGGCTCGCTACTCATCACTGAGTATGCGTCCACTCCGCGTCATCATCTGTTGTATCGCTTTGTTCCATTCCGTTGGGTGCTAGGACATCTGGAGCCGTTTCTGCCAGGCTTCTGGCAGGAGGATGTACAGGCTTATTTGAGTTCAGCTTTTGCTGCGCAGGGTAAGTATATGCAGGAGGCGTTCGTGGAAGAGCATAGATTTTCGGGCTTCTACCGCATCATGCGTTTCGAGACTGCGGCACGCGGGTAGCACGTGCCGCATGGCTAGACCTTAACCTAGAGCATCATTCAGATTGTCGTTGAACTTGGCCAAACTCTCTGCGGCCTGCATCTCTTGCGGCATCGCGTCACGCGAGGAGAACACGCCCATAATCTTATTGCCATGACCGACGATGGGCAGATGTCGGTAGCCGCGCTCTATCATCATCAGCACCGCATCGGCCACTTTGGTTTCAGGCGTCACGCAATCTGGGTTGCGCGTCATGATGTCGGCCACGGTGGTCGTGGCTGGGTCGACAGCTTTGGCTAGCACACGAACCATCAGATCACGCTCGGTAACGATGCCCAACAAGGTGTTGCCATCGATAATCAGTACGCTGCCGCAGTTAGCGCCGGACATCACACAGGCGGCGTGATAGACGGTAGAGGAGGACGTCACGCTGAGCACGTGACGTTTGGATATCGATTGGTAGACGGTGCGTTCGTTCATGATGCTCTCTCCTAAATTATGGGCTAGCGCAGTGCGGCGTTGATCTTGTCCAGTGCTTGTGCGCCGGGGCAAAGTTGTTCTACGCCTAAGCTGTTGAGTGGATGTCCGCTGGTGTTAAGCGAAGTATGCAGATCGGTGGGTAAGGCATCGACATAGAGTAGGCCGGTCACCACCTCTCCACGTGCTGCATGGGCATTCATATAGCTCATCGCAGCGTAGCGGTCGGTGGGGTCGTAGTCTTCGTGCAGCTTGCGCAGACGCAGCGTCGAGCCGTCATGCTGCTCCACATCGATGACGGTGCCGGGCGAATATTCGGCAGTGATTTCGTGCCCTGGCGTGTAAAAATCGATCACGCTCACGGCCTCGTTATTCTGGCGGATATGCTCATAGCTCTTGGTGCTGCCGCTGTGATTGTTGAAGGTGACACAAGGACTGATGACATCGATGAAAGCTGCGCCGCCGTGCGCTAGTGCGCCTTTGATCAGCGGTACCAGTTGCGCTTTATCGCCGGAGAAACTGCGTGCCACATAAGTTGCACCGAGCTGTAGTGCGATGCCCACTAGGTCGATAGGATTGTCGGTGTTGATGATGCCTTTTTTGCTTTTAGAGCCACGGTCGGCCGTGGCGGAGAACTGTCCTTTGGTCAGTCCGTACACGCCATTGTTCTCCACGATGTAAGCCATGTTCACGCCGCGCCGCATGGCGTTGGCGAACTGCCCCAAGCCTATCGAAGCGGAGTCGCCGTCGCCCGATACACCTAGATAGAGTAAGTCACGATTCGCCAGATTCGCGCCGGTCAGCACCGAGGGCATGCGTCCATGCACGGTGTTGAAACCGTGCGAGGCGCCGAGGAAATAGGTTGGTGTCTTGGAGCTACAACCGATGCCAGAGAGCTTGGCCACACGATGCGGTTCGATGTCCAATTCCCAGCACGCTTGGATGATGGCGGCGGAAATGGAATCGTGCCCGCAGCCTGCGCAAAGCGTGGACACCGGGCCTTCGTAGTCGCGGCGGGTATAGCCCACCTTGTTGGTCTGCAGGGTGGGATGGTGCAGCTTGGGTTTGGCGAGATAGGTCATACGGTCTCCCTCAAGACAGGCAGGCTGGCGCGGATCGCGGCAGCGATGAAGCGCGCAGTGATGGGCGTGCCGTCGTAATGCAGCACTTTCACCAAGCGCGAAGAATCTACTTCTAGTTCATCGATGAGCAGGGTGCGCATTTGCGCGTCGCGGTTCTGCTCGACGACAAAGACGCGGTCATGCGCGGCGATGAAATCGCGCACGCTCTGCGGGAAGGGATAGGCTTGCAGACGCATACCATCAAGATAGATGCCTTCCGCTTCCAGTACGTCTAAGGCCTCGCGCATCGCCGGTGTAGTGGAGCCAAAATAGATCACACCTAAACGTGTTGCGAGTGCGGCGTTGCGTATTTTGGGCGGCGGCACCAGCGTGGCAGCGGTTTGGAATTTCTTCACCAGCCGCTCCATGTTGTAGATGTAGTCGGGGCCGCGTTCGGAGTAGCGCGCGTAAGAATCTTTGGTAGTGCCGCGCGTGAAGTACGCGCCCTTGCTGGGATGTGAGCCAGGCAGGGTGCGCCAAGGGATGCCGTCATCGTCCACGTCCTTGTAACGACCAAAGTCCTTGCCAGCTTCCAACTCCTCGGCAGTCATCACCTTGCCGGTGTCGTACTTTCGCGCATCGTCCCACACGAAAGGTTTGCATAGGCGTTGGTTCATACCGATGTCTAAGTCAGACATCACGAAGATGGGTGTCTGCAATCGATCAGCCAAATCCAGTGCCGCCGCCGCATGTTCGAAGCATTCGTGCGGGTCTTGCGGGAACAGCATCACGTGTTTGGTGTCGCCGTGCGAGGCATAGGCGCAGGCCAGTAAATCAGATTGCTGAGTGCGAGTAGGCATGCCGGTAGATGGCCCGCCGCGTTGCACATTGATGATGGTGACGGGAATCTCGGCGAAGTACGCCAGCCCGATGAACTCCGTCATCAGCGAGATGCCTGGCCCGGAGGTGGCAGTGAAAGAGCGCGCACCGTTCCAACCCGCACCCACCACCATGCCTATCGAAGCGAGTTCGTCTTCGGCTTGCACGATGGCGTAGTTGCAACGTCCGGTGTTGGCATCAACGCGATACTTGGCGCAATATTTTTGGAACGCTTCAGGAATAGAGGAGGAGGGCGTGATGGGATACCAAGCCGCCACGGTCGCTCCACCGTAAACTAAGCCCAGCGCGGCTGCACTGTTGCCGTCGGTGAAAATCTGGTCGCCGACATTGTCTGAGCGGCGCACGCGTATCGGCAAAGGCGCTTGCAGATGTTGGCTCACATAGTCGCGCCCCAGTTGCAACGCCTGACGATTCGATTCAAGCAGCCGTTCTTTGCCGCGCCCCTGATATTGTTCCGCGAATAAAGTATCGAACACCTCGACATCCACATCCAGCAGCACGGACAACGCGCCCACATAGATGATGTTTTTGAATAGTTGGCGCTGGCGCGGATCGCTGTAAGCTGCATTGGCCAGCTCAGTCAGCGGCACGGCCAAGGTTTGCACATCGGCGCGGAATTTTTCCGGCGACATCGGGCGAGTGCTGTCGTAAAGCAGATAGCCGCCCGGCTCGATCTCGGCGAGGTCGCTGTCCCATGTTTGAGGATTCATCGCTACCATCATGTCCACACCGCCGCGCCGGCCGTGATAGCCCTTTTCGCAGATACGTGCTTCGTACCAAGTGGGCATGCCTTGGATGTTGCTGGGGAAGATGTTGCGCGGGCTGACGGGCACGCCCATGCGCATCACGGCCTTGGCGAACAACTCGTTGGCCGAAGCCGAACCTGAGCCGTTGACGTTGGCAAACTTAATGACGAAATCATTTATAGCCGTGATAGGGACGGCTTCTTTAGGCTTCATGCTGCCTCCGGTGTGATGACGGGGGCGGCGATATCGCGACTGCGTGGCCCCGCTTGTGTGGTGTTGAGTAGGAATTTCTGCATGTCCCATGCACCGGTCGGGCAGCGCTCGGCACAGAAGCCGCAGTGCAGACAGACGTCCTCGTCCTTGGCCATGATGCGGCCGGTCTTAAGTTCGGCGGATATATAAAGATCTTGCGTGGTGTTTTCGGCGGGCGCCTTGAGTCGCGCGCGCAACTCGGCTTCGTCGCCGTTGGGCGTGAAGGTGATGCAGTCCATCGGGCAGATGTCCACGCAGGCATCGCACTCTATGCACGTGCCACGATTGAACACGGTCTGCACATCGCAGTTCAAGCAGCGACTCGCTTCCTTGAATGCAGTAGCGGCATCGAAGCCCAGCTCCACCTCGATACGGATGCTGGCGAGCGCTTTTTCGGCAGCAGCCCACGGCACTTTGAAACGGTTGTCGTTAGAGACCGCGTTGTGATAACTCCACTCGTGTATGCCCATCTTCTGCGACATCAGATTGGTCATGGGGGCGGGGCGTTGCGCCACATCCTCACCATTGAGCAAGCGATCTATCGAGACCGCAGCTTCATGGCCGTGTGCCACGGCAGTGATGATGTTCTTAGGGCCATAAGCCGCATCGCCACCGAAGAACACTTGCGGCAAGGTAGATTGGAACGTGCCTTTGCCCAACACTGGCAGTCCCCACTTGTCGAAAGTGATGCCGCACTCTGCTTCTATCCAAGTGAACGAGTTTTCCTGACCCACCGCGACCAACACTTCGTCGCAGGGGATGAGCACATCGGGCTCACCTGTGGAGACTAGTTTGCGTTTGCCCTGCGCGTCGTATTCGGCGCGCACTAGCTCGAAGGTCATGCCGGTGAGTTTGCCGTTGCTGTGCTGGAAACTTTTAGGCACGTGATAGTTGAGGATGGGGATGCCCTCGTGTTGCGCATCTTCTTTCTCCCAGGGCGAGGCCTTCATTTCTTCAAAGCCGCTGCGCACAACGACCTTCACTTCTTTACCGCCCAGACGTTTGGCGGAACGGCAGCAATCCATTGCAGTGTTACCGCCGCCCAACACGATGACGCGCTCGCCGACTTTTGTGACGTGACCGAAAGACACCGAAGCCAACCAGTCGATACCGATATGGATATTTTCTGCTGCCTCCTTGCGACCGGGCACTTCCAGATCGCGCCCGCGCGGTGCGCCGCAGCCTACGAACACCGCGTCGTAGCCTTGTTTCAGCAGCGCCTGCATGGAGTCCACGCGCTGGCCGCTGTTGAACTGCACCCCAAGATCGAGGATGTAACCAGTCTCCTCGTCTATCACTTCTTCGGGCAGACGGAAGCGTGGTATCTGGGTGCGGATGAAACCGCCTGCCTTCGCTGAACTGTCATATACCGTTACCTCATAACCTAAGGGAGCAAGGTCGCGCGCCACAGTGAGTGAGGCTGGCCCTGCGCCCACACAGGCGATGCGTTTGCCGTTGGGTGCTGCGATGCTGGGCATGCGTGCGCTGACATCAGATTTAAAATCAGCCGCAACGCGTTTCAAGCGGCAGATGGCGACAGGTTCCGGTTTGGCATGATTGTTCTCTTCGACGCGCCCGCGTCGGCAAGCCGGTTCGCAAGGTCGGTCACAAGTGCGGCCCAAGATGCCGGGAAAAACGTTGGAGACCCAATTGATCATATACGCGTCGTCGTAGCGACCTTGACCAATCAAGCGTATGTATTCTGGGACGGGAGTGTGGGCGGGACAGGCCCATTGGCAATCGACGACCTTATGGAAATAAGACGGATCGCTGGTGTCGGTAGCTTGCAAAGTGACCTCCTAATGGAACGGACTTGCGGGTGAAACTGACTGGCCGTCAGCTTACTAGCAGTCACTGCAAAATGTAACCATTGCGAGTAGGGACTAGCAGATATATTTTCAATCGAGGCGCGGAATGAGTGCTTCGTTTGCTGTTGGTAGATGTCGAGTTGGTGCGAAGCTTGCGGGCGACTTCTTGCCAAGCTTCGCCGGATAACGTGGATTCAAGTGCCCAGCTGATGGTAGAGCAAGCAGCGTTAGTCGTTATCGCGAGATGATTACTTTTGATCCAACCAATCCTGCAAGAAACCCCATTGCTCCAACTCGCGCTCGGCGAGGCTGTGCGGCAGGTCAAACAAAGATTTACCTTCGAAGGCGGCGTTCACATACACCTGGGTCTCGCGCAGATAAGCGAGGATAGGCAGATCGAAGCTGGTGAGGAAGTGCTCAAGTGCCTGAGCGGCTTTGGTGCGGGGGCTCATACGCATGCCGATGATGCCGATATGACATTGGTTTTTGCGTACGGATTTCTCATGGGCCAGTTCTTCCAAGAAGGTGCGGCTGGCATCTAGATCGAATAGCGATGGCGCGATGGGGACGATGATCTTGCTGGCGAGTTTCAAAGCGTGGGCGAGGTTCTTGCCGTGCAGTCCGGCGGGCGAATCGATCACCAGCCAGTCATAGTCTCCGTCGGATTTTTTGTTGCCCAGCAAGTCGATCAAGGGCAGCTGTATCCCACGCATGCCCAGCCATAAAGCCGAAGACTGTTGTCTATCCAAGTCCAGCATCGCGACACTGTCACCGCGTTGTGCGAGATAGCCTGCGATGTTGGTGGATAGTGTGCTCTTGCCGCTACCGCCCTTGGGATTCGCTACCAGTATGGTTTTCATGTCACCCCTTTGTGTGAAGCACTCGTTCTACAGACTACTTTGCGAAAAAGTGTTGCACTGCTGCATATCGCCGCTCTTGATGCCGATATTGAACCACTTGCTGCGCTGTGCGGCGCTGCCGTGGGTGAAGCTTTCCGGCACGATAGTACCTTGTGTGGCCATCTGTATGCTGTCATCGCCCACTGCGGCTGCGGCAGTGAGGGCTTCTTCGATGTCACCCGGTTCGAGCACGTTGCGCATCTCTTGCGCATGGTTGGCCCAGACGCCGGCATAGCAATCAGCCTGCAATTCCAGTTTCACTGAGAGTTGGTTCTGTTGTGCCTCGCTGATGCGGCCGCGCATCGAGTCGACTTTGCCGCTGGTGCCAAGTAAGTTCTGCACATGGTGACCGACCTCGTGTGCGATGACATAAGCTTGAGCGAAATCACCGGGTGCTTTGAAGCGATCGCGTAGTTCTTGGTAGAAGCGCAGATCGATGTAGACCTTCTCGTCGCCGGGACAGTAGAACGGCCCCATCGCGGCTTGTCCGGTGCCGCAAGCGGTTGGTGTCTGGCCGCTGAATAACACAAGTTTTGGATCGCGGTACTGGCTGTTGTGTTGCTGGAAGATGTCGCGCCACACATCCTCGGTATCTGCCAGTACCACCGAAACAAAGCGAGCATCTTTGTCGTTGGCGGGTGGTTGCTGAGCGGGTGCCGATTGTGTCTGTGGTGCGCCGCCGCCACTGAGCATATTGAGCACGGTCATTGGATTCACGCCCAACACCCAAGAGGCGACCAGTGCGACCACGATGGTGCCTAGGCCTAAACCCCTGCCGCCCCCTCCGCCACCGGAAAAACCACCGCCGCGACGGTCTTCTATATTGCTGCTTTCTCTTTCGTTATCGGTGCGCATGTCGAGTCCCTGTAGTTATTGGTTTGCTCAAGCTGCTGCTATTGCTGCGATTACTTCTTAAAGATTGAGCCGAGTACGCCACGTATGATCTCGCGCCCCACCGCCGAACCTATCGAGCGCATCGCGCTCTTGGCGAAAGCTTCTCCTACGCCCTGGCGATTGCTGGCCCGACCGGTCGGTGTGGTTGCGCTGCCGCCGAAGATGCCACCAAGCATGCCACCGAGTCCGCCGCCAGCCGATGATGTTGCGGCAGGTGCGGCAGTTTCCGCTTGTTTCTCTTGTGCGCGGCCTTTGAGTAATTCGTAAGCCGACTCTCGGTCCACCGACTTTTCGTAATGCCCTGCGATCATCGAGCCTTGTATCACGGCTTTGCGTTCGTCTTCGTTGATTGGGCCGATCTGTGCTTGTGGCGGCACGATAAGGGCGCGCTCGACGATGCTGGGGCGGCCTTTTTCATCGAGGAAGGAAACCAGTGCTTCGCCCACGCCCAACTCGGTGATGATGGCTTCTTCGTTCAGTTTGGGATTGTCACGCATGGTCTCGGCCGCGGCACGCACGGCTTTCTGGTCGCGTGGTGAGAAGGCGCGTAGTGCATGTTGCACGCGGTTGCCGAGCTGGCCCAGCACCTTGTCCGGTACGTCGGCAGGGTTCTGTGTGATGAAGTACACGCCCACGCCCTTGGAGCGTATCAGGCGCACCACTTGCTCGATCTTGTCGAGCAAGGCGGCAGGTGCGTCGTTGAACAGCAGATGCGCCTCGTCGAAGAAGAACACCAGCTTGGGTTTGACCAAGTCACCGGCCTCAGGCAAGTTCTCGAACAACTCGGACAACAGCCACAACAGCATGGTGGAGTAGACCTTGGGTGAAGTCATCAGCTTGTCGGCGGCGAGGATGTTGACCATGCCCAAGCCTTTGCTGTCGGTCTGCATCAAGTCTTCGATGTTCAGCATGGGTTCGCCGAACAATTTCTCGCCGCCTTGCATCTCGATCTGCAACAGTCCGCGCTGGATCGCGCCTACGCTGGCGGTGGAGATGTTGCCGTACTCGGTAGTGAAGTCCGAGGCGTTGTCGCCCACGCTCTGTACCATGGCACGCAGGTCTTTCAAGTCGAGCAACATCAAGCCATTGTCGTCGGCGATCTTAAACACCAGTGCCAGCACGCCTTGCTGCACTTCGTTGAGGTTGAGCATACGGCCTATCATCAGCGGGCCCATGTCTGAGATGGTGGCACGCAGTGGATGGCCCATCTCGCCGAATACATCCCAGAACGTCACTGGATAGGGGCGATTCTCGTAGCCCTCTAGTTTGAGTTGTTCGACGCGTGCCGTGACTTTGGCATTGTTGCCGCCTGCTTTGGATAAACCTGACAGATCACCCTTGATGTCCGACATGAATACCGGCACGCCGATACGGCTGAATGATTCGGCCATGGTTTGTAGGGTGACGGTCTTGCCAGTACCCGTTGCACCGGTAATCAGACCGTGGCGGTTTGCCATATGGGGCAGCAGAAAGAGTTCTTGTTCGTCGTTCTTGGCTATCAGGATGGCATCGGTCATGGTCTGCGCTTCTTGGGTTAACAAAGCGGAAATGATACCATCGCGCAACTTTTTTTTTGAACGTCATTAATTATTAATACCTCGAACAATCGTCGCGAGCGACCCGAGTGCAAGACGCACGGAGCGGAGTGACGAGACATACCACATTGGTAGGCGAGGAAATGAGCACCGCGCAACGCCGCAATCGGGCCGCGCAGTAGGTTGTTCGAGGTGTTTTCGGAGAATACGAATGGCAGGTCACAGCAAGTGGGCAAACATCCAGCATCGCAAGGGTAAACAGGACGCGAAGCGCGGCAAGATATTCACGCGGCTGATCAAGGAGATCACTGTCGCGGCACGTATGGGCGGCAGTGATGCGACCGGCAATCCGCGTCTGCGTCTGGCTATGGACAAGGCTTATGCCAACAACATGCCCAAGGACAATGTCGAGCGCGCTATCAAACGCGGCGCGGGCGAGCTGGATGGCGTGGACTATATGGAGTTGCGCTACGAAGGCTATGGCATCAATGGTGCGGCGGTGATGGTGGACTGCATGACCGACAACAAGACCCGCACCGTGGGCGATGTACGCCATGCCTTCACCAAATACGGTGGCAATCTCGGCACCGATGGCTCGGTCGCCTTCATGTTCAAACATTGCGGACAGATGATCTTCGCACCCGGCACCGATGAGAACGGACTGTTGGAAGTGGCGCTCAATGAAGGTGCGGAAGATATCGTGAGTCACGATGACGGCAGTATCGAAGTCATCACCACCCCCGCAGACTTTATGAATGTAAAGCAGGCGCTGGAAGCTGCCGGTTACAAACCCGAGTTCGGCGAAGTCATCATGAAGCCCGATGCCGAAGTGCTGTTCACCGGCGACGATGCGGTAAAGATGCAAAAGCTATTGGATGCACTGGAAGACCTAGACGATGTGCAAGAGGTCTATACCTCGGCCGTGTTTGAAGAATGATTTCGCTCTGTCTGCATCACGATAACAATGTTGGCGATGGGGTACGAATCAGTGCCGTAGTAGGCAGTACGGTCTCGTCGTTGCGCGCTTGCCTTGTTCTCGTTGCGCAGACGAAGTGGAACAAGTGATAAGTGTTAATAGCCTGAGATGAGTACCCTTTCCTCATCCTCCATCAGAATTCTAGGTATCGATCCCGGTTTGCGTAGTACGGGTTTTGGCATCATCGATAAGGTCGGGCAGCAGCTGCACTATGTGGGCAGCGGTTGCATCAAGACGCCCGCTGGCGATTTGCCGCCGCGTTTGAAAGTCATTTTGGAATCGCTGGGCGAGGTCATCGCGCAATATCAGCCGCAGCATGCGGCGGTGGAAAAAGTGTTCGTCAACGTCAATCCGCAATCGACGCTGTTGTTAGGGCAAGCCCGCGGTGCGGCGATCTGCGCGGCAGTGTTGGCGAATCTTCCGGTCGGTGAGTACACCGCTTTGCAAGTGAAACAGGCGGTGGTGGGGCATGGTCTGGCGGATAAAGAGCAGGTGCAAGCGATGGTGCAAAGATTATTGAAGCTGTCCGGCACGCCCAGCCCCGATGCGGCCGACGCGCTGGCCTGCGCGATTTGTCATGCGCATGGTGGGTTAGGCTTGGGTGCCTTGGCGACCAAGGGATTTCGCGTTAAAGGTGGGCGGCTGATATGAGTATGGAGCCGACCCTCAGTACTTACAGCAATCCTTGGGCCTGTTATTTTGCCGCGACCCGTCCAGCCTTTCTGACGGCTAGCCTGATGGCAGGTCTGATTGGATTAGCGATGCTGTGGCACGAAGGTGTGGCATTTGATGCTGTGCTTGCCTTGGTCACTTTGTCTTTCGCGCTGATGGCGCATGCCGGCGTGAACGTGTTGAACGATTACTATGACGCGCTTAACGGTACTGATGCGCAGAACACAGAACGCATCTTCCCCTTTACCGGTGGCAGCCGTTTTATACAGAACGGAGTATTGAGTCTGGCGCAGACACGCAACTTCGGTATTGCGCTGATGCTGGGCGTGGCCGTAGCGGGTGTGTGGTTGATGGCTCGCTCCACGCCGCAACTGATGTACGTAGGGTTGGCAGGACTATTCATCGGCTGGGCGTATTCCGCGCCGCCGTTCAAGCTGGTCGGTCGCGGTTTGGGTGAGTTCTGTGTGACAGCAGGTATCCTGTTGATCACAGTAGGAGCGGATATGGTGCAGCGCAAAGGGTTTTCCAGCACGCCTTTTATCGCGGGCTTGTCGTATGCCTTGTTGACGGCGAATCTGCTGTATATCAACCAGTTCCCCGACCGCACTGCGGATAGGGTGGCAGGTAAGCTGCACTGGGTGGCTAGATTGGAAGTGAATCAGGCGCGCTGGGGTTATGTATTGATCGTGCTGCTGGCGTACGGATGGTTGTTACTATGCGTGTCGCAGCTTTGGTTGCCTAAGTTGGCACTGTTAGCGTTCATTGCGCTGCCCTTGAGTGTGCAAGCGACACGTGAGTTGTTTCGCCACGCTGCACAGCCGCAACGTTTGGCGGATGCCATCAAGCTGACCATAGTCGCAATGTTGGCGCATGGCGCGCTGTTGTCGTTGGGTTTAATTTTGGGATGAGAGAATGATAGGCAGGCTTGCAGGAATCTTGTTGGAAAAGAACCCGCCGCAGATATTGCTGGACGTGCAGGGCGTGGGCTATGAAGTGGATGTGCCGATGAGCACCTTCTACAACCTGCCCGCGCTGCACGAGAAGGTGGTGCTGCACACGCAGTTCGTGGTGCGCGAAGACGCGCAGCTGCTGTACGGATTTCTGACGAACGAGGAACGCATCGCGTTCCGCCAGTTGCTTAAGATCAGCGGCGTCGGCCCCAAGCTGGCACTCAGCGTGTTGTCAGGACTGAGCATCAACGACCTCACCGTTGCGATAGTGAATAAGGATGCAGCACGTCTGACCAAGATACCCGGCGTGGGCAAGAAGACAGCCGAGCGTCTACTACTGGAACTGCAAGGCAAGTTCTCTGTGACGGGTGTAGCCAGTGCGCACAGCACGGTAGCCGCATCCGCCAGCAGCGATATCATCAATGCGCTACAAGCTTTGGGCTACAACGAGAAAGAAGCGGATTGGGCGGCTAAGCAATTGCCTAAAGACAGCAGCGTGTCGGACGGTATCCGACTTGCACTTAAAGCATTATCGAAAACATGATACACAGCGACAATCTCACCACTGAACCGCGCCTCACGACGCCCGCTGTTGCTTCTAGGCAAGAGGAAGCATTGGAGCGCGCGTTGCGTCCCAAACAGCTAGACGAATATGTCGGGCAGGAGAAGATACGCGGGCAGTTGGAGATTTTCATACAAGCGGCCAAGCAGCGCAGCGAACCGCTCGATCATGTGTTGTTGTTTGGCCCGCCGGGGCTAGGCAAGACCACGCTTGCGCAGATCATCGCGCGCGAGATGGGTGTGAACATCCGCCACACTTCTGGGCCCGTGTTGGAGCGCGCGGGCGATCTCGCGGCCTTGCTGACCAACCTAGAGCCGAATGACGTGTTGTTTATCGATGAGATACATCGTTTGTCGCCGGTGGTGGAAGAGATCTTGTATCCCGCGCTAGAGGACTATCAGATCGACATCATGATCGGTGAAGGCCCAGCAGCGCGTTCGGTGAAGCTGGACTTGCCGCCGTTCACGCTGGTGGGCGCGACTACTCGAGCGGGCATGTTGACCAATCCCTTGCGTGACCGCTTCGGTATCGTGGCGCGGCTAGAGTTCTATACGCCAGAAGAATTGCAGCGCATCGTGATGCGCTCTTCGGGTTTATTGGAGATGAATCTTGCGCATGATGGCGCGCTGGAAATCGCCAAGCGTGCGCGCGGTACGCCGCGTATCGCCAATCGTTTGTTACGCCGCGTGCGCGATTACTCCGATGTGAAGGCGGGCGGCGATGCGACACGCGCAGTGGCCGATGCCGCATTGACCATGCTGGATGTCGATTCGCAAGGGCTGGACCTGATGGACCGCAAGCTGCTACTTACTGTCATCGAGAAATTCCTAGGCGGGCCGGTAGGCGTGGATAACCTTGCTGCTGCGATAGGCGAAGAGCGCGACACGATAGAAGACGTGTTGGAACCCTATTTGATCCAGCAGGGTTATCTGCAACGTACCCCGCGTGGCCGTATGGCGACCGCACATGCCTATCAACATTTTGGCTTGAAGGTGGTGAATGCCACCCCAGTCAGCGGAGATCTGCTCGATGAGTAAACATAAGGTGTTTAGTTTGCCGCTGCGTGTGTATTTCCAAGACACTGATGCTGGTGGCGTGGTTTATCACGGTAGCTATGTGAACTTTATGGAGCGCGCACGGACTGAGTGGTTGCGTGATGTGTGCGGCTTTAGCAATGGCGCGCTGATGAAAGAGTTTGGCGTGGTGTTCGTGGTGCGTTCCATGCAAGTAGAGTATCTCAAGCCCGCCTTGCTCGATGACATGCTGGAAGTCACGGCGCAAGTCAAAGAGATTGGCCGTAGTCGAGTTACGCTGAAGCAGACCGTACGGCGTGGTGAGCAGTTGCTGACCGAAGCTGAAGTGCATCTGGTTTGTGTCGCGCTGGAGACTTTCAAGCCGGTGAGCGTGCCGGAAGTTTTACGCGAAAAATGGAAGATTTAAGTAGGGAATAAATATGGAAGTGGTTCAAGACTTATCGTTTATCCATCTAATTGCCAACGCCAGTGTATTGGTGCAACTGGTGATGCTGTTGCTATTGGGCGTCTCTATGATGTCTTGGTGGTACATCTTCATGAAGATGTTCACAATCCGTCGTGAGGCCAAGCTGACCCGTGAATTCGAAGAGGCGTTCTGGCGCAATCCTAACCTCAACGAGGTGTACAAGTTCTCCATCGCGCAGGGCCGTAAAGACGTGGGTGCCTTGGAGCGCATCTTCTCGGCGGGTTTCGTCGAGTTCGTCAAACTCAAGAAGCAGCATGCCATGGACCCGAGTGCGGTGATGGATGGCACGCGCCGCGCCATGCGTGCGACTTATCAGCGCGAGATGGATAGGCTGGAATCTCATCTGGCTTTCCTTGCTTCGGTGGGTTCGGTCAGTCCCTATGTAGGTCTGTTCGGCACGGTGTGGGGCATCATGAATGCCTTCCGTGGTTTGGCTAACGTGGGTCAGGCGACCTTGGCACACGTCGCGCCAGGTATTGCAGAAGCCTTGGTCGCGACAGCGATGGGTCTGTTCGCCGCGATTCCGGCAGTTGTTGCCTATAACCGCTATGCGCATGACATCGACCGTTTGGCGACTCGCTTCGAGAGCTTCAGCGAGGAGTTCTCCAATGTGCTTCAACGCCAGCCATGAACACCACTCAAAACCTACTGCGCGGAAGGCTGGCTGCGTTGCTCGTTACTCGTTACTCGCTCAATCGTCTACCGCTATGGTATGCCTCAATCGCTCCGTCCTCGCGCCTTGCCATCTATCCTGCTCGCTACGGTTTTGAGCGGTGTTCCAAGGAATAGTTGTTATGCGATCGAATAGTCGTTCCAAGACTCGCCTGATGAATGAGATCAACGTCGTGCCTTATATCGACGTGATGCTGGTATTGCTGGTGATCTTCATGGTCACTGCACCGATGATGAATCCGGGGCAGGTCGATTTGCCGCAATTAGGCAAATCCATCGCGCCAGCGGTTGCGCCGATGGAAGTCATCATCAAGAAAGACACGACACTGGCGGTGCGCGATCATTCCATGGGGGAGCGCGAGTTTCGCGTGTCTAAGGGGGAGTTGATCGCCATGCTCAAGGCTAGGACGGGTAAGAAGGTCGATCAGGCGGTGGTGATCTCTGCTGACAAGAACGTGCGTTACGAAGAAGTGATTAACGTCATGGATATGCTGCAGCAGCAGAATATCCAGAAGATCGGTCTGTTGACCCAAGCCAAAGGTAAATGAACGCGACCTACACTGACAATTACAGCTTACCGGCGGGCATGCTCGCGCTGTTCGTGCACGGTGCATTTTTTGCTTTGCTGTATTTTGGTTTTACTTGGCAGAACCAACAACCCGCTGTGATGAGCGTGCAACTTTGGCAGAGTCTGCCGGACGATGTGGTCGAGCCTCAAGCTCAGCCCAAGGTTGTGCCGCCCTCGGTCAAACAGATAGAGCCGGAAGTTCAGCCTGTGCAACAGCCAGTAGTGATCAAACCCGATATCGTGTTGCCCACCAAGAAGCCTGTGCCTAAGCCTGTCGAAGTTAAGCCCGTGGAAAAGTTAGTCACTAAACCCAAACCACCTGAAGTAAAGGCACCACCCAAGCCAATTCAGCCTAGCGCACAGGAATTGGAGGCCGCGCGTTTGCACGCCGAACAAGCTGCACAAGCCGCTGCGGTGGGTAAAGTAGTGGATGAATACAGTGGAAAGATTCACGATAAAATTCGGCGAAACATTGCTGGTGATTTGTCATCTGTACCTAAGGACGCACTGGCGATATTTTCGGTGACACTACTACCCGGTGGCACGGTGTTGAGTGCACGACTGACGCAGTCCAGTGGCAACGCTCTTTACGATAATGCCGTGGAGCGTGCCATCCTCAAGTCGCAGCCTTTGCCGCTGCCGTCCGACCCAAATATGTTCAATCGCTTTCGTGAATTGAGATTGAAGTTCAAACCTAACGAATAAGGAAAGTCATCGATGTTGAAAGTATTCCACGCACTGTTGGGTGCGTCTCTACTGGCTCTGTCCGTATCGGCACACGCCGAGCTGACCATAGAGATCATAGGAGCAGGCGAGCATCAGATACCTGTCGCTATCGTGCCTATGGGCGGAGATGCCAAGCTGGCGGCGGCGATCAACGAAGTGGTGGTTGGCGATTTGACCCGTAGCGGCTTATTCAAGTTAGTCGATGTTGCAGGTAAGACCCCGCATGAGCCGGGCGAGGTGAACTATCCCGATTGGCAAGCCAGTGGTGCCGAGGCGATCGCTATTGGCACGGTGAGTCGGGAGCAGGGGCGCATCAGCGCCAAGTTTCGCTTGCTCGATGTGGTCAAGCAAGTGGGCATAGTGGGCGAAGTAGTATCTGCAAAAGAGGTGCAACTGCGCGCAATCGGCCATCGTATCTCCGATGTGATCTACCAAAAGCTCACCGGAGACCAAGGGGTGTTCAGTACCCGTATCGCTTATGTGAACCGTAATGGCAGCAAATATCGATTGGTGGTCGCGGATAGTGACGGCTACAACGAACAGACCGTGTTGGCACAGAACGAACCCATCATGTCGCCGGCTTGGTCGTTTGATGGCAAGCAAATAGCTTATGTCAGTTTCGAAACTGGCCACGCGGCCGTTTTCGCACAATCGGTGTACTCAAATCAGCGCAGGATGCTGGCAGACTTTCCTGGTAGCAATAGTGCGCCAGCCTGGTCGCCGGATGGCAAACAACTCGCCGTGGTGCTGACGCGCGATGGGAGCTCGCAGATATATATGATGAATGCCGACGGTAGCAAATTGCGACGTCTCACCTTCAGCGAAGGGATAGATACCGAACCCAACTTCTCGCCGGATGGGCAGTGGTTGTTGTTTACCTCAGATCGCGGCGGCAGCGCACAGGTCTACCGCATGGCAGTGGCAGGTGGTCCAGTGCAGCGTTTGACCTTCGGCGAGGGGAGTAACTACTCACCGCGTCATAGTCACGATGGCAAGAGCTTTGTTTTCACGCATCGTGCCAATGGCCAGTTCTATATCACTACTCAAGACTTCCTGACCGGTCAGATGCAGATCATTAGCGATGGAGGCTGGGAGAAAAAACCTAGCTATGCACCCAATGACAAACTCATCCTCTTCGCCAGCGAAGCCAATGGTCGTGGTATATTGGCAAGCGTTTCCAGCGATGGTCGTGTTAAGCAGCGTATGTTCACACAAAGCGGCGATGCACGGGAACCGGTGTGGGGTCCACATCTTTAATCAATCTTTAAGAAGGGAAATAACATGAAGAAACTTGTTATCAGTGTTGTACTCGTCAATCTGTTAGCTGCTTGTGCTAGCCAGAAGGCTCCTGAAGCTGCAGCACCTGCTCCCGCTCCAGCACCTGTTGCAGTTGCTGCACCAGCTCCCGCTCCAGCACCGGCTCCAGTAGTTGCAGTAGATCCTTTGAACGACCCAGCCAGTATCTTGGCTAAGCGTAGCATTTACTATGCTTTCGACAAAGATGCGGTTCCTGCTGAAGACACTGCCATGCTGCAAGCGCACGGCAAATACTTGAGCGAGCATGCTGCACGCAAAGTAGAAGTCGCTGGTTACGCTGACGAGCGCGGTAGCAACGAATACAACTTGGCATTGGGTCAGCGTCGTGCAGATGGCGTTGCTAAGCTGTTGAAGTTGAGCGGTGCAGCTTCTGCACAAGTTAGTTCAGTGAGTTATGGTGAAGAGAAGCCAAAAGCGACTGGTCATGACGAAGCAGCTTGGTCTCAGAACCGTCGTACCGATCTGAACTACGCTCAGTAATCAGATGCTACAGCTGCGTGCTTCCATTCTGTTGGGTCTATGTATCGCCTTGCCCGCGCAAGCGGGCTTGTTTTCGGACGACGAGGCGCATAAACAGATTGATAAGTTGGAGGCACGTGTGCTGCAGTTGGAAGCATTGAATGTAGAAAATGTCACCAAGCAACAGACCAAGTCCTTATTGGATTTACAGGGTCAGCTTGACGAAATCAAGACTCAGCTGCGCGATCTGCGCGGTCAGAATGAAGAACTCGCTCACGGCTTGCAAGATGCCGAGAAACGCGAAAAGGATTTTTATGTGGATCTGGACACGCGCTTGCGCAAGTTCGAATCCGCGACACCCAGCTCGGATGCCACTGTCGCCAGTGGCGATCCATCCGATCCCGCCCTTGAGAATCGCGCCATAGAGGCAGCGTACGCATGGGTGCCGGCAGGGAATAATGTGAATGCGGTCAAAGCCTTTCAGGACTTCCTCAAGAAGTATCCCGATTCTGTGCATGTGCCTAATGCCTTGTACTGGCTGGGCGGCGCACAAGCGGGGTCGAAAGACCATAAAGGCGCGGTGTTAAGTTACGAACGCATGTTGAACGACTATCCCAAGTCCGCCAAGGTGGCCGACGCTATGCTAGGCATGGCACTCAGTCAGCAATGGCTGAAACAGACCGCCGCTGCACAAAAGACGCTCAAACAACTCATCGCAAAATATCCAGACTCAGCTGCTGCCGACAAGGCTCGCAAACTCGCTGCAGCCAAGTAGTTCCTTATGTTAGCTATCGATACCAGCGCGACACTGCGCATCACTGAGGTGTTTTATTCTCTGCAGGGCGAGACCAAGCGTGTCGGCCTGCCTACGGTGTTCGTGCGCCTGACTGGATGTCCTTTGCGTTGCACCTATTGCGATACCGCTTACGCTTTCACGGGTGGTGAGACCGTGAGCATCTCTACCGTACTGGAGCAAGTGGCAGACTATAAGCCACGCTATGTGACGGTGACAGGTGGCGAACCGCTGGCGCAGAAGAACTGCATTGTTTTGTTGCGCGCCTTGTGTGATGCCGGCTATGAAGTGTCTTTGGAGACTGGCGGGGCGATGGATATCAGTGAAGTCGATGCGCGTGTGATGCGCGTGGTCGACATCAAGACTCCGGGGTCCGGTGAGGAGGCCAAGAATCGCTGGGAGAATCTGGCCCTGCTGAATCCGCATGACGAGATCAAGTTCGTGTTGTGTGATGAGGCTGACTATCTGTGGGCGTGCGACATCATCGAGCAATATGACCTTGCAGCCAAATGCCCGATATTATTTTCCCCTGTGCATGGCGCAGTGAATCCCACACATCTGGCGGAGTGGATATTGCGCGACCATCTGCCAGTCAGGCTGCAGGTACAGTTGCACAAGCTGCTGTGGCGTGATGCGGCGGGGCATTGATTATGAAGAACGCGGTCGTATTGTTATCGGGTGGTTTGGATTCAGCGACGGTGCTGGCAATGGCACGTGAGCAGGGCTATACCTGTTATGCCTTGAGTGTGGACTATGGTCAGCGTCATCACGCAGAGTTGGCAGCTGCGCAACGTGTGGCACGCAGTCTGGGCGCGCAAGAGTTGCGCGTGGTCAATATCGATCTGACCGGATTCGGTGGTTCTTCGCTGACAGACAACAAGATCGCGGTCCCAGAGTTGCCCAGTGCCGGCATTCCTTCCACCTATGTGCCAGCGCGCAACACCATCATGTTGTCCATGGCCCTAGCTTGGGCTGAGGTGCTGCATGCCAATCACATCTTCGTCGGTATCAATGCAGTTGATTACTCGGGTTATCCTGATTGCCGTCCCGCCTATATCGCAGCCTTCGAGCGCATGGCGAACCTCGCCACCAAGGCTGCGGTGGAAGGTCAGGTACTGCATATACATGCGCCGCTGTTGCATATGAGTAAGGCGGAGATCGTCACTGAGGGTACGCGTCTGGGTGTGGATTACTCGCTGACAGTGTCCTGCTATCAAGCTGATGAGCAGGGGCGCGCCTGCGGTGTGTGTGATTCATGCCGTTTGCGCAGCGCTGGTTTTGCTACAGCAGGGGTTGCGGATCCCACGACTTATAGAAATTAGAGAATTTGCGCTGATTTTGCGTTGACAGAAAAGTCTGTATACGTATAATTCGCGCTCCTTCGAAGGGGTCGGTAGCTCAGCCGGTAGAGCAGCGGACTTTTAATCCGTTGGTCGCGAGTTCGAATCTCGCCCGACCCACCAGTTTTATGTTTCATCGCCGCCTTAGCTCAGTTGGTAGAGCAACCGCCTTGTAAGCGGTAGGTCATCAGTTCGAATCCGATAGGCGGCACCAATCTAAACCCGTTAACCACAAGTTAGCGGGTTTTTTCTTGTCTGCCGTGAGTGTCTTGTGCGATGTCGCTTAGATATACAACATTCATGCGCTTAGACGTCTAATAATTCGGTAAGATTGAGCCCGCGTTCCATCCTGGTGCGCTTCTTAGCGAGCGATCATTCAATATGAAAATTCACGAATACCAAGGCAAGGATATCTTGCGTCAATACGGTGTGCCTACCCCGTCGGGTGCGGCATGTTTCAGTGTGGATGAGGCGGTTGCCACCGCGCAGCGTTTGGGCGGCGAGGTGTGGGTGGTCAAGGCGCAGATACATGCGGGCGGGCGCGGCAAGGGCGGCGGTGTGAAAGTCGCGCGCAATATCGATGAAGTGCGCGCAGCTGCGCAGCAGATCATGGGTATGCATCTGGTTACACATCAGACCGGTAAAGAGGGGCAGGTCGTGCGTAGGTTGCTCATCGAGCAGGGCGCGCGCATCGCCAAAGAATTCTATCTGGGTATGGTGATAGATCGCAGCAAGCAGCGCGTGGCGTTGTTGGCTTCGAGTGAGGGCGGCATGGAAATCGAAGAGGTCGCTGCGCATCATCCCGAGAAGATCCGCAAATTGTGGATAGATCCGCTGCACGGTATGCAGGATGCTGACGCTGCACAGATCGCTAAGAAGATCGGCATCCCAGACGCAGCAATCGCCGAGACGGTGACGGTGTTGCAAGGCCTGTATCGCGCTTTCGTCGAAAAAGATGCGATGCTCGCCGAGATCAATCCACTAGTGTTGACTGCCGATAATCGTGTCATCGCTTTGGATGCCAAATTCAATTTCGACAGCAACGCCCTGTACCGTCATCCTGAAGTGGTCGCGTATCGTGATCTTGATGAAGAGGATGCGGCAGAGGTCGAGGCCTCTAAGTTCGATCTGAGTTATATCTCGCTGGATGGCGATATCGGTTGTCTAGTGAACGGCGCTGGTTTGGCGATGGCGACCATGGACATCATCAAGTTGTACGGTGGCAGTCCTGCTAACTTCCTTGATGTGGGCGGCGGTGCGACTAAAGAGAAAGTCACGGAAGCGTTCAAGCTGATGCTTAAGAACCCCAATCTCAAAGCCATTCTGGTCAATATCTTCGGCGGCATCATGAAGTGCGATGTCATTGCCGAGGGCGTGGTAGCTGCCGCGCGCGAGGTTCATCTGACTGTGCCACTGGTGGTGCGCTTGGAGGGAACCAATGTCGATCTCGGGAAGAAGATTCTGGCCGAGTCCGGCTTACCCATCATATCCGGCAGTGACATGGCGGATGCCGCTGAAAAAGTCGTTGCAGCTGCGAGGAGTAAATAATGTCTATTCTTATCGATAAAAACACCCGCGTGATGACGCAAGGTATGACCGGTAAGGTCGGCCAGTTTCACACACAAAACTGTATCGCCTATGCGAACGGTGCGAATTGTTTCGTAGCTGGCGTGACGCCCAAAAAAGGCGGCCAGAACTTCGAAGGTGTACCCATCTATGACAGCGTGTTGGAGGCGAAGCAGCAGACGGGTGCGACCGTTTCGGTGATCTATGTGCCGCCTCCTTACGCGGCGGCAGCGATAGATGAGGCGGTAGAGGCCGATTTGGATTTGGTTATCTGTATCACCGAGGGCATACCGGTGCACGACATGATCAAGACTCGCTACAAGATGCAGGGTAAGCGCACCATACTAATAGGCCCTAACTGCCCTGGTCTGATTACGCCTGATGAAATCAAGATCGGCATCATGCCTGGACATATACATCGCAAAGGGCGCATCGGTGTGGTGTCACGTTCTGGGACGCTGACCTATGAAGCGGTCGGTCAGCTCAGTGCTTTAGGCTTGGGCCAATCCTCCTGCGTGGGTATAGGCGGCGACCCTATCAATGGGCTGAAGCATTTGGATGTGTTGAAATTGTTCAACGATGATCCAGATACCGATGCAGTCATCATGGTGGGTGAAATTGGCGGTACTGACGAAGAAGAATGCGCACGCTGGATCAAAGATCATATGCGCAAACCGGTAGTCGGTTTCATCGCAGGTATCACGGCTCCGCCTGGTAAACGCATGGGTCATGCTGGTGCGATCATCTCAGGCGGCCAAGGCGGAGCGGATGACAAGTTGGCGGTGATGGAAGAGAGCGGTATCTATATCACACGCAACCCAGCCGAGATGGGTAAGGTCATGAAGCGGGTGCTGAAAAGCTGATGGCGTATTGGTAGGGCGAGCGGATAGGCCGCGCTCGTCGGTAATGCCGATTTAATATTGTTGCTAAGAGGATAAATATGTTGGAGATGCTTGTTAACGGCCAGTTCTGGGTAGATGTCGCCAAGATCATCATGATCGATTTACTGTTGAGCGGCGATAATGCCGTGGTCATTGCACTTGCATGCCGCAATCTGCCTGCTGAGCAGCGTAAGCGCGGCATCATGTTCGGTGTGATCGGTGCCATCGCGCTGCGTGTGATATTGACTTTCTTCGCCGTTAGTCTGCTGTCATTACCCTATCTGAAGCTGATCGGTGCGCTATTGCTGATCTGGATAGGCGTGAAGTTGTTGCTACCAGATGATGAGCATGATGCTAACAACATCAAAGCGGATACAAGGTTAGTTGGTGCGATAAAGACCATTATCATTGCCGATTTCGTGATGAGTTTAGATAACGTGCTCGGTGTCGCGGCGGCTGCACATGGCAATGTCATTCTGCTGGTGTTCGGTCTGCTCATCAGCATTCCATTGATTGCTTGGAGTAGTCAGTTGGTATTGAAGGTCATAGACCGTTTTCCATTGGTCATCAACGCGGGCGGTGCGCTATTAGGCTATGTGGCAGGTGAGATGTTACTGAGCGAGTCTCTGTTCGCTCCTCTATCAGAGGCCTATCCTTATTTGCATTATGTTGTGCCTGTGTCATGCGCACTGCTGGTATTAGGGTTGGGACACTGGCTATCCTCACGTAGTGTTGCTGCTAGCAAGGTCGTGGACTTGGTCGATGTGAAGGTCGCACATCTAAATTTGGAGAAAACGGAATGAAATTTCTTGTACCTGTGGATGGATCCAAAGGAGCGGAACGAGCAGTCGAGTATGTCATTGCCAGTGCGGCAAGCTTACGTCAGCCTATCCAAATTGCCTTGCTGAACGTGCAGTGGAAGGTGGCTGCCGGTAATGTGAAGCTGTTCATCAGTCAGGAGACGATCAACGACCATTATCGTGAGCAGGGAATGGCGGAGTTGGCTGGCGCGCGCGCCATATTGGATGCGGCGGGTCTAGCTTATGAGTATCACATCAGTATCGGTAATCCCGCAGAAGCGATCGTGCAATATGCGCGTGAACATGATATTGAGCAGATTGTGCTGAGTAAGCAGGCCGAGGCAGGTTTGCAGTCTTGGTTGCTGGGCTCGGTAGTAAGCAAAGTGCTGCATCTGGCTGAGGTTCCAGTATTGGTCGTCAAGTAGTGCGATTCCATATAGCACTCAAAATATCTAGATAGTCTTTAATGAATCAATGGGTTTGTGGTGTGTTGTCATAAAATACATTAGTATTGGCCGCAATTAGTAGACGACTGAGTCGTAATGCAGGGAGTCGTAATGAAAAACTGGTCGTTCTGGAAGCATGATTGGTTCGTCGGAATACTGGTGACACTGGTGTTCTTGCTCTCCGCCAATAGTGACCTGATGCAAAGTCTGGAGCGCAAAGCTTATGACTTGGGTGTCAGGGAGACCACGCGCGTCCCTAGCGATAAGATCGCCGTTATCGCTATCGATGATGAGAGTATCGCAAACCTTGGTCGCTGGCCTTGGCCGCGCGAGATACATGCCAAGATGATCGATGTGTTGAGCGCCGGCCACGCCAAGGTCATAGGCTATACGGTGTTCTTCTTTGAGCCGCAGGTCGATGCCGGTCTGTCTTATATCTACAAGATTGCCGATCTGGTGACCCGGCCTTCCATACAGCAAACACCTGAAGCAGCAGAACTGAATGGCCTGTTGCTGGAAGCAGTACAGAATCTCAATAGTGACAAGAAGCTCAGCGACAGCATGGCTAAGGCCAACGAGGTGTTGCTGGGCACCTACTTCGAACTGGGTGAACCGCAAGGCAAGCCTGATCAGGCTCTACCAGATTATATGGAACGCAACAGTCTGCCTAATGTGCAGATGAGTAACGTGGCGGGAGCGATGGCGCTGCCAGCACGGAACGTGCTGATTCCGATACCTATGCTGGGTAGCAATGCCATGGCGATGGGGCATTTGAACAGTATCCCTGATGTGGATGGCGCAGTACGCACCGAGCCTTTATTGGTCAATTACTACGATCAATACTATCCTTCGTTGTCTTTGATGCTGGCCGCCAAGAGTCTCAATCTGGATGCCAAGGACATCGTCGTGAATCTAGGTGAGAGCGTTGATCTGGGTAACCATAAGGTACCTACCGATGCTGCGATGCAGATGCACAGCTTCTTCTACAAGGACAAAGACGGCAAATCCGCTTTCCCAGTGGACTCTTTCTATGATGTCTACAGCGGCAAGATATCGGCAGATAAATATCGCGACAAGATCGTTCTGATAGGTGCGTCGGCTGCGGGAGTGGGCACTATGCAAGTCACGCCTATTTCGCCAGCGATGTCGCCGGTGTTGATACTTGCTCACTCTGTATCCAGTATTCTTAAAGGTGACTATTTCATCACGCCGGCGTGGGCTTCATTGGCCGAAATGGGCGTGTTCTTGGTGATTGCTCTGTATCTGATTCTGCTCTTACCGCGCTTGAGTGCAGGCGTTGGTGCATTAGTTACGGCAGGTCTTTTTGTGTCGCTCTTGGGGGCGCATTTTGCATTGATGATGACTCAGGCGATGTGGCTGCAATTGATGTTATCAGCATCTTTGCTGTTGGTTGGTCATCTGTTGCTGACTACCAAGCGCTTCCTTCTGACCGAGCAAGGTAAGCAAAAATCAGATGCAGACTCTGCCGAAAGTAATCGTATGCTGGGTCTGGCCTTCCAAGGTCAGGGTCAGCTCGATATGGCTTTCGATAAATTCCGCAAAGTGCCACTCGACGACAGTCTTATGGAAGTGATGTACAACTTAGGTCTGGATTTCGAGCGCAAGCGTCAGTTCAATAAGGCTGAGTCGGTATTCAAATATATGTCCGTACACAATGCCAAGTTCCGTGACCTGGCAGAGCGTTTGAGTTCGGCGCATGAGATGGCTGAGACCATCATTCTGGGTGGTGGTAATACGCGCGGTAATTCCAGCACCCTAGTGCTGGGTAAGTCGGGAATGTCCAAACCTATGTTGGGCCGTTATGAGATCGAGAGGGAGTTGGGTAAGGGTGCAATGGGTGTGGTCTATTTTGGTAAAGATCCCAAGATCGGTCGTGTCGTCGCGATTAAGACCGTTGCTTTGTCGCAAGAGTTCGAGGCAGATGAGTTGGTAGATGTGAAGGAGCGTTTTTTCCGTGAAGCTGAGACTGCCGGTAGGCTCAATCATCCCAATATAGTCTCTATATACGATGCCGGTGAGGAGCATGATTTGGCTTATATCGCCATGGAGTTCCTCAAAGGCAAAGATCTAGTGCCTTACACCAAGCCGGATAACCTATTGCCACTGCCCAAGGTCATCAATATTGTCGCAAGAGTCGCTGACGCGTTGGACTATGCGCACAAGCAGAATGTGGTGCACAGAGATATCAAACCGGCCAACATCATGTACGACCCCGACACCGATACGCCTAAGGTGACTGACTTCGGCATCGCGCGTATCACCGATTCGAGTAAGACTAAGACCGGTATGGTGTTGGGCACACCTTCCTTTATGTCACCAGAGCAGTTGGCAGGTAAAAAGATACAAGGTAGCTCCGATCTGTTCTCGTTGGGCGTGAGTCTGTATCAATTGGCTTGTGGTAAGCTCCCGTTCGAAGGTGATTCGATGGCGCAATTGATGTATTGCATCGCGAACGAGCCCCCTACGAGCATCCTAAGTGTGAATCCTGATTTGCCACCCTGTTTAGCGGAGATATTAGAGAAGATGTTGGCGAAGAAGATTGAAGATCGTTATGCGGATGGGGCTCAAGTCGCGGCAGCATTGCGTAGCTGTGTGGCTGGGATAGAAGGATAGAACATGAAGATAGCTGAGGCGTTGCAGATAGTCAGCCTAACCCATCCTGGCATGGTGCGTACGCACAACGAGGACAGCGTGGGAGTGGAGGCGGCATGTGGGCTTGCAGTGTTGGCCGATGGTATGGGTGGCTACAACGCAGGTGAGGTCGCAAGCGGTATCGCAGTGTCAGTAACGGCTACCGAGATCGCGCACCGTTTGCAGTTCGCCAGTCCTACCGATATCGACAACGAAAGTCGAGAAGAGTTGGCAGTCACTTTGTTGCGTAACAACATACGCAAAGCGAATTCATCCATCTATCACGCATCACAGAGTCAACCGCAATATGCGGGTATGGGAACTACCATAGTCACAGGTCTTTTCTATGACAACAGAGTGGCTGTCGGTCACGTGGGAGATTCGCGCATGTATCTATTGCGCGGCGAAAAACTCAGCACGGTGACTAAAGATCACTCTTTATTGCAAGAACAGATAGATAGCGGAATGATTAGTCTGGAGGATGCGCGCTTCTCAAAGAACAAGAACTTGGTCACGCGCGCGGTTGGTATAGATGAGAATGTATTGCCGGACGTGCATGTATATGACGTAGAGGTCGGCGATATCTATCTGCTATGTTCAGACGGACTGAACGATATGGTAGAGGATATGGATATCGAGGCTGCTCTCTATGCGATGCAGGGCAATCTGCCGTTGGCCGCGCAGCAGCTGATACAGATGGCGAATGATAACGGTGGTCGGGATAACGTCTCGGTCATTCTAGTAAAGGTGCTGGGAGATTTCGGAGAGACCCGCAGCTGGCAGGCAAAATTGTTGAGTTGGTTTAAAAAATAACGGAGTTAAGAGGTATCGCTATGGCTGCAAAGATGATTGTGAGTATGGATGGGGTCGCTATCAAGGAATACGCTCTTGAGAAGGAGCGGATGACTATAGGACGTAAGGCCAGCAACGATATCGTGATAGACAATCTGGCTGTGAGTGGCGAGCATGCTGCCATCATCACCATCTTGCACGATTCCTTTTTGGAAGACTTGGACAGCACCAATGGTTTGGTCGTAAATGGCGTTGCCACCAAGAAGCATTTTCTACAAAACAACGACCTTATCGAGATCGGTAAGCATTCATTGAAATATGTGAATGATCAAGTGAGCAAGACCAGTGCTGCTGACTTCGAAAAAACCATGGTGTTGCGTGGACCGGTGAAAATGCAAGCACCTGCACCAGTGGAAATCGCGGAGCCCAACCCTGGATTTACTCAGACTCAAATTATCGCGAACAAGCCGGCCACCCCAAAAGCGGAGCAGACCGACAAGCTTGATGCACCGGTTGCAACGGCTCAAGTTGCCGTGGTGCAGATCCTGACGGGTCCTAATGCGGGTAAGGAGTTGGAATTGATTAAAAATCTGACAACTTTGGGTAAGCCTGGATTACAAGTCGCCGTGCTGGCAAAACGTCCTCATGGTTATTTCATCACCCATGTGGAAGGTGAGACTTTCCCCTTGCTGAATGGACAGCCACTCAATGAACAGCCACATAAGCTGAACGATCATGACTTGATCGATCTGGCTGGCGTGAAAATGGAGTTTTACTTCAAGAGTTGATTGCGCCTAAATTTGCATAGTCATCACCAATTGAGCATAGGGACTCAATCGCATAATTTTGAGGGATCCGCTTGAAGAAAAATGCAATTTTGATCGCGTTGGGTGTGATGTTGGTCTTGCTCTTCGTGGGCAACGCCGCACATTTCTACCGCCTTCATTTCGTCGACAGATTATCCGCCATCCTCTATGACTACCGCTTGCGTATCAGCATGCCCAATACGCATGACGACCGCATTGTCATTTTGGATATCAATGAAAAAAGCCTGAAAGAAGAAGGTCGCTGGCCTTGGAGTCGCGACCGTATGGCCTTATTAATGGATCAGTTGTTCGATCGATACGGTGTGGCGGTGGTCGGCTTCGACGTGGTATTCGCGGAACGAGACAATAGCTCGGGTCTGTCGGTGCTGCAAAGGTTGGGGCAGGATCAGCTAAAGAATGACGTTGGTTTCCAAGTCGCTCTTAACCAGATCACACCGCAACTGGAATACGACAAATTGTTCGCAGATAAGATCAAGAACCGCAAAGTCGTATTGGGCTTCTATCTGACCAATCAGAAAGACCATAGCGCTTCCGGTTTGTTACCTGCCCCAGCCTTCCCGCAGGGGATGTTCAAAAATTCGCTGATAGGTTTTACTACTTGGAATGGTTATGGCGCGAATCTGCCAGAGTTGCAGAGTGCTGCCTTGGGGGCAGGGCATTTCAATCCTCTGGTCGATGAAGATGGTGTGGTGCGCCGTGTGCCCATGCTGGTGGAATGTAATGGCGCCTACTACTCTTCGCTGTCTTTGGCGATGGTCCAAGCCTTGATGGGCGAACCCCCCATCGTGTTGGGATATGCCGACGGTAAGAATGCTGGCTACTCTGGCCTAGAGTGGTTGGAGTTGAGTGGAGGGCAGCGCAACCTGCGTGTACCAGTCGATCAGGATGTAGCTTCACTCATCCCCTATCGAGGTCGGCAAGGTAGCTTCACCTACCTTGCTATCACGGATGTGTTGCACGACAGAATAGATCCGGCTCAACTTAAAGGAAAGATTGTGCTGGTGGGTACTACGGCTCCGGGCTTGCTCGATATGCGCTCTACTCCGGTCTCTGAGGTCTATCCTGGTGTGGAGATCCACGCGAATATGATTGCGGGGATGTTGGATCAGGACCTCAAGCAGCAGCCAGCGTATATGCTGGGCGCCGAGGTGCTATGGTTATTACTTGTGGGTGTAATGCTCAGCGTACTATTGCCGCTGCTGTCTCCGATGCGGGCGATTTTGGTATCCATCGTGATGTTTGCGATCAGTCAAGGTTTGAGTCAGATGATCTGGCAATATGCAGATGTTGTGATGCCGATCGCGAACAGTCTGGTCATGATCGCATTGTTGTTCGCGCTGAATATGTCTTACGGTTATTTTGTCGAGTCGCGCACTAAGCGTCAGATCACCAACCTGTTTGGGCAGTACGTACCGACCGAATTGGTTGACGAGATGAGCAAGCATCCGGAAAGTGTATCGATGGAAGGTGAGAGTCGCGAGATGTCGGTCTTGTTCTCCGACGTACGTGGGTTCACGACTATCTCGGAAGGCTTGGACCCCAAAGAGTTGTCTTTGCTCATGAACGAATTCCTCACTCCGCTCTCACGAGTGGTCTATAAGCACAGAGGTACGATAGACAAGTATATGGGTGATTGCATTATGGCCTTTTGGGGGGCACCTCTGCCTGATGGATCTCATGCGCGCAATGCCATCCAGGCCGGTTTGGAGATGCTTGCAACTTTGAATACTTTGCAGGAAAGATTCAAAGAGCGCGGTTGGCCACCTATCAAAATCGGTGTGGGTATCAATACCGGCCGAGTCAGCGTAGGCAATATGGGCTCAGAGGTTCGCGTCGCTTACACTGTGATGGGGGACGAAGTAAATCTGGCTTCGCGCCTAGAGGGCATCACCAAGCAATATGGGGTCGGCATCATCGTTGGTGAGAATACCAAGGCGGCCGTGCCGGAATTTGTTTATCGCGAGCTTGACCATGTACGTGTAAAAGGTAAAGATAAGCCCATTGCAATATACGAACCTTTGGGATTGGTTGCCGAAGTGAGTAAGGATACGCTGGATGAACTTAAGGTATTTCATGAGATGCGCCGGTTGTACCGCAAACAGAATTGGGAACAAGCAGAGCTACAATTAATCAACCTGCAGCGTATGTCACCGCAAACCGAGCTATATCGGATCTACGTTGAGCGTATCGCGCACTTTCGAAAACAAGCGCCTGCCAGTGATTGGGATGGCGTATACGTATTCGAAACAAAATAATCGAGGCAGACAAGACGATGAAACTCCGAGTGTTGGGATGCAGTGGGGGGATAGGTGGCAATCTGCACACCACTTCGTTCTTGCTCGATAACGATATCCTCATAGATGCTGGAACTGGTATCAACGAGCTCAGTTTGACTGAGCTCAGCATGGTCAATCACATCTTCATCACGCATTCCCATTTGGATCATATCGCCTGCATCCCTTTGCTCGTCGATAGTGTCGGATTCATGCGTGACAAACCAATTACGCTTTACGGCACAGTTGATACTTTGGATACGTTGAAACAGCACATCTTCAACTGGAAGATATGGCCTGACTTTAGCGAGATTCCCAATGCGCAACAGCCCTTCATGCGCTATCAGGAGATCAAGGTCGGTGAAGAGATCGTTTTACAAAGTCGTAAGATCACAGCCATACCTGCTAACCATGTAGTTCCCGCAGTCGGCTACCACCTAGATGGCGGCAGGAGTAGTTTGATATTCAGCGGCGATACCACGACAAATGATGCACTGTGGGCGATAGCCAATCGCGTAAGCAACCTTAAATACATGATCGTCGAAACGGCTTTCTCTAACAGCGAAAAAGACTTGGCGGTGTTGTCCAAACATCTTTGTCCTAGCTTGCTGGTGGAGGAGCTTGCCAAATTCCATGGGAATGCAGAAATCTACATCACTCATTTGAAGCCTGGTGAGGTCGAACTCATCATGCGTGAAATCGATACGGCCAAACAAAGACTGCATCCTAAGATGCTATTGAATAACCAGATTTTTGACCTTTAGTGTGCAAGCATGAGTTACCCGCTTGATATCAGAGTGTTAGCGAGTCTTGAGCCGATCTCGGCATTCAGTGCGACACGTTTGCGCGAACTATTGGATTATTGTCATACCGAGAATATCCCACAGGGAGCGGATCCGTTCGCCAAGAATGGTTTGATGGGACAGTCGGTGTATCTGGTGCGCGGAGAGATAGAGCTGACATATCAGGATGGCAACCGAGTCGTGGTAAGCGCGAATTCTGAGTGGGCTAAGCATCCGTTGGGGAAACGTCAGCCAGTTATCGTCACTGCGGTTGCGCTAAGTGATAGTCAGTTGTTACGCATAGAAGATGATCTGTTGGATCGTATGGTCACTTGGGATCAGTTCTCTAGCCATGATTTTGTCAGCATGGTCAGCGAACCTGCCGACTCTGAGTCGCTGCTGGATGAGGAGGGCAGGAAGCGACTGCTGTCATCGAGTATGTTCAGCGCTGAAAGTCTAAAGAGTGGACCATTGGCGCATCTCCCAACTGCCAATATAGGTGCACTGCTGAAGCGTGTGGAAGCAATCGCCGTCTGGGAGGATGACGTGGTCATTCGCGAGGGTGACGAAGGGGATTACTACTATCTCATCGATACCGGCAAGGCGCAGGTCACTCGGCGTGTCGGTGGAGTCGACATCGAGCTTGCCGATCTGAAAGCAGGTGATGTCTTCGGTGAAGAGGCATTGATTTCGGATGCCAAGCGAAATGCAACGGTTACGATGAAGACAAATGGCGTGTTGTTGCGTTTGGGCAGACAGGATTTTCTAGCGCTGTTGCAGGAGCCCTTGTTGCGCAAGGTGGGGTATGAACAGGCACAACAGAGTGTGAATGAGGGGGCCGTATGGTTGGATGTACGACATCCTCCTGAATATCGATACGACAGGTTACCCGGTGCGGTAAGTGTGCCGCTCAACGATATCCGTAACGCTATAGGCGTGTTGGATAAAAAGAAAAGGTACATCGCTTACTGCCAAAGCGGCAGAAGGAGTGCGGCGGCCGCATTCATCTTGGCGCAAGCGGGATACGATGTGCAGGTCTTGGAAAACGGATTATGGTCGGTGTCATCGGCCGAACAATAACGAGTAATAAGTAGGGGATTTGAAATGAGCAATGACGATAGCGCAGGTGGGGTGAGTTCTAAACTCCAGTTCACCAAGAGCCTTAACGAAGTAATCAATAAGGTACATGCTGCGAGTAATATCGACGAGATCATGCTCGATGTCAGCAAGGATATCTGCACGGCTTTCAACGCTGATCGACTGACCATATACGTGGTGGGTGAAGACGGTTCGTCTTTGATATCCAAAGTAAAGACCGGTCTGAACTCATTCAAGGATCTAAAGTTGCCCATCGCCGAGCAGAGCGTTGCAGGTTACGTGGGTGTGCATAAAAAGACACTGAACATCAAGGATGTCTATGACGAGCAGGAGTTGGCTAGTCACAGCAATCATCTGCGCTTCCTGCAGGAGGTCGACAAACGCACCGGCTACCGTACCAAGCAGATGCTGATTGTTCCCATCTTGGAACAAGACAATAGTTTGGTGGGTGTGATTCAAGTTATCAACAACAAGGCTGGCTTGCCGTTTTCTTCCGTGGTCGAAGAAGGGCTGCAAGAGTTAGCGCAAAGCATGGCGGTCGCCTTACGTCAACGCCAGAAGACCAGTGCAGTTAAGACCAAATATGATTATCTAGTCAGTGATGCTGTGCTTTCAGCCGCAGAGTTTGAATTGGCGACACGCACTGCACGCCGCAAAGGCGTAGACGTAGAAGAGGTGCTAATCGATGAATTTCAAGTCGGTGTACCTATCTTAGGGAAAGCACTTTCTAGCTTTTTTGGTGTGGAGTATCAGCCCTTCAAGGCAGATCGCATTAAACCCAGTGATTTGTTGCGTAATCTGAAGCGCGAATATGTGGAAAGTAGTCATTGGGTGCCGATAGAAGAGAATCAGGATGGTGTTGTCATACTAACAACCGATCCAGAGCGTATCCAAGCCTCTCGTATCGTTAATAACATCTTCTCTAGGCATAGGTTGGTCTACAAGGTTTGCTCCCAACGCGAATTCCGTCAGACCCTAGATGCTTTTTATGGTGGTGGAGGTACAGAAGGAACGGGCGGCTTCTCCATGGACGAATCCTCCATGGACGATCTGCTGTCGAATCTAGGTGGTGAAGATGACGATGTCGCCATCACCCAAGATGATGTTAGCGCTGCAGCTGACAACGAGCTGGTCAAACTGGTTAACAAGATCATCGTGGACTCCTATCGTATGGGCGCCTCGGATATCCATATCGAACCCGGCCCAGGTAAGATGAAGACGCAAGTTCGTGTGCGTAAAGACGGCACGTTGATGAATTACATCGAGGTGCCATCGACTTACCGCAACGCTTTGGTCACGCGTTTAAAGATCATGTGTGACTTGGATATCTCCGAAAAGCGCAAGCCGCAGGATGGCAAGATCAAGTTCAAAAAATTCGGGCCCTTGGATATCGAGCTGCGTGTAGCCACTATCCCATCGCAGGGCGGTGTTGAGGATGTGGTCATGCGTATCTTGGCCTCCGGCGAACCCTTGCCATTGGAGCAGATGGGTTTCTCGAAGCGTAATAATGAGTTGATCAAAGAAACGGTGAGCAAACCATACGGATTGTTCTTCGTCTGTGGGCCTACCGGTTCTGGTAAGACCACCACACTGCACTCCATCTTGAAGTTCATCAACAAGCCTGAGACCAAAATATGGACGGCAGAGGACCCTGTCGAAATCACGCAAAAGGGATTGCGTCAGGTGCAGATCAACAAGAAAGCTGGGTTGGACTTTGCAACCATCATGCGCGCCTTCTTGCGGGCAGATCCAGATGTCATCATGGTTGGTGAAATGCGCGACAAGGAAACCGTATCTATCGGTATTGAAGCTTCCTTGACTGGTCACTTGGTGTTCGCAACATTGCACACCAATAGTGCGCCCGAATCCATCAACCGTTTGCTGGACATGGGCATGGACCCATTCAACTTTGCAGATGCCTTGTTGGGTATCTTGGCTCAACGCCTGACTAAGCGTTTGTGCAAAGACTGCAAGAAGCCTCATGTGGCGAGCGCCGATGAGATCAAGGCGATACTAAATGAATACAGTATCGAGATGGCAAACACAGAAACTTGGAAAATGGACCCGAGCGCAGCCATGAAATCGGTCTATGCAGACTGGGTAAAATCGTTCGGTGACGACAAAGGGCAGATCATGCTGTATGAGCCAGTGGGCTGCGATAAGTGTACGGGTACCGGTTATCGTGGGCGAGTCGGTCTGCATGAGTTACTGATCGGCACGGACGTCTTGAAGAAAGGGATACAGGAACATGCGCGAGTCGCTGAATTGTTTGCGATCGCCTTGGAAGAAGGGATGCGCACTTTGAAGCAGGACGGTATAGAGAAGGTGTTGCAGGGCATCACCGATATGCATCAAGTGCGGGCTGTTTGTATCAAATAATCTCATGCATTCGACTACGACATTACGGGATCGACTCAAAGAGCTCAATGAGATTGGTATCGCGCTTTCCAAGCAGCGCGATATCAATAGTTTGCTGGAAACAATCTTGGAGGCCGCTAAACGCATCACTCTTGCCGATGCGGGAACGTTGTATCTGCATGAAGTCGACACCAAGGTTTTGCGTTTCGAGATATTGCGTAATGATTCACTGGATATCGCGATGGGAGGCACTAGTGGCATTCCTATTACTTTTTATCCTATCCATCTGTATGACGAGCACGGCGAACCCAATCATGCCATGGTCGTTAGTCACTCAGCCCTGACTGGGGAGACGGTCAATATTCCTGATGCATACACGGCCGAAGGATACGATTTTTCAGGAACGCAGAAGTTCGACAGCAAAACGGGCTACCGCTCCCAATCTTTTTTAGCCGTGCCCATGCGCAACCATGAGGATGAAGTGATCGGCGTGTTGCAACTTATCAATGCGCACGATCATGAGGGCGGGGAAATCGTGCCATTCTCGGTTGATGATCAGCAACTACTGGAGTCCTTGGCCTCCCAAGCGGCCATAGCATTGACTAATCGCAGATTGATTGCGCAAATGGAGGAGTTGTTCGAATCCTTCATCAAACTTATCAATACCGCACTGGATGATAAATCTGCCTACACAGGCGGGCACTGTGAGCGAGTTCCGATGCTGACGATGATGTTGGCGGATGCGGTGAATCGCACCAAGGAAGGCCCGTTAAAAGATTTTGTCATGACTGACAAGGATCGCTATGAGTTGAAGATAGCGGGACTACTTCATGATTGCGGCAAGATCACCACGCCAGTGCATGTGGTGGATAAGGCGACTAAGTTACATACCCTGTTGGATCGCATCGAGTTGGTCGCCCAGCGCTTTGAGGTATTGAAACGCGATAGCGAGATCAATATGTTGCGCAGCATGGCGGAGCAACCTGAGGCGAATCACGAGAAGCTGAGAGCACAGCACGCCGAGCGCATACGTCAACTGGATATAGATAGAGAGTTTCTGCGTTACTGCAATGTTGGAAGCGAAGCGATGGCCGTAGAGGAACAGCAGCGTGTGCGTGACATCGGGCTATACCGTTGGAAAGATTGTGATGGCGTAGAGAAAAATTTCTTAACAGATGATGAAGTCGAAAACTTGACCGTGCGCTCAGGCACATTGACAGCGGCAGAGCGTGAAATTATCAATCATCATATTGTTGTGACTATCAAGATGCTGGAGGCCCTGCCATGGCCCAAACATCTAAAGAATGTACCGGAATATGCGGGTGGCCATCATGAACGTATGGATGGCAAGGGCTATCCGCGTGGACTCAGGCGTGAAGAGATGTCAGTGCAGGCCAGAGTGATGGGTATTGCAGATATTTTTGAGGCTTTGACCGCCAAAGATCGCCCTTATAAGAAAGGCAAAACGCTCACTGAGTCATTGACCATACTAGGGAAATTTAAACTCAATGGACATGTCGATCCTGATCTGTTCGACGTATTCATCAGAGAGAAAGTCTATTTAGATTATGCCCATCAGTTCTTAGCATCGGAGCAGATCGACGAGGTCGATCTGTCGCGTATCCCAGGGGTCGTGGTGCAGAAAAAATAAGCGCATGGACTGACAAAAATCGTCACTCACCAAACAAATCTCGTCGACAGTCATGAGGGCGCTCTAAGAAAAGATTGGGTAAGTCTCAGTCTAACAACACGTTGCAATCGTGGCACGTAGTTTGCTTTACAATTGGCGACACACACAATCGTGTGTTCATCTGGGCAAGGCGAGTCGCAACTGGTTTGTCAGTGCAGGTGAAATCAAACTTCTTAAGGAGCTTTACATGAAGACAATTCAAAAAGGTTTTACATTGATCGAATTGATGATCGTAGTTGCGATCATCGGTATCTTGGCTGCTGTAGCGATTCCTGCTTACGGTGATTACACAGCACGTGCACAGGCTGCTGAAGCTTTCACACTGTTGGATGGTCTGAAGACACCAATGACAGAGTCATACACTTCCAGTGGTCAGTTCTATTTGAATTCGGTTGCCGACACAACTGCAGGTATCCCCGGCGTAGTTGGCATTTCTGGTGGTAAGTATGTTGCATCTATCTGTGCTGCAACAACAGGCGCTCAGCAGGGTGCTGCATGTCCTGCTGGCAACACCGCACCTACTGCGGCTACTCCACCCGTGTTGACTCCTCCAACAATCTCGTCTTTGGTTGCAACATTCAACAATACCGGCGTGAGCAACAAGTTGCTGGTTGCGGGTACTGCTAATGGTGCTAGCGTCCACATGTTCTATAACTCTATTGATGGTGGCTGGACTTGTGCCAATGGTGATGCTACTAACGATGCGACTATCGCTACAACTGTTGCAAACAGCGACACTACAGGTAAGGCCCCAACTGCTTTGAGTGTTGCCCTGGTTGGTGCGAGCACCAGCCTCTTGCCTTCTGCGATTCTGCCTAAGTCTTGCCAGTAATTTAGTATGAGCTTTGTTTGATGTTGCAAAGCTAGCTGAGCCCCTCGCAAGAGGGGTTTTGCTTAAGTAAGGTTCGGTATCGATTATTTCCATGAAGCAATTCATGCTTGATGAAAATGATTGAGTTGTGTGTAATCTATAATCGCAGGAATAAAGATATGAAAATTGCTCAAGCAGGTTTTACGCTAATAGAGCTGATGATAGTGGTTGCCATCATCGGTATCTTGGCCTCCGTAGCGATTCCCGCATACAGTGACTACACGGCACGCGCGCAAGCTGCAGATGCATTTACGATGTTGGACGGTTTGAAAACGCCCATGACAGAGCAATACGCGAGTAAAAGTACCTTTCTGATTGAGGGGAATCCTGGGGTTGCACCTGGAATGGGCGTGGTTGCAGTGAATGCAGGGCGTTATGTGGCCAGTGTCATTTCAACGAGTAGCCCAACTGCCGCTGTGGCTGACAAGACTTCAATTGTCGCCACCTATAAATCAGCCGGAGTAAGTCCCAAACTACTGACACCCAAAACCACAAACGGTGCACAAGTGCATATGTTCTATAACACGCTAGACAATACTTGGAGCTGCGCAAATGGTGGGGCAAGTAAAACAGATGCTCAGCCAGTTGCTACAGGGGTTGTGGCAATTCCAGATGTTTCAACAGGTCTATCCCCTGAGATTTTGCCTAAGTCCTGTCAATGAAGAAGTTGTTATTTCTTGCTACGCGTATCCACCATATCTCGTAGTTCGCGCAAATCGCTTTCTATCGTGGACATTTGGTAGAAGCTTCCTCCAGCCTGTTTAGCAAGCTCTAGTTGTTCGATTGCGGCATGTATATTGCCTTGCCAAGCATAGCTATAGGCCTGTGCCTGATGCTGCTCTAACGGTTTATTCAATTGTTGATATGCATGGGCTTGCAGGTTATAGAGCGTGACATCTGCAGGGTAACGAGAGATGCGGTCATTTAGCAGATGGCTAGCGAGTGCAGACTGTCCGGTGCGTATCAACAATTGTGCATAATCGTAAATAAGGGCGCGATATTGCGGATGGTTCAGCACCGCGGTCTTGTAATAGTTCAGCGTTGCTTGGTCATTCTTCTGCGCGGCGATGACTTGTCCGGTCAGCGTATCTAATAAAGCATTGCCTTGGGCTTGTGCACGCAATGTGTCCATTTCTTGTTGGGCTCGCGTCGCGTCATTGGCACGAAGTAAGGACAGCACCAGACCATAACGTTGCGCGACTGGATTGCCGAACTTCTTGTCGGTCAACGCATGTTCGAAATAGCTGATGGCGTCCGCAGTAGACTTTTGGTGGGCAATCAACTTAGTCCGTATCAGTTGGAAATCCAAACTGTCTGCTATCAGGCGATAGGGTTGTTTGCTGACGCGGTTTTCGATATCAGCTACCCGTTCACTGGTGATCGGGTGGGTGCGCATATAGTTGGGCGCATTGCCTTCCAGCAGCCTAGTTGCACGCTGCAGCCTTTGTAGGAACTCAGGCATGGCATGGGTGTTGAAGCTTGATTTTTGCAGTGACTCCAAGCCGATGCGGTCTGCTTCCTGTTCGTGTAGGCGGGTGAAGTCCAATTGCTTCTGCACAGACCGCGCTTGTGCTCCCATGATGGCTGCCTGAGAAGCTTGTGGACTATTACGCGCCGCTAGGATAGCAACTGCGATAGCGGCCATAGAGGTCAGACCATCGTTCTGAGTGGCACTCAGGAGTCGTGCGTAATGGTGTTGGGTGACGTGAGCAATCTCGTGCGCTAATACCGATGCGAGTTCAGACTCACTCTGGGTGGTCAAAAGCAAACCTATGTTCACGCCGATAAAGCCGCCGGGGATGGCGAAGGCGTTCACTGACTCATCATCAACTGCAAAGAACTCGAAGTTCAGTGCGGGCTCGTTGCTGCTCGCAACCAGACGATCACCAATTTGGTTCAAGTAGTCATTTACTTCGGGGTCGTCAAGAAACATGCGGCTGGCACGTATCTGCATCATGCTCTGCTGACCGATCTGCCTTTCCTGCAAAGGTGAAAGTACAGATTGGGATATGTCACCCAGATCGGGTAGGCCTTCTGCAACGGCATGGGTAGCGAAGCAGAGCAGGACTGAGAGGGTGAGTTTTTTCATGGTCGCTATGATAATAGATTTGTACCCAGGCTATCGAGAGCAGCTTTGTAACAGAAAGTGTTGATTGCTCGTAGGCATATGAATGTTGCTATGGACTATGACGGATTATTTGGGCAGAATTCGCGTCTATTCGAATTTACTAATATTGAGAGGGAAGCAGCATGTCAGATTTCAAAAATATCACGGTCGTAGAGTTGCAAGCTTTGTTGCAGAGCAAGCCACCTAAGTTGGTGGATGTGCGCACCGATGCGGAAGTGGCGCGCGGCAAGATTCCTCAGGGAGATTCTGTGCCATTGCATCTGATCCCTATGCGTATCAATGAGCTGGATAAGCAGGCAACCACGGTGTTCTATTGCCAGATGGGGGGGCGCTCTGCTCAGGCCGCAGCATTTGCCGTAGCCAACGGTTTTACTGATGTCTATAACTTGCAAGGCGGCATCACCGCTTGGGCGCATGCTGGTCTGCCCATCGCGTGATGGAATTCGACATTGAACTCAATGTGCGCAAATTAGCTTGTCCTTTGCCCATCTTGCGCGCCAAAAAATCACTGTCCCTGATGGACAGCGGCAAAGTCTTGAAAGTAGTTGCCACCGATAAAGAGGCGCCCAAGGATTTTGAAGTGTTCTGCCGTCAGACGGGTAATGCTTTGCTGGTAGCAGAGACAGAGGGCGACGAGTTCATCTTTTATATCCGCCGCCGCTAAGCGCTTTCCCTCCCATTTTAGGGGGGGGCTAGGGTGGGGGTAAATTCGAGATAGCCCACATTACACCCCCATCCTAACCTTCCCCCTAGGAGGGGGAAGGAATGCTACAGCTATCGATTAGCCCAGCTTTTTACGCTGTGCTTGTAACTGAAGCAGCGTTGCTTCGAACTCTGACATACGTTTTTTCTCTTGCTCCACGACCGCTGCTGGAGCGCGTGCCACAAAGCTCTCGTTACCCAGCTTTGCAGTGGTCTTGGCGACTTCGTTGTTCAAGCGTGTGATTTCTTTGTCTAAGCGCTCACGTTCGGCTGCGACATCGATCTCCACTTTGAGCATAAGTTTGAAGCCACCCACGATAGATACAGGTGCATCACCTTCGGGCAGTTCTGCCACGACCAACACTTCACTCAATTTGGCCAAGCTGCTGATATAAGGCGCGAGCGTGTTCAGCATCTCGGCATCGCCGGCTGCGAACAACGGTACACGTGTGGCCGGAGATAGATTCATCTCGCTGCGCAGACTGCGGCAGGCATTCACGATCTCTTGCAACAAGGCGATATCCGCACTAGCGGCACTATCCAGTTTGCTTGCATCAGCCTTGGGGTAGGTTTGCAACATGATGCTGTCGCCTTGCTGCTTGGCCATAGGGGCGACCGATTGCCACAACTCTTCGGTGATGAATGGGATGATGGGATGAGCCATGCGCAAGATGGTTTCTAGCACGCGGACTAAGGTGCGGCGCGTAGCGCGTTGCTGCGCATCATTGCCATTGGACATCTGTACCTTGGCCAATTCCACATACCAGTCGCAGTAGGTGTTCCATACCAATTCGTAGATGGTGCGCGCTGCCATGTCGAAGCGATAGTCGGCAAAATGCGTCGCCATCTCGGCTTCGGCCTGTTGCAACATGCTGATCATCCAGCGGTCAGCTGCCGAGTATTCCAGCGGCAATGACTCATCCAATCCAACATCCTTACCTTCGCAATTCATCAGCACGAAACGGGTCGCGTTCCACAATTTGTTGCAGAAGTTGCGGTAACCCTCGCAACGCTGCATATCGAATTTGATGTCGCGACCGGGAGAAGCCAGTGAGGCGAAGGTGAAACGCAAGGCATCGGTACCGAAAGCGGCGATGCCGTTAGGAAACTCTTTGCGGGTGCGCTTCTCGATCTGCTCGGCTTGCTTAGGATTCATCAAGCCAGTGGTGCGCTTCTTGATCAGGTCCTCCAGTGTGATGCCGTCGATCAGATCGATAGGGTCGAGCACATTGCCTTTGGACTTGGACATCTTATGCCCTTCCGCATCGCGTATCAGCCCATGTACATAGACATCCTTGAAGGGGATGGTGCCAGTGATGTGTTTGGTCATCATCACCATGCGTGCCACCCAGAAGAAGATGATGTCGAAGCCGGTGACCAGTACCGATGAAGGCAAATATTTCTGTACGAATTCGTTCTGTTCAGCCAGTGGTTTGTCCATCTCCCAATCCAAGGTGGAGAAGGGCCACAGCGCGGAAGAGAACCAAGTATCGAGCACGTCGTTGTCGCGGTCTAGCTGGCCTGCGTAGCCAGCCTTGTCAGCCAGCTTGCGTGCTTCAACTTCGTTGTGCGCAACGAATACTTCGTCATTCACGCCGTACCATGCAGGTATCTGATGTCCCCACCACAGTTGGCGTGAGATGCACCAGTCTTGGATGTTGTTGAGCCACTGGTTGTAGGTGTTCACCCAGTTCTCCGGGTGGAACTTAATCTCACCCGAGGACACGCATTCGAGCGCTTGTTCGGTGATGCTCTTGCCATTGTCGCTAGGCTTACTCATGGCGACAAACCATTGGTCGGTCAACATAGGCTCGATGACTGCATTGGTACGGTCACCGCGCGGCACTTTGAGTTTGTGTTTCTCGGCCTTGTCGAATACGCCTGCTGTCTCCAGATCGGCAACGATCTGCTTGCGCGCCGCGAACCTATCCAAGCCTTGATATTGTTTGGGCGCGTTGTCGTTGATCTTCGCATCTAGTGTGAGGATGGAAATCATCTCCAGCTTGTGGCGCTGCCCAACAGCATAGTCATTGAAGTCATGTGCGGGCGTGACTTTGACTACGCCGGTGCCAAATTCTTTATCGACATAATCGTCGGCGATGATAGGAATAGTGCGGTCGCAGAGTGGCAGGGTGACTTGCTTGCCGATAAGGTGCATATAGCGTTCATCTTCAGGATGCACCATCACCGCCACGTCACCCAGCATGGTTTCAGGACGCGTAGTTGCGACGGTGAGGTGACCACTGCCGTCCGCTAAGGGATAGCGGATGTGGTACATAAAACCGTCCTCTTCCTCTTGCACGACTTCGAGGTCGGAGACTGCCGTATGCAACTTAGGATCCCAGTTCACCAGACGCTTACCGCGATAGATCAGGCCTTCATTGAACAACCGCACGAAAGTCTCAGTGACGGTCTTGTTCAATGCCGGGTCCATGGTGAAGCGTTCGCGTGACCAATCGGGCGAGGTACCCAAACGGCGCATCTGTTGGGTGATGGTGCCGCCGGAATATTCTTTCCACTCCCACACCTTCTCGATGAATTTTTCGCGACCTAAATCGTGGCGCGAAACGCCTTGGCCATCAAGCTGACGCTCGACGACGATCTGTGTGGCGATACCCGCGTGGTCGGTGCCAGGTTGCCACAGGGTGTTGTCGCCCTTCATGCGGTGGTAGCGAGTAAGAGTGTCCATCAATGTCTGATTGAAGCCATGCCCCATGTGCAGCGTACCGGTGACATTGGGAGGAGGTAGTTGTATGCAGAAAGAGTCGGTCTTGTCGGCATCCATTCCTGCTTGGAAGTAAGCAGCAGATTCCCACTTGGGATACCAGTGCGCCTCTACGTGTTTGGGCTCGAAGCTTTTAGCGAGTTCGTTATTTTTTTGCTGTTCCATGGTGTGTCTGAGTGCGCCTAGTTGGCGTGATGGCCGGTCGAATGGGGCGCGATTATATCAAGCCCCACAGTAAGCGGCCAATGAAGCGGAGAGAAGAGCTTAGTTATCAGGTTCGGCAGGATGAAGAATATTGTTTAGCAGCTCCGGCAGCTCTGCTTTTAGCTCCATGATGGCAAGATGCACGGCTTGATGGTGCAGTTGGCGTAGATGGCGGTCCAACTTTTCAGTGAACACAGTTTCCAGATGAGTGGAAAAGTGATCGATGAGGAGTTGCATATCATCCGGACTCAGCGAACTCTTGGTCTCAATAGGAGGCTCAAAATCATAGGCTGTGTCTGCAACGGTGGGCTCTATCGTTGCTTCGGGCGGTGGATAGAAGGCTATGGGCTCTGTGATATCCAGTGGCGAGGTCGGCTCAGATTCTTCATTGATAGAGATGATCTCAGTCAAGGTCGGTATGCTTACAGTAGAGCCGTCCGTATCGATGATATCGGTCAACACCGGCAGGTCGATTGGCAAGGTTGAGTTGCTCATGTATTAGTCTTGCTACTGAGGTCGAAGTGACGTAACTCATAGCCGCGGTCTCGATAGAACTTGAAGCGAGCACGGCCGCGGGCGCTATCCTCTGCATCCGCACCAACGATTTCAATCACACGTTCGAAACGGCTGAAGTAACTCGGTGTGTCAGGATGCAGGCTGATGAGCAACTCATGATGAGGAAAGCGCTCCTCGTCCTGTACTAGCAATACGGGAGTGCTTTCGGCTTCATCATCATTACTGCGGCAATGCGGGATAAAGGAAGTAAGCGGGTACTGCCACAGCAGTTTATCCAGACTCTCGCAGGTATTGGCATCGGGTGTGCCGACCACCACACGCACGCCGCTCTGCATGGCCTTCTGGCTCAACTGGCAAGCGGTGCGTAGCTTGTCTGTGGTGCCGGTATAGAAGTCTACTTTGGTCACTTTGCCGCCGCGCGATCGATAAGGAATTGGCTTAGCAAGGGCACGGGACGACCGGTCGCGCCTTTGTCTTTGCCGGATTTCCATGCGGTGCCGGCGATGTCCAAATGTGCCCAGCGATATTCTTTGGTGAAACGCGCCAAGAAACAGGCTGCGGTGATGCTGCCACCTGCGCGACCGCCGATGTTCTGCATATCCGCAAAGTTGCTGTCGAGCTGCTGCTGATAGTCATCCCAAAGTGGCATGTGCCAAGCGCGGTCGTGCGCATAATCGCCAGCATCAGCCAACTCTTTAGCGAGCTTGTCTTCATTGCTGAACAAGCCGCTCGCCACATGGCCCAGCGCGATGATGCATGCGCCGGTGAGGGTGGCGATGTCGATCACAGTCTCCGGCTCGAAACGTGCAGCGTAGGTCAACGCATCGCACAACACCAAGCGACCTTCCGCATCGGTGTTCATGATCTCTATGGTCTGTCCAGACATGCTTTTAACGATGTCGCCGGGTTTGCTCGCTGCACCATCAGGCATGTTCTCGCTGCTGGGGATGATGACGATGACATTCAGCTTTAACTTCATCTCGGCGATCGCTTGCATGGTGCCGAGCACGCTGGCCGCTCCGCACATGTCATATTTCATCTCGTCCATCTCGGCACCGGGTTTAAGGGAGATGCCGCCGCTGTCGAAGGTGATGCCCTTGCCAACCAAGACCACAGGCTTCTGCTTTTTGTAGCCACCCTGATACTCCAGCGTAATGAGTTTGGCGGGCTGTCTGCTGCCGTGCGATACGGACAGCAAGGAGTGCATGCCCAATTTCTCCATATCTTTTTCTTCGAGTATGGTGACTTTGAGTTTGTGTGCCTTGGCCATGGACTTGGCTTGGTCGGCCAAGTAGGTCGGCGTACAGATGTTGCCTGGCAAGTTGCCCAAAGTCTTGGTAAGCGACATGCCGCTTGCGATGGCGCTGGCTTGGTTCAACGCTAAAGATGCTTGGCTATCTGGTTTGTCTGCGCTGACTATTTCGAGTTTGCGTAAGGCAACTGCTTCTGCAGGCTTGCTTTTGAGTTGGTCGCAACGGAAGGATGATTCCGCCGCAAGCAACACGCACTGCTTGATCTTCCACGTCAGGTCACGCCCTTTGACGGTCAGATCAGTGAGGAATAGTGCGGCATCTTTGCTTGCCGTTTTATGGATCGCATTGAGGCAGGCGCGTACCACATCGATGAATTGTTGGGCGGAGAAGTCCGAGGCCTTACCCAAGCCAACCAGTAGTACGCGTTCGGCTGCGATGCCTGGCACATGATGTAATAGCAGCGTGCTGGCGAGCTTGCCATCCAAATCGCCGTGCGCGATTACGTCGCTAAGGTGATGGTTGGCGGCGCGGTCTAGCGTGAGTGCTGCGGGAGAGAGCTTGCCGTTTGCGTACACACCTACCACCACACATGCACTGCGCTGTTTTTCCGAACTACCTTGTTTTATGCTAAATTCCACGCGCCGCTCCTCAATTATATTTATCGTAACGATGCCCGATTATCCGCAATCTCCGTCTATAAAGTCAAAGCAAGTCCACGCGACAATCTTTGGGCGAGCCATGGTTCGTGAGTTTGCGAATAACGGCATGCTGCTTTTCTCGATACTGTTAGGCATCGTAGTCATCAGCCAGCTTATACGTTTTCTCGGCGAAGCGGTGAGCGGGCGGCTGGCTGTAGACGGCGTGTTGGCATTGCTAGGTTTCAGCGCGATGAACTATCTGCCGGTGTTGCTTTCCATCAGTCTGTTCTTGTCCATCTTGCTAACCTTGTCGCGTTGTTATCGCGATAGTGAGATGGTGGTGTGGTTTGGTTCCGGTATCGGCTTGACGTATTGGATGCGCCCGGTGTTGACCTATGCATTACCTGTAGTTTCGCTGATCGCGTTGTTGAGTCTGGTGCTGTCTCCTTGGTCTTTAAATAAGGCTGCCGAATTCAAACGCGGTTTGGAGAGCAGAGATGATGTTACTGCTGCGACCCCCGGCACCTTCCGCGAGTCTCGTTCGGCTGACCGCGTCTATTTTGTGGATAACGCAGAATTGGGTTCTAGTCGTGTCGGTAATATCTTTGTCCAGTCCCAGCAGAACGGTAAGTTGGGCACCATGATGGCGAAGCAGGGTTTGCAGGAGACGATGCCCAATGGCGATCGCTTCCTAGTGTTGCTTAACGGTACGCGCTATGAGGGCACGCCAGGGCAACGAGACTACCGCGTGTTGGAGTTTGCTCGATATGCAATGCGTATCGAGAGTGCGCCGCCCAAAGACCCGATACCAAATCTGCAGGCGATGTCCACCCTAGATCTTTGGCAGGATCCTACTACTTGGCATATCTCGGAATTGGAATGGCGCATAGGCCTGCCGCTCAGCGCAGTCATTCTCGCGCTCCTCGCAATTCCTTTGAGTTATGTAAATCCACGATCGGGACGCTCATTCAACTTAATCGTGGCGCTGATACTTTATATGGTTTATTACAACATGATCAGTGTGACCAATTCTTGGGTGGGTACAGGGAAGATATCTGCTGCGCTGGGATTGATCGGTATACACGGCGTGATGCTGAGTGTGGTCGCCATATTCTTTTACAAGCGTACGACCCTGCAATCTATACGTAGAGTGTTGCGCAAATGAATATTCTGACACGTTATTTGGCGCGCGAGATCTATGCCGGTATAGCCCTAGTATTCGGCGGACTGGTATTGCTGTTTGCATTTCTGGACTTCGTCAATGAGCTCAATAACCTTGGGCAGGGGCAGTATCAACTGGGCTATGTGTTGCTCTATGTGGCGCTGACCATACCTGGCCATATCTATGAATTGTTCCCGGTGGCCGTGTTGGTGGGAACCATATTGGCCTTGGTGCAGATGGGCGCCAATTCCGAGCTCACGGTCTATCGTGCCTCTGGTACTTCTTTGACGCAGATGATCGTTGCGTTGATGAAGATCGCCTTGCCCTTGGTGATACTTAGTTTCGTGGCGGGCGAGTTCATCGCACCGCCGAGTGAACGTATGGCGCAGCAATTGCGGCTTAAGGCGCGCAATCTGCCCTTGACGCTGCAGGAGTTTCGTTCCGGTGTATGGGTAAAGGACGAGAAGAGCTTCGTCAATGTGAAGAATGTGATGCCGGATAACAGCCTGCATGATTTATCCATCTACCGTTTCGATGACGGTTATCACCTTAAATCTATCATCAATGCCAAAGATGCGAACTTTATAGAGAAGGGTCGTTGGAAGTTGGATGGGGTGTTGGAAACGAGATTTGAAAAGCTTTCCACACAGGTCTTGTCTGCTGATACGCAAGAGTGGAGTTCGGCGCTAAGTCCTGAGTTACTGAATGTACTGCTGGTGGTTCCTGAACAAATGTCGGCGTCGAATCTATACCAATACGCCAGCCATTTACGGGACAATCATCAGCAAAGTGCCCGCTATGAGATCGCCATGTGGAATAAGTTGATATACCCCTTGGCGGTGCTAGTGATGATGATCCTAGCTTTACCTTTTGCCGGTCATCAACATCGTTCTGGTGGAGTAAGTGGCAAGATGTTCTTGGGTATCGTGCTGGGCTTGTCCTTCCATTTCTTTGGTAGGTTGCTTGCCAGCTTGGGTTCACTCAACAATTGGCAGCCACTGCTCAGCGCCAGTACGATGACAGTCTTATATCTGTTGATAGGTCTGCTGATGTTGTGGCGCACCGAGCGCCGCTGACGTTCTTACGGTTGAGTGACCGGTTTTGGTTGGTTGACCATCTGCTTCACTTGCTCACGTTTCTCCGCAGGTACTTTGCTGAAGGCCTTATATTTCTCACGCGCCGCCATGCGTTGTTCCGGCGTGAGCTTGACCCACACATTCAAACGCTGTTGCATACGTTCTTGTGCCGCAGGAGCAAGTTTAGGGTAGCGCTTAGCCAAAGCCAGCATCTCGGCGTGTTGTTGTTCAGTCAGATGCTCCCATTCAGGAGCCAAAGGGGAGAGTGCTTGCTGCTGCTGTTGTGTGAGAGATTTCCAAGGTCCTGCAATGCAAACTGTTGTTGTTCCCAAACAGGCGATAAGTAATGCTACCGTGTATATATTACGCATAGGCTATGAGTCGTGTCCGTTCAATCAATGAATATCTCGATAGGTAACTCGTCGGTCAATATTTGCTCATCCAGTTCGATGTGATGCAGTTGGCTATGCTGCCACCACATGCCGCCACCGGCAAATACTGCCAGAACCAGCAGAACCGCGATTGCCCATTGTTGGAGCGAGTGTGGGACTAAAAGCGTGCTCCAGCGGTGGTCTGCCAATTGCAGTACATGTGCTTTGCCAGCTTGTCTCTGTAAGGCTTTGGCGCGAGCCTGTTGCAGACTGGCCAGCGTCTTCTGGTCTAAGTTTTGGGAACTTAGCTCAAGTACTTGGATGATTTTTTGTGGGTCTAATTTTGTGGTCATGGTAATTCGACTCCTTTTGCTCTTAACGCAATGGCAAGTGCGTGGTTCGCTCGCGAACAATGTGTCTTAACGCTACCCTCTGAGCATCCCATTGCGATTGCAGCTTCGGACGTGTCTAGTCCTTCCCAATAACGCAGTAGGAAGGCTTCACGTTGACGCGTAGGTAGGTCGCGGAGGGCATCTTCTATCAAAGCTATCATCTGTTTCTGCTGATAGGATGGTTGTGGTGCATCAGGTGCGCTTTGGTTCTCGTCATCTGTCAGCACGTCAAGTGGATCGAATTCCTCCTCCTGATTGCCGGGTTGAAATGAGGAGAATAGGCTGGTCCATGCATTGCGGACGGCTTGGCGTCGATAATGGTCGCGTATGGTGTTCTGCAGAATGCGCTGAAACAGCATAGGCAATTCCTCTACCGGTTTGTCGCCGTATTTTTCAGCCAGTTTCATCATCGCATCCTGCACGATATCCAAAGCGACATGTTGGTCGTGGACGGCAAAATTGGCGATCTTAAAGGCGCGACGTTCCACATTGCTTAGGAAATGGCTTAATTCGGCTGGGCTGCTCAGTTTTCACCTCTTTAATTGTGCGGGCATGGTATCAAATTCATCACGTTTTCGCTTAAACACATGCCCATCTCAAGGCAAAGGTTGACCAAAATCACTCTAAGCTTTATCTTATGCGGTCTTTTTGGCTTAAATTTTAGGGTGTGTGTGATGGAGTTGACGGGCGCAGAAATCGCTATCCGCTGTTTGCAGGAGGAGGGTGTCGAATACCTCTTTGGCTATCCGGGCGGGGCAGTACTACATATCTACGATGCGCTGTTTCAGCAGGAAAAGGTCAAGCATATATTAGTGCGCCATGAACAGGCGGCTATACATGCGGCCGACGGTTATGCGCGCTCTTCAGATAAGGTTGGCGTGGCACTGGTGACATCCGGTCCCGGTATCACTAATGCGGTAACAGGCATCGCGACAGCCTATATGGACTCTATTCCCATGGTGGTCATCAGCGGCCAAGTCCCAACTTCGGCTATAGGTGAGGATGCATTTCAGGAGGTCGATGCCGTTGGCATCACGCGTCCCTGCGTAAAGCATAACTTCTTGGTCAAGGACGTTAAGGATATTGCCCCCATCCTCAAAAAAGCTTTTTACCTTGCAAAGTCAGGACGCCCTGGCCCAGTTCTGGTAGATATTCCCAAGGATGTGTCGAATCACAAAACTGAGTTCAATTATCCTGAAACAGTCAGTATCCGTGCTTACAATCCTTCCGGAAAAGGCGATAGCACGCAAATCAAGCGCGCAGCCCAGATGTTGTTGGAAGCCAAGCGACCTATGGTTTACGCAGGCGGTGGTGTGGTGTTATCAGGTGCGGCGACTCAGTTGACTGATTTGGTGCGTCTGCTTGGATTCCCATGTACCAACACCCTGATGGGTTTGGGAGGCTTCCCAGCAACAGATAAACAGTTTGTTGGTATGTTGGGGATGCACGGTACATACGAAGCCAATATGGCGATGCAACATTGCGATGTGCTGGTGGCTATAGGCGCACGTTTTGATGATCGCGTGATTGGCAATGTGGCACATTTTGCAGAGATACCCCGCAAGATTATCCATATCGATATCGATCCATCCTCTATCGCCAAACGCGTTAAGGTGGATGTGCCTATCGTAGGTGATATCAAGGCAGTGCTAGACGAGTTACTGGCGGTGTTGCGCGTCAGCAAGCGTCAACCAAATGCTGCCGACCTTGATGCTTGGTGGAAACAGATTAAGGAGTGGAACGTCAAAGGTGGCGGTCTGCGCTATAAGAACTCGACCGAGATCATCAAGCCCCAATTTGTGATCGAGACTCTGTATAAGATTACTCATGGGGATGCATTCGTGACGTCGGACGTTGGGCAACATCAGATGTGGGCGGCCCAATATTACAAGTTTGACCAGCCCCGCCGCTGGATAAATTCAGGTGGCCTAGGCACCATGGGTTTTGGACTGCCAGCAGCGATGGGTGTGCAGCTGAAGCATCCCGATGCGACCGTCGCCTGTGTGACTGGTGAAGGCAGTATTCAGATGAACATCCAAGAGTTGTCCACCTGCAAACAGTTCCACCTCCCTATCAAGGTGTTGTCCTTGAACAACCGCTATCTGGGCATGGTGCGTCAGTGGCAGCAGTTCTTCCATGGTGATCGATATTCAGAATCCTATATGGATGCCCTGCCTGACTTCGTCAAATTGGCTGAAGCCTATGGCCATGTTGGTATGCGCATAGAGAATCCTGCTGATGTAGAGCCAGCTTTGAAGGAAGCATTCGCGCGTAAGAAAGATTTGGTATTCATGGATTTTCAAACCGACCCTAAAGAGAACGTATTTCCCATGGTTCCCGGCGGCAAAGGCTTGTCGGAAGTCGTATTGTCGGAGGATCTGTGATGCGACATATCATCTCTTTGTTGATGGAAAATGAAGCAGGCGCTTTGTCGCGTGTGGCAGGTTTGTTCTCAGCGCGCGGCTATAATATCGAATCGCTGACCGTCGCACCTACCGAAGACGCAACCTTATCGCGCATGACTATTGTTACGCGTGGTTCAGATGCCGTCATCGAGCAGATCACCAAGCAGTTGAACAAGCTCATAGACGTGGCTGCGGTGATGGATCTCAGCGAAGGCGAGCATTTGGAGCGCGAGCTGATGTTGGTCAAAGTACGTGCTGAAGGCCATGATCGCGACGAACTAAAGCGTATGACAGACATATTCCGTGGCCGCATTTTGGATGTGTCATCCCACACATACACGATTGAATTGACTGGCACGCGATCCAAGCTGGATAGTTTTTTGCAGAGCATCGATGCTGGCCTGATCTTGGAGACCGTACGTACCGGAGCTTCCGGTATAGGCCGCGGCGAACGTATTTTGAAACTGTAACCCCCAACCCTACTGATTTTTTACTTGGATTTTTAACGAAAGAGAACGACATGAAAGTTTATTACGACAAAGACGCAGACCTCTCATTGATCAAAGGCAAGCAAGTGACCATCGTTGGTTACGGCTCGCAGGGTCATGCACATGCACAAAACTTGCGCGACTCCGGTGTGAACGTCACTGTGGGTCTACGTAAGAGCGGCGCTTCTTGGAAGAAAGCCGAAGCGGCTGGTTTGAACGTGGCAGAAGTGGCGACAGCTGTTAAGGCGGCTGATGTTGTGATGATCTTGTTGCCTGATGAGAATATTCCAGAAGTCTACAACAACGACATCGCCCCTAACATGAAAGCCGGTGCAGCCTTGGCATTCGCCCACGGTTTCAACGTTCATTACAATCAAGTCATTCCTCGTACCGATATCGACGTCATCATGATCGCACCTAAGGGCCCCGGTCACACAGTGCGCTCCGAATACCTGAAGGGCGGCGGCGTTCCAAGCTTGATCGCTGTCTACCAAGACAAATCCGGCAAGGCTCGCGATATCGCTTTGTCTTATGCCGCTGCCAACGGTGGCACCAAGGGTGGCGTGATTGAAACTAATTTCCGTGAAGAGACTGAGACTGATCTGTTCGGTGAGCAGGCAGTGTTGTGCGGTGGCGCGGTCGAGTTGGTCAAGGCCGGCTTCGAGACACTGACAGAAGCAGGCTATGCTCCTGAGATGGCTTACTTTGAGTGTCTGCATGAACTGAAACTGATCGTCGACCTGATGTATGAAGGCGGTATCGCCAACATGAACTACTCCATCTCCAACAACGCTGAGTACGGCGAATACGTCACCGGCCACCGTGTGATTGCTGATCAAGCTCGTGCTGCGATGAAAGAATGCCTGACCAACATCCAGAACGGTAATTACGCCAAGCAGTTCATTTTGGAAGGTCGTACCAACTATCCTGAAATGACTGCGCGCCGTCGTTTGAATGCAGAACATCCTATCGAGAAAGTAGGCGCACAATTGCGTGGCATGATGCCTTGGATCACTAAGAATAAATTGGTAGACCAATCCAAGAACTAAGGTTGCGATAATAGGGGAAGGGTATGGATAGAATGGTGAAATGCCATTCTTTCTGTGCCCTTCCTTTTTTTGTTTATACTGAGTCGTGCTTGGGGCGGCGGCTGTGTCTATTTACATGCATCTGTCACAAGGCAAGAATAAAGTCCTTGTTGCTAGGACTACCTTGGCAATATCTTATTAAAACGGTTAATCTGCACCTATGGATGAATTCAATACACGTAAACCGATGACGCTGCGTAAGCGTGGCATCTATCTCTTGCCCAATCTGTTCACGACTGGCGCATTGTTCGCTGGTTTCTTTGCCATCGTGCAGTCTATGAACGAGCGCTTCGAAGTTGCGGCGGTAGCGATATTCATCGCTATGGTGCTGGATGGTTTGGACGGACGGGTGGCACGCCTTACGCATACACAGAGCGAGTTCGGCGCTGAGTATGACAGTCTTTCCGATATGGTCTCATTCGGCGTAGCTCCCTCTCTGGTGGTATATGAGTGGGCACTGAAAGGTTTGGGCAAGTGGGGGTGGTTCGCCGCATTTATCTATTGCTGTGCCACTGCTTTACGTTTGGCGCGCTTCAATACCAATATAGATGTCGTCGATAAGCGTTATTTCCAAGGTTTGCCTAGCCCTGCAGCTGCGGCGTTGGTAGCAGGTTTTGTCTGGGTGATGCTGGACTATGGCATTAGCGGCGAGACGGTGAGATGGTACGCTGCGGCGATTGCAGTGTTCGCGGGCTTGAGCATGGTGAGTAATCTACCGTTCTACAGCTTCAAAGACTTTAATATGCGCAAGAGCGTTCCTTTCATTGTGATCTTTATGATTGCTATCCTCTTCATGTTGATTTCGAGCTATCCGCCTGGTGTACTGTTCGGTATGTTCCTCATCTATGCTTTGTCAGGATTCGTTATGTGGTTGGTACGAAAAGGTAATAAGTCGAAGCCGATTGCATGAACCTCTAAAACTGGTAATATCGCGCCATGCATTTTTCTACACACATCGCACTACTTCATTCTACAGCCAGCCTGATGGCTGCCCTGTTGCTGCGCGGCGCGCGCTAAATACCCCCCAAAGATATTGCAAGCTAGAGCGGCGACTTTAAATAGCGTCGCAGGTTAAATCTATAAGTATTGGAGTCTGTCATGACTGATAAATTGATAATTTTTGATACAACTTTGCGCGATGGAGAGCAAAGCCCTGGTGCGTCTATGACGCGTGAGATGAAGTTACGCATCGCCCGTCAATTGGAAAAGCTGGGTGTGAATGTGATCGAGGCAGGATTTGCTGCAGCCAGTCCTGGGGACTTTGAGGCGGTAAAGGCAGTCGCCGAAGCTATATCAGGGTCAACCATTTGCTCATTGGCCCGCGCTAGCGAAAACGATGTGCGACGCGCTGGTGAAGCGATCAAGCCAGCGAAATCAGGGCGTATCCACACCTTTATTGCGACTAGCCCTATTCACATGGAGCACAAGTTGCGCATGAGCAAAGATCAGGTGATTGAGCGTGCAGCGATGTCTATCAAGACTGCATTGGAATACACCGATGACGTCGAATTCTCAGCAGAGGATGCGGTACGTTCCGATATGGATTTCTTGGTGCAGGTGTTTGATGAAGTTATCAAGGCTGGTGCCAAGACTATGAATGTGCCGGATACGGTAGGCTACTCCATACCGTTTGCCTGGGGTGAGCGCATGCGTCAGTTGATCGAATTGGTACCTAATTCTGACAAGGTCATCTGGTCCACCCATTGCCATAATGATCTTGGATTGGCTGTGGCCAACTCCTTGTCGGCAGTGCTGAATGGGGCGCGTCAGGTTGAATGCACGATCAATGGCTTGGGTGAACGTGCTGGTAATGCTTCTTTGGAAGAAGTGGTGATGGCAGTGAAAACACGCCGTGACATTTTCAATTTGGACACCAGCATCGATACCACGCAGATCGTTCCGGCCTCCAAGCTGGTTTCGAGTATCACGGGTTATCCGGTGCAACCGAATAAGGCCATCGTCGGAGCCAATGCTTTCGCGCATGAATCCGGCATCCATCAAGATGGTGTGCTCAAGCATCGCGAGACCTACGAGATCATGAGTGCCGAATCGGTGGGTTGGAATGCCAATAAGCTGACCTTGGGTAAGTTGTCTGGCCGCAATGCTTTGCGTCAACGCTTCACTGCTTTGGATATTGAATTCGCCAACGAGGAAGAATTCGTCGCCGCATTCAATCGTTTCAAAGAATTGGCCGATCGTAAGACTGAGATATTTGATGAAGATTTGCAGGCTTTGGTGAGTGACGAGGCAGTGAGCAAGGTAAATGAATATTACCGGTTGGTGTCATTGCGCGCGCATTGTGAGACCGGCATTCTGCCTATCGCCAGAGTAGTGATCAGTATCGGAGATAAGCAACAGGATGCAGAGACTCAGGGGGGTGGGCCGGTAGATGCAACCTTCAAAGCGATTGAACAGATCGTGTCCAGCGGAACCGAGCTGCAACTTTATTCGGTGAATAACATCACCAGCGGGACGGATGCTCAGGGTGAGGTGACGGTGCGTCTCTCCAAGGGAGGGCGCATCGTCAATGGTCAGGGGGCGGATACAGATATCGTGGTTGCCTCTGCCAAGGCATATCTCAATGCGCTCAATAAATTGCATAACAATTCTGAAAGAGCACATCCGCAAATTTGAACTTTCTATAAACAAGAAAGTCACAATAAGGCCGGCGCACATTTGGTGCGCCGTTTTATTGTCTTTTTGGAGATCGTCTTGAGTAAATCTATCTTGACCGCTGCGGTGATGTTTTTTTCATTAGCGAGTAATGCAAGTTGGGCAGACTGCCCCATCGAACCACACACCCAATGTCCACACGCTAAATTCTCAGGTAAGGATCTGTCTCAAGCCAACTTGCGCTCAGCCTATCTATGGGAAGGTGATTTGACGAATGCCAATTTAAGTAAAGCCGATCTGCGTGAAGTGAATATCTTCCGCGGTAAGTTGATGGGTGCCAACTTTACAGAAGCCGTTATGACTGGCGTTACTCTGTATAACGCGAATCTAACGGGTGCAAATCTGACAGGTGCAAATCTGACAGGTGCGAAACTTAAGGGTGCAAATCTGAGTGAAACCGATCTAACAGATGCGGTATTGACCAATGCCGAGTTGGAAAACGTGCAATTCAATAATGCGGTTTTTTGCCGGACTACGATGTCCAATGGCATCGTGAATAGTGGTCCCAATTGCCCTGCGAAGGTAAGCGATACACAGGTTCAAGCTGAGAGCAAAGAGGCCGCAATTAAAGGTTGCGTCATCAAACCTCACACAGTGTGCCTAAATGCATCCTTGGTGGAAGCGGACTTGGGTACCGCTGATCTGGCGGGCGCTCAGTTATATATGGCTAATCTAGCTCAGGCTAACCTTTTTAAATCTAATCTGGTAAAGGCCAATCTGACTGAGGCGAATCTAGCGCGTGCAAATCTGGCCGGTGCCAATATGTCGCAAGTTAATCTGACTGAGGCTAATCTGAGCAAAGCGGTATTGCGCGGTGCACAGATGGGGCGTGCAAATCTGAGTGGTGCTATTTTTCTGAACGCGGATTTAACAGAGGCTAACCTCACTGGCGCCAATATCGCCGATGCAGCGCTGACTGGCGCAACGTTCTGCAACACTGTGATGCCCAATGGCTCGGTCAACAATACGAACTGTGTTGGTGAAAAGAAGTCGGAAGCTGAGATTGATGCTCAAAAAGGTAAACCCGCGAAGAAGAATTTGAAAGCAGGAAAAGCCAAGCCTAAGACCAACTAAGCTGGACTCACATTAATGAAAATGGACACTATATAGTGTCCATTTTTTTGCCCTTACTTAGTCTGACAGAGGCCTTGTGCTGCGTACATTAAGTTAAAAATCATGCTGGCTGTTGTTTTGATACGCGTGCTAAAGCAACAAGTGCTGCTCTGGCTTGCTGTGCGTCTAGGGTGGGCTCGGGAAAATCAAAGCGCAGCGTGTCACCGTCTGCAGAGACATCGAAGCCGTCACAATCAATGCCCAGCATCGTCACGTCGAGTACGTCGCGTTGGTGTATGAATTTGCAGTAATGGCGCATGGTGTCCAGATGGTCTGCATTCATATGCTCGACGACATCCGTTTCCTGCTCTATCAAGGGATATGCGGGTACGTTGTACTTTGCACTATCCACCCAATGGATACGGCCGAATCCACCTATGTAGCGTAGCGCGACAGGGCGTATGCGATAGAAAGTGAAATCATGCATCTGAAAATAACTCTCTGACTCTGGAAAGTAGCGCAGGTAGCGTGCGCCTATCGCGCTGCGATCTGCTATGACCTCAGCATCACCCAGTAAGGTGATGCGGCCTTGTGTCTGTATCTGTGCGTCGCGCTGGTCGTGTGTGATCAGGCTGACGTGAGGGTCTTGCAGGATATTTTTTGTATGCTCTGCTAGACCGCTGATGAGTATTACTAGGCTGCCGTCATGGTCGGTGAGGTAGGGCGTGATGGAGCCGAAGGGATAGCCACCGAACTTCTTGGACAAAGTTGAAAGTGCGCCATAACGGTGAGCGCGCAGCATCTTCCTAGCTTCTATAGCGTTATTCATGGTTGTCTCATTCACTTAATTTCAGTGCGGTAGTGGCGAGCCGTTTGCCAAGAGCGATACACAACTTTTTCTCAGCATCGGAGAGCGGCGCGTCACTGCTTAGTCCAGCGACATGGCTGGCCCCATAGGGCGTGCCACCGCTTTGTGTCATGTTTAGCTCAGGCTCAGAATAGGGCAGGCCAACGATGAGCATGCCGTGATGCAGCAAAGGGATCATCATCGATAATAGAGTGGATTCCTGACCACCATGCATGCTGCTGCTGGAGGTGAATAGTGCGGCAGGCTTGCCGACTAGGGAATGCTGCATCCATAGGCTGCCGGTGCCGTCCCAAAAATGCTTCATGGCCGCAGACATATTGCCGAAGCGTGTGGGGCTACCCAACGCAAGTCCTATGCATTCGGTAAGGTCACGCAATTCTGCGTAAGGCGCACCGCTGTCAGGTATGGCGGGTGCGCTTGCTTCGCATACTGCAGAAACTTTTGGGACTGTGCGCAAGCGCGCTCGCATGCTGGGCACTTGCTCCACGCCGCGTGCGATAAGTTGAGCCATCTGTTTGGTGGCACCGTGTTGGCTGTAATACAGCACCAAGATTTCTTTGTCGGTTATCATGCTGCAATTATAGGGAATGCATCATTCTATGCGGAAGTATTTGCACGATATTTGGAGGCTATTACGCTCCATTGCACGTCGCTTCATACAGGAGCATTGCGGTCAGGCGGCAGCTAGTCTGACCTTCACCACACTGCTGGCACTGGTGCCTATGATCACCATTGCATTGACTATATTCGGTGCCTTTCCGGTATTCGATGATTTCTCTTCCGAGATCAAGTCTTATCTATTGAATAACTTGATGCCGGAGAAAGCCGGGACCATCATCACACGCTATGTAGAGCAGTTCGCAGATAGTGCGATACGACTCAAGACTGTCGGCGTCATCATATTGGCAGTGACCGCAATGTCTATGATGATGACCATAGACAAGACTTTTAATGTGATCTGGCGCGTCAAACGTGAGAGACCACTGCTGAAACGGCTACTGGTCTATGCTGCGGTACTCACCTTAGCGCCCCTGCTGATTGGTGCTAGTTTGTCGCTCACTTCGTGGTTGGTTGGTCTGACCATGGGCTACGCCAAACACATGCCAGTGTTTGGCATTGAAGCACTGAAAGTATTGCCTACTTTGTTCACCACATTGGCGTTCGCCTTGCTATATAAGCTGATCCCTAATCGCTATGTGCCGAGTCGGCATGCATACATCGCGGCATTTGTAGCAGCGCTGATGTTCGAGGCGATGAATCGTGGCTTTGGTTACTATATCGTGCACTTCCCCACATATAAGATGGTGTATGGCGCGTTCGCCAGTGTGCCTATCTTTCTGATGTGGATCTACATGTCATGGTGGATCATTCTGCTTGGTGCGGTCATCGCGGCGTCGCTCTCGCACTGGCGCAAACAAGACGTTGAGAATCGCCCACCCATCAAAGATCTGTTACTCGCGTTGCAGGCATTGCGCATACTTTGGCGCAACCAGAAGCGGAATCGTGAAACGACTTTTCCAGCGCTGTCACACCAACTCTCAATAGGCTATGACTTGCTCGAGCATCTGTTGATCATGTTGAAGAAGGAGAATTTGGTGATCAAGACCCAAGGTCATGGCTGGGCTTTAATGCCACACACCGAACGCACTGCTGTTACCGAATTACTAAGGATTTTTGCATTGGATAAATACGCCTTGAGTGGCGTTCAAAACGATACATTGGGTATCTGGTTGTCTCAAGTCGTGAGCAAGATGGAGGCGCACACGGCCGTAACGCTCAGGGAATTGTTTGAAGAGTGCCCCTGAGGCCCTTGCCCGTGCTCTGTTTTTACTATTTAATGCGCCACGATTTTTTGCTAAGGAAGTGTGATGAAATTTTTAGAGAGCTTGTTTGAGGGTGCATTGTGGAATAGTCGCTTTGTTGTTTTGACTGCTGTGATTGGTAGTCTCTTTGCGGGTTTTGCCATCTTCTATATGGCGACAGTTGATGTCGTGTATCTGTTCGAGCACGCCATGCACTACGCCAATTCTGATTTGACGGACGAAGCACGCAAGGTACTTCATGACAGTACCGTATCGCATATCGTTGAGGTGGTGGATGGCTATCTGTTGGCCACGGTGATGTTGATCTTCTCCTTAGGTCTTTATGAGTTATTCATCAGTGACATCGATCAAGCACATGGCGAACGTGCCTCCAGCAAGATACTTGTAATCAGGAGTCTGGATGACCTTAAGTCTCGTTTAGCTAAAGTGATCTTGATGATTATGATTGTGACCTTGTTTGAAGAAGCATTAAACATGCATATCACTAGCCCACTGGATCTCGTCTATTTTGGTGCAAGCATCGCCTTGATTGCACTGGCCCTGTATTTGAGCCATGCTGCTGAAAAAGGCACGCATCATGATGAAACTTCGCATGAGCCGACTAACGGCCATTAAGCTTTTTCAATGGTGCTTGCTAGGGCTGAGTTGTTGCATTGCTAGCGTCGCATTTGCCGGAGACTTCCAGTTCAAAGATTTACAAACTAATACCCATCACCTCAGTGAATATAGAGGGAAGTGGGTGTTAGTGAACTTCTGGGCGACCTGGTGTTCCCCCTGCATGAGCGAGATACCGGAATTGAACAGTCTGCATGATGCTCATCCTAACTTGGTTGTCATTGGAGTCGCTATGCAGTCGGGTGATAAGTCTACGGTACAGGATTTTGCCCACTCCCATCAGATGCGTTACCCCATCGTCATGGGCACACGTGATATTGCTCGACAAGTGATTGCCGCAGCGGGACAGAGCGGTACATTGGAAGTTTTGCCGGTGAGCTTTTTGTTTGGACCTAAGGGAGAATTGGTCTACGACAAAGTAGGCATCATCGATGCAAAGTTGCTGACGCGTTTGTTGCAGTAACCTAGTTTGCCGCGATGAACTTGGTGACGGTAGGCTGAGGCAAGGCCCAGTGGTTGTGCCATGCTGCTCTGACTAGGTTGGGATATTGAGGTTTTCCTAAACTACCGTTATAGCGGCCCAAGGCGCGGAACAGGTCGCCCTTCTCTATATCAAGATAATGCCGAAGTATGGTGCAACCATAGCGTAGATTGATACGCAGGTGGAACAGGTTCTGTTCGCTCGTACCGATTTCCTTCACCCAGAAGGGCATGACCTGCATATAGCCACGAGCCCCCACTCTAGATACTGCATACTTCTTAAACCCACTCTCCACTTCAATTAGGCCTAGCACTAGCTCAGGGTCTAAACCGGCGCGTGTGGCTTCGTAGTGTACGGTCTTGAGTAGATCCATTCTTTCATCTGTATCGGGAACGCGCTTGGCTAAACGACGAGACATCTTGCTTAACCAAGAGTCGGCCTCATACTGGGTAGCAAAGGCCAGTTTGGGTGCTGCCTGATCCGATACGCTACGCTGCAACACTGCGCGTACACTGGCAGATAGCGGTTTGTAGACTTGCCCTCCGGCGTATACATTTTCGGCGCAAGCCAAAATCGCCATACCGGAAAATATGGCTAGCAGCGTATATAGATTGTTAACTTTTAGTTGCATACCTTTGATTTTACGAGCTCTACCACGTTTTGCAATGCTATTGATTGAGCAGCACTGTCACGACGCCCCTGATATTCCACCATGCCATCCTTCAAACCACGGTCACCGACCACAATGCGATGCGGGATGCCAATCAACTCCATATCGGCGAACATCACGCCGGGACGCTCATCTCTGTCATCCAGCAACACCTCGACTCCGCTAGCTTGCAACTCGCTATAGAGTTGCTCCACTGCATTGCGTACCGCCTCACTCTTGCCCATGCCGATAGGCACGATGGCAACTTGGAACGGAGCGATGGCAGTCGGGACGCAGATGCCGCGCTCATCGAAATTCTGCTCTATCGCCGCAGCGACGATGCGTGAAACACCGATGCCATAACAGCCCATTTCGATGATTTGCGCTTTGCCCTGCGCGTCCAGATAGGTGGCTTTGAGGGCTTCCGCATACTTGGTGCGTAATTGGAAGATATGTCCGACCTCAATGCCGCGACACAACTCCAGCGTGCCCTTACCGTCCGGAGATACATCGCCGGCAATCACGTTGCGGATATCCGCAACCAGATCAGCCTCGGGCAAATCGCGCCCCCAGTTCACGCCAGCGGTATGGAACTTGGGCTTGTTTGCGCCCACCACGAAATCACTCATCGCCGCAACGGTATGGTCAGCGATGACGCGAACTTTGCTACGGTCTATACCGACTGGACCGAGGAAGCCGGCAGGACAATTGAAGAACTCACGCAGCTCGTCATCACGGGCGAAGCGGAAATCAGCCAAACCTTCCAACTTGCTGACTTTGACTTCATTAAGTGAGTGATCGCCGCGCAATAGCATGAGGTGTAACTTATCCTCGGCTACCAGCGCCAGCAGTTTGACGGTGCGTTGCAATGGTATACCTAGAAGTTCGGCAACCTGTTCGCAAGTGGTCTGCTTGGGCGTATCTACATCACGCAAGGCTTCTGTCGCCGCCGCACGAGGTATGTTGGGGGCGAGGGCCACGGCCAGTTCCACGTTAGCTGCGTAATCGGAAGTGGGGCAGAACGCTAAGCCGTCTTCACCTGAATCAGCCAAGACATGGAATTCGTGCGAACCTGATCCGCCGATGGCGCCGGTGTCCGCTGCGACCGCACGGAACTGCAAGCCCAAGCGTGTGAAGATGCGGCTATAGGTCTCGTACATCACCTTGTAGGTCTGCTCTAGGCTGGCGAAGTCGGTATGGAAAGAATAGGCATCCTTCATCAGAAACTCACGCGCACGCATTACGCCGAAGCGTGGGCGTACCTCGTCGCGGAACTTGGTCTGTATCTGGTAGAAGTTGACCGGCATCTGGCGATAGCTCTTGATCTCGCGGCGCGCGATGTCGGTGATGACTTCCTCGTGCGTGGGGCCGAAGCAGAACAGGTTGTTATGGCGGTCGGTGATTTTGAGCATCTGCGGGCCGAACACTTCCCAGCGGCCCGTTTCCTGCCACAGCTCGGCGGGTTGTACCGCTGGCATCAGTAGCTCGATCGCGCCGCTGCGGTTCATCTCCTCACGCACGATGGCCTCGACCTTGCGCAGGGCACGCAGACCGATAGGCATCCAGGTGTATAAGCCGCTGGACAACTTCTTGATATAGCCAGCACGCACCATCAACTTATGGCTGGGCAACTCGGCTTCGGTAGGGGCTTCTTTCTGGGTGCTGATGAAAAATTGGGAAACACGCATGATTCTGGCATCACTAGGTAAAAAACAAGGGCGCGATTCTACCGTGAATGCTGGCAACTCGGTATCTTTGCGGTGGATGCGCTTTCCATATATGACGAAGTATGAAAGAATCCGCGCATTGAAAATTAACGAATAGAGTGGCAAATGATAGACCGAGACGGCTATAGACCGAATGTCGGCATCATCATCACCAATGATAAGAACCAAGTGTTCTGGGCGAAGCGGGTAAGACAGCATGCATGGCAGTTTCCTCAGGGGGGAATCCAGCACGGAGAGAATCCTGAACAGGCCATGTACCGCGAATTACACGAGGAAGTCGGTTTGTTGCCGGAGCATGTCAAGATACTCGGACGTACCCGTGAATGGATGCGTTACGATGTCCCGCAGAGCTGGAGCAAACGCGATACGCGCGGCATATACCGTGGTCAGAAGCAGATTTGGTTTTTGTTACGTCTGATGGGTCGTGATTGTGACGTGTGCCTGAGAGCGTGCGGCCATCCTGAGTTTGATGCTTGGCGCTGGAATGATTACTGGCTGGATATCAACGCCGTAATCGAGTTTAAGCGCGAGGTGTATACGCAGGCGTTGAATGAGTTGGTGCGCTTCTTGCCCGATATCACAAAACATCACCCACGATGAATGATTGCTGGAATGAAATAAATTAATAAATATATATCTTAAGGAGTTTCGAACATGACTAAAGAATACGCAGCATTGAAATCCACACCCCTGAACGCTGGTTCCGGTTTTGTACGCCCCGTTCAATCTCTGCCAGAGCGCGTCAAACTGTCTAGCCCCGCAACGGATGTGATGACTGATTTGACTAAAGTATCGGTCGTCAGCGTACGTGCCAAGACTTCCATGGATAAAGCTAACTCCAAGATGATTCGTTACGGCGTGCGTCTGCTGTTGGTGTTGGATGACAATGATCAAGTGGCTGGTCTGCTGACTGCTGCTGATGTGCTGGGTGAGAAGCCTATGCGTTTCCTGCAGAACATGGGCGGTACGCATGCTGACATCTTGGTGCGCGACATCATGACTACCCAGCGCGAACTGGAAGTGTTGGGCATCGCCGATGTCAAAACAGCCTCTGTAGGTAACGTCGTTTCCTACCTGAAGAAATCCGACCGTCAGCACGCATTGGTGGTCGAAGAGTCCGCTGATGGCAAGCAATACGTATGCGGTTTGTTCTCTCTTACCCAGATTGCTCGTCAACTGGGCGCACAGATCCAGACTTTCGAATTGGCTCGCACTTTTGCTGAAATCGAATCTGTCATCGCACAGGGTTAATCGCCTCTTACCACTTCTGGGATAGCACAAGGTCTGTTATGAGTAAATTGCGTCAAGTTGTGTTGGTCGGTGCATGTTTAATGACGCTGGTAGCATGTTCGTCAACTAACACCGGCGAAAAGGGCGGTTGGTTCAGTTCAGATAATCTGCTGCACTACACCGCACCTGAAGTCAAAGGTGAGCCTGTTATCAGTAACGGCGCGGTGCTGCGCATCAAGCCTTTTGTTGATGAGCGAGGACAGAAAAGCCCGCGCTTCCTAGGTGATAAGACCACACGTGTGCGCGGCATGGATGGCAATGTCTTAGTGATGGATCGTGATCTGTCGGATATCGCAACGCAAGTCTACAAACGCAAGTTCACTAAGGCTGGCTATGAAGTCTTGGCGGATGATGCGACCAAGGCTCCCGTGTTTGAGTTGTCGGGTGTGCTAAAGCGTCTGACCCTGAACTCCAAGGATAGAGATGACGTGGATATCGCGATCGAGGCTAATCTTACTGATGTTGCCAGCGGAAAACTGATCTGGTCGGCTTTGGTCACAGAGAAGAACGATCGTTTCGCTGGTGTTTCGGGTAACAATAAAGAGAACGTGGTTGCCTACCTTAATCAAGGAGTAAACATCGTCGCTGGCAAGACCGTCAGTGCAGTGGATGCGCTGTTGATGGCCACTTATCCTAACTTGTTCAATCTGACTCCCGGCACCAAGGCGATTAATGGTGTAACTGTCTACACCGCACCTATCGTTACGCAGACTGTAGTTCCTGTAGTGGCGGCACCTGTGGCAGTCGTTGCGCCCGTTGCGGTTGCAGCACCTGTGGCAGCAGCCTCATCAACTGGCACTTTGGCACTTAGCAGCAAACCTAGTCGTGCCAAGGTGTATGTCGATGGCGTTTACTTTGGTCTGTCGCCGATGAAGATCGAGATGGATGCTGGCGTGCATGAGGTTGAAGTGAAGTTGGATGGCTACAAGGCTGCGAGTGAGAAAGTCGCGGTTCGTAAAGCCAACACCACGGAGTTGGAATTTGCACTGAAGCGTTAAGTATCAACGCTCGAAAAAATGCCCGCTTAGTGCGGGCTTTTTTTCGTCTGTCAGTTTTGCCTTCGGGCGTTGTGTTCGGTGCAGACCCAGTCGGCGAGTTGCGCCAAGATACTGTCCACCTCACCTATCGCGGGCGAGAGAGAAATGTTGAGTGACGAATGGTTAGCACGTATCTCCGCGACGATTCTTGGGAGGTCTTGTTTGAGGTGCCCTCCACGGGCTAAAAACATCGGTATCAGGGTGATGTTTTCTACGCCTTGCACTGCGAGCGCATCAACCGCATCAACCAGTTTGGGCTGCATCAGCTCCAGATAAGCCAGCACGACGGGTGTGCCGACTTGCCGAGAACGCACCATCTCAGCGATCTTTTCGAACGGGAGGGCCCATTCCGGATCCCGTGCACCGTGGGCGAACAGAACGATGGCCGAAGACATCAGTGCTTGCCGGTACTGCCGAAGCCGCCAGTGCCGCGTTCGCTCAAGGGGAAGTCACTTACGATGTTGAACTCAGCTTGCATCACAGGAACAATGACGAGTTGCGCCATGCGCTCCATGGGCATCAGCGTGAAGGGTATCTGGCTACGATTCCACAGAGAGACGAAGATCTGACCTTGATAATCAGAGTCTATCAAGCCTACCAAGTTACCTAGCACCAGCCCGTGTTTATGACCCAGCCCTGAGCGCGGCAATATCATCGCGGCATAGCGCGGATCATCCAGATGCATAGCGATGCCGCTAGGAATCAATTCGCATTGTTTGGGTTGTATCACCAGCGCATGGTTGATGCAGGCACGCAAATCGATACCGGCTGAGCCGTTAGTGGCATAACCAGGCATGTTCTCGTGGAGACGCGGGTCTAGAATCTTGACATCGACTTTCAGGTGTTTCATTGCTTCTCTCCGTGAAAACGTAGGGCGATTTGCTGCATGAGTAAACGGGCGAGATGGGTCTTTTCGCCGCGCGGCAAAGGATGACTGCCTTGCTCATCGAACAAGACCAACTCATTCTCATCACTGCCAATGGCGTGCTGTGCGATGTTGCCGACCAGTAGCGGCAGCTTCTTGGCGCGGCGTTTCTTCTCGGCATATTCGTAGAGGTTCTCGCTCTCAGCTGCAAAGCCCACGCAGTAGGGCGGATGGGCGCGTGCCGCGACTTGCGCCAAGATATCTGGATTGGGAATCAATTCCAGCGTGAGCGGCGCATCGTCTTTCTTGATCTTGTGCGCGCTGACCTGCGCGACGCGATAGTCGGCAACAGCAGCCACTGCGATAAAGATCGCACAAGCTTCGACCTGTAGTTGTACGGCCTCGAGCATCTGTGCTGCACTGCTGACATGGATCACTTGAGCGCCGGCGGGAGGTGTCAGGGCCGTTGGCCCCGACACCAGCGTGACGTTCGCACCTGCTTCAAGTGCAGCCTGGGCGATGGCATAGCCCATCTTGCCCGAGCTGCGATTAGTGATGCCGCGCACCGCATCGATGGCTTCATAAGTGGGGCCAGCCGTGATGAGAATATTCACTCCCTGTAAGCGCAACTCCTGCGTGCTGTGTTGCGGTCCTTTGAGTGCCGCGACGATGTCGGCAGCTAGCACTTCAGCTTCCAGCATGCGCCCCATGCCCTCTTCACCACAGGCCTGTATGCCACTATCTGGGCCGAGTATCTGTACGCCGTCCTTGCGTAATTGTTCGATGTTGCGTTGCGTCGCGGCATTGAGCCACATCTCGCGGTTCATCGCGGGCGCGACGATTAGTGGGCAATTACGCGCCAGACATAAAGTCGACAGCAGGTCGTCCGCCAGCCCATGCGCCAGCTTGGCGATAAAGTCCGCACTCGCGGGGGCGATCACGATGGCATCGGCGGCCCGACTCAGATTGATGTGCGCCATGCTGTTAGGCACGCTCGCATCCCATTGGTCGGTGTACACCGGCTTGCCGGAAAGCCCCTGCATGGTCGTGGGCGTGATGAAATGGGTGGCGGCTTCCGTCATCGCCACCTGTACCGACATACCGCGTTTGGTGAGCAGACGCAGCAGCTCCGCCGCCTTGTAAGCCGCGATGCCGCCGGTGATGCCGAGCACGATGCGTTGTTTGCTTGCTTGTTCCATAATGCCGAGCATCTTACAAGATAAAGACTGACTAGGGATTAGCAACATGGTCCGGCAAGTGTGCGTGCATCATGTTGCATGAGTGTTTTCTTCGGTAATCTTAAGGAGCTTATATGTCCATCACAGACTGGCCTGAAGGCGAAAGACCTCGAGAGAAGTTGCTGCAAAAAGGCGCGGCGGCATTGTCGGATGCGGAGTTGTTGGCGATCTTTTTGCGCACAGGCGTGGTGGGTAAGAGCGCGGTCGATCTGGCGCGTGAGCTGCTCAATCGTTATGGCAACCTGACGCAACTGTTTGCTGCGAGTGAATCCGATTTTTGCACAATGCATGGCATGGGGCAGGCTAAGTATGTGCAACTACAGGCAGTGTTAGAGATGTCGCGACGCGCGTTGCAAGAGACTTTGCAACGCGGTGACGCATTGAACTCGCCGCGTGCGGTGCGCGACTATTTGCAATTGTTGCTGGCTGGACGCCAACAAGAAGTATTCGTGGTGTTGTTCCTCGACACCCAACACCGAGTCATCGCCACCGAGGAGTTATTTCACGGCACGCTCAGTCAGACCAGTGTTTATCCCCGCGAAGTAGTGAAGCGCGCCTTGGCGCTTAACGCTGCCGCAGTCATTCTCGCGCATAACCATCCGTCCGGTGTTGCCGAGCCTAGCTCGGCAGATGAGCTCATCACGGGTGTGCTTAAACAAGCGCTAGCCTTGGTCGATGTGCGGGTGCTGGATCACTTCATCGTGGCTGCAGGTACGACACTCTCGTTCGCGGAGCGAGGCCTGCTTTAAAGCGTATTTCAAAACTAGACTTACGCACCATCTGGGTGCCGACAGGCGGTGCATCGACAATTAATTGCACCATTAATGTGCGGATAAATCTAAAATTTCCGCATAGATATTTTTACAGTCCTTTTATAACAATGACTTGTTGAGTTGGAATGCATCTTGCATACAATGCCGGCTTCGCACTAAAGGAGAGAATGATGGGGAATTTGACGACGGGGAATGACGCGCTATTCATATTGCTGGGCGCGATCATGGTATTGGCGATGCATGCCGGTTTTGCCTTTTTGGAATTGGGCACAGTCCGCAAGAAGAATCAGGTGAACGCGCTGGTCAAAATCATGACCGACTTCGCAGTTTCTACACTGGCGTATTTCTTTATCGGTTACGTCATCGCCTATGGTGTGAACTTCTTCACCGGTGCCGAAGAACTCGCTGCCAAGAACGGTTATGAGTTGGTGAAGTTCTTCTTCCTGCTCACTTTCGCAGCAGCCATTCCCGCCATCGTCTCTGGAGGTATCGCCGAGCGCGCTAAATTCAACCCGCAGATGGCAGCGACATTTATGTTGGTCGGTTTCATTTATCCTTTCTTCGAAGGCATCGCTTGGAACCATCGCTTCGGCATCCAAGATTGGTTGCACGCGACCTTTGGCGCAGAGTTCCATGACTTCGCTGGTTCGGTCGTGGTGCATGCGGTAGGCGGTTGGATAGGCTTGGCCGCAGTCCTCCTGTTGGGCGCACGTCGTGGTCGCTACAACAAAGAAGGCCGCATCTCCGCGCACCCGCCCTCCAGCATCCCCTTCTTGGCACTGGGCGCATGGATACTCACCGTAGGTTGGTTCGGCTTCAACGTGATGTCGGCGCAGACACTCAATAACATCAGCGGCCTAGTTGCGGTCAACTCCTTGATGGCGATGGTGGGCGGCACGCTGACCGCTTTGTGGTTCGGTAAGAACGACCCCGGCTTCTTGCATAACGGCCCCTTGGCTGGTCTGGTCGCGGTGTGTGCGGGTTCCGATCTGATGCATCCCTTGGGTGCACTGGTGGTCGGTGGAGTGGCGGGCGGCTTGTTTGTGGTGATGTTCACCCTGACGCAGAACCGCTGGAAGATAGATGACGTGCTGGGTGTGTGGCCCTTGCACGGTTTGTGCGGCGCGTGGGGCGGTATCGCCGCCGGCATCTTCGGCCTCAAGGCCTTCGGAGGTATCGGTGGTATCAGCTTCATGTCACAACTGTGTGGCACCTTGCTCGGCATCACCATCGCTTTCGCCGGAGGTTTCCTAGTGTATGGGCTGTTGAAAAAGACGGTCGGGATACGATTGGATGCTGAGGAAGAATTTAACGGTGCCGACCTCTCCATACACAAGATCACAGCCACACCAGAGCGCGAGTCCGGTTGGTAAGATTTAGCTAGTCGCAAAGCAAAAGGGGTAGCTGATCTAGCTACCCCTTTTTTTGTTTGTGCGTCTATCAGGCTTGTACGTCTTTGGCGGCGAGTACGCTTAAGTTGCAGCGTTTGAGGCGCTGCGACATCACACGCATGATGTCGATGGCGAATTTAGGCGCTTCGTCGACGAGGAATTGGAATCGTTTGCTGTCGATGACCGCGAACTTGCAATCGGTCTTGGCTGTTACGGTGGCATAGCGGTGTGAGCCGTCTATCACTGCCATTTCGCCCATAAAAGTACCGGGTGTGCATTCTTCGAACAGCATGCCTGCGATGGTAATCTCCGCTTTGCCTTCTATCAGCACATACATCGCGTTACCGGGATCACCTTCTTTGAACAGCGTGTCACCGCTTTTGATCTCTAGGAATTCTGGGTCGTGTCTGAACAGGTCAAAAAACAACATAGCTAATCCTCCGTTTACAGGAGTGCGGATTGTAAACGTGGTGGGTGATAAATGGGGGATTGTTATAACAAGGACTGTGGCGCACTAGGGACGACATCCGCAGCTTCATGTTGGCCGTTCAACTCTACAGGTTTTGCTACATCAGCCTTGCAACTCGGTGAGGCCACATCTCTACGGCTTTCGGCTAACTTTGCCACCGCGCTGAATTTATCCAGCAGGTTGTTTTCGGCAAAATGGTCGATTACAAAATTGGGTAGATAAGAATCCGGTTCCCAAGATCCCAGAAAGTTGAGTGTGCTGCCTTGTGTACTGGGGATAATGCGCCAATCACCCTGAAATGACTTTGAGTCTCCTGATATCTGAGTGAAGGAGATGTGATCCATCGCTTGCTCGGTATAGCGCATGATGGAATGCAGACGCACATGGAAGAACAAGACCTGCTCATCGGCAGTGCGATCGACTTTGACCTCGTGCGCAGACTCGCGCACAGCGGTCGAAGATACTACGCCGGGCAACTTCTTTGCAGCCTCGTAGTCGGTCAGATATTGGTAAGCGGCACAAGGCGATAGAGGTGTATCGAAGCTAGCCGAGAGCGTGTAGACAGTGCCAGTACGCTGCACCCCCACCTTCAAGCCGGGATAGGGTGTGCTGGCACAAGCCAGAGTGGCATAAGCCAGCAATAATCCCAAACAGTAGAGTCTCTTCATAAAGTCGATTTATAGACCGGCTTTATGACGCTGTGATGACGCTGTCAGCGCGGGACGGTGGGCGTCACTAGACAGCCCGTGATCACTGGCTTTCGATGTCGTCCAAAGCTTTGCGTATCGCTGCTAGGATCAATTTGTTGGCAGCCTGTTGATCGACTTCTGGGATATCCCAATCGAAGATCTTGCGGTATTTCTCGACTAGATCACCCACGTCTGTGGTGAGTTCTTTGCGGTATGCATCCAATTCGATTTGTTCCATGGCTTTCATGATGTCTCCTTGAGTGGATGATGTCTTAGGGGCGTAATGTCGCTGCCGTTAAAGCTGTAAGTGTGATTGCTGGCAGCGAGACTCGTTCGTTTCAAAGCGATATTTCTTTTGTCGCTCTTAGACTACAGGCAGAGAATTCTTCGCCGCATTTCAGTATGATGCGCTCCTTGCGCGCTCTTGTTGGCTTATACCCAACAGACTTTGTCATTAATCTTCATCAAGGAAAATCATGTCGATCTTTTCATCCAGCCGATTTATCAAAGCAGCCATCACTTCAGTGTTGGCGTTCGCTGTCTTGTCCTCCTCTGCGCTGTCCCATGCGGAAGCCGTGTTGCGCGTGTCCGCGATCCCTGACGAGTCCCCTACAGAGTTGCAGCGCAAGTTCAAGCCGCTGGGTGAATATCTGGAGCAGAAGCTGGGTATGAAGGTCGAGTTCACCCCGGTAACCGACTATGCGGCTTCGGTCGAAGGTCTGGTCAACAACAAGCTGGACATGGTTTGGTTTGGTGGTTTCACTTTCGTCCAAGCCAAGGTGCGCAGCAACAACCAGGTCATTCCTTTGGTACAACGCGAGGAAGATGAAAAGTTCAAATCAGTGTTCATCACCACCCGCGAGGACATCAAAACGTTGCAAGACCTGAAGGGCAAGACCTTCACGTTTGGTTCGGAGTCCTCCACTTCCGGCCATCTGATGCCACGCTCTTACCTGTTGGCTGCGCATGTCGATCCTGATGTGGATATGAAGCGTATCGCTTTCTCCGGCGCACATGATGCGACCGTCGCTGCAGTTGCAGGTGGCAAGGTGGATGCAGGTGCTTTGAATATCTCGGTGTGGGAAAAACTAGTCGCGCAGGGCAAGGTCGATACCAAGTTGGTACACGTGTTCTACACCACGCCCGGTTACTTCGATTACAACTGGACAGTGCGCGCGGATATGCCTGCCGCATTGCGTGAGAAGTTGAGCAAGGCTTTCTTGGCCTTGGATAAAAACAATCCCCACGACAAAGAGATCCTCGATCTGCAACGTGCTACCCGTTTCATTCCGACTAAGGCTGAGAACTACCGTGCTATCGAGACAGCTGCACATAGCGCGGGTCTGCTGAAGTAAGTCATGGCGTTTGAGTTGCGTGGTATCAGTGTGCGCCACGCCGTGGCCGCGCATGCAGATGTTCCTTATGCGCTGTACGACATCAGTCTGAGTTTGGCGCAGGGTGAGCAGGTCGCTTTGATCGGGCCCTCCGGTGCGGGCAAGACCACTTTGTTGCACACGCTGGCTTGCGCACGTCAGGCCATGTCCGGTGAATTCACTGCATTTTCTGTGTCGCCTTGGTCTATGCGTCACGAGCAGCGTCATACGCTGCGTGCGCGACTCTTCCTCGCTCCGCAAACCCCACCTTTGCCTCCGCGCCAGCGCGTGGTGACGGCGGTGTTGGCCGGTCGTTTACCGCAATGGGGTTTCTGGCAGGCTATCGCCTCGTTGATTCGTCCGCGTGAAGCGGGTGCGGCGCATGCAGCGTTAGCGCGCTTCAACCTGCAGGACAAGTTGTATGCACGCGTGGACAGGTTGTCTGGCGGCGAGCGTCAGCGTTGCGGTATGGCGCGCTTGCTGTTGTCGAGTGCCGATGCCTTTCTTGTAGATGAGCCGCTCTCTGCTCTTGACCCAACCTTGGCTACGCAGATGCTGGCAGTGTTGAAGCAGGAAGCGCAAACGCGCAATGCGACCTTGGTGTGCAGCCTGCATCAGGTCGAATTGGCACTTGCCAATTTCCCGCGCATCATCGCCTTGCGTGAGGGGCGCATCGTGTTTGATCTGCCCAGCGCGCAAGTGAGCGCCGAGATGATAGCGGCGCTATATCAAAATGAGCACACAGCGTTACCCGAAGCGGCAGAGAAAGCGCCTTACTGCATGGGCACGCCTTGCTGAGATGAGCGCCGCGCAACCCACTTCAAAATATCCCGATCCTGCATGGCATGGCCGCGTCATGCTGGCGGTGGTCGCACTACTGTTGTTGTGGCCGATGTTGCAAGCCAGCGAGTTCCAACCTTGGATATTGTTCGATAAGCAGAGCCTGTCTTCCACTTGGCAGTTTCTGTCTGGCTTCGTGCCACCCGCACACTCACCTGAGTTCCTCGCGATGCTTTTGGAGGCGACCTGGCAGACCGTTGCCATCGCCACCTCAGGCTTGGTGTTAGCGTTGCTGGCGGCGATTCCGCTGACCTTGCTGGCGACCGCCTCGCTCTCGGTATCGCGTTTGGAAAGCGGCCGTATGCGCAACATCGCAGTATTGGTGCGACAGAGTGCGCGCTGGTTGTTGGTGGTATTGCGCAGCGTGCCCGAGCTGGTGTGGGCGCTGCTGTTTGTGCGCATCGTTGGTTTAGGCCCGACGGCGGGTGTGTTGGCCATCGCGCTCACCTATAGCGGCATGTTGGGCAAGGTCTACGCCGAGATATTGGAATCTTCTGACACCCACGCCACCGAGGCTTTGCTCAGGAACGGCAGCGGCAGGCTGGCAGCCTTGTTTTACGGAGCATTGCCAGAAGCCTCGGCCGAGCTGGTGTCCTATACCACCTATCGTTGGGAGTGTGCGATACGTGGCTCGGTCATCATGGGTTTCGTCGGCGCGGGCGGCATAGGCCAGCGCATGGATGAATCAATGAAGATGCTGGCCGGTGCAGAAGTCAGCAGCATGCTCATCATCTTCGTGTTGCTGGTGGCAGCGGCCGATCAGGTCAGCACCTTTATGCGCAAACGGTTGGCCTGATATGGATAGCCGCGAACTCACTCCGCCACCGGCCATGACACCTGCCACCGTACTGGTGTTGCTGGGCTTGCTAGTGTTGGTCATCGCCAGTTTCACTACGCTGGACTTGAAGTGGGGCGAGTTGTTTACGGCCGATGCGCTGCGCTCCAGCAGCGAATTTCTAGGCGGCTTCGCGCCACCCGAGATGGCCACGCCCTACCTCATCAAAGTCGCGCAAGCAACTTGGGAAACTTTCTCCATGTCGGCCTTGGGCACGCTCATCGCGCTGGTGTTGGGGCTGGCCTTGGCCTTGCCTGGCAGTGGGCGCTTTGGTGTGACAGCACGTGCGGTGATCCGACTCAAACTCAATGTGTTGCGCTCCATTCCCGAGTTGGTGTGGGCTGTCATTCTGCTGATCGCAGCAGGGCTTGGCCCCTTCGCCGGCACACTGGCGCTGGCCGCGCACACCACCGGTGTACTGGGCCGCTTGTTCGCCGACGCACTGGAGAATCTGCCGCGTGAGCATGAAGAGACCTTGCGCATCAACGGCGCGACGCCGATGACGGCTTTCTTCTACGCAGCTCTCCCACAGATATTGCCGCAACTGCTGTCGTACACCCTGTACCGCTGGGAGAACAACATCCGTGCCGCAGCGATATTGGGAGTGGTCGGCGCAGGCGGCTTGGGACAGATGCTCAAATACCATCTGTCGCTGTTCCATATGCAGCAAGCCGCCACCGTCATCCTCGCGATGCTGGTCATGATCATGCTGGTGGACGGCGCGAGCTTTTGGATGCGACGCAAGCTGAATGGGGTTTAGTGCTAGGGACAGAAACTAAGCAAGAAGCCGGGCTAGCCCGGTTTTTTTCTGGGGTTAAGTCACTAAAAAGTCAAAATCTAAGGATTTCCTTAGGGGGTAAAGACCTAATGCCACTTAAAATGCGCGTTTGGTAGGCTAGGGTAGATAGGGTGTGACGCGATGCATGGTGAAGCCAACAAAAATAGTGTGAAGGGCACTGCTGGGGACGAAGTCCTCAATCTACAGTTGCGCCAGATCGAACTGGAGAAGCAGAACGCCGAGTTGCGTAAAAAATATGCGGAGCTGGAAGAGTCTCATACGCGGCTCAAGGACTTCTACAACATCTCGCCCATGGGTTACCTCACCTTGGATCGTTATGGCTTGATACAAGAGGCCAACCACACCGCTTCTAACTTGTTGGGTGTTGCGGAAGCGAGATTGCTGAATACTGAGCTGACGCACTATGTCGCGCTCGATTCAAAAAGATACTGGCTTGAGCAGTTCGCTAAGTTCAACAAGGACAGCGGGAACAGCTCTCTGGACTTGGTATTCAGTAGTGAAAATGGCACGACCTTCAGTGCACGCCTAGAGTGTTTGCATATTCGGCATCCCAACGGACAAAGTTGTGTACGCATCGCGTTCAGTGGCAACAGTTCGGCGGAGTCTATGTCGCAGAACTTGGTCAAATTCAGACGTAAGGCGGATGACAAGAAGCTATTGTTGCAAAACGTATTGGACCATGCGCCCATCGGTATCTGGATGCTGGGTACGGATGAGAAGATCAAGTTCATCAATCTGACCTTCTGCAATGCAGTCGGTATCAGCGAGCCGCAGTTTAAGGCTGCAAATCACTATTCTGACTTACTGCCGCCCTCGGTCTCAATCAACTGCATGCGCTCGGACCGCGAGTGTCTGACTCAAGAAGGCTTACATTTCTCGCGCGAGTACTTACCCTTCGTCGATGGTAAAGATCATTTGCTGGAGATCACCAAAGCCAAGATCTACGACCATGATGGGCAGTTGTTGGGTTTGATCGGTTTGGCGGCTGACATCACCGAACGCGAACGCATGGAGAGCGGCTTGAAGCAGACCCAGATGGAATTGCGTGAACTGGCCGACAAAGTGGAGTCGTGGCGCGAAGAAGAACGCAAGCGTATCGCGCGCGAAGTGCATGACGAATTGGGGCAGGTGTTGACTGCGCTGCGCATGGATGTCACTTGGCTGGATATGAAGTTCAGTGTGGATAACCCGGAGTTACGAGTCAAGACCGTGGGCATGAATGCTTTGCTGGATAGGGCAGGCAGTAGTGTACGCAACATCATTGCGAATCTTCGTCCTATGGCGCTGGATGTGGGGCTGGTGCCTGCGCTGGATTGGTTATGTAAGGATTTTTCTGAACGCAGCCAGTGCCGTTTCGTGTTGCAGGTCACGAATGACAATCTGGATTTGAGTGAGAAATTTGTCGTCGTGCTGTTTCGTGTGGTTCAGGAGCTGCTTACCAATACCGTGCGTCACTCTTGCGCCAGCGAAGTGCGCGTAGCACTGGAGCAGCAGGGAAGCATATTGCAACTGACTGTCAGTGACGATGGAAAGGGCTATATGTATGAACAACAGGCTGCCATCACCTCGTTCGGCCTGTTGGGAGTGCGTGAGCGGGTGTTGTCCTTGGGTGGAACCTTAAAGATCACAACGGCACCTCAACAAGGCACGAGCGTGCACGTCGTTGTCCCCATGGAAGGAAGCAAAGAATGATAAGAGTATTGATCGCCGATGATCATATGATCGTGCGCGAAGGCGTGAAGCAGTTGTTCAACTTGACCTTGGATATCGTCGTCACGGCAGAGGCAAATAGCGGCACACAAGTTTTGCAACAGCTACAAGAAAAGGAAGTTGATGTCGCGCTGTTGGATATCAATATGCCAGCGCCCAATGGATTGGAGCTGATAAGACTGGTCAAAGCTTCCCATCCCGATCTTCCGGTGCTGATATTTAGCATGCATAACGAATCTCATATCGTGGTCAATGCACTCAAGGTTGGCGCGACCGGCTACTGCTCCAAAAATGGCGACCCGAAATTACTGTTGGATGCGATACGCAAAGTGCATGCTGGGCAGCGTTATCTGGATGCGCAGATATCTGAATCGATGGCACTCGCCAGTGCATTCCCTGAAGAGGTCGCGCCGCACACTTTGCTTTCCAAACGTGAGCGTGAAGTATTGTCTATGCTCGCCAAAGGCATGAGCATCAATGAAATCTCCACTTTATTGGCTATCAGTAACAAGACTGTCAGCACCCACAAATCCAATCTGATGGATAAGATGAGTCTGACCAACTTCGCGGATCTGTTCCGCTACGCCTCTGAACACGGGCTGATAGGATAAAGCCTTAGCCGCATCTCCTACGCCGCCTTTCAAATCTTCTGCATCAACAACGCCAGTGAGCGACCAGCGAGCGGATAGATTTCCCCGCTCTTGTAAGGACGTTCTGCTTGCAAGTCCTCACCTTGATGGGTATCAAGCACGATCGACCACAACGAACCTTTACTTAACGTCGGCAGGGTGAAGGGGATAGTCTCGTGGTGGCTGTTGAACATCAGCAGGAAGTTGTCATCTTTTACTTCCTGACCACGCTGACCGCGTTCTTCCATGGTTGCACCGCATAGATACACGCCTAGGCTGCGCGCGAAATCGTGATGCCATTCGTGGTCGCTCATCTCTTCGCCATCTGGTTTGAACCAGTGGATATCTTTGGTGCCACTACCTTGTATGGCGCGACCTTGGAAGAAGTTACGGCGGCGGAACACGGCGTGGCCACGACGTAGTGCGATGACTTGTTGCGTGAACGCTAGAAATTCTTGGTCGGCTGCGCTGAGGTCCCAGTTCACCCAACTGATCGCATTATCCTGGCAATAGGCGTTGTTATTTCCCAACTGGGTGCGCCCCATCTCATCGCCAGCGACCAACATGGGTACGCCTTGCGAGAAAAGTAAAGTCGCGAGCAGGTTGCGCTTCTGCTGGGCACGTAGCGCGTTGATGGCCGCATCATCGGTCTCGCCTTCGACGCCGCAGTTCCAACTGTTATTTTTGTCAGTGCCATCGCGGTTGTGCTCGCCGTTAGCTTGGTTGTGCTTGTGGTTGTAGCTCACTAGATCATGCAGGGTAAAGCCGTCATGTGCGTTGACGAAATTGATGCTGGCATAGGGCTTGCGTCCACTGTGGTCATAGAAGTCGCTAGAGCCGGTGAGGCGTTGCGCGAACTCTCCGATCAGACCGCCATCGCCTTTCCAATAGGCGCGCATGGAGTCGCGGTAACGGTCGTTCCACTCTCCCCAGCCCGCAGGGAAGTTGCCGACCTGGTATCCGCCTTCACCCAAATCCCAAGGCTCGGCGATGAGTTTGACGCGCGACAACACAGGGTCTTGCATCAGTGTGTCGAAGAAGGTGCCGAGTCGGTTCACTTCATGTAGCTCGCGTGCCAGTGCTGATGCAAGATCGAAACGGAAGCCGTCGATGTGCATCTCCTGCACCCAATAGCGCAGCGAATCCATGATGAGTTGCAGCACGCGCGGCTGCTGCAAATTGAGTGTATTGCCGCAGCCGGTGTAGTCCATGCAGTAGCGCGGGTCGGCACTGACCAAGCGGTAGTAGGTAGCGTTGTCTATGCCACGGAACGACAGCGTGGGACCGAGGTGATTGCCTTCAGCCGTGTGGTTGTATACCACGTCGAGGATGACTTCGATGCCGTTGGAGTGGAAGGTCTTGACCATGGTCTTGAACTCGTTCACCACATCGTTCGGTCTAGCGCTGTAGCGTGAGTCGGGCGAGAAGAAACCGACGGAGTTATATCCCCAGTGGTTGCTCAGCCCCTGCTCGATCAGGTATCTGTCATCGAGGAAGCTGTGCACAGGCATCAACTCTACCGAAGTGATGCCCAACTTTTTCAGATGATCGAGCACAGGTTTGCTAGCGAGGCCGGCATAAGTGCCGCGTAGATGTGGCGGAATTTCGGGATGTAACTTGGTCAGTCCACGCACATGCAGTTCGTACACCACCATGTCTTGCCAAGGAATGTTGGGTGACGCGTCTTCACACCAAGTGAAGGACGAATCAATGACACGGCACTTGGGCATGTTGGCTGCGTTGTCGCGCTTGTCGTAGCTTAGGTCAGCATTCTTGTGTCCGACCTTGTAGCCAAAGTGCGCATCGTTCCAGCGTATCGTGCCGACGATGTCGCGCGCATACGGATCGAGCAATAACTTATGTGGATTGAAACGATGACCGCGCGCTGGGTCATACGGGCCGTGCACGCGATAGCCGTAGAGCATGCCGGGTCTGGCCTCGGGCAAATAGCAATGCCAAATCAGATCAGTGCGCTCGGTCAGTTCGATACGCTGCAATTCGCGCTTGCCACTCGCGTCAAAAATACACAACTCCACGCGCTCGGCGTGTTCGGAGAACAGGGCGAAATTCACACCTTCGCCATCCCAGATGGCACCACGACGGAAGGCATTGCCGGGCCAAACGGCATTAATCACAGGATTCATCACAGACTTTCTAACTAGATTTCTTAATCAGCTACTTTGGGAGGGAAGAGAATGCAAGAACAAGAGCCACTATTCTAAGCTGGCCTCTCGTTTTGTGCACTTCATTCATCCGCAGCTTTCAATTCGCGGGCAACAGGCGCTGTACCTTCCAGCAGCGGCTCCGGTGCGCGCCGCAGATCAAGCGTGAAGGGATAATCACGATTACGACCCTCGCGCCTTACATGCATCTCACCCGGTGTGTGGCCGTGGTTCCAGAAGCGTGCCACGCGGCGCGCCTCGGCTTCGTTAGCGTTGACGGGGAAGGTGTCATAGTTGCGTCCACCGGGATGCACTACATGGTAGGTGCAGCCACCTATGGAGCGACCGCTCCAGCTATCCACCAGATCGAACACCAACGGCGCTTGCACGCCTATGGTGGGATGTAGGCCAGAAGGAGGTGCCCAGGCGCGATACCGCACGCCTGCGACATACTCGCCGCGTACGCCGGTGGCGGTGAGCGGCAAGGGCCTGCCGTTGCAGGTGAGGACGTGACGGTTGTCGTTCATGTGGCGCACTTTGATCTGCATACGCTCCACCGACGAATCGACATAGCGCGCCGTACCGCCCGCCGCGACTTCTTCACCCAACACATGCCAAGGTTCTATGGCTTGGCGTAACTCGATCTCCACGCCTTGATACACCACCGTGCCGAAGCGCGGGAAGCGGAATTCTAGGAAGGGCGCGAACCAGTCGAACTCGAAGGCATAGCCGGCGCGCTGCAAGTCCAGCACCACATCGCGCATGTCCTGCGCTACGAAGTGCGGCAGCATGTAGCGGTCGTGCAACTCGGTCCCCCAGCGATTCAGCGTGCCGGTGTAGGGCGTTTGCCAGAAGCGCGCCAGCAATGCGCGTAGCAACAGCATCTGCAACAACGACATCTGTGCATGCGGCGGCATCTCGAAACCACGGAACTCGAGCAGACCCAAACGTCCGGTGCTGCTGTCTGGTGAATACAGTTTGTCTATGCAGAACTCGGCGCGGTGCGTATTGCCAGACAGATCGACCAGCAGATTACGTAGCAGTCTGTCTACCAACCAAGGTTGTTTGCTCTCCTCACCAGACTTAAGGTGCTCAGACATCTGTTGAAAAGCGATCTCCAATTCGTACAAGCCTTCATGGCGCGCCTCGTCCACGCGTGGCGCCTGGCTGGTTGGGCCGATGAACATGCCCGAGAATAAGTAGGACAGCGCGGGGTGATGCTGCCAGTAAGTGATCAGACTCATCAGCACATCGGGACGACGCAAACACGGTGAATCAGCCGGTGAGGCCGCGCCCATCGTGACATGGTTGCCGCCGCCAGTGCCGGTGTGGCGTCCATCCAGCATGAATTTTTCCGTACCCAAACGACATAGACGCGCTTCTTCGTAGAGCGTCTCGGTGTTTGCCACCAGCTGCTCCCAACTGGAGGAAGGATGGATGTTGACTTCGATGACACCAGGGTCAGGAGTAATTGCGAACTTCTTGACGCGCGCATCGTTAGGCGGGGTGTAGCCCTCCAGTCGCAGTGGCAATTTGAGTTGCGCGGCAGTGCTCTCGATTGCGGCAAGTAAGATCAGAAAATCTTCCAGCAACGGGACTGGAGGCAGGAACACACACAACACGCCGTCGCGCACTTCGGCACAGAGCGCGGTGTGTACGATCTCGCGTGGGTCGTACGCATGATTGCTTGCAGAGGACTGCGGTTTTGCTTTGTCGATATGCAACTGGGTGTCGGGTGTGTCGTGCGTCGCGTCTAACGGGTCGCGACCATGCGCCACTTCCTCGTCTTCTGGTGCAAGCCAAGGTAGCGATGCCAAAGGTAGGCGCAAGCCCAATGGCGAATCGCCGCCAATCAGATAGAGATGCTCGCGCTTCAAGGGCCAGATGCTAGAGCGGAAGCCGGTTGCGATCACTGTTTGGCCTGACTGAGGGGGATGCTTGGGAGGCAAGGGCTTGAGCGGCAGCACATAGCCTACGGCTTCGCCCAAGTCATTGGCGATGAGTTGCGCCAAACGACGGCGCTCGTCGTTTTTCTTCAGGTCACTGTTGAGCGGGTCGATATTTTCTGGCCAGCGTAGTTCCTCATCGATGATCTTGGCGACGTCTTCATAAGCTGGGATGACATAACTTGCGGCGAGTCCGAGTCGTTCGCTCAAGCCCTGCATAAAGTGCAGTGCATCGGCGGTTTTGTGTTTGCCGCCACCTTGTGCGGTAACTAGCAGTGAGCTGTCCTTCCACAAAGGTTTGCCATCGGTGCGCCAGAAACAACTCAGCGCCCAACGCGGTAGCGGCTCGCCGGGATACCACTTGCCTTGGCCGAAATGCAACATCGCGCCGGGAGAGAAGCGTTTTTGCATGCGTACCAGTAGTTCGCCAGACAGATCGCGTTTCTTTTCTGACAGAGCGGTGTAGTTCCACTCGGCACCGTCCATATCGTCTATCGAGACGAAGGTGGGCTCGCCGCCCATGGTGAGTCGCACGTCATTTTTTTCCAGCTCAGCATCGACCTGATGACCGAGTGCCAGCATGGCTTGCCATTGCGCGTCGGTATACGGTTGGGTGACGCGCGGGTCCTCGTGGATGCGTGTGATCTGCATGGAAAAATCAAACTCGGTCTCACACTTGTCCGTCATGCCGATCACGGGTGCAGCTGAGGACGGCATCGCAGTACAGGCCAGCGGGATATGGCCTTCGCCAGCCAACAAGCCGGAAGTGGCATCCAACCCTATCCAACCTGCGCCGGGAATATAGACCTCAGTCCATGCGTGCAAATCTGTGAAGTCGACCTCGGTACCTGACGGGCCGTCCAGCGCTTTGACATCGGCTTTTAGTTGAATCAAATATCCTGAGGCGAAGCGCGCAGCCAAGCCTAAATTACGCAGTGCCTGCACCAATAGCCATGCCGAATCTCTGCATGAGCCTAGCTTGAGTTTGAGTGTCTCTTCCGGCGATTGAACACCGGCCTCCATACGTACCACATAGTTGATGTCATCCTTCACGCGCTGGTTGATGCCCACCAACATGTCTATGGTGCGCATCTCCTTGCATAGAAATTCTTTGCGCGTGCGCGCCAACCAATCGGCCAGCAGCGGTTCAGGCGAATCCGTCTCCAGATAGGGCGATAGTTCGCGCTTAAGTTCGGCTGGGTAGACGAAGGGGAAATTCTCGGCATATTCCGCCATGAAGAAGTCGAAGGGATTGATGACCGTCATATCGGCCACCAGATCCACCGTGATACTCAGCTTCTCGGCCTTCTCAGGAAACACCAGTCGCGCCACCCAGTTACCGAACGGATCCTGCTGCCAGTTGAGAAAGTGACCGGCCGGTTCCACCTTGAGCGAGTAGCTCAGGATGGGAGTGCGGCTGTGCGCAGCAGGGCGTAGACGTATCTCGTGTGCGCCCAGATTGATGGGGTGATCGAAGTGATAGCTGGTGCGATGGTTGAGAGCGACGCGGATAGTCATAGTGAACCTTTATAAGATTGTTCTTGCAGCACTGCGGTGGCGCTTGCTCAGCTCCACTGGAAGTCGGGTAGTTCGGCGAAGGCGCGGCGCACCCCTTCTCCCCAAGTCTGATGCAAGCGTTGCATATAGTTGTCGTGGTTGTCGAAGCGGTGCATGTTCTGTAGTTGCAGGCTGTCTCGGTAGTAACAGGCCATATCTATCGGCATACCCACGGATAGATTGGAGCGCATCGTTGAATCGAACGACACCAGCACGCATTTAATCGCGTCTGACATACTCGTATCTGCACGGATCACGCGGTCTATGATGGGTTTGCCATACTTCACTTCACCAATTTGGAAGTAAGGCGTCTCGGCGGTAGCTTCGATGAAATTACCTTCTGAATAAACTAGGAACAGGCGTGGCGGTTCTCCGGCTATCTGTCCACCCACAATGAAGTTGGCACTGGCGTCCACATTGCTTTCCTGTAGGTAGGGGCCATCGCGCAAGCGTATCTCGCGTAACGCAAGGCCTATCAGTTCCGCCACTTCGTACATAGAAGAAACGCTAAGCAGATTCGGTTCTATGTTGCGCCGTACCGCTTGGTCTAGATGGTTGAGCGTGGCTTGGGTCACCGCCAGATTACCCGAGTTGACGATCACCAGTGAGCGTTCGCCGGTGCGCTCGAAGGTGCGCATCTTGCGGAAAGTAGAAACGTTGTCTATACCCGCGTTGGTACGCGAGTCCGATGCGAACAGGATGCCGGCATCTATCATGGTAGCGACGCAATAGGTCATGTCTGCGGTTCTCCTATCTTATGCAGTTTGGGTCTGGCTTAGGCTTGGATGTTCATCAGTCGACCAGAAGTAGCTGGTGTTGATCAGGTCGCCGAGCTGATAGATCTCTTCCAAGAACTCTGACAGATATTCGTGCAATCCCTGCTCAAAGATATCGTTGATGTTGGTTGCATGCATACGTGCATGCAGGGCATCGCAGCGTGCTAGTAGTGCAGCTGAGTTGGGCCCATCCAATTCGTGCAGCAGACGTTGCACCTCGTTCACGCAAGAGATCAGCGAACGCGCCATATCTTGGCGCAGGATGAGTAACTCGCTGACGCGTTTGGGTGTGATCTGGTCGCGGTAGATCTTGCGATAGGATTCGAAAGACGATACTGAACGCAACACCGCGCTCCACTGGTAGTAGTCTGCTGCACCGCCGATGTCTTTCGGGCTGGGCAAGAGAATGTGATATTTCACATCGAGGATACGTGCGGTGTTGTCGGCGCGTTCCAAGAAGTTACCTAGACGGATGAAGCGGAAGGTGTCGTCGCGTAACATCGTTCCATGCGCGATACCGCGTGACAGATGGGCGCGCTCCTTGACCCATTCGAAGAACTTGGAGATGCCGTCCTCGTCTATGCCGTCTGCCTGTATCTGTTTCATCTGCAGCCAAGTGGCGTTAAGCGCCTCCCACATCTCTGAGGTGATTGTGCCGCGCACTGCGCGGGCATTCTCACGAGCCTTGTAGATGCTGTTGTAGATACTGCCCGGGTTCTGCAAGTCCAGCGCCATGAAGTGCAACACGTTCTCGGCACTGGGCACGTCGTAGCGTGCCTCGAAGTCCTCGTGCAAGCCGCTGATGGAGAGCATGGCGCGCCATTCGTGGTGCGGCTCTAGCAGCACTTGTTTGAGCAGCGACATGCGCAGTGTGACGTCCAGCATACGTGCTGTGTTCTCGGCCCGTTCCAGACTTCGGGCCATCCAATAGAGGTGATCTGCGGTAGATGAAAGCATGATATTTCCCTTTAGTTCTCTAGTACCCAAGTGTCCTTGGTGCCGCCGCCTTGCGATGAATTGACCACGAGCGAGCCTTCTTTGAGCGCCACGCGGGTGAGTCCGCCCGGCACCATGGTGATCTCCTTGCCGGACAACACATAGGGGCGCAGGTCGATGTGGCGCGGTGCGACACCGCTATCCACATAGGTTGGGCAGGTGGATAAAGCCAACGTAGGTTGGGCGATATAGTTGCTCGGTTCGGCCAGTATCTTGGCGCGGAAATCTTCGATCTCCTGCTTGCTCGAAGTAGGTCCGACCAGCATGCCGTAGCCGCCCGAGCCGTGCACTTCTTTCACCACCAGTTCGGCTAGATGCTCCAGCACATACTTACAGTCATCCGCCTTGCTCAGTTCCCAAGTCGGTACATTGGACAGTATGGGTTCTTCACCGCAATAGAAGCGGATCATCTCTGGCACGTGTACATAGATGGCTTTGTCATCGGCGATGCCGGTGCCGACCGCATTGGCCAAGGTGACGTTGCCCGCACGGTAGGCCGAGAACAGACCGGGCACCCCGAGCATAGAATCTTTGTTGAACACTTGCGGGTCGAGGAAGTCATCATCGATACGGCGGTAGATCACATCGACGCGGCGCGGTCCTTCGGTGGTGCGCATGTATACCGTTTCGTTGCGCACAAACAGATCATTGCCGTCCACCAGATCCACACCCATTTGCTGCGCGAGGAAGGTGTGCTCGAAATAAGCGCTGTTGTACTGGCCTGGTGTGAGTACCACCACGTTCGGTTCGGTCACGCCTTTGGGCGCGACCGAGCGCATTGAGTTGAGCAGCAGGTCGGGGTAGTGCTCCACCGGTGCGACTTGTTGACGCGTGAACAAATCGGGGAACAGACGCATCATCATCTTGCGGTTCTCCAGCATGTAAGACACGCCGGACGGAGTGCGCAGATTGTCTTCCAGCACGTAGTACTCGCCCTCCGTCGTACCGTGGTCGGCCCGCACCAGATCGACCCCAGCGATGTGTGCGTAAATACCTTCAGGCACATCCACGCCGACCATCTCCTTGCGGAACTGGCTGTTGCCCAGTATCTGCTGGGCAGGGATACGGCCAGCCTTGATGATCTCTTGATCGTGGTAGATATCGTGCAGAAAAGCATTCAGCGCGCGCACGCGTTGGCGCAAGCCTTGCTCCATGCGCTGCCACTCTAGTGCCGGGATGATGCGCGGCACGATGTCGAAGGGGATTAGTCGCTCTTTGCTATTGGCTTCGCCGTAGACCGCGAAGGTGATACCGGCACGATGGAAAGCGACATCTGCCGCTTTGCGTTTGCGGGTGATCACCTCATTGGGCATCTTTTGTAACCAGCTGGCATAGCGCTTGTAATGTTCGCGTACCGCACCATCCGGTGCGTACATCTCGTCATAGGCTTTTTTCATAGTTCACGACTTTCGTATTGGGTCTGACAATAACTAAAGCAGGAATCAGGCCAAAAAAATTATGATGCTGCATCAGTGGCTTGAAGGCGGGTGGGGCGTGTAAGGCTGGCTGCTTGCACCGTATTGGCGTGTGGCGCTTCAGTATGGTGCATTAAAGCTGATGTTGTGGTGCGGGGATGACAGGGGTGTGACGGATGCGCCTCTGTCTTGCAGGGTCGCGTTGCAGTGGCGTCAGGAAGAAGCGGCTACGTTATTTGGTTGCATAGGGATATTGTCAGACTGTTGCGCTTCCCAATAGAACTTGGGCAGGTTCTGCAGCGCGGACACCAGGCCCTGATTCCATGACTCAGACAATTCCTTGGCGAAAGGGTCTTCATCTTTGAGGCACAGCTTGTGTTCGAAAACCAGACTGTCCTTGGCATAGACCAGCAACTCGATAGGCGGCGCGACAGTCAGGTTGCTGCGTACCGTCGAGTTCATCGACACCAGTGCACAACGGCCGGCACGCTCCAGCAGGGTGTCGCGTTTGATGACGCGATCCAAGATGGGTTTGCCGTACTTGATCTCGCCTATCTGCAGGTAAGGGTGCTCGTTGGATTCGTGTATGTAGTTGCCCTGCGGGTAGATCATCAGGGTCTCGTGTTTGGCTGTGCCGATCTGGCCGACCAAGATGAAAGTAGCTTCGAAATTGACGCTGCCGCTGTCACGGACCACGTGCAAGTGTTGCACGCCAGTGCTCACTGCCGCAACGTAATCCACAGCCTCATGCATATTGTTGACACTGAGTAGATTGGGCTGGGCGGCATTATCTAGGTCGGCCTGCAGCCGTTTGATCACCAGTTGCGTGGTGGCAAGATTACCCGCTGCCAACACTGCAAACACGCGGTTACCCGGCCAACAGAAGGTGTGCATCTTGGAATAAGTAGAGACATTGTCAAACCCCGCATTGGTGCGGGAATCTGAGCAGATCACAAAGCCTGTGTCTGTGTTGATCGCTAGGCAGTAAGTCATGATTGTCCTGATGTGGTGTTGATGAAGTGCAGAACGGCCTGCTTTTTGTAGCCAAACAGTAACACGGGGCTGGTATATGGGCAATCTGCACCAGTTAGGGAGTTTGCTCGAAATTCATGCGAGTTTATGGTGCATGCGCCCGCTAAGTCCCGCCCAGCAAAGCATACGCGTATCGCAGGTAGTGGAATGGCATCGTAATTGCTTTTGTTATTTGAGGATGGCCGACTTGGGCTGCTCAAGCTGAGCCATCCCCCCACATTACTGAACGAGATGATATGAGCTATACCAGCGCAGCAAAATTGGATTCCACGGGGTTCACACGCAACGGAGATAAGCACAATTCCGAATTTTTCGAAACCTATTTGCCCCGCATCCTTGCTGAGCGCGACCGCTGTGGTTTAACTGAGATGATAGGTGGCATAGAGGCAATGATAATTACCGTGGAGCCGGGTAATGCCATCGAGTACATCGCCGAGTTGGCGTTGATGACGCCTTATCACTATCTGGTCACGCTCAACAGTCCGCGTCATTTCACGCATATCTTGCGTATCGATATGAACTCACCTGACATCTTGTTGCGTGAGGTGAAGAATCCCGACCATTACGACATCTTCCGCAGTCTCAACGATCTCCATCCTTCAGGGCAGGACAGGCCGCACAGCCGTTATCTAGGTGAGATATTGTGGGTGAGCGACCGCGAGAAAGTGGTGCAGCTGCAAAAAGAGCGAGAGTTCCGTTTCTTCTCTCCTGAGGCGATGGCAGAACTCGATCTGCCCAGTAATGTCAGCATCAGCAAGCCTTCTCCTTATACTCAAAACGTAGTGGGTTATATGGAACGCAAGCCCGGCGAGGTCCGCGTCTACCACCCCTTGGGAGATTGCAGCATCCTGCCGCGCGCGCAAGCAGCCTACGAAAAAGCCAAAGACTTGCAAAAGCAAATGAATATCACCGACCTTATTTTGCCGGTAGACCATCTTGCCACGCGCATCTACAGTCAGAACCGCGAAGCCGCGCTGCTCGAATATTTGTCGCTGTCCAGTTATTACTACTGGGGTAGTTACGACATCGTCGACCAGAACTCTTCCACCAATGTGTGTAAGAGCGTGCGCGCCATTCCTGAATCGCGTAGTCCGGCCAAGGTGTTTACCGCTAATAATCAGCCCTACTGTGTCAACCATCTAGACAAGTTGCCGTCACCCACCGAGACCTTTGTGCGCAACTTCGGCGCGCGTCTGCATCACATCGCCCTGTCGGTGAAGGATGGTGAACGTGGTGGCATGGAGAACATCGAGTTCGTGGTGGATGCCATTGCCAAGCAAGGACGGGGCTTCTTGCTGGAAGTGGTGGGCTCGCGTGCCGAAGGGCTGAAGCAAGTGTTCTCTTCCGCCTCGCCCTTCTCAGCGCTCATCATCGAGTATGTGCAACGCTATGGTGACTTCCAAGGTTTCTTCACGCGTGAGAACGTCGCTTTGCTCACCGAAGCGGCGGGCTTTGAAGAATCTATGGTAAAAGTGTGACTCACGATAGCAAACAGCGAGCGACCATGGATTACGACATCATCATCATAGGTTCCGGCCCAGCTGGACAGCATGCGGCCTGGCAAGCGGCGCGCATGGGCAAACGTGCTGCCATCATAGAGCGCAAGGACAAGATAGGCGGCGCGGGTTTGCAGACCGGCACCATCCCGAGCAAGGCGTTGCGCGAGGTGTCGTATCTGCTCACTCGTTCCGGCGGTATGCGCGGCTCGTTCGGTGTTGGGGCGCGTGGGCAGCATGGCTTGCTCGCCGAAGCAGTGCGACTCAAGCAGGGTGTGATCGCACAGCAAGAGTCGGTGATCCTGCAACGCATACTGCGCAGTGGTGTGGCGCTGATTCCCGGCGAAGCGGCTTTGTACGATGCGCATACGGTGGCGGTCAGCGATGCGGCGGGCAATACGCGCAAGCTCACCGCGAGTGTCATCTTGCTGGCCAGTGGTTCGCGTCCGCGCCGTCCAGCTGATATTCCATTTGATAAGCAGACGGTGCTCGATTCCACCTCCATTCTCAATCTGCGCCATCTACCCGAGAGTCTGTTGGTGGTGGGCGGCGGGGTGATCGCGTGTGAATTCGTTTCTATCTACGCCGCCTTGGGTGTGCAAGTGAGTGTGGTGGATAGCCATAAGCAATTGTTGGCTTACCTCAGCGAAGACGTGGTGCAAGTGTTGGCGGACAGCTTCCTCGCCATGGGTGTGACTTTCCATATGCAGGAACGTGTTGCGCAGATCACGCGTGACGAAGCAGGCACGCTCACTACGCTGGCCAGCGGTAAACAATTGCGTGCCGATGTGGTGTTGTTCGCGCAAGGCCGTGAACCTAACAGCGCAGGACTGACGGTAGAACGCGCCGGCGTGGAGATACAAGACGGTTGGATCAGCGTCAATGCAGACTTCCAGACCAATGTGCCGCACATCTATGCAGTGGGTGATCTGATCGGTCGTCCCGCGCTGGCCTCGACCGGTATGGAGCAGGGACGCGCGGCGGTGATGCACGCCTTTAGCGGTGAGACCCATGTCACGGCGGAGAACCTGCCGATGGCGGTGTACACCATTCCGGAAATCTCCTATGTGGGCAAGACCGAGCAGGATGTGATCAAGGAAGGGATACCGTATGTGATAGGGCGGGCCTACTTCAAAGACAGCGCGCGTGGTCAGATCATCGGTGACGCGCATGGCTTGCTTAAGCTCATCGTGGATACGCGCAACGAGAAGTTACTGGGTGTGCATATCGTGGGTGAGCAGGCCAGCGAGCTGGTGCATATCGGACAACTGGTGATGAATTTGAATGGCACGATGCGTGACCTCATCAGCAACGTATTCAACTATCCGACGCTGGCTGAGTGTTACAAGATCGCCGCGCTGGACTGCACCCATAGTCTTAAATTGCGCCAGCAGCAACAGCAACAGCAACAGCAACAGTGAGGTTTACTCGCTCTCCAGCTTGTCGGCTTGGGTGAAAGTCCAGGTGCGGGTGATGGTGAGGATGTCGGTATCGCGGCGGATATCGGCAGGTAATGGCGAATAAGGTGCGGCCAGTTTGACGATGCGCATCGCCGCCGCATCGAGGATGCGATGGCCAGAGGAGCGGCTCACTTCTATGCTCTCCACACTGCCGTCTGCCTTGATGGAAACACTCAGCTGTAGCTTGCCGTAAATCTGTTCGCGGCGCGCTTGCTCGGGATAGTTGAGGTTGCCGATGCGTTCCACTTTGACGCGCCAGTCTTCTATGTATTGTGCGAAGCGGTATTCTTGTGTGCGTGCACCTATGAATTTACGGCGCGGCATCTTTTGATACATCTCGTTGTTCTTATTGATCTGCGCTTCTAGGCGGATGATCTCCAAGCTCTTCTGCACCAAGTCTTCGCCGGTAGGTGAGGCGACGTTAGCTTGCTTGAGTAACTCGGGTTGCACCACGCTGCGATCGTTCTTCAACTGCGTGAGCAAGCGTTTGGATTCTTCCTCCATCGCGGCCAGACTCTTGGCGCGTTGCTCGGGCGTGAAGCGTTGATCATCCTGCAAGGTGGGTAGCGGGGTCTTGGCCTGCCTATCCTCTTCGGTGTTGCCGCCGCCGTCCAGATTGGCTTGTGCCAGCGCATCGGCGGTGATCGGTTTGGATTTCGATTTGCTGTTGACCAGCACCACCTGCAAGGGCTGGGCGAAGTTCAAAGTCTTGCTCGGGTCGGGCAGCACCAGTGTCACACCCCATAGCGCGAAGGCGTGGAAGGCCACCGAGAACAACATCGATGCCGACAGTGCTTTGGTGGCCCGATTGATCAAGCGGCTTCCTCCGTCACAGGTGGCGCGATGACGACGGGCGCCTCTGCCGAGATAAAGCGGGTGTGCAGATTCAGGTCAATCAGATCGATGTCACCCACACCCAGCACGACCTTGGTGCCCGCTGGCTGTTCGGGCATGGAGTGCGCTTTAAAGACCAGCGGGATGTTGGCAAGGCGTACCAGATTCTCGCGTATCACCGTGCCTGTAACAACAACTTCGCAACGCGATTCGTTTGCTCCCTCGCCCACAGAGTGGGAGAGGGGTGGGGTGAGGGCAGCCGCAGATTTTTCTTGCTGGATATAGCGCAAGCACCAGTAGCGTTCCATCTGGCGTTGGAAATCATTGTAGATGCCATACATGGTTTCGAAGTCGCGCAGCACGGTGTACAGGCCGGTGTTGTTCTTAGGATAGACCGGTTCCGCATCATCCAGCATGGCGATGATCTGGCGCTGGTTGACCATGTCCACATAACGGCGCAGCGGTGAGCTGGACCACATGTATTGCGCCACGCCCAAGCCCTGATGTGGCGCGGCCACGGTACTCATCTTCACCTTGCCGTTGTTCTGTGTGCGATAGATGCCGGGGAAGCCGTGCTCGTCCAGCTGTTTGCCCCAAGTGCTGTTGACCAGGATCATCAGCTCGGACACCACCTTGTCGATAGGCGAGCCGCGACGGCGCGTGGTGATGCTGACGTGGTCGTCGATGATATTGAAGTTGTAATCGACTTGCGTGCCGTTGTCGGAAGCTTTGCCGCGCAAGGCTTCTAGCTTCTGCGCAAAATCCCACAGAAAGCGCAGCTCGGGTGCATAGGTGTAATCCAGTTTGCCCGCCGCCAGCGTCTCTTCGTTGAACAATGGCTCCAGCGTGTCGTGGCGCAAATTGGCTTCGATATGCACGCGCTCCACGCGGCTCTCGCTGCTGGTGATGAGCAAGGTATCTTTGTCCACTTCTAGATACATCGACAGTGCCGGGCAGACATGGTCGGCGTTCAGTGTGAAAGCCTGCACCACAGCATCTGGCAGCATGGTGATCTTCTGTCCCGGCATATACACGGTAGACAAGCGGCTGGCGGCGATAGCATCGCCTGCCGAGTCGCGTGGCAAACCTAGCGCGGGCGCGGCGATATGCACACCGATGCGCCAATGGCCGTTCGCCAACTGTTCGACCGAGAAGGCATCGTCGATCTCGGTGGTGCTGGCATCGTCGATACTAAAAGCTTGCGCGGTGGATAGCGGCAATTCGCGCCAAGTGCTGACCTCGACCTCGGGGAAGTCCGTGCCCTTGGGGAAGTTCTCGAACAAAAACTTATTCAGATGGAAGTCGTGCGTGGAAGGCAGCGCGCCGCACTGATGCAGCAGATGTGCGGCAGACAGATGTGTTGCGGCACAGGCCGCTTCCAAGGCCTTGACCTCTATGGTGTTGCGATCTGGCTGGTAGAGCAGATGCTTGAGATGCTCGGCGAATTCTGCGGGCAGTTCGAAACGGCTCAGTTGCTCCACATAGCGCGCTTGTTGCTCTTGCTGCAAGCGGCGCTTTTCGGCACCGGCCAGTGCAGCTTTGAGTACCTCGGGCGGTGCGGCGCGATAACGGCCCTTGCCTTTGCGATGGAAATAAATGGGCGCGCCATGTAGGCGCAGCATCACCGCAGCGGCTTCCAACGGAGTGGGTTTATGGCCGTAGTACTCTTCGGCGGTCTGCTCGAAAGCGAACTCATCGGGTGGGCAGCATTCCCATAGGAATTCTGTCTCGATCTGCTCGGCCATGGTTTCAGCTTGCGCTATGAATACACCCAACTCGGGCTGGGTGAAGCGCAGCATCACGTTCGCTGCTTTGATCTTGCTGCGTTTGCCGGACAGGCTTTCGATCTGCAGTGAACTGGTGTTGTCGGTCATGATGCTGCCGACCTTGAAACTGCCGTCTTCTTCGTAAAGGATATTCATTGAGTTACTGCGGAAAATTTAGCGGCGGATTATAGCAGGGAAGATAGCAAACCCTAGTGCGCGGTACGCCTCCTGTGCTTGATGATATAGCTAGGGTGGGTCTGAATAAGTCCGTTCGCCCTGAGCCTGTCGAAGGGTGTTTTCTATAACTCGTTGAGCTGATTAAGTTCCCCGTCCATGGTTCGACAAGCTCTGATATTGCAACTAAGCTTTGACTAAGCGCGATGAGGCTACGCCAAGTCATCACTAAACCACGAACGGTGGGCTTATGCAGAGATTCCTAAAATCGCAGGCAATAAAAAAGCCGACTTGCGTCGGCTTTGCTTGGGTGCTGCTGCGGCTTACTTGCCAGTCAGTGCGAGTGTCACCAGTGTTTTGATGTCCGCATCGCTGATCTTGGAAGGAGTAGGAGGCATAGGCATGCCACCGAAAGAGCCAGAACCGCCGCTACGTACTTTAGCTTCCAGCTTGGCTTGTGCGCCTGCGTCGCCAGCGTACTTAGCTGCGATGGCAGTGAAAGATGGGCCTACACTCTTTTTGTCCAATGCGTGGCAAGCATTGCAGCCGCTCTTCTTGAACAGTGCTTCGCCCTCACTAGCCATCACGCTGGTAGAAACTGCCAGACCCAAAGTCATTGCAACGATATAACGAACTTTCATGGTGTATCTCCTGTGTTAAAAATCTCTAGCGACAATCTACTCTGTAACCGTTAAGTCGAATTGACATAAATCAAATAGTGCAGAATTTGTGTGTCGGAGCCCTAGACCCAGCCAACGCTCCGGAGTTCCCTTTCCTTTACTGCAAATATCGTTTACACGCCCGCCAGATGCGCCTGCTCGTCTGCGTAATAGCTGGAGCGCACCATCGGTCCGCAAGCGGCGTGGCTGAAACCCATCTCTTTGGCGGCTTGCTCGAACATCGTGAAAGTCTCCAGCGGTACATAGCGCAACACCGGCAGATGGCCTTCCGAGGGTTGCAGATACTGGCCTATGGTGAGCATGTTCACATCGTGGTCGCGCAGGTCGCGCATCACTTGCAGCACTTCCTCGTCGGTCTCGCCCAGCCCCAGCATCACACCGGATTTGGTCGGTACATGCGGGAAGCGCGCCTTAAAATCTTTGAGCAGCTTGAGCGAATGCGCGTAGTCCGCACCGGGACGCGCCAGCTTGTACAAGCGCGGCACAGTCTCCAGATTGTGATTCAACACATCGGGCAGATTGCCCGCCAGCGCGTCCAAGGCTTCGTCTAGACGTCCACGGAAATCGGGCACCAAAATCTCCAGTTGCGTGTTGGGTGAGCTGGCGCGGATCGCGTTCAGGCAGTCAGTGAAATGCTGCGCGCCGCCGTCGCGCAGGTCGTCGCGATCCACACTGGTGATGACCACATATTTAAGTTTGAGTATGCCGATGGAGCGCGCCAGATTGGCTGGTTCGTTCACATCTGGTGGCAGCGGCTTACCGTGCGCCACATCGCAGAACGGACAACGGCGTGTGCACACATCGCCCAAGATCATGAAAGTGGCCGTGCCCTTGCTGAAACACTCACCAATATTCGGACAAGACGCTTCCTCGCACACCGTGACCAAGCTGTGTTCGCGCAACAACTTCTTCACTTCGTTATAGCCAGTCCCGCTGCCCGATTTGACGCGTATCCAATCAGGTTTGCGCAAGCGCTCTTGTAGCGGCACGATCTTGATCGGATTGCGCGCCGTCTTGGCCGCGCCGGTTTGTTTGATAGGGGAGTCGCTCATGTTCTCTCTTTCAGATGTCGCTGCAAGCCATGCACCAGATTCTGTGCCAGTTGCGCTTGTAGTTCGTTGATGCCCACGGTGATGCCGAGTTGGCAGGCTTGGGTGACTTGCAGGCCTTGATAGCCGCAGGGGTTGATGTTATTGAACGGGGTGAGGTCCATGTCCACGTTGAAGGATAGGCCGTGATAGCAGCAGCCGTGTTTGATCTTTAGCCCTAGTGCGGCGATCTTGGCATCGTTCACATACACGCCGGGTGCGTCGAGGCGATTGGCGGCATGTACGCCGTATTCGGCGAGCAGGTCGATGACGGAATTCTCCATCACGGTGACTAGTTCACGCACGCCTATCTTCCAGCGCCGCATGTCTAGCAGCAGGTAGGCGACGATCTGGCCGGGGCCGTGGTAGGTGATCTGTCCGCCTCTATCTATCTTCACGACCGGGATATTGGTGGGGTTGAGCAGGTGCTCAGGCAAGCCTGCCAGACCTTGGGTGTAGGTAGGCGGGTGTTGCAGCAACCAGATTTCGTCACGCGTTTCGGCAGTGCGCTCGATGGTGAACTGCTTCATCGCGTCCCACGTGGCTTGGTAGTCGACCAAGCCTAGGCTATGAATGACGGGCGTGGCGACATGGTTGTCGCCATGTCCGTGTGCTGCGCCAGCGCTGGACTCGTCGTTGTGCATCACAGCACCATCACCACCATAGGATGGTCGCACAGGTCTTGGTAGATGGCGTCCAACTGTTGGCGCGAGTTGGCGCGCACGGTGCAGGTTAGGCTGATATAGCGCGCGGTCTTGCTGGCGCGCATCTCCATCGTTGCCGCATTGAAGTTGACGTCGTGTTTAGTGACGACTTCCAGCACGGCTTTGGCGAAGCCGGCGTTCTGCTGGCCGAACACTTTGATGGGGAAGTCGCAGGGATATTCGATCAGGCTGTCGGTGATCTCTTGGGCCGACAGGTCGGTCAATTTGGACAGGTCTGGGGTCTTTTTGGTCATGGTCGCATCACTTCACGTTTGTAATCTTGGTAGAGCCCGAAGAGTCGTTGGTACATCGCGCCGGGTTTGCCGCTGCCGATAGGCTGGCCGTCTAAATGGGTGATGGCCAACACTTCTTTGGTTGAGGAGGTGAGTAAGAGCTCATCGGCGGCGAATACTTCGGCCTTGTTGATGCGTCTAATTTCGCACGGGATATGGTGGGCGGCAGCGATCTCCAGCACTACATCGTAGGTGATGCCGGGCAACATCAGATGGTCTTTGGGTGGTGCGAGCAGCGTGCCATTTTTGATTACGAAGATGTTGCTGGCCGCACCCTCGGTGAGGAAGGCATCTTCACGAAACATGATGGTTTCCGCACAGCCGGCTTCCACCGCCATCTGGCGTAACAGCACATTGGGCAACAGCGAGATGGCTTTGATGTCGCAACGCAGCCAGCGGTTGTCGGTGGCGCTGATGCAGGACACGCCTTGTTGCAGTAACTCAGGTGGCGGGGTCTTCAATAATTTGCTGAGCACGAACACAGTCGGCGCGACCGGCGGCTTGGGGAAGGCATGGTCGCGTTCCGCCACCCCTCGGGTGATGTGCAGATAGAGGTATTGGTCTTCGCCCGCGTTCTGCTCGATGATGTGTTCGACGATTTGTGTCCACTCGCTATCGCTATGCGGATTGGACAACTTGATGCCATCCAGGCTGTGTTGCAAACGGCGCAGATGTTCGGCCAGGCGGAACGCTTTGCGGCTGTAAACCGGTATCACCTCATAAACGCCGTCGCCAAAGATGAAACCTCTATCCAGCACCGATACCTGGGCTTGTTCCACCGGCATATAGCGTCCGTTGAGATAGATGGTCACGATGCTGTCCTTATGGCCAATATTTATGAATCAGCAACATGATGCTGTCCCAACCACGCGAGAACACGTTAGCGGCCGCCACGTTCTCCAGCGCATAGACTGGGAATTCAGCATAGGGCTTGCCGTTCAAGGTCATCTTCATCATGCCTATGGGCACACTGGTGTCGATAGGCGCGATGATGGGCTGGCGAGTTTCTAGTGTGGCTTTGAGTTTGGCGTATTGTCCTTTGGGGATGCTCAGAAATAGGTCATGTTTGAAACCTATGCTGACGGTGCTCTGTGTTCCCTTCCAAATGCGTAGCTTGGTGACGGCCTTGTCTTTTTCGTACAGGCGCACCGCATCGAAGTTCTGGAAACCAAAGTTAAGTAACTGCTGGCTTTCGTTAGTGCGCAGGCTGTCGCTGCTCGCACCCAGCAACACCGAGATCATGCGGTGGTCTTCGCGTTTGGCCGAGCCAACCAGACAGTAACCTGCGCTGTCGGTATGCCCGGTTTTCATGCCGTCGGCATACGGGTCTAACCACAACAAGCGGTTACGGTTGGACTGAGTGACGTTGTTGAAACTAAATTCACGCAGCGAGAACAGCGAGTAGTAGTCGGGGTAGTCGCGCACCACGGCGGCGGCCAGCAGTGCAAGGTCATAGGCGGTGCTGTAATGCTGCGGGTCAGGCAGGCCCACGGGATTAGCGAAATGCGTGTTGACCATGCCCAAGCGCTGCGCTTCTGTGTTCATCATGTCGACGAAACCACGTTCGCTGCCGGCGATGTTCTGTGCCAGCGTGATGGCGGCATCGTTGCCAGACACGATGATCAGGCCGTGTAGCAGTGCATCCACGCTCACCATCTGTCCAGCTTTAAGCAGCATGCGTGATTCGCCGTTAAGGTTGCGGACGGCACTTTCCGGTACGTTTAACTGTTGTTCCAGTTCCAAGGTGCCGTGCTTAAGGGCATCGAAGGTGAGGTAGGCAGTCATCAGCTTGGTCAGCGAGGCGGGTTCCATGCGTGCGGAGCCGTTCTGGTCGAGCAAGATCTGGTTGCTTGAGTAGTCGTACAGCACATATGCCTTGGAGGTCAGCTCAGGTGCGGCTACCAGCGGGGCGGCAAGACTAAGCGAGGAAAGCAGCAGACACAGGATAAGGGAGATGAGTTTCATGTTGGGCAGACTTTGAACGAGGCGCGATTATAGTCCGTGCAGCCATATTCGGCACGACCCACACAGCGGATGTTGATTTTGTAGGGGTTATACCTAGGCATAAATACATAGGCCGTTAGGCATATTGTTCTTTGTTGTGTCACTGGTTATAAAGTCCCATGGCTAATAAGGTTTATCGAGGTGTGAAATGAGACGATTCTGGGAAGGCAATACAACAGTAGAGAATAAGGCAGCGCCTAGAATGATGGCTTTGCGTAAGAATGATGTGCGAGCTTCGCGCAATCTGGTGGGTGCAGCTGAGCAGCATGTGCTGTGGAAGAACCGTCTGGCACACCATATCGAAGGCCATATCAAAGAGGCTTTGGATGCCGGCTTGGTCGGTCAAAGTGGCATCTGCCAACTGGGTGCTTGGATCAAGGGTGCTGAATTCCACGAATTACGCGGCACACAAGCTTATCGCGAGCTGGATTTCGCTCATACCCTGTTCCATCAATACGGTGCCGAGATTATGCTCAAACTAGAGCAAGGAGATCGTGCCGCTGCTAATGCAATCTACAAGAACGAGTACTCACTCGCCATGCAACACGTCATACAGTCGTTGACCAAGATCAATCTGCTGCTGCAAAACTAATCTAGCAAAACTTCCTATTTTAAGTGTGTTACTGGCTAAGTGGTGGCTTGGCCAGTTTGCGTTGCAGTGTGCGCCTGTGCATGTTGAGCGCGCGTGCGGTGGCGGAGATGTTGCCGCTGTTCTCACGTAACACCTGCTGTATATGTTCCCATTCCAGCTTGTCTATCTGGGTCGGCTGTGCCGCGATTGGTGTGAGGCTGTCCGGTGCATGGGAGAAAGCCGCCACGATCTGGTCGGCATTGGCGGGTTTAGCCAGATACTGCGTCGCGCCTAGCTTGATGCCCTCCACCGCTGTGATGATGCTGGCATAGCCGGTCAGAATCACGATGCGGGTATTGGGGTCTAGCTCATGTAACAACTTCACCAGCACCAAACCTGGCGCGCCACTCATTTTCAGATCGACTACGGCGAATTCCGGCGGGTTCTCTTGTGCCAGCGGCACAGCTTCTTCAACGCTATGTGCCACGGTGACGCAATAGCCGCGCCGCACCAGTGCAGGTTTGAGTACGGCGCAGAAAGTCACATCGTCATCGACCAATAGCAGGGTGGCAGAGTCTTCGCAGTTCATAGGTTCTATTTCGCTAAAGGTAGGGTGAGTTCTGTGGTCGCGCCGCCTTCGGGATTGTTACTGAGGCGTACCGTGCCGCCCAGTCGTTCTATGGTGGCATTGGCGAGGAATAGCCCCAGACCACGGCCTTCTTCCTTGGTGGTGAAAAAGGCGGAACCAGCTTGACGCGCCACCTCGTCGCTCAGGCCGGGGCCGTGATCGGTGATGGTGAGAATGAAATGGCTATCATCGCAATGCGCCACGATCTCTATGCCTTCAGGGCTGGCATCCGCCGCGTTGTTGAGCAGATTCATCAGTGCGGCGCGTAAGGTGGTATCGACATCGAGTTCGCCGCGATAGGTCTTGTTCTGATATTGGTAACGCGCGGTGGGGCGCAACAGCTGCCACTCGTCTAGCAGCGTCGCCATCATCAGGTCTACCGCTTGCCAAGTGCCGCTTCCGTCGTGCTGGGCGTTGCTGAGTATCTTGTCGAGTATGCGTTTACAGCCGCGCACCTGCTCGTCGAGTATGGTCAGGCTGTCGCGCAACTCGCCCTGCTCATCTTTTAAGCCGTGCTGCAATTCGTTGATCACAACCGCCATGGTGGAGAGTGGTGTGCCCATCTCGTGTGCCGCTCCAGCCGCTTGTGTACCCAGCGCCACGATACGTTCGTTGCGCAACACTGCTTCGCGCACTCTGGCCAGTTGCTCGTCTCGGCTGCGTACCGCTTGCGCCATCTGCGTGACGAAATAGGCCACCACCACCGCGCTAATGAAGAAGCCTAGCCACATCCCCATCACATGGGTGTTGAAGGCGCTGTCGCTGTTGTGGTCGTGATGGTTATGCGGCAAGGCTTGGTAATAGAACATCAGCGTGCTGTAGCAGGCGGCGGTGAGCAGCGCCATGCCCCAGGTGTAACGTTGCGGCAAGGTTGCGGCGGCAATCACTAGCGGTAACAGAAACAGTGAGATAAAGGGGTTGGTCGAGCCGCCACCAAAATACAGCAGCACACTCAATGCCAGCACATCCACGCAAAGTTGCGCGAACAGTTCTGGGTTGCTCACCGGACGCTCGCTGCGCAGTCGCAGCCAAGTGAATAGGTTGATGATGGCGAGCGTGGCGATGGTCAGCAGCATAGGCTGCCAGTCCAGCTGCATTTCTAGGAAATGCCAGACACAGGCCAGCGTCAGCAGTTGTGCACCCACCGCGACACTGCGCAGTATCACTAAGCGACGCAGTTGTGCATAGCCGGGCAGGGAGGAAATGAGGGTGTTTTGCATGGGTCGGGATTGTAAACGCTGACTGCTTACCCATGCTGCGACAAAATGTCGCAGCAGCAGTTTATAGGTACAAGTATAATTTTTCGCTCTTAAGACCACCTATCCGAAAGTACATCATGCAAAAGATCCATTTGAGTCTGGCCGTCTTGGCCGCGAGTTTGTTCAGCGCCGTTGCCTTTGCGGGTGACATCCAGATCGAGAAAGCCACCGTGCGCGCTACTGCGCCAGGCCAGGAGACCGCGATGGGCGATCTGCATATCGTGAGTAAAATGGCGGCCAAGCTGGTGAGCGTATCTAGCCCAGCAGCACAGAGCGTGGAACTGCATCATATGAGCACGGACAACGGCATGATGACCATGCGCGAAGTCAAAGACATCGAGTTGCCAGCTGGCAAGACCGTCGATCTGGGTGAGAGTGGTTATCACCTGATGCTGATGGGTCTGAAGAGCCCTATCCAAGCGGGTAAGACCGTACCTTTCACCATCACTGTGCAGTTGGCCAACAAGAAAACAGTAAAGATGAATGTTGAAGCGCAAGTCACGCCCCTGATTGAGATCAAGGAAGACATGGGCGATCACGAACATATGCACATGCATCACCACTAAGTGGCCATGTTGCGCGGATTACTCACGGCACTTTTACTGCTAATCGCCACATCGGCCTCGGCGGGCGCTAACGACGTCATGGTCGACAAAGCTTGGCTGCACGAGACGGTTAAGGGCCAGCGCAACGTCAATGTGATGCTCAATCTCAGTGTGCTCAAGCCCACCCGCGTACTGGGCATCAGCAGTCCGGTCGCCAGCGGCGGCGAGATCAGACGCTTCGTGCGGGTGCACGGCAAGATGGAAAAGCGTGCCGTGGATAGTGTCAAGCTGCGCGCACGCGATACGGTGAGTTTTGGTATGCGTAATGTGTATCTGGTGCTGACTGGGCTACAACAGCAGCTGAACGAGGGCGAACATATTGCGCTGAAGTTAGTGGTCGAGGTGGCAGGCCGTCAGCAGACCATCGATGTGCAAGCCGAAGTGCGTGCAGCCGACCTGAGTTATCAGGACTTCTGACCCCAGCTAAGAGGGCGCGACCCGTAGCAAAACAATATAACCAGTAAGCACTGACTTTTAACGTAAGGGCGGCAAGTTGCCGCCCTTACGCTTTCTTCTGGTGTAGAATCGCCGGCGATTTTCTTGAAGGAATTAACGATGCCATTGACTCCATCCACTGCCGCGCAAAAAGCCCGCACCCTGTCCGAAGCGCTACCCTATATTCAGCGCTTCTTCGATAAGACCATCGTCATCAAGTACGGTGGCAACGCCATGACCGATCCTAAGCTGCAAGAAGGCTTTGCGCGCGATGTCGTGCTGCTCAAGCTAGTCGGCATGAACCCAGTGATCGTGCATGGCGGTGGCCCGCAAATTAACGACCTACTGAAGAAGGTCGGCAAACAGGGCGAGTTCATCCAAGGCATGCGCGTCACCGACGAAGAGACTATGGACGTGGTCGAGATGGTGCTGGGCAAGGTCAACAAGGACATCGTCAATCTGCTCAATCGCTACGGCGGCAAGGCGGTCGGTCTGACTGGCCAGGATGGCGGTTTCATCCGCGCCGAGAAGATGATGCTGGAGAGCGCTACCGAGCCGGGCAAGATGCTGGACATCGGCCTAGTGGGGGACATCAATAAGATAGATCCATCCATCATTACCTTCCTAGATTCTGGTGATTTCATTCCAGTCATCGCGCCTATCGGTGTGTCTCCCGATGGTGAGACTCTGAATATCAACGCCGACGTGGTGGCGGGCAAGCTGGCCGAAGTGCTGCATGCCGAGAAGCTGGTGTTGCTGACCAATACACCGGGTGTGCTGGATAAGAATGGCGTATTACTTACCGGTCTGACTCCTAAACAAATCGACGATCTGGTGGCTGACGGTACGCTGTCTGGCGGGATGCTGCCCAAGATCAGTTCGGCCTTGGACGCGGCTCGCGGCGGAGTGCGCTCAGTGCATATCATCGACGGCCGCGTGGAACATGCGTTGCTGCTGGAAATTTTGACCGACGAAGGCGTGGGTACGCTGATCAAGAGTAAATAAAGGGTGACCGCACCGCTGTGGATCTTTGATTTGGACAACACGCTGCATGATGCTTCTGCGCATGTGTTCCCGCATATCAATCGCAGCATGACGGCTTATCTGCAACAACATCTGCAGTTGGATGAAGAAGCGGCAAACACGTTGCGCATCGATTACTGGCAGCGTTACGGCGCGACCATGAGCGGCATGATGAAGCATCACGATACCGACCCAGATCATTTCCTGTTCCATACCCATCAGTTTCCTGATCTGGCAAACATGGTGTTGCGCGAGCCGCGCTTGCGTCATGTGTTGCAGCATCTGCCGGGTCGCAAGGTGTTGTTTTCGAATGCGCCTAAGCACTATGCGCATGCGGTGTTGAAGTTGTTGCGTGTAGATGACCAGTTCGATGATGTGATGGCGGTGGAACACACCGGCTACCGCCCTAAGCCGCACACCTTTGGCTTTATGCGCTTAATGCGCGAGCAGCGTGTCAGGGCCAGCCAGTGTGTGATGGTGGAAGACAGTCTGGAGAATTTGCGTACCGCCAAGAAGTTAGGGATGCGCACCGTATGGGTAAATGCAGGCCAGCAGAACGAGGCTTGCGTGGATGTGAAAGTGAAGAACGTGATGCAGCTGCCCAATATGCTGCACAGGATAATCTGAGGAAATAACATGGCCGCAAAACCAGGCGAAAGAAAGCTACAGATACTGCAAACCGTTGCGCACATGCTGGAACAGCCCAAGGGTGAGAAGATCACCACGGCCGCGCTAGCAGCCAAGCTGGACTTGTCCGAGGCAGCGCTGTATCGCCACTTCGCCAGCAAGGCGCAGATGTTCGAAGGCCTGATCGAGTTCATCGAGCAGACCGTGTTCGGTCTCATCAACAAGATCACCCAAGAAGAGAAGAGTGGCCTCAAGCAAGTTGAAGCTATCGTCTCCATGCTGCTGGTGTTCGCGCAAAAGAATCGCGGCATGACCCGTGTGTTGATCGGCGATGCGCTGGTCAACGAAGATGATCGCTTGCAAGTGCGCATCAACCAATTGCTGGACCGTATCGAAGCCACGCTAAAACAATCGCTGCGCATGGCAGCTACACAAGGCGAGATGGGCGAAGCGGTCGATGTCGGCGCGCATGCCAATCTGCTGGTGTGCTATGTGATCGGTCGTTGGCATCAGTTCGGCAAGAGCGGTTTCAGCCGTGAACCGATGGCGCAGTGGCCCGCGCAGTTGGCTATCCTGCTCAATAAATAAAACTTAAGGAAATACCATGATCTTGATACTTGGCGCTAACGTCGACCAGAACGCTCCCGAATACAAACAGCTGCTTACGCAACTCGCCGCTATGCAAGGCATACAGACTCGCGTGCATGTAGAACGCGGTGCACAGCAAACCCTCACCGAGATCTATCTGATTGGCAATACCAAGGCTTTGGATGCCGCCGAGATGAAGAACCTGCCGTGCGTAGAGCGCGTGGTGCGCGTCTCCGAGGAGTACCGCATCTTGGGTCGTCATAAGGACGAACAGCGCGACACCCATTTCGACTACAACGGCGTGCGCTTCGGTCAGGACACCCTGAACGTATTCGCTGGACTATGCGCGGTAGACAATCGCGAGCACGTCGAACTGATGATGAAAGCGGTACGCGATAATGGTCAGAAGTGCACCCGCATGGGCGCCTACAAACCGCGCACCAGCCCGTATGCCTTCCAAGGCCACGGTAAGAACTGTCTGAACTATGTGTTCGAGTTGGCGGGTAAGTACGACATCAAAGTCATCGCCATGGAGATCACCCATGAGTCGCACCTCAACGAGATCAAGGAAGCTTTGCACCAGACCGGCAACCCTACCGGCGTGATGTTGCAGATCGGTACGCGTAACACGCAGAACTTCGAGTTGCTCAAGATCGTCGGCCGTCAGACCGAGTTGCCTGTGCTGCTCAAACGAGGCTTCGGTATCACGCTGGATGAATCGCTGAATGCCGCGGAATACCTAGCTTCCGAAGGCAACCGTAAAGTGGTGTTCGGCCTACGTGGTATGAAGACCAATATGGGCGACCCCCATCGCAACATGGTCGACTTCGCGCACGTGCCAGTCGTAAAACGCCTCACCCGTATGCCCGTCTGCGTAGATCCATCCCACTCGGTTGGCACTAGACAATCATCGCCGGACGGCATCCTCGACGTGATGCACGTCACTGCGCAAGGTGTGTTGGCTGGCGCCAATATGGTGTTGGTGGATTTCCACCCCGCACCGAATATGGCGCTGGTAGATGGCCCACAAGCCATGCTGCTCAAAGAATTGCCTTACTTCTTGGAAGACGTACAGATCGCTCGCGATGCTTATCTCAAGCGCGTCGCACTGCGTCAGAAACAAGACTGGTAAGTCGTAGCTAGGCTGCAGAATTGAACAGGGGTGTGACGAGAGTCACACCCCTGTTTGTTTTGCTGTTCTAAATGATAGGCGACTTTTTTAACACTTCAGAAGTTGTTCTACTCTTCAAAGATTGTAAATCGCCACGTAATGCGTGGTTTCCTTTTGCTCATTCTTGACGGCGGTGATGACCATCCCAATCGGGAACTCATGACCACGCATATCTTTGATGCGAGTCTCGCCTACCCACGAACCGTGGTTCAACAACTGCCCCCACATTTGGTTGTAATACTCTTTGCCGTACCGCCCAGTCTTGAGCATCCGAGTGTGCTTGCCGATCACGTCGACAGGTTTGTAACCCGTGTAATTTAGGAAGGCCTTGTTGGCTTTCAGTATGGTGCCTTTTGTGTCGGTGATGAGGATGGGGTCTTTGCTTTCGAACACCAGTGACACCAGGCGCAAATCATCTTCGGTACGTTTCAGTTCTTCGATGTTCTGGCAGAGTGGCCGAAATACTAGAAAATAAAAGATCGGGAAGATCAGCGCTGACAATAAAGTCGAGTCGAGCAAGAAAGTGGCTAGCTTGGGCATGGCTGGCATGCTGTCCAAGAGAAACATCACCAGCAACTCGATGAGGAAGACCGATCCGGCCAATACCATCAAGAGTCGTGTGACAGACTGTAGGCGCTTGGTTTGTAGTTCTGAAAGTTCGTAAGGCATGTTGGGCTCCCTGTTGTGTAGCTGGCGTTGTCTCTGCTCTGGTACTCAGCTTGGTTTGTATTGGGTAGCGCGTGTGCAGCGGGTGATTTATGCCATGCTTCCATGACGGCACCATGATACATCGGCTGTTTCTGCTTGGCATTTTATGGTTGAGCTGGCTCACTCTTCGGAGCTTTTCCATTTGGTTAATTCTGTGGGTGCGAAGGAAATTGTTTATACAAAGGTGGTCAAGTCAAAGTGGTAGTAATTCAGCGGCTGGCGCAACATAGGTCGCGCCATTCCGAGTTGAATGAAAAGTGGGACTACATTTTAGATAAAGCCGTGAATCACTTTTACAGTTCCCTTGTCAGGGGCCTTCGCATTGAGCTTCGCTACCAGTTTGACTGAGACTACATAAGCCACCGTTCTTCACGCCCCCTGGCCCATAGCCCATCACAGCTATCGCATCTGACAGCGAGCAGCTTTCAATTCCTGTGTATTGCGCCCATGTTCCGCCTGAAGTAGAGCAGCGTTCGCAAAACTGGAACATTGTCCTAGACGTGCCGCCTATGCATGGGCCAGAACTAGAGGTACCAGTGGTTGTTCCCATCCCCACTCCATCCGTTCTTGATGTACCCAATGTAGTAGAGGTGCCGCTACCGACAGGTGGCGAGGATATACATAGTGTTTCATCTGGGATACGTAAAACGTGAATTGGCAGGGTGTCGCTTCTTGTTGCACCGTTTATATTGACGATTTCTAGCTCCATCTTCTCCAGACATGCATTTGTCTGTGCTGCAATAGTCCATGTCTTTCGTACTCCATTATCAGATGCGGTAACCTCAACCTCGCTTGGCCCTGCCTGTAGCATTTGAGGCCGGCCTGGTCCGGGTGAAACTTGTGACAAGACAAAACGTGCTCCACTGCTTGCTCGGTAAGCGACCTCTATTGAAGTAAGACTCGGCGTGCTGACGGTAAAAACGACCCCTCTATTGGGGATTGACCAATTGGGGTTGGTGGGATGTGGTTTTTTCAGCGGAGTGAGCTGCCAGCCAGTCCCTATTGAAGTTGGTAACGGATCGCAGGCAAAGGTAAATGTTGTGGTGCTGTTGGTGAATGTACCGCAGACTCTTTGACCACGCAGGTTTACGGACTCTAGCTGCGGTTTGTCTGGGGGAGGAGTATTTATAGGTAATCCGTTGCAGGCAGCTAGTAAGGCGAGGCATGGCAGCAAAATAGAGGTACGTACTGCGACGAGGAATGTTGACGATATTGATAGTGCACTTGTTTTCATATCAATCTCCACAATCTGTTAATCGCCGAAGTAACGAAATCAAGATGTCTGGCGATTTTGACATCTAATGTTTGAACTAAGTAGTCTTGCTTGACTGTTGTGTTTGCAAATCCCTTAAGTATTTTGAATTGATTGCTACACAACGAAGTTTCTTGTGCAAATAAAGCGGACAGAACTGGATGCGATGAGATTAAATCACAGAGCAAAATTTTTAGGTGATTACAGAATATCTAGGCAATTCGCAGTGCCTTACATAGTTGTAAAGTGCACGGAGCAGTCGTACTTGCGAATGAGCGTGTATTTACCCGTCAGCTACATGTGCAGTAGTTACAAAATAAAACCGCCCATATCGGGCGGTTCACTTTTTGGAACTACAGCGCAAAATCAGCCAGCTAGTTTTTTATTAGCTGCGGCGACTGCTACGCCACGTTGTATCGGGGCGTTCATGCGGCCCAATACGTCGTCTAGTGCGGCGAGGCAGGTGCGGATGTTGCGCGGGTTGCTGGCGTGGCCCATCAGGCCGATGCGCCAAACTTTACCGGCCATCGCGCCCAGGCCTGCGCCGATCTCTAGGCTGTAGTCGGACAGCAGCAATGAACGCACAGCAGCTTCATCTACACCGTCGGGTATGGAGATGGCATTGAGTTGTGGCAGGCGATCGGCTTCCGGCACGACGAAGCTCAGGCCCATCGCTTCCAAACCTGCGCGCAGGGCGAGGTGGTTGCGTTGATGGCGCGCCCAAGAGTTCTCTATGCCTTCTTCTTGCAGGATCACCAGTGATTCGTGCAGGCCATACAGCGCGTTGATCGGCGCGGTGTGGTGATAGGCGCGCTTGGTCGAACCGCCCCAATAAGCCATCACCAAGTTCAAGTCCATGAACCAGCTCTGTACTTTGGTCTTGCGGTTTTTTACCTTGTCCAGCGCAGCAGCGCTGAAGCTCACGGGTGACAAGCCGGGGGTGGAGGACAGGCATTTCTGCGTGCCGGAATAGATGGCGTCTATCTTCCATTCATCGACCTTGAGCGGTGTGCCACCCAACGAGGTGACCGCATCGACGATGGCTAGACAGCCATGCTTGTGTGCAATCTCGACCAGGGTCTTGGCATCGGATTGTGCGCCAGTGGAAGTCTCGGCATGCACGAAGGCGACGATCTTTGCATCAGGATGGGCCTTGAGTGCGTCTTCCAATTTTTGTGGATCGACCGCGCGACCCCAATCGTCCTGCACCATCACGGCGGTGCCGCCGCAACGCTCGACGTTCTCTTTCATGCGTCCACCGAACACGCCGTTTTGGCACACGATGACTTTGTCGCCAGGTTCGACCAGATTGACGAAGCAGGTCTCCATGCCCGCCGAGCCGGGTGCGGAGACCGGCATGGTCAGTTCGTTGTCGGTCTTGAAAGCGTATTTCAGCAGCGTCTTCATCTCATCCATCATGGCGACGAACACGGGGTCGAGGTGGCCCAGTGTCGGGCGCGACATGGCTTCGAGTACGCGCGGGCTCACGTCGGAAGGGCCGGGGCCCATCAGGATGCGCTGCGGCGGGTGGAATGATTTGATGCTCATACTGTTTCCTTTCGAGGTTGAGTTGATGGTGTGTGACTAATGTGCTGCTAAGAGTTCTATCCAATGGCGCACCGGCACTTTGCCCGCGCTGGCCAGATGCATCTGGCAGCCCACGTTGGCGGTGACGATCACTTCGGGTTGCCCCGCTTCAAGCGCGGTAATCTTGTTGCCCAACAGTTGTTCCGAGAGTTCCGGTTGGGTCAGTGTGTAGGTGCCAGCTGCGCCGCAACAGAGATGACTGTTCGCGACATCGGTGAGTTCGAAGCCGCAGCTGCGCAGCAGCGACTCCACCGTGCCGCCCAATTTCTGACCGTGTTGCAGGGTGCAGGAAGAGTGATAGGCGACGCGCAAGCCTTGTCCGATATGGGCAAAAGCGCTGAGGTCTTCACGGGAGAGCACCTCTACCAAGTCGAGTGCGAGTGCGCTGATGCGCGCTGCCTTCTCAGCATATTTGGCGTCATCGCGCAGCGCCGCGCCATAGCCTTTCACCATCAAGCCGCAGCCGCTGGCACTCATCACAATGGCTTCCGCGCCGCGTTCCACATAGGGCCACCAGGCATCGATATTGTTGCGCATCATGTCGCGCGCACCCGCGCTATCCGACAGATGTTGGTTGAGCGCGCCGCAACAACCGGCGGCGGGCGCGTTGATCAATGCGATGCCGAAGCGGTCTAGTACGCGTGCCGCAGCGGCATTGGTATTGGGCGTGGAGAGTGGTTGCACGCAGCCTTCTAGCACCAGCATGTGGCGCGCATGGCTGCTCGCCGCGAGTGGCGGCAAGGCGCTCTGTTGCGCGGGTATCTTGCTGGCCAAACGTTTGGGCAATAGCGGCTTGAACAATCGCCCCAGCGCCAGTGCCACTTTCAGTCGAGCGGGGTAGGGCAGTACGCGCAGCAGTGCTTTGCGCATCAGCGTCTGGTGTAAAGGACGCGGTGCATGTTCTTCCACCAGCTCGCGGCCGATGTCGATCAGTCGTCCGTATTGCACGCCGGAAGGGCAGGTGGTCTCGCAGGCGCGGCAGGTTAGGCAGCGATCCAGATGCAAGCGCGTCTTGTCGGTCGCCGTGCCGCTCTCCAACATATCTTTGATGAGATAGATGCGACCGCGCGGTCCGTCCAGTTCTGAGCCCAGCAGCTGGTAGGTGGGGCAGGTTGCGGTGCAGAAACCGCAATGCACACAGCTGCGCAGGATGGCGTTGGCCTCCGCGATGTCGGGTGCTTCCATCTGTAGTGGGGTGAGGGTGGTCTGCATGTCAGAGTTGCGCGTACAGTGCGCCGCGGTTGAATAGATTATGCGGATCGAAGCCGGCTTTGATGCGGCGGTGCAGATTCAAAGCGGCGGTGGGCAGCGGTTGGAAGCGCGCGGTGGCTGGGCCACGGAACACCGACACATGGCCGCCAGCTAGGGCGACCTGATGACGTATCGTGGCCAAGTCCTCTTCGCTATACAGCCAGCGTTGTGCGCCGCCCCAATCCAGCAGCCAAGAGCCTTTGATGGGCAGATGCGGCGTGGCCGGTTTCACCATCACGCGGTACAGCGTGCCGTGATGATGGAAAAAAGGCAGGGTATGTTCGCGCAACTTTTCCCAGTAGCGTTCAGGGTTGGGCAACACTTCGCCGGGTATCTTGTTGCGCGCATCGTGTACCGCTTGCGCACTGCCCGAGACACGCACATGACAATGCTCGCCGTCGTAGCACACACCGTCTACGGGATAGGGCAGACCTAGCAAGCTGCTCATATAAGCGATGGCTTCGGCTGCGCTACATTCGTGCGACAGCGTGACGCTGGCGGCGGGGCGCGGCAACACTTTGAGGCTTAGCTCTAGCAACACGCCTAGCGTGCCATGCGCGCCTGTCATCAGCCGTGACACGTCGTAACCTGCTACGTTTTTCATCACCTGTCCGCCGAAGCGTAGTATCTCGCCGCGCCCGTTGAGCAGCTTGCAACCCAACACAAAGTCGCGCGCCGCGCCGCTATGCGGACGACGCGGGCCGGACAGTCCGCAGGCGATGGTACCGCCCAATGTTGCGCCCGCGCCGAAGTGTGGCGGCTCGAAAGCCAGCATCTGTCCGGCATCTGCGAGTGCTGATTCCAGCTCGGTCAGCGGCGTGCCGCTGCGTGCGGTGATCACTAGTTCGCGTGGGTCGTATTCGATGATGCCGCGATGTGTGCTGACAGCAAGTGTTCGCGTCGCGGCACTATGGTTGGCGAGGAATACTTTGCTGCCGCTGCCACGGATATATAGCGGTTCGCCGTCATGGATAGAGGCGAGCACCTGTTGCTGCAAATCTAGGCTGAGGTCGCTCATCAAAAGCGCTCCAGTTCGGGATGGGCGAGTTGGCCATCGTGTACATGCATCGCGCCAAACTCGGCGCAGCGATGCAAGCTGGGCACGGCCTTGCCAGGATTGAGCAACGCGTCAGGATCAAAGGCATGCTTGATGGCATGGAACTGCTGCAACTCCAGCGTTTGAAACTGCACGCACATCTGGTCTATCTTCTCTATGCCCACGCCGTGCTCGCCGGTGATGGTGCCGCCCACCTCCACACACAGACGCAAGATGCGCTGACCGAATTCTTCAGTAAGCTTTAGTTGGCCGGGCTGATTGGCATCGAACAAGATGAGCGGATGCAGATTGCCGTCGCCGGCATGGAACACGTTGGCCACAGCGAGGCCGTATTCTTTGGACCAGTCGCTAATCTGCTGCAACACATGTGGTAACTGGCGGCGCGGGATAGTGCCATCCATGCAGTAGTAGTCGGGTGAGATGCGGCCCACCGCGGGGAAGGCCGATTTGCGGCCCTTCCAGAATAGTTGCCGCTCAGCCTCGTCCACCGCCGTGCGCACCTCGGTCGCGCCGCTGTCAGTGAGCAGCTTGCGCACCGCCATGATGTATTCAGAGACTTCGGCATTGCTGCCGTCTAGTTCGCACAGCAAGATGGCTTCGGCGTCGCGCGGGTAGCCAGCATGCGCAAAATCTTCCGCCGCTTGTATTGCCAGCCTGTCCATCATCTCTAGTCCGGCGGGGATGATGCCGGCCGAGATGATGGCGCCGACCACCGCACCGGCTTGCGCCACATCGTTGAACGCGGCCAACACCACCTGCGCGCGTTCTGGTTTGGCCAAGAGTTTGACTGTCACTTCCACGATCACGCCCAACATACCTTCTGAGCCGCACATCAGCGCAAGCAAGTCATAGCCGGGCGCATCCAATGTTGGCGCGCCGATCTCCAGCAGTTCGCCGTCCATGGTGACGATCTTCACCATCAGCACGTTATGTACAGTCAGACCGTATTTCAAACAATGCACGCCGCCGGAATTCTCCGCGACATTGCCGCCTATGGTGCAGGCGATCTGCGAGGAAGGGTCGGGGGCGTAATAGAGACCGTAGGGGGCAGCGGCTTCAGAGATTGCGAGGTTGCGCACGCCGGGTTGGACTGTGGCCTGTGCGTTGTGCGGGTCTATGCTGAGGATACGTTTGAATTTTGCGAGACTGAGCAGCACGCCGCTCGCAAGGGGCAGCGCGCCGCCCGAAAGCCCCGTGCCCGCGCCGCGCGCCACCACCGGCACCTTGTGCTCGTGGCATAGACGCATGACCTGTTGCACCTGCTCCACCGTCTCGGGCAACACCACCAGCATGGGTAACTGACGATAAACCGACAGCCCATCGCACTCGAACGGCTGCATATCCTCGACATCATCAAGGATAGATTCGGCGGGCAAAAAGCCACGCAAGGCACTGAGGAGTGCGGTGTCGGTCAAGCGAGGATGCATCAGGGAAGCTCCAAACGAGATACGCGCGAAGAGGCATAGTAATTTACTCGACTATAAATTTCTAGCCACTTTTGTTGGAACAACCATGTTCTGTTTAGGTGTGATGACGGTGGAGCTAGTAGAAAACATGAAACTTAATTTAGGTCTCATTGGGTACAATGCGGCGATAACTCCAATTTGTAGCCAAGCATTTAGCCTATGAGTCTGATCAAATCCCGAAAACGCGTCGCTGATCACGGAGAGGTATTCACCCCCGCATGGATGGTCGATGCCATGCTCGACCTCGTGAAGGAAGAATCGGAGCGCATCGATTCGCGCTTTTTGGAGCCGGCGTGCGGGAGCGGTAATTTTATCGTCAAGGTCTTGCAGCGCAAGCTCGCCGCCGTCGAGCGCAAGTTTGGAAAAAACGATTTTGAAAAGCAGCACTATGCGCTACTCGCGCTGATGTGCATCTATGGCATAGAGCTTCTGTCAGACAACATCGCCGAGTGCCGTGCCAACATGTTGGATATTCTCGCCGAATATCTGAACCTCGATGAATCGGATGATCTGTACCGCGCTGCGACCTACGTGTTAACGCAAAATCTGGTGCACGGTGACGCATTGACCATGCGCACTATCAGCAAAGAGCCGATCACCTTTTCCGAATGGGGTTACCTCGGCAAGGGAAAATTCCAGCGGCGCGACTTCCGTTTCGATGTACTCACTGGTTCATCAGCTTTCAGCGCGGAGGGCTCACTCTTCGCCCACCTCGGCAAGCATGAAATCTTCACGCCGACCAAGATCTACCCGCCTATGACCGTGAGTGAACTAGCTGCGCTGGAGGGATAACGAATATGGACGGCACATGGAATCAGCTCAATAACTCAGATTTTAATCCCGTCGAATTCGAGGGGTTTGGACAGCAAGCGGAGGAACTAAAGCGATGAGCGACAAGCCAGTGCGCCTGACCGCGCCGCCCGAAGGTTACGCCGACTGGCTGGCCGACCTGAAAGCCCGCATCCACAGTGCGCAGCAGCGCGCCACGCTGGCGGTCAACCGCGAACTGGTGCTGCTGTACTGGCAGATCGGGCGCGACATTCTGGCGCGGCAGTCAGCGCAAGGCTGGGGCGCGAAGGTGATCGAGCGGCTGGCGCAGGATTTGCGCGCCGCCTTTCCTGATATGAAGGGATTTTCGCCGCGCAACCTCAAGTACATGCGCGCCTTTGCCGAGGCGTGGCCGGATGCCGAATTTGTGCAAGCGGTGCTTGCACAATTGCCTTGGTATCACCAGTTGGCGCTGCTGGACAAGTTGCCCGGCCCCGAAACCCGCCGCTGGTACGCGGCCAAAGCCATCGAACACAACTGGTCGCGCAACATCCTGGTGATGCAGATCGAAACCCGCTTGCTGGAGCGTAGCGGCACGGCAACCACCAACTTCGAGACCAGCTTACCCAAACCACAATCTGATCTGGCCCGCGAGTCGTTGAAAGACCCTTATCGTTTTGACTTCCTCGGCCTGACGGATGAGGCGCAGGAGCGCGAGATCGAACTCGCCTTGGTGAAGCATGTCACCGATTTTCTGCTGGAGCTGGGCGCGGGCTTCGCATTCGTTGGAAGGCAAGTGCTGCTGGATGTGGGTGGCGATGAATACTTCATCGACCTGTTGTTCTACCACCTCAAGCTGCGCTGCTATGTGGTGATCGAGCTCAAGGGGGGCAAGTTCAAGCCCGAGCACCTGGGGCAATTGAGCTTTTACCTGACGGCAGTGGATGAGCAAGTAAAGCACCCACAAGACAACCCGACGATTGGCTTACTGCTGTGTCGCAGCAAAAACAAAGTGGTGGCGGAATATGCCTTGCGCACTAATGCTCAACCGTTGGGCGTAGCTGAATACAAGTTGCTGGAATCGCTGCCCGCCGAGTTGCAAACCAGCTTGCCCAGCATCGAACAGATCGAGCGCGAGCTGGCGGGCGATGGCAGCCCAAGCGACGAGGACGAAGCATGAACGAACAAGTCAGCTTCACCTTGCGCGGTCGCAATCCCGATGTGCTGACCTGCATCGCCAACCTTTCCAACGACGAAGTGTTCACCCCGCCTGAGTTCGCTAGCCGCATGCTGGATACCTTGGCCGAGGCGTGGGCGGCCAGCCACAACGGGGCGGATATGCTGAATAAGTGGCGACTAAGTAGGGATGGCTTGATTAAGTCCCACGCACATGATTCGACAAGCTCTGATAAAGAAACTAAGTTCTGACTAGGCGCGATGAAACATGCGCCATGTCATCACTTAACCACGAACGGGGAACTTAATCAGAGATTCCTTAGCGGAGTATGCGGCAACTTGAATTGAACTGCCTCTGCCTAGGCTTATGGAAAACCTGATTAATTTTCATTCGACGTCGATACAACAACTCACTATTCAATTAAGTCAGCAAGTGGAAAAGTCACGTGTTATCTCGCAAAAGCGAGAGTTAATTTATTCGAGTCAAGGAAAACACATGAACATCTGGAACGAGCGCTATGCGGGCGAGCATTACCATTTTGGCACTGAGCCCAATGCGTTTTTGTCACGGCAAAAATCCCTACTCAATGTCGGTGAGCGGGTGCTTGCCATCGCTGATGGCGAAGGTCGTAATGGTGTGTGGCTGGCGCAGCAAGGCTTGCAGGTGGTGGCGGTGGATGCCTCCGATGTGGCGATAGCCAAGGCCAAGAAATTGGCGCAGCAGCGCGGTGTGTCCGTGCAGTTCGAGTTGGCCGATCTGATGGCGTGGGATTGGGGTGTGGATCGCTATGACGTGGTGGTTGGCATCTTCATCCAGTTCGCGCCGCCAGGGGTGCGCGAGCAGATGTTCGAGCGCATCAAGCAATGCCTCAAGCCCGGTGGCTTGTTGTTGCTGGAAGGTTATGCGCCGCGCCAGATTGGATACAAGACCGGCGGGCCGTCACAGGTAGAGAACCTTTACACCGTGGAGCAGTTGCGCGAGGCATTCGCTGATTTGGAGATTGTCGAGCTGCGCGACTATGACGCGGAGATAGAGGAGGGACCAGGTCACAAAGGCATATCCGCGCTGGTCGATCTGGTGGCGCGCAAGCGTTAGTGCTTGCGCCGTTTAAGCTAACTGACTCTGTGCCCAGCGCACGATGTTGCCGGCATCCATCGCTCCAGCTTGACGCGCGATCTCTTTACCGCCCTTGAATAAAGCCAGCGTGGGGATGCTGCGGATGTTATGGCGCGACGCGAGTTGTTGCGCCTCTTCGGTGTTGAGTTTGACCAAACGCAGCTGCGGTTCCAGTTGTGCGGCGGCCTGCACAAAGGCAGGTGCCATCATGCGACAGGGGCCGCACCAAGGCGCCCAGAAATCCACCAGCACAGGGATGTCGTTGCGTGAGAGATGGCGCTCGAAGTCGGCCGCGTTCAGTTCTAGCGGGTGACCATCGAACAAAGTCTTTTTGCATTTACCGCATACCGGCTGTGCGGCTAGTTTGTCGGCGGGAATGCGGTTGAGTGCCGCGCAATGCGGGCAGACTAGATGTAGAGGTTCGGTCATAGCAGGCTCCATTTATATATCTAACTAGATGGAGCCGGTTGCGCGTATTTCAAGTGCTCAGCTGATCAGGCGCAGCGACAGGTCGAGCGCGGTCACATCTTTGGTCAACGCGCCTATGGAGATGCGATCCACGCCGGTGAGCGCGACTTCGCGTAGGCTGGACAGCGTGATGCCGCCTGAGGCTTCCAATTCGGCGCGTCCGGCGTTGAGTTCTACTGCCGCAACCAAGATCTCCAGATCGAAGTTATCTAACAGGATGAGCTTGGCACCGGCGGCCAGCGCCTCCTCCAACTGCCACATATTCTCCACTTCTATCTGCACACTCACGCCCGGTGGCGCGAGTTTGAAGGCTTGTTCCAGCACCGGTGCGATGCCGCCTGCCGCCGCGATGTGGTTCTCTTTGATCAGGATGCCGTCGAACAGGCCGACGCGCTGGTTATGACCGCCACCCACACGCACTGCGTATTTCTGCGCCTGACGCAGGCCGGGCAAGGTCTTGCGCGTGTCCATTATCTGAACGTCTATGCCTGCTACCGCATCCACATAACGCTTGGTGCGCGTGGCGGTGGCCGAGAGTGTCTGCAAGAAATTGAGGCCACTGCGCTCGGCGGTGAGTAGGGCGCGCGACGGGCCGCTGATGTCGCAGAGAGTCTGACCCGGCGTGATCCAGTCGCCATCCTTGGCCGCCCAGGTGATGAAGCAATCTGCACTCACCGTTTTAAAGCAGGCATCGAACCAAGCGCTGCCGCATAGCACACCGGCTTCGCGGGTGATGACGCGGGCATGTGCAGTCTGGCCCGCAGGTAAGAGTTGTACGGTGAGGTCTTGAGCCGCGCCGTCTTCGGCGAGTGCGGTGGCAACATTAGCGGCGATGGTGGCGTTTAGGTCGGTCATATTAATCATGTGCTCTAAGCATAAGGCGCGCAGTATAGGGTAAGCGCCGCGGTCTTGAAATCGCCGATACGTCCCCCATCTAAGCCTCAATACGAGATCCTCACAGGAGAGCACCATGCGTTTCGACAAGTTCACCACCAAGTTGCAACAAGCCCTGTCCGATGCCCAGAGTCTGGCGGTCGGCGCAGATAACCAATTCATAGAGCCACAGCATCTGCTGCTGGCCTTGCTCAACGATACCGACAGTGGCGCGGCTTCGCTGCTGGCGCGTGCCGGCGGCAACGTCAATGCGCTCAAGGCCGCGCTGAATGAGGCGCTCACCCGTTTGCCTAAAGTCGAAGGACACGGCGGTGAAGTGCAGGTCGGACGCGATCTGGCTAACTTATTCAACATCACCGACAAGGAAGCGCAGAAGCGTGGCGATCAGTTCATCGCCAGCGAGATGTATCTGCTGGCGCTCACCAACGACAAAGGCGAGACCGGACGCTTGCTCAAGACCCACGGCGTAGCACGTGCGCCGCTGGAGCAAGCGATCAACGCGGTGCGCGGTGGGGAATCGGTCGGCTCGCAAGAAGCCGAAGGTCAGCGTGAATCGCTCAAGAAATATTGTCTGGATCTGACCGAGCGCGCACGTCAGGGCAAGCTCGATCCGGTCATCGGTCGCGACGACGAGATCCGCCGCGCTATCCAGGTGTTGCAACGCCGCACCAAAAACAATCCGGTGTTGATCGGCGAACCCGGCGTGGGCAAGACCGCCATCGTGGAAGGTTTGGCGCAGCGCATCATAGACGGCGAAGTGCCTGAATCGCTCAAGGGCAAAAAGGTATTGTCGCTGGACATGGCGGCCTTGGTGGCGGGTGCGAAATATCGCGGCGAGTTCGAGGAGCGTCTGAAGAACGTGCTCAAAGAATTGGCGATGGACGAAGGCCAGACCATCGTCTTCATCGACGAGTTGCACACCATGGTGGGCGCGGGCAAGACCGAAGGCGCGATGGATGCGGGCAATATGCTCAAGCCCGCGCTGGCACGCGGCGAACTGCACTGCATAGGGGCGACCACGCTAGATGAATATCGCAAATACGTGGAGAAAGATGCCGCTTTGGAACGCCGCTTCCAGAAGGTGTTGGTGGACGAGCCTTCGGTGGAATCGACCATCGCCATCTTGCGCGGCCTGAAAGACAAATACGAAGCGCATCACACCGGCGTGACCATCACCGACCCCGCCATCGTCGCGGCCGCCGAGTTGTCGCATCGCTATATCACCGACCGCTTCCTGCCAGACAAGGCTATCGATTTGATCGATGAAGCTGCTGCGCGCATGAAGATGGAAAACGAGTCCACTCCCGAAGTCATCGACAAGTTGGATAGACGCATCATCCAATTGCAGATCGAGCGCGAGGCGATGAAGAAGGAGAAGGATGAGGGCTCGAAGAAGCGCATCCAGTTGATCGCGGACGAGTTGCTTAAGCTACAGCGTGAAGCTAACGACCTGAAAGAGATATTGAAAGCCGAGAAGAGCGCGGCGCAAGGCGCGGCCGATGTCAAGAAAGCCATAGAGACGGTCAAGACTGACATGGCGAGTCTGCAACGTGAAGGCAAACTGGAACAAGTAGCTGAATTGCAATACAGCCAGTTGCCGCAACTCGAAGCCAAGCTTAAAGAAGCGTTGGAGCGTGAAGCCGCAGGCAGCGGCAACCAAAATAGATTGCTGCGTACCCATGTGGGCGCTGAAGAGATCGCCGAAGTGGTGAGCCGTGCCACGGGTATTCCTGTGTCCAAGATGCTTACGGGCGAGCGCGACAAACTGCTCAAGATGGAAGAGAAGTTGCACGAGCGCGTGGTCGGTCAGGATGAGGCCGTGCGTCTGGTGTCTGATGCCATCCGCCGTTCGCGCTCTGGCTTGTCCGATCCGAATCGCCCCTATGGTTCCTTCTTGTTCCTCGGGCCCACCGGCGTGGGTAAGACCGAGCTATGCAAGGCCTTGGCGGGTTTCATGTTCGACTCTGAAGATCATCTCATCCGCATCGACATGAGCGAGTACATGGAGAAGCATTCCGTGGCGCGCTTGATAGGCGCACCACCTGGCTATGTGGGCTACGAAGAGGGCGGTGGCCTGACCGAAGCGGTGCGTCGTAAACCCTATAGCGTCATCCTGCTTGATGAAGTGGAGAAGGCCCATCCCGATGTGTTCAATGTGTTGCTGCAAGCGCTGGACGATGGTCGTATGACCGATGGTCAGGGCCGCACCGTGGACTTCAAGAACACAGTGATCGTGATGACGTCGAATCTGGGCAGCCAGATGATCCAGCAGATGGAAGGCGATGATTATCAGGTTGTGAAACTGGCAGTGATGGGCGAGGTGAAGAACTATTTCCGTCCCGAGTTCATCAACCGTATCGACGAGGTCGTGGTGTTCCATAGCTTGGACGAGAAGAACATCAAGAGCATCGCGCGTATCCAGTTGCAGTATCTGGAGAAACGTCTAGAAGCATTGGAGATGAAGCTGAAAGTGAGCGAGGCCGCACTGGCCGAGATCGCCAACGCTGGTTTCGACCCTGTCTACGGCGCTCGTCCGCTCAAGCGTGCTATCCAAGCACAGCTGGAGAACCCGCTGGCGAAAGCTCTGCTTGAAGGTCGCTTCGTCGCGAAGGACACCATCAAGGTGGACTGCAAAGGTGGCGTGATGAAGTTCGAGAAATAATCAGCTAGTACATGCTGTTTATAAAAGCCCAGCGATGCTGGGCTTTTATTTGCAAAAAATCTGCACTAGTCGTGTGGTAGAAAATCGATGCGGTAGAGGTTACGTTCATCAACACCCCATAGTGCATTATCTAGGACTGAAAGACGCATGCCATAAGGTCCGAGTCCGCTAAGAGGTAAATGAAGTTGGTCTACTATCAAGTTCGTTTTGGGATCTATCTTGAGCAGGACAACAGGAAGTAAACCATTTGAACAATATATTGAAATCCAGATACCATTTTGAAAAAATACTGGGCTCTTGGGAAAAGCGTTGCTGCAGAAATTTTCCTTCCCGGTGAATAAGGGAATATTTGCGACAACGCGATTTATTTTGGTATCGATGCGAATTGCAAATGGCTCGCTACGATAATTTCTTCCGACTACCCAAATTGAATTGTTAATGAAACTTAATGGCTTAAAGTCCAATCCACTGTTTTGCACAGTGTATTCAATCGGTATTTCCGCAAGAACATGATGCGTCTCAGGATCGATGCGCCTTACCACAGGTAGCTCATTAACTGCGTCTAAGTAATTCAGTTGCCACACAGAACCATTGCCAAACGTAAATGATTCGTTGATACCCCATACTTTTGGCACCAAATCGATTTGCGTGCGAATCTTGTTGTCACTGATGTTGATGCCACTCACAACTCGTGAACGAGGGTTGTATGCCCAAATTGCGCCGTCACCGAAAGCAAACGGACTGCCGACAGACTCAACTGCTGCAGTCAGTTGGTCAGTCTGAATATCATATCGGCGCAGTATTCCGCTTCCATTAAATCTCGCCATGCCATCAGAAAACCAGTATGAATCTTCATTCACCAGTAAATCGGCGAAGCCTGCAGTCCAAGGCCTAGATAAAGTGGTGATTTGATGCGATTTTGGATCCACTTTTATGGTCTCGTGAAAACCGCTTAATCCACCATTGGCGAACCAGAGTAGTCCCGCTGCTGATTGTTCGTGGAAGTAACCGTGCGTTGGCAAGGCAATGTGACTAAATTTTACCGTAACACCCTGCAACGTTTTCGCTTCGTCCCTTAGTAAGGTGTCTTTGGGGGTCACACAGCCAGTTACGAATAGGGTAAGTAATATGTAGGAATAAAATTTTTGCATTGCTTATCCCCTTTTTGATAACCAAAGTCACTAGTGTCCGGTTAAGAATCGAATAGATTCAGTTGGTTGCTGAAATCGGTGTTTGTTGCCTCGCCACGGATGCCCTGCAAGGCTTGTTGTATGGGCATTTTCTCGAACAGAGTGACCGACAG
>JAQTTY010000017.1 GCA_028710525.1 Gallionella sp. | reverse complement strand
TATTCGCGCCTCAAAGCAGCAAGCGGATTGGTTGGCAAATTGGTTATTCTGTAAGTAGCTGATTACATTATAGCCAAATCGGATTGCAAATCCGGTTAGCCCAGTTCGACTCTGGGACGCACCTCCAGATGCAGTATGAATAAAACCGTAGCGAGCGGCTTGAGTGCAAGGCGCCCGGAACGGAGCGACCGAGGCATACCATTTTGGTAGACGAGGAAGCGAGTACCGCGCAACGAAGCAATCAAGTCGCGCAGTAGGTTTTAAAAGTTTCGCGGGAATAGCTCAGCTGGTAGAGCGATACCTTGCCAAGGTATAGGTCGAGAGTTCGAACCTCTTTTCCCGCTCCAATAAAAAACGCCCTAGTCATCTAGGGCGTTTTTCTTTGCCTGTACTAAAAAGCTAATTTAGCTTAAATCACTTTTAGCAGCATCTCGCTCAATTCCTCGGAGCGGCGCGCACCAGCACTAGTCGCAACGATAGCCTCATACCAAGGGGAAAATAGTTCGCGAAGTTCTGTGTGACTAGTGGCAGCGGTCGCTGCTTTGACTATCGTCAAATGTGCCACTGGGCCGCAAAATGTCTTCAGTGTATTTATGATGAAGTGTCTGGCCATATCCAGATCCTTGGCTTTGGGACTAGGTGGAAGTTCGCGAAACTTGAAGTTAGCTGAAGTGATTTTTGCAGACGTCGCTTGCGTACCATCAACTGCTGCAGCTTGAGCACGCTCGATGTAACCTTCTTCTTCTAGTAATTGCAGCGCCATGTCTAAATCGGCACTCATCGTCAGCTCGCGTATCTCTTCGACTGTACGATTTCCATCGACCATGATCAGTATGCGTCGCACACGCATAGGCAACTCGCCTTCAGACTTCTCGATTACAGCCATGCCCTTGGTTGTTTTAATAAATAGTCCACTCAATTTTCATCCTCCCAGATGATTTTTAAAATAGCTTCAGTGGCACTGTAGCGGATTACGCTGCGAGGAAAAAGCGTTTTGTCGGAAACGAAATAGATGTGACTGTCACAGCAATGTAATACAAGCTCACGCACATATGACTAGATGCTATACAGTCTAAGCTTCTAAAGCTGCATCGCCATTTGGTTTTGTGTACTCATCACGAAAAATATTTTTGAACTTGGTAAGTGTGAAACAAAAAGAAAAACGCTCTAGTTAGCTAGAGCGTTTTTCTTGGTCTCAATGCTACTTAGCCCAGCGCTTTGTTCACAATCTCACGTACATCTTTTGCTAATGTCTTAGTGCTGGCCACTGTGCGTAAGGCCGCTTGCATCTGCTCTCGCAGCGCAGGTTGGTATTTGCGCCAGTGATCCAGACTGCGTGCGAGGCGTGCAGCGACTTGTGGGTTGATGGCGTTGAGTGCGATGACTTGTTCCGCCCAGTACGCGTAGCCGCTGCCGTCCTGTGCGTGGAACTGCGCAGGATTTGCGTTGCAGAAGCTGAAGATCAGGCTACGTGCGCGATTAGGGTTGGTGAGTGTGAAGGCGGGGTGCTGCATCAGCTTGCGGATGGCAGCCACATCGTTGTCGCGTGCGGTTGCTTGTATGCTGAACCATTTGTCCACCACCAGCGCCTCGTCTTTGAAGTCTTTGTAGTAGCGCGCTAACGCAGGTGTAGCGGTATCACGCTGTACCAGTGCCACGAGCGCTGCTTGGCGGTCGGTCATGTTGTGGGCGCTGCTTTCCTGCGCCAGTGCGAGTTGCACGGTGCTGACATCGTCCCATTCCAAAAGATAAGACAGGCAGAGATTCTTCAGGGCGCGTTTGCCTGCGGAGAGTGCATCGGGGCGATACTCACCTGGGGTGAGGTTCGCTGCGTAGGCCGCGATCAATTCTGTCTTGAGTGCGTGTGCGATGCTACGACGCAAGTAGACACGCGCTTGATGGATGGCTTGCGGTGCAATGACCTTGCTGTGTTCTGCCAGCACACCTTCAGTGGGCAGATTCAACATCAGTTCGCGGAAGGCGGGTGCCAGCGTCTCGTCCTTGAGTGTGCTGCGCAGTGCTTCGATATAAAGCGCGTCTACGCTCAGTGTCTGACCTGCCAACACTTGCGCGATTAAGCTTTGTAAGCGACGCATGCTCAACCGTTGCCCAGCCTCCCAACGGTTGAAAGGGTCGCTGTCGTGCGACATCAGATGTATCAGATCGTCATCGCTGTATTCATATTCCAGCACTACAGGTGCCGAAAAGTTGCGCAACAGAGATGGGGTAGGGCGCTGCATCACTTGCTCGAAGCGGAAGGTCTGAGTCTTGGTGGTAAGTTCCAGCACGTAACTCTTGTTCGCTAACTTTTTGCCTTCCAGATGCAACGTCATGTCCTTGCCTTGTGCGTCGAGCAGACCGATCGCGACAGGGATATGCAGAGGGAGGTCGTAGTGGGAGGTCTGCGTAAGTGTCATCTCATAAGTATGTGCTGCAGCATCGTAGCGCGTCTGCACTTGCACATGCGGTGTGCCGGCTTGGCTGTACCAGCGTTCGAACTGGCTCAGGTCGCGTCCATTGGCATCCGCCATCGCGGCGCGGAAGTCATCACAAGTTACAGCTTGTCCGTCATGCCTCGCGAAGTACAAGTCCATGCCTTTACGGAAGCCGTCACGGCCGAGCAGGGTCTGATACATACGCACCACTTCCGCGCCTTTTTCATAGATGGTAGCGGTGTAGAAGTTGTCTATCGCGACATAGCTATCGGGACGCACCGGATGCGACATCGGGCCAGAGTCTTCGGCGAACTGCACTTGGCGTAAGCCGCGCACATCCTCGATACGTTTGACTGCACGTCCGGTGTCTGTGCCTACCATGTCCGCAGAGAACTCCTGATCACGGAACACCGTCAGACCTTCTTTCAATGACAACTGGAACCAGTCGCGGCAGGTCACGCGGTTGCCGGTCCAGTTGTGGAAATATTCGTGGCCGATGACGGACTCGATACCGTCGTAATCGCTATCGGTAGCGATGCGTGGATTGGCCAGCACATACTTCGTATTGAAGATGTTCAGGCCTTTGTTCTCCATCGCACCCATATTGAAATCGCTCACCGCGACGATCATGAAGCGATCTAGATCCAGCTCTAGTCCATAGCGTTTTTCATCCCAAGCGATGCTGTGTTTGAGCGACTCCATAGCGTGCGCGGTCTTGTCCAGATTCCCAGCCTCTACCCACACTTGCAGTAACACCTCACGACCTGAGGCCAGCTTGTAGCGCTCTTCCTGGCACACCAATTTGCCTGCTACCAGCGCGAATAGATAGCTTGGTTTCTTGAACGGATCTTCCCAAAGCGCGTAGTGTCTGCCGTCCCCCAAGTCACCCGACTCTATGAGGTTGCCGTTGCTCAGTAGCACTGGATATTTCTTCTTGTCACCGCGCAGCATCACAGTGAACTTTGCCATCACATCCGGACGATCGGGGAAGTAGGTGATCTTGCGGAAACCTTGCGCTTCGCACTGGGTGAAGAAGTTGCCATTCGAGACATACAGTCCCATCAGGGTGGTGTTGAGGTTGGGCTGGATGCGAGTGGTGATTTCTAGTGTCACTTCGTCAGGAGTTTTGCTGATTACCAATTGCTCTGCACTGAGCTTGTAATCTTTACCTGCTGTCAGCAACTTGCCATTCATACGCAGCGCCACTAGTTCCAGTGCTTCTCCCAATAGACAGATATTCTTATCGTGACTGTCCGCATTGCGTCTCATCACTAAACGCGTGCTGACGATTGTTGCGGCTGGGTCAAGATCGAAGCCCATCTCAACGGTTGCGATGTTGTAGCTGGGTGCGGTGTAATCCTTGCGGTGTATGACAGTCTGAGTCTGTTTCTTCATGGCGAGTCTGGCGTGGGTTTAATAAGTGGCGCCGAGCTTATCAGGAATCTCTATTCCCTTGCAGGCTAGTGGTCATGAAGTTGTACCTGTGCGTAAATTTATTCGCTACACTGCGCAGCCTGCACCACGCTGGTGCCAGCGATTTTGATACTGTAGTTCCACATTCACGCATCACTAGATATTGGAGGCTCATCAAATGAAAAAGACTCTGTTAGCCACGTTGTTGTTAGGTATGTTCGCCGCGCCAGCGTTTGCCGCTGATGCCATCAAGATCGCAATCAGCGGTCCATTTAGCGGAGGCTCCGCGCCCATGGGTACGTCCATGCGTGACGGTGCTAAGTTGGCTATTGCGGAAATCAATGCCGCTGGCGGTATCAAGGTCGGTGCCAAGAAGCTGAAGATAGAGGTCGTCGAGCGTGACGACGAAGGCAAGAACGAGCGCGGTGCGCTAGTGGCTCAAGAGCTCGCTTCCATGGATGACCTGTCTGGCGTGATCGGCACAGTGAATACGGGTATCGCGCTGTCCGGCGATAAACATCTACAAGAAAAAGGCATCACCAAGATCATCACACCTGCTGCGGGTTCAGCGTCGATGACACAATGGGCCAACAAGGCGGATAAACCTGGCGTGAAGGATCTTTCCATCTTCCGCTTCGCAGCACATGATGGCATCCAAGCCGCGATGGTGGTGGAGCAGGCCATCAAATCCAAGTATGACAAGGTTGCGATACTGTTCGATTCCACCAACTACGGTGCATCAGGTCGTGATGATCTGATCGACCAGATCAAAAAACAGGGCAACAAAATCGAAGTGGTCGCAACCGAGAAGTTCAACATCGGCGATAAGGATATGACAGCGCAATTGCTGCGTGCCAAAGCAGGTGGTGCTCAGGCGATTCTGATCTGGGGTATCGGTCCCGAGTTGGCCGCAGTCGCCAACGGTTTGGCCAAGAACGGCATGAAGACACCGATGATAGGCGGCTGGACTTTGTCTATGTCCAACTTCATCGATAACGCGGGCAAGAACGGTGACGGCGCGCTGATGCCGCAGACCTTCATCGAGGAAGCCATCACACCTAAGGCTAAGAGCTTTATCGAGGGTTACCACAAGACTTACAACGTGGACCGCATCCCTTCACCTGTCTCTGCCGCGCAAGGCTATGACGCCGTGTACATCTTCGCCGCAGCGGTGAAACAGGCTCAGAGTACAGACACCAAGAAGATCAAGGACGCTCTGGAAGATCTTAAAGATCCTGTGAAGGGTGTGATCGCCACTTGGCATCATCCGTTCAACCATTGGGACCCAGCCAATGTCGAGACTCACGAAGCCTTCCGTAGCGGTGACACTGTGATGGGTATGGTCAGTGACGGACGCGTGGTGTTCGCCAATCAAGCCGATCGTGATCGCTTGAAGAAGAACGCATCTAAATAATCCCCTGTATGCGGGCGGCTGTTGTGGTCGCCCGCCATTCCTATGAATATAGAAATCATCGCGCAGATGGTCGTGAGCGGAGCCTTGATGGGCTTGGTCTACGCCCTGATCGCTTACGGTTTTCAGCTGACCTACGCCACTAGCAAAAGTATCAACTTTGGGCAGGGTGAGTTGGTCATGTTGTCAGCATTTTTTAGTCTGACGCTGTTGAACATCGGTGTGCCATATTGGCTGATGGTGCCGGGCGGTTTGTTGTTCGGTGCAGCACTCGGCTTATTAGTGGAACGTGCTGGTGTGCGCCTGGCATTGCAACAAAAGAGCGAGGGTTGGATCTTGCTCACTATCATCTTGGGCTTGCTGGGTTTCTCTAGTGCCGAAAATATCTGGGGCAGGGACGACAGGCCTTTCCCCACTCCTATTTCATCCGATGCATTGCATGTGTTCGGTATCAACATCACACCGCTGGAAATCTCGGTCGCGATTGGCGTGTTCGCCATCATGGGCTTGGTGGAGTTATTCAAACGCAACACCTTGCTGGGTAAGGCTTTTGAGGCGGTGTCAGCAGACCGCGACGCGGCCGAGCTGATGGGTATCTCAGCCACGCGCACCATCATGTTGTCCTATGGGCTGTCTGGCATGGTGGCTGCGATGGCGGGCATCCTCATCTCTCCCATCACCACGGTCGGCCCGACTATGGCTTCCGCGCTTATCCTCAAGGCCTTTGCCGTGGCAGTGGTGGCAGGATTGGATTCAGGTTTTGGTGTAGTACTGGTGGGTATCGTCCTAGGGGCACTGGAGAGTCTCACTAGTTTCTATATAGGCAGCGGTTGGCGCGAGGCGCCCGGACTGGTGCTGTTGATATTGGCATTGGCGGTGCGCCCCAACGGCGTGTTCGGCAAAGCCACCATACGCAAGGTATAGCGCATGTTGAAACGATTCTTATTATTACGCGGCGCCGAGATCATCGTGCTGATGGCCTTGGCCAGTGTGCCGCTGATGGTGAACAACACCTACGCGTTGGGCCTGCTCACCTTGCTGGCGATATACGGCATCCTGCTCATAGGCTTGGATGTTACGGTCGGTTATCTGGGGCAGGTGAATCTGGCGCAAGCTGCTTTCCTAGGCTTGGGCGCTTATGCGGCGGGTCTGTCCGCGACTATGTTGGGCTACGGCATGATGGCGTCTCTGTCCATCAGTATGCTGGTCGGACTGGTGTTGGGCGGCTTGCTGGCTTTTCCGGCTTTGCGTTTGGATGGTCCACAGTTCGCGCTGGCGACCCTGAGTTTCTCTGCCTTAAGCACCACGGTGTTGAATGAGTGGGAAGGTTTGACCAGCGGCGCACAGGGCTTGTCATTGTCGCGTCCAACTTGGCTGGGCCTGAGTATGGATGCTCAGGGCTTCTATTGGCTCTGTCTGTTGATGTTGGCCTTGGTGTGGATGTTGATGCGCAACCTGCTTGCCTCGCAATGGGGGCGAGCTTTCGAAGCTTTGCGCGACAGTCCTATCGCCACCGATGCGATGGGTGTAGGTACATACCGTCACAAGGTCGCCGGCTTTGCTTTGGGTTCGTCATTAGGCGCTTTGGCGGGTGGCCTGTACGCGTTCAACTTCCAGTATCTACAGCCGCAGAGTTTTACCTATGACCTGATGGTCATCTTGTTGTTGGGTGTGGTGCTAGGTGGACGCAAAAGTCTGTGGGGAGCATTTTTTGGCGCTTGTTTGATTGTGCTGTTACCCAATTTGCTTTCCAATAAACTGCTCTTCGAACTGATCTCTGCTGCGGGATTGTTGCTGGCCGTCGTGTCCGGTGTGCGCGCTTGGAAGAGCAAGAGCACGCAACACTTTCAGATACTCGCACCGATAGTTGCGATGGGAATTTTGGTAGTGGGTGGCTTTATGGTGGAGAACACCGAGAACTGGCGTAAGGCGATCTTTGCTCTGATGTTGTTCTCTGTCGTTGTTGGTTTGCCCGATGGTGTTATGGGTTATATCGCTAAGTTGCTGACACGCATATTGCGCGTCCCGCCGGCAGATATTGCGGCGGCAGTGAGTTTGGATACGGTGTTGCCCAAGCGTGAGTCGGATGGACAGACACTGCTTGAACTCAATGACCTGCAGCGTTATTTCGGTGGCGTGAAAGCAGTGGATGGTATTTCTCTGAAAGTCCGTGCCGGACAGGTACACGGCCTAATCGGCCCGAACGGATCGGGCAAGAGCACGGCAGTCAACGTCATCTCCGGTCTGTATGCACCCTCGGGTGGTGAGATACGTTTGCAGGGTAAGCGTCTACCCAGCGGCAGTCTGCTCAAAGTCGCGCGGGTAGGGGTGGCACGCACTTTCCAGAACCTACAATTGTTCGGTGAACTCTCTGCCTTGGATAACGTGATGGTCGCTCTGAAAGGGGTATACCGCACACCGCTGCCATTATTGCTGTTGGGATTAGCGCGAGCTGAAGAGCAACGTGCACAGGGCGAGGCACTAGCCTTGTTGGAACTGGTCGGACTTAAGGCTCAAGCACGTATGGCGGCGAAGGATCTGACTTATGGCTCGCAACGCTTCCTGGAGATCGCGCGTGCCCTAGCGCGCAAGCCTGCGCTGTTGATATTGGACGAACCTGCTGCTGGTCTTGCGCATCCCGATGTGCAGGTACTGATCACTTTGATCAAGACTATCCATGAGCGCGGCATCACCATCATCCTAATCGAGCACCATATGGATGTGGTGAGTGAGTTGTGCGACGTGGTCACGGTGTTGGACGGCGGCAAGGTCATCGCGGAAGGTGTGCCCGACGAGGTCAAGCGTGATGCCAAAGTCATCAAGGCCTATTTGGGTGTCGTGCAAGATGATGCACCCTCCGATGCGGTAGACAGAAAGGAAGCGCCAGCATGTTGAAGGTGGAAAATCTGCACGCAGGCTACGGATCGAGCGAGGTGCTTAATGGTGTGTCGTTGCATGTCAAACCCGGTCAAGTTGTGGCTTTGATAGGTGCGAACGGCGCGGGTAAAACGACAACTATGCGCGCCATCTCGGGAATGATAAGGCCGACTTCTGGGAGCGTTCTGTTAGATGGAAAGGCGGCGCAGGGTATGGGTGCGGCGCGTATCGCACGTATCGGTTTGGCGCATGCCCCCGAAGGACGCAAAGTGTTCGGCCCACTCTCTGTCGAGGACAATCTACTCTTGGGCGCATTCAGTAGACTGCCGCACTTTTTTGGTTTCCACCGAAAAGCAGAAGAGGAGTTACAGCGTGTCTACGAGTTGTTCCCACGCTTGCTGGAACGTCGCGGCCAAGCAGCAGGGACGCTATCTGGCGGAGAGCAACAGATGTTGGCGATCGCCCGCGCACTGATGGCCAAACCTAAAGTGATACTTTTGGATGAACCCTCGATGGGCCTAGCGCCAGTCATCGTGCAAGAAGTGTTCAACATCATCCGTCGCCTCAAGGATGCGGGCATTACCTTATTGCTGGTCGAGCAGTTTGCCAAGAGCGCACTAGAAGTCGCCGACTACGCATACGTGATGGAGCATGGGCAAATCGCTGTAGAAGGTACACCTGCGGAGCTCAATAAAAACGATAGAGTGTTGGCCGCTTATCTGGGCTAAGGAATCTGTATGCTTTGTTAGCGTGAAAAGCCTGCAGCTGTGCTAAAATCTGCGCCGTTGTTTTTGCCAACCAAGCAAAGTCGATGTCAGTAGAAAATCGGTTTGTAAGTCTGAAAAGCTCCGCTTTATAGAACGTCAGTCCGTTGTGATTAGAGCACACGCTCAGTCGCACTCAAATCACTCGCCCGGGTGGTGAAATTGGTAGACACAAGGGACTTAAAATCCCTCGAGGGGAAACCTTCGTACCGGTTCGATTCCGGTCCCGGGCACCATATCTATAACACTGCGAAGTTATTTCAGTTCGTCAGTGTCCACATCATCCCTTGGTGGATATCTTGCACAGCCTGTATCGTTTCTCGAAATATTCGGGGGGGAACATGGATATGACCTACGCGGTCATAGTGGGGGTGTCAATGACGGTTGTTCAAGTTTCTTGTGATAGCGCTGCGTTGCTGCTCTCTTTGGGCATCGAGCATTTCGCTTCCAGCCTTACTTCCATTTACTGCTTTATTTTTATCTGCTGCAGCTGACTCTATCGCGATAAAGTCCGCCAATTGGTTTTCGAAGTCGTAACTTCCTTTTTGAAACATGATGTCCTGCGCTTTCTGATTTTTAACTAACTATTTAAATGGTTGCCTGATGTTTGCAGATTTTGTACTGCATTCAGTGCTGCACTTTGAATGGGATAGGTGGATAAAGTTCAATGCGATCATCAAATCTGCTTTTGTATCTGGGGAAATACCTTGCAGACTAAGCCTGGAGAGCTAGCAATTAGATAGGCTGAAAGTATCTAGTGGGGCAGGGGCGATTCAGGTAGAGTCGGTTTGTACTAAATGAGGTTGATTGATGAAATTATTATTTGCAGCCATCGCTGTTGCTTTAACTGCTGCGCTGGCTTCTATACCAGCTTTGGCCAGTGAAACTAATTTGGATAGCGCAGTCTTTGTAGCTGTACATAATAAATGGCGTACTCAAGTGGGCGTCAAGGAAGAGCTAATTTATTCGCCGACTTTGGCGTTGAGGGCTCAAGCTTGGGCCGATAACCTAATGAAATCTAACCAGTGCAAGATGCGCCACAGCAAACCAAACGGCAAGTATGGAGAAAATCTCTATTGGGCTAGTGCCATGACGTGGTCTGATGGCCGAATAGATTTGCAAGAAGTATCGCCTAACAAGGTCGTGGATAGTTGGGGGAGTGAAAAGGCTGATTATGATTACGCCAAAAATAACTGTAAATCTGGAAAAATGTGCGGTCATTACACTCAAATCGTATGGCGCGATACCAAATCAGTAGGTTGTGGAATGGCCGTTTGTGCAGACACTCGTGAGCAAGTGTGGGTGTGCCAATATCAGCCTGCTGGGAACTGGGTAGGTAGGAGGCCATATTAATGTGTTGAGTAGAGGCTGATTATTCTAGGTTCTGCAGACACTCGGCTTCCACGATTTTTTGATTCGCCTCCCTTGAAAATCTGCCTATAGTGCCCGATTGGCAGTTCTCTGGTTTAAGGCGAAGCTAGCTCTGAGCAACGCGCGGCAGTTACTTAGTGCGTATCGTGGGCGTCTACTACGCTGCCAGAACTTTGATGCTTACATCACCCAAGGTAACCACTGAACCGGCGCGTATTTTGGCAGTCTTGCGCAGCTCCACTTGACCATCTACCGACACCACACCTTCTGCAACCAAGGCTTTGCCCTGACCACCACTGTCGCATAGTCCGGACATCTTCAGTAATTGGTTGAGTTCTACGTACTCACTGTTGAGTTGAAATTCGGTTTCTTGCATATATGTGTCTGTCTTGATTATGTTGGAGTGTCGTTTATCGGAGCGAAGCGCTGCACTGTCTTACCCTCGATCTCTATCGTTTCAAAGAATACATTACTGGGTCTAGCCCAGATAGTGCCATTAGCTGCTTTGTAAATGATCATGGTGATACTGGGATCGGACTCGAGTTTAGCCTCACATACGATCTCGTAGATGCCGCCTTTGTAGTGCCTGTATTTCATATCCCGACCTTTCTGATGGAACGTTTGCGGCCAAGTCTATGCCGATCGCGCATGGCAAATACCGAGCGGAAAAAGAAAAAGCCCTGCATTCCTGCAAGGCTTATCTTATCTGGCTCCCCGACCTGGATTCGAACCAGGGACCTGCGGATTAACAGTCCGTCGCTCTACCGGCTGAGCTATCAGGGAATTAAGAGGTGCGCATCATAGTGATATTGACTAGGTTGGTCAACCGAATACTGAAGTTTTTTTATAATATTTTTTCAAGATGTACGGCCTCAAAAAAACGAACTGATGATTTTTGAAAAAGTGTTAAGTGTGGGTATGCATGCGTAAGGCATATGCCTATATATTCTCTAGATATAAAGGGGTGTGGCGAAATCCTTGATATACGCTATTATTAGTAACCTTGAAAATTTTCACTGCTGCGTATGAACATGCGCTCATAAAAATGACAATCAAGAATCTTGCTTTACTTCATGAGTATGGAATTTTGTGTTCAAAATAATAACAAGTATTTAAACAAAAACTTCTCATCATATAAGACGATATGGATACTAAAACGATATTTGTGCTGACACCCAAAGGGGAAGAGGAGGTCGCGCATAAGACTTCACTTTTGTATGGTGATATTAAGCGTGCCTTATCAATGATTGATGGAGTGTCGACTTTCGCCGAAATCAGTAAGCGTGCTGCACCAAGTTTGCGCACGATACTTGCCGAGTTAGTCAAAGAACTATTGACTGGTGGTTTCATCCAAGACAAGTCCCGAGTTGGTTTTTCCGCAAAGATCGTAGTGCCTCCCAAGCCGGTAGCAGCAGCGCCTGTATCTGCCCCACCTAAGCAAGATCAAACTGATAGTGAGCTAGATTTCACCACCATCATGCGTGCACCTAGCGCAGATATATTGCGTGCTGAAGCTGCGAAAGTTCAAGCTGAGATGCTCGCAAAGCAACAGGCCGAACAGCAGAAGTTGAAAGCAGAACAAGAGGCGGCTAAAGCCAAGCAATTGATGGAAGCTGAGAATTTACGCAAAGCTGCAGACCATGAAGCACGTTTAAAAGCGGTTGCCGCTGCAGAGGCTAAAGCAAAGCAAGAAGCGGAAGAGAAAGCGCGCAAGGAAGCCGAAGAGAAGGCACGTAAGGAAGCTGAAGAGAAAGCACGTAAGGAAGCTGAAGAGAAAGCACGTAAGGAAGCTGAAGAGAAGGCGCGCAAGGAAGCTGAAGAGATGGCGCGTAAGGAAGCTGAAGAGAAGGCGCGTAAGGAAGCTGAAGAGAAAGCACGTAAGGAAGCTGAAGAGAAAGCACGTAAGGAAGCTGAAGAGAAAGCACGTAAGGAAGCTGAAGAGAAGGCGCGTAAGGAAGCTGAAGAGAAAGCACGTAAGGAAGCTGAAGAGAAGGCGCGTAAGGAAGCTGAAGAGAAAGCACGCAAGGAAGCTGAAGAGAAGGCGCGCAAGGAAGCTGAAGAGAAGGCGCGCAAGGAAGCTGAAGAGAAAGCACGTAAGGAAGCTGAAGAGAAAGCACGTAAGGAAGCTGAAGAGAAGGCGCGTAAGGAAGCTGAAGAGAAAGCACGTAAGGAAGCTGAAGAGAAGGCGCGTAAGGAAGCTGAAGAGAAAGCACGCAAGGAAGCTGAAGAGAAGGCGCGCAAGGAAGCTGAAGAGAAAGCTAAACAAGAGGCGGAAAGTAAAGCGCGCGCGCAAGCCGAGTTTGCCCGCCTGAAGGCAGAGCAAGAGGCTGAAAAAGTTAGAAAAGAAGCCGAATTAGCCAAGCAGAAAGCTGAGGCTGAGGCCGCCCGCTTTAGAGCTGAGGCAGAGGCTGCTAAGTCTCGTGAAGAGGCTGAGCGTATCAAGAAAGAAGCTGAGCTAGCTGCCGCTAAGGCGAAAGAAGAAGCTGAACGTATCAAGAAAGAAGCCGAGGCTGCAGCGGCACTAGCCAAGGCCGAGGCTGTACGCATCAAACAGGAAGCCGAAGCTCAGGCTAGGGCAATAGAGGAAGCGTCACTCAAAGCTCAGGCTGAAGCTGAAGCGGCGCGCCTAAAGGCTGAAGAAGAGGCCGCTCGTGTAAGAGCTGAGTTGGAAGAGGCGCGACTCAAGGTCGAGCAAGAGGAGATTGCTCGGGCCGAAGCTGAGACAGCACGCTTGGCAGCCGAACATATCGCAGCTCAAGCTCTGGTGGTTGCTGAACAACAGAAGTTGCAGGAGTTGGAGAAGCTGGCTGTACAAGCTCGCGAAGAAGAAAAGATACGAGCCAAACGGCATGCGCTTGCCGCAGCTAGCACGCAGATACGAGACACCCCTTACGATACGAGCAAACCGCCTTCAGCACTGAAGTTGGATGCCATCAATCTTGATGCTCTGGAAATCAAACCAGAGCATACAGAGAATCATTCGAACGTTGATAAAGCTAAAGAAGTCGTGGTAGGTCTTTCCGCCGAAGAGTTGAAGGCTCAAGAAGCAGCGTTGGAGGCCAAGGAAGAAGCTTTAAAACAACAGGCCAAAAAGGCCGAAGAAGCTCGTCTTGCCGAGGAGGCTGCAGGCAAGAAGCTTGCAGATGCGCAAGCCAAGGCATGGGCTGAAGCAGAACAGCGTGCTGCACAGGCTGCAAGATCGCACGTGGAGCATCTTGCTCAACAGTCTGCACAAAGTGCACAGGCCAAGCAGCAACAGGAAAAGAATCTCAAAGCTTCCATGAACAAGCGTAAGCCTCTGCCATGGGGCGGCATCGCTGCGGCACTTTTGCTCTTGGCACTGGTAGCGGTATTCATCGTCCCCATGGCGCTTAATACTCGTGGTTACGCGGATAATTTGGAAGCTCAACTTTCCAAGGAACTGGGGCAGCCAGTGCATATTGGTAAATTATCCCTGCGTATCTTGCCCACTCCACAAGTTGTACTTGGAGAGATCTATATTGGTGAGATCAAGCAGATCAAGGCACAGCAAGTGCAGTTGGATATGAGTTTTGGCGCGCTTTTCGGTGCTGTGAAGAGCGTTGACAAAGTGGAAGTGCAAGGGGGCGAGCTGAATAGCAATGGTCTATTGAGTGTGCCGGATTGGTTGGAAAAGATGGCTGCCGATTCTAGCCATCCTATCCATCAGATCGTCTTTTCTGGCATGAAGGTTACGGCCGAAGCTGTACAGTTCAACGATATCGACGGGACCGTAGATTTTGCACCTAACGGCAAAATAGACAGTGCTGTGCTGCATGCGATGGGTGGCAAGTACACATTGGAACTCAAGGCAGCATCCCAAGGCAAATTCGCCGCGATGTTCAATCTACGTAAAGCGGCGTTGCCACTGCTGCCAAACTGGAACTTTGATGACATGACCGCGAAAGGTGAGTTGACTCGAGATGGACTGAATGTGACTGAGTTCGATAGTCGCATTGCTGGGGGCGGCTTGCAGGGCGATGCAAAACTTGAATGGAAGAATGGTTGGAGTGCGACTGGGTCATTGAATGCCAAAGCGGTTTCCTTAGCTAGCATCAGCAAGTTGATGGAAGGTGATATGGATGGTGTGGGGCGATTCAAGATGCAATCTAACAGCCTCGCGAATTTTTCGGATGGCGTGTATTTCGATGGCAGCTTCGCAACTAAGAAGGGCATGTTCAATGGTATCGATATTGTTGAAACTGCGCGCTTGCATAGTAAGGACCATCTGCCGGGGGGGCGTACTTATTTTGATCAGATGGATGGTGCTTTGACCTATAGCGGCAATGCTTTCCATTTCAAATCTATCAAGGTCTCTAATAGTGTGATGAACGCGACCGGTAATGTGGATATCGCCAAGCAGCAGCTCTCTGGTCGTATATCTGCTCGCCTTTCAATCACTGAAGGGATGGGGCCAGTTGATCTGCAACTGGGTGGTGTAACTGATAATCCGAATCTGCGCGCGATCCGCTAGTTGCTCCGAAACCTAAAAGGCCGCGACGCTTAAAGTGTCACGGCCTTTTTATCGCCGTGATGCACTTGGGGGGGAACTAAAATCACTGCACGGTGCGAGTCTCCAACCAGTAGAGATAGTCTTCTAGTGGCATGGCTTTGGCGTAATGAAAACCCTGCAAGATATTTACACCCATTTCGGTGAGCAGTATCGCAGTCTCTTCATCTTCTATACCTTCTGCTACAGTCTGCATGCCCAATGATTGTGCAATCGAGATCATTGCGCCTACCATGCTGCGACCGCTCTTCTCATGTATGCGCTGGATAAATGAGATATCTAGTTTGAGTTCCTTTGCAGGAATCTCGTGTAATTGTGAGAGCGAGGAATAGCCCACACCAAAGTCATCCACCGCGATGCCAAAACCATTCGCATCTAATTCGTTGATGCGCTCACGCGCGTATTCAACATCGGATAGCGCGATGCTCTCAGTGATCTCCAACATGATGCGCTCAGGCGCGATATTGGCAGCAATCGCATCGTCGTGGAACTGCTGCACGATTTGATTTGAGAACAGTTGTCGCTTCGACAGATTGATAGACAAGCGATGATGGGTGGGTAGCTGCTTGATAGCATGCAGTGACTTCTGCCATACCGTTTGTCCGAGCTGTTCTATCAGTCCTAGGCTCTCGGCCATGGGGATAAAGACTGACGGTGGTATCCAACCTTGTTCGTCCTCGTGCCAGCGAGCCAGAACTTCGGCCCCCAATACTTTTCCGGACTTAGCGCAGATTAGCGGCTGTAGCCAGATGTCGATGTCTTCTTTTTTGATGGCATGCGCCAAGCGACTTTGAATATAGAAAGACTTGCGGCCCTTCTCCTTGGCGGCGATAAGGTTGAAGAACTGGATGTTGTTACGACCCTGAGCCTTGGCGTAGAACATGGCGCGATCGGCTTGCGCCATAAGCATCTCATTGTTGCTCGCATCATCCGGATAGACTGCAAAACCGGCACTGAAAGTGAAGGGGAAGTCGGTCCCATCTATGCTGATATTTTTTTGTGTCAGCAGACTCAGCTTATTGGAGATCTCACGCGCATCTTCTAGTGAATTGAGGTCTGGGCACAACACCACAAACTCGTCTCCGCCCCAGCGTGACAAAGTATCGGAACTACGCAGCGCACTTAACAAACGTTGTGTGACTTCCTTTAGCATCTGATCGCCGACTTTGTGGCCGAAATTGTCGTTGATCTGTTTGAAATGATCTAGGTCGATGAAAGCTAGAGCGACATGCTGCTTGTTGCGATTGGCGCGCGTGATGGCGAGGTCGATGCGATCTTCCAGCAACACACGGTTGGGAAGATCGGTGAGTGCGTCGTGCAATGCCATATGGCTGATCTGGCGTTCCTGACGATAGGAATTATTGATGTCACGCAGTACGCCGCGTATGCAGACCACCAAGCCATTTTGGATAATCGGTGCGAAGCGGCCTTCCACCCATAGATAGGCGTCCGGCTCGTCCATGCGCATGATGCGGAAGCGGATGCTGACCTGTTGCTTTTGACTGTAGACCAACCCGCTGATCTGCTCCAATACTTCTTCGCTATCATCTTTGTGTACGCAGTTGGATACGCTGCACAAGCCGCCTACCGTACCGCCGGTGAGCATGCGGAAGGCATCGGTGGCACGCAGCAGTTTGCCCTCTGCCGTGATTTCGATTACAGCGTCTTGTAGCAGGTCTAGTGTTTGTAAATAGGAGTTCTGTTCATCGGCGCGTTGTGCCATAGAGTCGATGAGGTTGGAGAGTTCTAATGCTACTTGGCTGATCTGGTCGCCCTTGCCGGCGTGTGCTTGCTCTAGTAAGCGGCTGGTTTCGGTGCGCAACACCGATTCTGAATCGCTCTTAAAACGCACGGTAGCCAAGCTGAGCATATCCAGTCTGTCGCCTAGTTGTCTGAGCCAGCGACCAAACAGTCCGAACAGCAATGCGGCGAACAACAAGGTCGCCCCCAGTGTGGACAGTATCAAACCAGTCAATGAATAATGGTTTTTGTAGGGCGACCGTATCACCAGTTTCAAGGCAGCATTACGACCACTATGCAACAACACATCGCCTAGAGTATGGCTGTCCTCCAGATAGAGCGCATCGTCCAGCTTGTATTCCTCGTAGCCCGCGCCCTTGGGTGGGGCTTGCTCCAATGCCAAACTGTCTGAAGAACTCAGGACGATCTGGCTGCCCAGCATCACGTAGGCATTTGCGTGAGGTGGCGTCAAGTTAGTGAGTTGCTTGTTACGCCAGGGTTTAAAAAAATGCAGCACCAATACTCGACCTGATATCTGTAGCGGTTTGGTGACGTGTGTGTAGAGCGTGTTGTGCGGTTCATCCATCCAGAGCGTGCCCAGATGCGCGTACTCATTGGGTAGATTTACGTTCTGGTCTTCGGGCCAGACTTGGGCCAAAGTCACACCGCTTTTTGTATCGTTGAGAAGAACACCGTACTGACCGCTAGATTGAGAATTGATGAATTCGACCAGACGTGTCGGATTCTGCAGTGCCCCAGACCATTGCATGGCATTGAACAAGGTATCCACATTCTCGCTGACGAGCCGATGCTGATTTTCGATGCGAGTGGACACGTAATCAAGTTGGTTCTGTAGCTCGTTGCGATTGAGACTGTCTGAATGACGTTCAAAGGCCAGCGTGATCAAAGTGCTGCTGATTGCACAAACCAATACCAGCAACAGTAGCAATCTGCGATTGAATATCTGGCGCAAGCTCGTTTGGGGCAGGGGATTCTTTTTTATCATGGTTCTATTCTTTAGCAATCGTTATTGCCGGTGTCACAAAAAACAACGAGCCATGTCCCTGAATAGGGAGGCATGGCTCGTGGTGTATTACAGAAGAATTATGCGAGTGCCTTTGCCATACGCTTGAGTGCTTCTTGCAGATTCTCCATGGAAGTGGCGAAGGACAAGCGGATATAACCTTCGCTACCGAATGCCGAGCCTGGCACGACGGCCACGCCAGCTTCGGCAAGCAAGTATTCTGACAACGCGATGTCTGTCCCAGCAGCGATAGTGCCGCGCTGCTGCAACTTGGCGATGGCCCCACGCATATCAGGGAAAGCATAGAAAGCACCGCCCGCCATGATGCACTTCACGCCGTCGATGGCGTTGAGTGCATTCACCACGAACAGATGACGTTCACGGAAAGCTTTGATCATTGGCGCCAGACAATCTTGATCACCGTTCAGTGCCGCTTCAGCAGCCACTTGCGAGATCGAAGTCGGATTGGAGGTGCTTTGTGATTGCACGTTTTCCATCGCGGTGATGATGTTCTCGGGGCCCGCCGCATAACCGATGCGCCAGCCTGTCATTGCATAGGCTTTGGATACGCCGTTCAGCACCATGGTGCGCGGGTACAGATCAGGACAAGCGTCCAAGATGTTGACGTACTTACCGTCGACCAGCGCGATGTGTTCATACATATCGTCGGTAGCGATCAGGATGTTGGGATGCTTGCGCAACACTTCGCCCAGTGCCTTTAAATCTTCCAGCGTATACACCGCACCGGAAGGGTTGCTAGGGCTGTTGATGACGACCATGCGAGTCTTGGGAGTGATCGCTGCGCTCAATTGCGCAGGGGTCAGTTTGAAACCTTGAGCGATATCCGCCTGCACGATGACAGGCTTGCCTTCCGCGATGATGACAATGTCGGGATAGGACACCCAATATGGGGCGGTGATGATGACTTCGTCGCCGGGGTTGATCACCGCCAGAGCGAGGTTGAAGAAACTTTGCTTGCCGCCGCACGACACCAAAATCTGCTTGGCAGTGTAGTCAAGATTGTTGTCGCGCTTGAACTTGGCGATGACCGCCTGCTTCAACGAGGCAGTGCCGCCGACCGCGGTGTACTTGGTAAAGCCCTTGTTGATAGCAGCGATGGCCGCATCTTTGATGTGTTGCGGTGTGTCGAAATCGGGCTCGCCCGTGCCCAGCCCGATGATGTCCTTACCCTCAGCTTTGAGTTTTGCCGCTCGTGCAGCTACCGCAAGAGTGGGGGAGGGTTTGATGGCTTGTACGCGAGTCGAGAGTTGCACGATATATCCTTGGGGGGTGAACGATGGCGCGAATTATACCCGTAGCGCCGGAAAAAGAATTTCTTTCATATCAGTCTGTAAGCCTTATTTTTATTGGCTTGAGACTTGCTTGTGGCTATCTAGAAAAATCATTAGGGTGGGGCGCTCGCCGTCTGAGTGAAACGGTGCAAAGGGGGGAGAATTAAGGCGTGCTAGCGCGAGACTCAATTTCGGTCATACCGGTTTAGCAAACCAGCCTTTGCCCTTACAATGCACGGCTACCATGAATATCAAAACCTTCCCCAATAGCCCTTACCGTCTGCACCAGCCCTTTGAACCGGCGGGTGACCAACCTACGGCTATCGAACAACTAATCGAGGGGATAGAAGACGGTTTGTCGTTCCAGACTTTGCTCGGGGTAACCGGCTCGGGCAAGACTTTCACCATGGCCAACGTCATCGCCCGCACCGGTCGGCCGGCGATGGTGATGGCGCCGAACAAGACACTGGCGGCGCAGCTCTATTCCGAGATGCGCGAGTTCTTCCCTGAGAACGCTGTGGAATATTTCGTCTCCTATTACGACTACTACCAGCCCGAGGCCTATGTGCCGTCGCGCGATGTGTTCATCGAGAAAGACTCCGCGATCAACGAGCAGATCGAGCAGATGCGTCTCTCTGCCACCAAGGCACTGCTGGAGCGCGAGGATTGCATCATCGTTGCCACCGTCTCGGCAATCTACGGTATCGGCGATCCGGTCGATTATCACGGCATGATCTTGCACCTACGCCACAACGAGAAGATGCATCAGCGCGACGTCATCAAGCGTCTTATCGATATGCAATACGAGCGCAACGACATCGATTTCTCGCGCGGCACGTTCCGCGTGCGTGGCGATGTCATCGACATCTATCCGGCCGAGAGTAATGAGCTCGCCGTGCGCATCACTTTATTCGACGACGAGGTGGAGACCATCGCGCTGTTCGATCCGCTCACCGGGCACATACAGCAGAAAGTGCCGCGCTATACCGTCTACCCCTCCAGCCATTACGTCACGCCGCGCAGCACCGTGTTGAGCGCGATAGAGACCATTAAGGTCGAGCTGGCCGAGCGCATCGCCTACTACCAGCGTGAGAACAAATTGGTCGAAGCGCAGCGCATCGAGCAGCGCACTCGCCATGATTTGGAGATGCTGGCTGAGATCGGTTTCACCAAAGGCATCGAGAACTATTCGCGTCATCTTTCCGGTCGCCCCGAGGGCGCGCCACCGCCTACCCTGATCGACTATCTGCCGCCCAATGCGCTGATGTTCTTGGACGAAAGCCATGTGATGATTCCGCAGGTCGGCGGCATGTACAAAGGCGACCGCGCGCGCAAAGAGAATCTGGTCAACTACGGTTTTCGTCTGCCTTCGGCGATGGACAACCGACCGCTGCGTTTCGAAGAATTCGAGAAGATGATGCGCCAGAGCGTGTTTATCTCCGCCACTCCTGCCGCTTATGAAGCCGAACACTCAGGGCAAGTAGTGGAACAGGTGGTGCGCCCCACCGGCTTAGTCGATCCCATCATCGAAGTGCGTCCGGCCATTAATCAGGTGGACGACCTGATGTCCGAGATTACGCTGCGCATCAAGGCGGGTGAGCGCGTGCTGGTCACTACGCTGACTAAGCGCATGTCCGAAGACCTCACCGATTATCTGTCCGAGCACGGCATCAAAGTGCGCTACTTGCACTCCGACATTGAGACTGTCGAGCGCGTCGAGATCATCCGCGATCTGCGTCTGGGTATGTTCGATGTGTTGATCGGCATCAACTTATTGCGCGAAGGTTTGGATATCCCCGAAGTCTCGCTGGTTGCGATACTGGATGCCGACAAAGAAGGTTTCTTGCGTTCCGAGCGTTCGCTGATCCAGACCATAGGCCGTGCCGCGCGCCACCTTAATGGTAAAGCCTTGCTGTATGGCGACAAGATCACCAACTCGATGCGCCGCGCCATCGATGAGACCGACCGCCGCCGCAACAAACAACTCGCACACAACGAAGCGCATGGCATCACGCCGATAGGTGTGCAGAAACGCATCCGCGACATCATCGATGGTGTGTATCAGATGGATGATGAGCGCAGCCTGCTCAAAGCCGCGCAGACCCAAGCCAAGTATCTCGCCATGAGCGCGAAAGACATCTCCAAAGAAGTCACTCGTCTGGAGAAAGAGATGCTGCAATCCGCCAAGAATCTGGAGTTCGAGAAAGCCGCCGATCTGCGCGACCAACTTAAGAAGTTGCGCGAAAGCGTGTTGTTGTCGCCGCTTTGAAGAGCTCACTGCTGCGCATGGTGTGGCGTTTGATGAATAGTGTGGTCTAGCGTATTATTCGGTGTGTTTAACAAAGACCAACTTAGGAGTTATCCATGTCCAGTTTGACCGCCAATGACTTGAAAACAAAAGGTATCGCCGCTATAGAGGCCGTATTGGCAGAGCAACCGGAGGCAATAGTCTCGGTACGCGGCAAGGATAGATTCGTGGTGATGGAAATCGCGCAATATCACTACCTGCGTGAATGCGAACTAGAAACCGCTTTAGCCGAAAGCAGAGCTGATATCGCGGCAGGTCGCTTTGAGCAAGGCACGCCTGCGGCGCATGTAAAGCGCGTAAAGAAGACTTCTGCCGCGAGTTAAGAGTCGAGTCGCATGAGCTTCAAACTAATCTTTACCGCGCAATATGAAAAGCGCGCTGCGCGTTTTCTCAAGCGTCATCCTGATATCGAAAAGCAATACCTCAAAACCTTGCAACTGTTGGAGTTGAATCCACATCACCCTTCCCTACGGCTACACGCGCTGGGCGGCAGGTTGCAAGGCTTGCATTCAGTCTCAATCAACCTGTCTTACCGCATCACCTTAGAGTTGCTGATACAGGATGACCAGATCATCCCGATTAATGTCGGCGACCACGATGCGGTGTATTGATCAACTCGACGAGTTGCAGAACGCACCCTTCGACAAGCTCAGAGCGAACGGACTTATTCAGACACGTCCTTAGTGTGATGTAGATAACTAATGGAAAGTAATGTGTGCACTTGGCGTGATTTATAAAATCCATCTAATGAACAGGGAAGCTGGTGGGGACAGACAAGCAAACGCTTATTCCGGTAGCTAACATCGAACTAATCCACCTGCGCGGACTTGCTTTCAGTAACAATGCACACTTCAGATATTGGACATACTCAAAGCACCGAGGGATAAAAACTGTGCGTAGCTGATGAGAAAATACGACGAACCGCTGTATATGTGAGTGGTTCTCCCTAGCGAAAATTACAAGTCACGACAAGATGGATTGGCCTATAATCTGGTCATTATTTAGGTCTTAATTGGAGGGTGGTATGGAACAGCTTTATGCCAATGCATCAGTCAGCATCAGCGAATTGAAGAAAAACCCTTCAGCCATCATTCAGGGCGCGGAGGGCTTTGCAGTGGCCATCCTTAATCACAATCGACCAGCGGCGTACCTCGTTCCCGTGGCCGCATTCGAAGCGATGATGGATCAGTTGGACGACCAAGCGCTAGTGCGTATGGTCAAAGAACGCCAATCCGAGAAATCCGTCCAGGTTACGCTGGATGACTTATAGGCTTGAATTCAAGACTTCTGCGCAAAAAGAATGGCAGAAGCTGGATAGCCCAATCCGCGAACAGTTCAAAAAGAAACTGATCGAGCGACTGGCGCAACCGCGCATCGAATCGGCAAAACTAGCAGCCATGCCAGACTGCTACAAAATCAAATTGCGTGCCGCCGGATACCGCTTGGTCTATCAGGTGGAAGACACCACCATCACCGTGATTGTGGTTGCAGTTGGCAAGCGCGAAGACAGCGTGGTTTATCTGGCAGCGGCAAAACGCGTTAAATAATCAACGGACAAGAATGAATCAATTTTCTAAAGAAATCGAAGCGGCATTCCTGCCCACTGCAACTCAATATGCATCGGAAGGCACAGAGCGCGAAAGCGCTGGTGCACCAGTGGATGCATGCTCTGGCTACGGATACACCCCGTTCGCGGCAGGACGCGGAGCGACTGCAAAAAAGCTCGTCGTCATTTTGAAAAAACACAGCTCTATACCGATGCCACAACCTTCAAAGACAAACTCCCCAACACCCCCATCAAGCCGCCAAAAGAAAGCAGCAATCAGCTGATTATCAAACTGCTAGAAATTATTGGAAGGTTCTGAAAGGCCGTTTAGATAAGGAAGGTAGTCAACTGGTAACAGTTTGTTACCAGTTGAAAATGACCGCCGAGGATGGAAAGCAACGTCTCACCGATGTTGCCACAGCCGAAACTTTGCTGCGTTTGGTGCAGTCTGTGCCCAGCCCGAAGGCCGAGCCGATCAAGCTGTGGCTGGCCAAGGTAGGTTATGAGCGGATGCGGGAGCTAGCTGACCCAGCGTGCTCACTTGTCAGTGCGCGTGAGACTTGGCAAAATCACGGGCGCTGCGAGAAGTGGATACAGCAACGCATGACGGGGCAGGAGACGCGCAACGGATATTTAACCATTACCAGCCAGCAGTTATATCTAAATACCGACAAAGATGATTGGCGTGTCACCAGCCTGCCAAGCCGGAAACTTCTGCATCACTCGCATAAATAATTTCGACTCTGTGTAATCCGCTAGCCAAGTGCGCAGCTTGGGATAAGGCGCGCTGGCGAACCAGTCTGGATCGACGGCGGCGAACTGGCGTATGAAGGGGAGCAGGGCGGCATCGGCGATGCTCATGGTGTCGCCGAGTAGAAATGGCGCGACAGCTAGATGCTCTTCTAATCTCACTAGAAATTCTTCGCCCAATTCACGATAAAACGCCTGCGAGTGTTCGGGAAAACGTTCGGGATATTTGTAGCGATCCAGTGCGCGTTTGAAGGTGGAGTCGTTCTCGGCGACCAGCGGTAGTGCAGCCCCCACATGACACTCATTTTCGCCCAACCAAGGGTGCGCACCGTGGGTGCGCAAGGCCCACAGCATGATGTCCCAACTCTCGTCTATCACGCGGCCATCGGGCAATACCAGCACGGGCACACTGCCCTTGGGTGAGGCGGTTAGCATCTCGGCGGGTTTGTCGCGCAGCACGATTTCACGCAGTTCGACGCTGATGCCTACGGCGATGAGTGCGCTGCGCGCACGCATGGCATAGGGACAACGGCGGAAGGAGTAGAGGACTGGGAGTGGCATGGCGGGTATTTTATTTGAATCGTCATTCCGGCGCAGGCCGGAATGACGACGTTGTTCAATGTTGTTCATGCACTTGATGCGTCCAGTAGCGCTGATGGGTTTTGCGATAACGTTCCACACTCAAGCCTTGCGCATCCATCGTTACCAGTACCGCACCATCTTCATCCGAGCGCAGTAGTTCTGCGCCGCTGTCGGCGTAGCGTTGCACAATCTCTTCTTTGGGATGGCCGAAGCGGTTGCGATAGCCGTTGGTGAATACCGCATAGTCGGGCAGTACTGTGCCGACAAACTCTATCGTTGAGGAACTCTTGCTGCCGTGATGTGGCACAACTAGCAGGTTGGCGGGGAGTTGTTCCGCATGCAATTTTAGTAGTCGTTGTTCGCTGTTTTTTTCGATGTCGCCGACCAGCAGGATATGTTGCTCGCCTATGCTGATACGCAGCACGCAACTCAGGTTGTTGTCGTGCGGTTTGCTGTTGCTATCGACCACTGAATCGGGATGCAAGATGGTGAAGTCCACGCCATCCCAAGACCAACGTTCGCCATCGTTGCAACGTCGTCTGCCGTGCAACTCGGCGCCGTTCTGCACGGCGATGTCCTGCAACATAGGGCTGTCGTCAGGCAAAGACGACGCTATCCAGGTGACGGGCATGGCTTGCAGTACCGAGGTCGTGCCGCCGCTATGGTCGATGTCGTCATGGCTCAGTATCAAGCCGTCCAGTTGGCTGATGCCCATGGCGCGCAAGGCGGGAACGATGACGCGGTTACCGCTGTCCGCATCGCCGGAATAGTCGGGTCCGGTGTCGTAGAGCAGGGCATGCGAGTGTGTCTGTACGCCCACCGCCAAGCCTTGGCCGACATCGAATACGATCATGCGCAAGCTATTGGATGCGGGTGCTTCAGGTGTGTTGAGAAACATGGGTAGCATCAATACCCAACCTAACCAGCGCGATGGAAAGCCGCGCGGCGCAAGGATGAGCAGTACACCGAGCATGCCGCTGACGATGCTCCATGCGGGTGGCGCATGTTGTGTCCATACCGCTTGCGGCAGATTGTTCAGCCATTCCAGTATTTGCATGGTGAATTGCATGACCGCATGTGCCAGCCACAAAGGTGGCTCTATTGGGAGCACGGCACCTAACAGTGTCAGCGGGACGACGATCAGACTCACCAGCGGGATGGCGATGGCATTGGCAATAGGAGAGACTAGCGAGACTTGCTGAAACAAGCCGAGCAGCAAGGGCGTCAGGCCTATGCTCATGGCCCATTGCACAACGGCATATTCTGTTATCACGCGTTTGAAATAGACGCTACGACTGTCACTGCTTGCACTTTCGGTGCGTATATGGCCGAGGCGGTGGGAGTTGACATAGAGGATTAGCGCGACCGCACCAAACGACAACCAGAAGCCCGGCGCGAGCACCGCCCAAGGGTCGATCATTAATACCGGCAACAGTGCGAAACTCAATATCTGCGACACTGAGAAGTTACGCTTCATCCATAAGGCGACAGTGACTGCCGCCACCATGTACACGGTGCGCTGGGCCGGAACGCCGTAGCCTGACAGCAGCGCATAAGCGAGCGCCATCAGCAAGGCGAGGGTGGAGGCGGCTTTGCGCGCAGGCAGCCATAGCGTGAGGTGCACGCTGCGACGCCATAACCAATAGCACAGCGCATAAGCGAGACTGGCGAGCATGGTGATGTGCAGGCCCGAAATCGACATCAGATGATTGACGCCAGTGCGCGTATACACCTGCCATTGCGCTTGCGGGATGCTGCTTTGGTCACCTATCGCTAGCGCGCTCAACACGCCGACATAGGGCGCGTTTTGCAAAGTCGCAGCAAAACGCTCGCGCACTGCCTCGCGCCAACTTTCGATGCGATAGCCTATGCCTGCGACGAGTGTGTCTATACGATGATTGTCTCCCTTGCTGTGTACATAACCGACCGCGCGTACATTGTTCTCTAGCGCCCAACGTTCAAAGTCAAAGCTGTGCGGATTGCTGCTGCCATGTGGTTGTTTGAGGCGCACGGTGAACTGCCAGCGTTCGCCCGCGTGGACTTGAACTGGTTCACTGCGCTCATCGATATAGGTGCTGAGATAGACGTGAGGAGGGACGGCAACTTCAGGCGTTAGCGTCTGCTCCACATCGAAGGCGAAGCGCTGACCGCGTTCGCTCACCCGTGGCAACTCGGCGACCACGCCGATGACTTCGATGTCGCGCCCCTGCCACTCATAGGGTAGGGTGATGGCGAGGCGTTGCTGTGCCTGATAGGCGGAGAGATAAAAGCCCAGCACGACGCCGAGCAAAATGGTGAGCAGCCCACGCAGGACGCGCGCCCAAGTTACCCGCTCGTCCAGCAGCAAAGCCAGCGGTGTGAGCGCCAGTAACCATGCCCAGCTATATCCGGGCAATGCAGCTTGCTGCTGCAACAGCCACACGCCGCATGCGTAACTGAGAGTGAATAGAACCATACGCGTAGATTACGCCGCAGCTAGAATGCCGTCATGCGTAAACAATTGAAAAAATGGATGCCCGATCACGAGACGATCAAGAGCTATGGCTGGTTGAGACCATTCGCTCATCTCTTGCAACATCACGCGCTGTGGCATCTGCACAGACGTTCTGTGGCTGGTGGGGTGGCGGTGGGGTTGTTCGCGGGACTTATCCCCGGGCCTTTGCAGATGTTGGTGGCGGCCTTACTGGCCATCAAGTTGCGGGTCAATTTGCCGGTGGCGCTGTTGTCCACTTGGTATACCAACCCCTTCACCATCTTGCCCTTATATGTGCTGGCCTATCAGTTGGGGAGTCTAGTCACGGGTAGCCATAAGTCTGTGGCCTTGGTCCTGCCGGATATGCACTGGCATAACTGGCTGAGTGAGTTGTGGGGCTGGTTCACGGCGCTAGGCGAGCCAATTTTGATTGGTTTACCGCTATTAGCCCTGCTATTGGCCGGTTTGGGTTATGTGCTGGTGCGGCTGGCATGGCGAGTCATGGTGATCTTGCGTTGGCGGGCCAGAGCGAAAAGTAGGACATCATCTACATCGCGTTTCTGAACAGCAGCCTTTTTAGGGGGCTAATCCAACCTTCTCCGCGCACCCGTCTACCTTAATCTGGGAGCTCTCTAACTTCGGGTATCCATGTCCCCGCGATGAATAGCGTCTCCCCAGAATATCCTGATCCAGCATGGTACCAACCATGGCGATGGCCTTTGCTGCATAGGGTGTATGCAATGGTGGTGGTAATGACTGTGTTGGTGATAATGGCCAAGTTGTTGCCTGCCGCTGAGAGTCTGAGAGGAATCTCCGGTTATTTGCCCTTGCATACCCTGCTAGAGGCGCTTGCGGTATTCGTGTCTTTACAGATATTCACAGTAGGTTGGCATGCGCATCATCGCGGTGTGGCGGGACAGAATCTGTTTATCTCCTGTGCCTTTCTCGGGGTGGCCATACTGGATTTTAGTCATGCCATGTCCTATGCAGGGATGCCCGATTTCATTACCCCCAGCAGCCCAGAGAAGGCTATCGATTTCTGGCTGGCGGCGCGCAGTCTAGCGGTCACTGCCTTGCTTATCGTTGCCATCAAACCTTGGTATAGCTTGGTTTCCAGAAGCTCGCGCTTCCTGGTGTTAGCGCTGGTGCTGAGTTTTGTCGCGGTGGTGCATTGGCTGTTCTTGCTGCATCACGATTGGTTGCCTGCTACTTTTGTCCCCGGTAAAGGACTGACACCATTCAAGATCAGCTATGAATATGTGCTGGTATTGTTGAGCGTGGCGACGGCGCTGGTGTTCTGGCAACGCCGCAACGATCAGGCACTGTTCAATGGCCCTTGGTTGTTTGCCGCTGCCTGTGCCATGGCCTTGAGCGAGTTTCTATTTACGCTCTATGCGGACGTGACCGACATCTACAATCTGTTAGGCCATCTGTACAAGGTGGCGGCATATTTCTTTCTCTATCGCGGCATCTTCCTTGCCACCATAGATAGGCCTTACGAACAATTGCATGAGATGCAAAGTCGACTCCAAGCGACCCTAGATGCCTTGCCTGACCTGTTATTTGAGATTGACGGTGAGGGACGCTATTTAGACTATCACTCGCCACATGAAGAATTACTGGCCGCACCACCGGCTCAACTGATAGGGCGAACCATACACGAGATATTGCCAGCCGCTGCGGTGGTGGTGTGTATGGATGCTATGCGTGAGGCCGAGGCGCATGGCTATTCCAACGGTAAGCAGATCCAGTTGAACTTACCCGATGGCGCGACCCACTGGTTCGAACTCTCAGTGTCGCGCAAACCCAATTCATCCGGCAAAGCGGCACACTACATCGTGCTGTCGCGTGACATCACGATGCGTAAACAGACCGAGGCCAGTCTGGATCGTCTGGGCAAGATGTATTCAGCCTTGAGTCAGTGTAATCAGGCCATGATGCGCAGCGGCAGCGAGGCTGAACTATTCCCCATCATCTGCCGCAACGCGGTGCGCTATGGTGGGATGCGTATGGCTTGGATCAGTTGGCTGGACGAGGACGGCAAAACGGTAAGACCTATCGCTTCGTATGGTGAGGGGACGGAATATCTGCAGGAGATTTTGGTCAGTCTGGATCCGGATAGTCCCTATGGGAACGGTCCTACCGGTATCGCGATGCGCGAGGACCGGCCTTATTGGTGCCAGGACTTCCACACAGATGAGGCAACCAATGCTTGGCGTTTAAACGGTGAGCGCTACGGTTGGGTGTCTTCCGCTTCTTTGCCGCTGCATCGCAAGGGTGTTGCGGTGGGCGCATTGACGGTCTATGCCCCGGAAGTCGGTGCGTTCGATGAAGCGTTGCAGAGCCTGTTGCTAGAGATGACGATGGACATCGATTACGCGCTGGAAGTATTTATGGGCGAAAAGATGCGCGTACAGGCGGAGTCGGAATTGGATAGCTCACGACAGTTGTTGCAAACCGTCATCGATACGGCCCCCATGCGCGTATTTTGGAAAAACAAGGACTTGCGCTATATGGGTTGTAATCCTTTGTTTGCGCAGGATGCCGGTAAGGACAGCCCTCATGATTTGATTGGTAAAGACGATTTCGATATGACTTGGCGCGAGCAGGCCGAGTTGTACCGCAGCGACGATAGACGGGTGATGGAGACCGGCGAGGCACAGCTGTTCTTCGATGAACCGCAGAACACGCCCGAGGGTGGCCAGATATGGCTGCGCACCTCCAAGGTGCCGTTGCGCAACAAGGCGCAGGAAGTGATTGGCGTGTTGGGCGTGTATGAAGACATCACCGAACATAAGCTCGCGGAGCAGCGGTTACTCAGTGAAAGCAAGGTACGCAAGCAGATGATGGAAGCCTTGCCGGGCGTGTTCTATATGTTGGATGAGAACGAACACATGCTGATGTGGAACAACAACTTCGAGCGCTTTACGCAACGCAGCGGCGGCGAGTTGGCGAAGATCTCGCCACTAGATTTATTCATTCAAAAAGATAAAGGACGCGTGGCGATGGCCATCGCCAACACCTTCGAAAGTGGTGAGGCCTCTATCGAAGCGACCTTCTTAGCCAAAGATGGCACGCAATTGGATTACTACCTAACTGGATTACGCATCGAGCTAGATGGCAAGCCGGTATTGGTCGGGATAGGGGTGGATATCGGTGAACGTAAGCGTGCCGAAGCCTCGTTGACGATGTTGTCGCTGGCGGTGGAGCAGAGTGCGAACTCCATCGTCATCACCGATCTGGCTGCCAATATCGAATATGCCAATACAGCGTTCACCAAGGTAACCGGTTACTCCTTGGACGAAGTGAAAGGCAGCAACCCGCGTTTATTGCAATCTGGCAAGACACCCGCCGCCACTTATCAAGATATGTGGGAGACCCTGAGTGCAGGCAAGACATGGCGCGGCGAGCTTATTAATCTGCGCAAGGACGGCAGCGAATACACCGAGTCGGCGATGATCTCGCCGGTGCGTGGCGCGGATGGTAAGGTGAAGAACTATCTGGCGGTGAAAGAGAACATCACTGAGCGCAAGTTGGCTGAATCACAGATACAGCAACTGGCGTATTTCGATCAACTGACCGGCTTGCCCAACCGTCGACTATTGGTGGATAGATTTGCTTTCGCGCATTCGCTTGCACAGCGCAACGGTGAACAGTTGGCGGTGCTGTATTTAGATTTGGATCACTTCAAGAATATCAATGATAGCTTGGGCCATACGGTGGGCGATGCGGTGCTCAAGGAGATCGCGCAACGCCTGAGTGCCATGCTCAGAGAAGGCGATGTAGTGTCGCGGCAGGGTGGCGATGAGTTCATATTGGTACTGCCGGGCACTGATGCAGATGGCGCGGGATTGGTGGCCACGAATATCATCGCGGCCATCTTTGAACCTTGTCATATCGAACATTACGAATTATCCATCACACCCTCCATCGGCATCGCTATCTATCCAGAGGATGGCGAAGATTTCGAGACGCTAGCGAAGAACGCCGATGCGGCTATGTATCAGGTCAAGCAGGAAAATCGTAACGGTTATCGCTTCTTCACCGCGCAGATGCAGGCGCATTCGGCGCGTACTCTGTTGTTGAGCAACGGGCTGCGCCATGCATTAGAGCGCAATGAGTTGTTCCTGCAGTACCAGCCGCAGATGTCGATAAGGGATGGTCATATCGTTGGTGCGGAAGCGTTGTTGCGTTGGCAGCATCCCGAGCTGGGCTTGATCTCGCCGGCAGAATTTATCTCCATTGCCGAGGATAGCGGACAGATCATCGCCATCGGCGCTTGGGTGTTGCGCACCGCTGTGCAGCAGATGAAAGAGTGGATGGATCTGAACATGCCTCCTATGGTGATGGCGGTGAATCTATCGGCCGTGCAGTTCCGTCATGCCGGTTTGACCGAGATGGTGACAGCCGTGCTGGACGAGGTGGGGTTGCCACATGAGTGTCTGGAGTTGGAGCTAACTGAAGCCGTTGCGATGGATGATCCGCAGTCCGCTGTGGCAGTGATGGATAAGCTGCATGAGCGCGGCATACGCATGTCGATAGACGACTTCGGTACCGGCTATTCTTCTTTGAGTTATCTAAAGCGCTTCAAGGTTTACAAGCTCAAGATTGACCAGTCTTTTGTGCGCGACATCACCGTGGATGCGGAAGATAAGGCCATCGTCACCGCCATCATCAATCTGGCTAATAGCTTGGGGATGCAGACCATCGCCGAAGGTGTAGAAACAGCAGGGCAGCTGGCCTATCTGCGTTCACAGGGTTGCGACGAAGTGCAGGGTTACCATTTCAGCAAGCCGCTGTCGCCGCTACACTTTGTCGCCTATGTGCATAAGCTGGGAGAAATTTGATAGTAGCGCCAGGGGCGCTTACTCGACCTCATCACTGCGCGCTTTGTGCCGTGTCTCGATTTTAGCGATACGGCGCAAGGCCTTCTCGGTCTTGCCGTGCGCGCCGGACTTTTTGAACAGTACCAGCGCTACTAGCGGGTTGCGTGGCGGTGAGACGTGTTTCTGTTTAGCGCGCTTCATGGTCCAGTTGTCCATCTACTAAGCGCATACAGCGCGGCATGCGTGCCGCTAGCTCCAGATCGTGCGTGACCACGATAAAGCTGGTCTGCAGTTGCTCATTGAGTTGTTGCATCAGATCGAACAGGGCTTGCGCGCTGTTGCGATCCAGATTGCCGGTCGGCTCGTCGGCCAACACGCAGACCGGCTCGGTGACCAAGGCGCGCGCCACGGCGACACGTTGACGTTCACCACCCGACAGCTCAGCCGGATGATGATGCAAGCGATGTGCTAACCCTACTTTCTCCAGCATCTCGGCCGCACGCGGTTCAACTTCGGCGCGCTTCATGCCCCGTATCAACAAGGGCATGGCAACATTCTCCAGCGCGCTGAATTCCGCTAGCAGATGATGGAACTGATAGATGAAACCTAGTGACTGATTACGCACCTCGCCGCGCTGTGTCTCGTTCATAGACTGCACGTCTTGTCCCAAGATATGCACGCTGCCGCTGGTCGCTTTGTCCAAGCCGCCTAACAAATGCAGCAAGGTGCTTTTGCCCGAACCAGATGCGCCCACGATAGCGATACGCTCACCGCGTTGCACTTGCAGGTCTACATGTTTAAGCACCTGCACGGTCTGCTTGCCCAGTTGGAAATCTTTGCACAGGTCACGACAAGTAATGATGTTCATACAGCACTTTCATAAATCGTAGCGAGCGGTTCGAGAGCAAGGAGCAGGGAACGCAGCGCACGAGACATACCAAATGGGTAGGCGAGGAGCGAGTACCGCGCAACGCCGCTATCGAATCGCGCAGTAGATTTACTCATAACGCAGGGCCTCCGCCGGTTGGGTCTTGGATGCACGGTAACTTGGATACAAAGTGGCCAGCAAGCTGATTAAGAAGGACATAGCCGAGACCACCAGCACCTCGTCATAGTGCAAGTCGGAGGGCAACTCGCTGATGTAGTACACGTCTTTGGCGAGGAATTGCACGCCAAACAGATGCTCGATAAAGGGCACGACCACATCGAGATTCAACGCCAGCGTGATGCCGCTGAGGCTGCCCAATAGAGTCCCAATCACACCAATTACCACACCCTGCACGATAAAGATCTTCATGATGCTGCGCGGCGATGCACCCAGCGTGCGTAGGATAGCGATGTCGGCTTGTTTGTCGGTCACCGCCATCACCAGCGTGGACACGATGTTGAACGCTGCCACTGCCACGATTAGTGACAAGATGATGAACATCATCTTCTTCTCCATCTGCACCGCGCGGAAATAGTTGCTGTTCTGATGCGTCCAGTCGTTGGCATACAGGTCAGGCGGCAATTGCTTTTGGATTTCACGCGCCACTTCCGGCGCGCCGTCGATCTCGTGCAACTTGGTACTGATGCCGGTCACTGCATCACCAAGCTGGAACAGTTTTTGCGCATCGACGATGTCTATCAGCGCCAGCGAGCTGTCATAGGGTGCCATGCCGATCTCGAATATACCCACCACACGGAACTGCTTGAGGCGCGGCATCATGCCAGCTGGCGTGATAGAGCCTTGTGGCGCGATCAGCATCACCTTGTCACCCACCCGCACGCCGAGTGCGCGCGCCAGATCGCTGCCTAGCACGATGCCGAAACCGCCAGTGTGCAAGTCGGACAAGTTGCCCGATTTGATCTTGTTGGATAGCTCGGTGATTTTAATTTCGAGTGTTGGGTCGATGCCGCGCACCATCACGCCTTGCACGCTTTGGCCAAACGACAACATCCCTTGTCCCGATACATAAGGTGCGCTGGCCAATACCTGTGGCTGACTGGCGACCTTGTCGAGTACCGGCTGCCAATCCGCGATGCGCCCACCGTCGGCCACCACTTCCAGATGTGGCGATGCGCCTAACATGCGTTCGCGTATCTCTTTCTGAAATCCGTTCATCACTGATAGCACTACGATCAGTGCCATCACGCCCAGCGCCATGCCCAGCATAGAGATCAGCGAGATGAAAGAGATGAAGTGGTTACGGCGTTTGGCGCGCGTGTAGCGCAGGCCGATGTAGAGTTCGTATGGTTGCAAGATGGTTGTACTTAAAAATCAAACGGGCGCAAGTTTGCCACAAGCTTGATACCTTTAGGCGATTTTTGGATTTACGTGTGTGGATTAAGGTTGGTATGAATACAGGGAAGTCTGGGCACGAATTCAGAATGCTTGATAGCGCTGGTTGGCTTGCACCGCGCTGATGTTTCCACCAGAGCGGCTCGCTATCTCGCTGACGACACTCAATCCGGGATCTTGTTGTAAGTGCATTTCAAACTGCCCGTTGCCTATAGAGCGCAGCATAGTCACACCTTGTTTCGCGAAGGTGCTGCGTATGCTGGCCTCATCCTTGGCGGTCACGATATAGCCTTGCTGTGCTGCACCCATGAATACCGGTGCTGTTTGCGCAGTCACAGTTGCAACAGGCATCGCCTTTTGTGTTGGTGGTTGAGAGCAAGCCATAGTAGTTAAGGGGAGCAGGATGGCAATAAGGGTGTATAGGTTTTTTTTCATGATATTAATGTACCACCACAGCTATGCCGTTAGGCGGAGCGATATAAGACAAGGCCCCCAAGGCATCGACTGCTTTGGCTGTGTTTGTTTTACCTACCAACGTTGGTAAGGTACGCCCACCTTGTTTGATCGCATTTGCTACGTCAGCATAATTGAACAGAGGGTTATGCGCCCAGACTAGTGCTGCGATGCCTGTGACTTCAGGGGTCGCCATCGAAGTTCCGTTGATGGTGTTTAGACTGGTGTTGTTGAGTGTGACGGTATCAATCTTGAAAGAAGTTATCGCTACACCGATGTCTCCAACTGATGCGGGAGCAGAAAGTAACTGTATGCCTATGCTGCAATTGGCACTGATGCAGGATGAAATATCGAACTCAGGACTGGGCGTGGACATGAATCCATCCTTAGCATTCGTGCCAGAAAAGATATTTGTTCCGGCGATAAATGGATCCCCCCCCGCCGCGTTGAAGTTGGCATTCAAAGTATCGCCATTCAATACATTCATTGCCGCCGAGACTGTCAGTGTTGCACCATTGGAGCCACTTAGGTTAAAGGTCTTGAAAGCTCGGTCATCGGTGCCTGCGTTATAAAGTGCGGTGCCCCAAGGGGATGGAACGGTTAGCCCCGGCCCAGCCAATCCGAACCCCCATCCGCCACCTGTTAGCGCGGTGGTAGAACTACCAAACCAACCACCTCCCAAAGCTGTGAGCGGATCATTGGTAACCGTGTGCACCCCATTCCAAGTACTTAGAATATTTGTACCCGGTGCGGCGACATCGACACTGGTCGCACCCCAATTTGAAAAATTCGCCAATGCATAGTTCTGATCCAGCGCAGCTACGCACAGGACGTTGGCGTGGCTAAAGTTGCACGGCCATGACGGTGTGGCTAAAGCGTCGTTGTTGGTATTGTCATTGCCCGCAGCCACGACCACTAGTACGTTGGCGTTTTGTGCACGGGTGATCGCATTGCTAAAGGCTTGGTCGAACGCCCCGCCCCCACCAAGACTCATGTTGATGATCTTCGCACCGTGGGTAATAGCATAATCAATCGATTGAATGATGGAGGCTGTCGATCCTGCTCCTGCTGCATCCATTGCGCGCACTGCCATGATGCTGGCTTTCCAGCACACGCCTGTGACACCGATTGCGTTATTCGCCACCGCGCCGATAGTCCCTGCGACGTGCGTACCGTGACCATTCAAATCCATCGGGTCATTGCTACCTGCGCCGACAAAATTCCAGCCGTGCAAAGGCGCGGCAGCACCGCCGTTCCACATGTTGGTAGCCAAGTCTGTCGAGTTGTAGTTCACGCCCGAATCGATCACGGCAACGATGGTTGAGCTGCAATCGGTTTGCACATTCCACGCCGCTTCGAGATTCATGTCGTTAGCTACGGTGCCAGTTGTCGGTACATATGTTCCTGTGGTGATGGCTTGTCCGTTATTTTTTGCCGCCCACAGTTGACCATATTGCGGGTCATTTGGCACGGCCATGGTGTGATATATGTAATTGGGTTGCACCGAAGCGACTTTGGGGTTGCTCGCATACGCGGCGACGGCTTGTGCCACGCTTTGTCCGGCGGGCAAATTGGCGATGCTCCAACTTGAAGTGTTGGCCAGAGCCCGGATAGATTGCGCGCCATAAACTTGTGCCGTTTGATTACGCGCTGTGAGGGATGTGTTCGGTTTGAATTCGATGAGAACTTGGTTGGGTAAAAATGCGCCTGAGGGCTGGTTAAATGCGCCAGCTTGAGCGCAAGATAGGGTGAAACCTAAGCCGATAGCCGACAGCAATGAAATAAACTTGGTGCGATTCATGTTGATAACTCCTGAGCTAGTAGGGGACGGCGATCGCAAAAGATGTGGATGGCAAGCTAGAGCTAGTGACACCCGATGCTGCGATGCCGGTACTTGGATTCATTGCCGAGTATGCGGTCACGGTAACGGTATAGTTACCCGACATCAAAGTTGCCACCGCCGCTGGCCCTGATGCTGCATAGGGAAACTGAACATCGATGATGGGTTGTCCGCTGATGGATACCTTGTAACCGCCCCCCGTGCTATTGACTGCAACTTCTTTGTTAGCTGTCCAAGAAAGATTGATCACATGTGAGGTCGGCGTGGGGGCGGGAGGTGCGCTGCCACCCCCGCCGCCGCACGCGCTAAGCAGCAAAGAAAGACCAGCGATCAGTGCAAGACCTAAGTGGTTGTTGAGATTAAACGGATTACACAATTTCATAATGATTTCCCTGAGTGATCTCGACTTGAGTGATGATTTGTCCGCCGAAAAATAGCTGCTCACAGTCACTAGTGTCCGGTTAAGAATCGAATAGATTCAGTTGGTTGCTGAAATCGGTGTTTGTTGCCTCGCCACGGATGCCCTGCAAGGCTTGTTGTATGGGCATTTTCTCGAACAGAGTGACCGACAG
>JAQTTY010000024.1 GCA_028710525.1 Gallionella sp. | reverse complement strand
CTTTGCATATTCAGCTGATAGGGCGCCGTCTTTGCGGTTCTTGGCTTCATAGGCTTTATCGCAGGGTTTGCCGCTGCCGGTCTCGCTCTTAGCCCAGACAATGCCGTTTTCGAGGAAAAATGACTCGGGCTTCTGTTGCTGGGGCTGGCTATTTGGCTGTGAGCTCTGAGAGTGGCTGCCGCTGCGCCCTCCCGGGGGATATCTGTTAAACGGCTTGAGCTTTAGCAGGTTCTCTCGGATATCGCCCAGAAATAGCAGCTGCAAAACATTGAAGCATCGCTGCATCTTTTCTCGGCCTGTAGAGTTTTCCGGCGTGCATCCTTCGCTTTGGTCGTCGCAAGTGCTGCAGTAGCGTTCCTGGAATACTTTAAGCGGGCTAGGCTGCTTGGGCGGCGCCTCTTTGGGCTTAGCGTCATTTGGCGCTGACTCAGGCGCTGGAGCTGGCTTTGAGGGTTCCGCTGCGGCTTGAGCTTCTGGAGTTTGGGAAACAGGTACCGCAGCAGGAGGCGCCACTGGCTGCTTAGATGGCAGACTAATTAGCCAGTGGAAGCGCCCCTGTCCTTCGCTGATGTAGTCTCCTGCGAAGCGCTGTCTCAGTATCGATGTTATGAGCTGGATGTCGTTGCCTTGGAAGCGTGCATGCTGAGCTGGGAAAAGGCAAAGTTTTTCCTCTTTGGTCTCTGCAGAGCTCAGCTGCTGCGTCAGCTCCTCGGGTAGCTCCTGCAGCACTTTTCGAGCTAGATCTGCTATTACTTGGTTTTTAATCAACGGCATAGGTCTTCACTTTAGCCTATTATGGTGCTGAAAAGCAGCTTGATTTGATCGGTGTTCTCTTGGATGGCATTGTTTGTCTGCAGGCCTAATTCGGTGAGCTTGTAGACTCGCTTGCGTTCTATCCAGATGCCCTGCACTAAGCCTTTATGCTCGAGTGAGTAGAGCAGCGAGTAGAGGGTGCCTGAGCTGAGCAGCACGCCCTTTGCTGATCTGAAGTAGCTGATGAGATCGTAGCCGCTTTGGGGCTCGCCTTCAGCTAGCTTTTTGAGGACTAGCACGTCGAGAAAGTTTTTGATTATCCTGTCACGGAATTTCTTTGTTAGACGGTTCTTATCAAGTTTTACAACTTTAACTGAAATAGCCACCATTTTTAGATCATTGCTCCTTGTTCAATCATTTTGCCAATGAAGGCAACCTTCTTTTCGTAGGTCATCTTATCCCATTTCTGCTTATGCGCCTCTTTGCTCAGGGCATTGCGCACAATGGGAAATCGGGCTTCAAAAAACTGACGACCAGCCCAGCCCAGCCGGTCTTTTGTGGATTTAGCTTTGGGATCTCCCATGCAGTCCGTGCAGTAAACATCCTCTCTGTTGACGTCTTCGGCGACCTCAACGAGTTTGCTGCAGCAGCCGCAGGGCTCCAACTTTGTTTTTTCTTCTGGCATTTTTTGGCTCCTAATAGTTAACGGGTCCATCCGGGAATAGCTCGCTTAGGTCAGCGTCGCAATGTGGGCACCTGGTAGTGCCGCCGCCTTCGCTGCTGAGACTGTATTTGTTGACGTTCCAGCGGTAGAGGTCTGAGTCAACCTCCCAGCGCACAGTTGTGAGAGCCTCACCGCATTCTGGGCAGTTTGGAGGGCGTTGCTCTTGTTTTGCCATTATAGGTCAGGCTCCGGGCAGAATTCAGCCTCAAATATTTTGACTCGAGTAAGCCCCTTTTCAAGTTCATCTTTGGCTGCTTTGATGGCTGCGTCTCGTTTCTGCTCTAGCTCCTTTGGGTCTCCCGGGAATAGGTCACGCCAGAAGGGGATATCGCAGAGCAGGATTTCGTTATAGCTTGAGGCATGCTTGGTTAGGCGTATGAAGTAGGTGTACTCGTTGACTCCCTTCTCAAGGGGTTTTCTTGTGCGCCGGACTACTAAGCCGACTTCGTAGATGTTGCAGTAGTTTTTGAGGTACTCGATGAAGGCTTTGACGCTTGAGAACTGCAGATAAACTGTGTTGCGAGTAGGTGCTGACATGTCTATTTGCTCCAGCTGCAGGGTCCTTTGCAGGCTCCGCATTGATTGCTCGCTGAGAGGTAGCTGCTGTAGGGCACGTCTTTTTGGCATTTGGCGCCTAGGTTTTGAGCGCAGGTTGGGCATAGGGTAAAGTTGTCAACCTGCACGTCTTTGTAGCGGGGGATGTTAGCTGAGCACTTGCTGCAGGTCTTGGGCAGATCGCAGAGGATGTCATGCAGGGCGACGTCGTAGCCTCGCTCAAAACAGCTCTTTTCGGGTTGGCGCTCCTGGTAGTATAAAAAGCTGAGATCGTCGATGTGGCGTTTGTCTTTGCGTTTGTCCTCGGCGTAGTCTCTGAGCGCCTGCAGCAGGGCTGCCTCGATGTCTCGCCGGTAATAGGGGGGGATTGACTGGAAAATGTTGGGGATGCCGCTTAGCTGCAGCTGAATTCGCTCCTGGAGTGTTGGTTGCTTGTCCATCTCTATGCCTCCACGGGTGTTAGGGAAACTGTTACAGTCTCAAAACCGACTGTCTCTTGAAATTCGTCTGCCTCGGCGTCGGCTAGCTCGATTGTGTAGAAGTGTTTGAGTGTGCCGTCTGAGTTGACGACGGGGCGGGGATATCCTTTTTCGTCGTAGTAGATGACGCCGAAAATTGTTTTGCCTTTGGTTGTCATTTCGGTGTCTCCAGCGGGATAATGACGACAACTTCAAGCTCTGTTAGTCTTGAGGAAAAGCAATCTCCGCATAGACCGGCTTTGCCCTGCCGGATGAGTTCATGAGCTGCATCTTCTGTTTCTTCAGCAGCATATAGTAGAGTTGTTTCCCAGCCGCATTGAGGGCAATTATTGTCAGGGTATCGCTTTGTTTCTGCGTCTTTTTCAGTGAGCTCGTCGTTGAGTTCCTCGATGTCGAAGGAAAAAACTTTGAAGCGTTTTTCAGTCATGCCGGGGGCGCCTCCGCTGCAAGCTCTTGAGCTGCAGCTTCTTTAAGTTGTTCAACTTCGGCTAGCTGACTTTTGGGAATAAAAGCAGTGCATATGTTGGCGAAGTCCCCGGGAGAGCAGACCGGTTTTTGCTGTGATTCTTTAGGGTAGAGACTGTTGATGAGGCTCTCGACGTTAGGGAGAACTTTGCAGATTTGGCAGTGACCACAGTCACTGCAGGTTAGATTAATGGGTTTTTTCTGCATGCTGCTCACCGAACCTTTAGAGTAACGGGAATGGCTTTGTGCAGTTGGTTGAACTGAAACTCTTTGCCTGTGAGGTCGTTTTTCGGGTTGTGCCAGATTTGAGCTGTTATGTCGTTATAGGCTTGCCATTTGGTGACGTCTTTGAATGCTTCCTGCTTGACTTGCTCCTCGTCGGCGACGTAGGCTGGGAGTATCTTTTCAGGCAGGCGAACTCGCTGCAGCAGCTCAACGTCTTTTTTCTGGAGCTTCTCTCTGTTAAGGCGTTGGTAGTTCTCGAGGATTAGCCGAGCGTTGTCCATTTGAGCAACAAATAGGGTTTTGAGTTGCTCGACGACGCTGCTTAGGTTTTTAGTGTGTGCGTAGTGGACGGCTGTTTCTTGTTTGCCGCCGAATAGGACGCCGTTTGTGCATGCCGCTCGGAAGCTGAAAAGTCCGATGCCAAAGCTCTTTTTGCCGTCGATGCTGTTAACGACGTCTACGCCTACTCGCACGACTTTGCCGACCTCTGATTCTTCCCAATGGTGTTTATTGGTCTCTTTTGGGATATAGAGAGCGTGCATCTGAGTTTCTTTGTTGTTACAGATGACGTGACCGTTTACTTTGCCGAGGCTCCAGTCGCCTTTTGTTAGGCGCTCGAAAAACGGCTCGAACCCTGCGAGCTTAGCTGCTTGGTTGGCGACGTCGAGGACCTCTTCGTTTGGCAGGAGATTGTAGCCCTGGCCTGCGATGGCGATTAAATCTTCCACGTCGTTGAAGGTTCCGCTTGTGGCGTCTTCGACCACTCGGTCTCTGATGATCATTTTTGCCCGGGTAGCCTGCCCATTGAAGGTTATGGGGTATTGATAGAGGTTATGCTTAGCCCAAGTTGTGTCGGGTTTGCCAAGCCCAATGCTTGTTTGCGCAGAAAAAACCGCCTGTTGAGGCGCTGCAGGAGAGTTGAGGTTTGAGTTTTGCTCGTCTATATTTGCTGCCATTTAAATTCCTCGCTCTGCGTTGACGTCGCTAGGGCGTCAACTTGCAGGAGTAAATAGCAAAAAACTTCTGTGATGCCCACGCACGAGCTTGAAGCAAGTAACTGACTACGCCTCTGTGACTAAAGTTCTCGGAGGCAGCCTAGGGCTACTTTCTTGACGCCTTGAAGCGTTTTATCGCTAAGTGTAGCGCTGGGCGCTCCTGCAGACGCCTTGAGCGTTTTTAACTAACGGTAAAGTTTATCCCAGCTGTCATGCGAGCTGAGAGACTAGACCTAGTAGACAGGAGTCTACGCCTAGCCACCTTAGCGTTAGAGCTTAGCCAGCTTCATTTTCGCTATCGATTAGTATACCCAGTTGGCTTTAAAAGTTTTACTTCAGTTTTACTTTTCTACATGTAGAAAACAAATTGCGATTATTATTCCAGAATTAGATTAATAAAATATATAAGGGACCAAAAAAAGGGGAGGCGCTACGTTGGCGCCGGGGGTTTTTCGGCAGCACGCTTGAGGATGACGTCGAAACCTGCACCGCCTGCCATTGAAAATATGATATAGACGAATGTTGACCAGTCGAGGACTGCAGCAGGTAAGCCTATGACTGCGATGACTGCAGCGGGAGAAGCTCTTAGAATTGATTTGCAGAACTTGTTTGAGTTGAAGGCTTCAGCATCAGGCCATCCGAGGTACGCAGATAAGGCAGTGCCCAAAATAGCTGCCAGGGCATATATTATACTAAATTCGTTCAAGTTTTTGCCTCGCTTAGCAGGTTGGCTTTAAGCTGTTTTAAAACTTGTCATATCGAGAAAGGGGAGACGCCCTGCAGCTGAGAGGGGGTTAGGCAGCTGCCGACATCTCAGCCAATTTACCTGCAGCGATCATTTTTATGTCTTGTCTTATTTGCCGGATTTCCTCTTGCAGGCCTGCATTTTCAGCTGAGAGGCGTCTGACGTCGGCGCTGAGCTCCAGGACCAACAACGCTGCAGCCTCAAGCTGGGCGCCCGTGTTAACGATGTGCCGGTCTTCCCATTCCTTGCGGTGCTCCGGGCAGGGCTCAGCTGCAGATTTGCCGCAGGTGCAGAGGATGTTTTTGCCAGTTTTGTCTTTGAGGTCATAGGGCATATGGCGCCAGCTTTTGGTTGTTTCATGAGTGAGGATTTCCTCGGCTAGATCTCGGCTTTGGATTTTGCGGTCAACAAGTTTGTCGCTGAGCGATCGCTCGCATGCGAAGGTGCCTACTGCCTTGTACCACATGCTGTTAGTGCCAATCACGTTCCAATAGGTTGTCGTGTTGCCCACTTGTCCACTGTCAGCGCCTCCAGATGGGTAGAGGTTAGCATGCCCACTTGGGTGAAGTGCCGGAGCATATCTACCTGCTGGGTCAACATACATCGGGTCAGCGCCTGCGCCCTGGGCTTCCAATACATAGCCAGATGTTCCCCTTGTCATGCCGGCGAGCTGGAGGCGCCCGTTATTATCTACCGTTGCGATGCCTGCGACTGTGATGCCGTTCTTGAGATGCAGTGCCCCAAACCGTTTAGAGATCGACGTGTCGCCCAGGTCCTGGCCGCCGTCTGAGTTAGGGAGAATTTTACCCGTCGCAGCGTACAAAACGAGGCTGCCATCATAGGCTACTAGGAACATGTTGGAGCCATCGTGCCCAACTGCACCGACGAGAGCAGGCACATTATCGTAGAAGTTCAGCACCGGATATGTTGCATCCATCTCGACGTAGTTGCTGCTGCGAATGAGCGTATCATGCGTATGTGCTGCAGGGGTATATCTGCCGTCAGGCTCAACCCACATGACGTCTGCTGCAGCGCCCTGAGCCTCCAGCACATATCCTGCAGTGCCCCTGTTAATGCCAGCCAGTGAGACTCTGCCGTCAGTTGCAACAGTATTGACTCCTGCAACCCAGATATCGTCTTTTAGATGCAGAGAGCCAAACCTGCGGCTCAAGGTAGTATCGCCTAGGTTGGCGCCGCCGTCAGCCTCGGGAACGATTAAGCCGCCGTCAGAGTAGAGGACCAGGTTGCCGTCGTAGCAGCTGAGGATCCCGTTTGTCCCGTCGTGTCCCAGGGCAAGTTTGAGAGCACCTGAAATTATGAGGTTTAATACCGGCGCTGTTTTCTCGATCTCCACGTTGCTTGTAAAGTGAGAGGCGCCCTGTATCATCCTGCCAGTTTGAAGGGGAATGCCTCGCTTACCGATCTTTGTTCTGCTCAGGCGCTCGACATTAGGGGAATGGCAACGCAGGCCATACATGAAGTCTGCCAGCTTCGGGGGTTGCCTTCCAAGCTCCAGCACTATCTCGAGTTCAGTTGGGCTGTCTTTAGATATCCGGTACTCGGCGCTTTCGACTCTAAAATCAGCGTCAACATTCTCGTTTGGCAGATGCACATGCACCTTATCACCTGCGAGGATAGGGTCTGTGCCATAATCTAGCAGCGTGCTTACCAGGTGAATATGCTCGGTTGGGTCTTTGAGCTCATCTAGCAGAGAGTTTGCCCGGCGATCGCATTCGTCATCGCTCCAGAGTTCCTCGTCAGTCTCCACATACTCTCTTAAACCGTAGGCTGCTTGGCTAGCTGCATCCTGCTCAATCGCTGAGAAGCGGCGCCCGCCTACATAGAGACTGTGCACCCAATAGTCGCCTGTGCCGACGCCGGGGAACGCAAGCGATATTCTAATTTTAAGGATTGATGTCCAGTCAAACCCTGCATCTACTTGCTCCCATTGAGGGGCATATGCGCTTCCACAGCCAGTCTCGAGAGTATGCCAAGCTGTATCCGGAGAAATAGAGATTGTTTTTGAGGCATATTTACCGGTTGTGTCCTGCAGCAGGATAGAGCCCGTTCCCGAGTAAGTGTCCTGAGCTTTGAGCTGCAGCGCAATTATCGGGTAGAGGTTCATGTTTGGCTCGTGCCCTGCAGTGAAGTTTATGTCAACGACGCCTGCATAATTTGCTGCTGCAGCGAGCTTGATGCATGCGCCGCCGTCAGGTGCTCCTGCGCCGTCGAGGCTAACGACGCCTGTTGAAGCTACCCATGCGCCGTCTGCAGGTGTTAGGCTGCGAGTCCAGCTGACTTTATCGGTTGGATAGCTCTTGTCAGCTAGCCCATAAACTTTAATGTAGTTACGCACTCGGGCGATGTCTTTTTCATACTCTGCGACGTCGTCGATGTTCTCAACTATAACGGTTGCATTGGTTTTGGTGTTTTTGGGGAAAAACTCAAACTTGCCATCCGGCGCTACTCTGAAATCAAAGCCGATGACGCCGCCGTCGTCAGCTGACTCAGCGATATATTTGAGGATATCCCAAACGGGGGAGTCTTCATATTCCAACTCAGAGTAGGTCGTGTCTGTGTTTTCGACGAGCTCAACGGCTGCCCTGGTGTGGCTGAGTCCTGCGTAGGAGTCCATCAGGTCCTTAACTACTTCCTCGCCTTTCATGGCTGTATAGGTCGCTGAAACTGTCCTGCGAAATAGCCGCTCACCCCAGCAGCGCCCGGAAATAACAACATAGTTTTCTTGAGGTGTGCTCTGATAGCGAACGTTCTCAACACGCAGCGTTAGAAGTAGCGGGCAGTTTGGCGTTCTCCCCAGGCTAATTGTGCCATCCAAGCCCACTGCGATCTCGTCAGCTTCTCCGGGGCTGTATTTCGAGTCCCAATTCTGCAGGGTTACTTCATAACTGCTTACTTCTTTGCTGCAGCCCAAGTGCACGAGCATCTCAATGACGTCGGCTTGGGGAGGGGTTACACTGCCAAAAACCAATGTTATACTAGGGGCTGCAGGCTCAGACATCTTATTCTACCCCACGCCGCAGCAACTCAGCGTCGCCGGTTCTAACGATGCCCTTCACACGTGCGGGAGTCTCAGCTGAGGCACTATTGAAGTTCTGCACGCTTGATGTCGCTGTGTCCATGCTGCTTGCGAAGGCATACATGGCAACTGCAGCAGCTGCGATGACAGCGATACCCACGCCGGTCAATGCCAAAAAGGTTGCGTAGCTAATGTTGAGGGCGTTTTGCACTGCAGTGGCAAAAGCGCATGCTGCAGCATAGATTTTATGAGCAGCTGCCAACCCCATTTCTGTTCTTAGCAGGACACCGACGACGGAAATCAGCATCATCGTACCCTGGAATACTTTGGCTTGCT
>JAQTTY010000016.1 GCA_028710525.1 Gallionella sp. | reverse complement strand
AATGGGTTAGGAATCACAGTCAGCCAATCACGCCCGCCCAACGTGTACTCGACCATCCCGATGTACCGCAAGACACCAAAGAAAAGCTATCGGCACAAATCAAATCGCTCAATCCCTTCCTGGTCCAGAGGCAGATTCAGCGTAAGCTGAGAGCTATCTTCAAACTTCTTCGGTAACCACCTCACTTGAGGAAACGATCAGCTCTTGGGTAACCTTTTATCTTGAGGCAATGCGTGTCATGCCGACGGCAGAAATCCTATCCCTGTCAGTAACTGAGATTATTCATCTGCAATAGCATCAACCCTCAAGCACGATGCTAAAATCCGCGCCTTACATTTTTATTACTTCATACAGCGGTCACTCCGTTGCTACTAAGGACTCACATGTTCGCATCACAATTCGTTTATGCACTCGCCGGAGGCGTGTTGATTGGCTCTGCCGCAGTGCTCTTACTGTGGCTGAACGGCCGTATCGCGGGAGTGAGCAGCATGATCATCAACGTGATGTTCACGCGCGAAAGACTGTGGCCTGCGCTGTTCCTAGCCGGCATCGTGGATGGTGCGGCCCTTTACTACCTAATGGGTGGCGATGCGCCCGTAGCGCGAGACAACTTCCCAATCTGGTTACTGGCGTTCGCTGGGGTATTGGTGGGCGTGGGCACAGGCATGGCACGAGGTTGCACCAGTGGACATGGTGTGTGTGGTCTCGGGCAGTTATCGCCACGCTCGCTAGTTGCGACACTGACTTTTCTGAGTGTTGCCATCGTCACTACCTATGTGGTGCGTCACGTATTTGGGGTGCAATGATGAAGAACGTTGTGACCTTACTAGTCGGTATCATCTTCGGTTTTGGGTTGGCGCTCTCGGGCATGACCCATCCAGAAAAGGTATTGGGCTTTCTGGATATGGCGGGTAGTTGGGATGCCAGTCTGTTGTTCGTCTTGGGCGGTGCAGTAGGCGTGACCTTGTTCGCGTTCCGCTTGGTGCGCAGATTGCCCAAGCCGGTGTTTGGCACCCAGTTCTTCGTGACACAAGCCAAACAACTGGATGCGCCGCTCATCGTTGGTTCGGCGCTATTCGGCATGGGTTGGGGCATCAGTGGCTATTGCCCCGGCCCGGCGATTGCGCTGTTCGCCGCACCGAACTGGGAACTGTGGGTGTTCGTACCTGCAATGTTGGTGGGCTATGCCTTACAACGCATCGTAATGAATAAATTACGCCCTAGCGATGCGGAAGCCGATGACGGTTCAGTGTGCGGCTAAATCCGAATCGGCTTCAGCGCAATTTTTGATAGACAAATACTGCCAATAACTTTGCATGAAGTTCGTCGATGCGTGTGGTCAAGCCGAACGGATGGATTGCCGCATCTTGGATGCTGGCCTTGATGTCTCGTATCTCACCACCATGCAGCCAAACCGCGTCACTCAGAGAAGGCGCGCGAGATTTTATTTGGGAGTAGCCAACCCCATCCCGCCCATGACATCCTACACATTGCTCCGCGTAAGGCACACGAGCGGCATGTGAGACAAACTCGCTCAACTCTCTATCCGTTGCTATTGTTTCAAGCACCGCGGAGCTTAGTTTTTCCAGATACGGTCCTCTGACGGAATCCAGTTTCACCTGAGCTACACGCATTTCGCAGATGGCTGTCCAAGGTCGACATCCGCTCGGCACACCCACCCCTTGCCAGTGACCCGTAAGGAATGGAATAGACGGATAGATGATCAGATACACCACCAGCCACAGCGCGCTCAATGTCATTCCCACCCAATACCACCTAGGAATACGATTGACGTGACTGGCATAGACATCCCACTCTCTAAACCACTCTCCTCGTATATCAACGCGGGCTTGTGCAGCTGTATTTTCTTGCTGAGCTTCCATCATCGAGATTCCTAAAGTTGGCTGCGCTTATTCAACGAGTTTAGATGCCACATTCTAAACATGGCCATCTCAATATGCTCATTGCTTAGAAAAATTCATTTACCGAATGACACATAGATGCAGATTTATTACCCGACCGTTATACTCGGGATATCCAATGGTTAGACCGCACCACATCCGACATGCGCAAGATACATCAGCTCACCTTCGCCAACCGCTACGCACGACTACCGGAACATTTTTACAGTCGAGTACGACCCACGCCTTTGCCCGCGCCCTATCTGGTCAGCTTTAATGCTAGCGCGGCAAAGCTAATCGACCTCGATGCAGCCGAAGCGCAACGTCCCGACTTTGCCGAACACTTCAGCGGCAATCGCTTGCCACCCGATGCAGAACCACTCGCCATGCTGTATGCCGGCCATCAATTTGGCCAGTTCGTACCACAACTGGGCGACGGTCGCGCCATCATGCTGGGCGAGATACGCAATCACGCGGGTGAACATTGGGAACTGCAACTCAAAGGCTCGGGCGTCACACCCTACTCTCGGCGTGGCGATGGGCGCGCGGTGTTACGTTCCAGCATACGTGAATACCTATGCTCGGAAGCCATGCATGGCTTAGGCATCCCTACCAGTCGTGCCTTGTGTATCGTGGGCAGTGACGAACCGGTATATCGCGAATATGCCGAGACCGCAGCGGTACTTACCCGCTTGGCGCCATCGCATGTTCGCTTCGGTTCCTTTGAAGTATTTGCATCCCGTGGACAACAAGAACACATCACTTCCCTGGCTGATTTCGTCATCACCCACCACTACCCAGAGTTCGCCGAGTCGCCAGACAAATATCGTTTGTTCCTACAAGCGGTGGCACAACGCACTGCCAAGCTGATGGCGCAATGGCAGGCTGTGGGCTTTTGTCATGGCGTGATGAACACCGACAATATGTCGATACTCGGGCTGACATTGGACTACGGCCCGTTCGGCTTTATGGAGACTTTCGATCCGGGCTATATCTGCAATCATTCCGACCCGCAGGGCCGTTACGCCTATGACCAACAACCGCAGGTCGGCTTGTGGAATTTGGCCTGTCTGGCTCACGCTTTGTCTAAGTTGGTAGATGAGCCTATGCGTGACGAAATAATGGAAAGCTATGCTCCCACCTACTACCAGCACTATCTAAATTTGATGGCGGGGAAATTGGGTCTGACTAATCCGAGCATGGCGGACTTCCCGCTGATAGAAGCTTGGCTAGAACTTCTACAGCGCAACCAGATGGATTTCACCTTGAGCTTCCGTAAACTGGGGGATTTCAAGACTGCGCCCGATGCAGATAACAGTCGCATACGCGACCAATTCGTCGACCGTGAGGCATTTGATGTGTGGGCCCAGGATTACCACGCACGACTGTCTAATGAAAACAGTGATGACCAAGCGCGCAAAGTAAGTATGGATGCGGTCAATCCAAAATATGTATTGCGTAACTATCTTGCACAACAAGCAATCGAGCAAGCCGAGCGAGGCGATTATTCTGAGATAGATAGACTACTGGCGCTGTTTAGCAAACCATTTGATGAGCAGCCAGAGATGGAACGTTATGCCGAGCCACCGCCCGAATCAGCACGCCATATCGTAGTCAGCTGTTCCTCATAAACGATGCTGTGTGCTAGGCTACGATGATGAAAAATCTCTATACCTCACTCTCATCCATCGCGCTTACTATCTGGGTCGGCGGCTTAGTCGCTATCGGCTATATCGCTGTACCGATACTGTTCAGCGCACAACCCGACAAACAATTAGCCGGCAAGTTAGCGGGGGAGATGTTTCATGCACTTGGCTATATAGGGATAGTGTGCGGACTGATCGTATTGACTCATACCCAGTGGCTAAAAGAGAAGGGCAAGCAACGCAGCAAAGGCTTATGGTTAGTCGGTACGATGTTGGTACTAAGCCTCATCATCCAGTTCGGCATATCACCACAGATGGCAGAACTCAAACAACTCGCTCTGCCAGAAGATGTCATGCACAGCATCTATTCCGACAAGTTCAAAACGCTGCATGGCGTATCCAGCGTCATGTATCTACTTCAGAGCCTGCTGGGGGTGTACTGGGTGGCATACCATCATCGTAGGGACATAGCAGAAAAGTGATAAGAATCCTCTTCAAGTTTTAGCTTAATCCAACCTCAGCCTAAGCTAGCAATTCCCGCACTAACTTCCGTATCACCATCCTAGACTGACCACCCTCATGTATGGAGTCTAATTCCATGCTGAACTTGCAACGCTCACCCGCCGGCGTCACAACAGTGAGATCGTCAGTATCTGCGGCAGACTCCATACGATGCCGTAGAAATGCTGGGCCAAACTTACGAGGCGGTAAACGAGTATTAATCAACGCCTCGATATTTGAGATGCCCTTAATGTCACCAAAAGGTGAAGCCGTTGACCACAAAGCATCCAGATGAAACAGACTGGCTACACCACTGCCATCTCGCCTATCTACACAATCAAGGAACCGCATGAGTAGTAATCGCTGGGAATTTCGAGCGGCAAAGCTAGTGTGTAGTAATGCGTGTGTGTGAACAGAGTTCGGTTCCTTCAATTCCGTCGCATACAATTTTTGTACATCCTGGTTTTCATACGAACGTCGTTTCGACGATGTTTTATCCATCGCATAAATTGCCTGCATGCGCTTCTCTAGGATGAGCGGATCCATCGATTTTGGTTCCCCACCACCCCCTAGACACCCACCAACGCAGGCCATGACCTCAATCGCGACGAACTCATCTCGCCATGTTTCAGTTTCCAACATGCGCTGCGCGGCTGCGATGCCATTGCATATGGCGACTTTGCCTATACCAGGAATCTCAGCAGTTTTCACTGCCATGCTGACGCCGCGAAGTTGATGCCACTCCAATGGAAGCGAATTCTCCTCGCCGATAAAATGGGCAGCGGTACGCACTATCGCTTCCATGACACCGCCCGATGCGCCGAAGATCTGTCCTGCACCCGTACTTTCTCCTAAAGGGTTATCGAATGCGCCCTCTTCCGACAGTGTGCTAAACGCGATACCGCGCGCTCTGATCATTTTGGCCAATTCACGTGTTGTCAGCACATGGTCTACATCACCAGATAAGCCCGGCCTCATGGCCTCATCTTTTTTAGCTGTGCAGGGCATCACACTGACAACGTAGGGCTCGGTCTTGCCCTCAGCGAATTCTAGACCGAGCGCACGTGCGAAGGCACCCCGTTTCGTGAGTGCGCCATGCATTTGCTGCGGTGATTTTGTCGTACTCAAATGTGGTAACAGATCTGGCCGATTAATCTCGACCCAATTCACCCATCCAGGACAGCAGGAAGTAAAAAGGGGCAGTTTTTTCTGATCGCGGAGACGCCCCAGAAACTCTGTTCCTTCCTCCATGATCGTCAAATCAGCTGCAAAATTGGTATCAAACACGTAATCAAAACCCAGCCTCCTCAAGGCGTTGATCATTCTGCCCGTGCTAACGGTACCGGGTTTCATGCCGAACTCTTCACTGATGGCAATACGCGTTGCAGGTGCAACCTGTACTGCAGATACACCTCTATGTGCGTCTAGAGTATGTAACACATCGTGCCAGTGCGGCATCTCAATCAAGGCGCCTACTGGACATACCAGCGTACATTGACCGCAGGAGATACATTTACTGTCAGACAAGGCTAGATCGAAAACGGTCACAGGCAAACGGCCCGAACCACGCTCTGCAAATCCGATCACGTATTGCTGTTGCCCAGCAGTACCACAAGCCTCGACACATAAGCCGCATTCGATACATTTTGAAAGATCACGCCAGATACTCGGTGATGTATGGTCAGTCAGCCTATGCTCAGGATGTTCTATGGATCCTCTAGGGACATTTTCCCAGCTGTCTGCCCATTGATTCTCACTAATAAGACTCTGCAGCTTGCAAGAGCCGTTAACCTCACATCGCATGCAGTCGTTCGGGTGGCGTGACAGCAACCATTCTGCATTGGTCTTACGAAACGCTTGCAGATCCTCTGTCTCCGTTTCTACGATATCACCCTCTTTTGCTATCGTGACGCAAGCAGGTAGTGGGTGCGTTTCCCCAGCGACTTCGACTAGACACATGCGACAAACAGCGTGGTGAGGAAGGCTAGGAAAATGACAAAGTGTGGGGATATAAACACCCGCTTCCCTGGCCGCATCGAGCAAAGTCGAGCCATCTTTTAGTTCAACACACCTTCCATTAACAGTAAGCTTAGTCATGTTATGCGGCTAACGTGTCGCTTGTGCCGAGACAACAGTTTATGGAATCAAGCATCCATCCACGCATTAAGTGATAGATCGGCAACTCTTCTATCGCCCTGTGGGATGAACGCTAATGCAAGTCTTATTTATTCGTATACAACTTCAGTAGAAAAAATTGCCCTCAACCCCTACTCGCACTTAGCAAGAAAACTATTAAACTAGACTTAGTGTGCGCCGTAAATTGCATTCTGGCCAATCCTTCTCAGCCATCTGCCAGCCCTATATCTCCGTTCGTGGTAATCGTTGATTTACTGGGGCCTGAAATTGATTTTTACGGTACACGGAATTTACTTTTGAAAGTCTGATTTGGCTGAATTTCGGAAATGCCACCTCAAAATTGAAGTTCCCGAAAGCAAACAGTGGCGATCGGCAGAGATATATTAGCGCCTTGATGAGTACCCACCAAATTCTGTAGCATTCCCGCTCATACATATAGGGTTATAGAAATGACCACTTATTACTGGCCGAAAGAAGACATCGCAGCAACAGCTTATAACTTCAGTCCGACACTTTCACTGTCACACCCAAACCGCGTATACGCTGAGCGAACGCTTCCAATGCATCTTTAGGCAAGGCACTCAGACGAGGGGCTTCGGCTTGCAGAGAAGGACGTGCCAAACCGTATAGCAACACCCCCTGCAAAGGTTGTTGATCGCGCAGCAGGTTCGTGACGAAAGCCAGATAATCCTCTTCATCCTGTAACGAAGGCGGTTGACCATCGATAGCGAACCAGCAGGTCTGCAACCACGTGGGACATAGCACGAGCGCGGTTCGCAAATGCTCGCCAACTTTGTCCATGCTGCTATGTGTATCGTTGATACGCAACATTCCGGCCTCGCTCGCCCTATCCAACTTAAACCATACCTCACCGTTGATTTTGGCCATCTCGCGTAGGCCAGCCTGCACAGATTCTCTATGCATCAGACTGCCGTTGGTGATGAGCACGGTCTTGATAGCAGCAGGTAGCGCAACGGCTTTGCGTACTTTTGCGATCAGCGAAATGACTGCAGGGAACTCCGCACTGCTAGTAGGTTCTCCATTGCCCGATATAGCGATATCATTGATACGGCGCATACCTTCCGGCACCCTTTGTTGCATGAAGTCACCGTGCAGCAACTCGTGCAGAAAATCCAACAGTTCTATCTGCAACAGTAATAGATCGATGATAGGTGCGGTGCCGCGTGTGAGCTCGGGCACCTGACAATAGATGCAGCGCCAGTTACAGGCGTTGTTGGGATTGAGGTTGATACCAACGGATACGCCACCGGCACGACGCGATACCACGGGGTATACATAACGCATGTCAGCACTATCGCGGTCGTGATCGACCACGCTGAGCTTCACAGTTTTTCCCGAAGTATTTTCAATCAAGAGAGCCTCTAAAAAATTCAGTATTTTTGGGGTGCAGCGCAAGGAGCCGCACAGCGAATGACGAGACATACCGTAAAGGTAGGCGAGGAATGAGCGAGCACGCGACGCTGCGATGCGCCCAAAAAATGAATTTTTAGGGTCTCGCTCAAGATTTAGGCAGATATTTGGCAGGGTCTACAGGCTTGCCCAAGCGGCGCACTTCGAAGTGAAGCTTGAACTGATCTGCATCGGTCTTGCCCATCTCGGCAATCTTCTCACCACGTTTGACCGATTGTCCTTCTTTGACCAAGACCTTGTCGTTGTGCGCATAGGCACTCAGGTAGGTCTTGTTGTGTTTGATGATGATGAGCTTGCCGTAACCACGCAGACCGCTGCCGCTATACACCACTTTACCAGGCGCGCTAGCAACGATGGATTGCCCCAACTTACCGGAGATATCTATGCCTTTGCGGTTATCCGCTTCGGAGAACTGAGTGATCACCTTGCCACTGGCAGGCATACTCCATTGCAAAGCGTCCTCATCTGGGCTGATGTGGGGTGCATCTTCGCGGGGCGTGGTTGTAGTCGATGTTTTTGCTGGCGTCACTACGGCAGGTTTGCGCGAACTAGATACAGGTTCGACCTTGGCAATGATAGTCGGTGTAGCCTTGCTAGGATTTTGCACATCATCTATCTGCGCAAGCGCTGCTTCGTTGTAGACGTACTTCACTACCTTGGGCTGATCCTTGATGACTAATTGCACAGGAGCTTCACTCTCCAATGCAGCGCTATCACCTGCACTAGGAAACAAGTTCAAAATCTGACCGACCTTCATCTGGCGTGGGTCTTTGATACCGTTCAAGTCGGCGAGGTCGTGATAATCCAGGCCGTAGTAGAAAGCGATGCTGTATAGCGTGTCACCTTTCAAAACCTCATGGGTCGCAGGGCGCCAATCCTTCTCGCCCGCTTCTTTCATACGCGTTGCTTCAGTGGTCTCTACCATGGCCGGCCCCTTGCCGTCGGCGGGCCCTTGCAACGTGGGCGTACATGCAACCAAGGTCGCTGCGAGCAGCGTGCATGTGATGAGCTTCTTCAATGTCATACCTTCCCCGAGAGTAGAGGAACGAATTTTACCGACTCTAGCTTGGTTTCGCGAAAACCTTTTGCATCGCGCTCTATCAAATACAGCGATTGCTCCTGCATGTTTCCGACCGGCAGCACCATCCGCCCGCCAACTTTGAGCTGCTCACGCAGTGCCGGTAACAGTGTGGGCGCGGCGGCAGCCATGATGATGCCATCAAAGGGCGCGACCTCTGGCAGACCAACGCAGCCATCTGCGTAACGCAGCGTGACATTGCGCAGCTTCAATTCACGCAGTTGCTTCTTAGCACGTTCATGCAAGGGCGCGATACGCTCCATGCTATATACCTCTGTGGCCAGATGCGACAACACAGCCGCTTGATAACCGCAGCCTGTGCCTATCTCTAGCACACGTCCCATAGGAGCACCGTTGCGCATGATCTCTATCATGCGTGCCACGATATAAGGCTGTGAGATGGTTTGATTAAAGTTGATAGGCAACGATACATCGTCGTAAGCACGACTAGCCAATGCTTCGTCGACGAACAGATGACGCGGCACGGCAAATATCGCGGCCAATACCGCCTCATCCTTGATACCCTTCTCGCGCAGCCGATCGATCATGCGCTGCTTGGTGCGCTGCGAGGTCATACCGATGCCGGAGATATTCATGCAGGCTTCATCCACTCGCGTACCGCATCGAGTTGGCTGTATTGCGTCAGGTCAATTTGCAGCGGCGTGATGGATACCTGATTAGCCGCTAGCGTATGAAAGTCCGTCCCGTCTCCCGCGTCTTGTGCTTTGCCCGCTGCGCCTACCCAATACACAGTCTGACCATGCGGATCTTGCGCCTTGATGACAGGCTCTGCTTTATGGCGTTTGCCCAAGCGAGTGACTACTGTGCCTTGCAAGTCTTGATAGGGAATGTCGGGCACGTTCACATTGAGTAGCCAAGGTTTACGCTCAGTCTGCGCGGCAAAGCGCTGCACCAATTCCGTCACCACCAGCGCGGCCGTCTCAAAGTTGACATGCTCTTTACCCACCAGAGACACCGCGATGGCGGGTATGCCCAGCAAAAAACCTTCGGTGGCGGCAGCGACTGTGCCAGAGTAGATGGTGTCGTCACCCATATTGGCTCCGGCATTGATACCGGACACCACCATATCCGGCTGGTGATCGAGCATGCCGGTCACGGCCAGATGCACGCAATCTGTGGGCGTACCGTTAACGTAATAAAAACCATTCGCGGCACGGCGTAACTTGAGTGGTCTATCTAAAGTCAGGGAGTTACTGGCACCGCTGCGGTCGCGTTCGGGTGCGACCACGACGACATCGGCGATACGGGAAAGATGTGTTGCTAGGACTGCCAGTCCTGGAGCGAAATAGCCATCGTCATTGCTGATCAATATACGCATGGGAAATCTATTCTAGAGTTGGACTGGGATAGAGAAAATTTGGTCAGCGTGAGAAGATTCGAACTTCCGACCCCTACCACCCCAAGGTAGTGCGCTACCAGGCTGCGCTACACGCTGAAGCGCGGCATTATATCAGAGCGATCTACTTTCTCTGACCGATTTTGCAAGAATTCTGCATACTTTTTTACGATATTCATTGCACTCGTACAACATGCACTATTCACGCAAATCAGTGCGTGATCAACACACCCAATTCCACACTACAAACCGTCAAGATGCCGAGGATCACATTGATGCCAACAAAGGTGCGTATCTTACCGAGCAAGGCTCCCGCTTCTGGCCAATGCTCCGCCTGCACGTGTGTGCGCAACTTGCGAAAATAGGCGAAATACACATGTGCAAAGATCGCCATCATCGTCACACCTAGGGTCAACATGATGTGCACGTATATCGGTGTATGGCCGCCATAAAGATGCATCATATAAAGCCCAGTAAACAGTATCAACGCAACGGCAGCCCACACCCAGACGAAGAAACGAGAGAACACTGCCACCCACAAACGCAGACGTAACGGCGGCTCCAGCACTTGGACCGCGCTGGGACGCAACACCATATAGGCAAAGAACATGCCGCCCACCCAGATAATTACGGACAAGATATGCAGGAGTTTAAATAGGGCCATGATCAGTCTCTTTGTTGTTTTGTTTCATTCAATAAAACTCGCACCGGCTTAAAACTGGTGCGATGCATGGGCGATACACCATGTGTGCGCAAAGCAGCAAGATGCGCAGCAGTGGGGTAGCCTTTGTGTATAGCAAAACCATATTGCGGATACTGCTCGTGCAACTCATGCATCAAACTGTCGCGGGCAGTCTTAGCCAGTATGGATGCCGCAGAGATTGCGGCTACTTTGCTGTCACCTTTGACAATAGCCTGACTAGGGATGCCAGTGTCTGGACAATACAGTCCGTCGACCAACACCTGTTGCGGCTTTATCTGTAAAGCCTCGACTGCCCTACGCATCGCTAGCAGCGTCGCCTGCAAGATATTCAACTCGTCGATCTCCTCGACGCTGGCATAGGCAACCGCCCAAGCTAATGCGCGTTCACGAATCAAGGGGGCGAGCAAATCACGTTGTTTCTCAGAGAGTTTTTTGGAGTCACCCAAGCCGGCGATGGGATGCGCGGGATCGAGTATCACCGCTGCTGCGCTGACCGGACCGGCGAGCGGGCCGCGACCCGCCTCATCCACTCCGCAACACAGCATATCTTCAAGCATGACTCAACATAGGCAAGATGGCAGCGGCCGCTTTCTTCGCTGTATCCTGACGCAGCGTGTGGTGCATGGTCGTAAACATCTCGTTCAATTCGGCAGCTGCATATTTGTCGTTGTAGAGATTGAGCAAAGCCTGCGCCAGATTCTGTGGTGTCGCATCATGCTGCAGCAACTCTGGCACCACGAAGCGTCCGGCCAACACATTGGGCAAGCCCACATAAGGCAAATAGCCTTTGTTCTTCATCAACCACCAAGAAATCTTGGAGACTCGATAAGTGATCACCATAGGGCGTTTGAGCAGCGCGCACTCCAGCGTTGCTGTGCCTGATGCAACAAGGACGATATCGGCAGCGATCATGGCATCCTGCGCGTGACCAAACAGCAAAGTAAAGGGCAGATGTTCACCGTCATGGTCATACAGGGCTTGTTCGAAGATGCGCCGCGTCTCACGACTTACCAAGGGCACTAAGAAGCGAGCATCAGGCAAGCTAACTAAGATCAGCTTAGCCGTAGCAATATAGGTCTCGGCCAAACTTCTGACCTCGCTCTGGCGACTGCCCGGCAGGAAGGCGAATACTTTGGCCGCTAACGGGAGACGCATGCTCTCGCGCATCTCGTTGCGTTTGGGTTGCTCGGGCAACATGTCAGCAAGTGGGTGCCCCACGAACTCGACCGGCACGTTGGCATCCTGATATATCTTTGGTTCGTGCGGGAATAGACACAGTATCTTAGATACGGCACGTTTGATCTTATTGATGCGCTCGCCACGCCATGCCCAGATGGAGGGACTCACATAATGAACTGTAGTGATGCCATTATTCTTCAGCACCACTTCCAGATCGAGATTGAAGTCGGGCGCATCGATACCGATGAATATATCTGGCTTGTTAGCGAGGAAGTGCTCGCGCAATTTGTTGCGGATGCCGACGATTTCGCGGTAATGCTTGAGCACTTCGAAATATCCATTCACCGCCAACTTCTCCATGGGGAACATGACTTCCATGCCCGCGGATTTCATTTTGGGGCCGCCTATACCGACGAAGTGCAACTCGGGGCGAACTGCTTTAAGTGCGGTGATGAGATGGCTGCCCAACAGATCACCCGATGCTTCGCCCGCGACGATACCTACTACCAATTTATTGTGTTGCATCAAACGACCTTAACGAACGATACCGCGTTGTGAACTTGCGAGGAATTCGACCAGCAGATTCAACTCGGGATGTGCGGCCACTTGTTCCTGTATGGCCGTCTGTGCATCGGTGAAACTAAGACCAGACTTATACAAGGTCTTGTAGGCGTTCTTGATAGAGGCGATAGCCGCAGCATCGAAACCGCGTCTACGCAATCCTTCCGAATTGATGCCGTGTGCCTCGACAGGATTGCCCGCCACTGTGAAATAAGGCGGCACATCCTGTGTGATACGCGACTGGAATCCGGTCATGGCATGCGCACCGATACGCACAAACTGATGCACGCCAGATAAGCCACCTATAATCACCCAGTCGTGCACGTACACATGACCCGCCAAGGTCGCACCGTTGGCCATGATGGTATGACTACCGACATGGCAATCATGCGCGATATGCACATACGCCATAATCCAGTTGTCGTTGCCCATGCTGGTCAGCCCGCCATCTTGGATGGTGCCCAAATTAAAGGTACAGAACTCGCGTATGGTGTTGTTATCACCTATCTCAAGACGAGTGGGTTCACCGGCATATTTTTTATCTTGCGGAATTTCACCCAAGGAGCAGAACTGAAAGATGTGATTGTTCTTGCCGATACGAGTATGACCGTTGATCACCACGTGTGGCCCGATCACAGTACCCGCACCGATCTCTACATGTTCACCTATGATGGAATAGGGTCCAACTTCAACATCGGCTGCAAGCTTGGCATTGGGGTGAATGATAGCGGTCTGATGGATCATGCTACTCACTCCACCTCTTTAGAGGTACACATGAGTTCTGCTTCAGCGACCAACTGGCCGTCCACTTCCGCAACTGCTTTGAACTTGAACAGACCGCGCATGCTACGCAGCAAGGTCACCTTGAAGATGATCTGGTCGCCAGCAGTTACAGGCTTCTTGAAGCGCGCACCGTCGATGCCGGCAAAGTAATACACCGATTTCTTCTCTGGATTCGCCACCATGGATTTGAACGACAACAGCGCGGCGACCTGCGCCATCGCTTCTATGATCAGCACACCGGGCATGACAGGATGATGCGGATAGTGGCCGGGAAAGAATGGTTCGTTAATAGTGACGTTCTTCAATGCCACGATCTCTTTGCCCGGATCGATGGACAACACGCGATCCACCAGCAGGAATGGGTAACGGTGTGGCAGTGTCTCGAGGATCTCGTGTATGTTCATTTGCGTACTCATCATGCGCTCCCTTTTATTGATTTAAGTTCTTGTTCTAATGCTTTTACACGGCCGACTAAGTCATCAAGATGTCGCAGATGCACAGCATTCTTACGCCACTCATCGGTCTTGGAGAAGGGGTAGATAGCTGCATACGAACCCGCTTCGCGTATCGATTTCCCAATGAGCGAGAAGGACGCGATCTCGACGTTGTCAGCAATCTGTAGATGCCCCAAGATGCCAGCACTGCCGCCGATACGGCAATACTTGCCTATTGTGGCGCTGCCTGCGATACCAACACAGCCCGCGATGGCGGTATGTGCGCCGACGCGCACGTTGTGTGCAATCTGTATCTGATTGTCCATCTTCACGCCGTCTTCTATGACGGTATCCGCTAAAGCACCACGATCTATGGTGGTGTTGGCACCAATCTCAACATCGTTACCGATGACAACACGGCCGATCTGGGGGATCTTGATCCAATGGTCACCATCCAATGCGATACCGAAACCATCTGCGCCTATCACTACACCAGAATGCGCGATCAGACGCTCGCCGACCACGCAATCGTGATAGACCACCACGCGCGGATACAGACGCGAGTGTGCACCTATCACAGCGCGCTCGCCCACCGAGCACCCTTCACCGATTACCACATGCTCGCCTATCACTGCATCCGCACCAATCACGGCCGTCGCGGCGATGCTAGCCGTCGCCGCTATCCGTGCACTAGGCGCAACAACAGCACGCTCGTGCACACCTTGCTGAGCTTCCGGCAAAGGATTGAGCAAGGCCGAAACCTTGGCGAAATAAGCATAGGGGTTATTGGAGATGATACGCGGACGCTCGCTGGCTTCGGCATCGGCTTCTGACAGAATCAGAGCGCCAGCCTGAGTAGTGGCTAGTTGCGTGCGGTACTTGCTGTTGGTGAGGAAGCTGATCTGGTCTGGCTGGGCCGCATCCAGTGTGGAAATCTGCGTGATAGTGATGCTGCCATCACCTAGCACGCGACCGCCCAGTCGTGCGACGATCTCATCTAGACTATAGGATTTCATTGGAACGTCCGCTTATTTTGCTTCTTTTTTGTCTTTGCTGTCTTTGGCATCCTTGCTAAACGCGCTATCGGCGGCATCATTGGCAAGGAAATTGATCACTTTATCGGTGATATCTATCTTGGGATTACGGTACACCGCTTCCTGCAGTATCAGGTCGTATTTGTCCGTAGCGGCAATCTGCTGTATCGCCTTGTTGGCCTTATCCAGCACTGCTGCCAACTCCTCGTTCTTACGCAGATTAAGGTCCTCGCGGAACTCACGTTGCATGCGCTGGATGTTCACATTGAGACTAGTCAGCTCACGCTCTTTGTTGCGGTGATCTGCGTCAGAAAGCTTAGCGCTATCCTTCTCGATAGCGGCTTGCATATCTTTAGCTTCCTTGATCATGGACTTGATCTCGGCATCACGAGCAGAGAACTCCTTCTCTATCTTTTGTTCCGCCTTCATCGCAGGTGCAGATTCTCTGAGTACACGCTCGGTATCAACAACACCCACCCTGAAGTCGCCCGCGTGCGCCAATCCAGCAACCATAAACATAGCGAACAACAGCGCTTGCAATCTCGATCTCATTTCCAACTCCTTAACGATTTGCCACTTGGATGTTCCAATCAGAACATCGAGCCTAAAGTGAATTGTAACTTCTGCAACCTATCCATAGGTTGTTTATTAAGCGCTATACCGTAACTAAACTTTAGCGGCCCCATAGGTGACAACCATGTAAATGCCACACCAGTTGAAGTACGTACACCCATACTACCTTGCAGATCAGTAGGGCCACCGACAGCACCGGCATCCAAGAAGGCACTCAAGCGCACCGATTTTTCTTTGCTGCCAGGGAAAGGCATGAAAAGTTCAGCGTTGGCGATCGCACGGCGTGTACCACCGATAGAAAGGTTGCTGGTATCTCTAGGCCCCAAAGAGTTGGGATCATATCCGCGCACGGAGCCTGGACCACCCGCGTAAAGGTTTTTAAAGAACGGCATCTGCTTGCCGCCATAGCCTCCGCCCACCCCTGCTTGTCCATTCAACAGAAAGACTAGATCATCCATCACTGGCGTGTAGTACTGCTGGGTGTAATTAAGCTTGTAGTAACGCATATCCAAGACTGGCAATGCTGCTTCCAGGTACAACTGCTGCACCGAACCGGATGTCGTGTAGATAGCGCTATCACGCGTATCCCTACCCCAACCTATATTTCCTAATACCGTGACGTTGGTCGCACCAAAGGTGTTCACATAATTGACGAAGCGAGCCGGACTCAACGCAGTCAGTCCAATACTAGATTTCTCCGCAGACAAGCCATAACTCATATTCTCGTCTTCACCGATAGGTACGCCGAAACGCACGCCACCGCCACGGGTCGCCGAGGTGTACTGACTGATAGCGGTGTTCACTGCATTGGTGTTGCGATCATAGATATCGAAGCCGCGACTTACGCCATCATCGGTGTAATACGGGTTGGTATATGAGATCGATACGTTACGATTGACCTTACTGGTGTTGAGGGTGGTAGATAAGCTATTACCCGTACCAAATAGATTGGCCTGGGACACGCCACCAGTAAGGACGATACCTTCACCGTTGTTATAGCCCATACCAATAGAGAAAGTACCGGTCGACTTCTCTTTGACAGAGACATTCACATCCATTTGATCGTTACTGCCCTGCACTGCAGGTGTTTCGATATTCACTTCGGAGAAGAAGCCCAGCCTGTCAGTGCGTTGCTTGGATTTTTTGATCTTCTCGATATCAAACCAAGAACCTTCAACCTGCCGGAACTCGCGGCGGATAACCTCGTCACGCGTCTTGGTGTTGCCAGCCACATTGATATGACGAATGTAAACACGTGAACCTGGATCGATAACGAAATTGAATGAGACGGTATGCGCAACTTTGTCTATCTCCGGAACAGCGTTCACGTTGGCGAAGGCGTAACCTTCCATCCCCAGTCGCTCACCTACCTTCTTACTCGTATCAGTCAGCGCCTTACGGGAGAACACATCGCCTGGTTTGATCTGCACAAGCTTCTCTATCTCGGACTTTGCTACCAAGGTGTTGCCCGACACCCCAACCGAGGACACCGTGTATTTCGCACCTTCTTTGAGATTCAGAGTGATGTAGATGTCTTTTTTATCGGGTGTAATGGAGACTTGTGTGGATTCGATGGCGAACTCTAGGTAGCCGTTATCCAGATAGAAAGAGCGCAGCGTTTCCATATCAGCCGAGAGCTTAGGCTTAGAGTACTGATCACTACTACCGAACCAGCTCAGCCAATCCGTCTGGCTCAGTTTCATCATATCGAGCAGGTCTTGCTCAGGGTAGTCGTGGTTACCAATGATATTGATCTGCTTGATCTTGGAGACCGAGCCCTCCACCACATTGAACACGATAGCGACACGGTTACGCTCCAACTCCGTCACCTTAGTCTCTACCTTGACCGAGTATTTACCACGCGCCACATACTGGCGCTTCAAATTCTGTGCTGCCTTCTCCATGGCGGATTTATCGAAGATACGCGCTTCGGCTAGGCCGGCGTATTTCATATTATCCTTGAGCTGATCTTTGGGAAAATCCTTCACGCCATTGATCTCGATGCTAGCGATAGAAGGCCTTTCCTGCACGATGATGACAAGATCATCACCCGCCGCTTCCAAACGCACATCTTTAAAGAAGCCGGTCGCGAACAGGGCATGTATAGAAGCTTCGGCCTGTTTGTCATTCATCACATCACCGACCTTTACCGGCAGATAGCTGAACACCGTGCCCGCTTCGGTACGTTGTATGCCTTCAACACGAATGGCTTTAACGGTGAATGGCTCGATAGCGAGCGCGTCATTCAGTCCGCAAGACAATACAGTGAGGAGCGAGATCCAGCCCGCGAGCGTTTTTTTGTTCATTGTTGTTTAACCAGGGATCAGACGATTGACGTCGTTATACAGCGCAAAAACCATCAGTGTACCTAGCAGGGCGATGCCGATCTTCTGACCGACCTCCCAAGCCCGCTCGGACACCGGACTACCTTTAATCAATTCCGCGACATAATACAGCAAGTGTCCGCCATCTAATAAAGGCACAGGCAGTAAATTCAACACCCCCAGACTGACACTGACCAGTGCTAGGAAGCCCAAGTAAGCAACCAACCCCATCTGCGCCGATTGTCCGGCAAAATCCGCAATCGTGATGGGGCCACTGAGATTCTTCATCGACACTTGCCCCAATACCATCTTACCCAGCATCTTGAGGCTAATGATAGAAGTATCCCAAGTCTTACGCAGTGAGTGTTGCATTGCGTCCCAGGGACCATAACTAACGTTATTCAGTAATGCCTGCCACTCGGCTTTATCCACCTTGGGGCCAGCGCCTATCTTGCCCACGTTCATGCCCGCTTCGACCACACTTCTGGGGGTAAGACTGATGGTCAAAATCTGATCGCCGCGCTGGATATCCAAGGACACTAGCCTGCCTGGATGAGAGCTAATCACACCTACCAAATCTTCCCAATGCGCCAAGGACACACCATCGGCGCGCAACACTGCGTCACCTTCACGCAGACCGGATGCCAATGCCACACCATCCTGAGTCATCATGCCTATCACCGGCAGCAACACAGGTCGATACAATTTCAGCCCCAACTTATCGAGGAACTCGCCGTCCAGATCTTTGGGGCTGATGCTCGACAAGTCCAACTTATGATAAAGAGTGATGCCGCTGGCATTGACACCCTCAATATTGATAGTACTTTGCTGCAGGGCTTGGTCTAGCAAACGCCAACGCAATTCCTGCCAACTAGGGATACTTTCCCCATCAATGCTGACAATGGTCTCGCCTGCTTGTAGTTGCGCGTAAGCGGCGGGACTGGCTGGCGTGATTTCACCTAAGATAGGTTTAAGTCCTGGCACACCCAGGACGAACACCATCCAATACAACGCGATAGCCAATAGGAAATTGGCAACTGGCCCCGCCACCACAATGGCCATACGCTTTAAGACTGGCTGGCGATTGAAGGCCATATCGAGTTCCTCCGGCATAACCTCGCCTTCGCGCTCATCTAGCATCTTCACATAGCCACCTAGGGGGATAGCCGAGAGCGTCCATTCAGTATCACTGCCACGGAAACGCTTGCTATACAGCACCTTACCAAACCCCAGGGAGAAACGCAGGACCTTTACGCCACAACGACGCGCTACCCAGTAGTGCCCATATTCATGGAACACCACCAGTAGCGCGATTGCGCCCACAAAAGCCAGTATCGTCATCATCTATGCATCACCTAATAGTGCGGTTGCTGCGGCTCGCGCCCGCGCGTCCGCCTCCAACACATCGTCTAGCTCATGGACTGCACTGACCGGCAATTGGTTCAATACTTTAGAAATGACCTTGGGGATATCAAGGAAGGCGATACGCTTATCCAAGAAAGCCTCCACTGCGACCTCATTGGCCGCATTCAACATCGCCGGTGCAGTACCCGCCGCACGCAAAGCGTCATAGGCTAGTGCCAGACAAGGAAAACGCTCGAAATCGGGAGCAACGAAGTCCATACGCGCGACCTTGAACAGATCCAACGGGCACACACCCGATGCGATACGCTCCGGATAGGCTAGGCCGTAAGCGATCGGCGTTCGCATATCTGGATTGCCCAACTGCGCCAACACCGAACCATCTACATACTCAACTAGTGAATGAATCACGCTCTGCGGATGCACCACCACTTGGATATCATCCGCCTGAGCATTGAATAACCAGCGCGCCTCAATGACCTCAAGACCTTTGTTCATCATGGTCGCAGAATCGACTGAAATCTTACGTCCCATCACCCAATTAGGATGGGCACATGCCTGTTCAGGCGTGACGTGCTGCAGCTCACTCAACGGCGTGTTGCGGAACGGGCCTCCGGAAGCGGTGAGCAGGATTCGTCTCACACCGCTGCCATGCATATCGCCGTTATAGTGATGCGGCAGAGATTGGAAGATGGCGTTGTGCTCACTATCTATGGGTAACAGTGCCGAACCACTGGCACGTACAGCCTCCATAAACACATTACCTGCCAACACCAACGTTTCCTTGTTGGCCAACAAGATCTTCTTGCCGGCACGTGCCGCTGCCAGCGTAGGACGCAGACCTGCTGCACCTACAATCGCCGCCATCACTGCATGCACTTCATTGGCGATACAGACTTGCTCCAGCGCCTCCACACCACTCAACACTTCCACAGCTAAACCAGCTTCCTTCACGCGCGCGCGCATCTGAGCGACAGCGCCCTCCTCCAGTAATACTGCGAACTTGGGTTGGAATTGCACGCATTGCTGGAACAATAAATCAACCTGCTTATATGCGGTAAGTGCATACACCTGATAACGATTCGGATGACGCGCCACCACATCCAGCGTACTCGTGCCTATGCTGCCGGTGGAACCTAAGATGGTTATATTTTGCATGTTTGAGTAACCGATGATAGCGATGACAAGTAAGGCACTCGTCCGGAATCTAGCACGTGACTAGCGCAGATGCTGCAACAAAATCGCCAGTGCGGCGAGCGGCAATGTGGAAGTCAGGGCATCGATACGATCCAACAACCCGCCATGTCCTGGCAACAAGGCACCACTATCCTTGACTCCAGCTTGGCGCTTGATGGCCGATTCGAACAGGTCACCGATGACCGCCAAACCTACCCACCACCAAGCCGCCAACAACAGGATGGGCAACATGGCCGCTTGACTCAGATTCGGATTCAGACTCCATACCAGAATGACATAGCAAGACACACCCAACAGGGCACCTACCACGCCCTCCCAAGTTTTTCCTGGACTGATGCTAGGTGCGAGTTTGCGTTTACCGAACTTGCGCCCCGCAAAATAGGCGGTACTATCTGCCACCCATACCAAACCCATGATGAACAGCAGCAACCAAGGACTGATAGCGCGCAGATCCAGCATCGCCAAACCCGTCGGGATAATCACTGCCCAACCGACCACGGCCATCAACCACGGGTTTTGCACCTTCCAACCAGCGATCATCCACGTCGGAACGATGAGCAGCCATAGAAGTGCGGATATGCCATAGAACGGCAAGTGCATGGTGACATTACCAGCATTCACATCGGTCCAGACCAAGGCGAACATGATCAGCAGAGTCAACACCCAGTAAGCTTTCGCCGGCAGGTCCTTCAGCTTGGCAAGATTGGACCACTCTGTGGTTGCCTGCATCACTACTACTAGCACCAAGGCGGTCCAAGCTACCGTAGGCAATAGGAATAATGCGGAGAGGAACAACACCAACAATATGATCGCGGTGATCACTCTGGATTTCAGCACACTATTCTCCTTTATCCGACGGGTCTTGCACTTGCTCGCTGGTACGTCCAAAACGACGTTCGCGATGCTGATAGGAGGCGATGGCTTTTTCGAGCTCCGCCCGATCAAAAGCCGGCCACAATGTGTCGGTGAAATATAGTTCGGTATAAGCCAGTTGCCACAACATGAAGTTACTGATGCGCTGCTCGCCACCGGTGCGGATGAATAGATCCGGCTCGGGCGCATCACTCATGGAAAGGAAGGGCTGCAAGTCATCTTCGCTAAAGCCCTGCGCCAGCTCAGGACGGGCTTGCAACATAGCTTGCACGGCGTGCATGACATCCCAACGACCTCCATAATTGGCGGCAATGGTGAGAGTCAGTCCAGTATTGTTTGCGGTGAGTCGTTCAGCTTCTTCCATCGCGAGACGCAACTTGTCATCAAACTGACTACGATTGCCGATGATCTTGAGGATGATATTGTTGCGGTGCATTTTGCCCGCCTCGATCTCCAAGACTTTGATGAACAGACCCATAAGGAATGACACTTCATCTGCAGGTCTACGCCAGTTCTCGCTACTAAAGGCGAACACTGTTAGGAACTCGACACCCAAATCGCGACAAGCTTTGACGGTTTCACGCAAAGATTCCACACCGCGCTTATGCCCCATCACACGCGGCATGAAGCGCTGCTTGGCCCAGCGCCCGTTGCCGTCCATGATCACCGCGATATGACGGGGAACTTTGGATACTTCAGGAATGGTGCGAGTCGAACTCGGCAACTTAGTCATTATTCCAAGTGTCGTTGGAATCAAACGGCCATCAGGTCGGTTTCTTTTGCGGCCAATGCCTTATCGATCTCAACAACGAAGCGATCGGTGAGTTTTTGAATCTCATCCTGAGTACGACGCTCTTCGTCTTCCGCGATCTCTTTCTTCTTGAGCGCCTCTTTCAGAGCGTTATTGGCATCGCGACGAATATTGCGGACTGCGATCTTGGTGTTCTCGCCTTCGGCCTTGACCACCTTAATCAGATCGCGCCTGCGCTCTTCAGTGAGCATAGGCGTAGGAACACGGATGATCTCGCCATTGGTGGACGGATTCAAGCCTAAATCAGCATCACGTATGGCTTTTTCGACCGGACCTATCATATGCTTTTCCCAAGGCTGGACGCCTATGGTGCGCGCATCAATCAAGGTGACATTCGCCACCTGCGTGAGCAAAGTGGGATTTCCGTAGTAATCGACCATCACATGATCAAGTATGCCGGTATGCGCACGCCCAGTACGCACCTTACCCAAGTCCGCCCTCAAAGAGTCCAGCGACTTGGTCATTTTTTGTTCAGTGGTTTTTTTGATGTCAGTAATCACGACTCATCTCCTGATAAGGCCCGCGCAACGGCCATCAACCATCGCAACAGGCACATGAACATTAATCACAGCGTACCAGCGTGCCCTCGCCTTCACCGAATACCACACGCTTGAGCGCGCCGGGCTTAAAGATGCTAAATACGATGATGGGCAACTTCTGATCGCGACACAGGGTCAACGCAGTCGCATCCATCACTTGCAGATTCTTGCTGATCGCCTCATCGAAGCTCAGACTTTGATAACGTATCGCATGCGGGTCCTTCTTAGGATCCGCAGTATAGATACCATCCACTTTAGTAGCCTTGATGACCACCTCAGCCGACATCTCTACTCCGCGCAATGCGGCAGCAGTGTCTGTGGTGAAGAACGGGCTACCGATACCTGCCGCGAATATCACGACTTTGCCGTCCTCCAGATAACGCAATGCTTTGCCGCGGATAAAAGGCTCGGCGACTTGCTCCAAGCTCAGTGCAGATTGCACACGACAATCCAGACCTGCGCGCTTCATGGCATCTTGCAATGCCATAGAGTTCATCACCGTCGCCAACATCCCCATGTAATCGGCAGTCGCCCTATCCATCCCTGCTGCTGCCGGAGCCACACCACGGAATATATTGCCACCTCCGACCACCATGGCCACTTGCACACCCATCGCCACGACTTCTGCGATCTCAGCGACGATACGCTCGACCACTACGCGATTGATGCCATAACTGTCATCGCCCATCAGGGCCTCACCGCTCAGCTTGAGCAGTATCCTTTTATAGACAGGTGCGCTCATAGTGATTACGCCTGCAATGCAGCAACAGCTTTTGCGACTTCGTCCGCGTAGTCTTCGACCTTCTTCTCGATGCCCTCACCAACGGTGAACATCTGGAAGGCCACGACAGTCGCGCTCTTGCTCTTCAGGAACTGTTCGATGGTCTGTTTGCCATCTTCAGCCTTGACGAACACTTGACCCAACAGTGTCACTTCCTTCAGGAACTTCTGCACTGTACCTTCGGCAATCTTTTCCAACATCGCCTCTGGCTTGCCGGACTCTTTTGCTTTCTCGATAGCGATACGACGTTCGGTTTCGATATCAGCAGGATTCACACCAGATGCATCCACAGACTTAGGTTTGCTTGCCGCGATATGCATCGCGATATCACGCCCCATAGCCTCATCACCACCCGTATAGCTCAGCAACACACCGATCTTGCTGCCATGCAGATAGCTCGCCAACTTACCACTAGCAGTTTCATAACGCCCGAAACGACGGATAGTCAGATTCTCACCTAACTTCATCAGCAGCACTTTACGTGCTTCATCAACAGTCACAGAACCATTCGCGATCGTTGTAGCCAACAGCGCATCCACATCAGCGGGATTGCTCTTTACCACAGTCTCAGCGACTTGTTTGGCGAATGCGACGAAGTCGTCATTCTTGGCAACGAAGTCAGTTTCGCAGTTCACTTCTACCACCGCACCGAACTTGCCATCTACGGAGATGAATGCACCTACCACGCCCTCAGCGGTAACGCGACTGGATGCCTTGCTGGCCTTGGCGCCACTCTTAATACGCATTTGCTCTTCAGCAACCTTCATGTCGCCATCGGCTTCAACCAACGCCTTCTTGCACTCCATCATGCCCAGACCGGTTAACTCACGTAATTCCTTGACCATGCTTGCAGTAATCTCTGCCATTTTTTACTCCATTAATTCTGATTAATACCTACAAAAAAAGGGGCTCGCGCCCCTTTTCGCGCCTAATTTAAATTTAAGCTGCTTGTTCTGCCACTTGCTCAACCAACTCATTCAATGCCTGAGCACGACCTTCCAAGATCGCATCAGCAATTGCACGAGCGTACAAGCGAATCGCTTGAGTAGAGTCATCGTTACCAGGGATCACGTAATCAACACCCAATGGGGAGTTATTTGTATCGACGATGCCGATAACAGGAATGCCAAGCTTCTTAGCTTCAACGATTGCGCCCTTTTGATAGCCCACGTCGATAACGAACAAGGCTGCGGGAAGACCCTGCATATCCTTGATGCCACCCAGACTGCGCTCCAACTTCTCCAATTCACGCTTCATCACCAGCGCTTCTTTCTTGGAGACCTTCTCATTAGCACCTTCAGCAGTCAATTGCTCCAATTCACGCAGACGCTTGATGGACAACTGCACAGTCTTATGGTTAGTCAGCATACCACCCAACCAACGGTAGTTTACGAAAGGAGAATCGGAACGAACTGCTTCTTCTTGCAAAATTTCACGAGCTTGACGCTTAGTCGCAACAAACAGCACGGAACCCTTCTTTGCAGACAACTTACGCACGAAGTTTTCCGCTTCAGCGAACATCGTGACTGTCTTTTCCAGGTTGATGATATGAATCTTGTTGCGATGACCAAAGATGAACGGAGCCATCTTAGGATTCCAGAAACGGGTTTGGTGACCAAAGTGAACACCGGCTTCCAACATTTGACGCATAGTTACTGCCATGACTACTCCTACTGTGTTAAGGGTTAAAAACTACCACTCGCTAGCTTGACTCTAGAAGAGCACCCCAACTGGTGCGAGTGGGAAATTTACATCGACCTATTTCGATGCGGCGGGCATTCTACCATCAAGCACCCTGATGCTCAACTGCAACAGTTACCACCAACCCCTACATGAAAAAGGCACGTTGCCGTGCCTTTTTTGCCACATAAAGCGCTTTAAGATCAATCGCGTCCTTCGCGATCACCGCGATCACGACGGTCGCCGCGATCTTCCCGATTGCCTCTCTCGTCACGATCGCCGTGATCCCTACGATCACGTCGATCACGATTTCTGTACTCATCACGCCTGTCATCTCGATCGCCATGGTGTACATCTTGCGTTGGCGCTACGACCGCGCCTACTCGCCCAGAACCCCCAGATTGTGCAGGCCTGCTTGCACTACCACCTACTGCCGCGCCAGTGGCACCACCAATAGCGCCGCCTATGATGGCACCCTGCTGGCCACCCCAATCATAGCCGACTGCCGCACCAGTACCGCCACCGACTGCGCCGCCAACAGTGCTGCCCATCTGTGGATCGTTTACACATGCGGTCAACAACAATACTGCTACTAAACTGAATTTTTTCATCATTTTTGCTCCTACGTTGTTATTTGAATTACGTCAGATACCAATCAATCTCGCCCACGATCATGACCTTTGTCATGTTTGTGCTCATGCTTGCGCTCATGATGGCGCTCTTCATCATCGCCGCGGCGGCCTGATTGAACGGGCTGTGCATTTGCATTGTTACTGCTGCCTACTGCAGCACCTGCCGCGCCACCTATTGCACCACCTACGATTGCGCCATTGCGACCACCCATATTGTGACCGATAGCCGCACCGGCACCGCCACCCAAAGCGCCACCCAGCACTGCACCAGCGTCTACTGCATAGGCGCTCACACTGGCTGACATCAACACAACGATTGCTAAGGCTTTCTTCATGATCACTCCAAAATTTAAGAAAAGGCGTGTCGCTAGCGGACACAGCGCGTTAGTATGCGCGGCGGCAGTTTAGTTCCTATATATGTGACTAACAAGCCCTCGGACATATCCTAGTTGATTTGTCATGTATTTATGCCGCGTGATATTCTCGACCACCTTTCCAGCCTTACTAAGCCATGTCAGTCTCCATTAAAAACCAAGCCGATATCGAAAAGATGCGCATCGCTGGTCGTCTAACCAGTGAAGTCCTAGATTACATAGGACAATTCGTCAAAGCGGGCGTCACCACCAACGAGCTGGACAAGCTTTGTCACGACTTAATCGTGGATGTGCAAAAAGGCATACCCGCGCCTTTGAACTATGCGCCCGGCGGGCATCAGCCCTATCCGAAGTCGATTTGCTCCTCGGTCAATCACCAGATCTGCCACGGGGTACCCAGCGATAAGGCCTTGAAGAATGGCGACATCGTCAATCTCGATATCACTGTCATCAAAGACGGCTATCACGGTGACAGTAGTCGCATGTTCTTCGTGGGCGAACCCTCCATACAAGCTAAGCGTTTGTGCGACATCACCTATCAATCTATGTGGCGCGGCATCAGCGTGGTTAAACCCGGTGCCTATCTAGGCGATGTGGGACATGCAATACAAAGCTTCGTAGAGCCGCTAGGTTTTAGCGTGGTACGCGAATTCTGCGGTCACGGTATAGGTTTGCGCTTCCATGAAGAGCCGCAGGTTTTGCATTACGGACGCCCTAAGACCGGTCTGCGTCTCGAATCTGGGATGATCTTTACCATAGAGCCCATGATTAACGCGGGTAAGAAAGACATCAAACAGCTTGGGGATGGCTGGACCGTGGTCACCAAAGACCATAGTCTGTCAGCACAATACGAACATACCATCTTGGTCACTGATACCGGCTATGAAGTATTGACCGTCTCTGACGGTTGTCCTCCTCCACCCGCAGGCATCTAGGCGCATCCTCATCCCATGCAAGTAGCAAAGACGGATTCCGTCATCCCTGTTTCTATCGCGACCTTACGCACGGCACTAACCAAAGACCGAGCTACGCTGGAAGCCGGCTTTATGGAACACGGCAACGTCAATCGACTGCTGGGTGCACATAGTCATCTAATAGACGACTATCTATGTCGCGTTTGGGCTCAGCTGAACCTGCCCAACGATATCGCTCTGGTCGCGGTAGGCGGCTATGGCCGCGGAGAACTATTCCCACGCTCTGATATCGATCTATTGATATTACTCTGCGGTGAGCCGGATACCGCGCTACAGGCCCAGCTTTCGGAACTCGTCACCCAACTTTGGGACATGGGGCTGGAAGTTGGACACAGCATACGCACGATTGCGGAATGTCTGAGTGAATCCAGCGACATTACAGTACAAACCAATCTGCTCGAGTCGCGACAACTGGCGGGGGACCGACAGTTGTATGAGCAACTGCAATCGGCGCTGTCAGCAAACCTAGACCCGCAGAAATTCTTTCTCGCCAAACTGCATGAGCAGCAACAGCGCCACGCACGCTTTGTCGAGATCGATTTCAATCTGGAGCCCAATCTAAAGGAAAGCCCAGGCGGCTTGCGCGATCTGCATACCATCACTTGGATCGCACGTGCGGCTGGATTGGGTACCCGCTGGAGCGATTTAGCCAAGGCGGGTCTGATCAGCCAAGGCGAGGCACAGCAGATCGCGCGCCACGATAATCTGCTCAAGATGTTACGCACCCGCTTGCACTATCTAGCCAAGCGCCGCGAAGACCGCTTGATGTTCGATTTTCAGACCCGGCTCGCCGAGCAGATGAATATCACCGCCTCGGCTCACCGCCGCGCCAGCGAACATCTGATGCAGCGCTATTACAAGACACGCACCGCAGTGCGCCAATTCAACACCATCGTGCTGCAGAACCTGCGCGATCATCTGTTCCGCAACACCCCGCCCCAGCACGCGCTCAATGAACGCTTCCGTGTCATCGGTACCCTGCTGGATATACGTGACGAAAACCTTTTTGAGCAGCATCCAGAAGCCATCTTCGAACTGTTCCTACTCTTGCAAAAGCATGGCGAGTTGACCGACCTGACCGCTAAGACCTTACGCGCGGTCTGGCGTGCGCAGAGCCTGATAGGTGCTGACTTCCGTCGCAACCCACTCAACCGTGCACGCTTTATGGAGTTTCTGCGCCAGCCACGCGGGGTATTGCATGGTCTACGCCGTATGAACCAGTACGGCATCTTAGGGCGCTACATCCCCGCGTTCGGTCGTATCGTTGGACAGATGCAACACGATCTTTTCCATGTCTACACCGTGGACGAGCACATCTTGATGGTGGTGCGCAATTTGCGCCGCTTGGCCGTTCCCGAGTTCGCACATGAACATCCCTTATGCAGCCGCTTGATGGGCGAGTTCGCTCGTCCTGAAGTGCTGTTTGTCGCCGGCTTGTTTCATGACATTGCCAAAGGGCGCGGTGGTGATCATGCACAACTGGGCAAGAAGGACGCTTACACCTTTTGCAAGCACCACTTGCTCAGCCGCGACGATACTGAACTGGTGGTATGGCTGGTCGAACAGCATCTCAATCTATCTGCTACTGCGCAGAAGAAAGACCTGTCCGACCCAGATGTCATCGCCGAATTCGCGGCTGGGATCAAGAATGACCGTTATCTAGTTGCCCTGTATCTACTCACAGTGGCCGATGTGCGTGGCACCAGCCCCAAGGTTTGGAACGCTTGGAAAGCCAAACTGATGGAAGACTTGTTCTACCTCACACGCAACCAGCTCAGCGGCGGTACGGTTTCTGACCGTCTGGGCGAGATACGCCGTGCGGCTGCGGATACGCTTAACCTGTATGCCATCACCGAGAAGAACTACCAGCTGCTGTGGGCACAGTTGGACCAGAGCTACTTCCTCGACCATGAGGCACAGGAGATCGCTTGGCACACGCGCTTGCTGGCCTTCAAGACCAATGCCGAAAAACCCGTGGTCAAAGCGCGTCTCAGTCGTATCGGTGACGGATTGCAGGTGATGGTCTACTGCCGTGATCAGCACACGCTATTTGCGCGCATCTGTGATTTTTTCGCACGCATGAACTACACCATCGTCGAAGCCAAGATACACACCACTCACCATGGTTACGCGCTGAACAGCTTCCAGATCATGCAGGCTATCACCACCGATACCGCCTACCGTGACATCATGGCTTATATAGAATTCGAGCTCGGTGAGGAGATCGCCCAATCTAAGCCGCTACACCTCAGCAGTAGCGGACGCGTGAACCGCCAACTCAAGCACTTCCCCATCAACAACCGAGTTAATCTGGAGAAAGGCAGTCACGGTCTGCATGTCTTGTTCTTCATCGCTGGTGACCGTCCCGGATTACTGGCCCGTATCGCGCAGATCTTCGCGCAACACCAGGCGCGTTTACACAGAGCCAAGATCAATACTCTAGGCAGCCGTGCAGAAGACGTGTTCTGGCTAAGCGGCGAGACGCTGGACGATCCGGCACGTTCTGCCGCTTTACTCAATGATCTGCTTGAAAAGGTCTAGGAAGACGACCACTAGACCATACACATCGACTACTGACAGCTTTCACTTATAATGCGCCCCCGTATCGCATCACCCGATTTTTCCCATGCTGTTCTCTTCCTCCCATTCCAGCCCCCGATATAGCAAGCTGAGCGGCTCATCCGATGCGCTCGCTTTAGCACAACTCGCCGAGCAGAAATCCCCTTTAGTGGTGATTGCCGCGAATGCATTGGAAGCGCAACGACTGAGGGAAGAGATACCGTTCTTTTCGCCCAAGTTGCGTGTGCATCTATTACCCGACTGGGAGACGCTGCCCTACGACCATTTCTCGCCACATCAAGACCTGATTTCGGAACGCTTGGCTACTTTGCATCACATCCGCAGCAACGCCTGCGACGTGGTGATTGTGCCCATCACCACTGCCTTGTATCCGCTGCCGCCGGTAGAACATCTGGCCGCCTACACCTTCTTCCTCAAGCGCAAGGAAAAACTGAATATCACGCAATTGCGCGAACAACTCACCATCGCTGGCTACAACCATGTGCAACAAGTTCTGACACCGGGCGAGTATTGCGTGCGCGGCGGCATCATCGATCTGTTCGCGATGGGCAGTGTGCTGCCCTACCGTATCGACCTATTCGACGACGAGATCGATACCATCGCTACCTTCGATGTGGACACGCAACGCACGCTCTATCCGGTGCCCGAAATACGCTTGCTACCCGCGCGCGAATTTCCTTTAGATGAAAAAGGTCAGGCGACCTTTCGCCAGAACTTCCGTGACCGCTTCGAAGGTGATCCGTCCAAGTCTCGTACCTACAAAGACGTCAGCAAAGGCATTGCACCTAACGGCATCGAATATTACCTGCCCTTATTCTTTGCCAAGACCGCGACGCTGTTCGACTACTTACCCAAACACGCCACGCTGTGCCTGCATCACGATATCGACACAGCTATCGCCACCTTCACTAAGGATGCGGCCTCACGCTACAAATTATTGCGTGGCGATCCACAACGTCCTTTGCTGGAAACTAAAGATTTGTTTTTGGAAGCGGAGCAGTTCTACCTCCGCGCAAAAGAATTCGCACGACTCGATATCGTCAACCACGACAATGGTGCGACACTCACTCCCTGCCCCACCGCAGCCATACCGAGCATCGCCGTGGACAGGCGCGCCGATGTGCCGACGCAGGCATTCAAAACGTTTCTACACAACTACGCCGGGCGCGTACTGCTAGTAGCCGACAGTCTAGGTAGACGCGAGATCATCTCCGGTTATCTCAAAGAGTACGGGCTGACACCTACAATCTGCGAGGACTTTGCCTCCTTCTTGGTCGGCAAGGACAAGTTCGCCCTCACAGTAGCGCCGGTTCAGAACGGCTTCCTGCTCAGTGAAGAACAGCTCGCCATCGTCACCGAGACCGAGTTGTATGCCGCACAACCACGCAACCGTGCCGCACGTGCCGCCAAGCAGAGCAACGTGGAAGGTATGTTGCGCGACCTCTCCGAACTCAAACCCGGAGATCCTGTAGTGCATGAACAACATGGCATCGCACGCTATCAAGGCCTGGTGAATCTAGATCTGGGTGAAGGTGAGAACGAGTTCCTGCTGTTGGAGTATGCGGGCAACGACAAGCTCTATGTGCCGGTGTCGCAACTGCATGTCATCAGCCGCTACAGTGGCGGCGCGCCCGAGACCGCGCCTTTGCACAAACTGGGTAGTGGCGCTTGGGACAAGGCCAAACGCCGCGCCATGCAACAGGTGCGCGACACGGCCGCCGAGTTGCTCAACATCTATGCGCAACGCGCCATACGCAAGGGCCACGCTTTCAAACTGGCAGCGCATGATTACGAATCTTTCGCGGCAGGTTTCGGTTTCGAGGAGACCGCCGACCAAGCTGCTGCTATCGCTGCTGTATTGGAGGATCTGCAATCTGGCAAGCCTATGGACAGGCTCATCTGCGGCGACGTAGGCTTCGGCAAAACCGAGGTCGCGCTTCGTGCTGCTTTCGTCGCTGCGATGGAGGGTAAGCAGGTCGCTGTGCTGGTACCGACCACGCTACTCGCCGAACAACACTTCCAGAACTTCTCCAACCGCTTCGCCGACTGGCCGATCAAGATCGCCGAACTATCGCGCTTCCGTAGTACCAAGGAGGTCAATCAGTCACTCAAGGAGTTGGCTGAAGGCAAGCTGGATATCGTCATCGGCACGCACAAGCTGATACAGAAGGATGTGAAGTTCCACAACTTAGGCCTAGTCATCATGGACGAGGAACATCGCTTTGGTGTGCAGCAGAAGGAGCGTTTGAAAGCCCTGCGTGCCGAGGTCGATGTACTGACGCTCACCGCCACACCGATACCGCGCACACTCGCGATGTCGCTAGAAGGGCTGCGCGACTTCTCCGTCATTGCAACAGCACCGCAACGACGCTTATCCATCAAGACCTTCGTCAGCAACTACAGCCAGGGCATCATCCGCGAGGCGGTACTACGCGAACTCAAGCGCGGTGGCCAAGTGTATTTCCTACACAACGAAGTCGACACCATCGCCAATCAATTGGAAAAACTCGAAGCCCTATTACCCGAGGCGCGCATCCGCGTTGCGCACGGACAGATGGGTGAGCGCGATCTGGAAGCGGTGATGCGCGACTTCCACCACCAGCGTTTCAACGTGCTGCTGTGCACTACCATCATCGAGACCGGCATCGACGTGCCGACCGCCAATACCATCATCATGAATCGTGCCGACCGCTTCGGTCTCGCGCAACTGCACCAGCTGCGCGGCCGCGTTGGTCGTTCGCATCATCAGGCCTATGCCTACTTGCTGGTGGACAGCATGGAGTCGGTTACCTCACAGGCTAAGAAACGCTTAGAGGCGATACAAGCCATGGAGCAATTGGGCAGCGGCTTCTATCTCGCCATGCACGACTTAGAGATACGTGGTGCGGGAGAAGTACTGGGCGAATCGCAGAGCGGCGAGATGCAGGAGATCGGTTTCAGTCTTTATAACGATATGCTGAGTGCCGCGATCAGCTCTCTGCGCCAAGGTCACGAGCCGGACATGGCGCATCCACTAGGCGTGACGACCGAGATCAATCTGCACACACCGGCATTATTGCCTAGTGACTATTGCGGTGACATCCACCAACGACTGGTCATCTACAAACGCCTAGCAAGTTGCAACACTCAGGCAGACTTAGACGACATGCAGCAAGAGCTCATCGACCGCTTCGGTCTGCTACCCGAACCTGCGCAGACCCTGCTCGACAGTCATAGATTGCGCATACTCGCCAAACCGCTGGGCATCAGCAAAGTGGATGCATCCAGTGAAGCCATCAGCATCCAGTTCGTGCCCAACCCGCCCATAGACCCGATGAAGATCATCACACTCATACAGAGTAAACGTCATATCAAAATGAGCGGACAAGACAAACTTCGAATCGAGATCAAACACGAGGATCTGCAACAGCGCGTAGCGGAAATCAGAAAGTTCTTCGTATTGCTGACTAGTTAGCGAGACTGACGAGGGGACAGACGCCCCGAGCGTAGGAAAACTACTCGGGGTAGAAGTGCGAAAGTAAGTGCATCTGCTTCAACATCAACGTTGACTCGCATACATCTTGTTCAGGAAGGCCACTACATCCTCCATCACAACGCTGCGCGGCATGTCATGGTGCTCACTAGGGCGTAAAGGTTGCAGGTCGAGCTCCGGTGTCCAGCCCGCATTTAGGACTTCTTCGCCATATTCTTCATTCGCAGCCATCTCAGCTTCCACTTCATAGCTGCTCATATTCAGGGTCATTGTGCTCATTTCACACCTCCGGTATTTGATCTTAGAGCTCTTTTCTTGCTCCGTTGATTCATATATCGGCACGGACCCAGAAAGTTTGATAGCCATTCGTCGGGAAGTCATCTGACCATGCGCTTTGTTTTCAAACACCTAAGCTTAGGTACGGCTTGTCATCTAAATATATAGGCCGACATTCCGCTTGCAAAAACCCTACGGGGAACTAGAATTAGTGAAAATTCAATAATCAGCCACTACCTGTAGTGGTTTTTACTTTTTCGGGACGTACAGTCCAATGCTACTCGGGAGGTCGCATCGTGCTTGATAATGACAGTGATTCTGATTCATCATCCCTACAAACTGACACCAAACAACTCAACACCAAGTCAGGTCAATCTGAACAAGCCTTCTTCGAAAAACTCACGCAAAATCTGGCAGAGCTTTCTGCTGGCCAAGGAAATGCCGCAATGACGCAAGAGATCAGCACAGAAGTCCTGTTAGAGAAATACGCCGAAGCAGATGAGACATCCGTGCAAGACGTGCGCCGTCGCGTGGCGCGCGGCCTTGCTCAGGCAGAAAAGCCTGAGCAGCGCGCACATTGGGAAGAATTGTTCTTCCGCGCCCAAGAAAACGGTTTCGTACCTGCCGGTCGCATCAATTCTGCGGCGGGTCTAAAGATACAAGCCACCCTCATCAACTGCTTCGTGCAACCTGTTGGAGATGCAATCTCCGGTTTCACCGATGGCAAGCCCGGCATCTATGACGCACTGCAACAGGCAGCAGAAACTATGCGCCGTGGCGGCGGTGTAGGCTACGACTTCTCCTCTATCCGCCCCGAAGGCGCGCATGTAAAAGGAACCAACTCGCGTGCCAGCGGCCCTATCTCTTATATGCGTGTGTTCGACCGCTCTTGCGAGACCGTGGAGTCTGCCGGCGCACGCCGCGGTGCGCAGATGGGCGTATTGCGTTGCGATCATCCCGATATCGAAAAATTCATCAGTGCCAAAGACAAAGGTGATCTGCGCAACTTCAATATCTCGGTAGGTGTGACTGATGCCCTGATGCAAGCAGTACAAAGTGACCAAGACTTCGAGCTGGTGCATACCGCTGCGCCTGCTGCCGCCTTGGTCGAAGCCGGTGCGACACAACGTGCTGACGGCAAGTGGGTCTACCGCAAAGTGCGTGCCGCGGACCTGTGGAAACAGATCATAGAGAGCACCTACGATCATGCCGAGCCAGGCGTACTGTTCATCGATCTGATGAACCGCGACAACAACCTGTCGTATTGCGAAGTGATCGAAGCTACGAATCCTTGCGCGGAACAACCGCTGCCGCCTTACGGTTGCTGCTGCTTGGGCTCTATCGACCTGTCGCGCATGGTGAAGAACCCCTTCTCAGTGCACGCAGGTTTCGACCACGAACCCTTCAAGCAACTAGTCCACACAGCAGTTCGCATGCTGGACAACGTTTTGGATGTGACCGCGTGGCCCTTACCTGAACAACAGCAGGAAGCACAGAACAAGCGCCGTGTTGGTCTCGGCTACACCGGACTGGGTGACGCATTAGTAATGCTGGGCCTGCGCTACGACACCGATGAAGCTCGTGCTTTTGCGGCGGATATCACACGCATCATGCGCGACGAGGCCTATCAAGCTTCAGTCGACTTGGCCAAGGAGCGCGGCGCATTTCCTTTGCTGGATGCTGAGCAGTATCTTTCCGCCCCGCGCTTTGCCTCGCGCCTGCCTGATGAGCTGAAGAACAGCATCCGTCAGCACGGCATACGTAACAGCCATTTGCTCTCCATCGCGCCTACTGGAACCATCTCACTTGCCTTCGCAGACAACGCTTCTAATGGCATAGAGCCCGCCTTCTCGTGGTTCTATACACGTAAAAAACGCATGATGGACGGCACGACCAAAGACTATTCAGTTGAAGATCACGCTTGGCGCTTATTCAAACGTATGGGCGGCGATGTGGAGCATCTGCCACCTGCGTTCGTCACCGCGTTGGACATCTCGGCCATCGACCATATGAAGATGGTAGCTTCCGTCGCCCCCTATATCGACACCTCGATCAGCAAGACGGTCAATGTCCCCGCTGACTATCCCTACGAAGACTTCAAAGACCTGTACACAGAAGCATGGAAGGCGGGTCTGAAAGGTCTGGCAACCTACCGTCCTAACAGCGTGCTGGGCTCAGTATTGTCTGTCACGCCTGAGAAGAAAGAAGAGCAACCTCAGGACTTCGTATTCGACCAAGATAGACGCATCGTGCTGGAAGCCGCGCCCAAACCTGCGCTCGCTTCCTTGCGTTGGCCAGGACGCCCAGAATTGCCAGGCGGAAGCGAGGGCTGGACTTCGCCCGTGGTAAAACATCCACTGGGCAGCTTCGTAGCCTTCGTGTCACACACCAAGAACGGTTGCAATCACCCCTTCGAAGTCTGGGTGAACGGTTCTGAACAACCACGTGGCTTAGGCGCACTAGCCAAGTCCATGTCCATGGACATGCGTACCCGTGACCCCGTGTGGATACGCATGAAGTTAGAAATGCTGATGAAGACCGCGGGCGACGATAGCTTCGAGATGGCTATGCCACCCAATGGCGAGATGATGCGCATGCCTAGTCTGGTCGCAGCATTTGCGCATCTGCTCAAATACCGTATCGAAGAGCTAGGTGCCTTAGAAGTCTGCGATGGCGTCACCACGCCGATGATGGATGCACTATTTGCTAGAAAAGAACCGAAGACCGGTACAGACGGCACCATGAGCTGGACCGTTGACATCGCCAATGCTGGCAGCGGTGACGACTTTGTACTGGGCTTGAAAGAACTCGTGCTACCGGATGGACAGCGTCGTCCATACTCAATGTGGCTGTCGGGTGTATATCCACGTGCGCTTGATGGACTGTGCAAATTGCTGAGTCTGGATATGCGCGTCATCGATCCAGCATGGATAGGCATGAAGCTGCGCAAGCTGCTCAACTTCGGCGAACCATTGGGTGATTTTATGGCGCGCGTGCCAGGCAGCGTCAAGATGGAGAGTTACCCATCCACCGTATCCTATGTAGCAAAACTCATCATCCACCGCTATGCGATGCTGGGCATCTTGGATGAGAGCGGTTACCCAGTGCAGCAAATGGGTGTACTGGAGATTCCTGCAGGGCAAATCAAACCGACTGGCGTAAAGACTTTGGCAGGTAAGGTGTGCAAGGAGTGCGGCAACACTACTTTGATCAAAAAAGACGGCTGTGAATTCTGTACCAGTTGCGGCGCGATAGGCTCTTGTGGCTGATATAGATGAGTCTATCTCAGACTTCTAAAACTACGGGTGACACTAAAAGTTATTTTTGGTTATCATCCGTCTGCTTGCTCAACTTCATGATGGAGAAAAAAATGGTCAAAAGCATCATAGCTGTTCTGATTATATTGGCTGCAGGTGGCGGATGGTTCTATATGGACTATCTGAATAAACAAGAGCAAGCAGCTGCAGCAGAGATGCGCAAAGAAGTTGAACATAGCAGAGCTTTGGCGGCAGCAGCAGAAAAAGCGAGAGTCGAAGAAGCTAAAGCCGCCTTCAATGCCCAACTAGCGACAGACCTAGCCGCTTGCAAAGTAGCTGCCGAGCAGGCAAGCACTGATTACATCACCGCCAATCAAAAACCGGTTCCACGTAAGCCAGGCTTGTTCACCATACCCGCAGAAGTCGCTGAAGCTTCAGCCAAACTGTTAGCTGACAGCATTGCGCTATGCCAATCAACTTACGACAGCAGACTCGCTAGCGGCATCTAGCGCAAGCGAGTACTAAAACAACTCGATATCCCCACTGGGCTGCTGCTCGCGCTTGCATCTGATGAAATCATCAAGCGCGAGTTTTACATTTTGAGTCGCCATCAGCGTATCGAACATTCTCCGATCTTCCTCAGTTACATACTTGGATCTGATTAACGCTTGCAATCCGACCCAAGCTGAGGGGTTATATAGACGTGCCGGATCACTCACCAATCCTCCTAGGTCATCTAGGCTACGACACACATGCGACAAACGTTGCGATAACCTGTCGTAGAACTGGAAAGCGATAATCGCTTGCCCCACCTTTTCTCCTCCCTCACTCCCCAATCCTGCTATCTCTGCCTTTATTGCAGAGATATCCCCTTGGTCAGGCAACCTTTCATTCGCTGCACGGATGGCGTTCAATGTGGCAGAAATGGTCGTGAAGGAGTCACTTAGATCACTCACCGAACTCGCAGAATCGTGTAACGCCAACTCGATCTGCGCCATGGAAAGTTGCAACATCAATATCGTTTCCCGCACCTGACTCCAATCAAGATCTGGGCGGATGGCTGTAGACGTACTATTCAATGACTGATTGTGCTCTGACATTTAATGTCTCCACATGGATAGACTCAGATTAGGAGTGTAGCCAAATCAGGTTAATCTAATCGTCATGTAAGCTTGGAATAAGTCCCTCATTTTCTCAGATTAAACGGTCTGGAAAACAACGTGAACATTGAAATCAGAGTATCCTTCGCGTCCACCGATTCAAATGGTGAAGCGTATATCCTACCCATTACTGCCGCTAGCCAAAGACCCATTCCCCCTACTGGTCGAGCCGTATGGCCGAACTATTCAGGCGTCATTCAATCAAACTCCAGCCACTCATGACTGTGTGCTGAACATGGCAGAAAATTTATAAAGTGAAAGCACCAATGTGGCTTCGTACCGGATGTAGTATTACTTTTGACGTGAGTGTAGCCACGCCTTTCATTCTCATGCTTAGGCCTCGCAGTGGTATAGACCAGTGGGTGGCCAGCGAGTCCTACAACTTAAAGCCCAGCGTGCCGGTCATAGAATACATCGATAATTTTGGCAATCTTTGCCAGCGCCTTATTGCGCCACCAGGTGAATTCACTGTATGTACTTCCGCTAACATCATGACTGCGGAGAACATAGCCGTCAGCCCCGGCGCCCCCTTTAATGAGGTGCAGACCCTGCCTGATGAAGTCCTCACTTATCTCCTGCCCACGCGCTACTGTGAGTCCGATAAGTTCATTGAACTTGGGCGGAAAGTAACCGCGCTTGCTGCACCTGGATATGACCAAGTGGCTGCCATTGTCGCTTGGATACGCGACAACATCAGCTTCAATCCTGACTCTACCCACTTTCAGCTTTCCGCTGTTGAAGTACACCAGCGCGGTGAGGGAGTATGTCGTGAGTTGGCGCATCTGGGCATCGCACTCTGTCGCAGCCTGTGCATCCCAGCACGGATGGTAGTAGGTTATCTACATGAACTGACGCCCATGGATTTTCATGCTTGGTTCGAAGCGTACGTGGGTGGCCGCTGGTACACCTTTGATGCAACGCAACCCTGTCCAAAAGGTGGCCGAGTCACCGTAGCCTACGGGCGCGATGCCGCCGATGTGGCCATCTTTAACCAGTTTGGTCCAGCCTTGTATCCGCGCAACATGTCGGTACATGTAGAGATGCTGGATTCTGCCCCAGGCTGATAATATGCAGAGACTGCGTATCACACATTTGACGGAGTACACATTCTCTACGCAGGTGACACTTAACCCGCATCGCTTGTTGCTGCGCCCACGAGAAGGCCATGACGTCCGTATCGAGTCCTCCAAGCTAGAAATCAGCCCCGCATACACCATCAAGTGGCAGCGCGATGTATTTGATAACTCCTTGGCGATTATTAGCTTCCAAGAGCGCTCCAACAAGCTGACGATTGCAAGTGAAGTCATCATCCAGCACTACGCCCCAGCACCCTATGACTTTATGCTTGAAGGATATGCGGTGAACCTTCCTTTCACCTACGCGCTGGACGAACAGATCGATTTAGCCTCCTTCCAACGTCCCGTTTTTCCCGCTGACAGAGTTGCGATTCATGCTTGGCTGCAACGCATGGACTTGCAGTGCAGCCAGACTTTCGCCCTGTTGGTCAAACTGAATCAGACCATAAGTCAGAAGTTCCGCTACCAAGCAAGAGAAGAGGCAGGGGTGCAATCTCCCGCCGAGACGCTAAGTATGGGCAGTGGATCTTGTCGCGATTACGCCACCTTGTTCATCGAAGCTTGTCGTCACATGGGTCTGGCAAGTCGCTTCGTCAGTGGGTATCTGCATGCACCCTCCACAGAAGCGGGCAATGCCACGACGCATGCTTGGGTCGAAATTTACTTGCCAGGTACCGGATGGAAAGGATTTGATCCAACATCAGGTGAAGTAACCGGAAACCGGCATATCGCCGTTGCTGTTGCGCGCGACTCAGAAACCGTACCGCCAGTTTCTGGAAGTTTTATCGGGCACGATACAGCTAGGATGCGCGTCAACGTGCAGGTCACTCTGCTCACATAATTCCCCGCAATACCACATACGGCATCCCACAAATAAAAATGCCCCACGCTGTTTAGGCATAGGGCATTGATAATATTGGTGGGTCGTGCGGGGATCGAACCTGCGACAAACGGATTAAGAGTCCGCTGCTCTACCAGCTGAGCTAACGACCCATTCTGACATTCAAGTCAAAATGTTTTGTACATTAAAAATGTACGGTTTACAAAAACGCCCCAACATTTCTGCAGGGGCGATTTTGTTTGTAAGGAGTCTGACGATGACCTACTTTCGCATGGAAGAACCACACTATCATTGGCGCGGAGCCGTTTCACTGTCCTGTTCGGGATGGGAAGGAGTGGGACCAACTCGCTATGGTCGTCAGACAAAC
>JAQTTY010000007.1 GCA_028710525.1 Gallionella sp. | reverse complement strand
ATATCGGTGTCTGTTTTTGAGAAAACCCAGCTATCTCAAGCCTTCGCAGGCAGTGGGCAGTTCACAGATCAGACGGATTTTTATAACCAACTAAATTTGTTCGACTTTTAACCGGACACTACTGATCTTCTGATTCAATTGAGTGTCATCAACGATCAGTACCTTGGGCTTCATAGTTTTAGTTTCATTCATGATGAGTCTCTTTGTAACAGTTGAAAATCCTTGTGCTAGCTCAAGAGGCGACAGTGCTGGAAAACGCCTGCACTACTTGCACGACCTTCTGCGCGCCCTCACGTATCTGGTGGATGGCAGCGCCAGCATCGTTGGCCAGCTGCACGCCTTGCTCTACTTCAGCCAGGCTGCTGACCATGCAATCCATCACAGTGCGGCTCTCGGCTTGGATGTTGACGATCATCTTGGCGATCTCGGTAGTGGAGCTAGAGGTGCGTTCAGAGAGCTTGCGTACTTCATCTGCAACTACGGCGAATCCACGTCCACTTTCGCCTGCGCGGGCTGCTTCGATGGCGGCGTTCAGTGCGAGCAAATTGGTCTGGTCTGCGATCTCTTTGATGGTGTTGACGATGGAGGTGATCTGGGTGGTCTTGTCGCCCAGTCGCTGCACTTGCTGGGACGATTCACCCACGCTGCCGGATAGGGCATGCATCTTCTCTATGGCTTGCAGAATGACACTTTCGCCATTGCTTGAAAGTCTCTCGGTTTCTTGTGAGATTTCGTAGGCGGTTTGCGCACTGTGCTGTTCTGCTTGATGTTGCAACACTCTGGCTGTGATGTCGGCGGCAAATTTGATGACGCGATAGGGTTTTCCATTTTCATCGTTGACAGGGTTATAGGTTGCCTCCAACCAGATGGTTTGACCGTTCCTACCAACGCGCTCATATTGTCCGGCAAAAAATTCACCGCTGTTTAATCGACTCCAGAATTGTTGGTAGGCGGCACTGGATGTGAAGTCTGAGGTGCAGAATTTGCTGTGGTGTCGTCCTTGTATCTCCTGCAGGGAATAGCCCATCACATTGAGGAAGTTCTGGTTAGCGTGAACCACGTTGCCTTGCAGATCAAATTCAATTACGGCCATAGAGCGGTCCAGTGATGCGATCAGATTCTGGGTAAACAGCATATCGTTGTGATGGGCGGTGATGTCGCTGGCGATTTTGATCACTTTTGTGACCCTGCCTGTATTGTCAGTTACGGGGAAGTAAGTTGCTTCTAGCCAGATGATGTTGCCTTGTTTGTTGCGGCGACTGAATTTCCCGCTGAATGACTCACCGCCGCGTAAACGGTTCCAAAACTGTCTATACTCTTGCGAGTTCACATAGCTGCTATCGCACAAGGTGCTGTGATGTCGTCCACTGATCTCGTTCTGCGTGTAGCCCAGCACCTGGCAGAAATTATTGTTGGCCGACAGGATATTGCCGTCCAGCGAAAACTCGATGACTGCCATGGTCTGATTGAGTGCTTTGAATACATCCTTGAGGGGTTGCAGTTCGTTGTGGCATGCCGCCAGTTGTTCTTTTAATTTTCTGCTTTGACCAAACATGAAAGTTCTCCTATCTGCTGTACACGTCGCTAGTCGAAGTGCGGCGATGTCCTGTTAGCGTTTACGGCACGGCGCGGCTAATCTTTAGCATCGTATCGAGTGCATCGTGGGTGATCTTGTCTAGCAGTGGCGCGAAGTAGGGCATGGTCAGCGCCAAAATCACGAGGCCCATAGACAGCGTGACCGGAAAACCGACCGCGAATAGATTGAGCTGCGGCGCGGCGCGGGTGAGGATGCCGAGTGCGATGTTGGTGATGAGCAACGCGGCGAGGAGCGGCAACGATATCTGCACGGCATAGGCGAAGATGTTGCCCCCCCATGTGGCGATATCGAAATAGGCTGAGTGCGGCATCATCTGCCCTATCGGCAAGGTGCGGAAGCTTTCTGCTAAGCCCATGAACATGAATAAATGTCCGTTCATGGCGAGGAAAGCGAGTGAAGCGACCACGCCCATCCATTGTGCGAGTATCGGTGTGAAAGAGGCGTTCACTGGATCGAAGAAACTGGCGAAGCCCAAGCCCATCTGCATACCGGCTAGATCACCGGCCATCTCTACAGCGGTGAAGATCATGCGCATGGTGAAGCCCATCGCTGTGCCTATGATGATCTGCTGCACGAGTATCAACATGCCCTGTGCCGAGCCTACCGAGACCTGAGGTAGCTCGCCTAGTGTAGGAACGATGACGATGGTCAGTATGACCGCCAAGCCCACTTTTACGCGTACTGGAACTTGTCTGTTACCGATGATGGGCGCGGTGGCGATCAGCGCGAGGATGCGGGTCAGCGGGAAGATCAGCGCCACTAGCCAAGCATCGAGTTGTGCACTAGTGAAGCTGATCATGACATCACCCTATCATCCAAGGGATGTTGCCGAACAAGCGCTGCACATAGTTCACCAGTGTGCCTATCATCCATCCACCACTCAGCATCAACACTAGAAACAAGCCGAGCAGTTTGGGGATGAATGACAAGGTCATCTCATTGATCTGGGTCGCCGCCTGAAAGATGCTGACTACGAGACCGATCACCAGCGCGGTGAGCAACAGCGGCGCGGCGATCATCAGCGTGATCTGCATCGCCTGTTGCGCCAAGGTCATGACCGATTCGGGGGTCATGAGCATCTCCGAAAATTCATTTTTTTGGCGGATCGCTGCGTCACGTGCTCGCTCATTCCTTGTCTATCTGACTGATATGCCTGCGTCATTCGCTGCGCGGCTCCTTGCGCTCCATCCAAAAAATCTGAATTTTTTGAGATGCTTTTCATTTCAAGTGTAGAAACTCTGCGCAAGTGAGCCAATCAAGAGATTCCAACCATCGGCTAGAACGAACAGCATGATCTTGAACGGCAAGGAGATCACCGAGGGCGAGACCATCATCATACCCATGGACATCAGCACGCTAGCGACTACGATGTCGATGATGAGAAAGGGAATGAACACTACAAAGCCGATCTGGAAGGCGGTTTTGAGTTCGCTGATGACATAGGAGGGTACTAGGATGCGCAGCGGTATTTCATCGGCGCTTTGCAATGGTTCGCTGTTGGATATTTTGACGAATAGCGCGAGGTCAGCCTCGCGGGTCTGGCGCAGCATAAAGGCTTTGAGCGGGACGATGCCTTTTTCGGCGGCCTGTTGCAGGGTGATCTTGCTTTCGCTGTAGGGCAGATAGGCTTCAGTGTAGATCTTGTCCAGTACCGGCGACATGACGAAGAAGGTGAGGAACAAGGCCAAACCTACCAAGACCTGATTGGGCGGGGCAGAGGGTGTGCCGATGGCGGAGCGCAACAAGGACAGCACGATGATGATGCGGGTGAAGCTGCTCATCATCAGCAGCACCGCTGGCAGGAAGCTCAGCGAGGTGAGCAGTATCAGCGTCTGCAAACTCAGGCTATAGGTCTGTCCGCCACCTGCAGCAGGTACGCTGGTGATGGCTGCGAGTCCAGCCTCAGCGCTAGCGTTGCCACTTAAGGTAAGCGCTAGTAGTACTAGTGCAAGTAAGGGAAGGTCACGCCGCATCACGTTTCTCGATGACTTTCTTAAGCCAGGCGCTAAAGGGGACATCCGCTTGTGGGACGTTCGTGGTCACTGCGCTTTGCGTGGACTTGGGCAGGGTGTGCAAAGTGCGTATCTGTCCGGGACCCACGCCCACGACTAGCCAAGTGTCTTCGATCTCGACCAATACCACACGTTCGCGTTGTCCAATGGAGACGCCACCCAGCACTTTGAGCAGATTACCGTTGCCTTTCTGCATCACGTTCATACGCTTGAACAACCAAGCTACGAGCAGGATGGCGGCGAGCACCAGTAACAGACTGAAGATGACCTGCACGATACTTCCAGAGCTTACGGCGGGAGGAGGCACGGGCACATAGCTGGGGCGAGCGACTTCTTCCGCGTAGGCCGGCAGACTCATCATGCTGGCGATCGCGAGCTGAATTCTTGTAAGGGCGCGCATGTCAGCGGTTCAAGCGACGTAGACGTTCCGAGGGGGTGATGATGTCGGTCAGGCGTATGCCCAGTTTGTCATTGACCACCACCACTTCGCCTTGGGCGATGAGAAAACCATTGATCATCACATCCAGCGGTTCACCTGCCATACCGGCCAACTCGACCACCGAACCTTGGGCCAGTTGCAGCAGATTCTTGATGGGCATCTTGGTGCGTCCCAGTTCAACCGAGAGTTGCACAGGGATGTCCATGATCATGTCCAGATCGTTCTGTGTGGTCGATCCGGCGGGAGAGCCAAACTGTTCGAAGACATGCGGTTTGGCTTTCTCTGCGGCTGAGGGCTTAGCCTCACCCTGTTCCGCCATTGCGGCACCCCAGTCATCGGCGGGTGTTTCTGTCACTGCCTGTTCGGCCATGGCTGCGCCCCAGTCGTCTGCGGTGATCTCGGCTGTGCCAGTTGCTGCTTCGGCTTCGAGTTCAGTTGCGGTTGCTTCAGACATGGTTCTCTCCTTCATTGATAGTCAGCATCTTTTCGATCCTGAGCGAGTACTGATTGTTGGATGTGCCGTATTTGCATTCCATCATTGGTACACCGTCGACGGCGGCGGTGATGTGGTCATCAACATCGAGCGGGATGACATCGCCTTCGCGCATCTTCAGCACCTGCTCTACTGTCATATTGGCCATGCCCAGCGTGGCGATCAGCTCTACACTGGCCGATTGCACCTGTTTGGAAAGCAGGGTGAGCCAGCGCTTGTCGACGGCTAGATGGTCGCCCTGCATGGTGCTGTAGAGCAGGTCTTTGACCGGTTCCAACATGGAGTAGGGCATGCACACATGGAAGGCGCCGCCGTTGCCGCCCAACTCGATATCGAAGGTAGTGATGATGACGACTTCGTTGGGGGTGGCGATGTTGGCAAACTGCGGATTCATTTCGGAACGCACGAATTCGAAGTTGAGCGGATAGACCGCCTCCCAAGATTTGCTATAGGTTTCGAACACCACTTCCAGCATCTTTTGGATGATGCGCTGTTCGGTCTGCGTGAACTCACGACCTTCCACCCGCATATGGAAACGGCCATCGCCGCCGAACATATTGTCGACTACGAGGAAGATCAGATTCGGGTCGAAGATGAACAAGCCATTACCACGCAAGGGCTTGGCTTGGACGATGTTGAGATTGGTCGGTACATGCAGATTACGGATGAACTCGGCGAACTTCATCACCTTCACCGGCCCGACTGAGATTTCAGGTGTGCGACGGATGAAGTTGAATAAGCCGATACGGAATAAGCGTGCAAAGCGCTCGTTGATGATCTCCATGGTGGGCATACGCCCACGCACGATACGTTCTTGTGAAGCAAGATTGTATGAGCGAACTTCTCCTGAGGCTGGAGCGTCCTCCTTGGCCTCGTCAGCCTCACCCGTCACGCCTTTGAGGAGTGAATCGACTTCGTCTTGTGAGAGAAATTCGCTCATGGTCTTTACTGGATGATAAAGGTGGTAAACAATACTTCGGCTACACCCGCTTTACTCTCACCGCCATGTTCGGGGGCTGGTGCATGTGCGGGGGCGGCGCTATGCGCTGCGTCGGCATGTTCAGTTGGCGCTTCTTCACTATTGGGTACGACCGGGATGGACGCAACGATGATGGGCTCAGATTTACGTAAGCCCAACACATATTGCACTTGCTCTTTGATTGCGCCTGCCAGTCTTTCCTTACCTGCGAGTGTTGATAATTCGGAAGGGGTACGGCTTTGCAATAGCATGTTTACGCGGTGCAAAATCTCTGGATTGCGGGCTTTTATCTTCTCTTCAAGTTCAGGCTTGGTCAGCTTGATGCTGATGGTGGCTTGCAGATATCGATCACCTTCTTCGTGCAACAGATTCGCAGTGAAGGTGCCCAATTCAACATACTTAGGTTCGACGGGGTGTGCGTCTTCAGCATGAGTCTCTTCCGCAACGGCCTCTTCACCATGCTTGGGTGGGTGCACAGGTTTCATCAGCAAGAATGCAGCTGCGCCTCCACCAACAAGTAACACTACGACAGCAATTATGATGATTAGCATCTTTTTGCTTTTTGGGGGGGCTGCGCCTTCTGCGGCGGCTGGTTTTGCTGGCTTGGACATTTTCGATTCCTTAGTTTGATGGTGTGATTATGTGTAAAAAAGCCTTTTTGCAATGAAGCGAATAGGGCGGATGTTCTCCATCAACTCGGCCTTTAGAGACCTGCTTCAGGCGAAGGTATCCACCATGCCTTTATGGCGAACATTGCTACTTTGCACACTGCTCGTGCGCACGGTGCTATCCACTCCGTCGTTGGATGACCAAGTGCCGCGGGGTGCAGCACCATTCTCATTTGCATCATTGCGTTCGCGTGGTGCCTGATCGCTAACGCTGGTATTACCCAACGTAATACCGTTATCGGCCATCATCTCGCGAAGTTTAGGCATGGCGTTCTCGATGGCCTCGCGCACCGCACCATGAGGTGAAGTGAAAAGTATGGTGGCTTGACTGTCACTGACTTTCACGACCACTTGCATCGGCCCTAGATCGGGCGGGTTTAGATGAAGAGAGGCGGTCTGTTCCTGTTTTCCGGTCGCCATCCAAGTGACTTGTTGTGCGAAGTCGTCTGCCCATACGCTGCTGCCCATAGGCGTGGCGACTGTCACGGGCGCACTCGGAGCGGTTTGTGCTGAGGGTGGCACGGCGCTTAGCGTAGGTGCGGTAAAGGCAGCCACATCTTGTGCACGGGGTGCGGCAGCGACTGTGTCTGTGAGGATGACAGTCTTCGCATCAATGGCCTTGGCTGGATCGATGGCAGCTTGTTGCTGCGCGACCGATGTCGCGTTATGAAATTTATCGTCAGTTGCGTTAACTACCGACTTACTCGATGTAAGTAACTCGGCCTTGTCGGACTTGATCGCTAATTTATCGACCAGTCCCAGTGCAGGGGTTTTGCTGTCCGTTTTGGCTACATCATCCTGTGCAGCTAGACTGGATGCGGTGCGCAACTCTATGGGTGCTTGCAGCATGGCAATCAGATTGGCGGCGGGATCGTTACTCGTGACAGGTGTCGTCGTGAGAGCGTCTTTGCTGTCTTTAGTGAGTTCGCCGGTCAGCGCTTTTTTAGCGGCTTTGAGTGTCGCTGCAGTGTCGCTTGCGGGCTGTTCAGCATCGAGCTGGCGTGCCAGCACCGAACCGAAAGCCTGTTCCGGCGCGTCGTCGGGCTTGCTGTTATTGGCCGTGGTTTTTGCGCCAGTTTGGGCGGGTGGAGTGGTCAAAAGGTTGGGGGTGAGGGTAGTCATGATATTTCCCTATCTAGTGATGGTTCTTTTTCTCTTCAGCTTGTTGCATGCGGTAGGCGGCAAAGCGGCCCGTATGTTCATCCAGTGCGCTCTGTTCTGATTTTGCTTCCACTTTTTTTTGTTCTTCCATGTGGCGATCTTGCAAGGTGGTGTAGGACTTCAATCTGCGCTGGGTGCTATCGAATTCGGTGCGTCCCTGTGCGACCGATACCCGGCTCTGCTCCAAGACCTTGCGCTGTTGGAAGATAGCCTCGTCCAATTTGTCGATGAACTGCTGGAAGTTGCGTAGCTCCAGTGGGTCTATGCCGACGCGGGTGGCTTCCTGCAAGCGGGTTTGATACTCGTTGCGATAACGTCTGAGCATGTCCAACTTCTCTTGTGCATCATGCTCGGTCTTGTTGCGCTGCCCTAGCTCCCGTGTGGCGGCCTCTTTGTGGTGTTGTGCCAACTCCATCAGCGGTTTTAAGGTGAAGGGTTTTTGCATGGTCATACTCCTTATTGAGGTGTGAACAGCCGATACAGCTGTTCGATGCTGCTCAAGCTGGACTCTTGCTCGAACATGCCTTGTTTAAGGAAGTCCTCCATACGCGGATAGAGCTGTATCGCTTCATCCAAGATGGGGTCGCTACCACTCACATAAGCGCCCACGCTGATCAGATCGCGGTTGCGTTGATAGTGCGAATACAGATGCTTGAAGTGCTGCACGATAGATAGATGTTCGGGTGGCACTAGGTGTGCCATGACGCGGCTGATGGAAGCCTCCATGTCGATGGCAGGGTAGTGCCCTTGTTCCACCAGACGGCGCGACAACACGATGTGTCCGTCCAAGATGGCGCGTGCGCTGTCGGCAATGGGGTCCTGCTGGTCATCGCCTTCGGTCAGTACGGTATAGAAAGCAGTGATAGAGCCGCTGCCCTCTAAGCCATTACCCGCACGCTCAACGAGTTGTGGCAGCTTGGCGAACACTGAGGGTGGATAACCTTTGGTGGCGGGCGGTTCGCCCACGGCAAGGGCAATCTCGCGCTGCGCCATGGCGTAACGAGTCAATGAGTCCATGATGAGCAAGACATTTTTGCCTTGGTCGCGGAAATATTCAGCGATGGTGGTGGCATAAGCCGCACCTTGTAAGCGCATCAGCGGGCTGGTATCTGCCGGTGTGGCGACGACCACGGAACGGGCCAGACCTTCCGGTCCTAAGATGTCGTTGATGAATTCTTTTACTTCGCGGCCACGTTCGCCTATCAGTCCAACCACGGTGACATCGGCGCTGGTGTAGCGCGCCATCATGCCCAGTAAGACGCTCTTACCCACACCGGAACCGGCGAACAAGCCCATACGTTGGCCACGTCCTACCACCAGCATGCTGTTGATGGCGCGTACGCCCACGTCCAATGTGTCTTCTATGGTTGCGCGTTCTAAGGGATTGAAAGGGCGGCTTTGCAAAGAAGCCGATTCTGCTTCCACCAAGGGGCCGAGTTGGTCCAACGGTTTGCCCGCGCCGTCCAGCACGCGCCCCAGTAACATATCGCCTACCGGTAGATGTTTACCTAGATCGGTCTGACGACGTTTCAGTTTGCGTTTGTTGCCCAGTGTCAACACATTGCGGTGCTCCACTGGTGTGACCCGTGCGCCCGGTACCAAGCCGTAAACTGTGTTTTCGGGCATCAGGAACAAACGCTCACCGGAGAAACCCACCACCTCGGCTTCCACGGTACAGCTGGGCAGGTGTATCTCACAGGTGCTACCTACTGGCATCTGTAAGCCAACCGCTTCCATCACCAAACCAGTCACCTTGGTGAGATGACCACAGGGTTGCAAGGTCTGGGTGTCGCGTGCGTAGTCGCGACCTTGGATCAACATGTTCTGCCAACGATATATGTGCGGGTTAGTCGTCAGAGACACGCCTGCAGTGGGAGCTGCTTCTGCTCTATCCGAGATCAGTCTAGCCATGATCCGTCCTGCCCTATGGATTGCAATAAATGTTGCCAACGTGCCTCGTTGGTCGCATCGATCAGACTGTGTGCGGTCTTGACCAGACAGCCGCCGCGTTGCAATTGCGCATCGGTGAAGATTTTCCAGCCAGCATGATTAAGTTCGTCACTCATATACTTATGTACCAGTGCTGCATCTTCCGGATGCAAGATGAGATGAGGGTTCTGGTTGAACTGCGGCAGCTGAGCGATGGCATCACGTACCAGTTCGAGTACCAACTCTGGTTTGATTTCTTGCGTGTGACTTATCATTTTGCGCGCGATGGAGATAGACATGTCTACCAGTGTCTGTGCGACGTCCTGATCCAATTGGGTCAGGCTATCTTCCAACGTGTGGATCATTTCGTGCAGGGTGGTGACCTCCAGTTGAGCCAGCTTTGCGCCGGTTGCATAGCCAGCCTCGTATCCAGCCTCGTGTCCCGATTGCTTGCCTTCCACATAGCCTTGTTCGTGAGCTAGTTGCTTTATCTGTTGCAGTTCGGCAGCAGTGCTGAGTGCCAGCGCGGCAGTCTGCGCGGCGGGCGGTGCGCTGCTAAAAGAAGGCAGTTCCCAGCGTTGATAAGCGGTCAGCTTTTCTTTAGGGATGAGCGTCGCGTCGCCTGCCATCTGGGTGCTGGTATTGACCGCCACCCTAGCCATGAAGCTTTGTGCAGTCTTGAGCTCAGACATAAGCTTCCTCGCCTTTTCCGCCTAGTGAGATCTGGCCTTCGTCGGACAGACGACGCACGATTTTGAGTATCTCTTTCTGGTTCGCCTCGACTTCGCTGAGCTTGACCGGACCTTTGGATTCCAAGTCTTCGCGCATCATCTCGGCGGCGCGTGAAGACATATTCTTGAAGATCTTCTCGCGCAACTCTTCGCTTGCGCCCTTGAGCGAGACAATGAGAGATTCGGATTGAACTTCGCGCAGGATCAGCTGGATGCCGCGGTCGTCTATCTCCAACACGTTTTCGAACACGAACATCTTGTCTTCTATCTTCTGCGCCAAATCAGGGTCATAGGTGCGTACGTTCTCAATCATCTCGGCTTCCAGTGTGCCACCCATGAAGTTGAGGATCTCGGCAGCTGCGCCCACGCCACCCTGCAGACTCTTCTTGGTGTTGCCGCTGCCTGACATCAAACGGCTTAATACATCGTTAAGTTCGCGCAAAGCTACAGGCTGAACACCATCCAACGTTGAGATACGCAGTAGTACATCGTTGCGGGTACGTTCGGTGAGCATCTTGAGCACGCTGGCGGCTTGATCCGGTTCCAGATGAACGAGGATGGTGGCGATGATCTGGGGGTGCTCATTGCCCACCATTTCGGCGACCGCGCCGGGGTCCATCCACTTCAGGCTCTCTATGCCGCTGGTGTCACTGTTATGCATGATGCGGTCTAGCAGACTGGAGGCTTTGTCGTCACCGAGCGCCTTGATCAGCATGCTGCGTATGTACTCGTTGGAGTCCATACCTATGCTGGTCTTATTTGAGGCGCACACTAAAAAGTCATGGAATACATCGGTAATTTGTTCGCGCTTTAGATTCTTCAGCGTGACCATAGCGGCGCTAATCTTCTGTACCTCTTTGGGTTCAAGATATTTCAGTACTTCGGCTGCCTCGGTCTCACCCAAGGTCATCAGAAACACTGCGCTCTTTTCGATACCGTCACTCATTTCCGTTCACCCAATCCTTAATCACACTGGCCACGATCCTTGGGTCGTCTTGCGCGATCTGTCGTGCAGCTTGCAGTCCTTGTTCGTAAGGCTGGACTGCGGGTTGCTGCGGAATCTCGCCGTCCGATTGGGTGAAGTCATCACCCTCGGTGATATCGATGCCGCCTTTAGCGCCGCCGGCCTCATCGTGATGCTCTTCATCCTCTTTTTCTGGGACGGTGATCAGTGGGCGCAAAGCAGGCTTGATGACACCGAAAATCACTATCATCATGATGATGGCAATGAGCAGGTATTTCGCCACGTCTTTAGCCAGGTCTACGATGTCAGGTTGTTTCCACAGTGGGATCTCTTCAACGACCTCTTTATCGAGATTGAAGGCTGCGTTTTGTACGTTCAGCGTATCGCCACGATTTGCATCGAAGCCCATTGCATCACGCACCAAGTCGTTGATTTGGGTCTTTTCAGCATCAGTAAGGGGTTTAAAGCTGACTTTGCCTTTGGCGTCGGTAACTTTGCGATTGTTCACCACGACTGCCACCGATAGGCGCTTGATCATGCCAACGGGCAGGGTGGTATGCCGTATGGTGCGGTCCACTTCGTAATTGACGGTGGATTCCTTGTGCGCGCTGATAGGGGTGACAGCGGGATTGTTGGCCGAATTGGCATTGGCCACGATAGGGGCTGTGGCAGGTACGGGAGGCTGGTTGCTCAACGCACCTGGTACACCACCGGCCGTAGTGGAGCTATTGGTAGTATCCACGGTCTGCAGACTTCGAACGGTACCATCGGCTTTGTCCTGATTGGGTTTGTAGGTCTCGGCCGTTTGCTCGGTCTGGGAGAAGTCTATATCAGCAGTGACTTGGGCACGCACATTGGCCTGACCCACGATGGGGGAGACGATGGCTTCTACGCGCTGCACATAGTTCTGTTCAATCTGACGTACATATTTGAGCTGGTTGGCATCCAGACCCGAGTTTGTGATGTTGTCAGTGTTGGCGCTGAGCAGGGTGCCGGACTGATCGACCACGGTGACGTTCTTGGCCGACATTTCGGGCACGCTGCTGGAAATCAGATGCACGATGGCGCTGACCTGAGCGGGATCGAGGAAGCGACCACCGTTCAAGGTCAGCACGACAGAAGCGCTGGGTTTCTGTTGCTCTTTGACAAATACGGTGGGCTTAGGAATGGCCAGATGCACGCGTGCTGAGGCGACTGCGGCGATGCTCTGCACCGAGCGTGCTAATTCACCTTCCAATGCGCGCTGATAGTTAACTTGTTCGGCGAATTGACTGATGCCGAACTTCTGATTTTCCATCAGTTCGAAGCCGACCGTACCCCCCTTGGGTAGGCCTTGGGTGGCCAGTTTCAAACGAGTCTCATAGACTAGATTGGATGGCACCATCACAGCACCACCGCCTTCGCTGAACTTATAAGGAATGTTGAGTTGCTCTAGGGATTCGATGATGGCGCCACCATCTCGTTCGGAAATATTGCTGAACAAGACACGGTAATCAGGGGTCTGGCCCCACATCCACACGCTTACCAGTAAGGCAATCAGCGCAGCCACGCCAACTGCGACACTGATTTTTTGTCTGGGGTTGAGCTGGTTGAACCCAGAAGCTGGGATAGTCGCTGTTTCTGCCATGATATTTGCTCTGTATTCGCCTTGAAGCCATAGCGGCAATGACAGCATTATCTGATTCTGCTAGCGAATTGAAGGAGGGAATAAGGGCAGATTTGCCAACCTTTTCAGCGCCAGTAAATGGCAAGGGTGGGCGTATCGTGCAGTCATTGATAAAGGAGATTGCTATGAATACATCTGCGGTAGACAGCCTATTGGCTCAGATGCGGGTCGCCGCCCAAGCGGCAGGCATACGCGAGACTGCGACTTCCAGCCAGACCCCCAAGGTAAATTTTTCCAATGTGCTCAAGGGTTCCTTGGATGGCGTGGCAAAAGTCCAAGAGACTTCTGAAACGATGCAGAAGGCCTTCGTGATGGGGGATGACAGAGTGAGTCTGAGTGACACTATGATCGCGATGCAGAAGGCCGGTATCAACTTCCAAGCTACCGTACAGGTGCGCAACAAATTCATCCAAGCCTATAACGACATCATGAATATGCAGGTCTAGATTGTGCTCTTGCTGTACTAGGCTGCATAACAGGCTAGAACCTCACGCTTCATTTCAAACTGGAATAACAGACGTAACCGTTGCGGCCTGCTTGTTTGGCTGCATACATAGCCTTGTCCGCATTGCGCAGCATCGCTTCTAGGGTGCTTGCATCGTCTGGATAGATGGCGATGCCTATGCTGGAAGAGATGAAATGGCCTTGGTCGTTTTCGGTGAAATGGAATGCATCTGCTATGGTCTCAACGATATGTTGGGCGATGCGCTGCGCCTGCTCAAGCCCGCCTATTTCCGGCAGAATCACGGTGAACTCATCTCCACCTAGACGCGACACGGTATCCGCTTCACGCACACAGGCCGATATACGGCGTGCCACTTCCATTAGCAGTGCGTCACCGATGGCATGGCCTAGATTGTCGTTGATCTCCTTGAAGTGATCCAAATCTATGAATAGCAACGCGATAGGGAAGCGGGTGCGGTGTGCCATCTTGATGGCTTGCCCCAATCGGTCATGGAATAATCTTCGATTGGGCAGATTGGTGAGTGGATCGTAGTTAGCTTGCCAATGGACAAGTTGATCTTTTTCCTTCTTGTCTGTGATGTTGGAGAACTGAGCAACGTAGCGATACACGCTGCCGTCCTTGTGACGCAACACCACAATGTTTATCGCTTTGATATAAGCACTGCCGTCCTTTTGTCGGTCCCAGATTTCACCTTGCCAACGATCATGGGTCAAAAGGGCATTCCACATTTCAGCATAGAAGGCTCTGTCATGGCGCCCAGAGCTCATCAACTTGGGATCTTTACCCAACACCTCCTCGCGGCTATGACCGGTGATACGGGTGAAAGCTGGGTTTACATCAACAATGAGATTGTTTTCATTGGTCACTACGATGGCATCGGCATTCGAGAGATAGATGGCCTGGGCAAGCTTCGTGGACTGCTCGGAGTCGTAGAGCGCGGCTGCCATGCGATCGAAGCTCAAGGTGAGTTCGCCTATTTCATCTTTTGGGTCTTGATTTGTCGAGACAGGTTCGTATTGTTCCATACTGCCACTGGTTTGCATGGACTTCATTGTCCGCTGCAACTTCTGCAGCGGGTGAAAGAATCGGCGCAACAGCCAACCTATGGTGATGAATAAGAGGATCTGCAAGCCTACTTGGCCAGCGATGAGCAAGTTGCGTGTGCGCTTAATCGCTGCCAGCTCTTCGCTCATGTCTATGGTGATGCTGGCCGCTCCGTTCACAGAGCCATTTTCTACATGATGACAGGACAGGCAGTTAGTACCGCGAAAATTGGTGCTGGCGATAAAGGGCATGACCACGCGCAAGGTCGGGGTGCGCTGGTCTTCCTGTAGTTTGAACTGGGTTTTCTTGCTGGCGATGGCAAGCCTATCCATCTCATCTTGAACTTGTTCCTCGGGTAGGCCAGGTCCGAATTGGTTTTGGACTTGCTTGGAGCGGATGATGCGTAGCTCTTTGATATGCTCGGAGGAGCCCATTTTGTCTATGAACAGTCGGCGGTTCTTGGCATCGGTGATTTTGTCGGTGATCATCAGCATATTCATGCCATTGATGATGCCGTCGGCTGAGATATAGGCGCGGCGCTGAGCACCCTCCATGATTTCAGATTTGGTCAGTTCTATGATCCAAAGCTGAGCCAGCGACAGCAGCAGCAACAACATCAGTTGGATAGGGATGTTGAGCTTGGTCGCGATGCTAAGAGAGTGCCACCATTGTTTCATGGTGGCTGCCTGCGATGTGGTCGAGTCACTAAAGTATGGCTGGAGGGGTGGTTAGTGGTGGTCGGCAAGTTCTCATCCGCCGTTATCACTGCGCACGCTGCATGTGCATGATGTATCTATTGAGCAGAGTGATGGATGGATTATCCATATCCATCAACTCACAGCCCGCGCGCTTATAATTCTGTCCGCTGACCGAGGTCAGTACAGCCCAATTTCTGACGACGATGGTCCCACTGATCGTGCCGAAACCAGGTAAATCTATGCGGCAATCGTTATAGGTCTCGCCGGGGATCAATTCAGTATCATCTTCGGCACAGGTGAGGGCGGCGCCACCTACGCTGATGTCCATGATGGTGACTTCATTTAACTTAGAATGGGGTTCAGCTGAAACGGGGATGATGCATTTGAGCGGGTTGACGTCGGGCGTTGGTAGACGGAAATACTCACGGCGTTGCAGTCGTAGCACGCTAGGTGGCAACGGAAAACAGAATGCGTCCTTGTCTGCGAACTTCTTCGTTACGGGAAGACCTAATTTGAATTGGACCTTTACCCGTAGATGTGAGCTGACAAAGATTAGATTTTGATCTTCATTGATCTGTTGGTTGACCTCGCTCTTTGGACTTTGCTCTATCCACAACCCTTGCGCGTTGACCCCCAATAAAGTAGTTAGCAAGTAGCGACTGCCATCGGCATAGTGCAGTGCCACGCGTGCATGCTTGGTGGAGATGTTGCGCAATAGGAATTCGATCTCTTTAGGGGTTTCGATGCGATGTTTGGCATCTTCTGCATTAGTAAAGATCTCTATCTTAAGCTGGCTCTCGTGGTTCATATTTCGGGTTCCGCAGGGTTGTTTTAGCTGATTGCCTCGAAGGCGATTTTAGCAATTTTAGTATTTTCCAAACGCAGGAATAGTGGGGTTATCCGCATGTTCTAATCGATATAGCCAAGCCAGTAATTCTGCCACAGCGATATACAGCTGCGGAGGAATCTGTTGGTCTAGCTCCACTTGCATCAACATGCCGACCAGTTCTGCTGACTCGTGTACATAAACGCCGTGTTGTTTAGCGCGCTCTATGATTGCTTGGGCGATTAGTCCGCGACCTTTGGCAACTACCTTAGGTGCACCGTCACTGCTGCCGTATGCCATGGCAACTGCATATTGCTGAGTTGATTTGTCCCAAGCGTTATTCATGCGTGCTCCACAATCGCTGCACTTAAAGCGATATCAGCTTGTGCAAGTGCAGCACGTAGTTTGGGCATGGCACGCTCGAACAGTCGCAAGGTATCCGCATCGCCAGTTTGCAAACGTAATTCCAAACCATTTGCTGAGAATGCCAGTTTGGCGTGTACATCACCTAATTTAGGCAAAGCCAACTCCAACTCGGTACGCCAACGCCGCTCTTCCTCGTCGTGGATATGTGGCTCTTCACCCTGTATCTCCCATTGCATCTTCTGCTCGGGCCAGACCTGTCCCACCCAAGTGAGCTGATGCGTCTCCATCGCATGCAACTGTTGCTGTACAAGTGGCATCAGCTCCTTGGCGACTATAGTTTGCGCACTCTGTTTAGCAGCTTCGCTATGCACAGGAGTTGTTGCGGCCATTTGTGCATCTGCACTGCTCTTGTTTAGTTCAGCCCTAGGCACGAAATCTAGCAGTCTGTTTTGTGGTTCCACCAATAGTTGCGCAGTACTACGTCCACCCTGTACCCATTCCGCTTGATGCGACTCATAGAACAAGCCGCTGTTGGCCAAAGCTGCGCGCAAGGCGGTGGCGAGTTGTTTGCTATCGGGGGCTGTTTCGTGCGACGGCCAGACTGCGGTACCGCCCAGTTGTTGTACCGGTACGCGTTTGCCTGGCAGTTCGGCAAGGTCGGCCAGCAGGCGCGCGGTTGCGCCTATCTGTTCATGGGTGGAGAGCGGGTTGGTCGATCCTAGTAGGCTGAGTGATAGCTGGGGACTGACGGAGACGACGCGCAAAGCGACGAGTTGGCCAGTACGAATCTCTGACGGCAGACGCATCTGTACCGTTTGCCCAGCGACTGAGACGTTGTAAGCGCCCGACTTGAGTTGGGCGAGCACCGTCCCTTGCAGTTGTTGTCCCACTGCTAGCTTGCTGCTGGCTACTGTGGTCTCGGCGGTGATGAGCGGTTTGTCTGAACGGGCAAGTACCTTCAGTGCATTGCTCAGGTTAGCGGGCAGCATCGCTCATGGCCCGGCTCAGTAACCCGAGGTGTAGGCCTGATGCAGACGCTGTTCCTGACGATTGCTTTGCATCAGACGTTGCAACTGTTCCATCCAACCTTCGGTGCGATTGCGTATCTCTCTGTCGTCGGCCATGATCTTCTTGATAAGGCTGATCTTTTGCTGACGTTCTGGTTCATCCAGTTTTGCTGTCGCATCAACTGGCTTCATGGTCTCCACATGTAGGGAACACTGTTGTTCTAACACGATCAATTTGTCCCACTCTCCCTGTAGCGCGGCATCGCGCATCTGGCCCGTGATATTGGAGAGGGATTGATAGTTTCTGATGACTTGAGGGTTGCTCATATTCTTATCCTCTTCCATAGACCAGTTGTGCTTTTGCAACGGGTTGAGGCTGATTGACTGGCTGTGAATTATTCGGACGTATGCTGTCCCAAGCGCTTTTCAATTCAGTCAGGATGCCAGTGACCTCGTCCAAAATAGCCACGTTGTTCTCGATGTTCGCTTCGGTCAAGCGTCTCACCATATAGTCATACAAAGCGGACAGGTCTTGTACCAACTGGCCTTTCACACGGGTGTCCAAGCTGGCATGCAGGCCTTCGCCTATGATCGAGATGGCATGGGAAATTGATTTCCCCTTGGCCATTGTTTCATTCTTTAGCATCTGGTTCTTCGCATTGGCGATGGCCAATAATGCTCCTTGAAACAACATAGTAATCAGTTTGTGCGGGTCTGCAGAAGTCGCGCTGGATTCGATACCGACTTTCTTATAGGCACTGATAGCTGTGATTGCGTTCATGTTCGTATTCCTAGATTAAAGTTTAGCCAGTTGTACGGTTAGATAAGAACTTGTGTTGTTCATGCTGGATAACAGCATGTTCAAGTTGCTGTATTGGGTGGTGTACTGCTTTTGCAATGTTGTCATTCTGTTTTCAAGCTGACTTATACGTGTGTTATAACCATCGGTGCTTGCTTGAATACTGCTCGTACGTGTAGCAATTAATCCGGTTCCCACGGACAGGACCGATGTTGCCCAAGCATCTAGTCGGGTGCCAAAGCCGCTGGTCGAAGTGAATAGATTGCTTACATCGCTGTAATTCGTGCTAAGTGCACTGGTGAGTGCTGCACTATCAAGTTTGAGTGTTCCGTCTGCTTGCGAATTTATGCCGGCTTGGGACAATAGTGACATCGTGCCACCGGTTGCGCCGGTCATGAATACGCTGCGCAACTGGGTCATCATCAAACGTACTGTTCCATCACCAGCCAACGCCGATGTACCGTAGGCCGAGCGTGACTTCATCTGGTTATACAGTGCGTTGTAACTATCCACGAAACTAGTGGCTGCAGTGCTTACAGCGGTTGAGTCATGTGCGACTGTCAGTGTGGCAGGTGAGGTGGTCGTCTGATTCAACGTGATGGATACACCCTGGATTGCACTTGCTACGGTGTTAGAGGCGCTGGTGATCGCAATTCCATTTAAGGTGAAGTTGGCATTCTGTGCAGCCACAGTTTGGGTGAGGTTTTTTGCGCCTGCTGGATCGTAAGCCAATAATGCATCGATGGTGCCATCGCCACCGCTAGTGCTAATTTTCAGGCTATTACTCTCTCCGCTACTGCTTGAGGTGATCGATAGGCGATAGGGTGCGCTTGCGCTGCCATCATTAATAATGGTTGCGGTCACGCCAATATTTGCAGCATTTATGGCTGCGGCAATGCCCTGCATGGAGTTATTGGTGCCATCTATGGTGATGCTTTTCACGCCGCTACCGTTAGTGACGAAGCTTGCCCCGGTGGTGGTGCCGAAATCGAAGCTGAGTGTTGTGGAAGTTCCATCGCTAATGGCAGAGCTGCTGCTAGCCACGCCTGTAGAGACCAGACTCTGGGATTGAGCTAGAGATGTCACATTCAGGGCGTAACTACCTGCAACTGCAGTGCTGCTCGCGGATGAACTGAAAACCGTACTATCGGATGTAGTAGTTGCAAAGCCATTCAGGCTTTTGCTTAGATTCTGTACCGCTGTTTGTAATCCTGAGACTAAGCCGCTAATCGTACCAAATGAGGATATCTTAGTATCATTAGCGGTAATCTTTGCGTTGAGCTTATCGATAGGTTGACGTTCCAACGCCATCAATTGTGAGACTAAGGATGGCACATCCAAGGTGCCAGCGCTGGACGATGCTGCTGTTGCGGTGGTAACCATGTTATGTGCCTCCTAATCTACGCTTTTTGGTTGAATAAAAGACCTTGCCGCTGTTGAAACTCCGAGATCGATTGCGATATAGATAAAGCTGCTTTCGATGGGAATTGCAATATCACTTGCCCGGTCTCTGAATCTGTCAGGCTGACTACTGGAGTCTTGGTGCTGCTATCTACACTGAATTGGAGACTTTGATGTGATTGTTGCAAGGCTTGATTCAAACCTTGTACCGCTACATTTAGTTGCTCCGGTGTAACGTGTTGCTGGACTGCATCGTTACTTCGTGTTTCAACATGCACCTTGGGTGCCTCAGTACTTATGCGTCCTCCCGGTGGCGCAGTCTGCACAGTGTTCGCTACGTTTTGGATGAGCATTTTGCCTCTCCTTCATTCATTTGTTCGGCCAGTCTAACTAAGACCGGCCGAAACTAAGCTTCGATTAACGCAGTAAAGTCATCACTGTATTGGGAGTTTGGTTAGCCTGTGCCAGCGCCGCAGTACCTGCTTGTTGCAAGATGTTGTTACGTGTCATCGCAGTGGTCTCAGCGGCATAGTCTGTATCCATGATACGGCTGTAGGATGCAGATAAGTTTACCGATGCGGTCTGCATAGTCGCAACAGCGGAACCAAAGGTCGCCATATCTGCACCGTATTTTGCACGTTCTGCTGTCAGCGCAGTAAGTGCTGTCAGAGTTGCTGCAGAGGTGGTTGCAGTTGTAGGGTCTGTGATCGCAGTACTTGTAGCAGCAACGACACCACCTGCGCCATCCGCGGTGATAGACGCACCAATCAATGTGTTGGTGGCGCTCAAAGCGGCGATACGGGTATTTTCAGCAATGAGTGCAGTAGATTCTGATGTCGCAACATCACCGGTTTGAATGTAAATCTCATTCATACGTTGCAGATTTTCGGTGATTTGTTGCGCATAGCCATCCAAAGTTTGTGCTTTAGAAATCGCATCATTGGCGTTACGAATCGCTACGTTAGTACCACGAATTTCACTGTCGTAACCAACTGCGATGCCCAGGCCGGTTGCGTCATCCTTGGCGCTATTGATACGCAGACCAGAGGACAGACGTTGCTGAGCAGTTTGCAGAGCCATAGCTGATTTGTTCAGTGCGGAACCTGCGAAAAGGGCTGCAACGTTTGTATTGATGACTTGTGCCATGATAATTCTCCTAATAACTGTTTGTTTACACGACTTGTTTGTCGTTCACTTTGGTTTTGAGTTGCTTATCAACCGCCGTTATTCCAGTTATCGGACTGTGGAAGGAAAACTTTAGAAATTTCTTAATATTTTTTAATTGGATTTTGTGGAATAGATAGAAAGTAGCTTATGTAGCCACTTTTACTTGGTTCTTCCCTGCTTGTTTGGCCTTGTACATAGCGTGATCGGCTCGGCCTATCAAATCATCTTGGCTTTCTTCCTCGCCGCGCAGTGCTACGCCGGCGCTAAAGGTAACGAGGATGCGATCGTTGCCGTGCAGGAAGAATTTCTTGGTCAGTTCACGTTGCAGTCTGACAATAGTTTGTTCAGCTTCCTCTATACCGGTATCGGGCAATACGATGACAAACTCTTCGCCACCGTAACGCGCTACGACGTCGCTGGGACGCAAGGATTCCTTAATTACCGCGGTGAGGTGGATCAGCGCTTGATCGCCGGCCTGATGACCCATGGTGTCATTGAGGCGTTTGAAGTTGTCTATATCCAGTAGTGCAACGCAGATAGGGGCGTTGTTGCGTTGTGCACGGGTGGATTCGCGTTCATAAGCCTCATCCAATCCGCGCCGGTTGAGTGCGCCGGTGAGTTGATCCTCGCGGACCTTTTCGCTGACTTGTTCAAGTTCCTGTTCAAGTTCTTTGATCTTGGCTTCAGATTCTTGCACGCGTTTGCGGGTTTCGACCAACTCTTCATGCGAACGTAGGGCGCTGGCCTGTATTACGCGGGTGTCCTGCATGATATCGTCCAGCAAGTGGCTGAGCTGGGTGATGTTGTCGGCTTTACCTATCTTTTGGCTGTATACCTCGATCTTGCTGTGATACTCGCCGGTGCTCTCTGTCAGATCGCCTAGTCGATCAATGAAACTAGTCATCAGGCTCTTGAGCGTGGTCTTGGCATCAGTCAGGCTCTGTTTGAGCATGCTCTGTTTGATCAGCGCGTCACGCAGGCTGCGCTCCGCATCGGCGATGACATGCTTGTCGATGGGATTATCTACGATGCCTTGCAGCGTAGTAATCTGGCCGTGCAGCCACTCTTCATTTTCCACTAACTCGCCGACGTTCTCGACCAGCAGGCGCAACAGGCGGATCAGACCTTCTTGTATCTTGGCCTTGTCACCGCCGCGCAATTCCACGCGTATCCAGAACTGACGCAGCTGTTTGGCCAGCGTGACGATCTGTTCATGATTTGTCGCAGCGCGTATCTGTTCCGATATAGCTTTCACCTCGACGGCGAACTCGGGCTGGGTGCTAAGCGTGCTTTCCAAGGTCTGAGCCAGTAGTTCGCGCAACTGTGCGTGTATATCGCCATTTTCAGGCAATGCTGCACTGGTAACTGCAATAGGGGAGGTGGCGGGAACGGCAGGTGTAGATAATGGTTTGGCTGCATCTGCTATTGGCTCACTAGTCGTAACATCGGCTGAGGCGCTAGTAGCGGCTGTAGTCGTACTCCAGGATCGCACCAGTCCGTTGAGCTTTTCGAACAGGGTATCGGAGTTAGCGGCGAATCGGGTCAGTACTGTTTCTAGGCCTTCCTTCTTGCGCGTGATAGTCAGGCCTTTATGCGGAGTCTCTAGCTGACGTAACAGATCGCGTATCAGTTCTGCCCATGAAGCGACCATCTGGCCTTCTTTACTAACGGGTAACAGTTTCTCTAATTCGGCCTGATAACCTTTCCAGTCCTTGCTAGATAAAGATTTGCCCAAGTTGTTTCCTACTAGCGCGGATTTGCCAGACTGTCGGGCTAGATTGTCAGCGATACCTTTAAGTACCAGCAATACGCCATCATTTTCTTCTACCGGCAAGCCGCCGATCTCAGCGTAAATCTTGCTGTAGTTGTCAGGCGTAGGGGGCGTCTTACGCAGTGCTAGCGTCTTGAGGGTCTCGCGTGCTATTTCAGAAGGATTGGTAAGTGGGCTGCTCATGACTCGTATCCCTGTATGGTCTATGAGTCATTATCAGTGAAGCGCTCTATCGCAAAGACTGGAATAAGCGGGGACTAGGCCGCTATTTCATTTGTGAGGCGTCTACTAGGTGATAGCTGATCGCGTAATGGATGGCTTCAGCATTGTTCTTGAAACCCATCTTTTCCAGCATGCGGGCGCGATATACGCTTACAGTCTTGGGGCTGAGCGTCATGCTCTCGGCAATCTCGGTAAGTGTCTTGCCCGAGGCGATCAGGCACAGAGTCTGATACTCGCGGTTGGACAGTGTTTGGTGCATCAGCTCTTCGGAATTCCCTATCATGCTGTTGAGCAATTGCTCGGCCATGATTTCGCCTATGTATTTCTTGCCGCTGATCACCTGTTGTATCGCGCCTATGAGTTGGTCTGGCGCACTTTGTTTATTGAGATAGCCAGACGCACCAGCTTTTAGGCTGCGAACCCCGTATTGGTCTTCGGGATACATGCTGAGCACGATGACTTTGATGTCAGGTTGCTCCTGCTTGAGTTGCTTGAGCACGTCTATACCGTTCTTGTCGGGCAGGGCGATGTCCAAAAGGATCAGGTCATAGCGGTTGTCGTGCGCCATTTGCAGCGCCTGTAAGCCAGTCTCGGCCTCGCCAGTGACCCGGATATCCTCGGTGTCATCTAGCAATTGCTTCAATCCTTTGCGGATCAATGCGTGGTCATCTACTACGAGTATGCTGATCATTTCCATTTGCTTCAAAAGAGTGTTGGTTGAAAGTTATTGCAGTCCTCACAACTGCAATCAGTCAAAGGCAGACTGACTGTGACGATAATGCTGCGGTCAGTGTCATATTCGAAATAGGAGCAACCGCCCAAGTGTGAGATGCGTAATTTTACGATACGCAGCCCGAGTTCGCGTTGTTTGAGATGTTCTTCTTCTTTGTATCCATTGCCATCATCCGAGACCTGTAGCGTGACACAGTCATTCTCCTTGTGGAGTTTGATCCTGACTGAGTGATTTCCGCTGCGCATCATGATGTTGTTCAATATCTCTTGGACTGTGCGGAACAGACTGGTGGCATGTTCACTACTTAGCTCCAAGTCGTCCTCAGTTGCTATAACCCTGCATGTGATACCGGTGCGTCTACTGAAATCCTTAGCCTCTATCTCTATGGCAGCGGCGATACCAAAGTGGTCGAGTACGCCTGGGCGGAGAGTATGGATCAGATTATTGACTGTATCGACTGCTGTATCGAGTAGCTGTGACATCTCGCGGGATTTTTCGCGCAGGGCTTGCTTCTCGGGTGGTAACTGCAATGTCAACCAAGACAGGTCCATTTTTACGGCAGTCAATAGCACGCCGATATCGTCATGGATCTCGCGTGCGATGCGGCCGCGCTCCTGTTCTTTGAAATCCTCTATGTAAGAGGACAGCTCGCGCAATTGTTGGTGGGCATGCATGATCTCTAGCGCATTTTGTTTACTCTGCGTGATGTTGACCATAAAGCCTTCGAGTATGGTGACCAAATTGGTGTTTTGCCTGCAGGTGGCGCGCAAATTCACCCATTTTACTTCCTTGTTCTTGGCAAGCACGATGCGGCCTTCCCAGTTCCAAGGTGAGATATCGAATATCGCCTGTCTGAGACTGGTAAGAAAGCGTTCTTTGTCTTCGGGGTGGATGCAGTTCAGCATCAGATGGGGGTGCAGGGTAAGATCGGCGGCAGGGATGTCGAGCACGGCGACACTGCCAGGGCTGATATAGTTGAAATGCAGCGTATCCCCATTGCCTAATTGCACCTGAAAAGCCATGCCTGGCAGGTGGTCGAAGAAGGAATGGAATAAGGCCGCGTCGGTCATATTGCTCTGGCTATCAAGTTATTTGAATTATTATTTCATCATACAGTACGAATACCGCTGCACTGACTGTGAATATACCAACTTGACTCTATGGAAGGACCGGATACGTATCCGTTAGGACGTTTCTTGTTTTTATTTGCTAGCTATAACCCGACTAATTCATTGAATCAAACTGATAAGCCCTCAGCTTACTATAGCGGGACACTTGATTGCAAAATTAATACATGATCACTCTGCTCAAAAAATCGCCGCCTGCGGTGCAGGCTTTAATGTTGCAGATCGCAGCTGTCGCACTTGTGCTTATTACCCTGAGTATGATGGGGCAACGCTTGACGCCATTATTCTTAGCCTTGTGTTGCGGGCTAGTAGCGGCGGTGTTTAGCTATCTGCTAGGGCAGGCACGTTGGTGGTGGTTGATACAACTGGCATTTATGCCTGCAGTCGTGGTGATGTTGGCTTTAGATTTGCCTCCCACTTTATTTCTGATCGCATTTCTGATCTTCATGTTGGTGTATTGGAGTACTTTTCGGTCTCAAGTGCCGCTTTATCTTTCCAGTAACAAGGTGTGGGTCGCCCTAGAAGCGCTATTGCCTGCAGCGCAGCCCAATCAAGTTTTTAGCTTTGTCGATCTGGGTTCGGGACTAGGTGGCGTATTGACTCATCTGGCTAGCAAGCGAACTGACGGACGATATATGGGTGTCGAAGCGGCGCCATTGCCGTGTCTGTGGAGTTGGTTGCGTATCAAGCTAGCCGGTTTAAAGAATTGCAGCGTACGCTGGGGCAGTATGTGGGATGCTGATTTGGGACAGTACGATGTGGTATTCGCCTATTTGTCACCTGTCCCCATGGCGCAACTTTGGACTAAGGCACGTGCCGAGATGCGTCCCGGCAGTCTGTTTATCAGCAGTACTTTTGTGGTGCTAGAACATCCTCCTCAACGCACGATACAGATCGATGACCTGCATCATTCCACGCTTTATATCTGGGAAATGTGAGAGAACTACTAACTCGACATGTGTTCTTGTTCTGGTCAGTTGGCGAAGAATCCAGACTCCAATAACTCTTTGGTCAGCGCTATATAGTCGCCGGCACCTGGGCTGTGGGGGGCATAAGCAAACACATCTTGTCCCATCATCGGGCTGGTAGCCAGTGCGACGGTCTCACCGATACGAGTATTGCAGACCAGTTCACCATAACGGTCTTTGAGTTTGTCGTAGATGTCATACGAGAGTTTACGGCGTGAATCGAAACGGGTGACTAAGATGCGGCGCTCGAAGCTGCGGTTCAGTTTCTTCTCCAGCACATCCAGTGCGCTACCTAATCTATGTACGCCCTGCAAAGATAGAAAATCTGCTGATACCGGTATTAACACTCGGTCGGTTGCGAGCAGAGCGTTCAAGGTGAGTACACCCAGCATAGGGCAGCAATCGATCATGATGGGCGCGCCCGTCAGCGCCAGTTCTTCACGCAATCCCTGTTTGAGTAAGGTGGCCGCCTTGGCATTGCTGCCGAACATCGCATCTATCTTGGCCAGCTCCAAGGTGGCAGGGATGATCTGCCAGCCGCGCGGGGTAGGGCGCAGCATCTCTTGCAAGGGCCTCTTGTCCTTGAAGAATGCCGCCATGCTCATCTCAGGTGTGGTCTGTTTGATGCCGCAGGCCAAAGTCAGATGGCCTTGCGGGTCCATGTCTAGTGCAATGGGGCATTGTGCTGCGATATCCAATGCGGCGGTCACGTTCAGACAAGTGGTGGTCTTGCCCACGCCTCCCTTCTGATTGAATACAGTGATGACTGCCATCTATTTCTCCCTCATGCCCGCACCTTCACAAACTGCGTTTCATTTGTTGTTATCCGTTCCATGCTATGCAATTAAGAAGCACTGGCAGCCTTGCTGGCTTCTACTTGTTCGTTGATCTTTTCTAGTAGTTCTTCGGCGCGCTCAGGGTTGATGCCAAAAGATTCCCATTCTTCGTCTGTAATCGTTTGGGGCTGACCTTTATGGGTGCCATATTCCGGAAGTATCTTCTCGGCCAGATGGACCATGCTCACCAAGGGTTGGCCGACCAGCGCTGCTTCGTCTTCTGGCGTGTGGTGATAGCGGATCACTGCTTCGATAGAGTCAGGTAAATCCCAATGCTTGGCCAATGCGGCACCCAACTCGCCATGTGTGATTTTCAATAGATCTTGCTCTATCTCTTGCCAGGAATGTTCGGTATCGGTAGCAAAGCGTGTATGAAGTTCGTCACTGCGTGTCGAGTCGATTTGATTCAGTACCATATAGCCGATGTCGTGTAGCAATCCGGCCAAGAAGATTTCATCATCCAGCGGGCGAGTATTGCGTGGCATCGCTTGTGAGAGCACACGCAGCGCCAGCGAAATGTTCAGACTATGTGACCACAAGGCTTGCAGGTCCAGTTTGCCGGATGGTTTTTTGATCAATGAGGTCATCACGGCGATACCTAGGGTCACTGATTTGACGCGGGTAAGGCCTAGCAAGATGGCGGCATCTTGTATGGAGGTGACGCGCTTGGAAGCGCCGAACAATGGGGTATTAGACAAACCGATGATCTTGGCGGAGATCTGTGGGTCTTGTTCGATGAGCTTGAGTAGGTCACGCTCGCCGTTGTCACTATCAAGATTGAGTGTCAGCAGCTTTTGTGCAATGACAGGCATGGATGGCAGACTGTCCAGATGTTTGACGGCTTCTTTGAGATCGATTGCGCTGAGTGGGTTGTTCATGATTCCTCCGTATTAATGATGGCCTGTTTTTGGCTTTGTCGTTATCCGAGCGAGACGCGCTTAAGCAGCGCGAGATGCGATTCTTTGTGGGCTGGGTTATGCGTGATAACACGCGCTGTCTGTCGCTTGGTCATCAGTACGACTTGATCTAGTACTTGCTGTGCCTCGGCAATGATGCGTGCGCCATCCGCATCGCTGCGGCAGGCTGCAACTATCTGATGTGCACTCAGGCATAGGCGCAAAGCATCTTTACCGCTAACGCACGCCACCGGTTGTGCCAGTTGGCAAGGTATTGCTGAGCTGGGGAGTAGGCGATATAGGGTAGCGAGTCGTTTGGCATCCAAGATGCGTAAGTCAGCACCTCGTACTCGGAAGGTGTAGATACTGGCGATTTCGTCCCAACTTTGTTCTTGGTGTAATCCAGTTCTTTGCAGTACAGGGACGGCAACGGGTGAGAAGCTATTGTCACTTGTCAGTCTGTGCGAGATAGCGTCTGAAAAACGTCGTAAGAATTCGGATACTGCTGTCGCGGGTAGCTGACGGAAGGCGCGCAGTTCACACAAGGCAGCCTCCCAGCGTAACAATACCCCCCAAGAACCGGGATCGATATAGCGTGCCTGCCAGATGTCGCCGGCACTGCTGGCTGGCATAGGTGGTGTTGCGTTCAGATAGCGTTCTCGTATGCGTTTGGCGCTCTGAGCGGGGATGATCAATGCACCTGAGAAGCTCGGTCCGCCAACGAACTTTGATCCAGTCACGGCGACGTTGTAGCCGCGTTGCAGGCAAGCATGCAACGTTGCTGTCGAGATACGGAACTGGCAAGCATCGATCAATACATCCAAACCGTCGCCTAATGTTAGGCTCAGAGTTGCAGTGCATTCATAACTGGGAGCGATGATGCCGGTCTTGGAGACGTCGGTTTGTATCAATAGCACTTGCCTGCCCAGCGCCTGGGCCTGCAATGCTCGACTGCTGAACTCTGCATCTATTAGCGAGGATGGGCGGGTTGAGCCATCGTTCTCACGTAAGGCGATGGTAATGATCTCTATGTCAGGGGCGGCATAACTGATACTGGCATGCACGCCACTACCGGTTTCTTCCTCATCTACCATCAATACAGTTAGGCCAGACTTATCTGCCGCCAGTGATATTTGCGTGGCGATATGGTGTAAGTCGGTGCCGGATGCGGCAAATATCACCTCGGTTTGCACTTGGTCCTGCAGTTCGCATAAGTCCAGTAACGCTGTACGCAGCGCTTGCAGTTGGCGGGAATAAACGGTTTCCTCATTATCGTGCTGCAGTTCTTGTTGTAGTTTGTCACGCAAGCAATCTGCTGCTGCGTACGCCTCGCTAGAGATGACACTGGCAGTCGCGGAGGAGAAGGATAGAAGCTCGGGGTAAGGGGTGGCTCGACAACCATAGCGGTTCACACCCGTGAGTGGATCAAGCGTAATACGACCATCCCCGCCCTCAACTAAAAGTCGGGCTGTGGTATCAGGTGGGAGTGGTGGCTGTCGTAGCATGTTTCACTCCTGAGGGTTGACGATGGCGCGCACCAGCAGGGTACGGAAGGCATCGAACACCTTACGCATCTGAGGGTGCTTATAGGGGAACAAATCCGCAGAATCCATGGTGTGGACGACTGCACTGTTGTCGACTTCGAACAGCAGCAATTCTCCTTCTTTGGTCTCGGCACAATCTAGTACCAGATAGTCCAACTGCATAGCTAGCTGAATCGCGGCTATCGCAACTGCATGACGACGTGCAAAGCCCTCATCGAAGGTGGTCATGAACTGCTCTTCTTCGGCCCGTTTTGCGGCGCTCTCAGTCATGCCAGCATTCAGGTAATGGATCATCCAATGACTAGAGACGCCCATATGGGCGGCATAAGGTTTGCCAGCGATCATGACCACGCGATATTTGCGGAACTGTCCATCCGCATCCTGGTAATCCACGTAACGCGAAATATAGAAGTTGTCACCGGCAGTGCGTTGCAGATAGTCCTGCAGCCCAGATTCATCAGCTATCTTTTCTAAGCCATGACCGGCATGAGAACCGACCGGACGGATGATGAGTGGGTAGGCGATATCGGCTAATAGATGTGACAGGGAGTGGCGCACTTGCAGCGCATCGTCCAGCGCGGCACGCGTGACTCTGGCCGTGCCGGGCATCACCACGCCAGGCAATCCGCTAAGTCGTGTAAAAGCGCGGTCGCGTGATAGCCATGTGATATGTTCGGCGCGATTGATGGTAGGGCGTGGCCAACCTTCTAAGGCTGTATCCAGCAGTTGCAACAGCGCTTGAGTCTCATCTGATTCGCCTATGCCTACGAACATCACATCATGTTCCGGCAGCGTGTCGGGAAAAGGCAGGTGAGTGGAGACGTACAGGATGGTCAGCGCGATGTCTGAATCTTCCAGCAGGAAGTCCAGCGGGGTGTTGGTCATCAGGTCGCCGGGCGTCATCAAGGCGAGCAAACGGATACGGGGGATGCCGGTAGGTGCGGCCAGATAGTACAGCTGCTTGAGTCTTAGCGCTTCTTCCTGAAGGGATAGTGCGACTTCGCGCTCGCCCTTGATCTGCAAGATAGTTGATAGGTCGAGCATGGCGTCAGCATGCTCGATCATGGGGGTGTCGCCTATCTCCGCCAGCAGGCGGGTGCTAAGCAAGGTCAAGTCTTGTTCCGCGTGGGCCATGCGTATCAGCGCAGCCGAGCCGAGGAAGGTATGAGTGGATTGCTGGTTCATAACAGCTCCGATTTATCAGGAGCTTATTTTGGCAGTCCCTATCTCAACCGTTGCTTTGATTAACGCGTCTATATCCCCTTTATTCGTCCGATGGTTGACGATGGCCGCGCGGATGGCCAAGGTCCCTTCTAAGGTCGTAGCGGAAGGTGCGGCGATACCTGATTCCTGCAAGGCCACGATGATCGCGGCGTTCACATGGTCGGCATCGTTGCAGCGGAAACGGAAGCACACGATGTTCAATGACACCGGCGCTAAGAGTTCCAATTCGGGGGTGGCGAGTATGCGTTGTTCCAGATAGCGGGCCAGTTCGCAAGTATGCGCGATGACTTGTCCCAGTTTCTCAGCTCCATAGACTTGCAGGGTGAACCAAGCTTTAAGGGCACGGAAACCGCGCGACAGGTCGGGGCCGAAGTCACAGGGCCAAGGTGAGCCGCCCGCCATGCCATGCGTGTCGCGGCGCAGATAGGCGGCAGGTGAGGCGAAGGTGTCAAAGTGCTGCTGGCGGTCACGTATCAGTACGAAGCCTGCGTCATAGGGGACCTGTCCCCATTTATGGAAATCAAAGGCCACTGAGTCGGCGCGCTCTAAACCAGCAAGCCGTGGCGCAAGTTCCGGCGCTAACATGGCTAGCGCGCCATAGGCACCGTCTACATGGAACCACAGCCCCTGCTGCTTGGCTATATCGGCCACAGCAGCGAGTGGGTCGATTGCACCGGTGTTAACGGTACCGGCCGTAGCGGCCACGAAGAACGGGGTATAGCCCAAGGCACGATCTGCCGCGATGGCTTGCTCTAGCGCGGTCAAGTCCATCTGATAATGAGCATCGACAGGAATCATGCGTAGTGCATCTGTGCCAAGTCCGGCGACATCCATCATCTTGGCGATGCAGCCGTGCGCACCTTTGGAGGTATAGGCGGTGAGGCGTTTGCCGCTGGCAGCGATGCCTAGGGTGCGAACTTCGGGACCCAGTGTGGCATGGCGTGCCACCGATACGGCGATGAGCGTGGCCATGGATGTGCCGGTGACGAACAACCCGCTGGCATCCTCAGGGAAGCCGAACAATTCGCACACCCAACGCAACACCTGTCGTTCTACTTCCACTGGTATCTGGTCACGTCCGCCCAGATTGGCATTCAAACCCGCTGCCAACATCTCGGCCAGCATGCCGACCGGTGTGCCGCCGCCATGCACCCATCCCATAAAGCCAGGATGCGCGTTGCCTACCGCGTAGGGCAGTATTGAGTTCATAAAGGTTTCGTGCGCCTGCGCGAGGTCGCCGGCACTTTGTGGTAGTGGCTCTTGGAATTCGGCACGTACCGTATCGGGGATAGGCTGCCATACGGGTCGGCTGCGTATCCCCTGCAGGTAGTCGAACATATCGTCCAACATACGGTGCCCTTGCGCGCGCAGCTCCTCCCAGTTTTCAGGATCTAGTGTATTGGATTGGGTGTCGTTGCGATGGATCATTTATTGAGGCGGGTGATTAGAGTACGCAATTCTGAGTTCTTGAGATTATACATAGCGTAATGCGAGACTTGGATCCAATAATTTGTCGATGTGACAGATTGCCGCTGCGAAATAGAAAAGAGGCCCGGAGGCCTCTTTTCGTGAAACGTTATTGCTAGTTGTTACGGTGTGTAGGTTGGTGCCTGATAAGAGGCCGAATTACCATTTGCATCCATGACTCTCACTTGCCAAGTATATGCAGTTCCCGTCACCAAACTTGTTGGGTTGGCTGACCCATCCGAGTTATAGACCGCAGCGAGTGTCGTGCTAGGCAAACCATTGGAATTTTGTGGGAAATACCAAGTTTGTCCGCCGTTTAACAGACTGACACTTAGGGAATATAGATAACTTGCAGGTGGAGTGACTGGTGCCGCCCAAGTGAATTGGGGGATGTTCCTTGAGAACCCAGCAGTGTTCACTGCCAAGCTGGTAGCAAAGGAATTCAGCACCCCTGTCACTGTGGACGTGACGATCTGCGTCGACGCATCAGAATAGGTGACCTTGAACTGATACATGTCACCAATCACTGGAACGATTGCGCCTATGCCCGTATACGCTTGGAAGCTGCCATAGCTATTCGACATATCCATTGGTACTGTAACGTTTGGCCCTGAGAATAGGACTGCTGACACGATTCGTTTCATACCATCATTCAACTGTGGATTAAGGTTGTAGCTGTTTGTTACCCCATCAAACCAGTGATTGGTATATACAGCTGCCAGTGTGTTTGCACTACTTAGTGTGATGTTGCCGGTTGTAGGGCCTGCCACCGTGATGGTGGGCGTGTTGTTTCCACCGGTGTTATGTATATCGCCGGCATCTATGCGACCGTTATTGTTCATATCGATCACGGCGAAGTTGGCGTAACTACCGGCTGGTACACCGCTGATCGTATAGGCCTGAGGACTGAGGGGCGTAGGGATAGTGGTGTAGTACACAGCCTGAGTGACCTGGTCATAAGCACCGACTATCATTGGACCTGTAGCAGCACCTGAGAAGGTGACGTTACCTGATACCGTATTGAGGCCAGCAGTTGTACCAATGGTGATCGGACCTGTCGCAGGGGATGCCGCACTGGCCGTTGCACCAACCAAAGCCTTCATACGGAACCAGCGAGGCACGTTACTTAGACCATTCATCACTACCAATGTTTGATTGGTACCTTGTGCAGTGAAAGTCTTGGTGACCAGACCGAGCGTAAAGGCGGCATCGGTTGCACTATCTACTTTGTAACTAGTAGCAATCTCTTGGCTGTTCACATCCACTGGCGCGGTGTATTGGATGAAAGCTGAGCCAGCCGAAGGTGATACTAGTACCCCAGTCATTGTCACAGGTGTAGGCGCGACAGGGTCAGCCATCGCTACAGTGATGCCGGGCAAATTCGCTGCTGCGATAGTTGCAACCGCAGAGCTCCCAACAGGATTGTTGGCATTCGCCTGACCCGTACCTTGGGCATCACGTTGCGCGACAATCACATAGCTGCCGGGTTGCAGACCTCGTATCGTATAGGCACCCGGTGCTGCGATCGTGGTACCACCTGCTGCACCGCAATTAGTACAACCGGAATAATTCGCTTGGATGCGAATTGCACCGGTCTTAGCGCCCGCATAAGAGACTGTCCCTGAGATGCTGTATGCCACTTTGGTTGAGCTTGCAACGAGTGTTGTCGCTGTTGCCGCAGCAGAGCTACCGCCAGGAATGACAACTGTCGCCGAGGCTGGAGCGTAGCTATAGCCTGCCAGACTAGGGGTAAAAGTATAGCTTTGACCCGATGCCACAGTGAAGCTGTAATTGCCCGAAGCATTGGTGGTTGTGGTTCCTCCGGCACCGCCTGACATGGTGATGGTCACACCTTCTACCCAAGGTCCAGTGACGGTCCCTGAGATGACCGCTTGAACGGCTGTGTTGGCGGTTCCGGTAAAGTTGCGATTGGGCAAATTTGCACCAGCCATTGTTACAGCAGCACTGTTAGGTGCGAAGGTATATCCAACTTTGGAAGGCGTTACTGTGTAGGGGCCGTCGAACAAGCCTGGAACGCTATACGTGCCACCTACAGCAGTGGTCGCGGTCGTATTCGATGTACCCGTTACAGTGATGGTTACACCCGCCAAAGCTGGGCTTACTGTACCAGACAGGATGTGCGCAACAGGAATTAAGGTTGCTACGAAATTGTTAGCTGTTGAGTTGGCGGCAAGTGCTGCAATCGTTATGCTAGCTGGAGCAAACGAGTAACCGGTCAATGAGGGCGTCACGGTGTAAGCTCCTGCCACAAGGCCAGATAGCGTGTAAGTTCCACCTGCGCCAGTGAAAACAGTCGCAGTATTGGCACCACTCAAGCTGATTGTCACCCCACTAGTGGCTGCTCCGCTGACTGCACCTGAGATGCTATAGGTCACTGCAGCTGCCGTTGCTACGAAGTTTTTACCCGTAACATTGGCACCACTGACGGTCACAGCAGAGCTGGTTGGACTGAACGCGAAGGTGGCTTTTGTTGGCGTGATGGTGTAGTTGCCGTTGGTTAAACCGGTGAAACTGTAGTTACCGGTTGCATCGGTGGTGGTGGTCGCAGCACTCGTGCCTGTCATGGTAACGGTGACACCGGAAGCTGCTGCGCCGCTGACCGCTCCTGAGATGCTGTAGGTTGTGGGTGCAACTGGTGCAGCACCGCCTCCGCCGCCTCCACAGGCGGCAAGGAACATGCCGATGAAGATTGCAAGAAATAATCTAATGGAGTTCATTTTGTTTCTCCCCTATGCAATAGAGAAGTGGGCGTGCGGTCTAGTTCAATTAAACCAGCTAGGCGGCAGTCAACTTCGATGATGAAATTAACCAACTAAGATATTCAACTTTTTATTCAATAATTGAAAGCGTTATAGAAAAACTTTCGGGCTTGATACTGTGCTTATGAACTATCAAAGTCAATGAGAAATATTGCCTAGTTACTTTAAGGAATATCAACTTGCTTTAAGGAACATCAACTTGATTTTGCGGGATATGAAGGTAGATATTTTGCGTTTGGAACACAATTAGTTGGTCGTTCTAGTGCATGCCGAACAGCTCTGCTGTGACTGATATTTTTCGGCGCTAGATTAGGCGATGACAGGGGGCATGTTCTAAGGCAGCCCCTCTAAGACAGATGTCGAAGGGATATTGTTCTGAGTGTTAAATGATTGAGCGATTGTCTTTGAGTCTCCAGTATTTGAAGTGATACGAAGCTATTGTGCTGCGGGCAGATCTATCCGTTTGACTGCGCCATGATCCGAAAGAAGTACATAGCCCTGTTGTATCTCTTGCACGCTAATCCCCTTTTGTAACTCGGCATGGACACGGAATGGCAGTGCGGGTTGTCCGTCGGCAGCGATGATGGCGATGCGCTCGGCGGGATGACCCGCCAAGATGATGCCAGTGAGCTTGAAATTATTGGCCAGTGTGGCGTGAGCTTTCCCACCCAGCAGCACTGCGGCGGCGGAAATGTCGGGAGCACTTTGGGTTGCGGACGGTGGTGCGATTATGGGACGTGTTTTGGGCTGGATGACTTGCAGTACCCAGTAAGCAGCACTCGCGCACAGGGCGATGAACAAGACGAAGCTGATAAAGAGAGGTGTACGTTTCATTAGGGGTCTCTAGCGTACCAATTGGTTGATCTCGATGATGGGCATCAGCACTGCCAGCACGATGAGCAGCACGACCACTCCCATCGCCAGTATCAATACTGGTTCCAGTAGGCTAGCCATGGTCATGGCACGGCGCTCAAGGTCGTTCTCTTGGGCTTGGGCGGCGCGCTGCAGCATAGCAGGTAACTCACCGGTGGACTCTCCGGCGCGGATCATATGGATGAGCATGGCGGGGAAGTGGCGGCTGGCAGCCAATGCCGTCGCCAGACTGACCCCTTCACGTACGCTGTTGGTAGCACTCTCCACTTGGGCGCGCAAGGCTAAATTGGTGAGCGTATCGCGGCTAGTCTGTAGCGCACGCAAGATGGGCACGCCCGAACCGGTGGTGATGGCAAGCGTGCTGGCGAAACGTGCGGTGTTCAAGCTGCGTTCGAAACGCCCGTACAGTGGCGCGGTGAGCAGCCATGTGTGGAAACGCAAATTGTTGCTAGGCACTTGCATCGCGCGCCGCCATAGATAAGCCGCCCCAGCAATCAATACTGCAACTATCCAACCGTAGTGGCGTACGAAGTCCGAGATGGCCAGCATTACGATGGTCAAGAAAGGGAGCTTCTGTTTGGTGTTGGCGAACACTGAGACGATCTGTGGTACCACATAGGTGAGGAGGAAGATCACGATGGCGAAGGCCACCACAGTGACGATGGCCGGATAAGTGAAAGCCAGTTTGATCTTTTGTACCAGCGCATTGCGACGCTCTATGTAGTCTGCCAATCGCGACAGCACTTTGGCCAACTGGCCGATGTGTTCACCGCTGGTGACCAGTGCGCGGTAGATGTCGGCGAAGTCATGCGGGTGTTTGGAGAGCGCGTCGGACAAAGAAGAACCCGCCATCACCTGCGCGCGTATCGCCGCGACTAGATCGCGCACATAGACACGCTCGGCTTGTTCTTGCAAGGCGGATAAGGCTTGCTCTAAGGGCAGGCTTGCTTCTAACAGGCTTGCCAATTGGCGCGTGAATAGTGACAACTCAACTGTGGAAAGACTCTCGCCGAAACCACGCTTGCGCGTCTTGCTATCGTTGGCGATGGCTTCGACTTGTAGCGGCAATAAACCGAGTGCGCGCAAGCTGGCGCGGGCGGCACGCGCGCTGTCTGCATTCAACACCCCTTTGCTGGTGTGTCCTAGTGAGTCGGCAGCTTCGTAGCGAAAGACCGCCATGTCATTCCTTGGTGACGCGCATCAGTTCGGCTTGCGTGGTCGTGCCGTTGGCTAACCAGCGTTCGCCGTCCTCGCGCATGGTACGCATGCCGTCGCGCTGTGCGGTGACGCGTATCTCGGCTTCAGAGGCATGGTTGTGTATCTGTGCGCGTATCTGCTCGGTGGTAAGTAGGAGTTCATAGACACCCACACGACCTTGATAGCCGGTCTGGCCGCAGTGCTCGCAGCCATTGGCCTGCCAAGTCTTGCCATCAGTAGTTTTGCAGTGCGGACATAACTTACGCACCAAGCGTTGGGCGACTACGCCTAACAGCGAAGACGACAGCAGAAATGGCTCTATGCCCATATCCAGTAAGCGCGTCACGGCGGCAGCCGAGTCGTTGGTGTGTAGTGTCGCCAGCACCAGATGACCAGTGAGCGAGGCTTGTACGGCGATTTGCGCGGTCTCAAGGTCTCGTATCTCACCTATCATGATGATGTCTGGGTCTTGACGCAGGATTGCGCGCAAGGCCTTGGCAAAAGTCATATCGATACGCGCATTCACCTGTGTTTGGCCTACGCCTTCCAGTTCGTACTCGACGGGGTCTTCCACGGTGAGGATATTGCTGCTGGCATCGTTCAAGCGGGTCAGGGCGGCATACAAAGTGGTGGTCTTGCCCGAGCCGGTCGGGCCAGTCACCAGCACAATGCCATGTGGTTGGGCGATGAGTTTGTCGAACTGCTCCAATACTTCTTCGTTCATGCCCAGATGTTGCAAGCCCAGTTGTCCGGCTTGTTTATCTAACAGGCGCAGCACGGCACGTTCACCGTGTCCGGTGGGTAGGGTGGAGACGCGTACATCGACCGGTTTGCCACCCACACGTAGCGTGATACGACCGTCCTGTGGCAAGCGTTTTTCCGCGATGTCCAACTGCGCCATGATCTTGATGCGTGATACCAAAGAAGCGTGGATGGCTTTCTTGGGTCGCACCACATCGCGCAAGGTGCCATCGATGCGGAAGCGTACCACCGAGACTTGCTCGAAGGGCTCGATATGGATGTCAGAGGCGCCTTCGCGTAGCGCCTGTGTGAGCAGGGCGTTGATCATGCGTATCACCGGTGCATCGTCGCTGGCTTCGAGCAGGTCTTCGACCGCAGGCATGTCCTGCATGAGTTTGTTCAGATCAACATCGGACTCATACTCGTCTATCACTTGAGCGGCATCGCCGCCCGAATCAGCATACGCCGCCGCGATTTCTTTACTGAGATCGGCGGCAGAGAGACGGGTCAGGGTGAGCGCGCCGTGCTTACGGCCTATCTCGGCGATGGCCGCGAGCGGCGTTGCGTCAGAGAGGCACACTTCGATACGTCCATCATCGATGCGGCGCGCCAGCACGCTGTAGTCTCGGGCGTAGGCATAAGGCAATAGGCGAGCATCCATAAGTCTTACAGCGCCGAGGGTATCGCGGGAGTGGCAGAAGCCGCAGGCGTGGGTGGTTCGCTGAGGGTGGGGCTCAGTTTCATGCCAGGATGAGAAAGCGGGCCATCCACTAACTTGCCGTCTTTAAGCTCAGGCAGCAGTGGAGCATCCATGTGGGGCATCAGCAAGGTGTCTTCTGGTTTGTTCTTGATCTCGGCATTGCGGATGTACTGATAACGGTCAGCAGCTAGACTACTGCTTTGCTCATCGTTGCGTATCACGGTAGGACGTAGGAATACCATCAGATTGGTCTTGTTGTGGGTACGACTGCGGTACTTGAATAGATTGCCGATCAAGGGGATGCTACCCAGCCCCGGAACCTGCTCTTCGGTTTCCTGCAAATTATCATCGATCAAACCGCCCAATACGATGATCTGACCATCATCTACAAGTACATTGGTATCTATGGAGCGCTTGCTGGTAATCAGACCCGCAGCATTCACGGTTGGTGAGATGGACGAGGTCTCTTGATAAATCGCCATCTTCACTGTGCCACCTTGTGATATCTGCGGTTTGACCTTCAGTGTCAGGCCGATGTCTTTGCGTTCCACGGTCTGGAAAGGGTTGACCCCTGCTGCGCCTGCTGAAGCTTGAGTGGTGTATTGACCGGTGATAAAAGGAACGTTTTGCCCCACCATGATCTTGGCTTCCTCGTTGTCCAGCGTGACCAGATTGGGCATGGATAGGATATTGGTCTTGCTGTCAGACTCAAGCGCATGGATCAACATGCCCATCCCCACCTTGCTAGTGAAGAAGCCTAGATTCAGACCGTTACCTGGTGCCAACGGCACGCCGCCCGGTGCGAGCCGCGCAGTCGCCTGATTGGCCAGATTGTTGCCGCCCGTGGAGAACGAGGTTCCTGCAGCGCCAGCACCATTTGCACCACCACCCAGCGTGCCCCATTGCACGCCGAACTCAGCCAGCTTGTTTGCATCGACTTCGACGATGAGCGCCTCGATATAGACCTGAGCACGACGTGCATCGAGCTGGTCGATGATGTTGCGCAGATTGCGGTAGACGGGTTCGCTGGCCGTGATAATAAGGGTATTGGTCGAGGCATCGGCCTGTATAAAACCACCAGCACCCCCCGTAGGCAGCGCACCTTGTACTGGCATAGGTACGACATTCTGTGATGGTGTGTTGTTAGCAGCTGCCGTGATGGAAGTGTCTGCACTAATCACCGCACGCAAAGTAAGCGCCAGTTTGGTGGCCTCAGCGTTTTTGAGATAGACCACATGCACATTGCCAGGCTGGGCCGTGGGTTGGTCCAACTTATCGATCAGCGACTTGATCAGATTTGCTCTCGCGTCGGTAGAGGCGCGCACAATCAGGCTGTTGGTGCGGGAATCCGACAGTACTGCGCGATTGCTGTCGTTACTAGGCGCGCCACCTTGCTCCACGAGACGATTGACCATGCCGGCCATATCGCTGGCGATGGCATAGCGCAGTGGCACCACTTCCAGATTACCGTTACCAGGGCCGTCCAAAGCGGCGATGATCTTACTCATGCGCATCAGGTTGTCGGCGTAATCGGTAATCACCAAACTATTGTTGCCGGGGTTTGCGTTGATGATGTTGTTAGGTGATATGAGCGGGCGTAACACCGGCACTAGATTGGTCGCCGATTCACGGTTGAGATGGAAGACCTGCGTAGCGACTTGATCGCCGCGCGCGCCGTTGCTGTGACCTACGCTGCCTTGCAGCTTGGCATCCGCCTCGGGTACGACCTTGCTATATCCATTAGCGCTGACCACTGCATAGCCCTGCATACGCAGCACCGAGGTCAATAATTGCATAGCCTGTGCTTTATTCAGTGGCTTCTCGGACACTAGGCTCAGTGTGCCTTTGACACGTGGATCTATGATAAAAGTCACATTGGCGTAATCGCCTATCGCCTTGATGACGGACTCGATGTCGGCGCTGACGAAATTGAAGTTAGCCTTGTCGGGATTAGTGACCGCAGTATTTTCTGTTTGCTCTTCGGCTTGTGCGGCGGGTTGCCAAACACAGAGTAGCAACAGCAACAGACTAGCGATATTCAGTGTTTTTATTTTCATTGGATTTCCAAAGCGATGATGTCTTTGCCCCCTATAAAGCGGCGTTGACCCAGCAAATTAAGTAGATTTGCCAAGGCTAGTTCTTGTCCAGTTGCGGCTTGTGCCGTACCGGAAAATCTCAAATGACCATTGTTCAGCATGCCACTGCCATCCAGCAATAGAGGCCCTTGCCGTGTCGTAAGTGTGACCGCTGCTTGCTGGGCTTGCCATACGAGGTTCAGATTATAAGCACCCAGTGGCTTGATGGGGGATAAGCGTGATGAGATGTCGGTCAACTGCAAGTCCATGCGGCCGTTGAGTTGTGCCATTCCGTCTGCTAGGGACAAACGTAGTGGCTGCCAATCTAGGCGCATCTGCCCGCTGGGGCGCAATGTATTCAGGGGCGCACCTAGGCTGGCAAGTCGCTCTGCTGGCAGCGTTATAGAAGCGGGGCTGATGAGTAATTCGCGCCAGTTGCCAGTGATATGCAAAGGTGTGGAAAGTGCGCTGGCGTTAGCCAACTCTATTTCTACGATACCCAATAAAAGAGTGGGGGAAATCTTCCAAGCGAATCGTCCAGGCAATAGCGGCGTGATAGGCGCGTTCGCGGCGGGCGCACTCCCTATGAATGCCGAACCTTTCCAGATTGTCCCTTGTGCATCACCTAGCGTGATGCGCCCTTGGGTCTGTGACTCTATAAAAGGTGTCAGTAGTGTGATTGGTAGAAAAACCAGTGCGACGACGAGCACACTCAGAATGCCAGTTACTGTCCAAAGGAGTAAGCGCAACACTTATGGCATCCCCGACTGATGCAGGGTGAGGCTGGCGTTTATCATGTCAACTTTATCCAGCAGCGTGAATTTTGCGTCGACTACATCAATACGCATGGTCTGTTTTAGTGTGTCCAATAGTGCCAAGGCCTGTGTATAGGAAACGTTTTCCATCGCTAGTTGCGCGGTCTGTTCGGAGATATTAAGACTCTTGGCCTTGAGGCCATGTGCCGACAGTGCCATGGCCAAGCTGTCTTGGGAGAGGAGTGCTACCGGCGAGGCTTCTTTACTCTTCAGATCGGCGGCCTGATTCGCCAATGACTGTAGTTGTGCGACTTGTTGGTGCAAAGCAGGAAGCTCGTGGTTCAGGCGTGCGTGGCCAGTGACAGCGGGTGCGATCAGTAGCAAGTAATAGACGGTGCCGATTATTAGGCAGGCACACAGTGTTATGAGCTTGCGTTCGCGCGCATCACGCATAGACCAGAAGTCTGAGACCCAGCTAGTCAAACTGCTTAAGCTCATGCTCATTTGCGACTCCTGAGTGTCCAACTGCGCTCGTTATCCTGAGCCACTTCGAGCGCTAAACCGCGCTGTGCCAACGTATTCTGCAAACCATCTATGTTGACCTTGTCCTTTAGACTGACCATGAGTTTGTGCTCGTGATACTCGATGGCAGTGATGCTGGTGGGTGGTTGGGTGGCTGACCATGCCGCACCGAACTCGGCGAGCAGACTATCAAAGTCATCTGCCGCGCTCAGACCGGCATTGTGGCGGGAAGCAGCTATCTTTTGTTGCATTTGTAGCAGCGGGTCTAGGATCACCGTTTCGTTGGGGTAAGCAGAGAGATAGATCTGCTTCATACTGGTACGCAAATCAAGCGACTCGCGGCTCAAGTGCCACCAGTCTAGATTCAAAGCAACTGTTTGCGTGAGCAACAACGCAGCACCGAGCACCAAGGGCCAGCGCCATGGTCGCCAGTCCCAAGAGTTTTGGTGCGCCGAGGCAACACCGGCTGCGAGATCGAGCGATATGTCTGGCATCTGAAAGTGTGTGCCATTTAGTGCCTTGATCGTGACGCCAATATCGGCGGCCAGATCTGCGCCGTGTTTGCGTTGCATCTCCTCATCCAGGAACAGCGTAACAGGCGCGGCTGGTATCAATGTGTGCAGCGTGTCCATCAGTCCTGCTGCTGGGTCTATCAGCAGTCCTATCCCTTCGTGCTCGGATAGACGTAGATTCAGAGTAGAGCCCATATCCTGAAGTGCACCGCTGATCTGCCCCTCCAGCAAGGGCAACGATGTTTGCGATGGCAATATGATGATGCGTTGCGCGCCCAGACCTCTCAGGGTCTGTAGCAAAAGTTCTACCCAAGCACGCTGAGTCACAGCGACTGTTTGCATCCCGCCAGGCTGAATACTACAACTGATCAGGCAATCATATGGATCCGCCAATACTCGCTCTTCGACCAGATTGGGTAAGGCGGCACGTAGCTTGGAAGCGGACAAGGGGGGGATGTTCATGCGCAGCAGCGTTACGTCTACTGCAGCGAGTAGCAGTATTACTTGCTTGGCGAATTTAATGGACGTGCTCAGTTCTCCCAGCGTCGCAGTTCCTTGAAGTTCTAGCGCGCTTTGTTTACCGAGGCGTGTGTAGACACAACTTCTGGTCAGTAATGACTGAGGTGTCGGGGCACAGGCTTGCGCAGGAATATTGATTACGAGCGTGTTCACTTTAGATTTGCGCAGTTCATGGTGAGTCGGAGCTTATAGCAATTTAGCTTTTCGATAGTATGAAATTGCCATAGATATTTCAAAGAGGTATTCATGTCCTGAGCGTCATCTTTCCACTATCCATAGAGTTTTGGTAGCCGCGCCATTGCGTACTATCAGCGCCAGCATATCTAACCTAGCACGATTCATGTGTACTTTGCCTTCTACAAGGAAGTAATTCGTAGTTGTGCTGGCGTTGTTGGTGGACAGAAATCTGTTCTTAGGTAATCGATTGGAGGCATCGGCCAAGTCACGAAAGCTTGCAGATTTACGTGATGTCACCAAAGTGTTGGCGTCTTGCATTGGGATATCTAATAGTGCAGAGAGTACCTGAGCCCTAGCTGTGTTGATGTTGATGGCTGAGTAGTTAGGCAAACAGATCACAAATGGTCTTATTATCGTGAGTAGCTTTGGCGACCAGCCTGGAACAGCCAATAGATCGTCTACTTGTTGGAAGGCTATCAATTTTGAGTTGGCGGTTGCATCAGCGTTGCCAGTCGAATCGGAAGCGATTGTTGTACTAGGGTGAATCACTTGAGAGACTTGTTTGGCTGTGGTGTTTGCTAGTTCGGGGGGCAAGTTAAGTAAAGTCAGCAAGCGGGAGAAAGTTGCGACCGCAGTTGGATCGATGACACCGTTCTTCGCTAGATTGTTCAGATTGAAACGTGCTTGCGCATCTTCTATGCCGCCAGACAAGGTGGTGTCAGCAATATCGCCTTCTGCTTTGCCGTTCTCTACATATTGGTCCAGACGCGTTTCGGCGAGCGGGGTGGCCCAAGGTTCGTCTAGGGTATCTACGCTGGAGTATTTTGCATCCTCTCGCAATATCAAACTGGCCCAGTCCAGTGCGCCGCGCAATATCCATTGTTTTTGTAACTGCAAGCGCTGATTCTCTATTAGCCTTACCTGCACCTGTTGTTGCCAGAACAGGCTAGCGACGATGGTAATTGCAAGCGTGGTGAGTAGCAGGGCCATGATGACAGCTACACCGCGTTGATTGTGTTGAGTGCCGTGAGCGTGACTCATATCGCCCCTAACAAGAATAGCTTGGTCAAACTTTGTGTATGACTGCTCTGCTCGAGTACCACTTCCAAGCCCAATGGGGGGATGCCATTGTTCAGACTTACCAACAGCATCGGATCTTTGCCGTCTTGCCAGATTGCGCTCCCTTTCAGCCATATCCTGAGTGACATGGATAGGATGCCGCTCTGCAGCACAACGACGGGTGCGGCGTCTGTGTCGTTCAGTGCAGTCAGCCAATAGTGGTCTAGTTCTTTTAGATCGCGCGTTGAAGGTGATTCTCTGCGTGCCAGTTTCTGGTCTTGCAAGCGATAGCTGATGACTTGCAAACGGGTAGGTTGATTCTCGGCGTAGACACTACGAATCAGCGTGAGTTTGTCAGGTAATGCATTGATAGCGGGTCGGGCGGGCAACAAGGTGTTGTCAGCCAAATGCGCACAGTCACTTTGCAATTGCGCGAAGGCAAGCTGCATGCCGCGGGTCTGTTCGAGTTCCGCGTTGAGGGCAGTACGTGAGCGCATGATGCTGTCCAGCCCACGCCAACCCATCACCGCTACGATGCCGAGGATGCTGATGGCGACCAGTAATTCGACGAGGGTCAAGCCACATTGGCGTCTCATGCCACGCTGGCTTAGGTGGTCATTGTGCATTGGACACCACCTGGGTCAATTTGATAATGCGTCTGCTGTGATCTGCGTCATACACGCTGACTTCTACACGTCGAAAAAAGGGGTTGGGAGTGGCATAAACCTGTTCTTCGCATTGCAGCAACAAGTCTGCCTGCGGGCAGGGGAAGCCATTTGCACCTAGTGGAGGCCAAGTCTGCTTCAAACGTATCTGTGACAAACGGTTCTCAGCAGACCACGTTGCTAAAGTTGCGGCCCGCAAGCCCGTACTGTTCTGAGTCAGGCTAGCGACTGCGCGTAGGCTTGCACCTAAGGCGGTTCCAACTATCACTAGAGCGACCAATACTTCCAATAAGGTGAATCCAACTTGGCGTACGTTCATCGTTTCAATCGACCTCGAAATGGCCGATACCATCTGCATGTATGGAGGTATGTGCCGTACCAACTGAAAACGTCAAAACGAACGGGCGGCTGACCGGTTCATTGCCAAAGACGATGCGCAAGGGAGAGGGCGTAGGTTCGGGAGTCATGTTGAAACTCACGGGGGCACGCTTGAAATCACGTTCACGCAATATTTCATCATCTTGCAAAGTCAGCCACTCTTGTTTTTCACGTATAAGGAAGCGATATCGGTTTGGCTCGGCCTCGAATGCGATAGGGCGGTTGCGTACGATGGCTTCATCGCGTGCCAGTTGCAGCAATACCGCGATGCGTTGTGCATCCTGTTGCAGCACCTGTCGGTCGTCAGGCATCGCTTTGAAAGACACCATGCCAAGCAAGATGCCCGCGATTACCATGACGACCAGTAGTTCCAACAGGGTAAAGCCTAGCGCATGTTGCCTAGGCCGCACTTTATATCTCCCAAGAACCTATGTCGGCATCGTTGCTAGTACCACCGGGCTGTCCATCTGCACCCAAGGTAAAGATATCGACTTCACCTTTGATGCCTGGTGATAGAAATTGATAAGAATTTCCCCATGGATCTTTGGGTAATTTATCCAGATAGCCGCCGGTCTTCCAGCCATTCGCTGCTGGGCCCGAAGTGGGCTTGTTGATTAAAGCCGTCAGGCCTTGCTCGGTGGTGGGGTAACGTTGGTTATCTAGTTTGTATAACTTAAGCGCCTGCATCATGGTGGAGATGTCTTGCTTGGCCGCTGCGATACGTGCGTCATCTGCTCGCCCCATCAGCTTAGGTACGACTAGTGCCGCAAGGATACCCATGATTACGACGACGACCATGATTTCGATCAAGGTAAAGCCACGCTGAGGCTTGAGAGTTTCTGGGGGATTTGCACTTCGGAAGCGATTGCACATGGTAGGCTTTCGTGAGAAATTGAACAGTGCGTAAGTATAAGGTCAAAGCCTGCATATGCGCATTGCTTTACATGCTTACTAGGTTGGAATCAGTTATCCTCACACCGCTGTGATTTTTGCCTTATTCAGGCTGACGAAAAGTAGTGTTCCTTTAGGAGTATCGCAATTATGAAAGCCCTATTAGCATTCTGTATGTTGTTCTTTACTACATCTGCTCTCGCTGTAAGTGAGGGGATGGCTAACCAGGCAGATGCTGGGGTGGTGAAAGGTGAGGTACTAGAGGTAATCAATGTAGAAAATTTCACCTATTTAAGGTTGGATACACATGCGGGCGAGATTTGGACTGCAGTGATTAGCGCGCCGGTCAAGAAAGGTAATGTCGTTGCGATAAAAGATGCAATCGTGATGAAAGACTTTGAGAGCAAAATATTGAAGCGGACTTTCCCGACCATAGTGTTTGGTAACTTGGTAGGGGCACCCAATGGCAACGGACAAAGTGCCGATAAATCGGTGCCTATGGGCTTGGGGTCTTCCTTTATCGCACTGTCCCAAAAGTGGAAGTCAGGGAGTACTCCGCGCGTCGCTAAGGCGGAAGAATCTGATGCACTTGCCGTTGCAGAGGTCGTAAAAGGTGCAGCCAAATTAGAGGGCAAATCGGTCGTGGTGCGAGGCAAAGTCGTAAAGTACAACCCTGATATCATGGGCAAGAACTGGATACATGTGCGCGATGGGTCAGGGTCGGAAAAAGATCAAAGCAATGACATCTTAGTGACCAGCTCTGTGCCTGTGCAGATTGGTGATGTAGTGACCTTCAGGGGCAAGGTAAGAACAGACCAGGATTTTGGCGCGGGCTATGCTTATAAGGTACTGATAGAAGATGCGGTCAAGTTATAGGGATTATCTTGACCGCCTAGCAGCTTAGGTATTTGTAGCTTATTCGGAACCGTACTTGCTCTCGACGATGATGCCGATCTCTTTAAGGAATGGCGTAGGCAAGATACCGCCGGCACAGACGATGATTGCCTGATTAGGTATCTCGATCATTTGCCCTTGATACTCTAGCGTAACACTATCGGTAGTGACATTTTTGACGTTGGATTTGAGCATGACCTTCAATCGGCCGCGGGCTTCAAGTGCTTGTAGGCGCTCGCGGTTCTTGGGTTTGCCGCGGCCGAATGCTTCGCTACGGTAAGAGATTGTTACGGTAGTGCCGGGTTCATCGGCAATGGAGCAGGCTGCTTCCAAGGCGCTATCACCGCCCCCTACCACCAATACATGCATATTGCGATACTGTTCTGGATCTATCAGGCTGTACACCACCTTGGGTAAGTCTTCTCCGGGTACCCCCAATTTACGTGGCGTACCGCGACGGCCAATTGCGAGTAATACGGAGCGGGTGTCGTAGGTCTGCTTATTGGTCTTGACTAAGAATCCATTGTCCGTTTTGGTGATTTTCTCCATACGCTCGGTGAAATTGATCTGCATACTAGTCTTATGCACCACGCCGTTCCAGAACTCCAACAGCGCCTCCTTGCTGATTTCGCCCATCTTGATCAGGCCCACGATAGGGAGTTTGACTGGTGCTGTCATGGCTATTTTGTTGCGTGGATACTGGAATATCGCGCCACCTAGTGACCCTTCCTGCTCCAGTGTGACGTAGCGCAATTTGTTCTCTATAGCGCCCAGAGTTGAAGCTAAGCCTGCAGGTCCTGCGCCAACGATGACGACGTCCAATGCATGACTACTACCTTTCAGCTTCTTGATCGCATCGATGGCTTGAGCGCCCTGAGTAGCTGCTTTGCGTATCAGCCCCATACCGCCTAGTTCACCCGCGATAAAGATGCCGGGTACATTGGTTTGGAAATTCGGGTCGAGTTTTGGTATATCCATACCGCGTTTTTCAGTACCGAAAACAAGCTTGATTGCGTGATGTGGACAGGCTGCTTCGCAGGCGCCGTGTCCTATGCAAACCGTGGGGTTCACTAGATAAGCCTTGCCGCCAATCAAACCTATCGCCTCTTCAGGACAAGCGCTGACACAGCCACCAGCCCCTAGACATTTGGTTGTATCTATAAAGGGATGCAGGGATGAAGGCTCGGTCAATCCAGCTTCGATAGCCTCCCTTTGTTGGGCCAAAGCGGCTTCGGTGTTGCGATTGCGACCGCGCACATGAAAAAAAGCGATCGCTAGCAGGGGGAGAAGGTAGATGAAACTTGCAGAGATTCCAGAAAATGACATGTTGGTTATATCCTGAATGGGAATGATTGATTGTAAAGAAAGCGTAACTTTGACAAGCAGCTTACTTTTAGTTGCACTAATATCTCACCGCACACATCGCAACAAATCCTTAGGTATATTAGAACATAAATGAGCACACAAAGCGTTTCTGGTTCCCCAGTTGAAAGACGTAGACCTCGTCAAAAGAAATTGCATGCGGACTATGGATGGGTGATGTATCTAACGATCATCACTTTCATGCTAGTCATAGGCTTTTTTATTTCCAAAGATAATTGGTTCAAAGCTGGAGATAAGGTCGGTTATAACTTGGGATTGGCGGGCGGTTTGATGATGGCCAGCATCTTGCTTTATCCGTTGCGTAAACGGATAGGGTTCATGAAGAATTGGATTATTCTGCCTAAGTGGTTCAAATGGCATATGGTTTTCGGTGTGCTTGGGCCGACCGTGATCATGTACCACACCACTTTTCATATCTATATACCGTACTTTCACCCTAATGGTTCGGTGAATGCGGCAGTGGCGACGCTCTGTATGCTGCTGGTCTCAGGGAGTGGAGTATTCGGCCGCTTCTTCTATACCAAGATCCACTTTGGGTTGTATGGCCGGCAGGCTAGTCAGAGTCAGTTGCAGGCTGATCTGGATGGTAGCGCCGACGTGAAGTCTGTCATCAGTTTTGCACCAGAGGTGCAGCGCAAACTCATTGAATTCCGTGATTACGCCAAAAATTCATCCCGTATAGGTAATACCAAGTTGTGGAACATCCTCACTTTGGATGTACGAGTCAAATACCTGTCCATCACTTTAGTTAGGGAGTTGGAAGACGTGATGTATGGTGACGCGCAGGAAAAAAAGTGGAATGATGCGCAAATGCGACGTTTGGATGAGATGTTCTTTCAGAACTCAGATTTTATCCGTGCGTATCTTGTGGCAGTGCGAGATCTTGCGCAGTTTGGTACTTATGAAAAACTATTTTCGTTGTGGTATGTGTTTCATGTTCCATTCGTTTACATGCTCGTGTTCAGTGGTGTATGGCATGTAGTTGCGGTGCACATGTATTAGGGGGCACGATTATTTCATATCTAACTGCAATGATAAGAGTATTGATGTGTCTGGCGATTATGGTCTGCACTACGCAGGCTCGCGCTGATTCTATCAATGACCTATTGATGCCAGGCAAGGTAATAGAGGGGCATGCCAAGTATGAAAGTGACTGTGCTAACTGCCACAAGCAGTTTGATAAATTAGCCCAATCGGGGCTTTGCAAAGATTGTCACAAGGACGTCAATAAGGACATCAGTCTTAAGCGCGGCTACCACGGTTTGATGAAGCAGGATAAAGAGTGCAAGGAGTGCCACTCTGAACACAAAGGTCGTGAAGCTAAGATCGCCAAGATACAAACTTCCGGTTTCGATCATGCGACTACAGGCTTCCTACTTAAGGGCGGCCATCTCAAAGAAAAGGTCCTTTGCAAGGACTGTCATTTCCCGCAAAAAAAATATCGTGAAGCTCCAATCAAGTGCATAGGCTGTCATGAACGCGCCGACAAGCACAAGGGTAGCTTAGGTAAAGATTGTGAGAATTGCCATGAGGAAAAGGACTGGAAGACCACGCATTTTGATCACAGCAAGACCCACTTTCCGTTATTGGGTAAGCATGTAGATGTCAAATGTACCAAGTGCCATATCAATAACAACTATAAGGAAACGCCTAAAGACTGTAACTCTTGTCACAAGAAAGAAGATAAGCATAAAGGCAGTTTTGGGCCTAAGTGCGAGACTTGCCACACCGATAGAGGTTGGAAAGAGATTCTTTTTGAACATGATAAAAAGACTAAATATCCATTGTTGGGTAAACATCATGAAGTGAAATGCGTCAGTTGTCATAAGGGCGATTTGTACAAAGAAAAACTTAAGATGGATTGTTTTTCATGCCACAAAAAGGATGATAAACATAAGGGGAAATTTGGCGTCAAGTGTGAGAGTTGCCACGTTGAACGAGGCTGGAAGGAGATACCTTTTGATCACGACAAGAAGACCAAATTCCCGCTGACTGGTAAACACCATGACGTGAAGTGCGTCGCCTGTCATAAAGGGGATCTCTATACAGATAAGCTCAAGATGGATTGCCTGTCATGCCACCAAAAAGATGATAAGCATAAGGGGAGTTTTGGTCCCAAATGCGAGACATGTCACGTCGATCGTAGTTGGAAAGAGATCGTGTTCGATCATGATAAGAAGACAAAATACCCGTTATTAGGTAAGCATCATGAGGTGAAGTGTGTCAGTTGCCATAAGGGTGACTTGTATAAGGATAAGTTGAAGTCGGATTGTTACTCTTGTCATGAGAAGGATGATAAGCACAAAGGGCAGGAAGGTAAGAAGTGTGAGTCTTGTCATCATGAGCAGTCATGGAATAAGACCGATTTCGATCATCGCATGTCAAGCTTCCAACTTACGGGACGGCATACCGTAACCGAGTGTAAGAAGTGCCATCTAGCGCCTACCTATAAGGATGCTAAGTCTGAATGTGGTTTGTGCCACCAAAAGCAAGATGTGCACAAACGCACTTTGGGAATTGAATGTGGTAGTTGTCATAACACTAGAAATTGGAAGGATTGGGATTTTGATCATGACAAGACTAAGTTCAAGTTAGACGGTAAACATAAGGAACTGCGCTGTATCGATTGCCACAACACGCCAGTGCTAGGTAAAGTCATGCTCGCCAGCAGTTGTATGCGTTGCCACAGTAAAGACGATAAGCATGATGGTGCATTTGGCATTCAATGCGAGCGCTGCCATATTGGTACATCTTGGAAAAGAATCAAAGTTGGGAGTCAGAGCTGGAAAAAGTAATGAGCGTTTTAGTTTTACCGCTGGTCGGTGATTCTGAACGTTCGTCGGCAATTATTACCACTCAGTATTGAATGGCGATTACCGATAGTCGGCACTACTAAAGGAACAGTTTTCTGCTTACACTGCTGAGCATTCGCTCTACGTGTAAGTTGGTTTTGGCTTGGGGCATTTGATTTAAAGGAGATTGAAATGTGCCAGTTCGTCAATAAGGCTGCAACCCTAGTGTTGTCTATCCTGCTCGGCGTGATGAGTACTTCATCAATTGTCCAGGCCGCCACTGAAACGCCTATTGGAAGCGAGCCATTCAATCATACTCAGACCGGATTCGTATTGAGAGATGTACATACGACTTTAAAGTGCGAGCAATGCCACGTGGGCGGTATCTTCAAGGGGACGCCCAAAGAGTGTGCAGGTTGTCACACTCTAGGTAGTCGGGTAGGAGCTACGCCTAAGCCGATCAATCATGTGCAAACCACTTTTTCCTGTGATACCTGTCACGTCAGTCCCACCAGTTTTCTAGTCAAGAGCTTTCAACACTTTGGTATCGTCAACGGCTGCGCAAGCTGCCATAGCGACACAGCTAACCAATCTTTAGGTGTGGTGAAGATCAATCGCGCAACGCATATAACGACCTTTATGCCTTGCGAGAATTGCCATATCAACACCAGTACTTTCCTTAGCGCACGTATGGATCACACTGGCATCACCAGTGGATGTGCAAATTGTCATGGTGGTCAATCTCCTAAGGTAGTGAGCCAGCCGGCGGCGCATATTGCGACTAATGGTTTGGACTGTGGCGCCTGTCACAACACCACGACTTTCTTGGGAGCGACTTTCAGCCATAGTGGAACCGTCGCAGGAGTTTGTGGAAGTTGTCATGGCGTGCAATCTGGTGTTAAAGCCAAGCCAGCTCTGCATATCCCGACGTTTACTGCAGGGATTGCATGTGATGCCTGCCATACCTCTGCCAATACTGCTGGCTATACCTCATTCCTAGGTGCTATCTATCACAGGAATTCAGGGCCCGCCGCACCATCTCCTGTGGGTGTCTGTTCGACTTGTCATAACGGTGCGTATCCAGGAGTGTTAGGGACCTCTTTCTTGCCTAGCCATAACTCAATTGTGCCTCCACCTACGCCTCAATGTGATACTTGCCATACGGCAGCGAATACGGGTAACTACAGTACATTCATGGGCGCAACATTTAACCACCCTGCGGGCGTAGTGAGCCCCAGTGGATCACCTACAGGTGCGAATGCCTGTGGTACTTGTCACAACGGCTCTACTGCCAAGACCTATGGTGCAACTCATGCGGTGATTAATAGGGCTACGACAACGTGTGACTCATGTCACACCACCTCATTGAATACTTTGAGTTGGTTGGGAGCTGCTATCAATCATAATGCTATGGTTGGATATCCAGCGCCCTGTGCGAACTGCCATAACGGCATCAAGGCTAAGGGCATGCCTCAAACGCATCTGGTAACTTCGATGGCTTGTGATTCATGCCACACCAACTCTATCAATACGTTGTCATGGTTGGGCGCAAGTGGAGTGAATCATGCGGCACTGGTTCCTCCCGCAGCCGGTAGATGCCAAGTTTGTCATGATGGCATTACTGCCAAGGGACGCAATCCCGGACATATTCCTGTAGGTTCAATGTCTTGCGATACTGGCGGCTGTCATGCTGTCGATGCCGCGGTGACTTTCGCACCTGGACATATGGACGCTGCACAGCATGCCGTGATGGCAGCAACGCGTTGCGATGTTTGCCACAGCGGTGCTTATGCGACTCAGGGGGTAAATCTGGGTGGTGCGGTAGGCAAGGTCAGCAACCATATTCCAACAACTATTACTGGTACTTTGGATTGTAATACTTGTCATAAGAACGGTTTCATGGCCATTGCTGGCCCCTCTGGTTGGGCTACGACGAAAAACCAGATGAATCACAATAATGCTCAAGGTGGGGCGCCAAATTATTGTGTGACTTGTCACCTGAGTGGCGTCACCTATATGGGGGCGATGCAGAAAAAGAGTCACGAAGGCGCGAGTGCGGCAAAAGATTGTTCCAGCTCAAGTTGTCACAAACCTTTAGGCAAGAAAGGTACGGCGTATTCTCGCTGGAACTAAGAATAAACTCAGTTCACTTTATGGGTGAAACTTGAAAGAGGCATATGCATAGAACGCTGGTTAGGGGAGTAAGGGGGGTAGTACAGCTCTGTTGTGCACTCGCGCTGTTAATCTTGTTGCCAGGGTATGCGCAGGCGGATTTGATCGGAGATATCGCGGTTAAGACAGATGCTAATGGTGAGCTTGATGCAGTCATCAAGTTCACTGTGCCCATACAACATTTGCGTTATTCCCAGCAGAATAAATCATCCACCTTTCTGGTCGTATATTTCAATGTTCTTGAGAGCGGTCAGAACGATCAATGGCAAGATTTCGAGACACACCGTTCGCCGCCATTGGAAGTTGCACCTGACTTTACCGTCACGATGCGTGATCTGACGATGAGCCCTCGATTGGAAGTCCAGTTTTCGCGTGCGGCTGATTACACCTTAAAGGCGGGGCGTGACGGTAGAAGTTTGGTACTGCATATCAAGCCAGATGTTATTCCGTCCAAGGGAAGTGAGCAGCAGGTGATTGCGCCGGTTGTGGTTACAGCTGCAGTATCTCCACAACCCGCTGCACAGCCAGCATATGCGGATCTGATCGAAGGCATCAGTATCACTACTGACAATAGTAAGGGCACAGATGCAATTCTTAGATTTTCAGCGCCAGTGCAGCGTTTGCGTGTCGCTAAGCAGACTCTCCCAGCGTCCAGTTTAAGTGTCTATTTCGATATTCCGGAAAGAGTACGTGATACACCTTGGAAGGACTTTGCAGTCTATCGCTCTCCAAGCTCAGACCTCATACCCGGCTTTACCGCAACTGCTAAAGATCTGGAATCGAAACCCAAGATAGATATCCAGTTTGAACATGCTACAGAATATGCTTTGGTCGCAGGTAAAGATGGTCGCAGCCTAATTCTGCACTTCAAAGCCGTACCAGTTAAACCCGCTGAAACTACTGGCGTAACTGCTGCGATTGTCCCCGCCTTGGTTATTGCTGCACCTATTGTGGCCACTGCACCTTCGCTTCCGATATCCATACCGACCCCTGCAAAAAAAACTGCAGTCGCTGAGCCAACACCCGCGAAGGTTGCTGAAGCTACACCCCAGCCTGAGCCAGAACCTGCGGCCAAAATACCGGAACCTGTAGTTACAACTCCGCCCCCAGTTGCGAAATCTGAGCCAGCGCCAGAGTTACCACCCTCGGCTGTAGTTAAACCCGTGATCAAACAATCGGCGGCTCGCACTAAAGGCAAAGCGCAGCTGGGTGGTAAGGATGGGCTGCCGCAATTCCCTGATGTTGATGACACGGCTGTTGTAGAAAATACACCACTGCCTGCTGGGCTGACACTAGCTGAACAAATAAAATATACCGATATGAAAGCGGCGGGACTGATGGTGAAAGGCCGTGATGCCATCTTGTCTGGTGATATGTTCGCCGCAATAGACTCATTCAATAATGTACTTAAACTTGCGACCAATCGTTACACCGAAGATGCACAAGTATGGGTAGCTATCGCACGTGAGAAAGCTGGTCAGCCCTATAAAGCCCAGTCTGAATATGAAACCTATTTGAAGCTCTATCCTAAAGGTACTGCGGCAATGTGGGTGAAAGACCGGTATGCCAAGTTGAGTGCTGTCCTTCCACCGTTACCTAAACAGGAAACTGTGGCAGTCAGAACGCAACGCACGGATTTCAAAAATATGGAATACGGTAGCGTATCGACTTATTACTACCGTGGTCGCAGCAGTGTTAACACTGTGACCAATGTTGCAGGAGTACCGATCCCAACAAATTTAACTCGCACCGACCAATCTACGATGTTAACTAACGTCATGATGACGGATCGCTTCTATAACAATGAATTCGATAATCGTCTAGTCTTTCAAGGGTTTCGGGCAACGAACTTTTTGCCACAACAGCCAAGTTCGCAGCAGTTAAATGCTTTCTATATGGATGTGCGCAACCGGATAGAGGACTACTCAGTTCGGGTCGGGCGACAGTCTCCTTATGGTGGTGGTGTAACCGGTCGCTTTGATGGTGCCACTGCAGGGTATGGCGTGACACCAGACTATCGTGTCAATGTGGTCGCTGGTCGACTCTCAGATGCAGTGATAGGCCCAAAACCAGTGTTCTTTGGCACGGGCGTCGATTTGGGTGTCAAGGATGCCGTGGGTGGCTCGGTATATGTCATCAAGCAAACTGTGAAGGGGTTGACTTCACGTCAGGCGCTGGGTGGTAATATGCGTTACTTTGATCATGGCACTACTGCTATGGCGATGTTGGACTATGACACGAAATTTAGAGCAGTGAACTGGGCGACCCTGCAAGGTACTTTGCATGATGATGCACAGGAGATGGATTACAACTTCTTGTTAGATCGCCGCAGAAGTCCCGTGCTGGATATCCGCAACTCTGTCATGGGTACCACGAATGGTGTCGATGTCTTGCTGCAGAACGGATTCACGCAGAGCGACTTGTTGAATTTGGCAAAGCAACGTACGGCAAGTTCGACTTTGGCGATGCTAGGTGTCAACAAACGTATCGCTGAGAAATGGCAAGCGGGTGGCGATATTTCGGTATCCAGCATATCCGGTCTACCTCAGAGTGGCACCATCATCAATGGTGTTCAAGTCGGCAGTACGCTGGTCGGTGGTACGCCGGGGTTGGAAGGATTTATTCCAGCTACCCCTTCGACTGGAGCAGCTTGGACATTTTCTGGAAGATTGATAGGAAATGACTTCATCACTGATCATGACATCTCTATTGCCAGTTTGAGTTACACCAAGAGTCATCAGATGACTGGTCAGATGCTGTTATTGACCAACCATTCCAATTTGCACGATCAATTGACCCTCGATAGTACGTTGAGGCTGTATCTGCAGAAGGATCAATTTGGCGGTAAGCAGTCAGTCCTTGCACCTGTGGTGAAATTTGGATATCGCATGGGTAAAAGCCTTACGCTGGATACAGAAGGCGGGATAGAGTTGACCAATTCGACGCCCAGTACGCTGCAGTCTTCAAAAACTAATAGGCAATATTTTTCGGTTGGCTTCCGTTGGGACTTCTAATTATCCAATTCATAAGTTTCTGTCGAAAAAGTAGTATTTTTGAAATCACTACGTCATTTAGGTTACTGCAACACTCGTAGGCTTCTGCCGTTCACATCGATACGAGACACTCGCTTCTCTCCTGAGGTGAGTGTTGTATCATCTCTAGCTATGAATAAAGCATTTACCAAAGAATCCGATGGCGATGATGACGAGCTGGAGACGGCGCTAAAGTTGCCATCGGGCGTCAAGAACTACATCACACCGCAAGGGCAGCGACGTTTACATGATGAGTTGGAAAACCTTTGGAAGGTGGAGCGTCCTGTGCTGGTAAAGACCATCACTTGGGCCGCCTCAAATGGTGATCGTTCCGAAAATGGTGATTACATCTATGGCAAAAAGCGTTTGCGCGAGATAGATAGACGCATTAGATTCTTGCGCAGGCGCTTAGACCTGTCTGAAGTGGTTGATCCGGCCATGCGTAAACAATGTGATCAAGTATTCTTCGGTGCCACTGTCACGGTGTGTGAAGAGTCTGGAATAGAAAATACCTATAGCATTGTCGGTGTAGACGAAGCCGATGTAGGACGGGGACGTATCAGCTGGGTCTCACCATTGGCGATGGCTTTACTTAAGTTGCGCGAGGGAGATGTGGCCAATCTGCGCACTCCCACAGGCATCACAGAACTTGAGATCATACAAATCGCATATGTGGAATTAGATTGATACATGCGCTTCATAATCACGCTGAACTTGTTACAATCCTGCAGCGTTCTTAATATGTTGCAAAATCTAGACTAATACTTGGGGGCTACATGAAGAAAATCGAAGCGGTGATCAAACCATTCAAGCTGGATGAAGTACGTGAAGCCTTGTCTGAATTGGGCGTAAGCGGTCTGACAGTTACCGAAGTGAAAGGTTTTGGTCGTCAAAAGGGGCACACCGAGCTGTATCGGGGTGCTGAATATGTCGTGGATTTTCTGCCCAAGATCAAGGTGGAAGTGGTGATTGCCGATGATATGGTAGAGACAGCAGTCGAATCCATCATCAAGGCCGCGCATACCGGCAAGATAGGTGATGGCAAGATATTCGTTTCCACAGTTGAGCAAGTAATTCGTATACGTACTGGCGAAACTAACGAAACAGCCCTGTAAGCCTATGGATAGGCCCGTTTCACGGGCCGATTTACCTAGCCCATAAGGATGCGTATAATCCGCGCTTTGCCGAGACGGATAATTATGCGCATCATACAAAAAGCATTGACCTTCGACGACGTTCTGCTCGTTCCCGCTTACTCCAATGTGTTGCCGCGCGATGTTTCTTTGCGCACTCAGTTGACACGAAATATCAGCCTTAATATCCCCATCCTCTCGGCCGCCATGGATACCGTGACGGAATCGCGTCTGGCAATCGCTTTGGCACAAGAGGGCGGCATCGGCATCATCCACAAGAATATGTCTGCGCATGCACAAGCGGCCAAAGTCGCTAAGGTCAAACGCTTCGAGAGCGGTGTGGTCAAAGATCCCATCACTATCACTGCCGATATGACAGTGCGCAACGTGCTCAGTTTGACTCGCCAGCATAAAATATCCGGTTTGCCTGTGGTACAAGGCAAGCTGTTGGTCGGCATCGTCACCAATCGTGATCTGCGTTTTGAGAGTAATCTGGATCAACCTATCCAGAACATCATGACGCCACGTGAACGTCTCATTACCGTCAAAGAGAACACTAGCTTAGAAGATGCGCGCAATCTGATGCACAAGCATCGCATCGAACGCGTGCTGGTGGTGAACGATGCATTTGAATTGCGCGGTTTGATGACCGTCAAAGACATCCTCAAATCCAATGAACATCCGTTGGCATCCAAAGATAAGCTGGGTCGATTGCGCGCAGGTGCTGCTGTCGGCGTGGGAGAAGGTACTGAAGAGCGCGTAGCTTTGTTGTCTGAGGCTGGTGTGGATGTGATCGTCGTAGATACTGCGCACGGCCATTCACAAGGCGTGTTGGATCGCGTTCAATGGGTGAAGAAAAACTTCCCTCATATCGAAGTCATAGGCGGCAATATTGCGACCGGCGCTGCTGCGTTGGCCTTGGTCAAACACGGTGCTGACGGCGTCAAGGTCGGTATCGGTCCTGGTTCTATCTGTACCACTCGTATCGTCGCTGGCGTTGGTGTGCCGCAGATTGCGGCGATTCAGAACGTCTCCGATGCATTGAAAGGTTCAGGCGTACCTTTGATCGCCGATGGTGGTATCCGCTTCTCCGGTGACATCGCTAAAGCGATTGCTGCTGGCGCGAATACGGTGATGCTGGGCGGTCTGTTTGCAGGTACTGAAGAGGCGCCCGGTGAGATCGAACTGTTCCAAGGTCGTTCTTACAAGTCTTATCGTGGCATGGGTAGTCTGGGCGCGATGGCGCAGGGCTCCAGCGATCGTTACTTCCAAGAAGGCGAAGCCAATCAGGACAAGCTGGTACCGGAAGGAGTGGAAGGTCGTGTTGCCTACAAGGGCAGCGTATTGGCGGTCATCCATCAATTGATGGGCGGCTTGCGCGCCAGCATGGGGTATCTAGGTTGTGCGGATATACCGACAGTGCACGCCAATGCCGAGTTCGTTGAGATCACTTCTTCGGGTATACGCGAGTCTCACGTGCATGATGTACAAATCACCAAAGAAGCGCCTAACTATCACGTAGATTAACTGGGCAAGGATAAGGGGACGAGATAAGGTTATACCTGATATCTTTTCCCTTTAGCACCGCAGGTGCAATCCTTCCTATCATCACCTTCTCAGGCTTTAACTATGTCCCATAAAAAGATACTCATCCTCGATTTCGGTTCGCAGTACACGCAACTGATCGCCCGTCGCGTACGCGAGACCCATGTCTATTGCGAGTTGCATCCATGTGATGTTGATGCAGATTTCATTCGTGAATTTGCGCCTACCGGCATCATTTTGTCCGGCGGCCCTAATTCAGTGACAGAGGGTGATACACCCCGTGCCCCGCAGATCGTGTTCGAACTGGGCGTACCCGTTCTGGGTATCTGCTACGGCATGCAGACCATGGCGGCGCAATTGGGCGGAGCAGTGGAGAACGGTCTGGTGCGTGAGTTTGGTTATGCCGAGATCAAGTCTTCGGGTGACTCTGCGTTGCTGCGCGGCGTGCAAGACAAAGCAGGCGGCATACTGGATGTATGGATGAGTCACGGCGACAAAGTAACCAAGTTGCCAGCAGGTTTCACAGTCATCGCTAGCAATGCAACCACACCGATTGCCGGTATGGCAGATGAAGCGCGCCGTTTCTACGCGCTGCAGTTCCATCCCGAAGTCACTCACACACATCAAGGCAAGGCGATGTTGGGGCGCTTCGTGCACGACATTTGCGGTTGTGGTGAAGATTGGAATATGCCTAACTACATAGATGAAGCTGTGGCCAAGATACGGGCACAGGTTGGTGATGAGGAAGTCATCCTAGGTCTGTCCGGCGGTGTCGATTCGTCTGTCGCAGCAGTGTTGTTGCATCGCGCCATCGGCAAGCAACTGACCTGCGTGTTTGTCGATAATGGCTTGTTGCGTCTTAATGAAGCAACGGAAGTGATGAAGACTTTCGCCGATCATCTAGGCGTGAAGGTCATCCACGTTGATGCCAGCGCCGAGTTCTTAGGCTTCTTGGCGGGTGTCACCGATCCAGAGCAAAAGCGCAAGATCATCGGCCGCGAGTTCGTAGAAGTGTTCCAGCGCGAAGCTAAAAAGTTGCCACAGGCTAAGTGGTTGGCGCAGGGCACCATCTATCCAGACGTGATCGAATCGGCAGGTGGAAAGAACAAGAAAGCCCACACTATCAAGTCGCATCACAATGTAGGCGGCTTGCCTGAGAGTCTGCATCTGAAACTGCTCGAACCATTGCGCGAATTGTTCAAAGATGAAGTACGTGAATTGGGCGTGGCGATGGGTTTGGATCACGGCATGGTGTATCGCCATCCTTTCCCCGGCCCCGGTCTGGGCGTGCGTATTCTCGGTGAAGTGAAGCGTGAGTATGCCGATTTGCTACGTCGCGCCGATGCCATCTTTATGGAAGAGTTGCGTGCCACTAAAGATGCCGACGGTAAGACTTGGTATGAAAAGACTTCGCAAGCTTTCACCGTGTTTTTGCCGGTCAAGAGCGTGGGGGTGATGGGCGATGGTCGTACCTATGAGTGGGTGGTTTCGCTCCGTGCAGTGGTGACTAGCGATTTCATGACCGCACACTGGGCGCACCTGCCTTATGAGCTGCTGGGCAAGGTGTCCAACCGCATCATCAACGAAGTGCGCGGTATCAATCGTGTGGTGTATGACATTTCAGGTAAGCCGCCCGCAACGATAGAGTGGGAATAAGCGCCTTTGTAGGAATGAGTTTGCTCGCAAAGGCATAAGTATCTCCTCCCCCATGCAGTGGGAGGGGTAGGGTGGGGTGGAAACTAAATAGCTCCACCGCTTTACCCCCATCCTAGCCTTCCCTCTGTAGAGAGGGAAGGAACTTGAATTATTTTGATTCAATCGAGAGGATAGCGAACGTGTCCGAATTTCACGCCTTGGTTCCTGCCGCCGGTTTTGGGGCGCGTATGGGACACGAGATCCCTAAACAGTATCTTCCCTTGGCGGGTCAGCCCATGATCTTTCATGCGCTGACCACGCTCTGTGCTTGCACTGAGATTAGCACCGTGTTTGTGGTACTTTCTCCTGAAGACACTCAGTTCCAGAAATACGATCTCTCACGCTTTGGCGATAAGTTACAGCCCTTGTATTGCGGCGGGGAGACACGCGCCGAATCAGTCGCTAATGGTCTGTTAGCTGCCGAGTTGGAGCCCGATGATTGGGTGATGGTGCATGATGCGGCGCGTCCCTGTCTGACCTTGGCGCATCTGGACAGGCTCATCAATGAATTGCGCGACGATGCGGTTGGTGGCTTGCTGGCGGTGCCGGTTGCCGACACCCTTAAACGGGCAGACGCTGCGGGACGCGTACAACGTACGGAAAGCCGTGAGCAACTCTGGCAGGCACAGACCCCGCAGATGTTTCGCGCCGGATTGTTGGCGCATGCCCTACAGCAATGTAAAAACGTTACCGATGATGCTTCTGCAATCGAGGCGCTGGGTTTCAAGCCCAAACTGGTCGCCTGTGAGCCGACAAATTTCAAAGTCACTTATCCGCAAGATCGAGTACTGGCGGAGTTGTTATTAAGTCATGCAAGCAGCGTCGCAAAGTGAAGTGCGCCTCATCGCGCGGCAGGACATCTATAGCATCGTGCCGCTGCTATGTGAACTGAATCCCAAGCTGGCAGAGGACACCATACGCTCGCGTTTGGAGGAGATGATCACTCAGGGCTATCAGTGTGCTGGGGTGTTTGTGCAGGAAAAGTTGGTTGGCATCTGTGGTATCTGGATCATGACCAAATGTTATGTGGGTAAGCATATCGAGCCTGACAATGTCTATTTGTCGCCAGACTATCGTTCGCACGGACTAGCCCAACAGCTATTGGCATGGGTTTATGAATACGGTAAGTCACAAGGATGTGTGGCGACCGAATTGAATTGTTATATCAGCAACGCGCTGGGGCGTAGCTTCTGGGAGAAGGAAGGCTATGAGGCCATCGGTCTGCATTATCAGAAGATGCTAGATAAATAAGCGCAGCAATATAGGAGAACAGTATGCGTATCGGACAAGGTTTTGATGTTCACCAATTAGTCGAGGGGCGCAAGCTCATCATCGGCGGCGTGGACATTCCGTATGAAAAAGGACTGCTCGGACATTCTGATGCCGATGTGTTGTTGCATGCAATTTGCGATGCATTGTTGGGTGCTGCCTCGCTGGGCGATATCGGCAAACACTTTGCTGACACTGATGCGAAGTTCAAGAACATAGACAGTCGTATCTTGTTGCGTGAGGTGTCCCACTTGGTGCGCGGAGCGGGTTACCGTGTTGCCAATGTGGATGCCACCATCATCGCGCAAGCCCCCAAGATGGCGCCGCATATCGGTCAGATGGTGGCGCATATCGCAGCGGATCTAGGGCTGGAGCGCAGTGCGGTGAATGTGAAGGCGACGACCACTGAGCACTTAGGCTATACCGGTCGTGGCGAGGGCATCGCTGCTCAAGCCGTCACCTTGTTGTTGGCGAACTAGGTTCAGATGAAGTTACTCGCGCTGGAAACCTCCACAGAATATTGTTCCGTCGCGCTGTATCAGGACGGCGTGATTAGCGAGCGTTTCGAATTGGTTGGACAGAAACATTCAGAACTCCTGATAGATATGATCGCTGCCGTGTTGCATGACGCGCAGCTGAGTCTTGTCGAGTTGGATGGCATCGCCTATGGCTCCGGTCCTGGCTCGTTCACAGGCGTCCGCATCGCCTGCGGTACGACGCAAGGTTTGGCATTGGGGGCGAATCTGCGGGTGTACGGCGTGTGTACCTTGCAAGCCTTGGCGCAGGCATCGGGACATAGCCGCGTGATCGCGGCACTAGATGCGCGCATGGGCGAGATATATCACGCTGTTTATGAATTACAGCAGGGCGAGTGGATAGTGCTGAGTGAGCCTAGTCTGTGCAAAGCGGAAGAAGCACCGCAAGTCGAAGGTGAAGGTTGGTTCGGAGCGGGTAGCGGTTTTGCCACATACAGCGATGCTTTGCAGACCCGCTATAACAAAAATTTGCAGGGCGTTGATGGTAAGGCAGTGCCTCATGCCGCAGCCGTGGTTGCACTTGCTGCCAGCGCTTTTGCCGCAGGTAAAGGTCAGGATGCCGCACTCGCGCAGCCACTCTACTTACGCAACAAAGTCGCACTCAAGACCGCTGAGCGTGAGCAACTGGCACGAGAAAAGAATGCGTGACATGACGCTGGCTGATATCGATGCGGTGTGCGCTATCGAGCAGCTCGTGCAACCTTATCCTTGGTCACGCGGGAACTTCACCGATGCTTTGGGTAGCGGCTATCGCTGTGTAGTTGATGAGGTCGTTGGGCAGATCGTGAGCTATGCGGTATTGATGCCGGTATTAGATGAGGCCGAGCTGCTCAATATCGGCGTGGCCGCAGCGCAGCAACGCAAAGGGTTAGGCAAGGCGATGTTGGATGCACAGATGCAATGGGCACGCACGCAAAATATGCAGCGTATTTTTTTGGAAGTGCGTGTCTCCAATCTGCCTGCCATCGCGCTGTATCGTGCTGTAGGCTTTATCGAAATCGGCATGCGTCGAGGCTATTATCAGAATGCGGCAGGACGTGAGGATGCGATGGCAATGGCATGTGAGTTAAACAAGGAAGCACAGGTGAAGCTACATGGATAGAGACGAAGCCATATTGCGTGAGTTGAATCTATATCCGCAATGGACATTGCGCGCCACACCTGAACAGCCGGTGGGGGATGTGGTAGCAGTTATGCCAGCGGAAAAACCCGCAGCGGCAGTGGCGCAAAGTGAAGAGCAAGTGAGTGTCCAAGAGCATCCTGCGGATGAAGTCGATCATGCGTATGCAGCCTATGTCGCGATGGAAGCCGCGCGTGATGAGGAACGATTGCCTTATGTTGATGAGCCGGCATCATTCCAAGTCGCCAAGACTTGGCCCGAGCTTAAGCAGCAGGTGCGGGATTGCCAGCGTTGTGACTTGCGTGCCGGTTGCAAGCAGACGGTGTTGGGCGTGGGTGATGAGCAGGCCGATTGGATGTTCATCGGTGAAGCACCTGGAGCGGAAGAAGATGAACGCGGTGAGCCCTTTGTTGGTGAAGCAGGCAAGCTACTAGATAACATGCTCGCCGCCATCAAGTTGCAGCGCGGTAAGCAGGTCTATATCGCTAATGTGGTGAAGTGCCGTCCACCCGAGAAACACAATCCTAGTACAGAGCAGGCGCAACAATGTCTGCCTTATCTGGCACGTCAGATCGAACTGATACAGCCTAAAGTGATTGTGGCTTTGGGTAAGGTCGCGGCGCTGAATCTGCTAGGTGAGGAGGGGGCTTTGGATGAATTACGCGGTGTACTGCATGACTATCATGGTATCCCCGTGGTGGTCAGCTATCACCCAGCCTATCTGTTGCGCAGACCGACTGCCAAGGCTCAAGCTTGGCAGGATCTGTGTTTCGCAGTGGATGTGATGCAACAGGCTTGAGCGTACGGCAGCAAGTTTAAAACTCAGATCTTGCCGGTGTCTTGATCGTGGCCGTGGCGTCTATATAGCGCGGTCATGATGCCAGACAACATCAAGCCGAACACGGTGATGATGAGATAGATGTTCATGTGCACCTTCTCCATCAGCGCATAGAGTGCCAGCATGGCGAAGATACTCAGGTTCTCGTTGAAGTTCTGCACCGCGATGGAACTACCCGCACCCATCAATAAGTGTCCGCGATGTTGTAGCAAGGCATTCATAGGCACGACGAAATATCCACCCATCGCCCCGATGACAATTAGCAGAATGATGGCCAAGGTGCTGTTGGTGATGGGTATCATCATCAGCACAACTACCCCCATGGCGATACCGATGGGCAATACCTTAACCGAGTGTTCCAACTTGACGAACTTGGCCGCTAATATCGAGCCGATGGCGATGCCGATCGCGACCCATGCGGTGAGCTTGGCGGCAGAGCTGAAGTCATAGTTCAGTGCGACAGCAGCCCAGCCTAGTACGATCAGACGCAGGGTGGCGCCCGTTCCCCAGAACAAAGTGGTCACAGCTAAGGACACTTGGCCCAGTGGATCTTTCCACAACAATTTAAAGTCATGCCAGAAAGATCTAAGTAGGAATGCTGGATTGCGGCTGAGTACTTTGTGGTCTATCGCCACGCGCGGGATGTAAAGATTAAATATAGCGGCGATAAAGTAGATCAGTACGATGATGCTGATGCCCAGCTCAGGTGCAGTATCGATGTGCGTGTCTATGAAAGGCACATCCCATGAGGACAAGATAGGCGTTGCGATTGCGGGGCTGAGCAGCACGCCGCCGACGATGGCACCGAGTACGATGGCTAATACCGTAAGTCCTTCCATCCAGCTATTTGCCAATACTAGTTTGTTAGGTGGCAGGTACTCGGTGAGGATGCCGTATTTTGCGGGGGAGTAGGCTGCCGCTCCCAAACCGACCAAACCATAGGCCGCCAAAGGATTGACGCCGAATAGCATGGCGAGACAGCCCAGTATCTTGATGTTATTGCTGACGAACATCACTTTGCCCTTAGGTAAGGAGTCGGCAAAAGCACCCACGAAAGGGGCGAGGATGATGTAGGAAAAGATGAAGGCTTGTTGTAATACCGGCGTATGCCAAGCGGGTGAATTCAGGTCTTTTAACAGCGCGATAGCGGCGAACAGCAAAGCATTGTCTGCGAGCGCGGAGAGAAATTGCGCTGCCAGTATGATGTAGAAGCCGACTTTCATGCGGTGGTAGCGGTTTTTTGTGAAGCCGTTTTATAACACGAAAGTATTGCCCCTGCTATCATTGCATCACGTTACATCCCTTATCACTCATGCCACGTCCTATCTTCGCCCAGCTAGACCTGAACGCTATCGCCAACAATCTGCATGTCGCGCGACGCAAAGCCTGCACCAAAGTCATGGCCGTTATCAAGGCGGATGCCTATGGTCATGGGCTGCTGCGTGTCGCTGAAGCGTTGGCTGACGCGGAAGGCTTTGCCCTGCTTGATATAAAAGATGCCATCACACTACGTTCTGCCGGTTATACCCAGATCATCCTATTGCTCGAAGGTCCTTTCGATGCACATGATCTAGAACAAGTCGCTGCCTATGACCTAACGGTCGTGGTACATAGTCCTTGGCAGTTGGACCTGCTTGAGGCTTATCCCAAGCGCTCCAGTCTGGATGTATGGCTCAAGGTCAACACCGGCATGAACCGCTTGGGTTTCAAACCCGACCAAGTCGGCGCTGCAATGGAGCGGTTGCGTACCCATGCTGCAGTGCGCGAAGTGACTTTGATGACGCATTTTGCAAATGCCGATGAAAAACGCGGTATAGAAGAACAGTTAGATGTGTTCAATGATTTGGCGGGTGATTATCGCGTTGCTCGATCCCTAGCCAACTCCGCGGCTTTGCTACGCTATCCTCAGACCCGTGCCGACTGGGTGCGCCCTGGCATCATGTTGTATGGTGCGTCGCCCTTTGCCGACACCAGTGCACATGAGCTGGGATTACGCCCAGCGATGACATTGCGTAGTCGTCTCATCGCGATTCAGGAGCTCGAAGCGGGTGATGAAGTTGGTTATGGCTCGTTGTTCAAAGCGGACCGCAATATGCGTATTGGTGTAGTAGCTTGTGGCTATGCAGATGGCTATCCACGCCATGCTCCCAACGGTACACCTATACTGGTCGAAGGGCAGCGCACACGTACCGTCGGGCGTGTTTCCATGGATATGTTATGTGTCGATCTGAGCGATGTCATGCAAGCGAGAGTAGGCAGTCCGGTGGTTCTGTGGGGCGAGGGCTTGTCGGTGGATGAGGTTGCACATTCAGCAGGCACGATCAGTTATGAATTGTTATGCGGTTTAACCAAACGTGTACCTGTACAGTATTAGTACAGTAGGGAGAAATATATGAGCGACAAGCAGCAGACTAGCAAATTCGATACTTCAGAAGACTTCCTGTCCATGGCAGCCAATATTGGCGATGCCTTACAGCTACAAGTCCAAGGTGCAAATGGACAGCGTTATCTGTCCAAGCTGATCGGTTATCTAAATAAACGCTCCATTACGGTGACTCAACCCAGTGTGGGAGATAGATTGGTGGAAGTGGCGAACGGAGATCAGTTCTTTGTGCGCGGTTTTGCCGGCGCAAAGACCTATGAATACACTGCTACCGTGTTGGCCGTAGCTAGTCAGCCTTATCCGCATATGCATCTGTCGTTTCCGGATAAGGTGAGTACCTTGCAGATGCGCGGCGCGATCCGTATCAAGACCAAATTACCCTGCTTTATCGTCGCGGCAGTGAGCGGTTTGAAGATGCCCGCTGCGATCAACGATCTGAGCACTTCAGGTGCTAGCATTATCAGCAATGTAAAACTCGGTGAGCGTGGTGAGGCGATACAGATCAATGTGAATATGCCGGTCGAAGGCGAAGAGCAAGCTTATGCGGTCTCTGCCATCATCCGTAATGTGGGGGCGGCGAATGAGGATAACTCGGTAACCTATGGTGTGGAATTTGTCAGTACCACCAACCGCATCCGTATCGCCTTACAGACTTATGTCTACTCCATCCTCATCGCCAAACAGGGCGAGTAATCTGGCGATCGCATAAATCGGGCACCATGAAAAAAGCCCGGCCTGCCATCGGGAGTGGCAGGCCGGGCTTTTAAACTGGGTTGCTACATCGATGTGCTAAAGGAAGCTAGGGTAGGTATGGATACGATGAAAGAAATCACGCCTGCTACGACCCAACGTACAAATCTTGCAACGGATTCTTTTGCTGCCGAATAAGCTCTCTTCATTTTGCACCTCTAAAGTAATTGGACGACTCACCATTGAACCTGCATCTAAAACGTCATTGCAAGCAAAGGCGACGATAAGACGAAGGTCTGAGTAAAAAGTTCAAGTTATTTTCAACGGGCACAAATAAAGTGCATTGCAGTGCGCTATAGCTGTTTGTTCTGGCAGGATAAATCCTGAAAAGATGAGGCGGGGTAATAAAGGTGGAAGTGGGAATTTGGTGTCCCCGACAGGAATCGAACCTGTAATTGACCCTTAGGAGGGGGTCATTATAGAATCTCAATCTATTGTTAATAAAATGATTTAATTTACAAAACTGCAATTTATATCTATATTGTATCTAGTTCGAACAAAAATCAAGGCAAAGAACTAGATGGCTACTATACGCAAACGCACCAAAACAAACGGGGAAACTGTTTTTGATGTCCGCATTCAGTTAGCGGGACGCCCTACCGTGTCAAAAACCTTTGACACCAAAGACGAAGCCCAGCACTTCGCAAACACAATCGAAAATCGGCATCGGGAAGGCAAGAAGACTTATCTTGACCTTGAAAAAATCTTGTTTTCCAATGTTGTGAAAGAACTGATGGATTATCACGGTACAACGACGATTGAAAAAGTCAGCAGGAAGACAGGGAAGCCGATTGTTAAAGAAGTATCGAACTTGACCAGCGGTGGCCGTTTAAGCCGTATCAATGTGCTGGAATACGACCTAGGGCAATACAGCATTGCGGAACTCACACATGACAGAATCAAAAATTATATTGCAACTTTGCTACAAACCACCATTCCGCCACGGGCAAATCGAAAAAAAATACACAAAAAATACAATGGCGACATTGCCAAGACTTACACCCCCGGTTCTGTGCGTAAGTTCTATTACGAACTCAAAAAAGTTTTGCAGTGGCACAGCCTCCGCCATAATTACGAACTCAACCCAAACTTGTTTTTACAACAGGAAGTCCCAGCGGGCTGGGATGGAAAAAGAGAACGGCGACTTGAAGCAGACGAAGAAAAAACCTTGTTAGCCAAGGCTACACCCGACTTTCAAGACCTCATCCAGTTCGCTTGCGAAACAGCGATGCGAAGTCAGGAAATGGTATTTTGCGAAGTGCGGGACTATAACGCTCAACATCGCACGATACATTTACGGGCGGAAATCGTTAAAACCAAAACCAGTCGGATTGTGCCTTTATCTAAAAAAGCAACGGAAATAGTGGAACGGCGGGTTAAGGGAAAAACCAAAGATGAACGGATTTTCGATTGTTTTACGAACACAGAGCAAGTGAGCTCCAAGTTTTACCGCTTATGCTACGACTTGAAAATCAAGAACCTGAAAATCCACGACTTGCGGCACGAAGCCATTAGTCGTTTTTTCGAAAAAAATAGATTGTCGGATATGGAGATAATGAAAATCAGCGGACACACATCATTCGAAACACTCGCAGGTTATACGCACTTACGCCCAAGTAAGCTCGTTGACAAAATGGACTAACCCACATTGGAGCGTTCATTTTAGAGCAGTCGGATACGATGAAATCGTAAGTGGATAAGCCCCTCCTTTTGGCGGTCGGGTAGATAAAATCCGCCGATTGACGGACAATCCGGCAATCCAAAAATAAGAAGAAATCGAATGCCCATACTGAGCTGGCTCACCCGTGAAAGCGACCTGCAAACTTCGCTATCTGTTCCATATCGTTTATTAGAACCCGTGTCGGAGTTATCAGCGGGTGAACCCTCGGAAAATATGCTGATACAGGGCGACAATCTGGAAGCCCTGAAAGCTTTATTGCCGTTCTATGCGGGTAAGGTCAAATGCGTCTATATCGACCCACCCTACAATACACAAAGTGCCAACTTCGCACATTACGATGATAAGTTAGAGCATAGTCAGTGGCTGGCAATGATGTTTCCCCGTTTGGAGTTGTTAAGGGACTTTCTGACTGAAGATGGATTTTTCTGCTGTCAGATTGACGATTCTGAGGCCCCTTACCTAAAAGTGATATTGGATGAAGTGTTTGGGCGAAGCAACTTCATTACCACTTTTTATATTCAAGTAAGGTATGGAAACAAAACTTTGGCAGAAGATAACGACTACCAAAAGGTAATCGAGCAATGCTTTATCTATGCAAAAAATATATCCAAGTCAAAACCAAACAAGGTTGTTGAGGAATATAAGCTCGACAAGTTTGAATGGGAAATCACTACTAGCTCTCCATCAGAAACCATCGAGTTAGCGGGGAAAAAGGTGGAAATATATAAACCCAGTTCCTACGCTATTAAAAAAATCCCAGCATCCATAGAGGGATTAAAAGAAACATGGGCAACTGGCTCACTTATTAACCAAAAAGGTAGTTCTGGTGAGTTTTTGGATAAGTATCTTGCTCCCCGAAAGGGCATTGATGGATTGGGGTGCCTTTATAAGGTGTCTGGGATTGGCGAAGATGGGCTTGGATTTAGATACTTTACAGGTCCCAAAAAGGCAACCGCAACCAAAGGGAAGTTTTACTCTGGCGTACCCTTACAGCGACGTAATGAGATGAGTAATGGCGGAGCAAGCAAAACTCTCCCTATTCCTAATTTTTATGACTTGTCTGGAAACTTTGGAAATTGCAGAGCTGAAGGTGGAGTTGATTTTAGAAGTGGGAAAAAGCCAGAAGTATATATCTCGAAACTGCTCTATCACTTTTCGAGTGTTGGAGACCTTGTCCTTGACAGTTTCCTCGGCTCTGGCACGACCTCTGCCGTCGCCCACAAAATGGGTAGGCGTTATATCGGCATCGAAATGGGGGAGCATTGCACCACCCATTGCGTGCCCCGCTTGCAGAAAGTCGTTGAGGGTGAACAGGGCGGGATTTCCAAGGCGGTGAACTGGCAGGGCGGAGGCGGTTTCCGTTTCTATCGGCTGGGAGCCCCCGTATTCGACGAGAACGGCAAAATCAATCCAGCCATCCGCTTCGCCCACCTCGCCAGCCATATCTGGTTTTCCGAAACCAGAACGGCATTGGACAAACCCGCCAAAAGTCCCTTGCTGGGTATATTCAACGGCGTTGCCTATTACCTGCTCTATAACGGCATTCTCGGCGATAAGCGACCCGATGGCGGTAATGTGCTGACCAATCCTGTGTTGCGACATCTGCCCCCGTTTGACGGACCCAAAGTGATTTATGGCGAGAGTTCCCGCCTTGGCACTGAACGGCTGAAAGCCGAAGGCATCACCTTCAAACAAACCCCTTACGACATCAAGGCTCGGTAATGGCACTTATACTCAAATCGTTCCAGCAGAAATCACTGGATACCCTGAAAGCCTGTCTCGAAGATGCACGATTTATCGGCATCGCTGGGGCGTATGCCAAACACGCAAAAAGCCTTGATGGGCGTATCCCGCAATATCATTCCGTCGAAGGTTTCGAGGAAGTGCCCTATCTCTGTTTGCGACTGCCTACGGGGGGCGGTAAAACGCTGTTGTCCTCGCACGCCATTCGGATTGCGGGCAATGCGTGGTTAGAACAGGATTTCCCTCTGGTGTTGTGGCTGGTGCCGACCAATACCATTCGGATGCAGACTTTGGAGGCATTGAGCAATCCATCCCACCCTTACCGCCAGGCCATTGATGATGCCTACAACGGGCGAGTGCGTGTGTTCGACATTGGGGATGTGGCGAACATTCGCCCCAAGGATATTCAGGACAGCGTGTGTGTCGTTGTCGGAACGCTGGCAACCCTGCGGGTAAACGATACCGACGGACGCAAGATTTACTCTCACAATGAAAACTTTGAACCGCACTTTTCACGAGTGCCTAACACGGCACAAGGATTAGAGCGGATTGAGGACGGGGCAGATGCGGGCAAAATCAAGTATTCATTCGCCAACCTGCTTTGCCTGCATCGCCCGCTGGTGATTATGGATGAAGCCCACAATGCACGAACCAAACTGACCTTTGAGGTGTTGAAGCGGGTTTCACCCGCTTGTATCGTAGAGTTCACCGCCACCCCTGACACCACACGGCAAACAGGTAGCAATGTGCTGTATCGGGCTTCCGCCTCAGAACTCAAAGCCGAGGAAATGGTGAAGTTGCCCATCGTCCTGACCGAGCATAAAACTTGGCAGGAGGCGGTGAACGGTGCAATCCTGACCCGAAAGAAACTCGCTGAACTGGCGACCAACGACCTAGACCGCATCCGCCCGCTGGTGCTTATACAGGCGGAAAACAAAGACAAACCCGCCAACATCGGAGTGCTGAAACAGCACCTCATCGACAACGAGAAAATCCCCGCCGAGAGCATCGCCATTGCCACGGGCACCCAACGGGAACTGGACGGTATCAATCTTTTTGCCCCTGACTGCAAGATTGAAGTCATCCTGACCGTGGAGGCATTAAAAGAAGGGTGGGATTGCTCGTTTGCCTATGTTTTCTGCTCTGTCGCCAATATCCATTCGAGCAAGGATGTTGAACAGTTGCTGGGGCGGGTGTTGCGTATGCCCTTTGCCAAAAAGCGGAAGCAGGCAGAACTTAATCGTGCCTACGCTCACCTTGCCAGCCCGTCGTTTGCGGATGTTGCCAATAGCCTGATGGATAACCTTGTATCAATGGGTTTCGAGCAAGAGGAAGCCAGCCAGTATATCGAGCAACAGCAAAAGGATTGGGTGGGGATGGATGGCTTGCCTCTATTTCCCACCGCTCAACCGTTGAAACTGTTGATGGAGCAGGCACCGGACTTGTCGCACCTGAATGAACAGGAACGGCAGACTATCTCCGTTCAGGAAGTTGCCCCCAACCGTGTCGAGGTTGTAGTGTCTGGGCAAGTGAGTGAAACCCTGCAAAATAAAATCGTCCAAGGTGTTGCCGAGCCTTATCGGCTGGAAGCAAAGCAACAGTTGGTAGCCCACAGGGAATATCAGGAGCAAGCAAAATCCCCCTCCCAGCGAGGCGACACTTTCACAGTTCCCCGCTTATGCCTTTGGTTGCAAGACGAACTGGAACTCGCAGAGAAAGAACTTTTTCTTGATGTGAACGGCTGGAATCCCCTAGATTTTCCTGCCGAGTTGCCGGAGTTTCGCTTTGACGAAACCGCTCACTCGTTCCTGATTGACTTGGATGGCGACCAGTTGCGGTATGAGATAGTGCGGGACAGCCAGCAAATGGACTTGACCCATATCTCGACGCAATGGATGGAAAGCGACTTTGTAAGATGGCTGGATAGGGAAGTTCGCCAGCCCGACATCCGCCAAGAAGTGCTAATGGAGTTCCTGCGACGGATAGTCGCCAGTCTGACCGAAAGTAAACGGTTTGACCTTGCCACGCTTGCTCGTGCCAAGTTCATTCTGGTGAAGGTATTACTGGAAAAAATCCGCACCTATCGCCAGCAAGCCTACCAGCGGGGTTATCAGGAAACCTTGTTTGGAGCATCGGCACGGGTGGAAACCAGTTTTCAGTATGGGTTTAGTTATGACCCCGCTGTTTATCCTGCCCACTGGTTCTATAAGGGAGCTTATCGCTTCACCAAACACTTTTATCCCGCAGTCGGCGAGATGGACAGCAAGGGTGAAGAGTTTGAGTGTGCAATGGCAATCGACCGATTGCCCCAAGTGAAGTTTTGGGTTAGAAACCTTGCGGGCAACACCCGATTTTCATTCTGGTTGCCGACCGCCAGCGACAACTTCTACCCCGACTTTTTGGCACTGCTGGAAGATGGGAGGTTGGCTGTCATTGAATACAAGGGCAAGCACCTGATGACGGCGGACGACGCTAAGGAGAAGAGGCAAATCGGCGAACTGTGGCAGTCCAAGAGCAATGGCAAGGGATTATTCCTGATGGCTGAAAAAACTGATAGCCACGGTCGAGGGGTCTATCAGCAGTTGGAAAGTAAAGTGAGCTAAACAAAATGGGGACTTCTATGGACTTCATAAGCACCTATGGTAAAGAGATAGTCGCATTGGTCGTGCCTTTTATTACTTGGTTTCTCAATGTGGGAATCAAGGCAAGAGCGAAGCTGATTTGGACAAGTCCACACGCATTCACCTTTTTGGTTCAAGAGCCGCTCAAAGATGGAAATGGTGCGATTCTTCAGACCACGCAAAAGGTTTCTACCGCCTCAATCAAGGTCATAAACATTGGACGAGATACCGCCAGCAAGGTTGAACTGACTTTCAACTGGAAACCACACTATATAAACCTTTGGCCTGTTCGCCATTACGAGCAGAAGACAGACCAAGACGGAAGGCACACTTTAATCTTTGACAACCTATCCCCAAAGGAAGAAATAGGCTTGGAGATAATGAGCATCAATTGCGACTTGCCTCAACTTCTGGTCGTTCGGAGTGCTGAATGCACCGCACAAAATGCGCCTTTAATGTGGAATCACTATGTTGCACCGTGGAAGATTCATATAGCTCGATTACTTTTGTTCGTAGGCATCGGTGCAACTGTTTATGGATTAATCGCACTCATTCAGTTTTTAGTTCTTAAAACACCGCAATGAGCATGTTGGGGGGAGTCAATGCACCCGTACGTTTGAAAAATATCCCGCTTAAACTAAGGGCTGTCAGTTGTACCCCGAACCTCAATCTGGGTGTAGCCTTGTGCCGAGGCGCTTTCCTTGACCGTCTGTCTCTGCGACCGGAGTAATCTGCCTCCCATCTTTCCCCATCGTTCCAGCGTGGCTGAGTCTTTAATCCCCATCACTTGAAGCAGGGCACCGAGCAATATCTCATCCGACAGGGTGCCGTTTTGCATTTTCTCTGCCAACTCGATTAGTCCGCCCCATCGGTATTTTTTGCGGTTGAGTTCCTTCCGCTGTATCTCCCGTTCCCTCGCAGAAATCTCTTTTCCCTGTTGATTTAGTTCAGCTAACTGCCGTTCCAACTTCTGCCGTTTTTGCTCGATTACTTCGAGCCGTTTCGCATACGAATATCCCATTTTCTCTCCTCATAAAAATTCGACCTTCTGTCTATATAAATCAATTAAATCAATCGTCAAGCCTTGACTGATGAGCGGTATCCGGTATGGATAATAGTGAAACAAAAGGGATAGACGCACTTATGCATTTCCGAGGAAATGCGTTGCGTTGGGGGATGCCCCCAAACCCCAAAAAAAAGAAGAGAGGAGCCAGAATGGCAATCTACCACCTCCATATCGACAGTTATCGGCGAAGCCGTGGACGAACTGCCATCGGCGGGATGGCTTACCGTCGTGCTGTCAAAGCCAGTTGCTCCCGCACCGGCAAGCACTACAACTTTCGGGGGAAAGATGAAGTTGTGCTGTCGGGTTTCGTGAATGCCGATGGCGACGAAACCGACTACACCCACCTCGATAATCTCGTTCGGCTCTATCAATCCATCGAGCAAAACGAGACGCATTGCAGAGCCACTGTCGGCAGGGAAATCGAGGTTTCCTTGCCAATCGAGTTGTCCCTATCTCAACAGCAGGAACTCATCCTGAGTTTTATTGCAGAGGTGCGACAGACTTTCGGAGCCGAACGCTCCTTCTTCGATTTTTCAATCCACGCCAAAGCTGGCAACCCCCACGCTCATATCTGTATGAGCGAACGGGAACTGATTGCTCCATTCACATTCAGCAACACAAAACGGCGAGACTGGGACGGGCAGGAGTTCATCAAGCAGTGTCGGCAAATATGGGAGCAACAAACCAATCTGGTGCTGGAAAACAACGGTATCAATCAGCGTGTCGATAGTCGCTCACACGCTGAACGGGGCTTGGCAACTCTGCCGAGCCTGCACACGGGAAGAGCGACTTATTTCAACTCTGAGGTGAAAACTATGAACGAGCAAATCAAGCAAATCAACGAATCCATCAAGAAAAAAAGAGGGGCAACTCTCGCAATACCAGAAGTGCCTGCCCTATCAGCAAAAAAACTTGCACCACCCAAGTTCGACGAGGATGCGGAGTGGGCTATCCAGACCGAGGACGACCCAGCGGAGCAAGCCCTTCGCCAGTTGCTGAAAGATAAATACAACCACAGTTTCGGATTTTCTAAATATATTGCACGGGTCGAGTTGAAAGGCGAATATGCCGTCCTCCACTTCAAAGACCGTTCCACCCTGACCGACCACGGCAATCGCATCGTAGCCCAAGGGGGAAATGCAGAACTGTCGGCATATCGGATGATTGAAATGGCAAAAGCCAAACACTGGCATTGCGTGTCATTCACAGGCAACGAGGATTTTTTGCGTTGTGCTTTTGAGCGAGCCGTCAACGAGGGGATGGAGATTGTGCCGAAGGACGAAGCCCAAGAGGTGCTTTTGGCTGAAATCCGAAGAGGCAGAGGGAGTGTGGAATCGGATATGTCCGACACCACGATGATTGTTCCCATCGGCTCATCGCTTCAAGAGCGTATCCTGAAACGCAATCAAACACCCAAACCCACCAACACGTCCAATGCCCCCCAGAAACCACGGCGAGGACGAAAATCTGGCTCGTGAAAAACAAAAGCCACCTTTCAGTGGCATGGTTTTTGTTTGGTAGAAAATATTTCAAATGCCTATTGACAAATCCAAAATATTATATACCTTAGATTTGTTCATTGTGCTCGTGGCACAAGAAACTCGGCTTTTTTTATGCGTCCAAAACCTATAAGTAGGCACACAATATCGAGACAGACTATAACGCTACTTGACTTACTTAAAAGACTCGGTTCGAAAAAGTTCAGAAAACCTGCAAGAATGGGGACGTTAGCAAAGCAGGAACAAAAGGTGAAGTGTCGAACTGTGCTAACCGCAAATATAAACTGAAATCGAAAGAAAGTAGGTCTGCGAAAACGACAAGCTGAGAGCGATATATGCTAGTCCAGCGAGGGGCCAAGGCTCTTCAAAAACCGCAACCAGCAATAGTCATTAATTTTGGCTTTGCGGGTTTGGGTAGGTTTTTGAGAGAGCCAGGGGGAAAACCCAGAAGCAAAAACCTAAAACCTGAAAAACAATTAGTATTAATTAGTGCTTGTTTTTAATTAGTAAATTAGTAAAGCAATTAGCAAAAAATACTAGAAAACATATAAGCAATAAGAAGAAAAACGGAGAGCGTCGAAAAAGCCGTTTAAATGCGTTTTAAGGGGCTTTTTAGCCCACTCCCATCCAAAGCATCACTTACCATTAGCTTTTCAACACAAGCCACAGTTTCAGCGATAAATAGCGTTTGTGCGGTCATAAATCCCAACGCAGACCCTAGGGACTTACGATTCGGCCGGACGGCGAATATTTCTTTTTCTGTTGCTGTGGTTTTGGGTTTTAATCCTTGGACACATTCTCCAGCCAGCCAATCAGCGAGGTCGTAAACGCTTACCATCGGCACCCGCCCTACTTTGCGTATAGGTAAAGGGAAAGTGCCGGTGTTGCGCAAGTTTGCTTGGGCTTGAGGGGAACGATGAATAATTGGCGCTAAATCTTCGGCAGTAAGCAAAGTCTTACCCGCCGTGCGCTCTTTCAAATCCCGCAATATGTTTTCTTTATCCATAAACGGTATATATTATTTTGGTCTCCTCGGCGGGAATCGAACCCACATTTGTCGCTTAGGAGGCAACTGTTCTATCCATTGAACTACAAGGAGCAACTTTTGAAGCCTTTTCATATCTAGTTTATATCTGGTTTGAATCAAAACTGACGGTATTGATTCAAATCGGGAAAAAATCAAACTATTGATAATCAATCACTTACAACACTACCACTTTGCTATACCCCCCCCATTTCATCGCTTAGGAGGGGCCGGTTATATCCATTTAACTACGGAGACGCGGCGCGCATTCTAGCGCAAAAGCGGGTCGGTCATGCGTCATGGCTGGTATGATGCGCGCTCTTTTTTCGACGAACTTGTGGAGCGAGCACAGCATGAAGGTATTTGCAGTCATTGTCGTCTTGGTCATATTCGCATCATTGTTGGTGGCGCGTGCCGCGCGTGCGGGAGAGTTGCCCGAAGTTGGCAAACCGGCGCCCGATTTCCAGTTGCAGGATCAGGCAGGTAAGCCGCATGCCTTGAAGGATTACAAGGGAAAATGGTTAGTCCTGTACTTCTATCCCAAAGACGATACACCGGGATGCACACAAGAAGCGTGTGCCTTTCGTGACGACTTAGAGCAACTAACCGAGTTGGGTGCTGCAGTGGTCGGTATCAGTGTGGACGATACAGAAAGCCATGCAGAGTTCGCCAAGAAGTATCACCTGCCGTTTCCTTTGTTAGCGGATAAGGATGGTCATGTAGCAGCCAGTTACGGTGCCTTGATCAATCTGGGCATCATGAAATTGGCCCGTCGCTTCACCTTCATGATTGACCCACAAGGCAATATCGCTAAGGTCTATCTCAGTGTTGAGACTTCACGTCATTCTAAAGACATCATTACAGACCTCAAGAGTCTGACCGCCGGAGGCAAGTAAACATGGCAGCACGCATCAATCTTTTTGTAGCCTGGTATCTGGTATTGCAGATATTCCTGAATAACGTACTGGCTGAACTCGGCACTGCCGTGCTCAATATTCTTGGTATGCCAGAGTTGTTGGCTGAGCGACTGGGATGGACAGTCGGCGCTTTATTCTTAATCACAGTTTTGCTGGTGGTGCGCGTCGTCTTTGGCGAACTGCCACCGGGCGCTGGCAAGCCAGGCGGCAAGGGCTACAAGCTGGGCCATGCTCTCGTTCTTGGCAGCAGTTTCTTCGCCATCGGAGTCTATGTCCTGCCGTTCTTCATTCACGGTATCGAGAACCAAGTTTTGAGCGTGTTCCTTGCCAAGATCGTGGTGGGCATGTTGTACCCTGCACTAGGTATGTTGGGTTTCGGTCTATCTTTCATCTATCAATCCGCTATGCCTACAGCGGCGCAATCTAAACAGTAACCCTACATGCCATTTATCACTTTAGACAATGCCAGCTTGGCATTCGGTCACGTCGCACTCCTTGATCACACTGCCTTTCAACTTGACGAGAACGAACGGGTCGGCCTGATCGGCCGCAACGGCGGAGGCAAGTCCAGCCTGATGCGCGTGTTGGCTGGCATCGCCAATCTGGATGACGGTATCGTGTGGCGCTCACCTGGCGCACGTATCTGTTATGTCAGCCAAGAGCCCGTGCTGGATGCCGATGACTCTGTGTTCGATGCGGTCGCAAAGGGCTTGGGCAAGTTGCAGAAGCTGTTGCACGACTATCATCACGTTTCCCACCAATTGGCCGAGCCCGATGCTGATTACGACAAGTTGCTGGAAGAGATGCAGCATCTGCAAACTCAACTTGAAGCGCAAGACGGCTGGCAGGTCGAATCTCGTATCGAGACTGCGATCGCTAAGCTCGATCTGGATCCAGATAAGCGAGTTGGGGATCTGTCCGGGGGGCAGCGTAAACGTGTTGCACTCGCGCAAGCTTTGGTTGCGGCACCGGATGTGCTTATCCTCGACGAGCCGACCAACCATCTGGATTTTGCCTCTATAGAATGGTTGGAAGGCTTGCTCAATAGTTTTGTTGGCAGCGTATTGTTTGTCACCCACGATCGACGCTTCTTGGATAACGTCACCACCCGCATCGTCGAACTAGACCGTGGCGTGTTGTCGAGTTTTCCCGGTAACTTCTCGGCTTATCAGGCCATCAAGGAGCGCATGCTGTCCGATGAGGCCGTGGTGAATGCCAAGTTCGATAAGGTACTTGCTCAAGAAGAAGTGTGGATACGTCAGGGCGTAAAAGCGCGCCGCACGCGTAACGAAGGCCGTGTGTTGCGCCTAGAGCAATTACGCCGCGACCGTGCGGCACGTCGCGAAAAGGTTGGTAAGGTTGAGATGGCTGTTGAGACCGGCGAGCGTTCAGGAAAACTGGTAGCGGAACTGACCGACGTGTGCAAATCCTACGGAGATCGCACCCTGGTCAAAGATTTCTCCTGCCGCATTCAGCGTGGCGACAAGATCGGTTTGCTTGGGCCTAACGGTGCAGGCAAGAGCACATTGCTCAAGATGATCTTGGGGCAGTTGGAGCCGGATAGTGGTGACGTCAAGTTGGGTACCAAGATTGCCGTCGCGTATTTCGATCAGTTGCGCGAGCAATTAGACGACGAAGCGACCCTTGCAGATACCATCAGTCAGGGTGCTGACTTTGTCGACATCGGCGGTCAGAAAAAGCATGTCATCAGCTATTTGGGAGACTTCTTGTTCGCTCCCGAACGTGCGCGCTCCCCAGTGAAAAGTTGCTCAGGCGGCGAACGTAACCGTCTGTTGCTGGCACGCTTGTTCACCCAGCCAGCCAACGTGCTGGTGCTGGACGAGCCGACCAATGATCTGGATATCGAGACGCTGGAGCTGTTGGAAGAACTGTTGGCCAACTATGAAGGCACCTTGTTCTTAGTCAGCCATGACCGAGCTTTCCTAGATAACGTCGTCACACAAGTCATCGCCTTCGAGGGCGATGGTAAGTTGCAGGAATATGTAGGCGGCTATGAGGATTGGGTGCGGGTACAGAAGTTCCAAGCCCAACAGGCAGCGGCCAAGCCTGCTACATCCACGCCCCCTAAGGCTGTGGCGCAAGTCGTGGAGAAGCCCAAGTCTAACAAGCTCAGTTACAAGGAAAACCGCGAACTGGAAGAACTGCCTAAACAGATTGAAGCGTTAGAGCAGGAGCAAATAGATATCGTGGCGCATCTTGCTGATGGAACTATTTTCCGTAACGACGTCAAACGCGCGCAACAATTGCAGGCGCGCAGTGAAGTGATAGATGGGCTAGTGCTGGAACTGATGTCGCGCTGGGAAGTGCTGGATAAAAAGGCGGCCGGTTGAGTCGTGCTATAGAGATAACCAAACTAAAGGAAGATATATGAAGCAATACAGCAAACGCATGGTGGTAGCACATTGGCTGACTCTCGCCTTACTGGTGGCGGCTTGGTTCTTGGGAGATGCTTTGGATGAGGCTAGACATACAGGTGATGCTACTTTGGTTGGCTACATCATCCACGCCATGATTGGCGACCTCGTGTTGTTAGTAACCCTGTTGCGCTTCTATTTCCGTCGCAAGGATGGTACGCCCGCACCAGTCGGTACCGGCACTATGGATAAGGTTGCGACCGGCATCCATCATCTGCTCTATACCGTACTGATCCTATTGCCCATCAGTGGTGCGATCACCATCTTCACCAGCCCCGTAGGCAAGGCATTGCTGGCATGGGATGCGAGTCTGTTGCCTAAGAAGTTCAGCGGCGTGGTAGCACATGAGGTGCATGAAGTACTCGTGAGTGTGTTGATCTTGATTGTAGTGGTACACATTTTGGGCGCGATCAAACATCAGTTCGTGCTCAAAGACGGTTTGATGAGTCGCATGGCTTTGCGTAAGCAGGACTAAAGATTTTGAATGTAAAAAGAGCGGGGGAGACCCCGCTTTTTTTACGTCCGTAATTCCAAAATTTGGATAACTAGGTAGTGTTAATTTTTGGTGAAGCGAACTGTCCTGAATCATGCTAAATAGTAGCGACTAAACGATATTTTCTTTTACCCACAAAAGCTGTGGATAACTATGTGGAAAGAACACATGTAAGTACCAATAAGTGGGTGTCTCGTAAGGACTTTTCTTAGATTGCCTATTTTTTGAAAGAATGATTTTGTTAATAAAATCATTATGTTAGCGTAAGTGTGCAATAAATGGAGGTGGGCCTAGTCGCTTAAGTCAATGAAACTCAGGTTTTGTGGATTATTGCTACTTGTCAATATGCATTAAGGTCTATTTTTGAATAAAAAAGACTTGATTTTTTGAGCGAGGAATTTTGCTCATTGAATCAATGAATTTGTCTGTAACAGCCATCCCGTGCCGGCTAGAGTGGCGAAGAAAATGAACAGGTTTCCCCAGCTCCAATACAGATAACGGCGCGACAGATCTTCCGGTGTGAGATTACTTATAAGAAACAGCTTCCCGTCACGCGGTTGGCTGATGATGTTGATATCAGGTTGCGCTTGCAGTTCGCGGATCTTCTTATCGACTTCGCGCTTTGCAGCCTTGCGCGCCAGCATCCATTCCGCCATATCCAACACGCCGTCGTTGTTCAGATCGAAGCGTTTATGCAAGGCGGGCATATCGCGTTTCCATTCGGCCAATAGTCCATTGAGTTCGGCGCGAGCATCGATGTCCGCACTTCCGTTTTGGGTGCGGAACTCCCCCAATACATAGATAAGATCGTTCTTAAGCAACTTCCATTCGGTATAGCGCATATCCAGATTTTGCCATTGGTCGCGATAGATGGTGCTGATCTCAGCTTGCTGCGGATCGACCACACAGGTGCCGGTATCATCGATGATGATGAAAGAGTCGTGACTCTCGCCACTGTCTACGGTGCGCCAGCCATCGCCGTTCTTAGTGCGGTAGCGTTCTTCCACCCTGTAGCGATACCACAGACAGGGCAGCATGCGCAGATGACTGATCATCGGTGGGTTGGTGAGGTCTTGACCGCGCCCTATGACCTCGACATAGCCTTGAGCGGCGGATGCTATTCGGGAGGTGGGAGTATCGCGTATCGCGCGCAGACGTTTGAGCGAGGAGCGCCAGGCGAACAGACTGAATAGCGCAATGGCGGGCAGGCAGAACATCCACCCTTCGCGTGTGCCGATCTGGAATCCGATAACGACCAAGACAAGCTGGCCGCCGGAGGTGATCAGCTGGGCATATTCACGACGCGGAGAGAACTCCATACTTGCATCAATTGAACAGTTGTTTCATGTCCACGTCACTCTTCTCCTCGGTGGAGAATTCCAGCAGTGGCTTGGCTTCGAAGTTGAACATATTGGCGATGATGCTGGCAGGGAACAGCTCTATCTGCACGTTGTTGATGTTCACCGAATCGTTGTAAAGCTCACGACGATCCGCGATGCTGTTTTCAAGTGATGTAATACGGCTTTGCAACTGCATGAAGTTCTCGTTGGCCTTCAGTTCTGGATATGCCTCAGCCACCGCGAAGATGTTGCCTAGTCCTGCGCGCAACATGCCTTCGGCATGACCTAGCGCACTTATATCCTGATTCTGACGAGCGGACTGCACTTGTGAGCGGGCCTCTATCACCCTCTGTAGGGTCTCTTGTTCAAACTGTTTGTATTGCTTGCACACCTCGACCAGCTTGGGCAACTCGTCGTGGCGTTGCTTGAGTAACACATCGATGTTGGCCCATGCTTTAGCCACTGCGTGCTTAACGCTGATCAGATGGTTGTACAGGCCGATCAAGTAAAAAGCCGCTACGGCGATGACGCCGAGGAATATCAAACTGCTCATATCATTCTCCCTTTGTTTTTCAGTGTAATTCTATGCTTGCGTCTATTTGTACCGTCAATTTTGTGTCGCCACTAGCAAAGTCCGGTGCAGGGATATCGCTCTCTGCCACGGCACTGCTGCGCAGCATCGCAACAGGGTAACGTGGCTGGTTGCCCGCTTCATGTATAGCAAGACGCACGGTCTTGTAGCTCTTGGCTCCCATCGCGCGCCGTATCACTTCGGCACGCGCCTGAAAAGCCTTGATCGCTTCCACAGTGAGCATGGCGGTAGTGGCACTGCGAGTATCGGTGGCGAGGGTGAATTGCACATCGCTCAGCTGCATATCCTTCTGCAGTTGCATGATGAGTTCACTAGCTGCTTTGAAGTCGCTGCTTTCGATACGCAGTTCGGCATGACCACGCCATGCGTCGATATGGTTGTTCTCGCCGTATACCGGATAGCTGTTTTGGCTGCCACTACTGACTCTCACGGTTTTGTATCCCGCAGCGCGCTTGAGCGCGCCGTTGAGCACAGTGTTGAGATGCTGCGCGACCTTGGCGGGTAGTGCGTCCTGAGTTTCGACGCTGAGACTGGTGGTGAGCAGATCGTTGCTCACATCACGGCTGGCTTCGACTTGGAAATCGATACGGTTAAGAGCTTCGGCTTGAGCCTGTGCGGCTAGGCCTAAGATCAACATCAGACTTAACAGATAACGAGCTGACATGTGTATCTCCTGAGTGGGTGAGACGGCATCGTAATGCAAAAATGCTAGCATGTGGAAACTGCGAATCGGGAGGAAAATAATGGATGCGATTTCTAGTCTGGCGTTGGCTTCGGGCCTGAGTTGGGCGAGCGGTTTACGCTTATATGCCAAGGTCTGCGTTGTCGGGCTGTTAGGTCGTTATGGCTATGTGCAGCTGCCTGATGCGCTAGCGATATTGACCCACTCTTGGGTGATAGGCTGTGCTGGGGTGATGTTGTGCGTAGAGTTTTTGGCCGACAAATTTCCGTTGGTGGATAGTGCATGGGACAGCTTGCATACCTTTATCCGCATCCCTGCGGGGGCGTTGTTGGCGATGGGAGCGATAGACAGTAGCGACCCACTGGTGATGGCGCTGTTCGCCATGCTGGGCGGCTCGCTTGCAGGTGGCACGCATTTCGCCAAGGCCGGCAGTCGTGCCCTCATCAACACTACACCAGAGCCGTTTAGCAATTGGGCCGCATCGTTCAGTGAGGAGGGAATCTTGGCGCTGGGACTATGGCTGATGCTGGTGCACCCGGCCATGTTCCTGTTATGCATGGCGCTATTTATTTTGATGTTGCTGTGGTTGTTGCCTAAGTTGTGGCGCGGCGTGTCCTTGGTATTGCGGCGGGTCGTGAACTAGACCTCGCGCTCACATCAGGATGGTGTCATTTAAACAGGTCTTGGCTGCTACTAATCTGGCCAGCGTGGGGCTCAGATCTAAACCTGTTTCTTCTTTCAGATTCGCTACCCGTTCCGTGAATTCCGCCATCGAGATGCGTATCTCGTCGCCCTCGGCACCGAACACGATGGTGTTACCGCTGGGGCATACCGGCAACATCAGGCCACGGTCGTCGAAGGCCTTGAGGATATATTCGAAGCCGCCCAGCACACCACGGCACAAGCCCAGCAGATTCACACCCAGCACGCCCTTATCGCTCAAGTGGCTACGGCAAGCTTGATAAAAGGGCAGGGTGTTCAAGCCGCCTGGATGAGCGTGCTCGTTAAAGCCGTCCACCAAGATTAGATCGAATTTCTTGTCCGTGTTCATCATGAATTCGACGCCGTCGCCTATCACCATATGGATGCGTTTATCGTCGTCGGGCAGTTTGAAGAAATGCCGTGCTGCCGCGACCACGCCGGGCTCGATCTCAACGATGGTGAGGTGCGCATCGGGCCTATGGCGGTACAGGAATTTGGTCAGTGAGGCCGCACCTAGTCCGATCAACAATATCTTGCGTGGCCAGCGTGGGCCTTCGTGTAACAGCAAAGAGGTCATCATTTCGCGGGTGTATTCCAGCTCCAGATTCCAAGGGCGGGCGATGCGCATCGCGCCCTGCACCCAAGTGGAACCAAAATGCAGATAGCGGACGCCGGCTTGCTCTGAGATATCGATAGGTGTGCTCATGTTCGGGAGAAGGTCGTTCTTGTTCTAAGGGTTTTTAGGGATTAATTTGCGGCGGGCGCGCGTACCAGACGCATCACTACCGCGATGCCTGCGCGTAATAGCGCCATTAACAGTTCCACGATAAGTAGTACTGCGATGGCCGCACCGGCGCCGAATGATAACGCAGGGATATCCAGCGGCACGGTGTAACTATATTGCGCCAGCGCCTCTTCACGCAGTTGTTGGTCGCTGTGCAGCAACACGTGCAATGCGCGATGCGCTAGGTCGGTGTTCAAGGCACTCAGCTCCGCTTCGAAGTGTGTTTTGCGTTGCAGCATCTGCTCGATGGCTTTGCCTTCTTCCTTGAAGGGCTGGGCTTCACTGTTGCGATGCAGCGCCAGCAGCTTCTCCATGTCACCGTCGAAATACTTGGTCGCGATCTCCACGAAAGGTTGCAGATTGACGATGACTTCGCGCAGATGCGCATCGACGCGCTTCTGGTATTGGTCTACAAAACTCGGTACTTGCAGGCCGATCAACAATGAGACGCACGCCACGATGATCATTAGATAGCGGTAGATGACACTCATAGTCTTATTCCTTTGCGATACGGTTGAACAGCCAGCGCGCCCATGCGGTGACTTCGGTGGCACTCATGCCCAGCATGGCGTTCTGCTGAGCTAACTCGTCGCCCGCTGCTCCATGCAGATGCACGGCCAGCAGCAAGGCATCGTCTGCTGCCAGCCCTTGTGCGACGAGGGCGGCGAGTATACCGGTCAGTACATCACCCATGCCCGCCGAGCTCATACCAGGATTGCCGGTGCTGTTGATATAGAGCTTGCCGTCGCTCGTCGCACACACGCTGCCCGCACCCTTGAGCACCACGCTGCTGTGGTAGCGGCTACGCAATTCATCTGCCTTCTCAAGTCGGTTCTGTTGGATATCTCCGATGTCGCAGCCCAGCAGACGTGCGGCCTCGCCGGGATGTGGTGTGAGTAAGGTGGGGGCGGAACGTGCGCCCAGAAGAGTGCGCAGATCGGGGCGCATAGCGAGGATATTCAGCGCGTCCGCATCTAGTACCAAGGCGGCCTGACTTTGTATCGCGTTATGCAGCAGTTTTTGCGCGTTAAGCCCTGTGCCCATGCCGCAACCCAGCGCCAGCACATCAGGATTAAACATGTTGCTTACATTAGTCCCTTCCCCAGAAGGGGGAAGGTTAGGGTGGGGGTGAAAGCGAAGTAGCTCAGCCGCTTTGTGCAACATCAGCTCGGGCTGCAGCAGGTCTACGCTGGGCGCATCCTCAGCTAGCAGCACGGCATGCACACGACCGGCTCCCAGCTGTAGCGCGGCACGTGCAGCCAGCAACGCCGCACCTACCATGCCAGACTGCCCGCCGATCACGACCACCGTGCCGAACATGCCTTTATGGCTGTCGCGCGGACGGCACGGGATGCGTTTGCTCAGTTGTTTGAGGTTCAGGGTGCTGGCTTTCATGGTGTCAGTCCCAGTCTAGGTAAGGGGAGTATGCGACAGTGCGTTTTACACAGCGCGGTCATGTGGGACTAAATCAGGGCTTCCCTAGTATAATCGCGCTCCGAATTTTATATCACCCGTCTCCGCTATGTTTAGAGTCTCTGTCGGCACTGCCGCCCTGTCTGCGTTTCGTCTGGAAAAACTTCGTGCCGCCATGCAAGCCGTGGCACCGACTGTGGTGTTGCAAGACACCCGTCATTGTTACTTCAGTGCACTGAATACCAAGCCGTTGTCTGCTGCCCAAGTGAGTCTGCTGGACAAAGTGTTGGGCTTAGACAAGCGCGCAGGCGAACCTAGAAACTCGTCAGAAGCGACTCGTGTGTTGGTGGTGCCACGTCTGGGTACGATCTCACCTTGGTCTACCAAAGCTACCGACATTGCCCAGCATTGCGGTGTGAGCGGCGTAGAGCGCATCGAACGCGGCGTGGTGTTTTACTTGGCTAGCAGTAGCGGCAACGGTTTGAGCAAAGCAGAAAGCGCGGCCGTTTTGCCACTGCTGCACGATCGCATGACCGAATCCGTATTGACCGATGTCGAAAGCGCAGCGGAAAAGATATTCCAGCACGGCAAGCCGCAACCCCTCGCCAGCGTGGATGTACTCAAGGGCGGTAATGCCGCTTTGGAACAGGCTAACCGCGAGATGGGTCTGGCGCTGTCCATAGACGAAATCGAATATCTGGTCGAGAACTTCAAGAAACTCAAACGCAATCCAACCGACGTGGAACTGATGATGTTCGCTCAGGCTAATTCCGAGCATTGCCGTCATAAGATATTCAACGCCGATTGGGTCATCGACGGTGTAGTGCAAGACATGTCACTGTTCGGCATGATACGTAACACGCACAAAGTCAGCCCCACCGGTACCGTGGTCGCCTATTCCGATAACTCCTCTGTCATCGAAGGCGCGCGCGTCGAGCGTTTCTATCCGCGTGAAGATGGCAGCTATGGTTTCAGTGAAGAACTGATGCACACGCTGATGAAGGTCGAGACGCATAATCACCCAACGGCTATCGCGCCGTTCGCCGGCGCGGCAACGGGTAGCGGCGGTGAAATCCGTGACGAAGGCGCGACCGGAACCGGCTCACGTCCCAAAGCGGGTCTGACTGGTTTTTCGGTATCCAATCTGAATATTCCCGGTTTCGAGCAACCTTGGGAAACGCCATACGGCAAACCTTCGCGCATCGTCACCGCGCTGCAAGTCATGCTGGACGGCCCCCTGGGTGGTGCAGCTTTCAACAACGAATTCGGTCGTCCCAATCTGACCGGCTATTTCCGTACTTTCGAAGAGCAAGTCAGCGGTGAGATGCGCGGCTATCACAAGCCCATCATGTTGGCCGGTGGCGTGGGCAATATCTCTGCTATCCACACGCATAAGCACGACCTGCCAGTAGGTGCATTGGTGGTGCATCTGGGCGGTCCTGGCATGTTGATCGGTCTGGGTGGTGGTGCGGCATCGAGTATGGACACCGGCAGCAACGCCGAGAATCTGGACTTCGACTCGGTACAACGCGGCAACCCCGAGATGCAGCGTCGCGCGCAAGAAGTCATCGATCGTTGTTGGCAGCTGGGCGCAGAGAACCCCATCCTGTCTATTCATGACGTGGGCGCGGGTGGTATGTCCAACGCCTTGCCTGAGTTGGTACACGGCGGTGGTCGCGGTGCCAACTTTGAGCTGCGCAAGATCCCGCTGGACGAAACCGGCATGTCACCGAAACAAATCTGGTGTAACGAGTCACAAGAACGTTATGTGTTGGCCATCGCGCCTGAGCGTTTGGAACAGTTCCGCGCCTTCTGCGAACGCGAGCGTTGCCCGTTCTCAGTAGTCGGCGTGGCGATAGAAGACGACCAACTCATCGTGCATGACAGCGAGTTTGACAACGACTCGGTGAACATGCCGCTGTCTGTATTACTGGGCAAGCCCCCCAAGATGACCCGCAATGTGGTGCGCGAGATACCGCGCCTGAGTTCTTGCGATATGAGCAAGATCACATTGAAAGACGCAGTCGAGCGTGTGCTGCATCTGCCTTCGGTGGCGAACAAGACTTTCCTGATCAGCATCGGTGATCGTACCGTGGGCGGCATGACCGCACGTGACCAGATGGTCGGTCCTTGGCAAGTGCCGGTGGCTGACGTGGCCGTCACCCTGATGGGCTTCAATACGCATAAGGCTGAAGCCTTTGCGCTGGGCGAACGCACACCGTTGGCTTTGGTCAATGCACCCGCTTCTGGTCGTATGGCCGTCGGCGAGGCGCTGACCAACATCGCCGCAGCGCGTATCGAAAAGATAGGCGACATCAAACTGTCGGCGAACTGGATGGCCGCAGCCGGACATCACGGCGAAGATGCCGCGCTGTTCGACACCGTACGTGCGGTCGGTATGGAGTTGTGTCCTCAGTTGGGCATTGGCATTCCAGTTGGTAAGGATTCCATGTCGATGAAGACCGTGTGGAAAGATGGCGCAGAAGACAAATCCGTCACCGCACCGTTGTCACTCATCATCACCGCGTTTGCACCTTGTCCTGATGCGCGTGACACGCTCACGCCACAACTGGCTGCTGATCTCGACACAGCCTTGCTGCTGATCGATCTTGGTCATGGCAAGAACCGCATGGGCGGCTCGGCACTCGCTCAGGTATACAAACAAGTAGGTGACGTGGCACCTGATGTAGACGATGCTGCAACGCTCAAAGCATTCTTCGAGCTGATTCAAAAACTCAATGCTGCAGGAACACTGTTGTCCTATCACGACCGTTCCGACGGTGGTGCTTTCGTCACTCTGTGCGAGATGGCCTTTGCCTCACACGTGGGTCTGGATATCTGTCTAGACGAGCAACATAGCGACTCGTTGCGCACTTTGTTCAACGAAGAGTTGGGCGCGGTGGTGCAAGTGCGTAACCGCGATGTGCAACATGTGCTGCAACTGGCGACCGATGCGGGCATCAAGAGCGTGCTCAAGATCGCCAAGCTCAACGAGAGCGGCATGATCAATGTGCAGCGTGCGGGCGAAACGCTCTATGCCGAGAACGGTGTGCAGCTGCAACGCATGTGGTCTGAGACCACTTACCAGATGCAGAAGCTGCGCGACAATCCAGCGTGTGCGCAACAGGAGTTCGATAGCCTGCTAGATGCGGGTGACCCCGGTCTGCACGTCAAACTCACTTACGATCCGAATGAAGCACCTCCAGCCGTTCGCGGTGAGCTTGTCGAACCGTCTCCTTCGACAAGCTCAGGACGAGCGGGCTTTATACGAGTCCGCCCCAAGATCGCCATCCTGCGTGAGCAGGGCGTGAACGGTCAGATCGAGATGGCCGCAGCATTCGACCGTGCAGGTTTTGCTACTGTGGACGTACACATGAGCGACATCATCAGCGGTCGCGTCAAACTGGCCGACTTCAAGGGTGTGGCTGCATGCGGCGGATTCTCCTACGGCGACGTGCTGGGTGCAGGCGAGGGCTGGGCCAAGTCCATCCTGCTCAACAACCGCGCGCGTGACGAATTCGAAGCCTTCTTCAATCGTAACGACACCTTCGCTTTGGGCGTGTGTAACGGCTGCCAGATGATGAGCAACCTGCACGAGATCATCCCCGGCGCGGAACATTGGGCGCACTTCGGTCGCAACCAATCTGAACAGTTCGAAGCGCGCTTCGTCATGGTGGAGGTGCAGGAATCACCATCGATATTGTTTGAAGGTATGGCCGGTAGCCGTATGCCTATCGTCGTCGCACACGGCGAAGGCTATGCTGACTTTGGCAACGCTGCGAAACTCAAGGCGGCACAACCGCTGGTGTCGCTGCGCTACGTGGACAATCGCGGCAACCCCACCGAGACCTATCCGCTCAACCCTAACGGCTCACCGCAAGGTATCACCGGACTCACCACACCGGATGGTCGCTTTTCGATCATGATGCCGCATCCCGAGCGAGTGTTCCGTGCCGTGCAGAACTCTTGGTATCCAAGCGACTGGCAAGAGAACGGTGCATGGCTAAAGATGTTCCAGAACGCTAGGAAGTGGGTAGGCTAAGTTGGTTTGAAGTGAAATAAAAAGGCGACCTAAGGGTCGTCTTTTTTTGCGTCAGCTGTTGGATTATTTTATATTGAAGAAAATAAATAATTGACTATATATGATTCATTAACTAATATTAAGACTCATTAATGAGTCATTTAAAGAAATGTCTAAACCATCTAATCGCGCCCAGTCTCGCTATGCGACAGAAGCCCTCGCTTTGTTTGGGATGATGGTACGTGTCGCACGCATAGAGCAGAAAATGAGCGTTAGCGAATTAGCGATACGTGCTGATGTGTCCAGATCATTGCTGCAACGAATCGAAGAGGGTGATCCAGGATGCTCAATCGGTGCGGCATTTGAAGTGGCGGCCATACTCGGTGTGCCGCTCATCGTCGCAGACCCTAAAATGCTGGCTATGAAGATCGCGCACTTCAAAGAAAAACTTGCGCTACTGCCCAAGGCAGCACGCAAATCCCAACAGGCGGTGAAAGATGACTTCTAAAAAACGCTACCAAGAAGCCTATGTATGGGTTTGGTTGCCGGGGGAAGTTGAGCCTGTGGTTGCAGGCCGCTTGGCGAGAGATGGAAAAAACTTGGTATTCAACTACGGCAGAAGCTACTTGGCACGCAGCAACAAGCTGGCGATCTACACGCCCGAGTTGCCGCTGCAATCAGGTGTGCTGCCTTTGTTAACGGGCCTGCAAATCCCCAGTTGCCTGCGCGATGCGTCGCCCGATGCCTGGGGTAGGCGAGTGTTGATGCATAAATACGCGCTCGACAAAAATGCGAGTGATCTAGATGAACTGACCTGCATGCTTGAGTCAGGTTCGAACCGTATCGGCGCGTTGGATTTTCAGCAATCGGCGACAGAATACTCACCAAGGTTGAGCGAAGGAGTTACGCTGGAGCAGTTGCAAGAATCTACCGAAAAAGTTTCGCAAGGTTTGCCATTAAGCCCAGAGCTGGCAATAGTGCTGCAACACGGCACAGCGATAGGAGGGGCGCGCCCCAAAGCCATCATCGAAACAAACGATAGACAATACGTCGCTAAATTTTCTTTGAGCACCGATCTATATAACGTCGTTAAAGCAGAATACATCGCCATGCGTCTTGCGAAAATCGTCGGGCTGAGTGTTGCGCACGTTGAATTAAAAACGGCACTTAAGCGAGACGTGCTGTTGATTGAACGCTTCGATCGTATAAAAGGAGACAACGGTTGGCAGCGTAAGTTGATGGTGTCGGCACTGACGATATTGGAGCTGGATGAAATGATGGCGAGGTATGCCAGTTATGAAGACTTGGCAGAACTCATTCGTCAGCGATTCACCCAGCCAGACGATGCATTGCGCGAATTATTTGGGCGCATCGTATTCAACATCCTCTGCGGCAACACAGACGACCACGCTCGTAACCATGCCGCGTTTTGGGATGGCAAGCATCTCACCCTAACACCCGCCTACGACATCTGCCCGCAAAGCCGCGCGGGGAATGAAGCTTCGCAAGCCATGAAGATACACGGCGAGAACAATTTATCTAAACTGAAAGTGATTCTCGCCTCTGCTGCCAGCTACAAACTGACCGCCAAGCAAGCGCAGGAAATCATAGACCAGCAAATCGCAGCGATACAGGGAAATTGGAATGCAGTGTGCGACGAAGCAATGCTATCCAAACTTGAGCGCACGATGTTCTGGGAACGGCAGTTTATGAACCCCTTTGCGTTTGAGTGATTTTTGGCAACGCCGCGAAGCTCAACTGCTGGTGTCGCTACGCTACGTGGACAATCGCGGTAACCCCACCGAGACCTATCCGCTCAACCCTAACGGCTCACCGCAAGGTATCACCGGACTCACCACACCCGATGGCCGTTTCAGCATCATGATGCCGCATCCCGAGCGCGTGTTCCGTGCTGTGCAGAACTCATGGTATCCAAGCGACTGGCAAGAGAATGGCGCATCTACTTCAACTCTAGTTCGCGGGATGGCACACGTCAATCAGGAAATCCTTAGGCCCGTTAGGACTGCATCTGCTTAGTCCTTATAGTTCATAAGAATCCAAGCGGCTCTAAAAATAGTGCGTAGCATCTTTCTCAAGCAATTCGTGCTTGATCAGCAGAAGAACTCGATGACTTGGATGGGGTCTTTGAGGAAGGTGTGGCCTAGGCTGATGCTGCCGGATTCGCGCAATACAAATTCTTCGCGGCGCAATTGAATCTCGGTTTCACCTTTGACATTGATATAGCTGCCGTTTGAGCTCATATCGACAAAGACAAATTTGTCACGGCGCAGCTCGATCTTGGCATGGATGCGTGATGCTCGTTTGTCATCAACGAAGATGTCTGCTTGTTTAATGCGCCCAATAACGAGGGTAGGGAATTTCGAGTTGATGAGATATTTCATCCCTTGATAGTGCAGCTCTAAGGTGGGTTCAGCCAACTCGGTTACAGATTTATTGATGGTCATCATGGTCATGTCATCGCATTCCTGCCAGATGACTTCCAGCACCTCTATATCGTCTGCTGTACCCCTGATGGAGAGGGCGTTAAAGGAGCGGGTGCTTTTTTGCATGAGGGGTGGCAACTGTTCCACGGTTGCCCTAGAGGTGATGATTTGTTGGCCATTGGCAATTTCTGCCATGCGTGAAGCCACATTGACGGTGGCGCCAAATACATCGCCATCATTTTCAAGGACTGGGCCGAAATGAAAGCCGATACGAATGGCAAGGGGAACACCTTCTATGGGGGCCTGCTCATTGATGACGACTTGCATTTCACTGGAAGCGTTTACTGCAGAGACAGCGTCGGGAAAGACGGTCATGATCTCGTCGCCTATGGTTTTAACCACACGACCACCGTGTTTAACGGTGAGTTCGCTCAGTGTGCCGAGACAAGTATTGATGGTGGAAAATGCAAGCGCATCCCCTAGCACTTCGTATAAGTGCGTACTACCGCTCACATCGGCAAAGAGTACGGCTTTGTCTTGTGGCGCGTTAGAAGGGGAAGTTTTGTTCATATATGTATAAATCCCGTCATACCTGATGGCGCATTATAAGGGTACTGCAGCCATATTTATTCCTTATCTAAGGAAATTCCTACCCCGTCTGGTTTGTATCATCATAGTGCTGATAAACTCCGCGCCAGTCAGGTCGGCATAACAAAACTCAGGGGGCGTCGATGAATAAAGACTTTTGGCTAGAGCGTTGGCAGCGGGCGGAGATTGGTTTCCATCAGGATGAGATAAATCCTTATCTGCGTCGATTCTGGGCATCGTTGAAAGTGGCGTATGGCGGCGAGGTATTTGTGCCGCTGTGTGGCAAGAGCCGCGACATGTTGTGGCTGCGCCAGCAGGGTTTCCATGTGCTGGGGGTGGAGCTAAGCCCCATCGCGGTACGCGATTTCTTTCATGAGCAGGGCCAGCTACCCAAGCGTGTAAGCAGCACGAATTTTGAGAATTTCATTGGCGATGGCATCTGTCTTTCATGCGGAGATTTCTTCTCCTTGCGTCGTGAGGATATGGCCCAGGTGAGTGCAGTTTATGACCGCGCTTCCTTGGTAGCACTGCCGCCCGAGATGCGCGAACGCTATGCGCAACATCTCGCCAGCATCTTGCCGCGTGGCACGCAGATTTTGTTGGTGACGTTCGATTATCCACAACACGAGATGCAAGGCCCGCCTTTTGCCGTGTCGGTGAGTGAGGTGGAGCGTTTGTACCGCCCTTATGCTGAGATACGTTTATTGGCACAAGAGGATGTGCTGGCGCAGAACGCGCGCTTCCAACAGCGCGGCGTGAGCCGCATGCAAGAGAATATCTTTTTGCTGACTTTGCGTTGAGTGCCTTTCGTTCTGAGTCTGACTAAGTGCAGCCCCCGTTCGTGGTGAGCCTGTCGAACCATGGACAGAGAACTTAATCAGTACCTCGATTTTTAGCGGGACACCCTTCGACAAGCTCAGTGCGAACGGACTCTTGAAAAATGTTTGTCGAATATTGAAGGAGAGTAGGCGGATTGAAGATCGTACTGGTAAGACACGGCGAAAGCGAAGGCAACGTCAAACATGAGATCAACGACAACCCCCTGCGCATCGTGAATCTAACGGCTCAGGGTAGGGCGCAGGCAGAGGCTGCTGCCGAAAGGTTGCGTGAGATACGCTTCACCCATGCCTATGTGTCTGAGTTCCCGCGTGCCCAGCAGACCGCCGCCATCCTATTACGTCACCATGACTTGCCGCTGCATATCGATGCGCGCCTCAATGAACGTCGCTCCGGTATGGATGGTCTGCCGGTGCATATCTTTAATGATGAAGCTAACAAGGACTATCTGCATTACAAGCCCGAATACGGTGAGTCATTTTTAGAGCAGATGGCGCGCTTGCGCAGTTTCCTAGATGAGATCGCTGCGCGTCATCCTGATGGCGTGGTGTTGGCGGTCTCGCATGAAAACCCAATAGTCGCTGCGACCGCCTTGCAAGCTGCTCGTCCCGAGCTGGTGATGCGCAATAGTGTGATGAATTGCGGTTCGGTGGAATTACAATGGCCGTCTCCTGTGGCCGCACCACCGCAGTGATTTCCCCCTAGGGGAAAGAAACATTATTTTTGAATGCAGTATTTTTTGAGGAGTAAGGAAGTGATGAAAGCCCTATTGACCGTTTGCCTGCTGATGTTCGCCAGCCTGACCTTTGCCGCGGATGCCCCTGCGCAGCCTGCTGCCAGTACGGTTGTCAAAGGCAAGGTGTTGGAAGTCATCGATGTAGAGGGTTATACCTATCTGATGCTCAAGACCAGTGAAGGACAGGTCTGGGCGGCGGTGAACGCCACGCCGTTGAAGAAGGGCGCGATGGTTACGATAGAAAACGTGATGACCATGCATGACTTCGAGAGTAAGTCTTTGAAGAAGACCTTCCCCGTCATCCTATTTGGTACTTTGAATAATGGCGCGGGTCACTACGATGCGGCGCATAGCGGTGCACCAGCCAGTGTCGATCTGAGCGATGTCCATGTCAGTAAGGCCAAAGGCGCGAACGCCTATACCGTCGCCGAAATCGTCGGCAAGGCCGCCACATTGAAAGACAAGACAGTGTTGCTACAGGGCAAAGTGGTGAAGTACAACCCCGGCATCATGGGCAAGAACTGGATACATCTGCGCGACGGCTCCGGTGCTGAGACCGATAACAGCAACGACATCCTAGTCACCAGCGCCAACCCCACCAAGCTGGGCGACATCATCACCGTCAAAGGTGTGGTGCATACCAACCAAGATTTCGGGGCGGGCTATTCCTACAAGGTGCTGATTGAGGATGCGACGGTGCAGTGATTGCAAACGATAGGCTGATTGAAAAGGCGACCATGTGGTCGCCTTTTTCTTTTAGTGCTGCGGGCAGATCAAATTAGCACGCTCTGTCGTGGCGGGATGGCTAGAAAGATAGTCCAGCGCGCTATTTGTATCCGTATCTTTAGCAGCTGATTTTTCTAGCTGTGGAGGAAGATGGGCCGCTTCCAATTTATTCAGCATACTGGCTAATAGACAAGGCGACAGTCCGTTCAGATGCAGTGTGCTCACCGCATATTGGTCAGCTTCTGTTTCCATACCACGCGAGTATTGTGCCTCCAGCAAAGCCGCGGGCACGCTGCTCAGCAGGGTGCTGACATCACCCGCATACCAAGCAACTACCAAGCCGACGGCGGAACTTTGCAGCACCATACGTAGGGCATGGCGGCGTTCGATATGGCCGCGCTCGTGCGCCAATACAGCCATGATCTCATTGTCGTCTTCTGTCGCGGCGACTAATTCATCCAGTAAGACGATACTTCCATCGGGCAAGGCGAAGGCGTTCGCGCCCATGCGCGGCGAGCTGCGGAAGATGATGCGATAGTCGGGTGGTGCGGCATCGGGTGATTTGAGTTTGGCATACGCCGCGATCAGTTGCTGTTGGCGCGCCGCAGCCAATTCACTGGGCTGCAACATGACGCTATCCATAGCCTCTAACGTGGAACTTCCCATCTTTGCCAAAACTGTCGCGGGCGTGCGCATGGCGATGACTTCGGCACCCCAGGGCAACAGATAGCGATAAGACGCGAGCAGGGTGATGACAATGAGCACGGCGGCTAGTCCCGCCCACATCAAGCTGTGATGCATATGATCCAACCAGCTATGACGTATGCCAGAGTTGTGCAGCAGTTCATCTAGCGCGGCATGATCGGTGATCTCGCAATGCCCCTGGTTCGCATAGCTCAATCTGCGCGGAGTGTTGCCGAGACGCTCAGAGATATCGATATCGGCCAGTGGCCAGCGCACGTTGAAATCGCTGCCACGCAAAAACAGATGAGCGCCATCGAGCAAGATATCGACTTCGTGTGCGGTAGCGGTCTTACCGTCGTAGTAACGTGCGCTCAACATGTCAGAGTGCAATATCAACGTCGAACATCGTGGACATCTCTTCTCCTAACGCGCTGGCATCCTGCGCTTGGCCCGCTACGAATTCAGACAATTCGCCTTGTGCATTTAGTCCCATATGTTCAAGCTTGTAACGCATCATACGTATGGTCGCAAAAGGTACGAACAAGCCTAGGGTGAGGACGATGCCCAACAGATTGGTGATGGTGATCCACAGATAAGGCAGCACCTCTTGCGTGCTGTAGAAGCGATGGCGTCCAATGCCAGTCGAGTTCCAAATCAGGTTGGGTAGTTTTACGGCAGGATAGGCCATGATGATTAGGAACAATATTGGCAGACCGAACATGAGGGGGGATTGCCCGTAGATGGCTATGCCTATCACGATGAACAAGCCCAATAACATGCCTAGCACTTTGAGATAGATAGCGTAGAAGCTGCCCGCACCTGCGGTGAAACTAAAGTAGGTAGCACCAAAGCGACTGCTGCGATGTTGATACTGCTTGATCTGCTGATGGGCGTAGGGCGCCAGTAGATACAGTGTCATCGCGGCGAGGAAGGGATAGAGCAGGAACACGCGATAGGCACCGCGGTCATCGCCGTCGAAGGCGAAACGTAGGCCGCGATAACTGCTGTTGTACAGTTGGAAACGCAAAGAGCGCACGATCAGCCAAGGCATCACGATGGCGAGCAGAATGAAAAAGGCAATACCCAACAGCGGGTTCACATTGCCCACTACCGAATAGCCAACAAATAATACTGCTGCAATGAGGCGGCCTTTGAGGATCGCCATAGGCAAGCCGTGGTACTCAAAGTTCGCGCCATCCAAGCGAGTGTTGCGGTAGAAGTAATGCATGCGCCTGACCTTGGCCCATGCGCTGTAGATGCCTAGCGTCAGCACCGTGAGCAACAGATTAACGATCCATATCTTGAAATACTCGCTGCCACTGCCGGTGAATTCGAAGCGGTGGGTCTGCTGCGTGACGGGGGTGGAAAGTATATTGAATACGTTTGGCGAGCTACTGCCTTCCTCTTCAGCGTATGGTATTGACGTCATATTTATAGGTGGGTGTAGAGCTTGTCGAAAAGCAGGGGATTCTGCCAGTATTCATTGTGTGAGGCCAATGGAATCAGAGCATCCTCATCAATGAGGTTATCTACCGCTCGAGCGGGTGTGCAGTCATCATTTTCTTTATCATCATAAAAATCCAAACGGCCGCTGACGATATCGCGTTTTGCGTAGATGTTGATCCATCTGAAGTTTCTAAATTTTTTGTAGTTTTGTATGAGAGGTTGTACGGTTGCGGCGAGTGTCTCGCGTGTGTCGCGCTTTGAGCTCACATGCGAAGCAAAGATGAATGCTGTCTTGTCTAACGGGGAGCCAAAAGTCAGCAACAGTTTGGTTCGGTTCGCCACATTCATCTGCTCGTGCGGATTGAGATCGTCAAAATTCAAGAGAGCATTGAGTGTGTCATAAGTGACCACAGAGCCTAAAGAATGTCCTATCAACGCGACATGTTTGTAGTCTTGGTTGCCGTAGATGATTTTGGCTTGCTCAAATACCCTGTCCTTAATCTGTTTACGTAATTCGCTAAATCGATCCACTTTATGAGCATCGACATACACAGCCACATCTCCCATGTATTGCACTAACACACCGCGAATCTTCCACGAGATAACGGCGAGGATTATCCAAATGGGTATCCAAAATTCATCCAAGTGAAGTAATGGCAGCTTGTCGGGTAGTTTAGAGTCGAAATAGGCCCATACCATTGATAAGCCTATGGCTATCGTTGTCAGCAGCCATAGCCACATGAATTTTTGCCACACATATGTGGTTATTTTCCAAATGGAATTTTGACTGGGTCGTGCGATATATTTCCGTAACCAGATCAGCCCTACTATGGGCAGTCCAAATACAAGTGTGATGACTAGATAGGTGCCAGCGATATTTGTATAGGTTCTGAACAGATCTTCTGAAACCTGCATTGTCATATTCGAAGCGAGCAATTTGTAACCACTGAGCATCGTGGTGACCGTATTGATTGCGATGAGACTGAGCAGTGTTGTCAATGTGATAGCTAACTGCAAACCTGCTTTTCCTTGAATACCAAAATGCACGGTTCTATCGAAAATCCATCGCGTGAAACCAAGAGAGCTGTTTTTAATACCATTACAAGCAGCGTCATATAGAAAGCTCAATACGTCCCTTAAGATGACGTTACCTTCTGTGATGGGTGCCCAGTAACCCTCATAGACATGGACGTCGATGTCTTGCCCATGCGTGTCACGCATGGTGAATTCAGCACGTTGAGATTTCTTTTTATTTTTGTCTTGAATCAATCGGGCATTGACTTCGCTAACTTTGGCCCCGTGCCGTTTGGCTGCCGCAATCAAACCATTAGTTACCGTATCTATAGATTCAAAGGGGACTTGTTGCCCCATACCGTGCGTCACAAGTATCGCAACTTTCCGCTTGGGTTGGACTGCTAAAGGGTGAATTTCCTCTGCTTTTAGGCTAGAAGTTTGAATTGGGCTGACTACATGATGTTTTACTTCTTGCTTATTTCCGGCCGAAATTTTGTTTTCAGTGGAACTCATGAGCATCTCCGTATAGGTGGTTTTACCAATGTGCATTGGAGCACATGCCACCTTGCTCCAGACCTCCCGTTCCGGTTTACACCATATGCATCAAGCGTACGTGCGCCTTAATATCGTTATGGTGTATCTGCAAGAGGCCGCACTTTATTTGAGTAAAGTTGTCGTTGTCAATTCACAATAATTCGTACAAGCACTATCTCTAGCGAGTCGGAGATACTTAAGGTTGTAGCGTGCCCATAGGTATAATGGCGCTCCATTCTAGAGTGTCAATTTTTTGGAGCTGTCTTGTTCAAACTCATCGGTGTTTTCTTAGGCTATTACTTGTTCGGTTTTTGGGGCGCGTTGTTAGGTTTTTTTGCCGGCTCTTTCTTCGATCGCGTGCGTATCTATGGCGCAGGTGCGGCCAATCCTCTGCAGAACGCTTTGCGTCAGGCGGTGTTTTTAGAAACGGTTTTTATCTCTATGGGCAAGCTGGCCAAGGCCGATGGTCATGTGTCACAAGATGAGATAGACCATGTTGAGCAATTCATGCAGAAACTGGGCATGACGGAGCAGCACAGGCAACAGGCTATCGCGCTTTTTAAGAAGGGAACAGATCCGGCATTCGATATCAAGGCCACTTATGATCGTTTCTTGTCGATCTGCGGTAATACCAAAGATCTCAAGCAGGTGCTGCTGATTTATCTGATCGTGATGGCCTTGGCGGATGGACATTTTCATCCGGCTGAAGAAGCTTTGCTGCTCGATATCGCTGCACGCTTGGGCTATGACCGGGCCGCCTTCCTGCATCTCAAAGACATGGTGCTGAACCAGTCGCATTTTGGTGGCGTACCTGTTGATACTGCGGATAACTTGGAAGACGCTTACAAGGCATTGGGGGTCACTAAGGAGAGCAGCGATGCGGAGATCAAGCGTGCTTACCGTAAGCTGATGAGTCAGCATCATCCAGATAAATTGATAGGTCAGGGGCTACCTGCGGATATGGTAGCGATGGCGACCGAACAGGCCAAAGAGATACAACTCGCCCACGATTTGATCAAGCGTCACCGCAATATCTGAACAAATTAACATCGAATCCATGCAATAAACGGAGCGAAACATCCTAAGTTATGACCAACCCTTTACCTATACTTTCTTTGCTTGAGACCCGCGTTTTGGGCGTGCTCGCCGAAAAGCAGCGCACCGTGCCGGACAGTTATCCATTGACCTTGAATTCCTTGGTGTCGGGTTGTAATCAGAAGAGCAGCCGTGATCCCGTGATGGAGGCCAGCGAGGCTGAGGTACAAGCCGCGCTGGATAATCTGCGCAGTTTGTCGCTGACCATGGAGAGTAGCGGTGGCAGGGCATCGCGTTATGCGCACAACATCGAGAAGGTGTTGCATATCCCAAGTCAGTCACTGGCTCTGTTGACCATGCTGATGTTGCGTGGTCCGCAGACTGCTGGTGAGTTGCGCATCAGCTGCGACAGGCTGCACAAGTTCGCCGACATTTCTTCGGTGGAGAGTTTTCTGACCGAGTTGTCTGAGCGTACTGCTGGGGCTTTGGTCGTCGAGCTGCCGCGCCAACCGGGCGCGCGTGAGAATCGCTGGATGCATCTCTTGTCGGGCGAGCCGGTTATCGAGGTGTCCGTGTCGCGGAGCCCTGTCACGGGAGCGGATGTAACCGTGGGAGAAATCGCTGCACTCAAAGCCAATGTGGCCAAATTGGAAGACGAGGTGCAAGATTTGCGTCAGCAGTTGGCGTGGTTATGCGGTGAGTTAGGTGTGTCATTAGAACAAGGCAACGATCAATAAAGGAGGAAGTGATGCTGTATTCCATCGTCGGTAAAGATGTAGAAGATAGTCTGATGCGCCGCATGTCGGTGCGGCCTAATCATTTAGCACGCCTGCACGCTTTGCAGGAACAGGGACGGTTGCTGTTGGCAGGGCCTTTCCCTGCTATCGATGCGGCAGACCCAGGCGCGGCAGGGTATACAGGGAGTCTCATCGTTGCCGAATTTACTACCCTGCAGGCGGCTCAAGAGTGGGCCGATGCCGACCCCTATGTGGCTGCGGGTGTCTATGCCGAGGTGCAGGTCAAGCCTTTCAGGAAAGTATTTCCAGCGTGAGTGAACGCATAAGTCTGATGAAACAGCGACTTGCGGTGCTGCACCCGCTACGCTTGGAGATTGTTGACGAGAGTCACCGACATGCCGGACATGCGGGTGCGAAGGCTGGCGGTGGTCATTATTTGTTACAAATCACCTCCCCTGATTTTACTGGTAAAAGCAAGATGACACGCCACCGTATGATATATTCCGCGCTCGCTGAAATGATGGAACGCGACATACACGCGCTCACCATAGACGCTAAAACGCCCAGCGAAATTGAATAATCTAATCGAAAAGGATCAGTGATGTTGAATACGAAGAAATTTGCAGTTTTGACGATTTTGGGTGCGCTGGCCTTCAATCCGGCCTTTGCCGAAGAGAAATCTGCTGCACTGGTCAATGGCGTCTCTATCTCCCAGTCCTCTGTGGATATGGCGGTTAAAGGCGAAGTTGCACAAGGTCGTGAAGATAGCCCTGAGTTGCGCAAGAGCGTGCGTGAGAATCTGATTAAGCGCGAACTGATGTCTCAGGAAGCCAAGAAGCTTGGTCTGGATAAGACATCCGACGTGATGAATGAGATCGAGATGGCTAAGCAATCTGTATTGATCAATGCCTTCCTGATGAATTATGTGAAGAGTCATCCGGTCAGCGATGATTTGTTGAGGCAGGAATATGAAGCCCGTAAAGTCAAGCTGGGTGACAAGGAATACAGCGCTCGCCATATTTTGGTTGAGTCTGAAGATGAAGCGAAAGCGATCATCGCCCAGCTGAACAAGAAGGTTAAGTTCGAAAAACTGGTTGCAAAGTCGATGGATACGGGTTCTGCTGCGCAGGGTGGATCATTGGGTTGGGCGGTGCCGAGCAACTTCGTACCGCCTTTCGCCTACGCATTGAAAACCCTGAAAAAGGGTGAGTACACCAAAGTGCCAGTACAGTCGCAGTTTGGCTGGCATGTCATCCTGTTGGACGACGAGCGAGCTTTGAAGGTACCGACCTTCGAAGAGGTAAAGCCACAGTTGCAGCAGCGTTTACAGCAGCAGTCGGTACAGAAGGCCATCGCCGAATTGGAAGCGAAAGCCAAAGTAGAGTGATTGCAGGCAGTATATAGCTGGATTACCAGCTAGTGCATTGAATAAAAGGGCATCTTCGGATGCCCTTTTTGCATTTCAGCTCAGAACAAATGCTGGATCGCGGCAGCTTAGAGTGCTGCGCATTACAGTAAGAATAGGACTTACACGTCCTGTCATAAATATATCTAGGCAACTCTTAAGGCTAGGTGTAATGAAATTGCTTAGGTGCTTTGAAAAATAAGCTGATTTCAGACGCACCGCTTGTCGGATTTTTGACCGACAAAACTTGCTAAATCATCTTATTCGAATATAATCGCGACACTTTTTTACCTTTATGTGTAGGAATATGGCTTACAAGAGTACCGGATTGGATCGTGATGACGCTATGCATTAGCTTAACTGCCGATGACAGCAGGGCAGTCAAATAGTATTAAGCCGCACAACAATAACTTCAATGCGACACACTATGAGTAATACCAAGCGAAAATTTAGCTATTTTTCCTATGCGCTCTGCGCATGGTTGTTTAGTTGCTTTGCGATTCCGGTGAGCGCACTAGCAGCAACGCCGGCAGGTACTTTGATCACCAATACCGCTATCGTGAACTATGCGATAGGAGGTACACCTCAATCCCCTATGTCCAGCTTGGCCGCTGTTGTGCTGGTGGATGAGATCATTCAGCCGGTACTAACTTGTCAAAGTTTACCCAGCGTCGCGGTCAATAGCCCCAGTATCAATGATGTGCTGACCTTCTTGCTGAGCAACGGTGGCAATGGTTCGGAGTCTTTCAGCATCGCTCGCAGCAATGGCCCATTACCGCTCCCCGCAGGCAACTACACCCCCATCAATAGCGTCGCGTATGACCCGCTGAATACGCCCACCGGCGCGATCTTTCTTGAGACCAATAATGTCGCCGGATTTCAGCCTGGTGCGGATCTAGCCTATGTGCCGGGTATGAATGATCCGGTGATTGCGGCGGGCAAGGGCTTGGTCGTGTACGTGTTGAGCGACACATCTAATGTGCCGGCCAATGCGCAAGGCGATGTGTTGTTGATCGTCACGTCGCGTACTACGGGTGCAGCCGGTGCGGCAGTCGCCACTCGACTTTTGGGCGTGGGTGACAATCTGGGGAATGGCGCTGGCAATGCCATCGTGGTGACACCGCGAGCTGAGGCCGCGGCGACTTGCAGCTACGTTGCCACCGGTCTGGGTTTTGTGATGAACAAGAGTGTGTTGAGCGTGGCCGATCCTCTAGGCGGGGCCCTGCTTATGCCCGGCGCCGTCATGACTTACCAAATTACCGTTAACTTGAATGGTGTAGGGATTGCAAGCGGCTTGGTCGTGTCTGATCCTATTCCCGCCAATCTCACTTATGTCCCAGGCAGCATCTCGGTAGGCGGAGCCGCTATGACCGATGCCATCGATGCCGACGTCGCCCAATTTGCTACCAATACTGTTTCTGTCTCGCTGGGGAATGTTGCCGCCCCAGCGAGTGTTGTTATCACGTTTCGCGCAACGATCAATTGAAGAAGGGGAATGCCATGCAAATGTCTCGCATGTTCGTATCTGTAGGATTGGTGGCCTTGTTGGCCGGTATGTCTTTGCCTAGCTTTGCAGCGACCAATGGCAGCATCAAGGTCGCGAGCATCGCTCAGATCGAAAAAGAGGTGGTAGGTGCGGATGGCAAAAAACACATAGCACTTGTTCCTGCTGATAAAGCAGTGCCGGGTACTGCCGTGTTGTTCACTAATACCTTCGAGAATATCGGTAGCAAAGCGGCGGGCAATATCGCCATCAACAATCCCATTCCTGCCAATACCGAGTATCAAGCTGGCAGTGCTTATGGTGCGGATAGTGAGATCACTTTCTCTATAGATGGTGGTAAGACCTTTGCGGCACCCGAAAATCTCAAGGTCAAAACTGCGCAAGGCGAGCAGATGGCTAAGCCTAGCGCCTATACCCATATTCGTTGGTCGTACCAGAAACAACTCGCACCCGGCGCAACGGGGGAGGTGGGCTTTCGTGCCGTCATCAAGTAGCACCGAATTTTGTATCAATTTAAGCAGTAATGAGTATCAAGCAGCAAACAGTAATCGCAGTAATCAAGCAGCAAACAGTAATCGCAGTAATCAAGCAGCAAATAGTAATTGCAGTAATCAAGTAGTGAAAAGTAATCAGCAGTAATCAGTAATGTAATTTTTTCGAGTTTAATTTTTTAGAGGAGAGCAACCATGAAATGGCTCAAAAGTAAAAGTCCAAGCAAGCTCGCGACACTGATGGTCAGTGCTGCGGTGCTGGGCTTGGCATCACAAAGCGCGGCGGCGTTGACGGCATCAGGTACGGCTATCAACAATACGGCATCTTTGACGTATAGCGTCGGCGGTTCGACTCAGACACCTATCGCTTCTGCGCCAGGTGGTAACAGCATCGCTGGTACAGCAGGTGCACCAACATCATTCTTGGTTGATAAAAAGGTCGACTTCACTGTGACGGGTGGCGCTATCGTCAACGTACAGCCTAACCAGGCTGGCGTGGTCGGTACGACTCCTATCGCAGCGAACAGCAACACTGTTCTGACTTACACAATCAGCAATATCGGTAACGATCCACAGGGCTTTATCTTGACGGCTGGCAATGCGTCACCTGTAGATCCAACCGATGTGTTTGATCCAACTTTGTTCCAAACTTTCGTTGATACCAACAACAACGGCGTTTATGACGCTGCTGATACAGGGACTTCGATCGCGACTTTGGCACCTGGTGCTTCTGTCAAAGTGTTCATCTTGTCTACTATCCCTGCCAACAGCATTGTTCCAGCTCCTTTGGTCAACGGTAATCAGGCATTGGTGACATTGACAGCTCAAGCAGCCGATACCACTGGTACTTTGGTGGGTGGTTCGACTGTTGCGGGTAGCACTAATGGCGTGGCCTTGGCGGCGACTGCAGCAGCAGCTGGCTCCAACGCGACCGGTGGTGCGAACGTCAGTACAGTTGATATCGTGTTTGCTGAAGTTGCCAATGCAGGTCTAGGTTTGGCTAATCCAGCTAACAACGGTATTGCAGCAGCTAACGATACTTACAACATCCAAACTGCGATGTTGACAGTGACTAAGTTGTCTAGCGTAGTGTGTGATCCTGTAACAGGTAACGTTGCGCCTAATAACATCCCAGGTGCAGCAATCCAATGGGCAATCACCATTTCCAATGCGGCCGGTGCAGGTGCGCCAGCAAACTTGGCATTGCCAACTGCGATCAGCGATATCTTGGATGTCAACACCACTTTCGATCCTAACAAGGTGACAGGTGCTGCAGTTGCTCCGTTCTGTTTGGGTACGACTGCTTTCAACGCAATCAATGGTCTGGGCTTTACCTTGGGTACAGCTGCTCCAGCCCCAGGTGCGGCACCTGCGACAGCAGCTCCAGCCGGCGCATTGTTGTTGAATGGCGCAGCTGTTACGGCTGCTCCAGCTGCCGGTGGTACGGTAACGGTGGACTTCGCAACCTTGTTGCCAGCTGGTGGTGCACGTGTGACTGCGGGTGATCTGAACCCAGGTGAGTTCATCACTGTGTACTTCAACGTGTTCGTCAACTAAATGACGCATACGGGACGAGTGATTGTTTAATCATCTGACAATTCGCCTTATCTCTATCCTCGCGGGTGACCGTGCGGGTAGAGATGTCCTTGGACAGGTTGGCCGCAAGGCCAGCCCGTCTTTTATTGCGCGTAGTTTGCGTGCAATAAAAGACGTAACGCTCCATATTGTGCTGGCACTTTCCGTGTCACTCAGCGCGGCGCAAGCAGTGACGTTACCCAATACACCCATCAATAATATCGCCACGGCCAGCTATGCAGTCGCCGGTAAGAACATCACGCTGAACGCCAACGCGCTGGTTAATACAGCGATGTGCGTGCCGTCCAAAATCGAGTTCTTACAATATGTACCGGGTGCAGCAGTACCGGGTGCGACACCGGTCACCGTAGGCTTGACGCAATACTCTGCCAGTGGCTCTGCTGCAGGTCCGTTCCTGCCTTCTCCTGGTCCTATACCGCTGGGTCAAACCGTGCCGTTGCCCAGCCCAGGTACATACAATTTGGCAGCGTCGAATCTGTTTACACATAACGAGCCTATCTTTATCCGTGTCACCAGTTTTGATCAGAACTTGAATGGTTTCCTTGCGGACACCGTGGTCGCTACCGTGGTCACGGCGAGTGGTGACAGCGAGACTTTGAGTCTTACTGAGACAGGGCCTAGCACCGGTGTGTTTGTTGGCTATGTCCAGTCTTCAGGATTGGCCGCTGGCACCTTGGCTGTTGCAAATAACAACGCTTTATCGTTGCAGCCAAACGAAGCGATCACCGCGACCAGCGTCGACACCTGTAACGGTGTGACTAGCACTAGCGTGGCGCAGGCTTTGGCAGATCCTTACGGTCTGGTGTTCGATTCATCCACTGGTTTACCTTTGAATGGTGCTTCGATCACCATCATCGACGTTGCTACCGGTTTGCCCGCTAAGGTGTTTGGTAACGATGGTGTGTCTACTTATCCTTCGACGATGTTGTCGGGTAGCACGGTGACTGATGCGGCGGGTGTGGTCTATGCGATGCCGCCCGGCATGTTCCGTTTCCCGCTGGTGGCTCCTGGCACCTACCGCTTCCAGGTTGTTGCTCCGGCGAAATATCGCGGCCCATCGACTGTGCCAACGGCCGCATTGCAACTCTTGGCGGGTGCGCCGTTCGCCATCGCGCTAGGTTCGCGCGGTGAGAACTTCGTCATCAATCCCGGTCCTGCGGTACATATCGATATACCACTTGACCCCGGTTCGACCGCGATGACCATTACCAAGACCGTCGCCAAGGCGGTGGCTGGTAATGGCGACTTCGTGCCCTACACTTTGAGCGTGGCTAATAACGACCCCTTGTTCCCCTTGGTCGGTGCGCAAATCGCCGACCGTATGCCTATCGGTTTCCGTTACCAAAAGGGTTCCGCCACTTTGAACGGTGTAGCGATTGCCGATCCGACCATCTCCACCGATGGTCGCACGCTGATATTCACCATCCCCAATATCCCTGCTGCGGGTACTGCAGTGATACGTTATGTGCTGCTGGTTACACCGGCTGCACCGACTGGTGCAGCCGAGAACACCGCTACCGCGACGGGTGGTTTTACCTCCAATACCGCACGCGCCAGCTTGGTGGTGCGCGAAGATCTATACCGCAACAAGTCCATCCTCATCGGTCGCGTCATAGATGGCTCTTGTGACGATAAAGTGGATAACGATGCCAAGGGTTTGGCGGGTGCGCGTGTGGTCTTGGAAGACGGCACTCAAGTGTTGAGCGACAAAGAAGGTCGCTGGCATATGGATAATCTGCGTGCGGGTACCCATGTGGTGCAACTCGATCTGGACTCCTTGCCTAAGAATTACGAGGTGATGGAGTGCGAGAAGAACACGCGCTTTGCGGGACGTACTTATTCGCAATTCGTCAATTTGCAGGGTGGCACGATGTGGCGTGCAGACTTCCATGTGCAGAAAAAAGCACCAGTTGCTTTGCGTTTGACGCAGTCGCTGGGCGTGAAATCACAGGACGAATCAACCCTAGTTTCACTGGCTTTGTTGAGCAGTACCGAAGTGACAGGTTATTCGGCCACCGTGATTCTCCCTGCGGGTGCCCATCTAATCCCAGGTAGCGCTACCTTAAATGGCGAAGCTGTCGCCGACCCCGATATATCAGCTCAGGCTTTGACCTTCCGTAGTCTGGCGCGCCCTGCACATTGGCAAGATCAATATATGTTTGCCGTCGCTGATGTTGGCCCTAAGGCTACCTTCAAGTCGCTGGTGCGTTTCACGCCACCCGGTCGCGCGGCGCAGAACATGCCGGTCGCGGTAGTGAATCTGCGTAACCATGCTCCCGCTACCGCAGGAACATATGCCGAAGTATTGAACGAGGCAGGGGATTTAAAACCTGCCAAGACACGTGACGAAGACAACCTTAATGATCTGGTCGAGAAGCTACCTTACGACGATGTGTGGTTGAGCAAAGCCCAGCCGGGCGTCGAGTGGTTGCATCCGCAAACCAGCTTCCACCCTAATCTGCCGGTGGTCTCGGTGGCGGTGAAACACGAAATCAAACAGACCGTACAGTTGTCGGTAAATGGTGAGGCGGTCAGTGGGCTCAAGTTCTACGGTACCCGTTATAACGCAGCACGAACGGTGGCGCTGAGCAGCTGGCGTGGTGTGCCCATCAATGCCGGTGACAATGTGCTGGAGATGACGGTACTCGACGAGAACGGCAAAGAAGTCAGCCATAGCACCCGCACCATCCACTACGGCGAGTTAATGGACCAAGTCGAATATGTGCCGGAACTGTCGCGTTTGATCGCCGATGGTAAGACCCGTCCGGTGATTGCGGTGCGCTTCCTAGACAAGGATGGCGGCACAGTGCGTCGTGGTATCAACGGCGAATTCGATCTCAATGAACCTTATCGCTCATACGACAGACGCGAAGCGACCGACCGTCAACCTTTGACCAGTCGTGTCGGCGGCAAGGCACGTTATGAGATACGTGAAGATGGTATTGCGCTGATTGAGTTGGAGCCGACTACCCAGTCGGGTGAAGCGGTGCTGAACTTCCAATTTGCGGATCGTCGCAAACAAGAAGTACGTGCTTGGTTGCAAGCTCAGCAGCGCGATTGGGTGTTGGTCGGTTTTGCCGAAGGTTCGGTAGGCCAGAAGAGCATGTCCGGCAATATGGAAGCCTTGCAAGCCAATGCCACCGATACTAAGTTGTACGACAACAATAAGATGGCCTTCTATGCCAAGGGCAGTATCAAGGGCGAATATCTGTTGACCGCGGCTTATGACACAGCCAAACAGACTGGCAATAAATTGCTCAAACAGGCGGTAGACCCTACCCAGTATTACACCTTGTATGCGGATGCGACTCAGGCCAACTTTGATGCAGCCACCTCTAGTCGTCTCTATGTGAAGCTGGAGAAAAAGCAGTTCTATGCCATGTTTGGCGATTACGACACCGGCATGACGGTCACTGAACTGTCCCGCTACAGCCGTACCTTGAATGGTGTGAAGAGCGAATATAAGGGTGACACCTTGGGTTACAACGCCTTTGCCAGCACCACCGCGCAAGCTTATGTGAAGGATGAGCTACCCGGTAACGGCACCTCCGGTATCTATAAATTGTCGCGTACCAATCTGTTGGCGAACTCAGACAAGATCCGCATCGAGACACGCGACCGCTTCCAATCGCAAGTCATCGTCACCACTCAGACTATGACGCGTTATCTGGACTACGACATCGATTACACACTAGGTACTTTGGTGTTCCGTCAACCAGTGCAGACACGCGATGCGGCATTCAACCCGACCTACATCATTGCCGAGTACGAATCTCAGGATACGACCGACACGCGTACCACACTGGGCGGCCGCGGTAGTTACAAACCTATCAAGGCATTGGAGTTGGGCGCAACCACGGTACACGAGGGCACAGTAGGGGCGAGCGGCACTTTGCAGGGCGCGGACGCTACTTACAAATTGGACGAGCAGACCAAAGTGCGCGGCGAAATAGCCGCGAGCAACAATCTGCGTGCTGGGCAACAATTGAATGGTTCTGCTTGGCTCACCGAGGTGACGCACCACGAAGAACAGTGGGACGGCAAAGCCTATATGCGTGCGCAGGGCGGCAGCTTTGGTATGGGCCAGCAGTCTATCGTCGAGATGGCGACACGCAAGATGGGCGCGGACGGGCGCTATAAGTTCGATGACACAACCAGCATCAAGGCCCAGGCCTATCAACAAGACAACCAAACCACCAACTATAAGAATACCTTGGTGGAAGCGCGCGTCGATAACCAGATCAGCTCGGCTTTGTCGGCTTACTACGGCGCACGTAAATCCGTTGATCAAAGTGCGATGTTCGGCAATAAGCAGAGTAACCAGTTTTTGGCCGGCACGGCTTACAGCATGTTGGACAACAAGCTGTCTCTGCGTGCCGGTGGTGAAGTCGGCAGCGGTAGCGTGAGCTCGACCGCAGGCAGCATCACCATGCCTAATCGCTTGCTGTTGGGGGCGGACTACAAGGTCAGCCAGCAAAGCAAAGTGTTCGTGGAGCAAGAATTCGCGCATGGCGACAAGATGACATCTCAGGCCACGCGTGCCGGTATCCGTACTCAGCCTTGGATGGGGGCGGAGATGTCGGCATCCATGGGCGACAGTTTCAACAACGACGCGGAGCGTATGTATGGCAATCTGGGTATGGTGCAGCGTTGGCAGATAGACGAACACTGGCAGACTGACTTCAGCATCGATCGCAGCATCACCTTGCGTAATACTGTCAGCCCTTTGCAAGTCACGAATGCGCCGTTGCCTTCCGGCACCATGCCTTTGCCGAATGGCGCGATGTCGGACTACACCGCGACTTCGGTGGGTGGCGCTTATCACGACACGGTTTGGAGCAGCAATGGTCGCTTGGAATTGCGTAACTCCACGCTGGCTCAGCAGCGCAATATGAAGTTTGGTGCGCAGCGTAAGTTAGATGAAGGTCGCTCTATGGCGGCGGGTATCACGCTGATGAACGCTACAGGCGTGACGACCAGCAACAACACAGATGTACGCGCCTCATACGCGCACCGTCCTAACGATAGCGAGTGGGTATGGCTGGATAGGGCCGATTACATCACGCAGTTCAGTCAGAACGCTGGCTCGGTGCTGAAGACCAAGAAGTTAGTCAACAACGTCAATGCCAACTGGATGGCGAACCGCCACACCCAGCTGTCCTTCCAGTACGGCGCGAAATACGTGCTGGATAACATCCAGGGTATCGATTACAAGGGCTATACCGATCTGTTCGGGGCCGAAGCGCGCTACGACCTGAGCGAGGATTGGGACATCGGTGGTTTCGGTACGATGATGCGTTCCGTGGCTGCGGGTGTACGTAGTTATGGCATGGGTGCATCGCTGGGTTACCAGATGATGACCAATACATGGTTGGCGTTCGGCTATAACTTGCGCGGTATGGCTGACCGTGACTTCGCCGGAGCTGGCTACAAGAATCGCGGTCCATTCGTCACCTTGCGTATGAAGGTCGACCAGGACACCTTGGGATTGAACGATCACGGAGAGCGGACTCGCCCCTTGGCGGCAGAGTAACGATGGATAGATGATGAGTATGAATAAATCGATTGAAAATTTCACCCTCAAACTAAGTCGCGGCATGGCTGCATGCGTCTTTGCCATCGCGTCTTTGTTACCGGCAAGCAGCTTTGCACACAACGTCGGACAGGTGCAGACCACCATCTATTTCGCACCTGAAACGACCGCCTTGCTTGCCAGTCGTGCGGCATCCAGTGCGGGCGGGGCCGTGGGCTTTGTTGCGGGTGATGTGATTTCTTACATCATTAGTTTTCAGCCCGTACCCAATCCCGCTTGGATTAATAATTGTGTGGGTGGTGCGTACGCTAGCACTGGGGTGAATGGCTATATCACTGATTACATTCCCGCGAATACGCAAGTGGTTGGGGCGAGTTTTGTGCAGGCCGATGGCACCACGTTAAGCACACCAAATGCTCCAGGCCCGATGGTCGAGGGCGCTGTGAACGTCTTTACAGCACCCTTTGTGGGTTACACCGCAGGCGCCTTGCCGGATTTATATGCTGACACCGGGATTTTTTATTCTTCGGACCCGCGCACCGCACTTGACCCTACCACCGTGGGCACGGGCAATATTGCTAAACAGGGTCAGCCTGGTTATTACGTTGCGCCCTTGCGGGGCGCGTGTTTGGCCACGCTGATAGATCCCGCAATTATTACCATGGCAACGCATAATTTATGGGATGCAGATCAAACCAATGCCTTTGGTAGTGCAGCGGCTCCAGTGACTGCCCCTAAATCCAACGTTTTACCCAGTCAAACCGCAGGTGGTACAACGCCGTTAAATGCGGGCTCACCTGTTGCAGGGCCTGATAGCGGTTTTAAGTTAGATAACACGACTTTTCTAGGCCCCTGGCAACGCATTTATGCGCCGGGTTCGACGATAGGTTGCGCCGCAGGCTGCGCCACAACATTAGGGACAGCCGTTCCTGTTACCCGCACCACACCGACTTCGCAAGGGGTCAATGTTTCGCTCGCCAATCCATTACCTAGTAACGTAAATGCGGTGCGCTGGGCGGCGGGGCAGTTGATAGTGGGCCAGCCGCGCTACGTCAAGATCAGCGTTAAGCTATTGGCCAATCCACCGGTGACTGGTTTATTAAATAGTGCCGAAGTGTCAGGCGGCGACAGTGATGGTTCTACTTCACGTGATAACCCTTGGGTGTATTGGGTGGCCAGTTCTGCCAACAACAACTCGAACTTATTTATTCAAAAGACAATTACCAACGTTTGCACGTTTGCGCAAAATGCCGCGTTGACAGTGGGGCAGAGTGCTGCCAATTGTCCTGCCTACACAGGCGGTAACATTCCGCCGAATGCCACGCTGCGTTATCAGATTACCTATACCAATTTAAGTAATTCAACTCAACATCAAGTCGCTTTGTCAGACTTATTACCAGTTGAGACTGGTGTACCGCCTGCGGCTACGCCCGCCACCTTGGCGCAACTGCCAACCTTGGTGAAGAACTTCTCCTATACGGGCTACAACTTAAGCTCCGCAGCACCTGCATATCCAGCCTACACAGTGGGAACTGCAACCACTTCGCCTGTGGTGAGTTTTGCACCGATTAGCTCATTAGGGCCTGCTATGGGCGGAACGGTTGCTTTCGATGTTTCGCTTAGTACCCCCACAAGCTCGCCAACTGCGCCAGTCATGGTGAGTAACACCGCAAAAATTACCACCTTTGAAATCCCTGCTGGGGCAACGGCTTCCGCAAGTGCATCGGTGGTGACTGCACCTGCGGCGGATGTGGTCATTACGAAAACCGCTTTGTCGTCCAATGTTTCTCCTGGCGGCACAGCGAGCTACAGCATCACCTTAACTAACGTGGGTTCAGGCCCCGCCGTGATTACGAACATCGTGGACACTTTGCCAGGATTTGGCAACTCGACGGCAGTGCCAGCCACAGATGCGCTTACGCGTATGGCTTTTGTCGTGGGGTCTGCTACCTCCGTTAATAATGGGGTCGTGGGTACCGCGCCTACGCGGACAGTCACCAACCCCCCTGTTGCCACGCCTAATAAAGAGCTGAATACCTTTGTGTTGAATCCTGTCGCCCAAAGAACCTTGGCGGCTGGCACTAGCTTGACTTTGACTTTTAATGCAATCGTCGGTGCGAATATGCCTGCTGCGGGTTCGCCTTACAGCAACATTGCGACCACCACTTATACGGGCGGCGCATTGGGCACGATCATGCCTGTCTTTACAGGCGCACCCGTGACGGTAGGCGCAGGTCTGACGGTTAATAAAGTGGTTGATTGCGTGTATGACGTTGCAGCGATTTGCCAACCTTATATAGGTGCGGCGTTACTGGCGAATGCCAAAGTGCGTTATAAAATTAGTTACGCAAACACCTCTACGCAAGCGATGAACAATGTGTATATCTGCGATGAGATCGCCTCTACACAAACCGCGCCCCTGTTCAATCTTTCCACCGTGAACAATGCCCCGATTGCCAATACGCCGGTGTTATCGGGCGGGTTGTCGATTACCCCGACTTTGCCTGTGATTCCGGCACCAGCGGCGATTGCTGCGTGTGGTTTTGCGGCAGCGGCAAGCAACAAAATCAACTTCAACTATCCCGTCATTAATCCTTTAGATGCGGGTCAATCAGGCATCGTGTATTACGAAGCCACCACCAATGTGCCCATCAATGCTGCGGCAACTGCCGTGAGCTTGACCAACACAGCGAAAATAATTTCTTCCGCGACCGTGACAGGCCCTGCGGCAGCGATGGCCTCGGCAGCGACCAGCACGCCCGTACAGGCCACAGGCGCGAAATTGGTGGTGTCTAAATCAGTAGCTGTGCCAATCGGCAATGCTGTGGGACATGCGTATGGCGGTGATCTGGTGAACTACACCATCACTGTGACCAACACGGGCAATACTGCGACGGGCGCATCGACCGCAGCTAATCCGTTGAGAGTGGTGGATACGTTGCCAGGGTCTGGCGCTGCTAATTCCCTTCCGTTGCGTTTCACTTATCTGCCTGCGCCCGTCGCACCAGGTGCAGCACCGAGTTACACAATCGGTGCAGGTTTAGCCACTGCTTTTGCCACTGCGCCAACAGTCGTGGTGACGGCTGCGACCAATAGCGAAGCGGTGACCTTCACCTTGCCTGTCGGTACGATCATCCCTGCTGGTGGCACTTTCACTATCAGCTTTACCGCTCAGGTTGGTGCAGCGATGCCAGCTTTGGCAACGTCGTATAACAACAGTGCAAGGGCAAGCTATTTGAATGGTGCAACGGTTACGACCACACCAATTTTAGTGGGCGCTGCGCCCGTTTTGGTTGATCCTGCTTTGCAAGCGACCAAGACCATAGATTGTATATACGACAGCTTGGGCGTTTGTCAGCCGTATGTCGCAGGTGCACCGCTGCCTGTCAATTACACAACGGCAACCACCACAAAAATTCGCTACCGAATCGATTACGCCAACAATGCCACTGCAGCGATCCCGTTCGTGTTTATTTGCGATCAAATGAGTTCGACGCAAGGTGCTACATTCACGGCGCCGGTTACGGCAAGTCTCGCACCTGCGACGAATACGCCTGCGCCGAATGGGCCATCGGCTGCCACCTTCAACAATCCTGCCGTAGCGGCATGTGGATATGGCGCAGCCGTCGCAGGGCAGGTACGTTTCAACTTCGCGACCATCACTTCATTGGCCGCTAAAGCGACAGGCATTGTGTATTTCGATGCCGCAACCAATATCGCGAGCGGCGCGACTTTGACCAATAATGCCAAGCTAGTGAGTGCCACTTTGGCAACAGGTACGGTTGCCAGCACCACGGTATTGCCATCGGCGGTTAGCACTGCGGCGGCAACGGCCGGTACGGCAAACTTGGTCGTGAGCAAGACCGTGGACAAGCCTGCCTCGTATGGTGGTGATGCGGTGCGCTACACCATCAGCGTGACCAATACGGGTTTAGCCCCTGCCACGATGGGCACGATAGTTGATACCTTGCCCGGTTCTGGTACGGGCAACGTGGTGGCAGCTCGCTTTGCTTACACGGCGTTGCCTGCACCAGCCGCAAGCAACAACGGTGTGGCAACAGCTGTACCGACTGCGGTAGTCACCGCTCCCGCAGCTGCGCCTGCACTCAATAATGAAATTGTGACCTTTACGATTGCGCCGGCAGTCGTTATCGCACCGGGTACAACCTTGACCTTAAGCTTTACCGCAACGGTGGGCCTGAATGTCACACCTTCTGCCACGGCTTACACTAATGACGCTCTGGTAAATTACACGGGTGGTGCGGCAGGTGTGTTGAACGGCTCGGTGTTGGGTGCAGCCCCCGTGACGGTAGGCAACAACCCGCTCACTGTTAATAAGTCGATTGACTGCGTGTATGACACAACCCTACCCACGCCGATTTGCCAGCCGTATGTGGCGGGTGCGCAGCTACCGTTGAACGCGAAAATCCGTTACAGAATTGACTACGCCAATACTTCTGCAGCACCGATCGCTAACGTCTACCTGTGCGACAAAATCTCCTCTAGCCAAGCCGCACCGTTGTTCAACTTAACGACTATCGCAAATGCGCCGATTGCCAACACATCAGTGTTGTCTGGTGGTGTGCCCGTCACACCCGCTTTGCCCGCCGCGCCTGCAGCAGCGGTTGCAGCGTGTGGCTTTGGTGTGGTGGCGACTAGTGCCAAATCCTTTAACTATGCAGTCATTAATCCACTGGATGGCAATCAAGCTGGCACAGTGTATTACGAGGCAACCACCAATGCGGTGAACAGTGCCACGGTAAACAATCTGATCAGTATCACGACTTCTACCCTGCCGACCGCCTTGCCCACAACCAGTAACAGCGGCGGCGTCTCTGCCACTGTGGTTCCCGCACCGGTGACCACCGCCAATCTGGTGGTCAGCAAAGCAGTCGTTGTGCCAGTAGGGAATGCGGCTGGGCAAGCATTCGCCGGAAATACTGTCACGTATACCATCACCATGCAGAATACTGGCGCAGCTCCGGCTGTTGTGACCACGATAGTTGATACCTTGCCTGGTGTGGGATTGAGTAATGTGGTTGCTTCGCGCTTTAGTTATGTCTTGGCATCAGTTACAGGGTTGAATAATGGTGTGGCAATCGCCGCACCGACAGCAGTTGTGACTGTCCCGCGTCGTAATCGTGCAAATAATGAAATAGTTACTTTTACGCTACCAGCAGCGACTAGCATCGCAGCGGGTACGAGTTTGACGCTGACTTTCAATGTGCTGGTAGGGGCTAGCATTTTGCCTTCACCTTCACCTTATACAAACACTGCTATGGTGAATTACACCGGCGGTCCAGTCGGCGTACTGGCGGCAACTACGACGGGCGCGCCTGTGACGGTGGATAGTCCACTGGTCGCGACTAAGACTATAGATTGCGTCTATGACGCAGCGAATATCTGCCAACCCTATACTGGTACTGGCACGATACCGGCCAATGCTGTCTCGACCAAGGTGCGTTACAAGGTCGTTTACAACAATATATCTGTAGCGCCAGTAACGAACGTTTATGTTTGCGATCAGCTAACTTCCACGCAAGTCGCTCCAGTGTTTACCGCAACGATCACTGCGCCAGCAGCACCGGTATCCACGTTGGTATTACCAGCGGCACCGGCTGCTGCCGTGGCGGCCTGTGGATTCCTTCCGGGTGGGGTGACCTTCAACTATCCGGTGATTGCCTCACTGGCGGTGAATACTCCGGGCACGTTGTACTACGATGCTCTGACCAATGTGGCGAACGGATCTATCCTTAACAACACCGTTAAGTTGGTCAGTTCTGCAACGGTAGCGGGTCCCGCCACTGTCACTTCGACCCCTAGCACGGTTTCTAGCTACGCGGTTAACGTACCTGAACTGAATATTGGCAAGGCAACCAGCACGCCTACGATCAGCCCGAGTGGTAGCGCGACTTACACTATTACTATCAGCAACACGGGTAATGCACCGACCACTAGTTTGAAGGTGTATGACTTCCTGCCATTCAATGGCACCCTGTTGGATGCGACTCAACGCTTCAATTATCAGGCAACGACCACCTACACCAAGTCCACGACCCTGCTGCCCACACCTGCAGCCTTTGTGCCGAGTGCGCCGTTCACCATCACGCCTGTGGTCGCACCTATCGTCACACCATACAGTGTCAACACCAATCAGCAACAGGTGACTTGGGACTTTGGTTCTGCACCAGCCAACCAGTTGGCGCCGGGCGATACGCTAACCATCACGTTTACCGCGACAGCGGGTAGTGCGATGCCATTGACCAGCTATAACAACAGCGTAGGTTTCGAGTTCACCAGTAGTGGTGGTCCAGGCAGTAATAGTCTGAACGGATTAGCACCGGTTACTTTGGCACCTATGCTGACGGTGAATAAGAAAATCATCGCGGTATGCAGTGGGGTAGGGTGTACACCGACTGCTTATACGCCGGGTGCCTTGCTGCCACCCAATGCCTTGATCCGTTATCAGATCGATTACACCAATCCTGATCCACTCAATGCGCATACCAATGTGGTGTTGTCTGACGTATTACCCACTCAGACCGGTGTTGCGTCGGTCAGCAATGTGGTGATCTCGAGTGGGGCAATCACCGCTCCGAGTGCCGCGACCTTGTCGGCATTGGCGGGTGGTGGCGCGACATTGACGTTCCCTACACTGGCTACATTGCCGGCAAATGCGACAGGTAGTATCACATTGGATGTACAGACCAATGCGACAGCTGGGATGGCAGTGAACAACACCGCCAAGTTGCTCAGCACACAACTCAGCACGCCGATTAGCAGCACTGCCAGTGCCACCGTAACTGATCTGGAAGTGATCAAGACCATAGTCGGCGTCTGTGGTGGCGCAGCGTGTACACCTACCGCATACACACCCGGCGCCTTGATACCGGTGAACGCCAAGATCCGTTATCAATTGGCTTACCGCAACGCCAGTGCAACCATCGCCCAGACCAATGTGGTCCTGCGCGATATCTTGCCTAGCCAGACTGCTGCCGCTGCGGTGAGTAATGTGGTCATCGTCAACGGTGCGATCACTGCACCGGCAGCGGCGACCTTGTCGGCTTTGGGTGCGGGTGGCGCGACGCTGACCTTCCCAACTTTGGCGACGTTGCCAGTCAATGCGACAGGTACGATCACCTTGGATGTACAGACCAATGCGCCGGTTGCAAGCAAGGTAAGCAACACTGCACGCTTGCTGAGTAATCAAGATGCAATTGGCGTCAGCAGCACGGTCACGGCAAGCACACCCAATTTGTTGTTGAGCAAGACGCTTATCGGTGTCTGTGCTGGTGCAGCGTGCACACCGACAGCGTATACGCCCGGTGCGGTCATACCGCCAAATGCCAAGTTGCGTTATCAGATCAGCTACAGCAATGCCAGCACGGTCGCGGCGCAGACTAATGTCGTGTTGAGTGACGTGTTGCCTGCGCAGACTGCTGCGGCATCAGTGAGCAACGTGATTATTGTCAGCGGCTCCATCACGGCACCGAATGCAGCGACCTTGTCTGGCTTGGCTGCGGGTGGTGCGACCTTGAGCTTCCCGACATTGGCGAGCTTGGCTGCCAACACTGGCGGTGTCATCACGCTAGATGTGCAGACCAATGCGGCCGCCGGCGTGACGGTAAGTAACACGGCTAAACTGGTTAGCTCAGAAGACACGACAGGGCAGAGCAGTACGGCCAGCGCTGAGGTGACCAATCTGTTGATCAGCAAAACCACCAGTACCGCACAGACACTGCAGGGCGGGGTAGCGACTTATACGATCACCATCACCAATGCCAGCGCAGTAAGCGCCGATACGCTGCAGGTGTATGACTTCCTGCCGTTCAATGGCACGGTGGTGGATGCTACTCAACAATTCACTTTGGTGGTCGGTTCATCTGCGTACACGGGTGGTTTGCCAGCAGCGACCGTACCGACCACAGCAGTTGCACCGACACTGGCACCTTACAGTGCCAATACCAACCAGCAGGAAGTGTTGTGGGATTTCGGCACCTTTGTCTTGGGCGCGGGTGCGAGTGCAAGCATAAGTTTCAATGCGGCGGTGGGTAGTGCGATGCCTTTGGGTAACTATGCCAACAGTGCAACGGTCAACTACAAAGTGGGCGGCGTAGCGAAGAGCAGCAGCATCGATGCGACCGCCAACGTGCAGCTCGTGGCGAAACCGACCATCAATCTGAGCAAAGTGGTGAAAGCTTTCTCCGACCCAGTGGACGGAACGACTAACCCCAAGTTCTTGCCTGGTGGCGTTGCAGAATATACAGTCACGGCCAGCAACGCGGGTGGAGCAGCAGACGGTGTCATCATCGAAGACTTCGTGCCAGCCAATACTACGCTATACGTACGCGACCTTGCTACGGTAGGTTCGGGTCCTGTGATGTTCACGCCGGGTTTGAGCGGCTTGTCTTACCAGTATCTGGGCTTATCGAGTATGGTCGACGACTTGGAATTCTTCAACGGTACGGTGTGGACTACAGTGCCCGCACCTGGAGCAGATGGTTGCGACCCGACCATCACCAAAATCCGCGTAAAACCCACCGGCACTTTTGCCGGGAATATAACGACACCACCAAGCTTCACCGTCAGCTTCCGTGTGTGTGTGCAATAGTCATTAGATCGGATAGAGAACATGAAAAGATCACTGCTTATCCTCCTGTCAGCCATATGGTTTAACCCGCTGTACGCGGCCGATGCACCTATGCCGGCGAATCTGGAGCAGATCGAAAGTCTGCAAAAGCGCTCCGACAAACTGGTTTTCGGCGAGGTAGGTTCCGATAACTACCATCTGGCGAAGGCACGTGCTTGGTTGGATCTGGCATTGAGTGAATATCATCAGACAGATACCAGTGGCCTGATGTTCGCTGCCATCGTGCAAGCCGAGACCTTGATCACTGCCTTAGAAAATAAACAGCCAGATATCACTATGGACACACCTAATGCTTTGCAGGGAACCGAGGTGGTGCGCACCGATCTGTGGGACAAAGTCGCACTGGCAAAACAAAACTTGAACTTCAAATGTGGACAGCGCCAATTGGCTGAAACCGAAGTCGCACTAGTTTGGGCCGGTCATGAGAAGCTAGAGGCCGGTTGGTCGCATGCGGAGTCCTATGCGCGTAGCGCGGAAGACTCGTTGTATAACGCGCAAGTCAATATGGATAACTGTGGCAAGGACGACGCCAAAGCTAAGGAATTGGCAGCAGCGGCTTTCGCCGCTGCTGGCACTGGTGATGGGGTGGGAGTACGTAACGTCGAGAAGTTCACCTTATCTGGCGATGCCATGTTCGTGTTCGGTACGGATCAGTTGATCGCTGGCGCAGCGGCCAGCTTGGATAAACTTGCTGATGCCATCAAAGAATGGACGGCGGTCAAAGAAGTTAAATTAATCGGTTACACCGATAGATTGCGCACGGATGGTAACGAAGCGAAGAATCAGCAACTGTCAGAAGCCCGTGCGGAAAGTATCAAACGTTACCTAGTAGGAAAAGGCATCGCCGAAGACAAGATCACCACCAGTGGCGGCGGCTCGTCCAAGCCGGTTGTGACTTGCTCCAGCAAGGTGAGCAAAGCCAAGCAAGTGGCTTGTTTGCAACCTAACCGTAGAGTGGAGATTACCCTGCGCGGAGAGAAGTAGAGCAGGGTTTGGATGCATAGCCTGTGCTTGTAGCAGCTTGCGTTTTTGTTTGAAAGAAAAAGGACACGGTGACGTGTCCTTTTTTATGTATCTGAATTTACTGATTAGAAATCTGCTTAGGCTGTCCCTTGAAACTACGTATCAAAATATTGAAATGCACCAATTGTTATTCTTTAAGCGAACAAAGCGTCAGCTTTACCCATTGTTGTCAATCACCGCTTCTCAGGTGAAATTAACTTGAGTTCGGCCGAAAAACTCGCATGAGTCTCAGGGTTGACAGGCCTGTGTTTGATCTTGGTACTCGCCGGATCCTTACCAAGATAGTTATCGCCTCTCCAATTTTTCGATGGTCTGATAGGCCGAGGCACAAAACCGCCACCACAGTTCGGACAGACGTTGCTTAAGATGATGTCGACACAGGTGGCGCAGAATGTACATTCATAAGTACATATGCGCGCATCGAGTGAATCCGGAGGTAAAAGTTTGTTGCAGTGCTCACAGGTTGGTCTAAGTTCAAGCATGAGGACTCCACATTCGGACGCCTAAGTTGTGATCAGTTGCTCTCTTTCTTCTCGTCTATATATTTGCTCAACCAAACCCCTTGGCCGAGGATGAAGGCCATCATCAAACCGGAGAAGCCGAATAACTTGAAGTTGACCCAAGCATCGGTTGAGTAATTAAAGGCGACATACAGGTTAATGAAACCTAGTACCAAAAAGAACAGCCCCCAGATTAGATTCAAGCGGTTCCAAGCATGCACAGGCAATGCGAGCTTTTCATGCAACATGCTGCGCATCAGGTTCTTATGGAAGAGCAGGTTGGAGATCAGCAAGATGCCCGCGAACAACCAATACAAGACAGTGGGTTTGAACTTAATGAAGGTCTCGTCATGCAGAATCAGCGTCGCACCACCAAATACGGTGATGATGGCGAAGCTGATCCATAACATGGTGTCTATCTTGCCGTGTTTGACTTTGCTCCAAATGATCTGCCCCACGGTGGCGACGATGGCGACCGCAGTGGCGACATAGATGCCTTGGATTTTAAAGGCGATGAAAAAAAGCAGGATGGGGAATAGATCAAAAAGCAGTTTCATAGAGGACTTATTTCTTAACTAGATTGAGTGAGGCGGAGTTGATGCAATAACGCAAACCAGTGGGTTTAGGGCCATCGGGAAAAACATGGCCCAAATGAGCACCGCACTGTTTGCAACAGACTTCATCGCGCACCATACCATGAGTGGTGTCACGTTTGATCAGCACGCGTTCGGCGTGTTCGGGCGCAAAGAAGCTGGGCCAACCTGAACCTGATTCGAACTTTGTGGATGAGTTAAACAAGGGGCTGTCACAGCACACGCAACGATACATTCCGTCATCGTGGCAATCCCAATACATGCCCGTGAAAGGCGGCTCGGTGCCGCACTGGCGCGTCACCGCATATTGTTCTGCGGTAAGTTGCTCACGCCATTCGGCATCGGTCTTCTTGGGCGCGTCGCTCATGTCTTACAACACTTCGCCTGCGTGATCCGCCAAACGTGAACGTTCGCCGCGCATCAAGGTGACATGGCCGCCATGCTCCCAACCCTTGAATCTATCCACCACATAGGTGAGGCCAGAGCTACCCTCAGTCAGATAGGGCGTATCGATCTGCGCGATGTTACCCATGCACACCACCTTGGTGCCGGGGCCGGCGCGGGTGACTAGGGTCTTCATCTGTTTGGGCGTGAGGTTCTGCGCTTCGTCGATGATGAGGTATTTGTTTAGGAAAGTACGGCCGCGCATGAAGTTGAGTGACTTCACTTTTACGCGTGAACGGATCAGGTCGCGTGTCGCGGCACGTCCCCAATCACCGCCTTCTTCCTCGGTCTTGTTCAGCACATCCAAGTTATCTTCCAACGCACCCATCCAAGGGTTCATCTTCTCTTCTTCTGTACCCGGCAAGAAACCGATGTCTTCACCCACTGGTACGGTCACGCGAGTGATGATGATCTCGGTGTAGATCTTGGTCTCCAAGGTCTGCCACAAGCCTGCCGCCAAGGTCAGCAAGGTCTTACCGGTACCGGCTTGGCCGAGCAGGGTGACGAAATCGATCTCGGGATCGAGTAGCAGATTGAGCACGAAGTTCTGTTCGCGGTTACGTGCAGTAATGCCCCAAACATTGTTCTTGCTATGAGTGTAATCGGTCAGAGTACGCAAAACGGCGGTATCGTCATTCTGTTCTTCAACGATGGCGTAGAAGGGCGTGTCATCCTCTTTAAAGACGAATTGGTTCTTGAAGAAGGCGGCGCATAACGGGCCACGTATCTGGTAATAAGTATGGCTGTCTTTCTGCCAAGACTTCATGTCCTTGCCGTGACGGTCCCAGAAATCTTCTGGTAATTGCAGTACGCCGCTGTAGAGCAGGTCACTATCTTCCAGCACTTTGTCATTGAAGTAGTCCTGCGCTTCCAAGCCCAGTGCACGCGCTTTGATGCGCATGTTGATGTCTTTACTGACTAGGATGACGGCACGTTCAGGTTGCTGTTGTTGCAAGCCTATGATCACACCGAGGATGGCGTTGTCAGCCTTACCCAGCTCTAGATTCTGCGGTAACTCGTATTTGACGAAACTGGTTTGCAGATAGAGGCGACCTGTACAGTTTTTGTGTGCGGCGGATTCAAGGGCGATACCTTCTTCGATGTTGCGCGGTGCATCGTTGACGATCTCATCGAGGAAGCGACTGGCCTGACGCGCATTACGCGCCACTTCGGTCATGCCCTTTTTCTTGTTGTCTAATTCCTCCAGAACGAACATAGGGAGGCAGATATCGTGTTCTTCAAAGCGGTAGAGACTGGTTGGGTCGTGTAACAGAACATTGGTATCGAGTACGAAGAGTTTGGTGTTGTTGTCCTTGGTGGCTGCTTTTTTACGTGGGGGCATGGTAGTGGCCTTTTAGTTGAGCGACTTGACGAAATCGAGCACCTGGCTTGCATGCTCGGGGACTTTGACACCGCGCCATTCCTGACGCAAAACACCTGCTTTATCAAATACGAAAGTACTGCGCTCTATCCCGCGCACCTGTTTGCCATACATGTTCTTCATCTTCATCACGCCAAACAACGTGCACAAGGTCTCGTCCGGATCGGAGAGCAACTCGAAGGGTAGGCTGAACTTGGCTTTGAAGTTCTCATGCGACTTCAGGCTGTCGCGCGACACGCCGACCACTTCACAACCTGATGCAATGAATTCAGGGTAGAGATCGCGGAACTGCTGTGCTTCGGTTGTGCAACCCGGGGTGTTGTCCTTGGGGTAGAAGTAGACCACCAAGTGTTTGCCGAGGTGGGCAGAGAGGGTGAAAGTTAGACCACTGGTAGCGGGTGAGGTGAAATCCGGTACGTTATTTTTTGGCATTGTGTACTCGCTTTAGGTGGTGTGATTCTGTGCAAATTTCGGTGCTATGGCAAGCCTCATGATGGAATATTTTTCTCGGAGGCCCTGATCACTCCAGTATGAATGATTTATTAAAGACACTGTTTGACTAACAGGTATAGGCCGAGGATACTTTGCCTGCCCATGTCGGCTTTGCTTAAACGCAGATGATGTGGTCGGCCACGATTTCGTTCGATTTTGAAATGGGAGTTAAACGTGAGAAAAATTACTGTCGTACGCAGTGCAACGACGCTGCCTTTGCAACTTCAACATCCAGTTGCCCTGCTACTTATTCTGCTACTGACCATGCTGGCAATTCCCAAGCCCGTGCATGCTGCGACTTCTGATGCACTGCTACAGCAATACATCATCTCGCTGTGTGGACGACCCGCCGGTAATGCTCCGCCACCAGGATGGGATACGGTATCTTTGAACGCAATGTGCGCGAATACTCAAGGTGGATTTGCTGGGGGTACTGGTGGTGGTTCGGTATCAGCCAATATGGGTAACATCGGTGCCAGTTCTGGGCTGACGCGCGGGGGTAATAAAAATGAGCGTCGAGATAAGAATAAGAATCAAGTCACAGCTGGTGCGAGTGCCGATGACGGAGGATGGGGGGTGATGATCGCTCCGCAATATGGCAAAAGTGATCGTCCTGATAGCGTGCTCGAGAATGGATATAGTTCCAATCTGGCAGGGTTGATGATAGGCGTGGATCATCGATACTCGGACACTTTTGTACTGGGTGTCACAATAGGCCAGACCCGCGATAAAGCAACCTTTCTGACAGGTGGTGGTTCGCTCAAGACGCAAAATAATTTAGCGACTTTATATGGCACTTGGTTACCTGCTGATGACATCGCAGTTGATGGATATCTGGGCTACGGCAAGCTTAACTACGACAGCCAACGCCATGTGGTGTTCGGTGCTATCAATGGTTATGCCACTGGGGCAACGACGGGTAGTCAAGTACTGGCAGGTACCTCTGCTACCTATCTGACAGATATGGGGAGTTACAACCTCGCACCTTTCATCAATCTGGATTACATCAAAACTAAGTTCAAGAACTACAGCGAACAGGGTACGACCACGCTGGAGATGCATTATGGTGATCGTAATACTTTGTCACTGACCAGTAGTGTAGGTAGCCGTATCTCTAAGGCCTATGGCAGAGACTGGGGAAGTTTGGAGCCTATGGCACGCTTCGCTTTCGTGCATGAGTTCCAGAATCGTTTCCGTCAGATTAGTAACGAGTTGGTCAGTACCCCCGGTACTGGATTTTTGGTGGAGACCGACTCGCCTGATCGCAACTATCTATTGTTGAGTGCAGGGCTCTCGGCGGCGATGAACAGTGGTACGCAGTTGTACGCTGATTTTGAGAAGCGCACCCAAGATCGCTTTTTGAGTAGTTGGTCACTTAGTGCCGGCGTATTGATGGAATTCTGAGAAGGCAGTCATAGTGGGGAGTAGGTATGAGAATCTGGCTCCTCCCGATGGTGCTTGTGTTGGTCGGATGTGCGAGTCCGGCACAGAATATTAGTCAGCATGCCGCTCATTTGGGTTATGAAAGACAGCTAGTCACTGGAACCGAGTTCCAACATGTCGTCTACATTAAACAGGGGCGTGCGCCAGAGAGTTCTATCCTACATGTCTATCTTGATGGTGACGGTAGCCCTTGGTTAAGTCGCAATCAGGTGGCGAGCGATCCCACGCCTCATGTCCCCTTGGTGCTGGACTTAATGGCACAAGACCCTGTGAGTAGTGTTTATCTTGGGAGGCCTTGTTATCTAGGCTTGAGCGATGGACCATCTTGTAAGCCGCGCTTTTGGACGTCTGCACGATACTCGCAGAAGGTGGTGGACAGTATGACGGCAGCGCTGAATAAGCTCTCGGTGAGTTATACCGGATTGGTGTTGATTGGCTATAGCGGTGGGGGAACTTTGGCGATGTTGATGGCTGAAAATTTGCCCAAGACTGAAGCGGTCATCACAGTCGCTGCCAACTTAGATACCGAGCGTTGGGCTGCCATGCATCACCAGCCCGCTTTGAGTGAGTCACTCAACCCTGCAAAACGCGATGCATTGCCTAGTACGATACGACAACTGCATATTGCTGGAGCCGAGGATAGCAATGTACCGCCAGCACTGATACAGAAAGCGATCACTCAGCAAAATCAGGCGCACTTTACGATGTATGCGGGACATGACCATGCCTGTTGTTGGCGAGCAGTGTGGCGTGAGGTCTTGGGAAGTTTGAGCGCCGATTAGTATCCGACACGTTGGGAAGGAGTGTGGAATGAATACCGAACGCATCGTTATCAAACTGCTGCACCTTTTGCCGGTACTCGTGTTGTCATTGCTCTGTAGTAACGCCCAAGGCGAGCAGCCCATAGCGCCAGAACAGCAGCGGTTGTTGCCACCGCGCGCAGAGCCTTATGCGCTGAAGGTCGGTAGCGGCAAGGTTGCTGTCACTTTTCATGTCACCCGACTGGACAAGGGCATAGCAAAAATTTATCTGCGTCGAGCTGGTCAACGTGTTGGTGTACTGATGAATGATCATGGTCGCGCAGGCGACAGTCAGGCCAATGATGGTGTGTATGCGGCACGCATCACAGTCGATACCGCAAGTTTCAAACCTGATAGTTGCGTCGCATACAGTGCCTACCTCATAGAAAGTCGCAGCGAGTCGCGCTCCAGAGCTTTTGACTTATGTGTCAGCAGCTTGCCGGTGAGCGCGGCGACTTCTGATAAGCGTCTTATCGTTACGATGGACAATGCCACCATGGCAATAGCCGATGAGTTGCTATTGATTCCTGCTGCCCATACTACAGCGCAGAGTATTCAGCGTATCGCATCTGAAATAGGTGCCAAAGTAGTTGGCCGCATTCCCGCCTTAGAAATCTATCAACTGAGATTGTCCGGCCCAGTGGCTGCTGCTCGGCTTACTGAACTGATAGGCCAGTTGGCGCGGCAACCAGAAGTAGACAAGGTCTCGGTGAATGCAGTCGGTAGTTATGCCTACACGCCTTCCGATCCTGAGTATCCGGTACAACATGGTCTACAAAGAGTACGTGCGCAAGACGCATGGGATATTGCAGCGACGGGTGCAGGCGTCACAGTGACGGTGCTCGATTCGGGTCTAGATAAGAGTCATGCGGATTTTGGTACGCCGGGGAATTGCCAGTTAGCCGAGAACGACTGCGGCACAGCGAGTACCGATCTGCTCGGACACGGTACGCAAGTGGCCGGAGTGGTGGCCGCCAAGACCAATAATGCCTTGGGTGTTGCTGGCGTCGCCTATGGCAGCAAGATACACGCGATACAGGTGAGTCCCGATGCGGTCATCACTGATATGGAAATGATACAAGGCTTCAATAATGCGGCCGCTTATGTGGCTGCACATGGTGAGGCCAAGGTGATCAACGCCAGCTTCAGTGTGTTAAATGCTTTCGCCAACTGGCCGGGAGTTTGTGGTGCCATCGACAGCTTGGTACAAGTGTTAGGTGTACCCCGTGCCATCGTTGTGAATGCCGTGGGTAACCAAGGAAATAACAGTTTCTATTATCCGGCACGTTGCAACGATCTACAGCTCGCGTTGACACGCAAAGACCTCTTTATCACCGTGGCAAACAGCGTCTCCTTGGTACATACGGATTGCGCATCTGCCGCATTGGATCAACGTTGCAGCACGAGTAACTATGGCCCTTGGGTGGATATCGCAGCGCCCGGTTCGGTGATTCGCTCCACTGCATTGGGGGGCGGCTATATCGGCCAGACCGGCACCTCCTTCTCTGCACCTATGGTCTCGGGGGCTGCTGCGATCTTGGCTTCATGCGGTGTGCCGCTCGGTCAAATTGAATCCACCTTAAAAGGACCACCAGAAGGCAGTCCGGGTGCCAATGTGTATGTGCCATACCCCCTTAGTACCTCTGCTACAAAAACACCGCGCTTGGATGTCTATCATGCCTTACAACAACGTGATCGTGCTCCAACCGGGGTGAGTATGCCCGCAGTCGCATTGAACGAGGGGACGGACACTACCGTAGGTGTAGAGGTGGGCACCCTGACCGCAATCGATCCGGATAGCTGTGATCATTTCAGTTTTAGTATCGTCGGTGGCGCGGATGCGGCACATTTCGCCATCAGCGGCTCGGCCAATGACAGGTTACGTTTGACTGCCGGCGTGTTGGATTACGAGACCAAGACCAGTTATGCCGTGATCGTGCGCATCACCGATTTCAATGGATTGAGTTTTGATCAGCCGCTGACTGTTAATGTCGCTGATTTAAATGACACCCCACCTGTGATTACTACACCCGCCGCTCACAGCATGAATGAGAACACGGCGTTCTCTGTGCCTTTGAGCTCCACGGATGTTGATACGGTAGGTATCAGTCCAGCTAACTTCAGTATCAGCGGTGGCGCAGATGCGGCCAAGTTCGGCATTGTGGGAACGAACCTCACGATGACGGCTAAGGATTACGAATCACCCAATGATGCAGATGCAAATAACACTTACGTCGTTCAGGTCAGCGCCAACGATGGCGTGAATACCACCGTTAAAACTATCACAGTCACGGTCAATGATGTGAACGATAATCCGCCTGTTATCACGACGGCTGCGGCTCAGAGTATCAATGAGAACGCGTCATTTTCTTTGCTATTGAGCTCTACGGATGTCGATACAGTAGGTATCAATCCGGCTAACTTCAGTATCAGTGGTGGCGCAGATGCGGCCAAGTTCAGCATCGTGGGAACGAACCTCACGATGACAGCTAAAGATTACGAAGCACCCGGTGATGCAGATGCAAATAGCACTTACGTGGTTCAGATCAGTGCTAGTGATGGTGTGAACAGCGTTACGAAAATCATCACGGTTACGGTTAATGATGTGAATGACACACCACCCGTTATAACTACACCAACTACTTTCAACGTCAATGAGAATGTGGCGTTCTCTGTGCCATTGAGTTCTACGGATGTCGATACGGTAGGCATCAATCCGGCCAACTTCATTATCAGTAGTGAGGCAGATGCGGGCCAGTTCAGCATCGTGGCAACAAATCTAACCATGATGGCGAAGAACTATGAAGCCCCTGCTGATGCCAATACCAATAACACTTACGTGGTACAGGTCAGTGCCAACGATGGTGTGAATACCGCTGTGAGCACCATCACGGTCACGGTTATTAATGTCAATGATGCTCCGACCGGACGACCTTATATAGACGGAGTTAGAACGGTGGGACAGACGCTCACGGCGCGCACTTCTACCAGCACCTTACCTAATCCTATCGCCGATGAAGATGGCCTAGGAGTTTTCCATTACCATTGGCTGCGTGGCAGCACTCCAGTCGGTGCGGATAGCGACACCTATACTTTGGTCGCAGCCGATCTGGGTGCATATATGGCGGTCTGTGTTACTTACACCGATGGAGGCGGCCAGGCAGAGCAAGTCTGTAGTGGGGCGGATGCACTCGCCGTCGGTGATCCGCATCTCATTACGGTCGATGGTCTGCACTACGATTTCCAGAGCGCAGGGGAGTTTGTCGCCTTGCGTGGCAGGAACGGGTTGGAGATACAGACACGCCATACGCCCGTCTCCACTGCCTCTGCCATCTCCGATCCCTACAGCGGTTTAACCGCAGCCGTGTGTATCAATACCGCAGTCGCAGCCCGTGTAGGTAAACATAGGGTGACGTTGCAGGTGTCGAGTGCGGCGACACCTGCCGATATGGTGATACGTGTGGATGGTGTGATTACGACATTGCCCGCCAACGGGCTCGCGCTGGGTATAGGAGGGCGTCTGCAGTCCTTACCGAATGGAGCGATACAGATAGACTTCCCCGACCAAACCACGTTGGTAGTGACACGCGGCTGGTGGGCACCACATGCGGTCTGGTACCTCAACCTGACCGTGTTGCACACGCCAGCTTATGAAGGACTGATGGGTGCACGTGCAGCGGGAAGTTGGTTACCCAGATTGTCCGATGGTTCAGCTTTAGGGGTGATGCCCGCCAACTTGCAGGATCGATACGTAGAACTCTACGAGCGCTTTGCCGACTCTTGGCGAGTCAGCGAGAAAACCAGTTTGTTCTATTACGCTCCAGAGATTTCAACGCAGACTTACACATTGGCGGGATGGCCCAAGATCAAGCCTCCCTATATCGCTCGTGGACCAGTGGCCAAACCTGTGAAATCTGAGGTTGCACAGCGCGCCTGTCGTGTTATCAAGAATAAGATCATCCGTGGCGATTGTGTATTCGATGTGATGGTCACTGGGAATACGGGCTTTGCCCGTACCTATCAGATTAATCAAGGCATACTCGCAGGTCTGACACGTACCCGTCTGCAAGCAGATAAATCTAGCAGCAAAGATAAAGAGACCCGGACCTATACTGCTACGGTTGAACATAACACTAGCTACATGCCAGCGGATCTAGGTGCGGTTGCGATACCTTCTGGCAGAGTACAGTTTCTACTAGATGGTAAGCCCGTCGCGCGATCAGTACGATTGGACGCTCATGGTCGAGCTAGCCTGAAACTGTCTAGGGCTGAGGTCAATGAACGTCAAGTCATGGCACGATATCTGCCCGATAAGGGCAGCCGATTCCTGCCGAGCAGTAGTCCCGATGAGACACTCAAGTTGAGCAAACAGCTTGGCAAATGAATGAAGCATAGAGCCTCAGTAACCAGGAGAACAAAATGAAATCCAGATCATTGATAGCACTGCTAGTCCTCGCGGCGATGTTGTTGTCGCCCGTCCTTACGTTTGCGGCGACCAGTGCCGGTGACATCACGCGCCTAACAGGTGATGCCGTGGCGCAGGCCAGAGCGGCCGATGGCAACACGCGCAAATTACTTAAGGGCGATGCCATCTATTCGGGAGACACCATTAGCACGGGACCTGACACGACCTTGGATATTCTGTTCGCTGACGGCTCTCGCTTTTCGGTGGGACAGCGTTCGGCCTTTGTAGTGGACAAGTTCGTCTACAACAATAACAAAGAGGGCGACAGCTTCCATTCGCATATCCTCAAAGGTCTGTTCCGTTTCGTCTCTGGCCTGATCGCAAAATCACAGAATCGTGACATGACAGTGGGTGTCAGCGTCGCCACTATTGGTATACGCGGTACACATGTGCAGGGCGAAGTGAGTGAGCGTCAGGAAAAAGATGGTGTAATGGTGGACGCATCGGCCAAGGTGATGCTCCTCGAGCCTGAAGAAGAAGGTAAGCAAACCTCCATCGTTGTCTCCAATGAATTCGGCAGCGTGGTAGTTGATAAACCCGGTTATGGCACCGAGATACCCGATGAAAAGAGCCCTCCTTCTCCTGTGCGCAAAATGCAGTTGCACACCATAGACAACATTCAGCGCGCGATACGTAACTCAGTACGACAGAGCGGTACGGCTAGACCGAGAATGTGAAGAAATTGTGACGGTTGTCTGTCTCGCAAAAGTGCATAGGCTATGGTACGTTGCCGTCCCATTCAGTATTGAGTCATAACGATGGCAGACGAAGATTTTATGCGCGAGGCGCTCAACCTCGCGGAGCAGGCCGAGCAGTTGGGCGAGGTGCCAGTAGGTGCGGTGGTGGTCAAGGATGGACTGATCATAGGCCGTGGCTACAACTCACCTATCAACTTGCACGACCCCTCAGCCCATGCCGAGATGCAGGCTTTGCGCGAAGCAGCCCAAACGCTAGGCAACTATCGTTTGGTGGGCTGTGAACTTTTTGTCACCTTAGAGCCTTGTTTGATGTGTGCCGGTGCGATCATGCATGCGCGTGTAGCACGACTCGTGTATGGTGCCAGCGACTTTAAGACCGGAGCCTGTGGCAGCGTGTTAGATACTTTTGCACAACCTAGTTGGAATCATCACACCAATGTATTGGGAGGCGTATTGGCGCAGCAGTGCGGTGATACCCTGAGCGCCTTCTTTGCTAAGCGTCGCGCACAGAAGAAAGCCGTATGAACATCAAGATACATCTGGCTATACAGCGTTTGGAATTATTTGACGAAAGTGGCGCGTTGTTGCGTAGCTACGCAGTTTCTACAGCCAAGCAAGGCATGGGCGAGCGTAGTGGTAGTTATTGCACACCACGTGGTCGGCATATCGTGCGTGCCAAGATCGGGCAGGGGAGTCCTGCCGGTACGGTATTCGTTGGCAGACGTGCGACTGGTGAGCTATACACGCCGGAATTGGGCGAGCGTTTTCCAGAGCGTGATTGGATATTGACCCGCATCTTATGGCTGTCCGGTTGCGAAGTCGGTTACAACAGATTGGGCGCATGTGACACCATGCGTCGTTATATATACATACATGGCACACCTGATAGCGTCACATTAGGCGTGCCCGGTTCACATGGTTGCATCCGTATGGCGAATGCCGATCTGATCGAACTGTTCGATCTGGTGTCCGCTGGTATCACAGTCGAAATCATTGCATGAGGAAAATTAAATGACGCAGCCCTTTACCGTAAGTCTGGTCAGTTGGCACGATGGCGAACCGCTACTTAAAGCGATACGCACCGCAGTGTTCATCAAAGAGCAGGGTGTACCTGAAGATATGGAATGGGACGAGCATGACGCGACCTGCAGACATGCGCTGGCCTTGAGTCTGAACGGTGACGCGATTGCCTGTGGCCGCATGTTCAGTAACGGCCACATCGGACGTATCTCGGTGTTGTCAGAGTGGCGCGGCAAGATGGTCGGTACCGCCATCATGGAAGCCTTCCTTAATTACGCCGATGCTCACGACTATCCCCAAGTTGATGTTGATGCTCAGGTGCAAGCCAAACCTTTCTATCACCGCTTCGACTTCGTCGAGCGCGGTGAAGTGTTCATGGATGCTGGTATCCCGCATATCAAAATGCTGCTTAAACTCAAGTGAACTCATTTGCATCACAGCGCTAACTAGCTGAAATGCACAGCCTGCCTGAACTGAGCGAACTGGAGCATATACTCGAGCTGGGGCATAAGCATCTGGATGTGGATGTCGCCTGTAAGGTGAGCAGCAAGGGGCGTGAGTTTCCAGTTTATCGAATGTCTCTGGGTAATCCTGACCCACAAGTTCCGGCTATTGGATTTTTTGGTGGCGTGCATGGCTTAGAGCGCATCGGTACACAAGTGCTGTTGTATTTTCTGCGCAGCCTGTTGACGCGTTTGGAGTGGGATCGAAGTCTGCATCATCTACTCAACGATGTGCGTCTGGTCTTTATGCCGCTGGTGAATCCGGGCGGGATGTGGGCCGGCACACGTTGCAATCCCAACGGTGTGGATCTGATGCGTAATGCACCTATCGAAGCGGAAGGGAAAGTCCCATTTCTGCTTGGCGGACAGCGCATCAGTCACCATCTACCTTGGTATCGTGGCAAGCCTGATACTGAGATGGAACAGGAGAACATCGCGTTGTGTGATCTGGTCAGGCGCGAACTACTGGGGCGTCCATTCAGTATCGCCATCGATTGTCATTCTGGTTTTGGCGCACGCGATCGTATCTGGTTCCCGCATGCACACAGCATGCATCCCATCGATCATCTGGCCGACATCGTGCGCTTGGAAGAGTTATTCCAGCAGACCTATCCCAACAACCGTTATCTGTTTGAGCCGCAGAGCGTGCAGTACCAGACGCACGGCGATATCTGGGATTATCTATATCTAGAGTCGCAACGTACGGGCGGCAATACTTTTCTGCCTCTGACTTTAGAGATGGGTTCCTGGCTATGGGTGAAGAAAAATCCCTGGCAATTCTTTTCCCGTCAGGGCTTGTTCAACCCACATGTGGAACATAGGCAGCATCGCGTGTTGCGCCGTCATGCGGTGTGGCTGGATTTTCTGATGCGCGCTGCATCTGGTCACGAGCGTTGGCTGGTTCAGGGTCCATCGCGCTTGCGCATGCAGGAGCGCGCCATCTCGCGTTGGTATAAATCATGACGACTTGGGTGTTGTTACGCGGTCTGATGCGTGAGGCGCGTCACTGGGGCGACTTCCCTGTCCGTTTGCAGCAGGCTATGGGCGGCACGGTAGTGACACCCGACTTGCCCGGCAACGGTAAGCTCCATGAACAATCCAGTCCCACCTGTGTGCAAGGGATGACGGAAGCGTGCCGCAGCCAATTACAAGCACTGGGGCATCCGCCTCCTTATCGAGTGTTAGCGATGTCCTTGGGAGCGATGGTGGCGGCAGACTGGGCGGCACGCTACCCGCAGGAGTTGCAGAGCATGGTGCTGATCAATACCAGCCTTGCACCCTATAGCCCGTTCTATCGACGCCTTAGACCTGCAAATTATCTGGCTTTATTTCGCGCGTTTTTGTTTGGTTCTATTGACCAGCAACAAGCATTGATCCTGCGCCTGACGAGCAATCATCTCAATACCGAACAGCAAGCAGAAACACTGGCGCACTGGAGCCGCTATGCTCAGGAGTTTCCGGTTACACGAGTCAATGCACTAAGACAGTTATATGCGGCTGCCAGTTATAGTGCGGTCATCGATAAGGTTCGGGTTCCGGTGATTGTTCTTGCAGGACAACAAGACAGATTGGTGGATAGCCGATGTTCAGATACGCTGGCTGAGCGTTGGGCTTGCCCTATCAGGCGTCATCCTACAGCCGGACATGATCTGACTTTGGATGATGGTGATTGGGTCGTGCAACATGTCGTAGATTGGATTGAAGGAGAAAAGTAGTCCATATCAATCTTCCCCATGCCATAGGGCGAGGCTTACAATTACAGTTATGGAATCAGTCTCGTCTCAATCACAACAGTTTTCCGCGACTAAGCAAAGACCACCTTGGTTGGTACGTATGCATCACCGTATGCGGTCTGCTGCATTTGCAATGTTGTTTGTGGTCATCTCAATGCATATCTGGGACAAGTCCTACAGTCTCATCGCATGGTTAGCACTGGTGGCGTTCTATCTAATCTATCCCCATGTGCAGTATTGGCGTTCTGTTAGCTCTTCCGACCCCTTGCGCACCGAAATGTCCAATCTAGTTTTCGATGCATTGTTAGTTGGCGTTTCAATTGCTGCTTTGCAATTCCCGTTATGGATATCGTTCGCGGCTACGTTGGGCGTACTCACCGACAATACCGCCAACAAAGGCATGCGCGGCATATGGGAATCTATCCTTGCTTTCGTTTTGGGAGCATCGACTTGGGTCGTGTTGTTTGGTTTTAAACTATCCATGGAAACGGATATCTACACGACATTATTTTGTATAGTGGGCTTAACTGGTTATCTACTGGCCGTCAGCAATATTGGCTTTGCGCGTAATGTGCAATTACGCACCACACGCGAGAAGTTGAAGTCACGAGAGCAGGAGTTATTAGACTCCAATCAGACTTTAATCAAACACCTTGCCGAAATCAGTGAACTGCAACATCAGTTACACGAACAGGCCAATCGTGATCCGCTGACTGGTTTGTATAACCGGCGCTATTTGGACAGTACGCTAGAACGCGAACTGTCGCGATGCATGCGTGAAGGTCAGCCCCTGACATTACTGATGATGGATATTGATTACTTTAAACACGTCAATGATCTATACGGACATCAGGCAGGGGATGAGATGTTGGTCAGACTAGGTAAGATGTTGACTGGGTTGGCACGTGCAGGTGATGTTGCTTGCCGTTATGGCGGAGAGGAGTTTCTGCTGTTCATGCCCAGTATGGCACTAGAGGCGGGGCAATCCAGAGCCGAGCAACTACGGAAAGATTTTGCTGAGATGCAGGTCGAATTTGGAGAGTTTTGCCTACAGACTACCCTCTCGATTGGTGTCGCGGTTTATCCTGGGCACGGGACTTCAGGTGATGAGTTGATTCGCGCTGCCGATGCCGCTTTGTATCAAGCCAAGCACACCGGACGCGATCGCGTGGTGGTCATGGCTGGACAGTAAAGCAAGTCTATTTGAGTAAGGCCAATTCGCTGTTGAAGCGCTTATCAGTCTGAGTGGGTGCGGTATACCCGTCGAATCTGTTGGCCATGATCTGGTCTAGTAAATTCAGGCGATCGCGTGGAGCAGGGTGGGTCTTGAACATCAGTGCCAAAGAAGAATCCTGCGCATTGGCGCTATCCAACATTTGCAATACTGCGGGTAAGCCGTATGGGTCATAGCCGGCACGGGTGGCGATGACGATGCCTTTGCGATCCGCCTCAAACTCATCATCCTTATCCAATCCTTTGGCATAGACTTCTGTGCCGGCTTTGATGGCCTTATCCAATATCGGATTTCCCTTGCTGTCCAATGCTTGTCCAGCAAGGTCAGTCGCAATATTCATCTTGGCGGATTTTTGTAATGCAGCCAGATGGTGCTTGCTCAGCACGTGCACCATCTCGTGAGCGAGTACACCAGCTAGCTCGGATTCATTATTCATGCGCTTCATCAGCCCCTTGGTGATAAAGATGGTGCCGCCTGGTGTGGCGAATGCGTTCAAGTCGGAACTGTCGAGTACGCCAAACTGCCAAGGCAGATCAGGGCGTTCAGTATGTAGGCTGACCCAGCGTCCCACTTGATTGACATAGTTTTGCACTTGCGCGTTATTCAGTAATGGTGAGGCTCCGAGCAAATTTGAGGCAATGCCGCGGCCCAGTTGTATCTCCTGAGGTTCGGTCAAAGGTTTGTTGGCCTCTTGAACTTTTTGTGCGACCTGCACGGCATCGCTACCGACCTTCATCGCTTTCTCTAGGTCGAACTCAGCACAACCTGAAAGCGCCGTGACTAGCGCGAGACTTATAATCTTTACTTGGTGATTAGACATGGTGTCAGCCTTCCTTTTGGGTTAGTTGCCGGGAGCGGCGACGTAGTTCAGCGACTGAGATTTGAGTCTGCTGCTGCTACCAAATTTTTCAGCTTTACGCTTATCCACTGCATAACCTTGCAGTTTCGCCAGCTCGGCTGGATTTGGCTGGGAGTTCTGCAGTTCCTCTTCCGACAGACCGCGTACACCGGTAGCGACGGTAACGCCACTGCTGCCGCTGCGGCCCAGATTGAACAGGCTCTGCAAACCGTTATCGGCTGGCTTGGTGGCAGTACTGCTGCTACGCAGATTGAGCATCTTCACCCAACCTTTACCCATTTTGCTGTTGATCTGCACCCAGCCACCCTTGCGTACGAGGATGCCCACGGTGGATTTATCCGGCAGAGTGGCGATGCTTGCTGCATCACTATAGGGTTGTTGCTTGATCTCGGTGGGGCGCACCGTATAAGCGACCGACTCGGCATAGGCTGCGAACGGCAGGCAACAGAGGAGGAGTAAAGCGTAAAGTCTTTTCATGTTCTCACCTTGGGAAAATACAACTCAACTTCTTGATTTCGGCCTTTGACTTTATAAGAGCCCGTAGCGGTAAAGTCAAATGCATCACCACAGCGTTCTACCGTGTCGCTGGATACCAAGATACGTGCCACACCTTTAGTCAGTCCTTCGATGCGGCTGGACAGATTGACCGTGTCGCCGATGGCGGTGTAATCCAGACGTTCATTGGAGCCGATGAAACCCACTACCGCCTTACCGCTGTGTATGCCTATGCCGACATCGAAGTCCTTACCTTCTTCGCCTAGCTCTTCCTTGAACTTGAGCAAGCAAGCCTCCATCTCGATAGCGGCGGCAACCGCATGTGCGGCGTGTTGCGGGTCTTCCTGTGGCGCGCCCCAGAACGCCATGATGGCATCGCCGATGAATTTATCGAGTGTGCCGCCGTGGCGGAAGATGATCTCGACTTGCAGGCTGAAATAGCGGTTGAGCAGGGCCACGATCTGCTCTGGCGTATGGCTCTCGGACATGGTGGTGAAGCCGCGTATATCGGAGAACAACACGGTGATGTCACGCGCTTGACCACTCAAGGATTGAGGCGTTTCACCCTGCGCGACTAATGATTCGACCACGCGCGGATCTAGAAAACGATTGAACATTCTCACGGTCTGTTCGCGCGATCTCTTCTCGCGTAGATATTCACTGAGTGCCGCGCCGAAGTAGAACAACCAGCCGAACAGCAAGGGGGTGACCATATCCAAACTGACCATGCGTGTCATCGCCAGATATTGCAGTGCAAGCAGCAGCACAGTGCTCACCAGCATGACTGTACCGATGCGGAAAGCATCCATGCGGCGCGCGAACAATGGGAGCAGCGACACGATCAACAGCAAGGCCAGCAAGGGAGCGACGAAGTGCGGTGCTGCGCTGGTATAGCGATTGTTTTTGAGATTGTCTATCGCAGTGGCAAGTATAGATGCGCCTGAATACAGACTGGATATCGGTGTGGCACGTATATCGTGCAGCCCAGTGGCGGTACTACCGATGATGACGATTTTGCCGCTCAGTTCATGCGGGTCGCGCAAAGGATGTTGACGCGACTGATCTGCGTATAACTCGCTATACGGGATATGCAGATAGGGTGATTGGCCACCGCGCCAGTGCAGGATGATGTCATCCTGTGCTGGAACTTTGATACTCAAGTCGCGCATCAAGCGCGCGGGCAGTGATTCCAGATACCAACCACCGATATCGCGTCGCACGTCATAGCGCCGACCGATACCGTCTTTCTTGTCTTCGCGGAAATTGATCAGTCCTACCCGCCATGATTGGGGGGCGATGGCCTGCGGGGCTAGCAATAGCGCGCGCGCATTCGGGTCGGCATCGCTGCGGTGTGGCAGATCAGTGAGCTTGGCCAGTTCTGCCAGTGGTACGCCGTTGGCTTGGTCGCCCTCCATTTGCAACATAGGCAGATAGACGTTTGGCATGCCGCTCAAAACCTCGTTGAACATCTGATCGCTCTCGGGGCGATAGCGGTCAGGTTCGCTGAACAAGATATCGAACACGATGGCCTTGGGTTCCTGCTTGGCGATGCCTTCCAATAGCTCACCATGTACCGAGCGCGGCCAAGGCCAACTACCTGCGACATCCTGCATCGCCGCGATACTGCGCTCGTCGATATCCACGATGACGATATCGGGATCGGGTTTCAGATTGGCCGCGACCTTGCGTACGAAGACATCAGAAAGCGCATGGTCTAGCGAGCTGAATAGGTCCAGCGTGACACTGTTGAGCGCGACCAAAAGCGCCAGTGCCAAAGCTAACAAATGGATGCGAGTCAGCGGTGGTCTGGGCTTGTTCATCTTTCTCTCCAGTGGCTAAGCTAGGGTATAGGGCAGGGGCAGAATGTTCAGTTCTGTGTTGTTGGCGGTGCGGAGCTTATAACCTTCCACACTGGTAGTCTGTAGCACCGCGAGGATGTCATACCCCCCCTCGGATGAGGGGGCGACATTGGCGATCATGCCGCTGGCTTGACCTTCCATATCGTCACTAAAAAGTTCGTCACCCGGCTGGGGTGCTTCGCTGCCATCGAGATGGGCCAGATACATGCGGCGTTTGAGCTTGCCCAGATAGTGCATGCGCGCCACGATCTCTTGTCCGGGATAACACCCCTTCTTGAAGTTGATGCCACCCAGCGCATCTAGATTCGCCATCTGTGGCACGAACTCTTCCTGCGTCTTGGGCACGATAGACGGGATGCCTGCTCGCACATTGAGACTGTCCCAACACACGCTGCCGACTGGGCGCGCATCTTTGCTCAAGACGTTCCATAAGGTTTGCGCTTGGTCTAGGGATGTTGTGAGTTGGAAACGCGTCGCGTCCAGCTTCAGGATATGCACACCTGCGTGGTTCACACAGCCCATCACTTCTTGCGGCAGTTCAGGTGAGATACGGCTCAATAGTGTAGCCGCATCCTTGCCGGATAAACCGAGTGAGACGTATTCGTTGCTTGCATCGCTGATCTTTACTTTGGTGCGCAACACATACATGGAAAGCTTCTTGCGTAGCGCCTCAAGGATGGAGGAGGGCAGTTGCAGCAGATAGTCTTCGCTGTCACCCCAGATAGTGAATACCGCCAGCATGCGGCCCTTGGCGGTATTGAAACTGCTTAGTTGCGCATGGGCCGCATCCACGAAGCGGATGTCGTTACTCAGTAGGTTCTGCAAAAAGCCTTGCGCTTCTTCGCCGCTGGCGCGCAACAAGCCGTACTGGCTAAGGTCGCAGAGTACCGTGCTGCTTGCGGTGTGTTTGAGTTCCGCGCTCTGGTCGCCGAAATGGGCAACGACGCCATCATTGATATGGGCGTGTTGGCTGCTTAAAAAGGTCTGCCAATCTTGATTCATTAATTTGTGTACCAAATGTTGAATGGGGCTGAGGCGTACCAGCAAGGTCGCGCAGTTCGTGTGGCCCAGATTCTACATGTAAGCGCAGCAGATGTAGTGTCTCGGTGGGGCAACTTGAGCACCTAACTCAGGGTAGTTTGGTGAATGTTCCCTGTTCGGTTATCCTGCGCGGCTTTTTTTCGATATGGCCAGCGGTCAGGACAGCGAATCACACAATAAATCAACACACAGTAGCTAGGGAGTTTGCATCATGAGTGACACTCAAACATCAACAGCATCATTAGGTTTGCTCGCTAAAGAGCACACCATCGCCAAGGCCGGCTTCAACCGCTGGCTGGTTCCGCCCGCCGCCTTAGCCATCCATCTGTGTATTGGTATGGCCTACGGCTTCTCAGTATTTTGGTTGCCCTTGTCCAAGGCACTGGGTATCTCCAAAGCGGTGGCATGTGCCCCCGATGCCGGCTTGTTGGAAGCATTGTTTACTACCAGTTGCGACTGGAAGGTCAGCGAGTTGGGCTGGATGTATACCTTATTCTTCTTGTTGCTAGGAATCTCGGCTGCGGCTTGGGGCGGTTGGTTGGAGCGCGTCGGTCCGCGCAAAGCGGGCTTCGTTGCGGCGCTGTGCTGGGGTGGTGGTTTGCTGATCTCGGCCTATGGCGTTTATATCCACCAGCTGTGGTTGCTGTGGTTGGGCTCGGGTTTCATAGGCGGTATCGGTCTGGGGTTGGGCTATATCTCACCCGTATCTACACTCATCAAATGGTTCCCAGATAAACGCGGTATGGCGACTGGCATGGCCATCATGGGATTCGGTGGTGGCGCGATGATAGGCGCACCACTGGCCAATTCTTTGATGGAATATTTCCATACCGACACTAGTGTGGGCGTATGGCAGACCTTCGCGGTGATGGGCGTGGTGTATTTCATCGCGATGACGATAGGTGCTTTCGGCTACCGCATCCCGCCTGTGGGTTGGAAGTTGGAAGGCTGGAGTTTGCCGGAAGACCGCCATGCTTTGATATCTGATAACAACGTCCATCTCAAGAATGCGCACAAGACACCGCAGTTCTGGTTGATCTGGGCGGTGTTGTGCTTGAACGTGAGTGCCGGTATCGGTGTGATCGGTATGGCCTCGCCTATGTTGCAGGAGATATTCGGTGGCGGCCTGTTGGGTCATCCTGAGATTGGTTTTGCCGATTTGGACCACGACCAGAAGACCGCTATCGCGGCTTTGGCAGCGGGCTTCGCGGGGCTGTTGTCACTGTTTAATATCTTGGGTCGCTTCTTCTGGGCCTCGCTGTCCGACAAGATGGGCCGTAAGAACACTTACTTTGTGTTCTTCGCTTTGGGTATCGCCATGTATGCCTTGTCGCCTTGGGCTGCACACTCAGGTCATCAGGCATTGTTCGTCCTGTTCTTCTGTGTGATCTTGTCCATGTATGGCGGCGGTTTCGCCACGGTTCCGGCTTATCTGGCAGACATGTTCGGCACGCAATTCGTTGGTGCGATCCATGGTCGTTTGCTCACAGCTTGGGCAACCGCAGGCATCATCGGTCCAGTGGTAGTGAACTACATACGTGAGGCACAGATCGCCGCAGGTGTACCGCGTCAGCAGGTCTATGACTTCACCATGTACATCTTGGCGGGCTTTTTGGTATTGGGTTTCATCGCTAACTGGTTCATCAAACCGGTGGATAAGAAGTGGCATCTGACTGAAGCAGAGTTGCAAGCCATCGAAGAACAACAACACGATAAGGCAGAGGGCGAACCCATCGTGATTGGTACCTTCGGCATCACGCATGGTGGGCTGGATGCAGCGTCTGCACTGGCTTGGACTGCGGTCGGCATCCCCATTGCGATCGGACTTTGGATCACAGTGAGCAAAGCCATCATCCTGTTCCACTAAGATTCCATCACCCCCCTTAAAGGCCGTCCACAACTTGGACGGCCTTTTGTTTTGTGCTTTACCGAACAGACGCATTTTTGAGTGACTTGCATGCTGTTAATTTGGATACAGGCTAATCAAACCGATTCGCCGCACAAGCAACCACTAGAGGAGGGTATCTGATGATCGATTACGAATTCAGACATGCGGAAGGTGTGCTCGTACTGCGGCCCGAACGACCACTAGAGGCGGCAGATTTCATAGCGATTACGGGCCAAGTTGATACTTATCTGACTGGGCACGGGAAGTTGCACGGCGTCTTGATACACGCCAAATCCTTTCCGGGCTGGAAAGACTTTGCCGCGCTGTTAGCGCATCTCAAGTTTCTGAAAGAGCATCTACACCGGATCGAAAAAGTGGCGGTCGTCGCTGATGGCACCTTGGCGCAGGTCTTGCCTAACTTTGCCAACCATTTCATTCATGCTCAAGTTCAGCATTTCGATTTTCCTCGTGAGACAGATGCATGGGATTGGCTAATACAAACTCGCGAGATTCAGTTGGATACCGATAGTCGAGACTACCTACCTTGAGATTTTTATGCAATGTGCGCTAACGCACGGTAACTAAAACTTGGAAAGCGGAAGCTGTACTTCAAGCCCCGAATTGGGAGTCGAAGCTTAATCTGGGGACTAGCTCAAGTCGCCAAAATACTAAGGAGAGTCATCATGGTTGAATTATTACTGGTCATCATACTTGTGATCGTTTTGCTTCGAGTCGTATAACAAACGGCGAGAAGCCTGCTAACAGTACTGTTCCAGTTTTTTGGTGGGCAGGTAATCAAATTTAAATATGGGATGTTCTATCGGATCATCTCAACAATAAGGAGTGTCATCATGATTGGACTTTTGGTGGTAATCATTCTTGTAATCGTCATCGTCCGATTACTTTAGCGTGCAATGAAACTGGTAAAGCTGAAATGCCTGCTGCACCTAAGTTTGAATTCACATTCAATGTTAGCGCGATAGCTTATGCAACTCGAAATTCGCAATCTAACTAAGCGCTATGATCAAAAAAGGGGGCTTACCCCGACTAGCTTTGATGTCCATAAGGGCGAGTTGATCGCTATCGTCGGACATAATGGAGCTGGCAAATCTACGCTGCTGAAAATGTTGGCCAACTGGATCGTTCCTGACGGAGGCACAGTGGTGATGGAGGGAGTCGACTTTAAGAATAGAGCTGCAGTTGTTAGGGAAATTGGCTTTATTCCTGAAGTACCTAATCTATTTGATTTCTTCTCAGTTGAGTACAACCTAAGACTTTTTGCTGCTCTTTCTCGCGCCCCCTTATCGCGGGTCGAAGATATCTTAGGTGAGTTCAATCTTTTACCGTTTCGAAAAAGTAAGGTGCAGGCCCTATCCAAGGGCCTGATGCAGAGGGTGAACATCGGCCGCGCACTGTTAGCTGACCCGCCGCTGCTCATACTGGATGAGCCGACATCGGGCTTGGATTTTGAGATGACGCGCGAAATCTACCGCTTGCTGAACGTGATGCATGAAGCTGGGAAAACCATCATTTTCACTTCTCATCGCCCAGAAGAGATCAGGAATCTCGCAACACGTATCTTGGTGCTGCACGAAGGCACGCTGGTTTTCGATGGACCCCCGCAGGAATATTTTCAATCAGAGATCCATGAAAGGCTGTATGCATCATGATGAAAAATATTCTGCTACTCGCATTGAACGATCTGGCCATCGCCTACAAGAACAAGACGTTCTTCCTGATTTTGTTTATTCCGCTGTTCGTCTTTGTATCGCTCAGCTTAGTAGATGGTAACAACACGCCAGCAAGCACAATCAAGATTGGACTGATACAAGATGATGCCTATACACCTGAGTTCATCAACAGCATTAAAGCATCCAGTGAGCTTGTTGTAGTGACATGGGTAAGGAATGAGCAGGATGGCATACGTCTATTGAAGGAACACCAGATAGATGGAATGCTGATCGCGAATTCAGATGCTTCCGGCAGACTGACATTGCAGGTGGTTAAAAAGGATGCGTTCCATACCATAGCGATCGTGCAGAGTTTTTCTGCCTTACAGAAAACGGCGCAAGGGACTAGCCCAGACTGGATTGCCAATATCAGCTCATTGAACCAAGGTGGCGTGCAAAGAGAGACATTGCCCACTTGGATCTTGATGCTGGTCTTACTCATAGGATTCATCATCCTTCCGGCTCAGGTGGCCGAGGAAAAGGAAAAGAGGTTGTTGCTTGCCTTGCTGCAGACTCCGATACATGAAGTCCAATGGTTGATCGCCAAATTGATACTGGGCATGGTGCTGATCATCACTGCGGTATTGCTGCTACATCTGCTAGGGAAATTCGGCCCAGTACACCTTTTCGACTATATCGTTTTAATTCTTGTAGGTAGTTATTGCTTTAGTGCATACGGCATATGCCTAGGTTTTCTATGTCGTAACCAGGCCAGCGCCAGAACGCTGGGCGTCATCTTCTATCTGCCGCACCTGCTGCCATCTGCGATGTCCGATGTTTCGCAAAAGCTAACAGCCATCGCGCCATTTTTACCCTCATTCCAATTGTACGAACCACTGCAATCCATATTGTTGGAAGACGGCCGAATGGCGGACATGGCCTTTGATTGGATATATCTGTTCTTGCTGGGCACGTTGATGTTTTACTTTTCATATCGATTGATGAAAAGACGTTGGTTGATGTGATTTGCACATCAGCCAAAACTCGCGAAGGTGCTGTTACAAAACCAAAGGTGCCACCAGTAAAGTGGTAGTGGCGAATCATAATTAGTGGTTACAGGAGAATATCAAGATGGATTATTTAAACGGATGGATGCATGGTTCTATGGGTGAAGGAGCGTGGATTTGGCAAGCCGTCGGCGCGCTGCTTATCGTTCTGTTGGTCTTCATGATTATCAATCAAGTAAAGAAGTAGTGATGCATTCGCTATGACTGTAATGGAACGGTTAAAACTGCCATGACATTACGTTTGATTGAGATGGTTGTCCCCAGCTCCGAGGCTGAGGAGTTACAGCAGCTGCTTGCCGAGCTATCGCTATTGGAAATGAAGCAGATTGGACTCGGCGAGGCCGAGGTATTGGTGCGGATACTGCTGGAGAGCGAAATAAAGCGAAGCCGTACTGGATATTTTGGAGAAGCAATACGCCGATAAGGAAGTGATGCTACGCGCTTTTCCAAGGTGAGCTTCGCTATGGTCGTACTATCCGCCATCGTGGCGACTATCGGTCTGGAACACAACAGCGTTGCGCTACAAGCGCAAGCAGGAAATTCTGTCGATACCTAATCAATGTGTATGAAGGGGTAGAAATGAAAGCCACTCAGCAACTGCACGATCTAGGCCAGAGTCTGTGGCTCGATAACATCACGCGCGAATTGCTGACGAGTGGCACCTTGGCCCGTTATATCAGCGAGCTGTCCGTGACTGGGCTGACTTCAAATCCCACAATCTTTGAACATGCGATTAAGAATAGTGATTTTTACGATGAAGCCATTCGCGAAAAGATACTTGCGGGTAAGTCGGGGGAGGAGTTGTTCTTCGAACTGGCATTAGAAGACTTGCTACAGGCGGCTGATCTATTCCGTCCAATTTACGCTGCAACTGCCGGTGTAGATGGTTGGGTGTCACTGGAGGTTTCCCCTTTGCTGGCTGATGACACAGCTGGAACAATAGCTGCAGCAAAACAGCTCCATGCACGTGCACAACGCCCAAATTTATTTATCAAGATTCCGGGAACACCTGCGGGTATAGCAGCGATTGAAGAATCGATCTTTGCTGGCGTGCCGGTGAATGTCACACTGCTTTTTTCCCGAGAACATTACCTCTTTGCAGCTGAGGCCTATATGCGCGGCATCGAGCGACGTATCGCTGCTGGCTTAGACCCATCTGTCAGTTCGGTTGCATCGCTATTCATCAGTCGTTGGGATGTGGCTAACAAGGACAAAGTTCCTGATTTTCTGCACAACCGACTTGGCATCGCCATTGCGATGCGCACCTACAAGGCTTATCGAGATTTATTGTCATCTAAACGCTGGCAGAAGCTGGCTGATGCCGGTGCCCAGCCGCAACGATTATTGTGGGCCAGCACCGGTACCAAGGATCCGGCTGCAGCAGATACTTTGTATGTAGAGGCACTCGCGGCTCCAGATACCATCAACACCCTGCCTGAGAAGACGCTGCTCGCTTACGCCGAACATGGCAAAGTGAATCATGTAATGCAGCTTGATAAAGATGAGAGCGAAACAATGATTGCTGAGTTTGCGCGACATGGCGTCAGCGCAGACGCATTGGCCGAGAAACTGCAGCGAGAAGGTGCACAATCTTTCACGGAATCCTGGAACGATTTGATCAAATGCATAGAAGCTAAAAGCCGTACACTCAAGAAATTTACGAGGGATTACAGGGAGTGAAAATTCCCTTGTCTCCCAGTTTCCCTCACGTGTTGCGTCACAAATTATTTTAAGCCCGCAATATGGTGGCAGGTGCTTATCCGACGTTTAAAAGTTCACTGTTGCAATGAGGTCATCGATATAAATTCCGTTGGCCACATCTTGCCCAGCTGGAATCTGACCGAATAGGTTCAGTGTCGTGGTGCTGTTTTTGTAAGCAGTTTGTGTATGGCTACCGCCTGTGCCATCACCCCATACTATGGTGCGTGAAGCGCTAGTGTAAATATTGTAGTTGAGGATATTTGCGCCACTCTTCATTGTCCGCGAGGTATAACTGTGGCTTTGCCCTCTACTCCGCCTTCATTACCACAGTTGGATAGGGACTTTGATACACAGTCGGTGCATTGAGAGATTCAGTTGTGAAACTAAAGCACGGTTACTAGATTAAGGTTGTGACACTGAAGAGTCGGAGCAATCTGACTTTTTTGGTCTAGCCGCCATGACGTAATCGCGTCATTCCGCTACACTCGCGCGCTATGAAACGCTCCTTGCTAGTTCGCATCTTTCTTCTGTCTATCTTGCTGTCATTGGCCGCGTGCGGCGAATGGAACAGTCCTTATCCGGCCGAGGATGAGGGCAAGGCGACGCTGTACACCGCGTTCACGGGCCGTCCCAAACATCTGGACCCAGCGCAGGCCTACAGCGAGAACGAGTATGAGTTCCTTGCCAACATCTATGCGCCGCCTTTGCAGTATCACTATCTAAAACGTCCTTATGAGTTGGTGCCGCTGGCGGCGAGTGCCATGCCGACGGTGCGCTATCTGGATAAGCAGCATCACGTTCTGGCGGCAGATACGCCTGTAGCGCAGATCGCCTATAGCGAGTATGTGATCCATATACGCGACGATATGCGTTATCAGCCGCATCCGGCTTTTGTCGCCGAGGCGCAGAGTCTGGATGGCGTGCATAGTGTCGCCGATTTCAAGCGTACTTCGACACGCAAGGTCACCGCCGCGGACTATGTCTACCAGATCAAACGTCTGGCTCATCCGCAACTGCATGTCCCGATCGCAGGAGTGATGAGCGAATATATTTTTGGCTTCAAAGATTATGCCGAGACCTTGCAGCAAGCAGCCAAACAGCATCCCGACGATTTTCTCGATCTGAATGCGTTCGACTTGTCCGGTGTGCAGGTGGTGGACGAACACACTTATCGCATCACGCTCAACGGCAAATATCCGCAGTTCCAGTATTGGTTGGCGATGCCGTTCTTCGCCCCCATGCCGCACGAAGCCGAGCGCTTCTATGCTCAACCCGGTATGCGTGAACGCAATCTCAGCTTGGATTGGTGGCCAGTGGGTAGCGGGCCGTATTACCTCTCCGAGAACGACCCGAATCAGCGCATGGTGTTGAGCAATAATCCTAATTACATGCACGAGACCTATCCGACGCAAGGGGATGTGATGGATGCACAAGCTGGCTTGCTGGCCGATGCAGGGCAGCCGCTGCCGCTGATTGATAAGGTGGTCTATACCCTAGAGAAAGAGACCATCCCGTATTGGAATAAATTTCTGCAAGGCTATTACGATGCTTCGGGTATCAGTTCGGATAGCTTCGATCAGGCGGTGCAAGTGAATGTCTCCGGTGAGACTGCAGTCACCGACAGCATGCAGGCACAAGGCATCACGCTCTCCACAGCGGTCGAGACTTCCACTATGTATACCGGTTTCAACTGGCTGGATGCCACGGTGGGCGGCTGCACTAGTGCTCCCTCTCCCCAACCCTCTCCCGCAAGCGGGCGAGGGGACGAACGAAGGGAATCATCTTGTGATCCTGAGCGCGCTAGGAAGATCAGGCAGGCCATCTCTATCGCGGTGGACTTCGAGGAGTTCGTCTCCATCTTCGCTAACGGTCGTGGTATCGCCGCACAATCTCCCATCCCGCCCGGTATCTTCGGCTATCGCGAGGGTGCAACTGGCATCAACCCCACGGTCTACGATTGGGTGGACGGTAAGCCACAACGCAAATCGATAGAGGTCGCTAAGCGCTTATTGGCCGAGGCGGGATACCCGAATGGCGTGGATGCCCAGACCCATCAGCCGCTGGTCATCAATCTGGACACCACCGCCACCGGTGTGGGCGACAAATCGCGCTTGGATTGGATGCGCAAACAGTTCGAGAAGATCAATGTGCAGCTGGTGGTGCGCAGCACCGACTACAACCGTTTCCAAGACAAAATCCGCAAGGGTGATACGCAGATGTTCTACTTCGGCTGGAACGCCGACTATCCCGATCCGGAGAACTTCTTATTCCTGCTCAACGGTGCGCAAGCCAAGGTGAGCAAGGGCGGTGAGAACGCCGCCAATTACAACAGCCCTGAATATGACCGTTTGTTCGAGCAGATGAAGAACATGGACAACACCCCAGAGCGGCAGCGCATCATCGATCAGATGCTGGACATCTTGCATCGCGACTCACCTTGGCTATGGGGCTATCACCCTAAGAAATACGTGTTGCAACATGGCTGGTTGCACAATGTGAAGCCTAACGTGATGGCCAATAACAAGCTCAAATACTGGCGTGTGGATGATGTGCAGCGCGAGCGGCTGAGACGCGAGTGGAATCAGCCGGTGTTGTGGCCGCTATGGCTGGGTGCCGCAGCCTTGCTGATGTTCGGCGTGTGGATGCGCAGTGTATTGAAGCGCAGAGAGCAGGCTAGATAGAAGGCACAAGGACGCTCATCCTAAGAATCGATCTTGGTACTCCTTCTGGCAGACGATCAGCAATATCACCACGTTCATCGCCGCAGCCATAAAGAACATCGATGAGCCGAATGTCTGCAACATAAAGAAGTCAGGCCAGGGAGCGGTGATGCTGATTATATAGGCCGACAAGGAATCCCATATCGAGAGGACATTCCAAACCACGATGGTCGTCCACACCCACAGTCCGGTCTTTTTCAAGAGCAGATAGGCGATCCACAACGCGGAGATGCCAATCACGGCATCGCCTAGCAGCGGCATAAGCCAAGCAGCAGGTGGTGCGCCGGCAGTATCGCTGCCTGTGGAGCCGATGTAGGCCAAGGTCATGGCACGCGCAGACATCATCAGGGTCAGTATTAGTACGATCGATTTATTCATTGCTTATTCCTCCACTAAAGATCGAAGGGCGAGATGCTTTTGACATCCCGCCCAGTTCGCTGGGCGATGCTTATGCGCAGCAAGGTTCCCAAGCTTCCGCTTCAAAGGCTTTATCCAACGGGGTGTGCATCAAGTTGTTGGCATAGTTGCTGAGCGTCTTCATCGCCACTCCCACGATGACTTCCAAGGCTTGTTGCTTGTTGTAGCCTGCAGCAAGAAAGCCCTGCAATCTCTGCTCGGTCACTGCGCCGCGTTGCGCCACGATAGCGCGGGTGAACTCCGCCAGTGTCTGCAGTTTGCTATTCGTGATGGTGGTCTTGTTGCGCAATGCAGCGATGATGGTCGCATCGACTTTCAACATATTCTTTGCGACCAGAGAGTGCGCGGCGACGCAGTATTCGCAACCGTTCTCGACGCTGGTGGCGATCAGTACCACTTGTTGTTCGGTCGGTGTCAGTGAAGATTTTTCCAATGCGCCGCCCAGCGCGAGATAGGAACTGATTGCGGCGGGTGCTGCGGCAAACTCACCGAACAGGTTCGGGACGAAGCCATATTTGTTTTGTACGGCGGCGAGCATCTCCTGTGAAGCTGCAGGCGCATCGGTGGGGGTGTGGATAGTGAAAGTGGTCATGGTCATCTCCAAGTGGTTAACGCAACAATGTTGTTGCTTGGAGTGATTGTCGAACAGGCGATCTCATCGCCCTATGCTCGGATGGCTGTGATTTATGTCCGATCGACCGAAAGTTAATTTTTAGCTGCGCGCTTTGCCAGGTGTGGTGCCGATGACGCGTTTGAAGGCTTTGCGGAAGGCGACTTCCGATTCATAGCCGCAACGCAGGGCGACATCCAGCATGCTGATATCGCCTTGGGACAACAGGCCGACGGCTAGCTGCATACGCCAGAGCGTGACGAATTCCATAGGTGCCATCTTGACCAAACGACTGAAGCGTTCGGTGTAGGTCGAGCGTGATAAGCAGGCCAGTTTAGCCAAAGACTCCACCGACCAAGTGGCGTCGGGCTGCTCGATAAAGGGCAACATCGCCAGTCGCAGATGCTCATCGGATAAGGCAGAGAATAAAGGCGAAAGATGCGGGTGGGTCTGCAAGGTGTGGCGGATGATGAGCAGAAACAGCGCATCAGATAGATGGTTCAAGACCGCTGTGACACCGATGTCGTTGTGTTCCGCTTCCAAACTCATCAGCTCGATCAAGCTGCGCAGCTGTCGCCCCGTCTGACTTTCATCGGGACGTATCAGCATGAACTCGGGAAAAGATGCGATGAGCAAGCGGCGTATATGTAATGGTAACTTGAGGTGACCGCAGAGCAGACCGGTTCCGGGTGCATGTCTATCGACGGGAGCAGGGCAACTGTAGTCAAAATCTTGTTCGGGTAGTTGCGGCTTGCCACTAAAGGTATGCGCGGCGTAGTGGGGGAAGAAGGCGATGTCACCTTCCTGCAGGTGGATAGGCGTGCTCCCATCCTGCATATGCACCCACGCTTCACCGTTGCACACCAGATGGAAAGCGCTACCGTCTCTTTGCGGCGTCGACATGTGCCAGACATCGCACAATTGCCCGACGTAATAGACCTCTGAGCCGAGGTGCAGTCGGTTCAATAAATCATCGATGTGCGGAGAGAGCCGATGCGCTTCCATAAGGTCGTATGCGTGGTGAGGATGGGCGCATGTTAGCAAAGCTTAGTGGCATGCCGTTATCGCAAAATATTCAGGTTTCCGGTTTTCGCTGTTGGATCGATCCTCGCTGGGTTACAAAATGCAATGTTGGATGGCTGCTTTGCGGCGTTGCGAAATGATGGGTAGACTTCGGCAAGCGGCCAATAGCGGCCAGGAGGAGACACTCGGTGGTGTCTTCCAATTTTGAGTGTCGGCACTGAAAAAAGGGGCTGTATGAAACGAATCGCATGTTGTCTTCTGGCTCTATTGTTATTTGCACAATACAGTGCAAACGCAGCACAAGAAAAAACTCCTATTCAGCCGCCATCTGTATTGCTGAGCTTCTTGCGTGACAATCCAAATTACCATTTACTCACAAGTGCTGACATTAAAGATGAAAACGAAAAGAAGACATTTATTCACTGGGACAGTAACGGTGGATTTAAAAATGCCATTTTCCGAGTCACGGACACCAATCGGGATGGCAAAGATGATGTCGTAGCTGTCGTAGTAAAAAATGGTTTGTTTAGCGTTCTTGTTTTCCAAGCCGCTTCGAATGGATATTTACCTAAGCCTTTCTGGCTTATTCAAGACAGCCAGGAAACAATTGGAGGGATACTTGTTAGAGCAGGCAACTACATTACTCTGAACAATTTGGATTGCTGCTACACCCCGTGGGTTTTCGCTTGGAGCGGGTCGGCTTATGAGATGAATATTAATCTGCCAGGTGCCTATGTTTGTTTTGCTGGCACAGAAATTTATTCAAATGAGGATAATAAGTCTGCGCCCAAGTACAAAATCAATGAGAAAGTCGGTGCGACAGTTGTTGAGATAGGTAGGCAGCAAGGAGAATATCGGTGGTACAAAATAAAGCTTAGTAACAAGAAAGGCCAAACGGGCTTTGTTCTGAATGATGCTTTCTTTGATGGTACCGAGTGTGCTGAACTAAAGGACTAAAACAATATTCTCGGCACTTGTTTCGAGCTATCAACTAAGCACTTTCAGTGTCCGTTATCTTCAACGCTGAAAGTCGACTTAGGGTTAGTTGTCGCCGGTCGTCACTGACAGTTTCTAGGTGGTGTCCCTTTGAAATTGGAACTACCAAGTCAACCAACGCTGTACGAATTGATTGTCGCGGCGTATCAGCCAACGCCTGAACTCGTCACCTACTAGGATAGTAACTGCAAATGGCAGACCGAGTGAGAGCTCGAACCAGCCTATCGGAGCTGTGCCAAAGAAGGGTTGCAAGAAAGGGATATGTGAGATGGCGGCGACTAGCGCAAGCTCGACGGCTATACCTATCCAGATTAGTCTGTTGGAGAAGATGCCGGCGGACAAGATGCTTTGGCGACGTGTGCGGCAGATCAATACATCGGCAACTTGGCAGATGACGACTGCGGCGAAGAAAGCGGTGACGGCGGTTCTGTAGAGTAGGCCGGACTCAGGTAACTCTGCTCCCCATACCCAACCGCCTTGGTGCAGCACGACGAAGAAGGCGAAGAAACCTGCTGCAGCTTGCAGCATGCCGATGATGCCGTAACTCATTCCCAGCAGTGTCCAACTGAGTAGTCTTTCATCTCGTCTGCGAGGAGGTTGTTTCATCACATCTTGCTCGGGGGGTTCTTTGCCCAGCCCCAGCGCGGGGATCAGGTCGGTGCCTAGGTCTATGGTCAGAATCAGCACGACGGTGAGCGCCAGTGGCGCGCCTATGACCACGAAGGCGATGAAGGGCAATATCTCAGGAACGTTGCTGGTCAGGATGTAGGCGATGAACTTCTTGATGTTGGAGAAGATGGTGCGACCTTCTTCTATAGCGTGGACGATGGTGGCGAAGTTGTCATCCATCAACACCATGTCCGCTGCTTCTTTGGCGACTTCGGTGCCAGATAGCCCCATCGCCACGCCCATGTCGGCATTTTTCAACGCCGGTGCATCGTTCACGCCATCGCCAGTGACTGTAACGATTTCGCCTTTCTTCTGTAATGCTTGGACGATACGCAACTTTTGTGCAGGACTAGAGCGGGCGAAGACCAGCTCTTTATGATCCAGCAATTTCGCTAATTCTTCTTCGCTCATGTCTTGTAATTCTCCGCCCTCGACGACACGGCCATCTCCCGTGTACAGGCCGACCTGTCTCGCGATGGATTCGGCGGTGACATGGTAGTCACCCGTAATCATAAACACGCGGATGCCAGCACTGCGGCATTTGGCGACCGCATCCGGTATCTCTTCGCGGGGCGGGTCTAGCATGCCGACTAGGCCCAGATAGATAAAGTCTTCTTCGTCAGCTTCGTCTGCTTGAGTGCGCTTGTACGCCAAGCCCAATACACGTTCTCCGCGTGCAGCGAGGAACTCGTATATCTCAAGAGCCTGTTGCCGGACTTCTGCATCAAACTCGACCACGGCACCTTTGTTTAGAAAGTGTGTGCATTTACCGAACACGACCTCAGGTGCGCCCTTCATATAGGCGAGATTAGGTTGTCCCTTGCCGCCACGGTGGGTGGTAATCATGCGTTTGCTAGCCGAGTCGAACGGTGTTTCTTGGATGCGCGGAAAATCGTTTTGTACACTCCCCAGTGCTTTCATTTTTTGCGCAAAGACCAACATCGCACCCTCTGTCGGGTCACCCATATAGCCGGTCTCTGATAAGTGCGCGTTATTGCATAGCGTGATCGCAGCCCAAGCCTCATCAAATCCTGGTGCCGTATTCAGACCTTGTTGATAAGCCGACCATTCGTGTTCGCCGAGCACCAGTGTGGAGACCTGCATACGGTTCTGCGTGATGGTGCCGGTCTTGTCGGTACAGATCACGGTAGTGGAACCCAGCGTCTCGACAGCCTCTAGATTGCGTATCAGCGCATTCTTCTTGGCCATGCGCTTAGAGGCCATGGTCAGCGCAAGTGTCACAGTAGGTAGCAGACCCTCAGGCACATTGGCGACGATGATGCCGATAGCAAAAATCAGACTGCCGATAAGTGGTTTACCGAGGAATACGCTGAGTAGAAAGAACAGCGTTCCTAGGGTGAGTGCGATAGTAGAGATGATGCGGATGAAACGATGTAGTTCTTTGCGTATGGGCGTATCGATCACCTGAGTTTCTTTGGTGAGTTGGACGATGTGGCCGATCTGCGTTTCCATGCCGGTGCCGTAGATTAGTGCTTTGCCATTGCCGCTTTGCACCAGCGTGCCGGAGAACACCATGTTGCGGCTTTCCATCAGATCATCGTGGGTGTGATCCAATTTGCGTAACTGAGGTTCGCTCTCACCAGTCAGGGAGGAGTGATCGACTTTGAGTTGGTTGACTTCGATCAAGCGTCCGTCGGCAGGAATACGGTCGCCTTCTTCTATCAGAATCACATCGCCTGGCACCAGCAGTTTGGCTTCTATGCGCGACACCTTGCCGTCTCGATGCACATTGATCATGTGCGGCAACATATTGCGGAAGCTCTGCATGATGCGGTCGCTTTCATGCTCCTGCATATAGCTGAACAGTGCATTGAGCAACACCACAACCAGCAATGCCACGCCGATATAGAAGTTACCCTGATCCGGTTGCAGATAGTCGGCGAAGAAGGCAAGGGCAGAACCGGCGATGAGGAGTAGGGCAAAGAAGTTGGTGAGCTGGCGGAAGAATTTGACGATCTCGGGCGTCTCTTTGCGCACGTGCAGTTCGTTGTAGCCGTACTGAGTGAGACGCGTATCTGCTTCGACGCTACTCAGTCCGGCAGTCGTGCAGTTCAGTCGTTGTTGCAGTTCGGAGAGCGGGATTTGGTGCTGGTCTGATGTTGCTGTTTGCGTATCAACCATAATCTGTTTGTTGTTCCCTAGGTCTTATGTGCGGCTTAACAATCCATCCAACCAATCTTTCCAGTGTTGGAACTTCGCTAGTAACTTTGGATTGCCTACCGTCACGGTTATTTCTCTTGCCTTGCGCAGACTGTCGGTTTGTATCCCCGCGGCGAGTATCGCTGCGCCTAGCAAGCTGGACTCGTTCTGCTCTAGACCATACACCTTACAGGGCACGCATTGTGAGATACCGTGTTGCAGAGTCTCAAGATTGGCCAAGCCACCAGAGAGATAGATGCGCGCTAAAGGCTGGTCGCGGTGCATGTCTTCGTGAATGCGCGTGACGCGGAAGATCACAGCTTCGAGTAGCAGCGCCGCTATATCACTTTGTGCAAAATTTTCGATGGGAGCGGAAAACTGTAAGCCCAGATTCTTTCTGAAGTAGGGCGCGCCTAGGCCGCTGGGTTCGGCCAGCGCGTAGATATCCAGCTTAGCCAAGTCGGCAAAGCGGACTGTGGCGACGGGGTAGGGGGCGAGCGCGGCAGCGATGGAATTGAGGGTGCCTTCTAATGCCAGATGGCGCTGCTCGTCTTGATAGACCAAGCTGCGTAGATAGTCGGATGGCTGGTCTTTATTGCTATTGCGCACTACAAAACAGCCTGTACCCAGATTAGCCAATGCGAAACTCTCATCTGTACCCACACTGGCGATCAAGGCGGCGGATTGGTCGCCCACGCTGGCTTGCAAGGTCAGTCCGTTATCCAAGGTCAGTTCCATTTTGTTAGAGCTGAGGACTATAGGCAGTATGGAGAGAGGGATGTCGAATAACTCGCATAACTTAGGCGACCATCTTGCTGTGCTGATGTCGAGTAACTGGGTACGTGCGGCCATAGAAGCATCGGTGACGAAATGCTGACCTTTGCTCCAACGCCAGATCACAAAGGTGTCCAACGTGCCGACACGATACCGACCTTGCAACAGTGCATCGCGCCAGTCCGGATGTTGTTGCAACAACGCGCGCAATTTCCCGGAAAAATAATAGGGTGTGAGCGGCAGACCGGACAGCGCGCGTATCTGAGGCTCATGTAGTTTTAGATCGACACAACTTTGTGCACCGCGGCCATCCTGCCAAGAGATCAGCGGGATGATTGGAATTCCAGTATGAGTATCCCAAATTACTAGCGAGGAACGCTGACTGCAGAGCCCAAACGTGGTGCATGTTGCTGCATGGTTGCGGCATTTGGCCAGTACCCGCTCGGCAGTCTGCACATATGCTAGTGCGTCGCTTTCGTAATGGCCGTTGCGGGTATCGATGGCGGGAGCGGGGTGACTGACGATATGGCTAAGATTCCCATCGCGCCTCAGCAGTGCAGCTTTGATGGAGGTCGTGCCCAAATCCAGCGCGATGCTTAGCACGTCACTCATGGCATGCAGCGTCGTATTTCGGCTTCGGTGCGTGTTGCATCCCAGCCTTGCAAGACCGCGACAGTCTGGGCGAGGTCATGCAGAAGGGCGGCATCTGGGCGGGTTAAGATCAATAAAGGCAGACGGCGGCGCAGCAGGTCGTCTAGATGCACTACCATCTCTTGGCTTGCACACCAGTTCAGGTCGGCATGAATAAGCGGCAGTTCGGGAACGATGCGTCCCGCTAGGCTGGCATCTTCGTTGATGCTGTCGAGTATCTCGGTGGCGCGCGCGCCATGTCTGCGTATCAGCCATTCCGCACTGAGTGGGTCGACATGTAGACGATCTGCTTGGCGATACAGATTGGCGCACCAACTGCTGTAGTCTGTGCTGGGGGACCAAGGGAAAGCTTGCTTGTGAGTAGTGGTGGTTTTATGTAAACCCAGCTGGGCGCATACCTTGTCCACAATCTGGCAGGCATCGGCGCGTGCCGAGGTGATCTTGCCGCCCACCGAGTAATGCACACCGTTGTCTCCTGTGCGTAATACCCAGTCGCGCGAGAGTTGCGAGGGATGGGCCGCGTCACTGCGCTGCATCACGCGTACGCCGGCATAGCTGCTGAGCACATCGGCCTCTAACCAAGCATCCTCAAGGTAATGGTTGGCTGCCGCCAAGAGATAGTCGATATCAGCCTGCTCGACTTTGACATCCTCCGGCTTACCGTGGAAGTCGTCATCGGTGGTGCCGAGCAAGGTCACGCCATACCAGGGGATGATGAAGAACACTCGGCCATCTTGCGGTGCGGTCAGCAGCAGCGCCTCATGTGTCAGCCCGCCCGGCAAGACTAGGTGCACGCCTTTGCTCATGCGGCACCAAGCATCACCCGGCGCACTTGCACTCATCCACAGGCCGGTGGTGTTCACGATCTGGTGCGCTTGCACCTGTATCTGCTCGCCGCTGACTTGGTCGATCACGTTCGCACCACAGGCGAGATGTTGTTCTTCAAGTATCTCAGTGACACGGCAGTGTGAGACGCATACCGCACCGTGACGTTGCGCGCCGTCTATCAGTTCCAATACTAGGCGCGCATCGTCGGTCTGCGCATCGCCATAGGTATAACCACCCTTGAGGTATTGGCTATTCAGAAAAGGAAAATGTTTCAGAAACGATTTGCGGTCATAACGACGATGCGCCATACCGTTCATAGGCCAACCGGCCAGTGCGTCATATAGGAACAAGCCTGCTTGTAAGAGCCACATGCCGACCCGGCTGTCTTGGTAGACCGGTACGCCGAAGCGTAACGGCCAGACGCGATGCGGTGCGTGATCGAGATACATCTGCCGTTCAGCTAAGGCCTTGCGTACTAGCTTGAAGTCATAGCTTTCCAGATAGCGCAGACCGCCGTGTATCAGTTTGCTAGAAGCAGAGGAGGTGGCGGAAGCCCAGTCGCCTTGTTCGACGATGGCGACTTGCAAGCCGCGCATAGCTGCGTCATAGGCCGTCCATGCGCCGTAGATGCCCCCACCGCAGACCAGCAGGTCGAATGTTTCTAGTGCGAGTTTGTTAGGTTCGCGCCGCATCATCGCGGAGTTGCAGGGCGAATTCCGGCACGTCGCTGATAAGGATATCTACCTCCAAGTCCAGTGCCTGACGTATCTCGGCCTCACTGTTGCAGGTGTAGACCGCGATAACTTTGTTATGGCTACGCAGCAGGTCTCGCATCGTTTTGTCCAAGCGCGATATATGCAGACAGTAGCCGTACAGAAAAGTCTGCTTGTCCAATACGCTTTGTGCATCGGCTATGGTGTGCTCGGGCTCCATGTTGTATACCAACGGAAACTTGGGCGAGCACTGATGGGCGTAGATCAAGCTGGGTAGATCGAAGGAGGACATGAGGATGTCGTCGCCTGCGTGTGCGCCGACCAAGGCCAAGGTATGGCGTATTTTGCTTTCTTTACGCGCCTGTTCTTCCCAGTCGCGGTTCTTGATCTCTAGCAAGAGTTGGCAGCGCGCACGATAACGGTCGAGAAAATCTTTGAGGCGCAGCGGCCCTTCGGCAGGGAGCGTGGGCTTGAAATGTGCAGCGAAATCTAGCGTGCGCAATACGTCGAAATCGAGGTCGTCAATGTGACTGTCCGGCATGCCCAACTTATTCATATAACGATCATGAAACAACAGCGGCACTTCGTCACGACTAAGTTGTATATCCGTCTCCATGCCGTTGATGTCGTTCTGCAATGCCAGATCGAACGCGGTTCGCGTGTTCTCGGCGGCGTGGCGGTTGGCACCCCGGTGCGCGAATATATGGGTCTTACGTATCATCGTTCCTCCTACTTTAGGGTCAGGATGAAGTCAGTCATGCTGGCAGTCATGCCTGCGAAATTAGGGTTATACATCAGGCGTCGCATGATGCCACTTTGCAAGTTTTCGGCAGTGATCTCACCTTGTGTTACTTCCGTTGGTCGGGTGCGGCACACGATGTACTTTTCGGGTTCATGCGGATAGTAATGCGCGCAATTCGAATAGTCACCGTTACGTCCGTAGTGCGGATCGCTCTCAGATAACACGATGGCAGTATGCGCCGAACTGAGGATACGTTGCTCGGGAACGGCGCTATCTACCCAGAGTAATCGGCTGACATTCTGTAGTTTGGGTGCAGTATTGCTGTACCACAACAAGCGACTGGCGGGATGCACCGCAGCATCCATCAAATCTAATGTAGCCAGACTTTGTACCGTCGTATCGTCGCCGCTGGCGACCGCGAAGATAGGCAAAGCTAGAGCATGCTGGTCTTGCATAGCCTGCACCTTTTGCGTCAGTTCATACATCTGTGCCGCACCATTCTTGGGAAATGACTCGTATTTATAAACGTCATAATCTGGCTGTATGTTGAGCCATTTCGCGGTGGGGCTCATCCAACTGTAAAGCTTGTGCAGCTTGGCATAGGCGGCACGACTACTGATCTGCAAGGCAGGGGAGTAAAGAAACAGGCCGCGCACGCGTTCATCTAGTTGGCTTTGGTAGAGACTCAGTGTCGCGCCAGTAGAGAGCCCGCCCATATAGAGTTCATCTACTTCCTGTGTCAAACAGTCAGCGCCGAAGGCGACCGCTTTAGCCCATTCTTGCCAACTTATATCTAGCAGATCGCCGGGTTGTGTGCCATGTCCGGGCAGCAAAACTGCCATCACTACAAAATCCTGTGCTTGGAAATATGCGCCTAGGTCACGCATGAAATATGGAGAATCTGTCAGCCCGTGGGTAAGCAGAATGCCGCGTCTATAAGCATGGGTTTTGCCATCGTTGTTAGCCGGGTAAAGCCTAAAGGGCATATTGCCGGCAACCACGGTATCGATGTCACTGCTGCCTAGTCGCTGATGGGCCAGTCGCAACATCTGCTCGGTGTCGAGCAGATAGTCGGCGAAGTTCACTGCTGATTTAAATCCACTATTTAAGACCGAAGCCTTATGGCGTTCGGCAAGATGCGGCGGTGGAATATCAATCGGTGTTGCAGCGTGCATAAGGAACGTTTCACTCTCGCGATATATGAGATGGATTATGACTCAGCTCGCGACCATCGGGGAGAGCTTGTAGGCAGATTTCACTCTGCCAAGGGACTTGGGCGGGAGATGCCGAAACCTTGGGCGAAGTCTATGCCGATCTCGCGTAATTTGACGATAGTGGCTTCGTTCTCCACCAGTTCAGCGATGGTGGTGATGCCGAGTTTTTTGGCCACACTGTGTATGGCAGTTAACTTGGCCAAATCGACTGGGTCGCGCAGGATGTCAAAGATGATGCTGCCGTCTATCTTGAGAAAATCGACTTGGAAGCCACGCAAAAGATCGAACAGGATGCGGTCACGTCCGAAGCCGCTGATGGCGACGCGGCAGCCACAATCACGAATGCGGCAGGCAAAATCGGCCACGATGGCAGAACGTAGGGCGAGCTCCAGTCCGGGTATTTCAAAACAGAGCGTGGCTGGATTCACGCCATATTGTTGCAAGGTCGATTCAAAGTAATCGACAAAGCTAGGGTCACCCATGGTGGCGCGTGAGACATTGATGAAGTATATCGAGGGCTTTTCATCTACTGCGTTGTGCTGGTGGCGTGCCGCCCAAGCGATCACATGCTGTACCACCCAACGGTCCAGATGCGGCATCAAACCGTATTTTTCGGCCAGCGGGAAGAATGCGCCAGGCGGCATGAGGCTTTCTTCCTCTTCAGCCAGTCTCACCAATATCTCGTAATGCACGGCACTGCCCACGACTAAAGGTGAGATGAGCTGACAATACAGACGGAATTCACCCCTCTCTATCGCGCCCATGATGAGCTTGGCATCTTTATCGCCGTTGAGTTGTTCGGAGAAGGTGTCGACGAATAAAGCCTGACTGCTCGTTGTCGCTTCGCGCGTACTGCTGAGGGTTGTCGTGCCGCTGGTTGGTTTGTCGGATTGCACATCCGCAAGTGAAGTGATGTCGTTCATCACCATAAAAAATCCTGAAACTTTGCCATCGTCCGAAAACTGCGGGATATGTTCGACCGCGAGTCTATAGAGCGCACCATCCGAGCGGGTGTGATTCTGCTCGTAGCGCACATAGTGTCCATCCAGCGCCTGGCGTGTCTCTGTTGCGATCTCTTGATAGATCTTCGCGCCGATCACCTCACGCATGCTGCGTTCATTGATCTGTGTGGGCGCTTTGCGTAACCAGTCCATAAATGCGTGGTTGTGATAGCGGCATATTCCTTCAACATCGACATAGGCCACCATGAGAGGTAGTACCTCATCGAGCAGATTCAGACGCAGTTTGCTTTCTGTTACACGTTGCTCTGCTTTTTTACGCAGTCGCGACTCATCATCTAGCTTATCTTTGGCTTGCTTCAACTGTGCGGTGCGGCGCAGCAAACTCCATTCGGCATGCGATACGCGAGTCGCTTCGGCAAGGATAGCAGCGACCAATACCCCCGCAAGAAAAGTCACCCACTGTGCGTTGAGTTCAGTCAGAACGATGACCGCTACCAACGAGACAGAGATCCCGATCAGCGCGATCGCTGCGGCGAAGGGACCAACTACATGAAAAATACGATTAAAGAGGTTTTTCATCCTGAGCGATTCGAATTGGGTATAACCAGTTTTCACTGGTAAGGGCTTATGGCAAGCCGACCTTGTCAAGATAGTCGTGTTCCTTAGAATCGTAGTGTCGAATAGGGGAGATAAAAGGTCGGATTTCGACGCTACAGCGCTGAGATAAGAGGCCTTATATTTATGTTTGAGTCGGCAAAAGGATGGATAGCCTATCCACGCGCAAGCTTGTTAGGCCGTAGCGACGGCCAGTTCTTGCCACTCGGTAGTGTAGCGGGGTGAGACGTTCTCCCTGCGCATCGCCCAGCTCTTCTGTGTGCCTTCGCCCAAAAGCTTGAGCGAGCCACTGCCCATACGCCGATTGATGGCGTCCATGGTCGTCATCAATGCATGTGACCGTTGTTGAGACTCGACATCGTCGAACAGCGTGCGTGGGCGGGTGGCGCGCGGTGTAATGGCCGTCAAAATAACCCCAGCCTTTTGGTAGGCATAGCCACTGCGATATATACGGCGCAAGCCTTGCAGGGCAGCATGGCATAACAAGCGCGTGTCATCGGTAGCCTCGTGCAGCGGTAGCAGCATGGCCTCCTGATGTTGCGGGTCGCGTTCCTTGTGTGGATTGGTGCGGATATAGACTTGTATGCCGCCCGCGATGGAGTGTTGATTGCGTAATTTCTCAGCGGCGCGGGTGGTATAGGCGATCACCGCCTGTTCTAGGTCAGGCAGATTACCGACCAGATTGCCAAAGGAACGCGAGCAGATGATCTGTTGCTTAGCTGGCATCAGTTCATCCAACTCCAAACAGGCGATGCCATTGAGTTCGGCGATGGTGCGTTCCAGCACCACGCTGAATTCGTCACGTATACGTTTGGGTGAGGCGCGCTTGAGATCCAGTACCGTGTCTATCCCCAGCGCTTGCAATCTGGCCGTACTGCGTCTGCCCACCCCCCAAACCTCGCCGACCGGAAAGTACGCGAGCAAGGCGTCTAGCTCAGACGGATTGTAGGTATTGAGGTCGCACACGCCATCGCGTCGCGGGTCTTTCTTAGCGACATGGTTGGCCAGTTTTGCCAGTGTCTTAGTCGCCCCTATGCCCACGCATACCGGTATGCCGACATGACGTTTGATCTGTTGGCGCATGGTTTGGGCAAGCTCGGCATGTACTGTGTGGATGCCGGTAAGCTCAAGGAAACACTCATCTATGGAATAGACCTCTTGCTGTGGCGCATATCCCGAAAGCAAGGACATCACCCGATTCGATAGGTCGGCGTACAGGCTGTAATTGGATGAGCGCGGGATGATGCCGTGGCGCTTGGCGATGTCTTTGAGCTGATACCAAGGCACGGCCATCTTGATGCCTAGGTCTTTAACTTCCTGTGAGCGGGACACCACGCAACCATCGTTATTGGAGAGCACCACGACTGGTTTGCCTTCCAACTTAGGTTGGAACAATCGCTCGCAGGAAACGTAGAAGTTGTTGCAGTCCACCAAAGCGATGGCACGGGGCATGGCTAGACCTTATGCACATTCCATTGCACCACGCCCCAGATGGATAAGTCCTGCTCAGGTCTGATATGCACATCCGGATAGTCGGGATGGGCGGCACGTAGCAACTGGCCACGCGCTGTATCTATCAGTTGCTTGACTGTGAACTCGCCATCTACCACCGCGATGACGACGCTGCCGTGTGTGGCAGGCATGGCTCGGTCGACGACTAAGAGATCGCCATCAAAGATGCCCAAGCCTCTCATAGAATCACCTGCCACCCGCATAAAGAAGGTGGACTCCTTATGTTGTACCAGATGATCATCTAGACTGAGTCTACCCTCGATGTAGTCGTCGGCAGGCGAGGGGAAACCAGCAGGTACAGCGCCGCGCAGCAAGGCGTATTGGCGATGGAACAGTTCTTTGTTCGGATAAGTCAGCGAGAGCAAAGAGGAAGGCATGGAACGGCGGCTATGACTGAGGCTAGGCATGATCTATCTCCTGTACTTGCGTATCAAACCGACCAACACGCCGAATATCTCTAGAGTGCCTTGCGGACGTATCACGGGAAAAGCAGGATTGGCGGGGCGCAGGATGAATTGACCACGCTCTTTATCTAAAGTCTTGAGGGTGAACTCGTTGTCCACGATGGCCACCACGATGTCGCCGATGTTGGCGGTCATGCGTTTCTCTACCACCGCCACGTCACCGTCATGGATGCCAGCATCGATCATAGATTCGCCCTTGACCGTGATCAACGTGGTCTTGGAGGGCGTGTCGATGAGCATCTCGTCGATGACGAAATAGTCGCCTTGGGTTTCGGTGACAGAGACCGGCATACCTGCTTGCACGGTCGATTCAGCCAGAGGGCGAGCGAAAAATTGGCGGGTAGGCACCCAGACCGCATCGGGAGTGCGCTCCAGAAAACCGGCTGCGCACAAACGATCTAGGATGGCTTTCACCCAGGATTTGGAGGTGATGCCGAATACCTCACACAACTTGGCGTAAGAGGGGATGCTCTTCCAGTCTGCGTAATAATCCCGCAGCTTGTTGAGATACTCGCCATCTTTGGGATTGGCGCTGGGGGTATCGGAGTCTTGGAAATCAGTCATGATACGTTTCCTACAGAACGAACGTGCTGTGAACTGTAAAGAACGAACGTTCTCTTGTCAACCGATATTCAGAATCACTACGGTAAAACCGCGTTCATGCGGCTGTGACTATTTTTGATATTCAGAATATTTTTTGTTGCTACCGCGCACCAGATCGGCCGGATAGCGTTGTGCGTTCTTGTCCAGTTTACGCAGTGCGGCATCAAGCAGGTCTATGCCTAGCGTGTCTGATAGCCGAGTCAGATAGAGCAACACATCGGCCAACTCTTCGCCCACCTCTAGCTTTTTTTTCGCACTCAGGCTGGTGGATTCCGCTGGCGTGAGCCATTGGAAATGCTCCAGCAATTCGGCTGCTTCCACCATCATCGCCATGCTCAGATTTTTGGGCGTATGGAACTGTTCCCAATCGCGCTCAGCAGCGAACACGCGCAACTTGTCACGTAGCAAGATGAGATCGTGTGGGGTAGACATAGTGGACTCCTGTGAGATAAATGTAGTGGCCTGCGGTTCGCTCGATTCTACCCGCAGGTCTGATGTTTTAATGCCTGACTACTAGAGCTTGATGTCGAATATGGGGAGCTCTGGTTCTGCGCCGATACGCAGCGGCACGACGGTGGTACCTATGCCGCGAGATACATATAACTTGCCGTACTGGGTCTCATACCAACCTTGCTGGTAAGCGCCACTGCCCGGCGGAGTTTCGAGTGGGCTACCAAACAACGTGATTTGCCCTCCATGGGTATGACCTGACAGGCTTAACAGATAGGGTGCATTATCAGCCGGCTGATCCATAGGTTTACCAAAGAATCCGGGGCTATGTTCGATCAGCACCTTAGCGCTTGTGTCTGCACAATGCTTGCCCGCTTTTCCTGCGTTCGGCTTGCTGGCCAAGGCATCATCCAATCCGACAAAGGCGATGGTTTTATGTCGTATCTCGATGACCTGACAAGCGTTGATCAAGAGCTGTGTATGATGGCGTGCATACAGTTCGGCCAGTGCCTTAAGATCGATCTCGCTCCAATATTCCCAATTGCCCAGTACCGCGATTTTGGGGATAGGGCCGAGCTCATCCAAGAACGCCTCCAACGCCGCTAGGCTCTCCTTGCGGTCGACGATATCGCCAGAGAGAACGATCACATCCGGCTTGGCTGCTACGGTTTGATGCGCGACCAAGCGCCGGATGTCGTCCATCTGCTGTAGATGCAAGTCGGAGATCTGCACGATGCGGATGTCTGCTGGCGTAGTCGTCGTGCCGACAGTATGTCGCGTGACCTCAAGACGATTCGGCTCGACGTATGCGCCGTATCCGAGCAACGCTGCTATTGGTATGAGCACTAAGGCATATCCCAAGATTCTGTTCATGCGCAGTCTAGCTTTCTGTGTATGTGTCCTAGTGTGTAACTCGGTGGGTACAAATGAAAAACGCCACGTAAGTGGCGTTTTTGCTAGCTGTCTGGCGGAGAAGGGGGCCGTATACAGCAGAATCTCACCTAATTTCACACCATCTCATTTCGCCTCAATGTGCCAGTATGATAAAGGCTTTGCAGAAGTTTTTGTCGCTTCACATCGTGTCACAAAATATCGCTCAATCGCACCTGTTATTGGTGGGTAGGATGGTGGGATGAAAATATGGCGGAGGAAACTTCATATTTTAAAATCTAAAAAATTTAACCAATTGAATTATATTAATTAAAAACTTTGAGTTCGACGGAGAGTTGCTTAAAAAATAATCAAATTGTTGTATTTATCGCTGCGCAGAAAAGTGCGAGTTTCATCCAACGGGCATCTGCCAGCAAAAACTCTCTTGTGTTACTCAAATCACTCAGTAAGGCTTTTCAAGATCGCGGCAACTTCCTTCTTGCCCAGCTCTCTAAGGACAATAATCTTTTCCATCTGTGCATCACGAGGTTTTGATTTACCAACCTCCCAACTATATATGGTCGCCGGAGATACATCTAATAATCCAGCCAACACATCAGCAGTGAGTCCTAATCTTTGCCGGAGCGTCTTGAATCCCTTTGCAGTGAAACGGAATCTAGTTTTGTCTTCTGAAGTTCTCTTCGGTTCTGCAGGTGTTGAAATTAACTTTGTTAGTCGAGTCACATTCTTTTCAAGTGCATCTACTCTGCGTTTTAACGATGCAATCTCTGATCTGTACTGAGCTGATGACTTTTTTAAAATTTCTGTTTCGCTACGTACCTCTTTTCGAGATAGACGTGAAATCTCTTCTTTAAAGACAGTCGCGATGTTTGTCATTCCTCTCTCCTATACGTTACCGGTGCTTCAAGACCATCTGACTCTGCCCTTCGTCGACGGACATATCCGTCAATCAACAATAAACAGTTTTGCGCCAACGGAGGTAAATGAGCGATGTGGCTCTGCATTATCTGCTACTTGATAGCTCATGCTTGGAGTTAATGTGAACTTCCTTCCATCCTGCAATTCCGTATGTAGCTCCCCTTCAATGCATAGCAAAATATGGCCCTTAGAACACCAATGGTCGGCCAGATAGCCTGGTGAATACTCGACTATTCGAACTCGAATAGACCCAAACTGACGCGTACGCCAATAAGCCACCCCTGTTTCACCTTTATGCTCAGTCAGTTCTAAGGTTGACCAATCAGTAGTGCCGAAGGGTATATCCGAAATTTCCATAATTTTTAGAGGCTCAGAATTAATTGAATGGCCGATATTAGATACTGTCGTGATTGTCTTCTATTGTGGCAAGAAACCATAGATAAGGTACTAATGCTCTCACTCATTTAAGGCGACAAATTTAATGAATTGGCTGAATTTTGAAGTTGATTTTTGAGCGGCGTCAACTATTACACTCTTAAGAAGAGAATCAAAATTGTCCTGCCATTGCAGTCCTATGACCCTGCGGACAGTAAAATCTAATACATTTATAGAAGCTAAATCGTTAGGCACAAGGCTTCTTGGCGCGAATGTAAAACCCTCCCCATCGCGAATCATTTGAAATGCAAAATCTTCACGATCAGCTCTTACTTTCACTTTCAATTTAACACCCGCCGCTTTTAGCTCCGCACGACCAACAGCATCTAGCTCACATCTGGATCTATGAATAAATGGAATATTTTCTAAGTCTCTTAGTGGGACCGAAGAAATCTGACTTTTGATAATGCGGTGGCTTGGGTGCAGAACGGCAACAAGCGGCTCTCGCCAAAGAGCAATTGAATTCGGAGAGAGATCGTTCACAATTGTCCAGGCGACATCAATCCTACTTTGCAACAGCCATTTGGCTATTCGATCAGGGGAGGCTTCCCAAATTTCAATTTTAACGTCAGGTAATTTATAACGAACTTCTTTAATTAAACTTGTTATCGCCTCCTGAGGCAATGTATCAATAACACCAACGCGTATCTGATTAATATTTGTTGTAACGTTGATAAAGTTTGCTCGCGCGACATCACACTGCCGAAGAATTTCAATTGCATGATGGTAAAACATACGACCATCTGGAGTTAGTTTTAGTGGCCTATTTGACTTCTCAGATCTGTCGAATATCTGCTTTCCCAAGTCTTGCTCAAGCATCTTTAGTCCAGTCGTAATTGTCGGCTGTGACAAATGAAGCCTTTCAGCGGCTTTGATTACTCCACCGTAATCAACTACTGCGGTAAGGAAGCGTAGATGTTGTAGCTTCATAATAGTAAATATCTATTCTCAATAATAATTTGAATCAATTATACCTATCATTACTGGGATGGTAAATTCAGGTTGGAAGATAGGTTGGTGTATTTAATTGGAGAAAATATGGACATGGAAAAAAGGAAGCTGTCCGTGCTGCAATTTCTGGAGAAGCAAATTGCTAATACATTAGCTGAGGATGACATCACTCATATGATATATCCAACACAAATCTCGTTGACTTTAGGTATAAGGATCATAGAAGCCGGCATGGGCACCGCAACAGTTGAAATAGATGCGGATTCTGAAATTCATGGGAATCAGCAGGGCACCGTTCATGGTGGCTTGATATCTGAGCTGGCTGACGCAGCCATAGGCACGGCACACTCGACATTGATAAAGGAGGGGGAATCCTTTGCAACTATTGACCTGAAGGTCAATTTTTTTCGGCCAGTATGGAAATCCACACTGCGTGCAATTGCTAAACCTGTTCAAAGCGGTAGTACTGTTAGCCACTACATTTGTGAAATTACTCGCGACGATGGAAAACTTGCTGCAATCGCAATTAGCTCAGTCATGACTTTGCGCGGTAAGCAGGCTGCGGGTCGATAATTAATGGCTAACAACTTAAACCTACCATTGCGCTTGAAAAAATACTCGCATGCTAATTTTTACTCGAATTTCTAAAATAATAAATTCACATGGAAACTTTTGATAGATGCCGCGATGCATGCAAAGCCGATGCCTCTGAAATTACTCGACTGGTGAATCAAGCATATCGACCAAAGAATAGGCTGGCTGGCTGGACACATGAGTCCGATTTAGTTAATGGCAGTAGAACAAACACTGGTCAAATAATTTCAATTCTATCAAGGGCTGATTCGACAATCATCATTGGCTTACGGAGCAATCTGATCATCGCTTGCATACATCTTGAGAAGATTGGTCGAGATATCCACTTTGGCTTGTTTGCAGTCGATCCAGAATATCAAGGAATAGGCATCGGCAAAGAAATGCTAAAACTTGCCGAAAATTATGTAGTGGAAAGATTTGGCCCTAAAAAAATTGTGATGACCGTTCTATCAGCCAGACATGAACTAATTAATTTTTATTTAAGGTGCGGCTACCGTAGAACGGGAAATATTACTGACTACCCAACTGATGCGGGTATTGGTACCCCTAAAATATGTGAAATTAAAATTGAGACAATTGAAAAACAGTTAGGCATTGCTACCCCCCAATGAACATTTGAAAAATGTCACATACAGAAAGTCCATTATGAATAATTCAAATAATTCAGTTGCCGTTCTGGCCATGCAAGTTTCACCCAGAGTGACACCATCGATTTATCCTGAGCCATTCGCTTCTCGAATGGCTGGTCGTGAAAAACGAGCTCTAGGCCAGTTTTTTGGTCTCACAAACTTTGGCGTCAATCTGACAAAGCTTGAACCAAAAGCTGGTTCTGCCTTGCGACACTCTCATTCTAAACAGGACGAATTTATATACGTATTGAGTGGAAACCCAACACTTATAACAAATGCAGGTGAGACCAACCTTAGTCCTGGCATGTGCGCAGGATTCAAGGCAGGCACTGGTGATGCGCACCAGCTAATTAATTGCACAAATGATGTGGTGCATTACCTTGAGGTGGGTGATCGTAGCGCAGGTGACTCGGTTCAATACCCAGACGATGATTTACAAGCACTATTTCTCGATATGCAGTGGCTGTTCACACATAAAGATGGTTCGCCATATTAATCTCAACTATCAGTTGCGTGTTTTAGATTCTTGTTTGCAGCTTCAAATTTAACTCATGTAGGAAGGTTTAACACCAAAATGTTACGTATCGATTACTTTCAACAAGTTCCTGAGTTTGTTACCAACATGCGTCAAATTACTCATGCACAAACGCGTTTTACCATTGACGCAAAACTCAGGGCGTTAATTGAAACCCGTGTTTCACAAATTAATGGATGTGTTTATTGCACCGACCTTCATATTAATGAATCTAGAGGTTTGGGAGAGCTACAGCAACGTCTTGATACACTGCCTGTTTGGAGAGAATCCCCATTTTTCAATGATCGTGAGAAGGCAGCTTTAGCATGGGCTGAATCTTTGACTCACATATCGGTCTCCCATGCAACCGATCAGGAGTTTAATGCACTGAAAGACTACTTTACTGATTTGGAAATAGTTGAGCTGAGCCTTTCAATCTCATTAGCCAATTTTTGGAACCGAATGGCAGGGGGATTTAGACGTATGCCGCAATCGAATATTAATTATCAAAATGAAGCTACATCTTAGATTTTAAAATTTCCATCCGTAGAAATATTCAGGGAGTGCACATGCAGCATGTATTGATTATTCATGAGGTTGAGGACTATCCGTTATGGAAAGTCGTATTTGATCAAGCTGCGGCTATCAGGAGAGATGCCGGAGAAATTAGTTATCAGTTACTGCGTTATGAGGAAAATTCAAACAACATCGTCCATTTTTCGGAGTGGACGTCACTGGAAGATGCCCGACTTTTTTTTGAGTCACCTGCCTTAGTAAAAATCAGGCATGAAGCGGGGGTGAAAGCTCCAGAATTTATCTATCTTAATGAAATTGAGCGGGGCATTCTTTAATCTAAGTTTGGAGGATGTATTTCTATGAGCGCAGAGCAACAAATTATTGTGCTTGGTATTGAGCTGCCAATTACTACAGCCCCAGCGGGAAATTATGTATCGGCCCGCCAGTCTGGGAACTTCCTGTTCACTTCAGGTCGGGCACCCCTTTCCGAAAATGGAGAGGCCATAAAAGGGAAGCTTGGTCGTGAATTTGCTGCCGAGAATGGTTACCTCCTTGCACGCTCTGCTTGTGTTGATTTGCTTGCTGTGTTGAAGCATCAACTAGGCTCATTAGATGAGATAACTCGCGTTATCGAACTAAATGGTTCAATAAACGCAACGCCTGAATTTGAGGAACATGCAAAGGTTATGGATGGAGCATCCGACCTTTTAGTTCAGGTCTTTGGCCCGATTGGTATTCACGTTCGCTCTGTAATTGGCGTTAGCTCTCTACGGAATGGTGTTCCACTAACCATCAAAGCAACTGTCGAAGTGAAATGATGCTGATTGAAACTAACAGTAATACTTACAACAACATCAATTTTCATTGATAACGATCATTAACAATGAAAATTACCGGGAGATAAAGTTACCTTATATCTTTCCAAAATTAAATCCTGGAGTACTTCCGATATGAGCGATCAACGAGATCGAATCAAGGTGCTAAGTGCTGGTATATTTAGCCTTATTTTAGCGCTAGGTATAGCACGTTTTGCATACACCCCACTGTTGCCACAGATGCAGTTGCAGGCCGGACTTGGGATTGCTGACGCAGGATGGTTGGCCGCAATCAATTACGCCGGATACCTTAGTGGAGCATTGGTAGCCTCACTAATTAGTGACTTGGTTTTAAAGGATCGATTGTTTCGCATTGGTATGATCCTCGCCATCATTAGTACCGCGTTGATGGGGCTAACCACAGATTTCACCGTTTGGGCGTTATCTCGTTTTGTAGCAGGTCTTAGTAGTGCGGCGGGATTGCTATTAGGAAGTGGCTTGATATTAAATTGGTTAATACGTCACAAACACCATAGTGAATTGGGTATACATTTTTCCGGTATTGGTCTTGGTATAGCAAGCGCGGCGGCTGCAGTTTCTTTGATGAGCCATTGGCTAAGTTGGAACGAGCAATGGTTTATGCTTACCGGTTTGGGCTGTCTACTATTAGTCCCCGTGCTGCTCTGGCTACCAGCTCCTGATAGGAGTCAGTTCACTATGTCGGGAACAAAAATGGAAGATGCTCCACCGAGCAAACTTTTCTTACGTTTATTTTCCCTTGCCTATTTTTGCGCAGGTATTGGTTATGTTGTCAGTGCAACCTTTATCGTAGCAATTATCGAAAATATTCCAAATCTTTCAGGGAAGGGCACATTGGTTTTTTTAGTCATCGGTTTGGCAGCCGCACCCTCATGCATCATTTGGGACCTGATTGCGCGTCGACTAGGAAAACTCAATACTCTGATCATTGCATCAACTCTACAAATCATAGGTGTCTTGCTGCCAATATGGGCTCATGGGATGTTTGTTGCATATGCTAGTGCTCTTCTATTCGGCGGTACGGTTATGGGAATCGTGAGCCTAGTTCTCACCATGGCTGGCCAATACTACCCAACCCGACCAGCAAAGATGATGGGCAAGATGACACTTTCGTATGGTACAGCGCAGATGATTGCACCAGCTATCACAGGGTTACTTGCCAATCATTTTGGAGGATATATAGCAGGACTCTACTTGGCTGGCGCAGCAATGATTACTTGCACCTTACTCATTCTGATACTCAAAGTTGTGGAGAGGCGGGAAACATTGGTAGATTCGTTACTCGCTGCCTAGGTCCTCAGAGAGCTGTGGGCCACAGTAATACCAAGGTCCTGAAACTAAATCATCGAAAGGAATGATCCAATGATCTACAAAGGTAGCTGCCACTGTGGGCAGGTCGCGTTCGAAGCCGAAGGAAATCTAGAGAAAGTCATGCAGTGTAATTGCTCAATTTGTAGCAAACGCGGTGTTCTTCATTGGTTTGTTCCGCTGGAAAATTTTCGTTTGCTCACACCCGAGGGCGGCATGAGCACATACACATTCAACAAACACACCATCAAACATCGCTACTGCACTAAGTGCGGGTGTGCTCCATATAGTGATGGTGTAGCACCTTCTGGTAACTACATGGTTGCAATCAACGCACGCTGCTTGGATGGTGTCGACTTGTCACCCATCAAAGTGGGGCATTTTGATGGGCGCAGCCTTTGAGAGCCCATCGCCCAAATCAGTACTTAAGTCGGCCGTGTTGCAACCGAACCGCCCATCAATAATGCATTTTCTACTTACTGAGCGAATACTGTGAACCTACTTGAATTTGAAGTCTACCTTCACGAGCACATCCCCCTTTCATTAGCTATGCAAGTTTCTGTGCTAGAAGCAAATTCAAATCAGGTTACCCTGTGTGCTCCATTGGCACCAAACATCAACCACCGGGAAACAGTATTTGGGGGCAGTGCTTCCGCTCTGACAATCCTTTCGGCTTGGGCGCTTATTCATACGAAACTCACCGCATGCGGCTTCAAGTGCACGCTTGTTATTCAACGCAACACTATGAGCTATGAGAAAGCGGTCACTGGCAGATTTTCCGCGCAAGCAACTGCGCCATCTGCCGAAGCATGGGAATTATTTACGCGCATGCTTCAGCGTAAAGGCCGAGCACGAATCAGCGTTTCTTCACTACTTACTCAAGACGGACATGTTGCTGGTCATTTTGAGGGTGAATTTGTGGCAATTGGTGCTAACGCAACTTCTAAAATGCGAGGTGCTTCTTTACTTTAAGTTCCAGCATCTGATAAACCCGTTGAGTTTCATTCTGAGATGTTCGATTTTCCCGATATCGGACTGTCAACGGCAAATAAGAGACACTTGTTTAACGCCCTTACAATTTCCGCAAATACGGACAGGTGATTTTGTGAGGACACTTATGAATCAGTTGGTCATCGAAATTTCAGGTGCGTCACTATGTTTAATAATTCGGACAGGTGCGTCCGCCTAATAACTTTTGGGCATCAAAAGAACGGAGCAGTAGAAATGGAGTGGTCGAGAGGACAATTTACCATCACCACGAATCCTGAAAAACAGGATCTCGAAGTTGTTCATGGTTTCCTCAGCCAATCGTATTGGGCAAAGGGGATTCCCAAGGAAACAGTGGCAAGATCCATCAAGGGAGCCCTGTGCTTCGCGCTTTTGTGCGGCGGGAAGCAAATTGGCTTTGCTCGTGTAATCAGCGACTTTGCAACAATTGCATATCTTGGAGATGTCTTTATCCTGCCAGAGTATCGAGGGCAAGGATTGTCCAAATGGCTCATGGATTGTATCTCTTCTCACCCTGATCTCCAGGGAATGCGAAGGTGGATTCTCGCAACGTCAGACGCACATAATTTATATAAGAAATTTGGCTTCACAGCTTTGAAGCAGCCGAACGTCTTTATGGAGCGACACAATCCGAATGTATATTCGACAGATGCCCAACAAGCTATTGAGCTGACGCCCATCAGCACGGCTCAATAGCGACTTTAGGTAAAAAACCTTGCAAACTGGTTCTCTACAAAAGGTAGAAAAATTTGCCAGTGGCTCCGAGCAATACGTCGGTAAGTTTGAATTAACCGTGTTGGCGATGATTTTGATTATGAGTAAACGCCAATTTCTCCCCGCCTTGTATTACGAACAGAAGAAAAACTAATAACCTCGTTCGACTTGAAAATTATGTTGCATCAACACAGTCTCTCGGGCAGATGTTCGGCCATGGACTAAACCGCTTCGCGGTAGTTGTGCTCCGAACTCCTTGCAGTGTTTGATCGATGGTGTTGAAACAGCGGTTCTGTTTCCCTAACTTGGTAACTGAGGCAATCCGCCTCATTCACCA
>JAQTTY010000006.1 GCA_028710525.1 Gallionella sp. | reverse complement strand
GCAAAGCTGCCAGACTGCACCAAGGCTTGTTCGCCGTTCAAGTCGGAGACACTATAAAAATCTCCGAATGCGGCATCAGATAAGGATTCCAGAGTCATAGAATCGTTTTTAACCGGACACTAGTGATAAATATATAAATAACAATCTCTTGTAGATTTTGATGCAGGATGTACCTGAAGTATTTTGTTGCGAGTGACTAGACCTCAGTACGGCTGAGTACGCTTAGCTGCGGTTGTGTGACCCATATATAAAGTCCTTCAGTTCGGCGATGAGATGGTTGGTGCGTAGTAGGATGGAGCGCATGTTGTAAACCATGCCATCTATGACATGACACATCAGCGCGGGATGGGCTCGTACCAAACCGTCGAACTGTTCGTGAGACATGCGCAATATCTGTGTGTCACCTTCTGCATAAAGGTTAGCTGCACCTAAATTCTGGTTGGCATCAACTAGGTCGCCAGGCTTAAGGATGCATACAGTCGATTCACCTACTCCATGCGGTATTTTTACGCTGATGGTGCCGCGCGCCAGTATGGCGAACTGGTTTACTTCACTCGCTTCCGTATTGCCTATCGTTTCTCCCGATGCATAGCTACGTTTTTGGAATGCAGCTGCGATCTTGTGTAGACCGGTATCGCTCAGATTTTTGGTTACAGGTGAGGATTGCAGTGTTTCTATCTTGTCCTGCATTTTTTACTCCTAGTGCATAAGGTCGATAAACCGCCTATCGTTTTGTCGCAGCAGCGACGGGTGGCACATTAATGCATTGATTAGCAAATAAAAATATGTACGAATGCCTAGGCTGTTCGGCCTAGGCATAAGCCGGAGGACTAGCTAATTGTCATGCGGGCGTAATGATTTGCCGAACTGGCGGGTGGGCTGCTCTATTGCCATCTTGCTCAGGTATAATGCGCCCCTTTCGAAATTTACCTGTCTAGGGAGTCGTTATGCCTATCTATGCCTACGCTTGTGCCGATTGTGGGGCGCAAAAAGACGTGATGCAAAAGATGAGTGATGAGCCACTTACCACTTGTCCTGAATGCGGCAAGGGAAACTTTGCCAAACAACTGACCGCCGCTGGTTTCCAGCTTAAAGGCGACGGCTATTATGCGACTGACTTCAAGAATGGCGGCTCGTCCAAGCCGGCTTGCCCACCTTGCGCCGCATCGGGCTCTTGCCCGGTGGCCGGTTGAGTATCAAACAAGGATGAAGAAATACCTCATCACGGGTTTGTTGGTTTGGGTGCCGCTAGGCATTACCTTCTGGGTGCTGAATCTGACCATAGGCATCATGGATCAGACGCTCTTGCTGCTGCCAGGTAGTTGGCAGCCAGACTCCATTTTGCCCTTTCATATTCCCGGCTTGGGCGTCATTCTGACGCTGGTCGTGGTGCTGGTGACCGGTCTATTGATGCGCAACGTGTTTGGGCAGATGGTGTTGCGTTATTGGGAGAGCGTGCTGCTGCACATCCCCTTCGTCAATACGGTGTACAAAGGCGTCAAACAAGTCAGCGATACTTTGCTCTCAGGGAATGGCAACTCTTTTCGCAAGGTCTTGCTAGTACGTTACCCGCATCCTCAGGCTTGGTCGCTGGCCTTTCAGACTAGCGTTCCAAGCGAGGTTATAGGTACATTCGATGAGGAGTACGTGGCGGTGTTCATTCCCACTACGCCTAGTCCAGTAAACGGTTTTTATTTCTTCGTGCCCAAGTCGCAGACCATAGAGTTGGATATGACCGTGGATGTGGCACTGCGCTCCATCGTTTCTATGGGCGTTGCTGCTGACGCTCGTACCGGCCAGCATCCTGCTTTGAATACTAACAATTAACACTCATTACTTTCTACACTCATGCGTACACATTACTGCGGACTACTTAATACCGATCAACTCGACCAGACCGTCAGCATCTGCGGCTGGGCTCATCGCCGCCGCGACCACGGTGGGGTGATTTTCATCGACCTGCGCGACCGTGAAGGTCTGGCGCAAGTGGTGTGCGATCCCGATCGCGCGGAGATGTTCAAGATTGCTGAGTCAGTGCGCAGCGAGTTCGTGTTGCGTATTACTGGCAAGGTGCGTCGCCGCCCTGCAGGCACGACCAATTCCAATATCACCAGTGGCGAGATCGAGATCTTGTGTCACGAGATCGAGGTGCTGAACACCGCAGTCACGCCCCCGTTCCAGTTGGACGACGAGAATCTTTCTGAGAACGTGCGTTTGACTCATCGTGTGGTCGATCTTCGTCGTCCGCAGATGCAGAAGAACATGATGTTGCGTTATAAGGTTGCGATGGCGTTTCGCCGCTTTTTAGACAGCCGTGGCTTTATCGACATCGAGACCCCGATGTTGACCAAGTCCACACCGGAGGGCGCGCGCGATTATTTGGTGCCGTCACGTGTACATCCGGGCGAGTTTTTTGCTTTGCCGCAATCGCCGCAGTTGTTCAAGCAGATGCTGATGGTGGCGGGCTTCGATCGTTATTACCAGATCACCAAATGTTTCCGTGACGAAGACTTACGTGCTGACCGTCAGCCTGAATTCACCCAAGTCGATATCGAGACCTCATTCCTCAATGAGACACAGATCACCGCATTGACCGAAGAGTTGATCCGCACGGTGTTCAAAGAAGCGCTGGATGTTGATTTGCCTAACCCGTTCCCGCGTATGAGCTATCAGGAAGCGATGGCTCGTTTTGGTTCGGACAAGCCAGATATGCGCGTGACATTGGAGCTGACCGAAGTCACCGACGTGGTCAAAGACGTGGCGTTCAAGGTATTCGCTGGTGTAGCAAATTCGGCCAATGGTCGCGTTGCTGCATTGCGTGTGCCCGGTGGTGCGGCATTCACCCGCGGCGAGATTGATGAGTACACCAAGTTCGTCGGCATCTATGGTGCGAAAGGTCTGGCTTACATCAAGGTCAACGATGTCACGCAACTGAACGATACTGGCTTGCAATCACCCATCGTAAAGAACATCCACGAAGCTGCGTTGAAGAGCATCATCGAACGTACTGGTGCGCAGAACGGCGACATCATCTTCTTCGGTGCTGATAAAGAGAAAGTGGTCAACGATGCTATCGGTGCGTTGCGCTCCAAGATCGGCCATGAGAAGAACCATGTTACCGGCGACAAGTGGAAACCGTTGTGGGTGGTTGACTTCCCGATGTTCGAATACGACGAGGAAGGCAAGCGCTGGAACGCATGCCATCACCCCTTCACCGCGCCCAAGGATGAACATCTGGCGCTGCTCGAGACCGACCCTGGCAAATGTCTGGCTAAAGCCTACGACCTAGCATTGAACGGATGGGAACTGGGTGGCGGTTCGGTGCGTATCCACAAGGCGGACGTACAATCGACCGTGTTCCGCGCGTTGAACATCGGTGCAGAAGAGGCGCAGCTTAAGTTCGGCTTCCTGCTCGATGCTTTGCAATACGGCGCACCTCCGCATGGTGGTCTGGCCTTCGGATTGGATCGTATCGTCACGATGATGACCGGTGCGGAATCGATACGCGATGTAATCGCTTTCCCTAAGACTCAACGTGCGCAATGTCTGTTGACCCAAGCACCAAGCGCGGTGGACGAGCGTCAGTTGCGCGAACTGCACATCCGTTTGCGTCAACCTGCGGCTGTAGAGGTTATTAAGGAGTAAGCATGCTGCGTAGCCTGCGATTATGGGTGGCGATATTGTTGGTGTTGGCTGGTGGTGCGCAAGCGTACCAATGGCAGTCGCATCAACCATCGCCAAAGCAGGATTCGGTACAGGCTCAAAGCGTTGTGCAGGCAGGCACGATCAGTGTCGGCGAACTGCCAGTAGAAGCGCGTGAGACTTTGCGTGACATCAAGCGTGGCGGGCCATACGCTTACGATAGGGATGGCGTGGTGTTCGGTAATTTCGAGCGCATCCTACCCAGACAGTCGCGCGGTTATTACCATGAATACACCGTCAAAACGCCGGGAGTGCGTAGCCGCGGAGCGCGCCGCATCATCAGCGGCGGTGGCGGTGAGTACTATTACACGAGTGACCATTACCAATCTTTCAAGCGTATCCGGGAGTGACTATGGATGCATGGGCAGAGCAACTCAAACAACTGGAGCAGGCAGGTAGTTACAGGCTGGCTTGCACGGTAGACGTACTCTACGACAATGCCGCTCAAGCTGGATTGACGGTGATGGAGGCGCGATTGCAAGGTGTGAAGGGTAAGCAGAACTTTATCGCCGCGTTGGCATCCGCAATCAAAGCTAGACCTGAGTTCGGCGCCAATTGGGATGCACTCGCGGATGCTTTGTGTGACCTCACTCCCGTTGAAGCAAACGGTTATGTGTTGCTGTTGCGCGATGCCAGTGACACCCTAGGCTTGTCTGCCAATGATAGAGATATTGTGCATGACATCCTGTCAGATACGGTGCTGTTCTGGCGTCAGCGCAACAAGCCTTGTTGGATCTTCTACGCATAGGATGACGGAATACAAACGACCTGTTTCGGTATTGGTGGTTATCTATACGTCATCAGGACAGGCCACTTCGCCAAGCTCCGTACAGACTAGTGATGTCGAAGTGTTGTTGTTGGAGCGCGCGGACCATCCTGGTTATTGGCAATCGGTGACCGGCAGCGTGGAAGCACAAGAAGAACTGGCGCAGACCGCCACTCGCGAGGTACTGGAAGAGACGGGCATTGATGCGGCGCAGCATGAGTTATGTGATTGCCACATCGAGAATCATTATGAGATATATCCGCAATGGCGGTATCGCTATGAACCTGGGGTCACACAAAATGTCGAACACGTATACACCCTGAGCTTGAAGCAGAAGATGCCGGTCACGCTGTCTGCCAGGGAACATCTGCGCTACGGTTGGTGGTCATGGCAGGAAGCGGCAGAGATGGTATTTTCGCCGAGTAATCGCGAGGCGATATTGAAGTTGGCAGCAGGGGAGTGTCGCACAGACGGCAAGCTAAGGAGTGGTAATGAGTGATGAGCAGATATATGCAAGGACCGCGGCGGGAAATGTCGAACTAGAAGCCAGCAACGGCAGGATAGCCGGTGACGAAAAGCGCGTCATGTTGCTGATAGATGGAAAATCTAGCGTGGGTGATATCAGCAAGAAAATTCCTCCCAGTGTGCGCAATCATATCGAAGAGATATTCAAGCATCTGTTGCGCGACAGATTCATCGAAGTGGTGGGCAGCGCGACAGTCGAATTGCCGATCAAACACCCTGGCCGCATTCCCACAGAAAAGGTCAAAGAGGCGATGGTGAGCAGCCAGAAGTTCAACAAGGATATGTTGATACTGGCAGAAATTGAGATCGAAAGACGCATGGAATTGGAGCAGGATTTGGCTGCGTCACAAACCAAGCTACGCGACACCAATGCGCAACTGAATACCGTGTTGACCAAGTACGACACTCTCAAGGAGCAGGTATTACTTTACAAGCAGGGTATGGAGACGCGTATCGCTGCGCAGCAGGCTCATCTTGCTGCGCTGACGGGTAGAAGCCAAGACAGTCTCGCGCAGAAGGATGCCTTGGAGCAGGAACTGAAAGTGATGCGCAACGACTTTCAGCATATGCAATCCACCATAGAGCAAAAGTCCGCACGTCTGGACGAGACCGTACAGGTCAGGGTATTGCAGGAGCAGCAGGCAGAGGTGGAGCGCCGCCGTCAGGAAAAGATAGCTGCGGATCAAATGTTTCAAACTCATCCACATTTTCACGAGATACGCCGCGTCGAATTTTTCAAAAAGTTTCGCAATTCGGACCTTGCTCAATTGCTTTCTTGGGCAGAGTGGCGCGAATACAAAGCGGGCGAGGTTATCGTCACTGAAGGTCAGAATGACATCACCTTCTATGTGATTGTGGCGGGCAAACTGGGGTTGCTTAAGGGCAAGCGCACTATACAAATATTGCAACCAGGCGAGCCCTTCGGTGAGATCGCCTATCTCTCCGGTGATGAGCCACGCCGCTCCGCGACCGTAGTGGCGCGTACCGATTGCAGCTTGTTGCTGTTCAATCCGGCCTACTTGGATGATGCTGAACTGATGATACGAGTGCTGTTCGCTGAGGCGTTTATGCGTGTGCAAGCCAAACGTCTGCGCACCACCGTAGAGATGGTCGGTAATCTTTTGGTAGAAGGTGAGAACTAGGCATGCATGTCGGCACTGTGAACATCCCTATCGCTTATGATCATCCCGACGCGAGTCACAATACTTGCAGTACAGCCCGCGCTTGGGCCAAGCGTCCGCGTGAACCCGAGGCTGGCGAAAAGCCAGAACTGATCGCGCGCATCAAGCGCATGCTCAAGGAGCAGGATGCAGTCCTGGTAGCCCACTACTATGTGCACCCTGATTTGCAGGATCTGGCCGAAGCAACTGGTGGCATTGTGTCCGACTCTTTGGATATGGCTAATTTTGGCAATCGTCATCCGGCCAAAACCATCGTGGTGGCTGGGGTGCGTTTTATGGGTGAGACAGCCAAGATATTGAATCCTGAGAAGCGCGTGTTGATGCCCGATCTGGAAGCCGAATGTTCGCTAGATCTGGGTTGTCCCGCCGATGATTTTTCTGCCTTTTGCGATGCCCATCCCGATCACACGGTGGTGGTATACGCCAACACCAGTGCAGCAGTTAAAGCACGCGCGGACTGGATGGTCACTAGCTCTATCGCACTACCCATCGTCGAGCATCTCAAGGTGCGTGGCGAAAAGATATTGTGGGCACCAGATCGTCACCTGGGTGGTTATATACAAGACCGGACTGGGGCAGAGATGTTGCTCTGGCAAGGCTCATGCATCGTGCATGACGAATACAAGGCACAGGAGCTACTGGAACTCAAAGCTCAGTATCCCGACGCGCAAGTGCTAGTTCATCCCGAGTCTCCACGCGCGGTGGTTAAGTTGGCGGATTCAGTCGGCTCAACTTCTCAGTTGATTAAAGCGGCACAGTCATCACCAGCAAAACACTTCATTGTCGCTACTGACAACGGCATCCTGCACAAGATGCGTACTCTATGTCCTGATAAGATATTTTTGGAGGCGCCCACGGCGGGTAAGGGAGCTAACTGTAAGAGTTGCAGTCACTGCCCGTGGATGGCGATGAATGGTTTGGTCAATCTGGCGGAAGTTTTGGCGAGTGGCAAAAACGAGATCCACATCGATCCGCACATCATCCCGCGTGCGGTGCAACCGATACGTCGCATGTTAGATTTTGCTAAGCAGATCAAGTTGCCCAGTACCGGTATAGGCAACGCTTAAGGTTAATCAGATGACACCGGTCAGCAGCGCGATTGCTTCTTCCTGATTATTCTTGGTGGCGAGAGCCAAAGGTGTTTCTCCCAATTGGGTGAGGAGGGCAGCATCCGCACCATGGCTGAGTAACAGCTTTACCTCTTCCACCAAGCCCGTCGCAGCAGCCTTGTGCAAAGGTGTCAGTCCGTCTTTGGCCGCCGCGTTCACGTCCGCACCAGTTGAGATCAGGAAGGAGGCGACAATCATGTGATTGCGTGCGACTGCCTGATATAACGGAGTCCAGCCGAAATTACTGCGTGCATCAACTTCAGCTTGGTTCTCTATCAATAATTTGCAGCAACTGAGGCGTCCTGCGAACGCAGCTAGGTGCAGCGCGGTGTTTCCACCGCCGTCACGCGCGTTGACCAATGCACCTTGCTGTATCAGCAGCCCCGCCAGCACATCGTGTCCTTTTTGCGCGGCCGTCATGAGTATGGTCCAGCCTTCCTCATTGCGCGTCTCTAGATGTACGCCAGCTTCTAGGAATAAACGCACCGCTTTGATGTTGTCTGTGATGGCTGCGCGGAAGTAGCCGTCTAAATTACAGGCCACACCTTGCTCTTGTATCTCTAGTGCGACGACACGCGGGATGTTGGGCCAAGCGAGAAGGTTGCGTGTACCGGTAGCGACGGGGTCGAAATTGCTGAACACGCGCGCCTCAGGACTCCACACATCATCCTTGTCCTTCTTATGGTGTTGACCGGCATGCACTAGGCTGAGATGCACAATTTCAGCGGCAACGTTGGGAGGGAAGCCTTCGCGGTCGATACGTTCGTTGACCATTAGCTTGGTGAGATAAGACTCCATCTCGGGTGTGTCCCAGAGCAGCATGAGGGTGGCAAAGATGCGGGGATATTGCTTCTCGAGGGCATAAGGATAGTGGTGTGTGTCACCGCCTAGGATCGAGAGTAGTTTTTGGTCCATGATTGTTTGTTGTGTATGGGAGCCTGATGCAGGGGCATTATATGGAATCGCGACAAATAGTATAGGGGTTAGTAGCATATAGGCGCGGGGTGACACGGCAACAGTAATCGACAGCACCGCTGCCGGGATTGGGTAGAATCAACACCATGCAGACCTTACACATAGCGACTTACAACATCCATAAAGGCTTCTCCCAGTTCAATCGACGTGTGGTATTGCACGAGTTGCGCGAGCGTCTGCGCGAATTGGATGTCGATATCGTGTTCCTGCAAGAAGTGCAGGGAGAACATCAACATCATGGCTTGAAACATCACGATTACCCGGCTGGGCCACAGCATGAGTTTATCGCCGCCGAGGCATGGCCGCATTCAGCCTATGGCAAGAATTCTGTATATAGCGCGGGTCATCACGGCAATGCCATCCTAAGTCGCTTTCCCATCGTGCAATCTATCAACCACGATATTTCGGCACATCGTTTCGAGAGTCGCGGCATGTTGCATATCGAAGTCGTCGCCCCCAGCGGACGCAAGCTACATTGTTTGTGCGCTCATTTCGGATTGTTCGCCAAAGGCCGTAGAGTGCAGACGCGCGTCATGACAGACTACGTGCGCTCCGCCATTCCCCCCGATGAAGCGCTCATCATCGCCGGCGACTTTAACGACTGGCGCGACCATATGGGGCAGACCTTGATGAGCGAACTGGGTATGCAGGATGTGTTCCAGATGCATAGCGGCAAAGTGGCGCGCAGCTTCCCGGCACTGCTGCCTATGTTCAGATTAGACCGCATCTATGTGCGCGGCTTTGAGGTTGTGCATAGCCATGTGCATGCCAGCGCCGAGTGGCGCAACATCTCTGATCATGCCGCGCTTTCGGCGCGTCTCAAATCGCTATGACATATTTGGTGGCAGGTAATCAACTCACACTACTGCAGAACGGCGAGCAGTTCTTTCCCAGCCTGTGTGCCGATATCGCAGCTGCGCAACTCAGTGTCTCGCTTGAGACCTATATCTTCGCTGCCGACAAGATAGGTCGACAAGTTACGCTTGCGCTGCAGGCTGCGGCATTGCGCGGAGTCAGTGTGCGCCTGATGCTGGATGGCTACGGTTCTGCCGAGCTACCTGCCGAGTGGGTGGATGAGTTGCGTGTCGCAGGTGTGGAGGTGTTGTGGTTCCGCAAAGAGATATCGCCCTTCACGCTGCGCCCCAATCGTATGCGCAGGTTGCGGCGTCTGCATCGCAAGTTGGCCGTAATCGACGCTGCAGTGGCCTATGTAGGGGGCATCAACATCATTGACGATGTACCTGTGGAAGCGGATTTCACTGCACCTAGATTGGATTACACCGTCAGGGTGCAGGGTGAGATGGCGCGGGTGATACAGGCGCCGATGCTGCATCTGTGGAGCGTGGTATCTTGGGCTTTGTTGCAGCGTCGCAGCCGTTTGGCTAGAAAAGAAGCGGCGCGTTTGCCGCGCACACCCGAGTTAAGCCTGTTGTTGCGCGACAATTTGCGCCATAGGCGTGATATCGAGCTCGCCTACCTCACCGCTGTTGCGAAAGCGCAGCACGAAATTATTATCGCCAATGCCTATTTTCTGCCCGGACGGATATTTCGGCGCGCTTTGTTGCAGGCACGACGACGCGGAGTGAGAGTTGTGTTGTTATTGCAGGGGCGCGTCGAATATCGCATCCAGCATTTTGCTACACGTGCCTTGTACGGGAAATTGCTTGAGGGCGGTATAGAGATACATGAGTATCAGGCCAGTCATATGCACGCCAAGGTCGCCGTCATCGATGGCGTGTGGGCTACGGTGGGTTCATCCAACATCGATCCGCTCAGCCTGCTGCTGGCGCGCGAGGCTAATCTGCTGGTGCGTGATAGCAGCTTTGCCCAAGGCTTGCGCGATAGTCTGAATCAGGCCATACAGCAGGATGGTAAGGAAATCGCCCACAACGAATGGCAGCGTATGGGCTGGCGTGCACGCTTGGTATGCAGGCTCAGCCTCGCCGTGATCCGTGTGGTGATGGCCGTGTTGGGCTATGGTAAGTTTTAGTGAGGTCCTGCGACCGGTAGCGTAGGCTCGTCCAGTACATCGGTTTCGCCACCAGCTCGTTGTCCTGAGGAACATTGCTTGCGCGGGCACAGAATCTACCTTGCAGATTGAGTAGATTGACCACCGCTAGACCCTCCAGCACAAGCCTTCGTGTTATAAATCGCACTCCTTATCTCTCAAGGTCGTTAAATGAAACATGTCGTTGCAGCGCTGACCGGCGCACTCAAAAGTCTGTTCCATCCCAAGATGCTGGCTGTGATGCTAGGGCCGATATTGGCCGCGATCGCCTTGTGGCTGGTGGCGGCGCTGATGTTTTGGGATGCTTGGGTAGGGGCACTGAACGCGTTGCTGCAGAGCACCACCGTTCAGCAATGGATGTCGCATGGTGTGCTGGCGAACATGTCGCACTATCTGGTCAGCACGTTGCTGTTGCTGTTGCTGCTGCCAGCGATCTACGTTACGGCGCTGCTCATAACATCCATTTTTGCTATGCCCATGATGGTGACGCACGTTGCGCAGCGTAGTTACCCGCAACTGGAATACAAGCACGGCGGCACTACGCTGGGCAGCGTAAGCAATTCCGTTTGGGCAACAATCGCTTATGTCGTCGGTTCGGTTGTGACTCTGCCGCTGTGGTTGTTTGCGCCGCTCGCCGTCATCGTGCCGGTGTTGCTGCTGGCCTATATCAACCAGCGTCTGTTCCGTTACGACGCCTTGGCTGAACATGCCTCTTCAGAGGAATACATGCACATTGCGGTTACCTCAAAGCGTGATTTTTTCATATTGGGTGTTGCGGTTGGTGTGTTGCAGTTCGTCCCTGTGCTTAATCTGATCTTGCCGGTATATGCAGGTTTGGCCTTCATCCATCTATCTTTGGCAGAGTTGCAGCGTGTGCGAAATAATGTCTAAGCAATTACTCTTGCTGAGTGCAACGCTATGGATGTGAGTAGCTTAGTGGCCATGCTGGCTGTGCTCGCTGTGGGCGGCTATTGGTACACCAGTCTGAGTGCGCTGGAGATTGCGCGTGCAGCAGGTGCCAGAGCGTGTCGGGAAGCCGGGTTGCAGTTCCTAGACGACACCGTTGCCGGTATAGCTTGGAGTTTACGCAGAGATGAACGTGGACGCAGAGTGGTGCAACGCAGCTATCGCTTTGAGTTCAGCGAGAGTGGTGATACGCGCCGTGAAGGCGGGGTCGTTCTCATGGGCGACAGGGTGATCTCGGTGACACTGGAGCCCTATCGCATCCTTGATGAAACGGTTTAGACACCTAGCAACTGTATGCTCCAGAATGCTAGGAAGCCGCCGAACAACACCAATGTAGAAATAGGCGCTTCCTCCACTTCATGCGCTTCAACCAGTAACTCATCCGTCACCAGATAGAGCAAGGCTGCAGCACTGAAGGCCAATGCCCCGCCTATCACCGTGCCCGAGGCGCCAGCCAATAGATAACTGCCCAACAGTGAAAATATCAGCACGGTGCTGCCGAGCGCGCCGGAGATGGCGATGATGCGCCAGCCCTTGGTCGCTTCTGACGCCAACGCCAAGCCAAGGAACAACAGTTCCACTGATAGTCCCAATGCCAATATCGTTCCAGTAGAGCCGCCGGCAGCGAAACCCGCACCGATGATGAAGCCGTCGGTCGCCACATCGATAAAGGTCGCCACCAACAACCCTATGCTCAAGCCCTCTATGGACTCTGCCGCAATGCTGGCTTGATGCTCCATATGGAGTGTCCACTTTTTCATGCCATACATGAAGAAACTGCCTAGCGCGAACGCGCTTATCAACACCCAACTATTGGCGTGTTCACGCTCGATCTCGGGTAGCAACTCAACCGCCAATGCCGCCAGCACCACCCCCGCAGCGAAGTGTTGTATCAGGCTGCGTGCCTGATGGGTAGGGCTCCAAACGGCAGCCATCACTCCGCCGAGCAAAGCGACGAGTGCGGGAATGAGCATGATGAGGAAATTATGTAAGGACATGGCGAGCGAGTAAGTATAGGACGCGCGCACTTTAGCAGCATTCATAATCCACAGCATGAGGATGTGGAGTATTTTTGAATTGTCATATTGCCGTAATGATGCGCTGTCACAATCCGTTTCGAAACTTAGCGCAAGACCTCCTAGACGACAGTCTTTACTTGCATGTTTCTCCTCAGTTCCGGGCATCCGCATGGATGCCCATTTTTTTGTTTAGAGGATCGCAGTTGAGTGTTTGCTTAAATGACTAAACGATCCTGATTTGAACTTCTACTTCAAGGTCTAAGGTAACGGAGTCGAATGATTTTGATGTTAGTAGCAACGCTGAAATGAAAGCGACCACGTTACCCTGATGTTGGTATTTCCTACATTAGATTCGGCAATATGCAGCATATTTACATCAAGTGCGGTATAATTATCCAACTGATTTAATTGATATAATTGATTGACACCTCAGCGGTGGCCTAGAAATACGACCAGTAATTCGCATGTCGTAGACTCGCAGCCTACTTGGGGAGCCAGACGTAGCAAGCAATCAGGCCATCCTCAGCGGTGGCCTTTTGTTTTTTCGAGCGGATTAGTACCTAATCGCTGGCGACGATGAGTTCAACAACGAATTGGTGGCAAGACGTGATCACTTCGTAGCTGTTTAGACAGCTCAGGAGTCCTGCGGGGGGCATCCCTACAGCGTAGGGTGATCGCAGTAGGTTTTAACTAAATATATGGAGCAATACCAGTGACCAACGCACAACGCAAAGCACTCAGCCGCATGGCTGCAAAGAATTTATCAAGCAACAACAGTAAGCCTGAGCAAACGCTGAGCAGCACATTCTGCCCACATGAGGCGGGCTCGTATTACCTTGCAATGGTGGAGACTGTTGGCAAGATCATCAATCTATTTGCCAAAGAAATCGAGCCGCCCGTTTACACCTACACCATCACCACAGTTGATTTTGCACAGGATGCCGATACCGGCAGATGGATATGGTTTGATGGTAAAGAAAAGTTATCTCCACGCAAAAATCAGGATGGTTGGCGTCTTGGTAGCAAGACGTTATACGACACCCGCAAAGGCGCAGAGGCTGAGCTTCAGCGCATGATGGTTAAAAACGGTGACCGTGTGACCAAGGTACATGATTTGCCAGACGATCTTACCCAACTAAAAAAAATCCGTAGTGCCCATCATCCAGATCGGAATAATCCCGATATAGACCATGATCTTTATCAGGCTGTTATCGAAAAAATGGACAGGATGCGTGCAGTGAGTATGTGAACCACACGGTAGTTTGATCAAGTAACCCACCTTTGTACGGTGGGTTTTTTTATGGTGAATCGTTACACGGCATTAACATTTTTGGATCGCTACTAGTGTTCTGAAGATTCTCGATACACGACTGGTTTCTAAGGGACGAAGCCCAATTTGACTTGCGAAAGGAATGCTGCTCCGTTCCCAGTAGTTAGATGGTGACGGTAATGCGAAACGGACATTGCGGCAGGCCTTGCCGACACTAACTTCATTTAATCCTCAGTTATCTCCTGAGCTTAGTGCCAGACATCGAATACAGACAACATTGCTAGTCGAACGGTGGGGCTTTTCTCTAGCCACTCGTAGATACAGTTGTTAATTGCCAGAGGCAAATATTTCTCCAGAATTATCTTGTGCGACTACTCATCCTGTTCAACAATCCACGTCTTTAATTTTCACAGGGCAGTCCATCATGAAGCTACTCGGTACCAACACCAGCCCGTATGTGCGCAAAGCGCGTCTGGTTTTGCTTGAAAAGAACATCACTCATACCTATCTCATCGATCCGCCGCGCGAGCCGGGTAGTCAGGTGGTGCGGGCCAATCCTCTGGCACGCATACCTGCGCTGATTTTGGATGATGAGACATGTGTGTTCGATTCCCCAGTGATTGCCGAGTATGCCGATAGCTTGAACGACACGCCCATCCTGATTCCGCGCAACGATGATTTGGCACGTATGCGTGTGAAGCGTTGGGAAGCTTTGGCGGACGGCATCATGGATTCGGCGGTAGTAGTGCGTAACGAAGTTTTGCGTCCTGCTGCGTCACAAGATGCCAGCATCATCACGCGACACACTGACGCAGTGACGCGTGCGCTCGCGTATTGCGCGGGGCAATTGGGTGAGCAACATTGGTGTGAAGGTCCGCGCATCAGTCTGGCTGATCTGGCCTTGGTGAGTGCATTGATCTATCTCGACCTGCGTCTGCCCCAACTCAATTGGCGTGCGGCGCACCCCAATCTTGCCGCATGGTTCGTGCGTATGAGTGAACGTGAGAGTGTGAAGACTACGCTGGCTGAGTAAGCTGTAGCTAGCCATAGAACGCCCTTACCCTGAATAGGGAAGGGCGTTTTTGCATTTATGGTTTAACGGGAATGACTTTGCTTGCGGCAAGCTTGGCGCGTTCACGAGCTTGGTCAGTGTCGCTGCCGGTGGACAGTGCCACGCCCATGCGGCGACGGGTGAAGGATTCCGGTTTGCCGAATAAGCGGATGTCGCTCTCGGGCACACGCATCGCTTCCGCGACATTCTTGAACGCGATACCAACTGCTTCGTGTTGACCATAGATCACAGCACTCGCACCCGGTGCTCGCAGCGTGGTGTTGACTGGCAGGCCGAGGATGGCTCGTGCATGGATGTCGAACTCGCTTTGTATCTGCGAGCACATAGTCACCATGCCGGTGTCATGTGGGCGGGGGCTGACTTCGCTGAACCACACTTGGTTGCCGCTGACAAATAGCTCAACGCCGAACAGTCCCAAGCCACCCAGATCATCGGTCACCGCTTTGGCGATGTCGCGCGCGCGTTGTAGCGCCAAGGGTGACATGGCTTGCGGCTGCCAGCTCTCCACGTAATCGCCCTGTACCTGCACGTGGCCGATAGGCTCGCAGAAATGAGTCTCCACTTGTCCATCTGCGCCTAAAGCGCGCACGGTCAGTTGCGTGATCTCGTATTCGAAACGGATCAAGCCCTCGACGATGACACGACCCTGATTGACGCGGCTACCGCTGGCAGCATATTCCCAAGCGGCATCAATCTCAGCGGGTGTGTCCACTTTAGATTGCCCCTTGCCAGACGACGACATCACCGGCTTGATGATGCAGGGATAGCCGATTTGCTCGGCGGCGGCACGCATCTCTTCCAAGCTGTCGGCGAAACGATACGGTGAGGTGGGCAGATTGAGGGTCTCGGCAGCCAAGCGGCGTATGCCTTCGCGATTCATGGTCAAACGAGTTGCGCGTGCGGTAGGGATGACGCGCACCAGTCCTTCTTTTTCGATCTGTTCCAGCATCTCAGTGGCGATGGCTTCGATTTCGGGCACGATCAGGTCGGGCTTCTCCGTCTCGATCAATGCTCGCAGTTGCGCGCCGTTGCTCATGTCGATGACATGCGAGCGATGCGCCACTTGATGGCCGGGCGCATCGGCATAACGATCCACAGCGATGGTCTCCACGCCCAGACGTTGCAGAGCGATGATGACTTCTTTGCCCAACTCGCCGCTGCCCAGCAGCATCACACGCGTAGCGTTAGGGGAGTGTGGGGTGCCCAGTACGGGCGCTTTAGGATCGTAGGTCATGTTCAGTTTTGGAATGGTTCGCAATGGCGCTGGATTATACACAAGCCCACCCGTGCATCGCGCACTGGGCAGGTTAGAATCGCGCCTCCCATGCGGTCTACGCACGTCTATAAGGATGACTCCTTGCGCTATCTATTCACCCTGTTGTTGTTCGTCATCATCCTCATCGAGGAAGCGTTCTGGTCTGTGTTCGAAGCGCTCTCGGGATGGTTCGCGCGTTTCGCGCTGGTGCGAAAATTGGAGGACTTTGTTGCGGCGCGGCATCCTGCCGTCTGCTTGGCTTTATTCCTGATTCCGGTGTTGATGATGCTGCCCTTCAAGTTCGCCGGAGTGTGGCTGATTGCGAATGGTCATACCTTGCAAGGTTTGTTTATGTTCCTCTCGGCCAAGGCCTGTGGCACTTTTCTAGCTGCGCGCTTATTCGCTATCACCAAGAGCAAGTTAATGAGTATCGCTTGGTTCGCTTATGTGTACGTGAGGTTTAGTGCGTGGAAGGAAGGCGTAAAGGCTTACATCCATGCGACGGAAGCTTATCGCAGCTATCGCCACTTTCGGGATGGGGTGGACCGTTGGGTCGCAGGTGTATTGAAGCGTCGAGATTAAATGCGCTGCTACAAGGTGACGTTGAGCGTGCGGTGTACTAAGCGCATATAGCTGGCCGATTGCATCTCTATCATGCGGCTGACAGTGCGATGGAATTCGGATGAGCCTACGCCCTCTGTATACAAGGATGCAGGTGCAGCTGCTGCAGAGGCGACCAGTTGCACATTGTTGTCATAGAGCACATCTATCAACCAGGTGAGCCTGCGCGCGGAGGAGGAATGGTCGGCATGTAGGACGGGGATGTCGGACAGGAACACGGTGTGAAAACGTTGTGCGATATGCAGATAGTCGGATTGCCCATGTGCTTTGCCGCATAGCTCTTGGAAATCGAACCAGATGGCATGCGCGGCGATGCGTTTGTGCGGAATCGGGTGCTGCATTTGATTGTCATGTGTGGCTACGCGCTCGAACATTGCATTCATGGCCTGCTCGCTCTCTGCATCACTAGGCACGATATAGCGTGACTCTTTATCGCCTACCTGTAATCGATAGTCGTCACCGTTGCCCAGATTCAAAACCTGCAGTTCGCGCTCCAGCATGGCGATAGCGGGCAGGAAGTTCTGGCGCTGTAGGCCATGTGGATACAGCCCGCTGGGCGGGTAGTTGGAGGTAGTGATCAGCACTACGCCGCGCTCGAACAGCGCGCTCAGCAAACGTCCCAATATCATCGCGTCGGCGATGTCGTCGACATGAAACTCATCCAGACACAGCAAGCGGGTCGATTCTTCGATACGTTCAGCCAAGGCGATTAGCGGATCATCGTGATCGGCGAGTTGCTTCATGCGCTGATGCACTTCGGCCATGAAGTGGTGATAGTGGATGCGGCGTTTGCGGCGGTAAGGCACGCATTCGTAAAAGCCGTCCATGAGAAAAGTCTTGCCGCGTCCCACCCCGCCCCAGATGTAAATACCTTTAGGCACGTCGGGGCTGAGCAGGCTGCGCCCTAGGAAGTGGTTGCGCTTGGTTTTGAAATCCATCAGCTGATGCCAGAGGCTGTCCAGCGCCTCTATCACACTGGCCTGCGCCGGATCGAAGACTAGGCCAGAGGTCTGGCTGGCAGCCTGATACCAGTCCTTGGGGCTCATGCCTGCTTGGGTGTTGATATGTACGGGATTGGATGACATGGGACTATTGGCTAGTAGTAGGTGTCGAGTTGCGCTGCGCAGTTTACTGTAAATCAATCTGAAAGATAGTTGCAAAACCAGTTCCTATCCCCCTGCCTGGGGGCGGGGGATTAAGATTTGCCATGCAATGTTTATGCAGTTCATATGAGGATAATTCCCTCTGCCAGTTATAATTGCGGACTTGTGAATATCGGTAAGACCCATGCAATCTGACACACCCTCCACCGCCAACGAGAATCGTAACGACTGGCAGACTATACGTTCGCTGCTGCCCTATCTCTGGGAGTTCAAAGCACGCGTGGTGATCGCAATGGGCTTGTTGGTCTTCGCCAAGTTGGCCAACGTGACAATCCCGCTGGCCTTGAAGCAGATCATCGATGCATTAGATAGCTCGCATGCGGTGTTGGTCGTGCCGGTGTTTCTGATTGTGGGCTACGGTCTGTTGCGCTTGTTCAGCACGCTGTTCGGTGAATTGCGCGACGCAGTGTTCGCCAAGGTGACGCAGCGCGCCATCCGTCGTGTCGCGCTGCAGGTGTTCGAGCATCTGCACAGTCTGAGTCTGCGCTTTCATTTGGATCGTCAGACCGGTGGCGTGTCGCGCGATATCGAACGCGGTACGCGCGGCATCGGCTTTCTGCTCAACTTCACCTTGTTCAATATCCTGCCTACATTGCTGGAGATCGTGCTGGTCGCAATCATCCTGCTGAAGAAATACAACGCATGGTTCGCCATCATCACCTTCATCACCTTGGTGGCTTACATCATCTTCACACTGTTCATCACAGAGTGGCGCATGGTGGTACGCCGCACCATGAACGACCTCGACTCCAAGGCCAACACCCGTGCCATCGATAGCTTGTTGAACTACGAGACCGTGAAATACTTTGGCAACGAGGCTTACGAGGCGCGTCGCTACGATCACAATATGGAGCACTGGGAGCAGGCAGCAGTGCGTAACCAGACTTCGCTGGCCTTACTCAACGCCGGACAGAGCGTCATCATCGCCATCGGTATCACCGCTTTGATGTTGCTTGCCGCCCAAGAAGTAGTGAGCGGCAAGATGACCATAGGCGATCTGGTGCTGGTCAATGTGTTCATGCTGCAGCTTTATATGCCGCTGCACTTCCTTGGTTTTGTGTACCGCGAGATACGTCATTCCTTGGCCGACATGGAGAAGATGTTCCGCTTGTTGCATGAGCACAAAGAGATCGCCGATGCGCCAGACGCTGCTGTATTGCAGGTTGGACAGGCTTCGGTGCGTTTCACCGATGTGAATTTTGGTTATGCACCGGATCGGCAGATTTTGCATGACGTGAGTTTCGAGATTCCTGCGGGGCACACCATTGCCGTGGTGGGCGCGAGTGGGGCCGGTAAGTCCACGCTGTCGCGCCTGCTGTTCCGTTTCTATGATGTAGGCCAAGGCAGCATACAAATTAATGGTCAGGACATCCGCAGCGTGACGCAATCCAGTCTGCGCGCGGCCATCGGTATCGTGCCGCAGGACACCGTGCTGTTCAATGACACCATCTATTACAACATCGCTTACGGCAGACCTGAAGCGAGCCACGAGGAAGTGATCGCAGCAGCACAGGCTGCACACATCCATGCCTTCATCGAATCTTTGCCACAGGGCTATGAGTCCACAGTGGGGGAACGCGGGCTGAAACTGTCCGGCGGCGAGAAACAACGTGTCGCCATTGCCCGTGCCATCCTGAAAAATCCTGCTATGTTGATCTTCGACGAAGCGACCTCAGCATTGGATTCACATTCCGAGAAAGCCATACAGGGCGAGCTGCGCAGTATCGCGCAGAACCGTACCACGCTGGTCATCGCACACCGCCTGTCCACGGTGGTGGATGCCGACCAGATCTTGGTGATGGGACAGGGCCGCATCATAGAGCGCGGTACGCATGCTGAGTTGCTGGAACAGCATGGTGCTTACGAATATTTGTGGAACCTTCAGAAGCAAGAAGAGAAAAAGCAGCTTGTTGATTGATTTATATTGATATTAATGTATCCTCTTGCGTGTCAGGCAGGTCGAGAAGCGGAAAATGAAAAAGAAAATCTGGATGTTGGTTGTTATCAGCCAAACTTTTGTCATCAATTGGGCGCACGCCCAAGAGCATCATCACAAGCATAAATCCCATAAAGCGCATACCAGTGCGCGCTTGGATCCTGCATCACCACACGTGCAATCCAACATCGCTTTGATTGTGGACGCCAAGACACGCGAAGTCATCTACGACAAGCATGCCGACCTAGTTGCACCTATCGCCTCCATCACTAAATTGATGACGGCCATGGTAGTGCTCGATGCTAAGCTGCCTATGGATGAGCAGGTCAGCGTGGACGACGAAGACAAGGATAGGATCAAAGGCTCCAAGTCGCGCTTGCGTATCGGTATGAGCTACACCCGTGCCGAGATGATGCAGATGGCCCTGATGGCTTCTGAGAATCGTGCGGCTTCGGCGCTGGCACGTAACTATCCCGGTGGCTTGTCTGCGGCTCTCGCCGCGATGAACGCCAAGGCTAAACAACTAGGTATGATGGACACGCATTTTTTCGATCCTACTGGATTGAACAGCGACAACGTCTCGACCGCGCATGATCTGGTCAAGATGGTGGCCGCAGCGCGCACTTATCCCCTGATACACAAATACACCACTACAGCCTCGGCTTCGGTGGAAGGATTGCGTGGACGTGAATTGCATTTTCATAACACCAACCCGCTGGTCAAGAATGCCTCTTGGGAGATCGGCGTGAGCAAGACTGGCTATATCAGCGAAGCAGGTCGTTGTCTGGTGATGGAGGCGACTTTCAATGATCGTCCAGTCATCATCGTGTTGTTGGACTCATGGGGTAAACGCACCCGCATCGGTGATGCCAACCGCATCAAGAAATGGATAGAAAGCTCTGAAACTACTAGCCGTCTGATGCGACGCAGCTGAATCGTATCTGCATCACTCCCTAACCGTAAGTTACAACCATAAGGAGCATCATGGGAGAATCGCTATTACTTCTCACACTCATCACTTTGGTGGTTTTGACCATACGCAGATCTAAGCCCGTTGTCCTCGACAGACCTTTGGTGATCAGCAGGCCAGGTAAGTACCACATCACTTTCGCACCACAACTGAATCCCGCGCAGTCCTTTATCGAAGCGATCGCCACCCAAGCAGGTGATGCGAGCAGTCTGTCCGACAGCGAGATATTTTGTTACGCAGTACATGACGCAAAGGTGGCGACCGACAAGGACAAGCTCTATCTGATGGCGGTGGCTGCGCGTGGCGGCATGCTCTACTTCCAAGCGATCAATCCCATGCCAGTGTTGTCCGACAAAGAGAGTCACCACCGCACCATGAGTGAGTTTGCACTGGCTGTGTTGGTGGAACAACCGCTGAATGGCACTGCAGATGAGCAGAGTGGTCGCCGCTTGCGCGAGGCGGTGCAGTCAGTCGCACATGAACGACAGATCAAAGTAGAGGAGTTGCAGCCCTGAGGGCCGTATAAGTAACAATGGAGAATCTCTACAACATACTTGGTGTGGCTCCCAACGCCAGCAATGACGATATCAAGAAACGTTATCGTTCATTGGCGATGCGCTTCCATCCCGATCGCAACAGCGAAGAGGGTGCTGAGGCGCGTTTCAACGCCATACAACAGGCTTATGAAGTGCTTACCGATACCAAGCGTAGGGCCGAATACGATCAGCAGATGAATGATCGTATCGTGTTGGATGCCGAGGGAGAAGCGATGGAGTTGTGGCGTTCGGTGTTCAAATTCAACGGAGTGGAACTACCCCAGTAACTTAGTGCCCTGTTCGGGGCACTTCATTCGTAGTCAACTTCGATCTCGTTACCGCCGTGGTTTTGCAGCTCTTGGAAGAGGTTGCTGATATCACTCTTGCTGGGCCTAGCTTTCTTGGTCAGACGCTGTAGCTCTGTGACGATATGGCTGTCACGCAGATGGGAGAGGCGCTCGCGCAACACTGTCTGATGCTCGATTGGCAACTTGCTCAAGAATAATTCCCACGCGGCCTCGGCTTCCGGTTTTTCCTTGCGCAAGGTAGCAAGCAACGCTTCTAATTCACGCTGCCCAGCTTTGGCGACGATGCGGCCATTGCCACGCAGGGCAAAGATTAGTGCGATGGCCAACACGCCTTCTGCGTCCATATCACTGCCGCGTACGGGTCCTTCGCTGTGATGCTTGCGTAACCACAACGCGCAATTCAATGTGGATTGGATCTTGGTGCGGCTCTGCCATTCGCGCTGGAAGTTTTTATAGCCCATCCAGAAGTCGTTGGGATCGGCCTCGCAGTAACGCATAAAGGTTGCTTTGAGGCGGCGCTCTTGTTCATGCGGAGAGTGGTCATAGATACTGATGATCGCTACATCGGGCAGTTGCGCGAGTTCCTTGATGGCACGAAAACCTTGTTGGAAGACGCGCTCGCAGCCTTGCTCGATCAACAGTTCCAGTGCGGCGTCGTCATCATCGTGCGGCAGCGTATGTGCCAAGCCCAAGGAGACGCAACCCACAGTAAGACGCAGTGCTTCCAGTATGCCCTCGGCGGTACGGTCATTGGTGAACTTGCTCGCCACCATGGCGGTGATGCTGCTTAGTTCGTGTGCGATTTCTTCCGCATTTTCGATATGGTCGCGACGTTGTCCCAGCGCGTGGATGGCGCGCAACAGCAGTGGCAGTTGCGCGGTCAGTGAGACCAGTGAGGTATCTGCAGTCTGCGTCGCCATCAGGAGAAGATGTCTTTGCCCAAGCTCTTGTGACGCTTGATACGTTCTTTGGTTTTGCTTTCGGTGGGCACCAGTTTGCGCAATTGGCGCAATAGCTCTTGCGTACTGCGATGCGCATCAGGGGTCTCTTCGTCCTCGTCGGCATGTTGTTCGCGTACTGCGTCGGGGTCGTGCATATAGTTGGGGAATAAGCCGTACAACACTTGTTCCCAGCCGTCCTGGGTGGCGTGATACAGCTCGACCGCAAGTGGCACGATGTCATGTTCAGATTCGCTACCTGCCGTGACATAGGCGCGCATTGTGTCGATACGCTCGGCGATCTCCAACACGTCATCGGGTGCCATGGAGAACAAGGTGATCAGTGCCAGCAGACCGCAGTCGGTGGCGACACAGGCCTTGAGTAACTCGTGGCGTCTATCATGGTCGTCGGTGGAGAACACTACGCCGTGGATATGAGTGAACAGGGATTCTGCCAGCAATTCAGGTTCGTTCTCGATGTCGTCTTCGCGCCATTTTGCGGCGAAAAAAGCGAGGCTGTCGGCCCAAGCTTTGGGCGGTACCAGCAGTGTCGCCAGTGACAGCTTACCGCCGTCAAAAGCGGATAGATGCAATGAGGTCACTTGTGGTTCTATGCTGGATAACACTTCCACGATAGCTATGTCGCCATACTGTTCAGCGGCTTCCGAGAATGCCTCTTCGGCGCGCTCGGTGGAGCCGGCGATAACCAGTTCGGTGACAGCTTTCCTGAGTGCGGGCAGATTACTGTTCATGGGGGTCCTGGGCCTCATCGAATAGGTCGGCTATATGATCGGTCGGACCTTCATCTTCATCCAACTCGTCTTCGTTCTCTTCTTCCTCTTCCTCGGGCGCCGCTTCTTGACCCAGCCACATGCCGGGGTTCTCTTTCAAGAAGGCGACCACCACGGCCTTGCGTGCCAGGGCGGGATAGTTCTCAAACAAAGAGGCTAGCAGGGCGTCATATTCTGGGCTGCTGCCGGAGACCATAGCCGCGACCTTGGCGGGTTCTGTGGCCTCGTACTTCTTAGCGCTAGCAAGCAGACCGGCAGGTTTGTTGTATTTGAGATGATCTACTAGGGCGAAACTGAGCAGGTTCACATCTTCAACGATGACTTCCTTTTTGTATTCGGTCAGCAAGGCCGTGACCATATTGTTATAGTTCTTGCGGTCAGGTGGGTCGCCTAGGATGCCTTCCATCTGGTCGGTCAGTTCACGTACCTGGAAGGAGAATTCGTCGTCGATGCGTTTCATATTGTTTCCTTAATAAGTATGGTTGTAGAAGCGAGCTTGGGCGCTCCTACATGAAATCGTCTGCGTTGATGTTGCACGGTGCGGTATAGCTTGCTGAGCAAGTTTGCCTACACTGCTCAGAGTAGAACCAGATTGTCTCTATGTATCAGTTCGGCATCACCACCATAACCCAGCAGGGTGGTGATCTCCTGACTGGGGCGGCGGGCGATACGGCGTGCTTCGGTATCGTTGTAGTTGCTTAGACCGCGTGCGATGTCGTTACCTTGTGCGTTCACACAAGCGACCACAGCACCACGCTGAAACTCCCCATGCACTTGCGTCACGCCTATAGGTAACAGACTCTTACCGTCTTTGAGTGCTTTGATGGCACCATCGTCTAACACCAACTTTCCCGTGACTTGCAGATGGTCGGCCAACCATTGTTTGCGTGCGGCTAGGGTCAGGGTAGGGGCGGTGAGTAAAGTGCCTATGGACTCGCCCTGTACTAGACGCAACAGCACATCGCGCTCATGCCCGGAGGCGATCACAGTATGTGCGCCGCTGCGTGCCGCACGTTTCGCCGCGAGTATCTTGGTCAACATGCCGCCTCGACCGATCGCGCTTCCTGCCCCGCCCGCCATCGCTTCCAGTTGTGCCTCTCCTGCTCTAGCCTCAGCAACCAAGGTCGCATTCTTATCTTTGCGTGGGTCGGCGGTAAAGAGGCCGATTTGGTCGGTCAATATCACCAGTACATCGGCATCGATAAGGTTAGTCACCAATGCGCCTAAAGTGTCGTTGTCGCCGAACTTGATTTCGTCGGTTACCACGGTGTCGTTCTCATTGATGATGGGGATGACGCGCAAGCCCAGCAGAGTGGTCAAGGTGCCACGCGCATTCAGATAACGCTCGCGGTCTACTAGATCGGCATGAGTCAACAATACCTGTGCTGCATGCAGATTATGTTTGCGGAAGCAGCTTTCGTAAGCCTGCACCAAGCCCATCTGTCCCACGGCTGCAGCGGCCTGCAACTCATGTATCAGGGTGGGGCGCGTCGTCCAACCTAGTCGTTGCATGCCTTCAGCGATTGCGCCGGAAGAAACCAGTATGACTTCGTGGCCGCTGGCATTGAGAGCTGCAATCTGTCTGGCCCAGTTGCCCAAAGCATTCAAGTCCAGTCCGGCACCTTGATTGGTGACCAGACTGCTGCCGACTTTGACGACGATACGTTTACATGAGGTGAGTACGGTTTTCATGGGTAGCAAGACTATGTAGTCGATGTTTCTCTAACTCATTTAAAGAGTGCTGGCGTCGCTCTCTTGGGCACTGGCTGCTGCTGCTTCCGCTTCTTGTTCGCGCATCTCCAGCAAGTGATCCATGATGGCAAAAGTCAGTTCCTTACAGCCATTGCCATTGATTGCAGAAATGGTGAAGTAGCGATCGTAGTCGTCGAACTCCTTGAGGAAAGCCGCGACTTTTTCATCTGGATCTTCCAGCAGGTCGAGTTTGTTGAGTAGTAGCCAGCGCGGTTTCTGATAAAGCGCCTCATCGTATTTCTTAAGTTCATTGAGGATGGCGCGCGCCTCGGCGACTGGGTCTGTGCCTTCATACATAGGCGCAAGATCAACCAGATGCAGCAGCACACGGGTACGTGCCAGATGGCGCAGGAACTGGTGACCCAGACCGGCACCTTCCGCTGCGCCTTCGATCAGACCGGGTATGTCGGCGATGACGAAGCTCTTCTCGTGCGACACGCGCACCACACCCAGATTGGGATGCAAGGTGGTGAACGGGTAATCCGCAACCTTAGGTTTTGCAGCAGATACCGAACGGATGAAGGTCGATTTTCCAGCGTTGGGCATACCGAGCAAGCCTACGTCCGCTAGGACCTTCAGCTCCAGTTGTAGTTCACGTGTCTCGCCATCTGTGCCGGGGGTGCATTGGCGCGGCGCGCGGTTGGTACTTGATTTGAAATGGATGTTACCCAGGCCGCCTATGCCGCCTTGCGCGAGCAACGCACGTTCGCCCTCGACCATAAGGTCGGCCATCACTTCGCCACTGTTTAGGTCGGTGATCACCGTCCCGACGGGCATGTGTAGGATGACATCATCCGCGCCTTTGCCGTAGCAATCAGAGCCTCGACCGGATTCGCCGTTCTTAGCCCTATGGGTCTTTTGAAAACGGAAATCGACTAGGGTATTGATGTTGCTGTCCGCCTGCGCCCAGATGCTGCCGCCGCGACCGCCGTCACCACCATCGGGACCGCCTTTGTCGATGTATTTCTCACGGCGAAAACTGGCGATGCCGTTGCCGCCATTGCCAGCGAAGACTTCGATTCTTGATTCGTCTATGAATTTCATGTCGTGTACCTACTCAACCTAAAAACTGAATTCGACCATCAGATATACGAAAGAAGATGAGGCACTCTTCGATTTCGTTTCGCTGGCATGGGTTGTTCTATTTTCGTGTTTTTCGTGCCTTTCGTGGACAAGTGTTTTGGGTATATCTGTATTTCGGAGCAGAAATGAAAACAGCCCTACCATGACGATAGGGCTGTCTTATACCAAAGAAGCAGCTTACGCAGCGACGATGGAAACTGTTCTGCGTTGTTGCGCACCCTTGATGGCGAATACAACTTTGCCAGTGATCTTGGCAAACAGCGTGTGGTCTTTGCCCATACCGACGTTTTCGCCAGGATGGAACTCTGTGCCACGTTGACGCACGATGATGCTGCCCGCGCTGATCAATTCGCCGCCGTAACTCTTAACACCCAATCGTTTCGAGTGTGAGTCGCGGCCGTTACTGGTACTGCCCCCGCCTTTTTTCGATGCCATTTTTTATGCTCCTTGCTGATTACGCAGAAATACCGTCGATACGGATCTCTGTGTAGTTTTGACGATGACCTTGGTTCTTTTGGTAATGCTTACGACGGCGCATCTTGAAGATGCGAACCTTGTCGCCACGACCGTGTGAAACGATAGTTGCCGCAACCGTTGCACCAATCAACAGAGGTTTGCCCACAGACAACTTGTCGCCGTTCGATACCATCAGGACTTTGTCCAGAACGATAGCGGAGCCAACATCGCCCTCTAAAATTTCTACTTTGAGTGTTTCACCAGTGATGACACGGTATTGCTTACCACCAGTTTTAATGACTGCGTACATAATAACAACCTCTGAGTGCGGTTTTTGCGAAGGCGCGAATTATACATAAATAATCGCCCCCGTCAAAACCATTTTTATAAATATCAAAAGCAGCCCTATCGCCTTGATTTAACGAGCTCTGCCATAGCAAAGCTCTGCCTTATAGGGAGGCTTAACGGCGCATCGAGTCGAAGAACTCGTTGTTGTTCTTGGTAGCTTTAATCTTGTCGAGCAGGAATTCCATCGCGTCAAGCTCATCCATGGGGTATAGCAGTTTGCGCAACAACCAGATGCGTTGTAGCACGTCCGGCTTGATCAGCAACTCTTCTTTACGTGTGCCTGAGCGGTTCACGTTGATCGCTGGATAGACACGTTTCTCAGCCATGCGGCGATCCAGATGGATCTCCATATTGCCGGTACCCTTGAATTCTTCGTAGATCACATCGTCCATGCGCGAGCCGGTATCGACCAGTGCGGTGGCGATGATGGTCAGCGAGCCGCCTTCCTCGATATTCCGTGCCGCACCAAAGAAGCGCTTGGGACGGTGTAAGGCATTGGCATCCACACCGCCGGTCAGTACCTTGCCTGAGGAAGGGATGACGGTGTTGTATGCGCGTGCCAAACGGGTGATAGAGTCGAGCAGGATGATGACGTCCTTCTTGTGTTCGACCAGACGCTTAGCTTTTTCCAGCACCATCTCGGCGACTTGCACGTGACGGGTAGCGGGTTCATCGAAGGTGGAAGCAACCACTTCGCCGCGTACCGTGCGGCTCATCTCGGTAACTTCCTCTGGGCGCTCGTCTATCAGTAGCACGATCAGTGTTGCATCAGGATTGTTTGCCGAAATCGAGTGTGCGATGTGCTGCAGCATCACAGTCTTACCAGACTTCGGTGACGCCACCAGTAAGCCGCGCTGGCCTTTGCCTATCGGTGCGACGATGTCGATGATACGACCGGTGATGTTCTCTTCCGCACGGATGTCGCGCTCCAGTTTAAGTGGCTGGGTAGGGAAGAGTGGGGTCAGATTCTCGAACAGGATCTTGTTCTTGGCATTCTCGGGCGGCTCGTCGTTGACTTTGTCGACCTTGACCAGCGCAACGTAGCGTTCACCGTCCTTAGGCGTGCGGATCTCACCTTCTATGGTGTCACCAGTATGCAGATTGAAACGTCGTATCTGGCTGGGGCTGACATAGATATCGTCAGGGCCGGCCAGATAAGAGGTGTCAGGTGAACGCAGGAAGCCGAAGCCGTCGGGCAGGATCTCCAGCGTACCGTCGCCAAAGATGGCCTCACCTTTTTTCGCCTGACTCTTCAGCAAAGCAAAGATCAGATCTTGCTTACGCATACGGTTGGCGTTTTCGATTTGATTGGCCGCAGCCATTTCAACCAGTTCGGTGACGTGTTTGAGTTTTATGTCAGATAGATGCATAGCGATGCGTGAGGTATATAGAGGCGAGAAGGAAGGGGTTGAATCAGAAGGTGCTACAGCACCCGCGTGGCCAAGTTATTTGAATTGTTGGGCGCAGCGGGCGCGACAGTAAACGGATTAGATGTGGCTGTCAATGAAAGCGGTCAGTTGCGATTTGGACAGTGCGCCGACTTTAGTTGCTTCGATGTTGCCATTCTTGAACAGCATCAGGGTAGGGATGCCACGGATGCCGTATTTGGCTGGGGTCTGTTGATTCTCGTCGACGTTCAATTTGGCGACGCTCAGACGGCCGGCGTATTCTTTGGAAATCTCGTCCAAGATAGGGGCGATCATACGGCAAGGACCGCACCATTCAGCCCAGTAGTCGACCAGAACGGGCAGCGGGGCTTGCAATACCGTTGCGTCAAATGTTGCATCGGAAACGTAATTGATATGTTCGCTCATAAGTGAAATCTCGCTTGTTTAGAGTTGGGGGAGTTGCAGAAATACAGGAAGGCGTTTCATGTGAGTCGCAATCCTAACCAAAATCCGGCCTGCTGGGAAGTACAAATAAATATCACGACTCCCTCCATTATATGTGTGGCAGACAAAAATTCGCCCTGAGTGGGTGGCTTCGGTAGAATGCCGTTCTTTCGCGTGTAGGAAAATGACGATGGTTGCAAAATCACAAAAAGCACAGGGCTTCGAGGCGGCGATGACCGAACTCGAGACGCTGGTCGCTGATATGGAAGCAGGCAAGCTGTCTTTGGAAGATGCCTTGGGTGCCTACAAACGTGGCGCCGAACTGTTAGCTTTCTGCCGTACCCGCTTGGATGATGCGCAACAACAGGTGCGTGTGCTGGAAGAGGGTGTGCTTAAAGACTTCGAGGCGGGACAGAATCAATGAGTATCGATTTTCAAGCTTGGACCAATAGTCATTTAAGCCGCTTCGAGTCTGTGTTGGGCGATCTGTTGCCTTCGCCCGATGTGGCGCCACAACGTTTGCATCAGGCGATGCGTTACGCGGTGTTGCAGGGTGGCAAGCGTGTGCGCCCTTTATTGGCGTTCGCCGCCGCCGAGTTGGTGGGTGCGGAATTGTCACGTGCCCATATCGCAGCAGCATCTGTTGAACTCATCCATGCCTACTCGCTGGTGCACGACGACATGCCGTGCATGGACGACGATGTGTTACGTCGCGGCAAGCCGACCTGTCATGTGCAATACGACGAGCCGACCGCGCTGCTGGTGGGTGATAGTCTGCAGACTTTGGCTTTCCAGTTATTGGCGGATCATAAGCTCAATGATGAAGGCGCACGCCAGTTGGAGATGATCAAGTTGCTAGCGCAGGCGAGCGGTTCGCGCGGTATGGCGGGTGGTCAGGCTATCGATCTGGATAGCGTGGGTAAATCGCTAACCGTGCCCGAACTCGAATTTATGCATATCCACAAGACTGGCGCGCTGATACGCGCAGCCATCCTGTTGGGTGCGCACTGTGGTGCAGTGACGACGGAGCAACTGGCCAAGTTGGATCATTACGGTAAATGTGTGGGGCTCGCCTTCCAAGTTGTGGACGATGTGCTGGATACGGAAGCCGATACTGCGACACTAGGTAAGACCGCAGGCAAAGATGCCGACCACGACAAGCCGACCTATGTGACCTTGCTGGGTGTACAGGCTGCACGTTCCATGGCGAACCAATTGCATCAGGATGCGTTAGAAAGTTTGGCTGGTTTTGGTGAGGCTGGACAGCGCTTGCGCGAGTTGGCAGATTTCATCGTATTGCGTAAATACTAACCGCAGTCCTGCGTTTGTAAGTCTAGTTATTTGGAAGTAATAGAGACCGAATGTATACATTGTTAAACACCATCAGCAGTCCCAACGACCTGCGCAGATTAGAGCGCCAGCAGTTGCCGCAACTTGCGATGGAGCTGCGTGAGTTCTTGGTTGAGTCTGTGAGCAAGACTGGTGGCCACCTCTCTTCTAATTTGGGAACGGTGGAGTTGACCATCGCGCTGCACTATATATTCGATACGCCGGAAGATAGGCTGGTATGGGACGTGGGTCATCAGACCTATGTGCACAAGATTTTGACCGGTCGCCGTGTAGCAATGAGTACCTTGCGTATGGCGGGCGGGATTGCTGGCTTCCCCAAACGCGATGAGAGTGAGTACGATACCTTCGGCACCGGTCACTCCAGCACCTCAATCAGCGCCGCATTAGGTATGGCTGTGGCCGCTCAACTGAGTGGCAGCGAGCGTCGCGCGGTTGCCATCATAGGTGATGGTGCGATGACAGGCGGCATGGCTTTTGAGGCCTTGAATAATGCTGGCGCGATGGATGCCAATCTGCTGGTGGTATTGAACGACAATGATATGTCTATCTCGCGTCCCGTTGGTGCGCTGAATAACTATCTGGCCAAGTTGATGTCAGGTCGTTTCTATTCTTCGATGCGCAGTACCGGCGAGAAGGCCTTGCGTGGTATTCCTACTGTGCACGAGTTTGCCAAGCGCGCTGAGGAGCATGTCAAAGGCATGGTCACGCCTGGCACACTATTTGAAGAGTTCGGCTTTAACTATATCGGCCCTATTGACGGGCATGATATGGATGTGCTGTTAGATACCTTAAGCAATATCCGCAAATTGAGCGGCCCTCAGTTCCTGCATATCGTCACGCAAAAGGGTAAGGGTTACGACAAGGCAGAGGCCGATTGTCTGCTCTACCACGGTGTAAGCAAGTTCGACCGTACCCAAGGCATCGTACCCAAACCCGCCGAGATCGATGCTGCAGGGCAAGCGAGCAAGCCCACCTATACGCAGGTCTTTGGCCAGTGGTTATGCGACATGGCGCAACAGGACGAACGCGTGGTCGGCATCACCCCCGCGATGTGCGAAGGCTCGGGCATGCAGGATTTCGCTGCGCGTTTTGCTACACGTTATTTCGACGTGGGTATCGCCGAGCAACATGCGCTGACTTTTGCTGCAGGTATGGCTTGCGACGGCAGTAAGCCGGTGGTGGCCATCTATTCCACCTTTTTGCAGCGTGCCTACGACCAACTGATTCACGACATCGCGATACAGAATCTGCCGGTGTTGCTGGCCATAGACCGAGGTGGTCTGGTGGGCGCGGACGGTGCGACCCATGCGGGCAGTTTTGATCTGACCTATCTGCGTTGTGTACCGAATATGACGGTGATGACGCCAGCAGACGAGAACGAATGCAGGCAGATGTTATACACCGCGATGCAGTTGGACACGCCGACTGCCGTGCGCTACCCTCGTGGTAAAGGCCTAGGTGTGTCTATTCAGCAGGCCATGGTTGCATTGCCTGTGGGTAAGGCAGAACTGCGACGTACTGGTAAGCGCGTCGCCATCCTAGCCTTCGGTTCGATGTTGGCGCCCAGCTTGCAAGCGGGCGATACTTTGGATGCTACCGTAGTGAACATGCGTTTCGTCAAACCGTTGGATACGGAGATGGTCGCCCGTATGGCACGCGAACACGATCTATTGGTCAGTGTGGAAGAAAACGTCATACAAGGCGGTGCGGGAAGTGCCGTCGCCGAGTGTCTGAACCTTCTCGGTTTGCGCACACCATTATTACAACTGGGTCTGCCCGACACCTTCATCGAACAAGGTGATCCTGTTCAGATGTTGGCTGATTGTGGCTTGGATGGTAAAGGCATCGCTGCCACCGTCTCGGCTAAATTGGTTGAGTAAATTTGTCGGGATTGGATATAATCATCCTCTGCCCTGTAGCTGAATAGGAAGTCTGTCATGAATAGCCCTGAAAAAAATCTTATACCCGACGTACAAAGCTCTGCCGATGTACGTCATATCGCTATCAACCGTGTCGGTATCAAAGGCATACGCCATCCGGTCAAAGTCAAGGATAAGAGCGTCGGCGTGCAACACACTATCGCCACCTTCAATATGTATGTGCATCTGCCGCATAACTTCAAGGGCACGCACATGTCCCGCTTCGTCGAGATACTGAACGAGCACGAGCGCGAGATCTCGGTCGAATCGTTCGAGAGCATCTTGCGTGAGATGGTAGTGCGTCTGGAGGCTCAGTCTGGTTACATCGAGATGAGCTTCCCGTATTTCGTCAACAAGACCGCGCCGATTTCGGGTGTGCAGAGTCTGCTCGATTACGATGTGACCCTGATAGGTGAGATCGTAGAGGGCAAGGCGAGCGTCACGATGCGCGTGTTGGTGCCGGTCACGAGTTTGTGTCCTTGCTCCAAGAAAATATCCGAGCGCGGTGCGCATAATCAGCGTTCCCATGTCACCTTGACCTTGCGCACCAACTCCTTCGTATGGATAGAAGATGTGGTGCGTATCGCCGAAGAGCAAGCCTCCTGCGAACTGTATGGTCTACTCAAACGTCCCGACGAGAAATATGTGACCGAGCGCGCTTACGACAATCCTAAGTTCGTAGAAGACATGGTGCGTGACGTAGCGGCTGTGCTCAATGCCGATGAACGTATCGATGCCTATATCGTCGAGTCCGAGAACTTCGAGTCCATCCATAATCATTCTGCTTATGCCTTGATAGAGCGGGATAAGACCAAGGAATAAGCAGAGCAGTTTGATGGGGAAGCTGATGAGCAGCTTTTCCCTTTTATCCATGTCACTTAGCCTTCCTCTGATTCTATGAAGCCCATCGCCATCTTTCGTCATGTCGTTGTCGAAGGTCCCGGTTATCTGGGCGAATTCCTTACCTCACGCAACATTCCTTGGCAGCTGATCGCCATCGATGCGCACGACCCCATTCCGAGCAGCGCAGCTGCTTATTCAGGCTTGGTGTTTATGGGCGGCCCCATGAGCGTCAACGACGAACTTCCTTGGATACCGCAGTCATTGGCATTGATACGCGAGGCAGTGGCGCTGGATATTCCTGTGCTGGGCCATTGTCTAGGAGGTCAGTTGATAGCCAAGGCACTAGGCGGCCTGGTGACGCGGAATCCATGCAAAGAGATAGGCTGGTGGCCAGTGGCAGTTGCAGATAACGACATGGCACGCGCATGGTTCGGCGATGCCACAACGTTTACTGCATACCACTGGCATGGCGAGACTTTCTCGCTGCCGACAGATGCCGTGCCTATCTTGTCCAGTCCCGCATGCGCTTCACAAGGCTTTGTGTTGGGTAAGCACCTAGCTTTGCAATGTCACGTGGAGATGACAGCGGATATGGTGCGAGACTGGTGTCGCGTAGGTGCTGAAGAGGTGGGTAGTGCTAAAGAAAGTTATTATGTTCAATCGGTTATCGAGATGAATGAACTATCCGAACGCTATATTCCCGACTCACAAAAAATCGCTGCTGTGCTCTATACCAAATGGCTCTCAGGTGCGCTAAACTCTGCGCCGCTGAGAGTAATGACATCGCTCTGAGCAGTACGGCTACGTTGCAGATATTCAGAAGTCCAGTTTATTTAAATTACTAAGGAGAGCTTCATGAAGAAATTGATCGCGTTGGCATGTTTGAGTTTCGCAGTAGTTGTTTCTGCTCCAGCTTTCGCTGGTGCTCAGCACGATAAGATGAAGGGTTGCAACAAAGAAGCGACTGACATGAAGGGCGCTGACCGCAAAGCGTTCATGAAAAAATGTCTGAAGAAGGATTATGAGCTGAAGGCAGATGGTGCCGCTGCTGAAGAAAAGCCAACAGCAAGTGCAGCTCCTACACAACAGAACAAGATGAAGACTTGTAATGCCGATGCCAAGACCAAAGCACTGAAGGGTGCAGAACGTAAGGCATTCATGAGCTCTTGCCTGAAGGGCTGATTTGAAGGGTAACCAGTTTCACTGAGTTGTTAGCTATCTGGAACGCGCCGCAAGGCGCGTTCTTCGTTTGTGCCTGCGGCTGTTCGTGAGCAGATACTGACAGTGTATAATCCGCGCTCCTTGCGCGCGCCGCCGTGCACTACAAGCCGAGTAAAAACTAAAAAAAACAATGATCAAAAGATTTCTCAAACGGGTATTCCGCAAGTCCGAAAAAGTAAAGACCGTGGGTAACGCGAAGGTCATTCCGTTTGCCCTACACGGTGTGGCGAGTGAGCAGATCAGTTATGGCGGAAAAAAGGTCACCGATGGTCTGCAAGCCGCCGGCTATCAGGCTTATGTGGTGGGTGGCGCAGTGCGCGACTTGTTGCTGGAAAAGACCCCCAAGGATTTCGACGTGGCCACCGATGCGACCCCAGAAGAGGTGCGTCGCGTGTTCCGTCGCTCACGCATCATCGGCCGCCGCTTCCGTCTGGTGCATGTGATGTTCGGCGAGGAAGTGGTGGAAGTCTCTACATTCCGGCGCATGATCGAAGCCGAAGATGCGCAGACCGATGAGCATGGCCGTTTGCTGCGTGACAACGAATTCGGCGACAAGGAACAGGACGCGGCACGTCGCGATTTCACCGCCAATGCCTTGTACTACGACCCCAGTACCCAGCAGATATTCGACTATCACAACGGCTACGCGGATACCCGCGACGGCGTGCTGCGCATGATAGGCGACCCAGCTGTGCGCTACCGCGAAGATCCTGTACGTATGTTGCGTGCAGTGCGTCTCTCAGCCAAGCTGGGTATTAAGCTGGATGCAGCTACGGCCGCACCTATCGCCAAGATGAAGAGTTTGTTGGACAACGTGCCTGAAGCGCGTCTGTTGGACGAAGTGTTGAAGATGCTGTTGTCTGGTCACTCCTACGAGTGCATACAGCAGCTGCGTAAGATGGATCTACATCACGGCCTGCTGCCTTTGCTGGACGTGATCTGGGAGCGTCCGGTGGGTGAGAAGTTCATCATGCTGGCGCTACACAATACCGATGACCGTTTGCGTCAGGACAAAACCGTTTCCCCCGCCTTCTTGTTCGCCGCCTTGCTGTGGCCGGAAGTGCGCATCGCATGGGAAGCGCGAGTAAATTTGGGCGAGCGTCCGGTGGGTGCGATGCACGAGGCGATGGATGAGGTGTTGGCCAAGCAGAAGAAGCGTATGGCTATCCCGCATCGACACGACGCGGTGATGAAAGAGATCTGGCTGATGCAGCAACGTTTCGAGCAATGCTCGGGTCAGCGCCCCTATCGACTGTTGGAGCACCCACGGTTCCGTGCTGGTTATGACTTCCTGCTGTTGCGCTGCGCCAGCGGTGAGGTGGATGACGAGCTGGGTCTGTGGTGGGACGAGTTCCAAGATGCCAGCACCGCACGACGCGAAGAAATGCTGCAGCCAGAGAAATCTGGTGAGAAGAAACGCCGTCGCCGTAAGCCGCGCAAGAAGCCTAGCGCTGCTCAGGGTGACGCACCAGGTAGCGACTCTGCTGAGTGATGGTGCATATCGCTTATATCGCCTTAGGCAGCAATCTGGACGATCCGCGCGCACAAGTGCTGCGTGGCTTTACTGCGCTGGATAAGCTGCCCGGTACCCGTTTGTTGGCCCGCGCCTCCTTGTATGCCAGCGCGCCAGTGGGCTATCTTGATCAGCCCGATTTCGTCAATTCAGTTGCCAAGCTCTCTACTACCCTGACACCGCAAGCTTTGCTGCAAGCCGTGTTAGATGTTGAGCATCAGAACGGCCGTGAGCGTACTTTTCAGAACGCGCCGCGTACCCTAGATTTGGATGTGCTGTTGTACGACGACTTGATGATGCATGAACACGGTTTGACCATTCCGCATCCACAGATGCATCTGCGCGCTTTCGTGCTGCAGCCGCTGCTGGAGATCGCTGCGGACTGCGTCATTCCTGGTTTAGGTAGGGCAGATATTGCAGCGCAAGCTTGTGCCGATCAGACTTTGCAACGTATCAGCGAGGGTAGTGATGCTGTTTGATAAATACCGTTACGTGGTGATTGAGGGACCGATAGGTGTGGGCAAAACTAGTCTCACGCAAAAACTGGCGCGTCATCTGAATGCCAACACCTTGTTGGAGAAGCCTGAAGAGAATCCCTTTCTCGCTAAATTCTACGATGACCCCGCGCGCCATGCGCTGGCGACGCAATTGTATTTCCTGTTCCAGCGCGGCAATGAAGTGCGCGAGTTGGCCAAGATGGATTTTCTGCAGCAGACCACCGTGTCAGATTATCTCTTTGACAAGGACATGCTGTTCGCGCGCCTGACGTTGTCCGATGCCGAATTCAGTCTGTATCAACAAGCGCACCAGAACATCGCCCTGCAAGCGCCCACACCGGATCTGGTGATCTATCTGCAGGGCTCGACCGACACCTTACTCACGCGTGTACACAAGCGTGCCTTGCAATATGAGCGCAACATCACCGATGACTATCTGGTCAGACTGGCGCGCAGCTATAGCGACTTCTTCCACCATTACGATGCGGCGCCCGTATTAGTGGTGAATAGTGATAATCTGGACTTCATCGGCAACAAGGATCACTTTGATCTGCTGTTGCAACGTATCAGCGACATGCGCAGCTCGCGCGAATTCTTTAGTTTGGGAGGATGACATGCGTACCACACTGACGGCACTGCAGACCTTACGCAAACAGAACGAAAAGATCACCATGCTGACCTGTTACGACGCCAGCTTTGCAGCGTTGTTGGAGGCACAGGGGGTGGATGTATTGCTGGTGGGCGATTCGCTGGGCATGGTATTGCAAGGCCATGAATCCACTTTGCCAGTGACACTGGACGAGATGGTCTATCACACCACCTGCGTGGCGCGCGGCGCGACCCAGGCCTTCATCATCGGTGACCTGCCGTTCGGTACTTTCCAAATCAGTCCACAAGAGACTTTCGCACACGCGGCCAAACTGATGGCGGCGGGTGCGCAGATGGTCAAGTTGGAAGGCGGCGCAGAGATGGTGGAAACCGTACATTTCCTCACTGCGCGCGGTATCCCAGTGTGCGGACATGTCGGCCTCACGCCGCAATCCGTACATCAACTTGGTGGCTATAGAGTGCAGGGTAAAACTGTCGAAGCCGCACAGCGTTTGATTGCGGATGCATTGGCCCTGCAACAGGCCGGTGCAGGGTTGATCGTGCTGGAAGCCGTGCCTGCCGCACTGGCCGCCGACGTCACCGCGCAGCTGACCATCCCCACCATCGGCATAGGTGCGGGTGCGGCGTGTTCGGGTCAGGTGTTGGTATTGCATGACATGCTGGGTATCTATCCTGGCAAGAAAGCGCGCTTCGTAAAGGATTTCATGGTGGGTGCTGACTCTGTCGCCGCTGCCGTAAAGGCCTATGTGGAAGCGGTCAAAGATGGCAGCTTCCCCGCAGCGGAACACAGCTTCATCTGATAAGCGGTTCAGGCGGTACAACAGTCTTAGCGAGTTGGAGAGTTTTATGGATACCTCGTCCCGACAGGAAGCCCAGCAGCGAGCGGATCAGATCCGTGTGTTCCAGCTCGAGTTAGACAATTTGGCGCGCGAAGGCGTAGTCACACTCAGTGACGCACAACGTGAGCAGATAGGTTCACATCATCACCGCCTGCTCGAACAGTATGCTCATGCCTTCGATATCGATAAGGACAGCAAGGCCAGCCAACTCTCTCTAGGTATGCGCATCGCCTCTTTGTTCGGGGCACTGGCACTCTCCGCCAGCATATTCTTTCTGTTCTATCAATTCTGGGGTTGGTTCACGACGAGCGTACAGGTCGTCATCCTCATTGCTGCACCGCTCATCATGCTGGCACTCACTCTGCTGATACAAGGCAAAGACCATACTGGCTATTTCGCCAAACTAGCTGGTCTGGTCACCTTTGCCTGCTTTGTGCTCAACATCACCATGCTGGGTCAGATATTCAATATCACACCGTCTGATAAAGCCTTACTGCCTTGGGCGGCACTGTCATTCTTACTGGCCTACGCTTGCGGCATTCGCTTGCTACTGGTGGCTGGGATACTTTGCATGATCGCTTATGTCGCCGCACGTACCGGCACTTGGGGCGGCATGTACTGGTTAAGTTTTGGTCAGCGCCCCGAAAACTTCTTTCCCGCCGCCGCACTCTTGTTGCTCATCCCCCACTTCGTTCCTCATCGTCGTTACGCGGATTTTCCAGCCATGTATCGCGTGTTTGGCTGGTTGACGGTGTTCCTATCTATGCTAGTGATGGCGCATTGGGGAGATGCCAGCTATCTCGATGGAAATGTGAACTTCATTGAGGGTAGCTATCAAGTCGCGGGCTTTGTGATTGCCGCATTTGCGGTGTGGTTGGGGGTGCGTAAACATTGGCCGGAAGTGATCAATACTGGCGTCACTTTCTTTATCATTTTCCTCTATACCAAGCTATTCGACTGGTGGTGGGAGAGTATGCCGAAATATCTGTTCTTCCTCGTGTTGGGGCTGGTCGCCGTCTTGTTCTTGGTGGTGCTTAAAAGATTGCGTGCCAGCAACTATAAGTCGCTCAAAGGAGAATCGATATGATCAAGCGATCACACACATTCTTTGCGGGTGCGGCGCTGATACTGCTTAGCAATGCGGTGGCGCTGTCAGGTGTGGCCTATAACCGCAGTGAGCCTATCGAGAGTCAATTGACGTTGACGCAACGTGAGTTGCAGCATTCCTATCGGAATACCAAAGACAACAGTGGCATAACACTCAACCTGAATTGGCGCGTCGCGCAGATTAAGCACGAAGAATATGCGGTCGGTAGGTGGGGGATGCCGAGCTGGCTAGACCAAGCAAAATTGATCGAGTTGGGTTTTGATGTCAACACATTAGCAGCGAGTGATGAATACCGATCTCGATATAAGGAAGCCTTGCCACGCGAGGCATTGCTGGTCTTGGAGTTGAGCGATGCGGCTTATCAACAGACCCTGCAGCAAGCCAAAGAAGATATGGAGTTAGCGCAACGTTTGTTAGCAGAGAATCCCAGCGAAGAGTTTAAGCGCAGGTCCAAGTATGCGGAGGAGAAATACGCCGATGAGCAGCAGACCAGCAGCCGTCTTTTCGTAATCGATGCGGGGCTGAATTTGGAGGTACTGCGCGCCAAATATACAGATCGCAAACGTTACGCCATCGTCCATGGTTTGATTCGGCCGAGCGTGACGCATGATAAAGGCGTGTCGAAGTTCGGCGGATATATCTCCGAGCTACACGCTGATGCAGTCAACGTGCCGTTAGCCTATCGCTCAGTGTTCGAGAACGATGCGCCTTATGATGTGACGGTAGCTTTTGGTAAACGCCTAGAGCCCTGGATCACCGCTGCTACAAAACACCCTGCGCTTAAGTGAGACAGTTACCTTAGATATTCCCCAGTTTCCCTGCCAACCAAGTCGCGACCTGAGCCGCCCCTGTCGGTGCTGCGAGCTGTGGGCGCGCTTGTGTGTATAGCGACGCGAAGTCGTGCACCAACTCACCGCTATGCGCATCCGCACGTGACACTTCTTTGCTCACACCATACTGCTCTAACCACGCCACCAGCGCGGGAGATTCCGGCCAGTCTGCTCGGTTGACGTAAGACACCGGCACGCCGCTGTAAGTAGCTTCGACGAAACTGCCATAACCCGGTTTGCATAGCAGCACATCGCTACTGGAGAGCAGGTCGCTGAAGCTCATTCCTACTGATTCGAGCACGATGGCATCGGGATGCTTAGCGCGCCAACTTTGTTGCACCAGATACTTCACACCATCCAGTCGTGGCCAGCGCTCGATAGGCAAGCGTGTGTCTATGCCGCCCATGCTGACGAGTATCAACTTTTGCGCTTGCGAGAATTTCAGCTTGCGATTCAACTCGTCGCGGCGGTTCTCGCCCAAATCGGCAATGGGCGCAACCGGGAGCAGGTTGGGTAATGAGCTCATCGCCATACCTGGGGTGGCACGCAGGAAGGCATCGGCATTCATGTAACAACTCTTGATTTGAGCGGTGACAGCATCATCGCCGCAGTAGTGGCGATAGATGTCATACCAGTTCAACGAGCACAAAGCGGCATTGCCTATACGTGCACGCTGGGCACCGGCGAGGGCGAGATAGCCCACATTGGAGAACACATAATCCGCATGCAGTGTCTTGAGAAGTGCGGCTTCGTCAGCGACACGTGTTTCCCAATCGGTGTGAAAGGCCTGATAGGCAAGCCGACTGTCTTCTGCACACACATCTAAAGCCGAGGACATCACCATGCCGATATCCCCTTCGCTTTGTAGATGCTCGAAGGGAAAGTGGATACGTGAGCGCAGATGGGTGATGGGCACCGCCGAGCGCACCGTGATGCGCAGGTTGGGCATCAGCCTATGCAGCTCATTCAGTATGGGCGCAGTCTGTGCCACATGGCCAAAGCCGTGACCCGAGATAGAAACGACGAGATGTGTCACAAAGTTAGTGCGCGGCAGGGAGCAAAGCGTTGTTGCGACTCTTGAGCAGTGATTCCGGCAATCCAGTATTGCGACCCAGCAGGAATCGGCCAAGCTCATCCATCAGTTGCGGGGTCACAGCGCTAGGCTCAAAGGTAAACGCAGTGACGCCAAAATCTTCGAGATTGTGGCAGCGCAAGTCGATTAGGCCGGTGTTGTAATTACCCTGAAAACGCATGTTGATCTGAAAGTCAGGGGCTAGCTCCAGTTGAAATACTTCCTGTTGGGGTTTTTCTCGCAACAAGTCGTCTAGGTCGAGCGGAGAGCGGAGTCCATAGGCATGCAGATTTTTCTTCAGTGCGCCCATCTGGTGCCACCAGCGTTTGATCTGGACTGGAGCGGGGCTACTCAGTTTGATACGCAAGAACACTTCGTCTAAGTAGGCGGTATCGGACAGACTCTGTTTGCGCGAATCGGCAAAGCTATCTACCCACTTGAGGTTTTTGAATTCAGTTTGGGTACTCCACCCATATGTGCGCGGTATGCCAGGATGTAGCTTGTTCACATGATTGGTGAACAGGTCGAAATATTTGAATATCCTGTTCAAGGCATCATGCAGTGCCTCGGATCGAAGGCGCAACATTTCCGCATTGGATTGCTGTGCTTGGGATTTCTGAGTGGCCTCACCTGCCAATTCGGCGAGCAGGTCGGAGCCATCAAACTCGGTGTAGCGTGGCTGGGATGGTTTGTCCTGTGGCATACGGATCGTGTCTTGGGCAGGGGGTAAGGTGCGGGATGATACCGTTGAATATTGCAGCCAACAATCAGGAATGGACTAGATGCTAGTGTCGAGCGGTCCTTAGCGCGGCACTAGTTGCCAAAATCAAGCACATTTTTATCCCTTTATTCGCCGCCTGAGCAGGGTGGGGCGGAGCTTTAGAATGCAGTGACGGTATACGCACCTTCAGCGTAATAAGGATATTTCATGTCAGGTCTAAGCGAGCAGCAAGCCCACGAATATATCATCAAGCTGCTCACGGCCATGAGCAAGGTCGGCGGCTCAGACTTATTCATCTCCTATGATTTTCCGCCCAGCATGAAGTCGAATGGTGAGATGCAGCCCATGTCCTCGCAACGACTCAGTGGCGAGATCACGCGGCAACTGGCCCACGCGCTGATGAATGAGACCCAGCGCGCCGAGTTCGCCACGGAGATGGAGTGCAACTTCGCTATCTCGGTGCCCGATGTGTCACGCTTTCGCGTCAATGTGTTCGTGCAGCAGCAACAGGTTGGCATGGTCATCCGTACCATCGCCGCAGAGATACCCAACTTCGAGAAATTGCAGTTACCCGAAACGCTTAAAGAAGTCGTGATGAACAAGCGTGGACTGGTGCTGGTGGTCGGTGGCACAGGCTCGGGTAAGTCAACCTCGCTCGCCGCGATGATAGATCACCGCAACAGCACCTCTAAGGGCCACATCATCACGGTCGAAGACCCTGTGGAATATGTGCACCGCTCCAAGCTCTCTCTCATCACGCACCGCGAAGTCGGTGTCGATACGCATAGCTGGCACCACGCCTTGAAGAACACGCTGCGTCAGGCACCGGATGTGATTCTGATCGGCGAGATACGTGACGCGGAAACGATGGAACACGCTATCGCCTTTGCCGAAACGGGGCATCTGTGTTTGGGCACGCTGCACGCCAATAGCTCCAATCAGGCCATAGACCGCATCATCAACTTCTTTCCCGAAGAGCGGCGCAATCAGTTGCTGATGGATCTTTCCTGCAATATGAAAGCCTTGGTGTCGCAACGTCTGGTCAGGACTCAGGATGGCAAGGGACGGCGCGCCGCCATTGAGATATTGCTCAACACCCCCATCGTCACCGACAAGATATTCAGGGGCGAATTCAACGAGCTCAAGTCCATCATGGACAAGTCGCGCGAGCTGGGTATGCGCACTTTCGATTGGTCGCTGTTCGAGCTGTATAACGAAGGTCATATTGGCTATGAAGAGGCGATACGGAATGCTGATTCGGCGAATGAGTTGCGCTTGAACATCAAGCTGCGTAGTACGCGCGGCGAGCCGGCTTCAGCAGGGATGGGGGAAGCCACACTGTCTTTGCATGAATACCAAAGCCCGGCGGAGATCGAGGCGGCTAGGAAGCAGGCACTCGCACTGCAAGAAGAGAACAAGCGCGTGTTCGAAGCCGAGCAACTTGCCAAACAGCAGCAGGAAAAGCGTGAGCAAGTAGCGCTGCAAGCCTCACCTGCAGCAATGCCAGTCGTCTCGTTGGAAAAGTTACAGCTCAGCTTAGACTAAGCATTTTCTTGTTTTGGGTAAAAAATGAGGATTTGGAGTGGCGTGCAATGCTGTTAGTAGAGGGTTAATCCTTTGCTATTATGCGCCTGTCGTATTTCTTTCTTCAGGGAGTGGTTGTATATGAGTGACGACAATCAATTGGATAACGTCGACCATCGCAAGCTGGTTGATAACAAACCTCACCATGAAGGCGAGTGGACGGAGATAGGCGAAGCTGAAGTAACCGTGGATATATTTGGTCATGCCAAAGTACATGTCATACGTCAGCATGACCAAGCACGTCGTAACCGGATCATCGCCGGTATTTGCCTCGTGTTGCTTGCTGCTGTCGTGGGGTTATATATGCTGAGTGGTGAAGAGACGCCTGAGCCTACTGATCCTGCGATGAATCTGAACTCGGAGACCCCAGCTACCGTTATTGCCGGGCCAGCAGTCTCTGCCGTAGTTGCCCCAGTAGTCGTTGCGTCCCCTCAAGTCGTAAAGCCGCAACCCAGAGCAGTTGTGCGCGTTACTCCACCACCGGCTGTTACTACAGTTACCCCCGTAGTCGTCGCCAAGCCAGAGGTGGTAGCCAAGCCAGCTCCTGTTATCAAACCCAAGCTGGTAGTGATAGAGAGCGTCCCGCCAAAAGCTGTAGAGGTTATTCCATCTGAACTGATTAGCCCTATCAAGCCTGCAGAACCAGTTGTTGTACCAGCGAAACCTCACGGCGAAATCACCTATTAAGTTAGTCGCCACTACGTTTAGAAAAAACGGAATTGATGCTGGTGTATGCGCCGCAAAGTCACCCTAGTAAAGGAAATCTGTCAGTACTTAAGCGAGGGAAGGTGCTGCCGGAAGGGGGGCTGCGGGGATGGGCCAAATCCCTAGGGACTTGGCCCAGGGTATTACTTCTTGCCCATCAATTTGATAGTGATAACAGCTGCTAACAAACCTATCACTGCGGCGATACCGATTGCGTACATAATCGTATTAAAGATATTCATATAGGTCTCCTCCTGAGCATTTTATAAAAGGGTAAATATACAACCCGGCGCGAATTTATCATAAATTCAGCGTGGTGAAAATCTGACTTAATCAATCAACTAAATGGCTTGCCGCAATATATCCGCGACCCACCTTATAGATCGGGAATCTGCCAATCTATCTCTGCTTTACCCGCCGCTAGCAAGGCCGCATTGATGCGTGAAAATGGCCGGCTGCCAAAGAAACCACGATGCGCCGACAGCGGCGAAGGATGGGGTGATTCGATAACGATATGACGGCTGGTATCGATCAAGGCCAGCTTCTTACGCGCATTCGCTCCCCACAACACAAACACCACCGGATCAGACTTCGCATTTACCGCCGCGATTACCGCATCGGTGAACGTCTCCCAGCCCTTGCCCTGATGTGAGTTGGCTTGATGTGCTTGTACCGTCAGAGCCGTGTTGAGCAACAGCACCCCCTGTTTCGCCCAAGGCGTGAGATAGCCGTTGTTTGGCATCGTGCAGCCCAGATCGCTGCGCAGCTCCTTGAAAATGTTCAGCAGCGAAGGCGGTATCGCCACCCCCAGACGCACCGAGAAACACAGCCCATGAGCCTGTCCGTCGTCGTGATACGGGTCTTGTCCCAGTATCAACACCTTCACTTGCTCTATGGGCGTGAGATGCAGCGCCGCAAACACTTCATCTGCGGGTGGGAATACCGTCACTTGCGCACGCTGCTCCGCAACGAAACGCTGCAAGTCTTGGAAGTACGGCTTGCGGGTTTCTTCGATCAGGATGGGACGCCAAGTGGTTTGCATGAACAGTACGATTTGGTTTCTGAGTTAAATTTAAAATTTAAAGTTTTACACCTAATGCTCTATGGAACATTGGGTGAATTTGACAAGAAAACACTCGATTAAGTAGGGTTGGTCGTGTTCTGCGGCTGGAGAGCCTACGTTGTCATGCTTTCGGAATACAAATTGACTCATGTTGTACCTTTTTACAAAGTTAGGGGGTATCTTCGTGTTGATGAGTGGTTACTTGTTTCGTTGTTTCAATAAGTTGGGATTGCGCGCGCTATGAAACACAGCCAACACGATGATGTGCTGATTCCTTTCGCGGAAATAAATGCAGTAAGGAAAGCGACGGGCAACAGCTTTGCGCACATCGCGGTAGAGCATGGGGAATTGTTCTGGCGTACTTGCGATACGTTGAATCAGGCTATGAATCTCGACCATAAACTCTAATCCAAGACCGACGCGTTCCTTTTCATACCAATCGCCCGCTTCGTCAAACTCTGTTCGCGCCTGTTTGCGAAAACTGACAGGAAGCATTATCGTTGCCAGCGTGTTTGAGCTTCAGTTTTGATGGTTTCCCACGCGATGGCATCGTCTGGGTGTGCTTCATCTTCGGCAAGGCGGCGATCAAGTTCTGCTTTTTCAGATGTGCTGGGAGGAAGTAGTCCTGCTTCGATGGCGACCGAATCCCAGATGTCTTGCACGAGGTCGATGCGATCCTCGACGCTCATGCTGTCTATGCCCAATGCATGTAGTGCTTGCCCCATGACGCTCTCCTTTGCCAAGTTTGCGTGATGCTACACCAGCTTCTTCAATTGATACATCCGTTCTAAAGCTTCCTTCGGACTCATCTCATCCGGTTGCAGATCGCGAAGTGCCGATAGCAGCGGGTGCTCTTCCGGTTCCGGTACTTCGGGTATTGCAGCGAAAAGATCACCTTGCGGATGTTGCGCCGCGCTGTTCTGCTCTAGTTTGCGCAGTTGCTTCTTCGCTGCCCTGATGACTTCGTTGGGCACACCTGCAAGTGCTGCGACTTGCAGGCCGTAGCTTTGGCTAGCTGCGCCTTCGTTAACCGAGTGCAGGAACACGATGCTGTGTTGGTGTTCGATGGCGGCAAGGTGCACGTTGGCGAGTTGCGCGAACTCTTCGGCCAAGCGAGTGAGCTCGAAATAGTGGGTAGCGAATAAGGTGTAGCTGCGGTTCTTTTCCAACAGGTGGCGCGCGATGGCATAGGCGAGGGCGAGGCCGTCGAATGTGCTGGTGCCGCGCCCGATTTCGTCCACCAGCACTAGGCTCTTGTCGGTGGCGTTGTGCAGGATGTTGGCGGCTTCAGTCATCTCAACCATGAAGGTAGAGCGTCCACTGGCGAGGTCGTCCGATGCACCGATGCGGGTAAATATCTGATCGATCTCGCCCAGTACAGCTTCCTGTGCTGGGACAAAACAGCCCACATGTGCGAGCAGCGCGATGATGGCGACCTGGCGCATATAGGTGGACTTACCGCCCATGTTGGGGCCAGTGATCAGCAACATGCGACGCGCTTCGTTGAGTGTGCTGTCGTTCGGAGTGAAGTTATCGACCTGTGCTTCTACCACCGGATGGCGACCTTGCTTGATGTCTAGTCGAGCTTCGTCGCTGAACTGTGGCGCGCTGAAGTTCAGCGTGGCGGCGCGCTCGGCAAAGGTGGCGAGTACATCCAACTCGGAGATGGCGGCGGCAATGTTTTGCAGTTGGGCGATATGCGGTGCGAGCTGGTCTAGCAGTTGTTCGTAGAGAAACTTTTCGCGTGCCAAGGCACGTTCGTTAGCGGACAGCGCCTTGTCCTCGAAGGCTTTGAGTTCCGGCGTGATGTAACGCTCGGCGTTCTTCAAGGTTTGGCGGCGGCGGTAATCGTCCGGCACGTTCACCGATTGCGCTGCGCTCACCTCGATATAGAAGCCATGCACGCGGTTGTATTCCACCTTCAAGGTGGCGATGCCACTGCGCGTGCGTTCGCGTGTCTCCAGCGCTAGTAAGAAGTCCCCGCAGTTGGTCTGTATGCCACGCAGCTCGTCCAGCTCGGCATCATAACCATCGGCGATGACGCTGCCTTCGCGTAACACGGCGGAGGGCTCGGCCTTCATTGTTTTTTTCAGCAGCGCAACCAACTCATGCTCCGTTCGTGCTGAGCTTGTCGAAGCATGAAAAGGCGTGCTGGCTTGCACGTCGCTATGCGCCGATCCTTCGACAAGCTCAGGACGAACGGGTTGGTGAGTCTCGAAGGAGGTTGTTGTTTGGAGTGTATCGGCAAGTTGCTGGATGAGCGGCGCATCGCATTTCGCCAACATGCCCTGCAATTGTGGCAAAGCCAGCAGCGTATCGCGCAGCCCAGACAGATCACGAGGGCGGGCCGAGCGCAGGGCGATACGCGCAGTGATGCGCTCCACATCCACGCAGGGGCGCAAGTTTTCGTAAACGTCACGATGACATTCATCGAGTTGCGCGACGGCTTGCAGTCTTGCGTTCAACACGGCGCGGTCACGCAAGGGATGGTGCAGCCAGTTTGCCAACAAGCGGCTGCCCATATTGGTGGCACAGCGGTCTAGCTGCGAGAGCAGGGTGGGGGCAGGTTCGCCGCGCAGGGTCTGGGTGATCTCAAGGTTGCGTCGGGTCGCGGCATCCATACGCACATAGCGCTCGGCGCTGTATACCTGCATGCTGCGGATATGGCTGATAGCTTGACCCTGCGTGAGTTTGGCATAAGCAAGTAACGCCCCCGCAGCTTCTAGGCCCACGGTGAAATCGTCGCAGCCGAAACCGGCCAGATCTAAGGTGGAGAACTGCTGGCAAAGTCCACGGCGAGCGGTGTCTAGCTCGAAATACCAATCGGGTAGTGCTTTGAGCGCGGTATGGATGGCGGTCTCGGGTGTGTTGTTTTCGGCGTGCAGGAGCTCGGAAGGTTGCAGCCTTTCCAGCTCGGCGGCCAAGTTGGCTGCGCCAGTCTCGCACACGAAGAATTGCCCCGATGCCAAGTTCAACCAGGCCAAGCCCAGCCTGTTGCCGCGCTGTTGCAAAGACAGCAGCAGGTTGTCGCGTTTCTCTTCCAGCAAAGCAGAGTCGGTGACAGTGCCGGGCGTGACGATGCGCACGACCTTGCGGTCTACCGGACCTTTGCTGGTAGCGGGGTCGCCGATCTGTTCGCAGATGGCGATGGACTCGCCCATCTTCACCAGTCGCGCGAGGTATTGTTCGGCCGCGTGATAGGGCACGCCCGCCATCTTGATGGGTTTGCCGTTAGAGGCGCCGCGCTGCGTGAGCGTGATGTCGAGCAACTTGGCGGCGCGTTCGGCATCGGCCATAAACAGCTCGTAGAAATCGCCCATGCGATAGAACAGCAGCATGTCGGGATATTCTGCTTTGATGCGCAGGTATTGCTGCATCATCGGGGTCTGTTTGTCGCTGGCGGGGCTGCTCATGGTTTATTTCATTACGACATAGCGTCCGCTGAACTCAAAGGCGGGACGCTCGTTTTGTTTGATGACGACGGTTAGCGGCAAGCGCGCGCGGTCGCGAGAATTCAGTGCGGCATAAAGTTGGGCAACGGCTTCATTGTCGATACAGCATTCCGCTGTCAGGTCTCCCGAAACCGGCAATAGGTAGCGCACATTGGCTTCTTGGATAACGATGTTGTACGACAGCCCAGCCTCTTTCACTTTGAGGTGCAACAGGCTCCAGCCACACAGCACGGCCAAGGAGTAGAGGCTGCCACCAAAGGCAGTGCCTTTGTCATTGACGTTGGGTGAGAGTGGTGCAGTGAGGCGCAGCAGATTGCCATCATAGGCAGCGACACGGACGTCCATTGCACGAGTAAGCGGTATCTCGTCGTGCAGGGTGCGTTCCAGCGCCGCCGTTGCTGTCATGCTTAGACCTTGGTCGCTTTGAGTCCGTCGGTCAGGTGTGGAGCGATTAGCTTGAGCAGATGCCCGTGAATGTCGGGGTTACCTGCACAGATGTGGCCGGTCTTAACATAGCCGTTCTCGCCGCCCAGATCGCTGACCAGACCGCCTGCTTCGGTAACGAGCAGACATCCTGCTGCGATGTCCCAGCTCTTCAAGCCAGTCTCGAAGAAACCGTCGTAGCGACCCGCTGCCATCCAAGCCAGATCGAGTGCGGCTGAGCCGGGACGACGCAGGCCAGAGGACTGCTGCATCACATCACGCAGGATGTTCATGTAGGCATCGATGTGTTGAAAGTTGGAATAAGGGAAGCCGGTACCTATCAATGCATCGGCCAGATGCAGGCGTTTGGTCACGCGGATACGCTTGTCATTGAGGAATGCGCCGCGACCACGGGTAGCGGTGAATAGCTCGTTGCGAACTGGGTCGTAGATGACGGCTTGAGTAAGGATGCCTTTGTGTTGCAGCGCGATGGATACCGCGAACTGAGGTACGCCGTGCAGGAAATTGGTCGTGCCATCGAGTGGGTCGATGATCCACAGGAATTCTGATTCGCCTTGGGCGCCGCTCTCTTCTGCTAAAATCGCATGGTCTGGATAGGCTTCCAGCAAGGTCTGTATGATCACTTGCTCGGCTGCGCGGTCTACTTCGGTGACGAAATCGGCGTGCGATTTCTTAGTCACAGTGAGGTGATCGATCTTGTCTGTGGAACGATAGATCAAATTGCCGGCGCGGCGAGCGGCCTTCACCGCGATGTTGAGCATGGGATGCATATCAATACGACCTTTTTAATGAGCTGGAGAAATTCAGCGCGCATTTTAGTTGGAATTACGGTTTGAATAAACAAAATCATTTGAGCAATATCCGGGTCGTGCTCAGCCATACCACCCATCCGGGTAATATCGGTGCGGCGGCGCGAGCGATGAAGACCATGGGCTTGCGTCATCTCTATCTGATCAATCCGCGTCACTTTCCCGATCCGCAGACCAATGCCATGGCGGCTGGCGCGGACGATATTCTGGCCAACGCGGTGGTTTGCGCCTCTATTGATGAGGCCTTGCAGGGGGTGGTGTACACCGTAGGCATGACGGCACGGCTGCGCGACATCTCCATAGAAGTGAAGACACCGCGCGAGGCGATGCCGCTGGTGGTGCAGGAAGCGCAGGAGCAGCAGGTGGCCTTGTTGTTCGGCACCGAGATGTCCGGGCTGACCAATGAGGAGACCGGACGCTCACAACTGTTGGTGAACATCCCCGCCAATCCTGAGTTCTCCTCGCTCAACCTTGCTGCTTCGGTACAGGTGGTGGCTTATGAGTTGAGTGTGGCCGCGCAGAGCTTTGCGCCTAATGTCGCGCAGATGCAGCCGGCCAAGCATGAGCAGGTGGAAGGTTATTTTGCGCACTTGGAGAAGACGCTGTTCGAGATTGGCTTCTTTACCACGCAGAACCCGTCGCGCATGATGCAGCGTCTACGTCGCCTATATGCAAGGGCACGATTGGAGGCGGATGAGGTCAATATCTTGCGCGGTATCCTGAGCGTAACGACCGAGTACAATGCGCGCCTCAAAAACCGCTATAAACAGGAAGAAGAGCAATAGCATGTTCAAGAACATCAGAGAAGATATCGCCAGCGTGTTCGAACGCGACCCGGCAGCCCGCAGCACCTTTGAGGTGTTGACCTGCTACCCGGGCCTGCACGCGCGTATCTTTCACCGACTGGCGAATACGCTCTGGCACGCAGGGTTCAAATGGATGGGGCGCTTTGTGTCCCATATCGGGCGTGGCTTCACCGGTATCGAGATCCATCCGGGCGCGACTATAGGCAGACGTTTCTTCATCGACCACGGTATGGGCGTGGTCATTGGCGAGACGGCTGAGATCGGCGATGACGTGACGCTGTATCACGGTGTGACCTTAGGCGGTACTTCTTGGAAAGAGGGCAAACGCCATCCGACCCTAGAAAATGGGGTGGTAGTGGGTGCGGGTGCCAAGATATTGGGCCCTATCATCATAGGTGCTGGCGCAAAGATAGGCTCGAATGCAGTGGTGGTGAAGGATGTGCCCGCTGGAGCGACCGCTGCGGGTATACCTGCTCGTATCTTGGATGAAGAGAAGAAAGCCAAGGCCGGCTTCAACGCCTACGGCATAGGTAACGACCATAACGATCCGGTGAATAAGGCCTTGCACGGCCTTATTGGTCACAGTGTGACGGTTGATCAGCACATCGCCTTTATCTTGAAACAATTGGAGAAAATGGGCGTGCCAGTTGAGGAAGAGCGTGCAACGGCTGAGAAGTTCGACCCAAATCACCTGAATAAAATAGTTGATTAAAAGAATCGGGTATTCTATTATTCGGGTGTAGCAAACAAGATGTTGTTAACTGAATTTAGGTCGGGAGAATGATATGCGATTAACCACTAAAGGGCGTTTTGCCGTGACAGCCATGGTCGATCTGGCGATGCGCGGAGGCCGTGGGCCGGTGACATTGGCTGGTATCAGCGAGCGTCAGAGTATTTCGCTGTCTTATTTGGAGCAGCTGTTCGGCAAGTTACGCCGCAACGGTATCGTTGATAGTGTGCGCGGCCCAGGTGGCGGCTATTGCTTGGCACGCCCCAGCGCGAAGATATCCATCGCGGAAATCGTGGTGGCGGTAGACGAGCCCTTGGATGCCACCAATTGCGGCGAACGCGGCAATTGCCATGACGGTGAGCCCTGTATCACTCATGATCTGTGGATGGGCTTGAATGAGAAGATCTACGAGTATCTCGCGGCCGTGAGTCTGCAGCAGCTGGTGGATAGTCAGGTGAATAGCAAAGCGGGTATATCGCCAGTTACCCTGACCAAGTCGCCTGTTAAACATGTTGTAATGTAATCAAGGAAATAGAGATTCTATGAAGTTACCGATCTACATGGATTATTCAGCAACCACTCCGGTCGATCCGCGTGTGGCAGCCAAGATGATCCCTTATTTGACCGAGCAATACGGTAATCCAGCCAGCCGTTCCCACCACTATGGTTGGGAGGCTGAAGAGGGTGTGGAGTTGGCGCGCGCGCAAGTCGCTGCGCTGGTGAATGCTGATCCCAAAGAGATCGTCTGGACTTCCGGTGCAACTGAATCGAATAACTTAGCTATCAAGGGTGCGGCGCACTTTTATCAGGGCAAGGGCAAGCATATCGTCACCATGCGTATCGAGCATAAGGCGGTCATTGATACTGTGCGCGAATTGGAGCGTGAAGGCTTCACCGCGACCTATCTGGATCCTGAGCCCAATGGCTTGCTGGACTTGGAGAAATTCAAGGCGTCGCTGCGCCCCGATACCATCTTGGTATCCATCATGTATGTGAACAACGAGATCGGCGTCATACAAGACATCGCCGCAATCGGCGAGATCTGTCGCGCAAAGGGAATTCTGTTCCATGTCGATGCGGCGCAAGCTACCGGCAAGGTGCAGATTGATTTGCAGAAGTTGAAGGTCGATCTGATGTCCTTTTCGGCACACAAGACTTACGGCCCCAAGGGTATTGGCGCTTTGTATGTGCAGCGCAAGCCGCGCGTGCGTTTGGAAGCTCAGATGCATGGTGGTGGTCACGAGCGCGGTATGCGTTCCGGTACTTTGGCTACGCACCAGATCGTGGGTATGGGCGAGGCGTTCCGCATCGCACAAGAAGAGATGGTTAGCGAGAACGAGCGCGTGCGTATGTTGCGTGATCGTTTGCTGGCGGGTCTGATGACCATGGAAGAAGTACATATCAACGGTGACATGGATCAACGTGTGCCGCACAATCTGAACCTGAGTTTCAATTTTGTGGAAGGTGAGTCCCTGATCATGGCGATCAAGGATGTCGCGGTATCCAGTGGTTCGGCTTGTACTTCGGCCAGCTTGGAGCCTTCCTATGTATTGCGTGCTTTGGGCCGCAGCGACGAATTGGCGCACAGCTCGATACGTTTTTCCGTGGGTCGTTTCACCACCGTGGAAGAGGTCGATTTTGTTATCGATCTGCTGCAAAGAAAGATAGGCAAGCTGCGTGAACTCTCCCCGCTTTGGGAGATGTACCAAGACGGTGTCGATTTGAATACCGTGCAGTGGGCGGCACACTAGAGAACCGCCCTTTGCGCGCTTGGCGGCGTTGTTAGTCAGCTGGCTTGCTAAGAGCAAACGGCACTGACCTCCACCTTGCCACATGCGCAAACCATCGGTTCTCTTATTTGAATTAAGGAGTATTAAAATGGCATACAGCGAAAAACTTTTAGATCATTACGAAAATCCACGTAACGTGGGTTCTTTTGCAAAAGATGCGGAAGGTCTAGGAACTGGCATGGTGGGTGCGCCGGCATGCGGCGACGTGATGAAGTTGCAGATCAAAGTGGGTAAGGACGGCATCATCGAAGATGCTAAGTTCAAGACATATGGCTGCGGCTCTGCGATCGCTTCTAGCTCGCTGGTGACCGAATGGGTCAAGGGCAAGACCGTCGATCAAGCTTTGATGATCAAGAACACCCAGATCGCCGAAGAATTGGCGTTGCCACCGGTGAAGATCCATTGCTCCATCTTGGCGGAAGACGCTATCAAGGCAGCAGTGGCTGATTACAAATCCAAGCATGGTGCGAGCATCGAGACCTCTGCTTGCCACGGCAGCGTTTGATAGTACAGGAGACGAACATGGGCATCACGCTGACAGAATCGGCTGCTAAACATGTGCAGAATTTCATCGCCAAGCGCGGCAAAGGCTTGGGCTTGCGTATCGGTGTGCGCACTACAGGTTGTTCCGGTATGGCTTACAAGCTGGAGTTCGCTGACGCGCTGAGCGACGAAGACATGCAGTTCCAGAGTCATGGCGTGACCTTGCTGGTTGACCCCAAGAGTCTGCCGTATATCGACGGCATGGAACTGGATTTTCAGCGCGAAGGCCTGAACGAAGGTTTTAAGTTCAACAACCCCAACGTGAAGAACGAGTGCGGTTGCGGCGAGAGCTTCCAAGTTTAGTCCTGTGCCGGAAGCGCGCGGCACACTGTCGCGCGAGTAGTATTCCCTCACGACTCGATATCTATACCTCTGCATGTCCTCTACCAAACTAGATCTACATCAAAGTTACTTCCAGTTGTTCGATTTGCCGCAGACCTTTGCCTTAGATGGCGCGGCATTGGAGCAGCGTTATCGCGGCTTGCAGATGACGGTGCATCCCGACAAGTCGGCGCATCTGCCCGATGCCGAACAGCGTGTCGCGATGCAGCAAGCGACCTTCGTGAATGAGGGCTATCAGACTTTGCGCAGTGCTTTACGCCGTGCGCGCTATATCCTGAAACTCAATGGTGTCGATACGCAGGAAGAGACCAATACTGCCATGCCCATGGACTTTCTGGTCGAGCAGATGGAATGGCGTGAAGCGGTGGTCGAGGCGCAGCAGTCGCGCGATGTCGATGCGCTGACTGAGTTGGAAACACGCATGCATGTTGAAACTGCTGCGCTGGAAGCGCAGCTTGCGGATAAAATCGATACTGAGAAGAACTACGCAGGTGCAGCGCTGATGGTGCGCAAGCTGCGTTTCATGGAAAAACTCGCGGAAGAGATACACGCCGCTTACGATGCGATAGATTACTGATGGCCTTACTGCAAATCTCTGAACCCGGTATGAGCACCGCACCCCACCAACATAGGTTGGCGGTGGGCATAGACTTGGGTACCACCAACTCGCTAGTCGCCACCGTGCGCAACAGCATCAGCACGGTGCTGAATGATGAACAAGGGCGCGCCATGTTGCCGTCCGTGGTGCGCTATGTAGATGAACAAACCATACTCGTGGGTGAAGCCGCGCAGCGTACTCAGAGTGAAGACCCCATCAATACCATCAGCTCTGTGAAACGCTTCATGGGGCGCGGTTTGACCGATATCGGCGACACCAGCCGTTTTCCCTACCGATTCCTTGATCAAACCGGACAAGTGCAATTGCGCACGGTGGCTGGAGCAAAGAGCCCAGTAGAAGTGTCCGCCGAGATCCTCAAAGTCTTGCGTGCCCGTGCTGAAGCTTCCTTGGGTGGCGAGTTGGTAGGGGCGGTGATCACCGTGCCTGCATACTTCGATGATGCGCAGCGTCAGGCGACAAAAGACGCCGCGCGGTTGGCGGGGTTGAACGTGTTGCGTTTGCTCAATGAGCCGACTGCGGCTGCCATCGCGTATGGTTTGGATAACGCTTCCGAGGGCGTGTATGCCGTGTACGACTTGGGCGGCGGTACTTTCGATATCTCCATCTTGCGCTTGTCGCGCGGTGTGTTTGAAGTGCTGGCCACCAATGGTGATTCTGCGCTCGGCGGTGATGATTTCGACCATCGTATCTATTGCTGGTTGCTAGAGAAGAACACCTTGTCGGCACTGGGCCCGCAAGACACGCGCTTGATCCTGACACATGCTCGCACGGCTAAGGAGCAACTGACCGAACACGAAGAGACGCGCGTCACTGCGATGCTCTCTACCGGCGAGGTCATCGATAACGTGCTGACTCAGGCCGAATTCCATGAGATGTCGAATAATCTGGTGCAGCGCACGCTACAGCCATTGCGCCGTGCATTGCGTGATGCGAACCTTAAGGTCGCCGATGTGAATGGCGTGGTGATGGTAGGCGGTGCGACGCGTATGCCGCAGGTACAGCGCGCGGTGGGTGAGTTCTTTAATCAGACGCCGCTGACCAATCTTGATCCAGATAAAGTGGTTGCGCTGGGCGCGGCGATACAGGCCAATCTGCTCGCGGGTAACCGTGGCGAGGATGATTGGCTGTTGCTAGATGTGATTCCTCTGTCGCTGGGCATAGAGACCATGGGTGGCTTGGCGGAGAAACTGATTCCGCGCAACAGTACCATCCCAACTGCGCGCGCTCAGGAGTTCACCACCTACAAGGATGGGCAAACCGCCATGAGTATCCATGTGGTGCAGGGCGAACGCGAATTGATCGCCGATTGCCGCTCTTTGGCTAAGTTCGAATTGCGCGGCATCCCTGCCATGGTGGCAGGTGCGGCGCGCATACGCGTGACCTTCCAAGTAGATGCGGATGGACTGCTCAGTGTCGCAGCACGCGAAATGGGTAGCGGTGTGGAAGCTAATATCGAAGTGAAGCCTTCGTATGGTTTGAGCGATTCTGAGATCACCCGCATGCTGCAAGAGTCAGGTCAGTATGCCAAGGATGATATGCAGGCGCGTGCTTTGCGCGAGCAGCAGACCGAGGCTCAGCAACTGATAGAAGCTGTGCAGAACGCCTTGGATATGGATGGTGAATTGCTTGCGACCAACGAGCGCAGTCATATCGAGCAACAGATTGTCGCCCTTCGAGCTAGCCTAGAGCAAACCGATACTCAGCTATTGAAGCGTGCTATCACGGCATTAAACGATGCCACGGTGAAGTTTGCCCAAGCGCGCATGGATAAGAGCGTCTCGCATGCGCTGTCCGGCAAGAATATTTCCGATTTAGAGGTGAAGTAATGACGCAAATCATCGTATTGCCACACGTAGAGTTGTGCCCCGAAGGAGCGCTTATAGAAGGTCAACCGGGTGTGTCTCTGTGTGACACCTTGCTGCAGAATGGCATCGCCATCGAGCATGCTTGCGAGAAGTCTTGCGCCTGCACCACCTGTCACATCATCTTGCGCGAAGGTTTCAACTCACTCGCCCCTTCCGAGGAACTGGAAGACGACCTGCTCGACAAAGCTTGGGGCTTAGAACCCAACTCTCGTCTGTCATGCCAGGCCCTGGTGGGCGACACCAACCTAGTAGTCGAGATACCTAAGTACACCATCAACATGGTCAAGGAGGGGCATTAAGATGAAATGGACAGACGTACATCAGATCGCGATGTCGCTGAGTGATGCGCATCCTGATATCGATCCGACCTATGTGAACTTCGTCGATCTGCGCAACTGGGTGATGGCCTTGGAAGATTTCAATGACGATCCCAATCGTAGTGGCGAAAAAGTCCTCGAAGCGATACAGGCTGCCTGGATCGAAGAGAACGAATAACGGAAGTCCCTATAAATCGAAATCTCGTCGCAATACGGTGTTGCTCCAAAAAAATCACTCCTTACATAGGTAACTATGCGTCGTCGTGATTTTTTATTCGCGCCTTGTCTTGCTTAGATATTTCAATTTCTAGAAACTTTCGATTTGACGAAGTAAATGTCAACGGAGTTTATCAATGTGCAATATCTGGCAAAACATTTCTAACCGTATCTTGTATCTACTAGGCGCCTTGGTCGTGTCTGGTCTGATGGGATTTGGCTTGTATCTGCAATACGTCAAGCATCAGGACCCTTGCCCTTTGTGCATGGTGCAACGTGTCATCTTCATCGCTATCTTAGTGGTATATGCGCTGGCCATGGTGCACGGGCCTAAACGAGTCGGTGAGCGCCTCTATGCTGGGCTCATCACTTTATTATCATTGTCCGGCGTGGCCGTGGCGTCCCGTCATATCTGGATACAACATCTGCCGCCCGACCAAGTGCCGGCCTGCGGCCCTGGTCTGGACTACATGTTAGAGACCATGCCCCTATCCAACGTACTGAAGCAATTGATGCACGGCTCAGGTGAATGCGCTGCCCGCGGTTGGAGCTTCCTCACGCTGGGTATCCCAGAGTGGTCGCTGTTGTGCTATCTCGCGCTGGCTGTTTGGGCTATTTTGATCGCCCTGCGCAACAAGGCGACGGCATAAACATCACCCCGTTTACTGCTCTGAATCCCATCCCTGATTTTGACATCATCATCGTAGGCGCTGGCCCAGCGGGCTGTGCTGCCGCACGTACCTTGGCGCAAGGCGGCTGGCGCGTAGGCCTGTTCGATAAAACGCAGTTCCCTCGCGAAAAGACTTGTGGCGATGCTTTGATACCCGATGCGCATACTGCCCTAGAAAAACTTGGATTACGTGAGCGGGTAGAGCAAATATCCTATCCAACTACCGCGCTGCGGCTGATCAGTTTCAATGGCAGTGAAGTGACGGTACGCGGTAAGACTGCTAGTACGCCTCGTATCCGGTTGGATGGCTTGCTGTTGGAATCTGCACAAGAAGTGGGTGCCATCTTTTACCCATCGCATGACTTCCAGTCTGCGCAAGATGTCGATGGCAGTCACTACACAGTAGGTTTCCTTAAGGACAAGACCACAGTCACTTTTACGGCCACTTGGGTGTTGCTGGCTACAGGGGCCAATGTGGCTCCAGTTGAACAGGTCGGTCTGCTCGATAGGGCCGAGCCCAGCAGTTTTGCGGTGCGCCAGTATGTGCGTAACCCACGCTTGGGCAAAGACTTCAAGGAGTTGGTATTCATCCTCGACCATACCGTGCGCGGTGGCTATGGTTGGGTATTTCCCGGCCCAGATGATGTGTTCAATATCGGTGTCGGCTACTTTGGCAGTACACACAAACACGGTAGTTTGCGTCACGATTTCGATGCCTTTGTGCAGTCGCAGCCGCTAGTTAAAGATCTGATGAGCGATGGCGAGGTGGTATCTCCCTTGAGGGGCGCACCGCTGCGTACGGGTCTGAGTGGTGCCAGATTCGCTGATGGCGGCATCTTGGCGACAGGCGAATGTGTGGGGACGACCTTCCCGCTCACTGGCGAGGGAATCGGCAAAGCGCTGGAGACGGGCGTGTTGGCGGCTGAACAGTTGTTGGCCCATGCGCCGCAGGGGCGGCTAGCAGTAGCACAAGCCTACACAACCAGCATGATGGCACTCAAGCCCAAGTTCGAGGCTTACCGCAAAGCCGAGCTGTTGCTGCGCTGGCCATGGCTGACCAATCTACTAGTTTTCAAGGCAAGCAAGAATGAATATGTGCGCGAACGTCTTGAGGCATTGTTCAATGAACGACTCGACCCGTCCAGACTGTTCCGCATGCGTACTTGGCTGAAACTGTTCCGCCTCTTTTGAGGCCTAAAGCGCTATTCAGCGTACGAAGCCAGTTTTGCTGCAGTCTGCTTTGTTATAACTGTGCCGATATGGTTTAATCGCGGCCATGAAATTTCCCTTCCAAACAGTTGCACTCATCGGTAAACACAAGGCTCCAGAGATTGCGGGGCCTTTGTTACGTCTGGCTGCTTTTTTGACTAAGCAGAATGTCAAAGTGGTGGTCGATAGCCTGACCGCTGAGTATCTAAGCAATCATGAGTACAAGGTGCTGACGCTAGAAGAAATCGGGCGTGTGGTAGACCTTGCCGTGGTGATGGGTGGTGACGGAACGATGTTGAACATCACCCGTGTTCTGTCACCCTGCGGCGTCCCGCTGGTTGGGGTGAATCAGGGGCGTTTGGGCTTCCTTACCGACCTGACGCTGGAAAATATGGAAGAGAAGCTTGCCGCGATGTTGTATGGCAAGTTCATCATCGAAGAGCGACTTCTGCTCGCCGCGCGTGTGATACGAGGTGAGGAAGAGGTGTTCCGCGCCTTGGCCTTCAATGAAATGGTGGTGCATCGCACGCAACTAAACGGTCTGCTGGAATTCGAAGTGCGTATCGATGGTGAGTATCTTTCCAATCAACGTGCTGATGGACTAATTGTTGCTACTCCGACCGGCTCCACCGCGTACGCTTTGTCGGCAGGCGCACCGATATTGCACCCCAATCTAAATGTGTTGGAGCTCGTACCCATCTGTCCACACACACTGAGCAACCGACCATTGGTGGTGCACAGTTCTTCGGTGTTGGAGATACTGATGCATCGCTCCACTGACATCCGCGTGCACTTTGATAGTCACACGCAGTTCGATCTGGAGTTGCAGGACAAGATCATTGTCACCGGTCATCCGCAGCGTGCCTGTTTGCTGCATCCTGAAGGACATAGCTACTATCACACGCTGCGCGAAAAGTTACTCTGGAACCAGACCCTGTAATGCTCAAATTCTTAAGCATTCGCGATTTCGTCATCGTCTCCAAACTCGAACTGGATTTCTCTGCCGGCTTCACGGCTTTGACCGGCGAGACTGGTGCGGGTAAGTCCATCCTCATCGACGCATTGTCGCTGGCGCTGGGCGAGCGCGGCGATGCGACCATGGTGCGCGCCGGTTGTGAGCGCGCCGAGATCTCCGCTGAATTCGATGTATCTCCTCAAGTGCAAGCGTGGTTGGAAGAACAGGACTTGGCTGGTGACGAGGGTGTCTGTCTGCTGCGCCGAGTGCTGGAAGTTGGCGGTCGCTCGCGCGGATTCATCAATGGTCGCAGCGCCACCTTGCAGCAGATGCGCGAGGCGGGCGAGCAGCTGCTAGATATACACGGCCAGCATGCGCACCAATCATTGTTACGTCCCGATGCGCAACGCGTGTTGTTGGATAGTTATGCTGGTTTAGAAAACGAAGCTACGGCGGTTGGTGCGCAGTACAAAGATTGGCAAGCATTACGACGTCGTCGTATCGCGCTCAGTGAGAACGCCGAGGCAGTCGCTGCTGAACGCGAGTTGCTGCAGTTCCAGTGCGATGAGTTGTCAGGACTGAACTTCAATGTGTCCGATTGGACATCGCTGCAAGCCGACTATGAGAAGTTGGCGCATGCCGCCAGCTTGCTGGAGACTGCCGAGTTTGGTGTTGAGTCTCTGAGTGAGGCAGACAACTCCTGTCTCGCACAACTTAACGCTTTGACTTCGCGTCTGCGCGATGCCATCGTGCACGATGCCTCACTGATCGATACTTTGCAGATGTTGGACAGCGCACAAGCAGAGATGCAGGAAGCGGTGTACGCATTGCGTCACTATCAGCAACATCTGGATACTGACCCCGCGCGACTGAACGAGTTAGAGCGGCGCATCGAGAGCGTTATGGATGCGGCGCGCAAATATCGTGTCGCGCCGGAGCAACTTGATGAGGTGTTACAGCGTAGCAGCGCGCGTTTAGCCGAACTGGGTGGCGATGCCGATCTGGCTGCGTTGGAGCAGCAAGAGCAAGCAGCTCATAAAACTTATTTGCAGTCCGCAAAAAAACTAAGCGCAGCACGACAAAAATCTGCCAGCGCATTGTCGCAGGAGATCACTGCCGCGATGCAGACCTTGGCGATGCAGGGCGGGGTGTTCCAAGTCGCTTTAATGCCTTTGGCCGAAGGGAATGCTCACGGCCTAGAGACGATAGAGTTACAGGTAGCAGCCAATCCTGGCGTGCCTCTGCGTAGCATGGCCAAGGTTGCATCGGGCGGCGAATTGTCGCGTATCAGCCTAGCCATACAGGTTGCAACATCGCGTATCGCCAGTGTGCCCACCCTGATATTCGATGAGGTGGATAGCGGTATAGGCGGACGCGTTGCCGAGATCGTCGGGCAGTTGCTAAGGCAACTGGGCACGCATCATCAGGTGATGTGCGTCACCCATCTGCCGCAGGTGGCGGCCAGCGCAGATCAGCAGTGGCAGGTGAGCAAGGCAGTCGTCAATGAGGTCACACTCAGCAGTATCACGGTACTAGACGCGGCGCAACGCGTCGAAGAGATTGCGCGTATGTTGGGCGGCGCAACCATCACCGAGACCACTCGTAAACACGCCGCCGAGATGTTGTCCCTGTCGGCTTGATACCTGCTTGGGTTATCATGCGGCGGCTCAGGATATAAGGAAAAAGGAAAGAATATGACGCGTAGCAAACTGATCTTGTTGTCGTTGGGGGTGCTTTTGATGAGCGGTTGCGTCTCGCATCTGCGTCCCTACAAGATGGATGTTCGTCAGGGTAACTATGTTTCGCCCGAGATGCGCGAGAAGTTGAAACTCGGTATGAGCAAGCAGCAGGTGCGCTATGTGATGGGTACGCCATTATTGGCAGATGCCTTCCACGGTGACCGCTGGGACTATCGTTACAGCTTAGCTGAAGGCGGTAAGTTGACGGATCAGCAGGGCATGACCCTGTATTTCCAGGGCGATAATCTGGCGCGCATCGATGATGCGGGTATGCCAGCATTGCCGCCCCAGCCTGTAGTAGAAGCTCAGCAGGTCGCGGCGTCTGCCGTTGTTGCGGCGACACCCGAGCCTGTTGCAGCAGCGCCCGTGGCAACGCCTGAGGTGACACCTGCAGAGAAAGCCGCTACTCAAGTTCAAGCGAGCTTGGCTGCATGGGCTGCGGCTTGGTCGGCGCGTGATAGCAAAGCCTATCTGGCAGCTTATGCGCCCAACTTTAAGCCCGCAGGGATGAGTCGTGCGGCATGGCAAAAGTCGCGTCAACAACGTATCGCCAAAGCCAAGACTATCGTCGTCACTTTGAGCGAGGTCGTAGTGCAGATGCAGGACGATACCCATGCGAACGTCACCTTCACTCAACACTATCGTGCCGACAACTATGAGGACGTCGAGCACAAGACCATGCAGTTGGAAAAGCGTGGCGATGCTTGGTTGATCGTCGCTGAAACCGTACAGAAATAAAGGAAGCAAGATGAGCAAGATCAAAATCGCTATCGCAGGGAGCAGCGGCCGTATGGGTCGTATCCTGTTAGACCTAGTCAATCAGGCCGACGACATGGTGTTGCATGCTGCGCTAGAGCATGGCGGCAGCGAGTGGTTAGGGCGAAATGCCGGTGAACTATTTGGTGCCAAAAGTGAAGTCGTTATAGGCGCGGATGTAGAAACTGCACTACGCGGTGCAGATGTATTGATCGACTTCACCCGCCCTGAAGGCACGCTGCATCATCTGGAGATTTGCCGCAAGTTAGGCGTGGCTATGGTGATCGGCACTACTGGTTTTAACGCGCAACAAAAAGCCACGCTAGGCGCAGCCGCGCAAGATGTCGGCATCGTGTTCGCGCCGAATATGAGTGTGGGTGTGAATCTGGTATTCAAATTATTGGAGACCGCCTCGCGCGTGTTGAGCCACGGCTACGACATCGAGATCATCGAAGCACATCACCGCCATAAAGTAGATGCACCCTCCGGCACCGCACTGGGCTTGGGTGAAGTGGTCGCCCGCACGCTAGGACGCGACTTGGAAAAATGTGCTGTGTATGGCCGCGAAGGTGTGACTGGTGAGCGCGATCCTTCCACCATAGGCTTCGCCACCGTGCGCGGCGGCGACATCGTCGGCGACCACACTGTGCTGTATGCGGGCATAGGCGAGCGTATCGAGATCACCCACAAAGCCAGCAGCCGCGCCACCTTCGCGCTGGGAGCTTTGCGTGCTGCACGTTACCTGAAAGCCAATGGAGCAGGTATGTATGACATGCAGGATGTGTTGGGTTTGAAGGACTGAGTGAACTGTTGGAGCAAGCGCGCTCCTATGATTTCGAATTCCCTGTAATCGACCGTGAATGATGCCTTACTGTCAGACTCAATAGTTGTCATTCGGAAGTCAGAAGCAGAGAGGTACAGTACCACGTGTGTATTTTTTTACTATGCAGTACCTCAGCCTTCTGATTGGTCGATTGTCGGTCTAGGTATTGGTGGGCTAACTCGAAACGGGAAAAAAGTTGCTGTACCTGAAGTCCGCTTTGAAAATAAAAAACGTTACATGGCGCGGTGCGGCGCTTCTGCTGGAAACAGTGGCTTCTTCTGCGCTAACACTTCTTACTATGATCGCAATCCCTAACAAGAGGGATTGCCGCAAAAGCGCGGTAGCCCCTTAACTTTAAGTTATGCATAAACATCTGTCACACTACCTATGTTGTCTGATAGCGGTTCTTTTCATTGCTACGGGAGCGCTCGCGTCAGAAGACATTGGGGATGAACTACGAAACCTTGAACAATTACCAATAGCGGAATTGGAAAAAGCTGCGGACGCAGGCAATGCAAATGCGCAACTACTACTTGGCTACGAGTATTTCACTGGAAACCGCTTGGATAGGAATTATCAAAAAGCACTTACCTATTACCAGGACTCTGCCAAGAACGGGTCTCATGCCGCCATGAGTACCATCTGCAATATGTATCTATATGGGTATGGCGTGGAGAAGGACTACACGGTAGCGTTTCAGTGGTGCAAAGATGCTGCTCGAGCAGGAAATCGAAGCGCTATGGTAATGCTCGCCGAAATTGTTACTGCGAAGGACGGCCCTATGCGCGACAAACCGGAATCGTATCGCAATCAAGTAGCGTTTCAATTTTATGAAATGGGGGCAACTCGAGGGCATATGCATGGTCAATACATGCTCGGCTGGTGCTATGAAAATGGTGTTGGTGTCGAAAAAGATACTCATCAAGCGCTCGTTTGGTATAACAAATCAGCCGAACAGGGTTATGAGAAAGCGATCAATGCAGCAAAACATCTGCGGTACTAGCAAAATGTATAACCTGACATTCAACTCGGACTCCGCAAAAGCGCGGAGCCGATTAATTCTACGTTCGGCATCATGAACGATTCCCCTAAACTCCAATGGTCGGACGTATGGCTGCTCCAAGCGATTGTGCTCTGCGGGCGTAACGGCGCCGGCTCCCTACAGGACATCGTTGCTACCGGCGACTACATCAATCATTCGATTTTCACCTACGAAGAAATATCCAGTGGCTTGTTCCGCCTTACGGCGGCTCGCCTAGTCGCAGAGGTAGACAGCACTTTCGTGCCAACTACTGAAGCATTGCGCGGCTACGAAGCGGCTGAAATATTGGGTGGTGGCATCTACGAAGTATGGGCGCGGCTTGCGAAAAACTATGGTGTTGAGCGGCCCGCAGGTCAACATCAGTCGGTGGGACCTGACCATGAATATTCCGGCATTTCGCGGGAGAGTTTTGCCGCAGCCGTCAGCGCTTGGAACGACGAGGCCGCTGCATTCATGGCGCGGAATGAAGCGAAATGATACCGAACTGAGCAGGCCAGTTTCTTCTACGTTGAACGACCGCTATTGAGAATTTCGTACGTCGCTTGGGTTAACTACTGGCAGACACAAAACGTCCGCTTTCGGGTATTTCGAAATTGAGTACAGCACGTTGAGAATCAGTCTAAGCAGAATCAAATCCCAGTGGTCTAGTTTGTACGCAGCCAGTTAGCCCTTGGCTTGTTTGATGAAGTTGGCTGTAACGAAGTCCATGCTATTGACGTGATTGACGAACCAGCCGTTCAGTGTGCTCTCTATAACGTCGCATAATTGCGCCGCATCCCTGTCTTGTCTCCATCGCTCGATGTGTTCTGCCAGTGCGCTCAGCACACGGTCATGCTCGCCTTTGTGCATACGGAATGGCGGGAATTGAGCCGCCTGCATCTGGCGTTCTTCTTCGGCGAAATGATGGCGGGTGTGTTCCGCTAGTTGGTCTAGCAGTGGGTCTATGGCCCTAGGGTTGGGTGCGTCATTCAGTGTGGCGATGAGCTTTTCGCACAAGGACACGAATTCCGCGTGGTCGCGGTTCATGAAATCCAGTGCCACTTTGGAATATTCCAGCATGTTGTTTCTCCTGATATTCAAGTCTGTGTGACGCTCTGAACTCACGGTATAATCGCGCCCCTATGCAGATTCTACGCGGACTCTATTCCCCCGATACTCAGCCTGTTGCGATCACTATCGGAAACTTCGATGGTGTGCATCTGGGCCATCAAGCTTTGCTCGCCGAGTTGAGGCTGGCTGCGCGCGCGCGCGGCCAGCAAACTGCAGTGGTGATCTTTGAGCCCCACCCGCGCGAGTTTTTCACCCCAGATCAGGCGCCTGCGCGGCTCACTAGCTTGCGCGAGAAGCTACAGTATTTTTCATCGCTAGGGATAGACCGTGTGCATGTATGTCGTTTCGATGCGCGCTTCGCGCAGATGACGGCAACCGATTTCATCAAGTCTTTGCATGAGCAGTTGTCGGCAAGTTTCGTATTGATCGGCGACGATTTCCGTTTCGGCAAAGGCCGTATCGGCGATTTCGCGCTGATGGAAAAAGTGGCGGCGGTGCAGGGCTTTGAGGTCAAGGCGATGCACAGTGTGTTGCATGATGGTGTGCGCATCTCCAGCACCGCCGTGCGCGCCGCATTGGCGGCTGGGCAGTTGCGTACCGCACAGCGTTATTTGGGACGCCACTACAGCATGAGCGGGCGTGTCGTACATGGCGATCAGGTGGGACGCAAGTTGGGTTTCCCCACCGCCAATATTCAGGTGCGTCATCCGCGTCTGCCTTTATCTGGCATCTATGTGGTACAGGTGCATGCGCAAGGTTTGGGGGTATTGCAGGGTGCGGCCAGTATGGGCGTGCGACCGACTGTGAAGAGCGATGCCAAGCCTACGTTAGAAGTGCATCTGTTCGAATTTGACCAGCAGATCTACGGTAAACACCTGCGTGTAGAGTTCCTGCAGAAGCTACGCGACGAAGCAAAGTATCCCGATCTCGCTACCCTGACCAAGCATATCGCCATGGATGTGGAGAATGCAAAAGAATGGTTCGCGCAACACGATTAATTAATTCATCAGCATCCAAAGAAGCACTGACATGACAGACTATAAGAGCACCCTCAATCTTCCCGATACCGTTTTCCCGATGCGTGGCGACATGGCCAAACGCGAGCCGCAGATGTTGGCACGCTGGCAAGAGCAGCAGCGCTACAAGAAGCTGCGCACAGCCAAAGCCGGTAAGCCTAAGTTCATCCTGCACGACGGCCCGCCGTATGCGAACGGTGACATCCATATCGGCCATGCGGTGAATAAAATCCTCAAGGACATCATCATCAAGAGCAAGACGCTGAGTGGCTTTGATGCGCCTTATGTGCCGGGCTGGGATTGTCACGGTCTGCCTATCGAATTGATGGTGGAGAAGAAGCACGGCAAGGCGATACCTGCGGCAGAGTTTCGCGCACTGTGTCGCGAATACGCGCAGGAACAGGTCGAGCGTCAGAAGAAAGACTTTATCCGCTTAGGTGTTTCAGGTGATTGGGATCATCCCTATCTGACCATGGACTTCAAAACTGAAGCCGACATCATCCGCGCGCTGGGCAAGATCTACGAGAACGGCTATCTGTACCAGGGCTACAAGCCAGTGAACTGGTGTTTGGATTGCCAATCTGCATTGGCCGAGGCCGAGGTGGAATACGAAGACAAGACTTCCGCTGCAGTGGACGTGGGTTTCGAGGCGGCAGACACCGCAGCGGTGAACAAGGCCTTCGGTGTTAAGTTGCCGGCAAATGCAAAAGTGTATGCGGTGATTTGGACCACCACACCTTGGACCTTGCCAGCCAATCAGGCGGTGAGCGTGCATCCTGATTTCTCCTACGACTTGGTAAGTACCGATAAGGGTTATCTCATCGTTACTTCCGACATGGTGGGCGACTGTCTGGCACGTTACGAGTTGGCGGGCAGCAACGACAGAGGCGACGGCACGGCGGCAAGCTGCACCGGCAGCGCGCTGGAAGGTCTGCTGTTACAACACCCCTTCATGGATAGGCAAGTGCCTATCATCTGCGGCGAGCATGTCACGCTGGAAGCCGGTACTGGCTTGGTGCACACCGCTCCCGCGCATGGTCTGGACGATTATTTCGTCGGCCAAAAATATCGTCTGCCTAGTGACAGCCCAGTCGGCGACGACGGCAAGTTCTTAGCATCCGTGCCATTGGTGGGCGGCATGTTCGTATGGAAGGCCAACGATGTGGTGGTCACTGCCTTGCAAGAGAGTGGCCATCTGCTGTGCCTGAAAAAGATACAGCACAGCTACCCGCATTGCTGGCGTCACAAGACACCTATCATCTTCCGCTCTACGCCGCAGTGGTTCATCGGCATGACGCAAGAAGGAAATGCGGGTCATGGCGCGACGCTGCGCGAGTTGGCAAACAAGGCGGTCGATGGCACCGAGTTTTTCCCTGCCTGGGGTCGTGCGCGTCTGGAGGCGATGATCAAGAATCGTCCTGATTGGTGCGTATCGCGCCAGCGTAACTGGGGCGTGCCGATGGCTTTCTTCGTGCATAAAGAAACCGGCGAGTTGCATCCCAATACGCCAGCCTTGCTTGAACAAGTCGCTAAGTTGGTGGAACAGTCCGGCATCGAGGCTTGGTTCAGTTTGGATGCGCAGACCTTGCTGGGTGCGGATGCTGAGCAATACAAAAAGCTGACTCACACACTAGACGTGTGGTTCGATTCCGGTGCTACCCATGCTGCAGTGTTAGCGCGTCGCGAAGAATTGCGCGCACCCGCCGATTTGTACTTGGAAGGCTCGGATCAACATCGCGGCTGGTTCCAGTCTTCTTTGCTGACCGGCTGCGCCATCAATGGCCGCGCGCCTTTCGATGCGTTGCTGACGCACGGTTTCGTGGTGGATGGTAAGGGACACAAGATGTCCAAGTCCAAGGGCAATGTCATCGCGCCGCAAAAGATCTTCGACACTTTGGGCGCAGATATTCTGCGTCTTTGGACGGCTTCTACAGATTACTCCGGCGAACTGAGCATCTCCGATGAGATCCTCAAACGCGTGGTGGAAAGTTATCGCCGCATCCGCAATACCTTGAAATTCCTGTTGGCGAATATCTCCGATTTCGATGCGACTAAAAATGCGCTACCAGTGCAGCAATGGCTGGAGATTGACCGGTACGCCTTGGCGATGACACATAAGCTACAGGCCGATATCACTGCTGCTTATGCAGTGTATGACTTCCATGCGGTGGCCAAGAGTCTGCAAGCGTTCTGCTCAGAAGATCTGGGTGGTTTCTATCTGGATATTTTGAAGGATCGTTTATACACCGCAGGTACCGACTCATCTGCTCGCCGCTCAGCACAGAACGCGCTGTATCACATCACGCAAGCGCTGCATCGTTTGATGGCACCGGTGTTGAGCTTCACCGCCGAAGAAGTGCATGAAGTATTGAGTGGTCGTGATGATGCGAGCGTGTTTTTGGGTGAGTGGTATGTGTTGCCTGCTTTGGCCGATGGCGAGGCCATCACGGCACGCTGGACTGAGTTGCGCAAGGTGCGCGCCGAGGTGCAGCGACGTCTGGAAGAGTTGCGCGCTGCCGGCACCATAGGTTCGTCTTTGCAGGCCGAAGTCGCGGTATATGTCTCTGATGCAACGCAGCAACGTCTCGCACAATTGGGCGATGATCTGCGCTTCGTGTTGATCACCTCGGCAGCGACGCTGCATGGTGGCGAGCAGGGCGATGCGGTGCGTGTGGAAGCGCAATCATCAGCGCATGGCAAGTGTGAGCGTTGCTGGCACTATCGTTCCGACGTGGGCAGCACCCCTGACCATCCAACCATCTGCGGTCGTTGCGTGAGCAATTTGTATGGAGCTGGTGAGGCGCGTGACTATGCTTAGTCGTTGGCTGGCACTGAGCGCGCTGGTCATCATTCTCGATCAGATCAGCAAGCTCTATATCAGCAGCCATTTCGAGTATGGCGAAAACTTGCCGGTGCTGAGTGTGTTCAGCTTGGTGTTGTGGCATAACACCGGTGCGGCATTTAGTTTCCTCAGTGATTTCGGCGGACTGCAGCGTTGGTTGTTCAGCATCATCGCGCTGGTAGCATCGGTTTGGATCGTCATGTTGTTGCGCAAACATGCGCAGCAGACCCTGTTCGCTTTTGGGCTGAGCATGATACTGGGCGGTGCGTTGGGCAATCTGATTGACCGTGTCGCTTATGGCCATGTCATCGATTTCTTATTGTTCCATTGGGACGCACATATCTTTCCCGCTTTCAATCTGGCGGACTCCGCGATCACTTGCGGTGCCGGATTGTTGATCTGGGATAGTTTTACGGAGAAGAAAAATGGAACTGTTACTCGCTAATCCGCGCGGCTTCTGCGCCGGTGTAGATAGAGCCATCGAGATCGTCGAGCGCGCATTGGCGCTGCACGGCGCACCGATCTACGTGCGTCATGAAGTGGTGCATAACAAATTCGTGGTGGAAGGTTTACGTGCCAAGGGCGCAGTGTTCATCGAAGACTTGGCCGATGTGCCTAACGGCAGCATCCTTATCTTCAGCGCGCATGGTGTCCCTCAGTCGGTGCGCCGCGAAGCAGAATCGCGCGGCCTGACGGTGTTCGATGCGACCTGTCCTTTGGTGACCAAGGTACACATCGAAGTGTCGCGACTGCGTGAGCAGCAAAAAGAGATCGTGATGATAGGCCACAAGGGTCATCCCGAAGTGGAAGGCACCATGGGGCAAAGTGACGGTGGCATGTATCTGGTCGAGTCACCAGCGGATGTATTGAAGCTCAAGGTGGAAGACGAAGAGAACCTTGCATACGTGACGCAGACCACGCTGTCGGTAGACGATGCCGCAGGCATCATCACTGCACTCAAGAATCGTTTTCCGTTCATCACCGGCCCTAAGAAAGATGACATCTGTTACGCCACACAAAACCGCCAAGATGCGGTGAAGTTGTTGGTTCAACAATGCGATGTGGTGCTGGTGATAGGCTCGCCCTCTAGTTCTAACTCCAACCGTCTGCGCGAAGTTGCGGCCAATGTAGGCCTGCCTGCTTACTTGGTCGATAACGCCGAGGAGCTGCGTGCCGAATGGTTCGTCGGCAAGCGCAAGGTAGGTATCAGTGCTGGTGCTTCCGCGCCTGAGGTGTTGGTGCAGGGCGTTATCGCTCGATTGAAACAACTGGGTGGCAGCGAAGTGGTCGAGTTGCAGGGCATCATAGAGAACGTGGTGTTCCCCTTGCCTAAGACACTCATCCCTATCGTGGAAAAACACTAAGCCAGTGACTGCCGATTTCGTCATCGTTGGTGCAGGTGCCGTCGGGCTGACCAGTGCCATTGCACTGCTCACAGAAGGCTATCGCGTCACCTTGGTGGAACGCGGCGCGGTCGGTCATGAAGCATCATGGGCGGGCGGCGGCATCATGTCACCGTTATGCTCTTGGGACTATCAAGACAGTGTTACGCGTCTCGCGCATCGCAGCATGGCGATGTTCCCCGAGGCCGCCGCGTTGCTGCACGCGCAGACTGGCATAGATCCCGAATACATCCGAAGTGGCATGCTGGTATTGCCGCCATTCGATATGGCGCAGGCACAAAACTGGTGTGCACAACATGAGTTTCCTGCGCAGCCTTGCGATAGTGCATCCTATCTTTCTGGACACAATGGCCTGCTGTTGCCTCAGGTGGCACAAGTGCGCAATCCCAGATTGCTACAGGCTTTGCGCCGTCGGGTCACTATGCTAGGAGGCGAGATACGCGAACAGCAAGAAGTGCTGGCACTTGAAGTGCAGGGCGATTGCATCAGTGCGCTACACACCACGCAGGGTGAGGTTGCAGCTGACGCTTTCATCGTGACTGCTGGTGCTTGGAGCAAGCAGCTATTGGGTGAACATGCGCTGCACATGGATGTGAAGCCGATACGTGGACAGATACTGTTGTTCAAATTCGACACACCTCCGATCGAGCACATCTTAGTCAGGAGTGGCTTGTATCTGATCCCGCGGCGCGATGGTCATTTGCTGGTGGGGAGCACGCTGGAAGATGTAGGCTTCGATAAGTCCACCACTGTGGCAGCGCGCGACGATATGTTGCGCAAGGTCTACGAGATATTGCCAGCTTGGCGTGACCATGCGCCCATCAGACATTGGGCGGGCTTCCGCCCTGGTTCGCCTGATAACATCCCTACCATAGGCCGCCATCCCAGCCTGACCAATCTATATGCCAACACCGGCCACTTCCGTTACGGTGTGACCATGTCGCTGGCTAGTGCTGAGTTGTTGGTCAACGAGATCGGGCAACGTCCTCAAGCTATTCCTGTCGATGCCTACCGCTGGCGATAGACGCAACACACAACCTATAATTTGACCTGTATTTGCTGGAGTAGCTCAGTTGGTAGAGCAACGCACTCGTAACGCGTAGGCCGGAGGTTCGATTCCTCTTTTCAGCACCATCTCCTCCGCTAGGCGGATTCCCTGACAATCAAGCGTGCTGCATAACGACGTTGGAAATAGGGCTGCTTGGCGGTGAAGACGCTGTCATCCTGACGCAAGCAATCCATGATGGCGCGTCCTATCGCGGTGACATCTTGTCTAACCGTGGTGAGGGCAGGGTGCAGGTAGTCACACACGGGCAAATCATCATGTCCGACGAAGGCCACATCCTTGCCCGGCTCCAAACCGAACTTGCGGAATGCGGCCATCGCACCTATCGCTAGGCGGTCGGTGGCGCAGATTAGTGCGGTGCGTTTCTCTTTTGCCCATGAGCCGGTACCCAGCATGTTCAGGGTATGGTGCATCGCGAACGCTTCGAAGTCCCAAGTTGCGGCTGGATTGTTGGTTGGCACAAGAAAGGGCGCGCTGCCGGCTTCTTGCATTGCGGCTAGGTAGCCCGCTAGGCGTTCTGGGCCGGAAGGATTAGCCACCGGTGGCGCGCCCAGATAGGCAGGGCTATGTCCTCGGCTAAGCAGATAGCGCGTGATCAAGCCTATGCTCTGCATATTGTCGTTCATCACGAAATGGCAGTCTGGATTCAGATAGCTGTCCAGATAGACGATGCGCATCTCCTTTTCCAGCTTTCTGAGTAACTCGATGTTGTCCTGCGAGGCGATGGGGGTGAAGACCACGCCCTTGACCTTCATGGCGCGTAATGCCAATAACGCTGCAGCTTCGCGTGCCGGTTCGTTATAAGAGCATTGGATCACTACGCGCATGCCCATGTCGGCTGCCTGCTCTTCTATGACGGCGAGTACTTCGGCGAAGAAGGGCTCGCTCACCACAGGTATCACCACCCCGATCAGATGCGAGCGCCCTTTGACCAAGCCCACAGCTAGAGGATCAGGTACGTAATTGAGTTCGCTACACGCTTGCTCGATGAGGCGGCGCGTTTCGGCTTTGATGCCTTGATTGCCGTTGAAGTATTTGGAAACGGTGATACGCGAGACCCCCACACGTGAGGCGATGTCCTGCATGGTCACTGATTTATTGGTTGGAGCGGCGGATGGTTTTTTGTTGACCGGCTTATTCATGATGTACACGTGTCAAGTTAATGTTAACTGGCGCATAGTATAAACGATATGCAAATATTTTTAACAGTCCTATTGACAAACAAATATATACACGAGTAAAGTTCTTCTCAAGGGGATGATTTTGACTGCTCATTCACTGTTTATATGGATGTATATCAATAGGGTTAATTTCGTATAGCGGTGATTTTAGTTTTTTAATTGTCACGTGTGATGTCACTGGTAACGTTGTAAAGACATCCCATCCTCGGTAGTCATAAGGTAAGGCGGCATAGACTGTGTAGTCCTTAGGTGTTGTGCGGAGTTGCTGAGCGCGGTCTGGAATACGGTCGATTTTGAAGGTGATACTTTCATCAATTACAACGAGGGGAATGCAATGAATAAAGTTATCAAACATAAGCAAATTGGGGTGACTCGCAAATTGGGTACACAAATAACGGTACTGGCTACGATGCTGATGGCATTGGGAAGTACGTCTGTCGTGGCGGCTGATATGGGTGGTGGTCTGGAGTTGTCCGGTTACACACGCGGTGGCGTGTTCACGGGTACGCCACGCGGCGGCTATACACTAGGCGGCGACATGCAGAAATTCCGTTTGGGTAATGAGGGCGACAACGGCTTCGAACTGGAGATCCGCAAGACCTTTGATGCGGGCAATGGTATGAAGTGGAGCCTGGATTACATGCCTACGGTATGGAACGGTACTCAATACACACAACAAGCTTATGCCGAGATGACGGGTATGGAGTTCGCCCCCGAAGCTAAATTCTGGGCTGGCCAACGTCGTTTGCGTATCCAAGACGTGCATATCGTCGACCACTTCTTCATGGACTACGGTCTGAACTATGGCGCAGGTATGACTGACTACAGTCTGGGTTTCGCTAAGTTGGGCGTGGGCGTGTTTAATGGTGGCTCGCTAGATAATCACAACTCCACACAAAACAACGCACGACGCGTCAACGTCGATCTGTCTGAGATCAAGAGTAACCCCGGTGGTGTGATCCGCGTGCTGGCAACGGTTGTGAGCGGTACTTTCCAGTTTTCCACGCCCGGCTCTAGTTTCTCCTTGTCGCATAACCAATCAGACTTCATCGTACCCGGCCTGACCAACACTGTATTTTTACAAACCGCCAGCGGTCATGCTGGTTTGAATGGTCAGTTCCAAGGTCTAGGTGATGCGGTTGCACCCATCACACTTAACAATGGTGTGGTACTGAATGTTCAGCAGCCTGGTATGAAGAGCAATCGTATCGGTGATTCCATCAACTGGCAGAGCGGCGCGTTCGGCGGCCAAGCGCTGGTGGCGTTGCAGAACGGCCAAGTGGAAGGTGGGGTGAACAACGGCATCAACACCAAAGATTTCACGCTTGGCGGTCGTGTCTCTTATGCAACTAGTAAGAACTTCAAGCTGCTGTTGGAAGCAGGTAACACCTCACGCAGTATCGATGGTCAAGCTCAGCAACAGTTGAACAAGATCACCTTCGCGCCTACCTTGGCGATCGGCACCGACTTCTGGTCCCGTCCTGAGATGCGCTTCTATGTCACCCGTGCAACTTGGAACAATGCGGCTGCAGCAGCCAACGCAGGAACGGTACTTAATCCTGGCTTCGGTGCCAATGGCCGTACCTCCTCCACCGCTGCTGGCGTGCAGGTGGAAGTCTGGTGGTAAGTCCCATACTGGGATAGTTGAAATTGCTTGAGCTGCACACGGCGTATCATCCCGGCGTGCAGCGCTAATGAACTGAATCATCAGGAGACGAAAATGAAACTAGGACATATAACAGGACGTTTGGCAGTGGCGTTGCTCGCAGTGGGCATGATGACAGCGGCGCATGCCGAACTGACCATCGCTTACATCACCAACGGCAACACCAATGAAGGTTGGACGCTGATCAATGGTGGCGCAAAAGAGGCAGGTAAAAAAGCGGGGGTGAAGTTCATCGAGTTAGCGGCAGAGAAGGGCGAGTTATCCAAACAGCTGGCCATCGTCGAAGACATGATCACCCGTCATGTCGATGCGATCGCAATCGCACCTGTAGATAGTGCTGGTATCGCTCCAGCTGTTAAGCGTGCTCTGGCTGCTGGTATCCCTGTGGTCGCGGTGGATACCAATATCACCGGTGCCAATGTCACCAGCTATGTCGCCACCGACAACATCAAGGCAGCCAATGTGCAGGGTAGTTGGGCGGCAGAGCAGATCAAAGATGGAGACAAGGTCGTATATGTGACGGGCGATCAAGGTCAGTCTACTGGGCAGGAACGCAAGAAAGGCTTTATCGATGCGCTCAAGGCCAAGCACCCGCATGTGAAGATCATCGAAGTGTCTACTACGTGGGATCAGACTCAGGCTCAGAACGGTGTTGAATCTGCATTGCGCGCCAATAACGATATCAAGCTGATCGCTTGTGCATGGGATGGTGGTGCCTTGGGTGCGGTCGCCGCGATGAAGGGGTATGGCATACGCGCTGGCGAGATCAAGCTGGCCGGTTTTGATGGTTCGCCTGGTGGTCTGGACATGATGAAGCAAGGCTGGCAGCAAGCCAATGCCGCGCAGATGCTGGCTAAGATCGGTGCAACCGGCGTGGAGACTGCTATCGCTGCAGCCAAGAAGCAAAAGGTCGAAGCACGTATCGACACTGGCGCTTTCCTGGTCCTGCCCTCCAACGTGGATAAGTTCGCTAAGGATTCCGGCGTAGCTCAATTCATGAAGATGAAGTAATTCCCGTCTCGTCATAACCTAGGATGGCCGCGCTCCAGTGGCCATCCTTGCGAAAGGAATCATCATGAAGACACTTACACGACAAGAGTGGTATGGCGCGCTGGTCGCGGTGCTGGTGCTGGGCATCTTCCTCTCCATCGCCTCACCGTATTTTCTTAACAGTCGTAATCTCAGCAACATCCTCGTCCAAGCCTCGGTGATCGCACTACTGGCGGGTGGGCAGACATTCGTCATCCTGACTGGTGGCGTCGATCTGGCGGTCGGCTCTCTAACCGCATTAGCCGGCGCGATGGCGGGTTACATGATGATCAAGTTGGGCATCGATCCCTACATGGCCATCCTCGCGGCTTTTGCCATCGGTGCAGGCGTAGGCTTGTTCAACGGATATCTGGTTGCGTTCGTCGGCATCCCTTCTTTCATCGTCACGCTGGGTGGGCTGACGCTCTGGCGTGGTCTGGCTTACGACTCGACAGGTGGTTTCGATATGTCGGGCTTGCCCGATCCCTTTCCCTTCATAGGCTATGGTGAGTTGTTCGGCTTCTTGCCTATGCCTATCGTGGTGATGGCGGTGTTCTATATCACCATGTCCTTCGTGCTTTCCAGCACTAAGCTGGGCCGCTATGTCTACGCCATCGGTTCTAACGAGATGGGCGCACGTCAGGTCGGTATCAATGTGCGCTGGTACAAGCTTGGTGTGTATGTCGTGTCGGGTTTGTGCTGTGCCTTGGCAGCACTGGTGTTGATCGGCCGTATGGATTCTTCCAGCGGCAAGATTGCGCAGATGTTCGAGCTAGATGCCATCGCCGCCGTGATATTGGGCGGCACCTCATTGTTCGGTGGACGCGGCAGCATCATCGGCAGTCTGTTGGGCGCCATCCTCATCACCATGATCCGTAACGGGATGAACCTGTTGGAGATCTCGCAGTTCAAACAGATGATGGCAATCGGTGCGGTGGTGATCATCGCTGTGTGGATCGACGTAGTTCGTCGTAAACGTCTGTTGCGAAAATAAGCCAGGGGGACATCATGAACACTGAAAAATCAGTTATAGAAATACGCGGCCTGACCAAACATTACGGTGGTGTCAAAGCGTTGACCGAAGCAAACTTTTGTCTGGCACCGGGCGAGCATGCCGCTATAGTGGGCGACAACGGCGCGGGCAAGAGCACCTTTGTGCGCCTCATCACCGGTGTCGAGTCACCTAACAGCGGCGAGATATTCCTCGATGGTAAGAGCGTCACCTTCGATTCGCCATTGGATGCACGTGACCAAGGTGTGGAGACGGTCTATCAGACCTTGGCATTGGCTGAGGATTTGGATGTGCCTGCCAACATTTTCCTCGGTCGCGAGAAAGTGTTGTTCAACTTAGGTCCGTTATCGATACTCGATCACAAAGCGATGCGCAGTGAGTCGGTGCAGATGTTGTCCACCACCGGCGTCAAGATACAAGACATGAGCGAGACCTTGCGTGGCATGTCGGGTGGTCAACGCCAATGTGTGGCCATCGCCCGTGCGGCAGGCTTCGCTAAGAAACTCATTATTTTGGACGAGCCCACTGCGGCCTTGGGTATACAAGAGACCGCGCGTGTCGAAGAGATCATCAAAGGTCTGAAACAACGCGGCGTGCCACTCATCATCATCAGTCACAACCTGCGTCAGGTGTTCGATCTAGTAGATCGCATCTGGGTGTTCCGTCAGGGGCGTATCGTTGCTTCGGTGTTGAAGACGCAGACCTCGCCGGAGCAGATCGTTGGTCTTATCACCGGCGCGGTGAATCCCGATGACGTACCGGGTGCGACCGATCTCATCACCGACATCGCGCTGTTCCAGTAAGGCGATGAGCAAAGATCTAGCGCGTTTCGTCGTGTTCGGTGAGGCACTCACCGACATGCTCCGACAGGATGATGGTCGTTGGTTGGCTGTGCCTGGCGGGGCGTGTTGGAATGTCGCACGCGTGGGTGCAAGGCTGGGTGTGAGCACGGCGTTTGCCGGTGCGGTGAGCAACGATCTGTTTGGTGCTGAGTTGGCGGATAAGGGTATCGCGGCTGGGCTGGATGAGCGCTATCTGCAACGCTACGACAAGGCGCCCTTACTTGCCATGGTGGCCTCGCAACATCCACCGCAATATTTTTTTATTGGTGACGACAGTGCCGATTTGCATTTTGCACCTGAGCAACTACCCCAAGGTTGGCGCGTAGCGGCTGAGGTGGTGCATTTCGGTGGCATCAGTTTGATGCGCAAACCCCTTTGCGAGCGTCTGCTGGCCGAGGCGCAAGCGGTACACGCGGCGGGTAAGGCCGTGGCCTTCGATCCCAACTTTCGCGGCATGGCATATCAACCGCATTATCCCGCCACCTTCCGCGCCCTCGCGGCCATCTCCAATTACATCAAAGTATCGGATGACGATCTGCTCGGCTTGTTCCCCGGCTTGCCGCCGGAGCAGGGCGTGGGTGCGTTACGTAAGTTGGCTCCGCAAGCGCAGATATTATTTACCCGTGGCGCGCACGGCATGACTTGGCTGAGTACTGGCCGGGTCATCGAGCAGAAAGCTTTTCCTGTGCAACTGGTGGACACCGTGGGGTGCGGTGATGCTTCTATGGGCGGGTGGATCGCCAGTATGTTGGCGCGTCCGCAGGCTGATGTCAGTGCGCATCTACAAGTCGCAGCGGCAGCTGCCGCATTGGCTGCGAACCACGCTGGACCTTATCCGGCCAGTGCAGTGGAGGTCGATGACTTGTTACGTAGTTCAGGGTATCCAGCATGGCTAGCGCGGTGAAATTACAAGATGCCAGCACTACCTTGTGCGAGTTGCTGGCACAAGGTAGTGCTGGCAGCAGCATCACTAAACGCCGATTGCAGGGCGGCTTACACGGCAACATGGAAGTCATCGAAGTCGACAATGGGCGCATGCGCTTCTGGGTTTTGCCTGAGCGCGGCATGGGCATCTGGAAAGTGTGGCTAGAAGGAGTCGAGCTAGGCTGGCAGTCGCCGGTGCGCGGGCCTGTGCATCCCTATTATGTGCCGCTGCATGATCCTAGCGGCTTAGGTTGGTTAGATGGCTTCGATGAATTGTTATGTCGCTGCGGACTGGAAAGTAACGGTGCGGCTGAGTTCGACGCGTTGGGCCGTTTGCGTTATCCCTTGCATGGCAAGATCGCCAATCAGCCCGCTTACGATGTGCAAGCAGGTATCGATGAACAGCTCGCATTGACGAGTGTGCGCGGCAATGTCGACGAGGCAAGATTCAAGTTCCGCAAGTTGCAACTCGCCACCACGGTGAGCTGCGTGGCTGGTAGCAGCGAGTTGTTGATAAGCGACACCGTGACGAATCGTTCCGCGGTTGCGAGTGACTTTCAATTGCTCTACCACATCAACTTCGGCTCACCGTTGTTAGAGGCTGGTGCCCAAGTGGTCGCACCGGTTGCCATGTTGTCGCCGCGTACCGCCGTGGCAGAGCAGGGTGTCGCAAGCTGGTCGCGCTATGCCGCACCTGTTGCTGGCTACGAAGAGCAGGTCTACTTTATGCAGTTACTAGGTGATGCAAATTCACAGACCGAAGTGCTGCTCAAAAATAAGGCAGGTGATAAGGGCGTAAGTCTGCACTTTGATCTACACCAACTGCCTTGTTTCACCCTATGGAAGAACACCGCCGCCGAGTGCGATGGATATGTCACAGGTTTAGAACCCGGCACCAACTACCCCAATCCCCACTCCTATGAGCAAAAGCAAGGGCGTGTCATGACACTGCAACCAGGCGAGTCGCGCCGCTTCGATATCCGCATAGCGTTCCACCGCGATGCGGCCTCTGTTCAACAAGCGGAACAACGCATCGCTATCTTGCAAGCTGCACAAGCTGCCATCATCCATCCCACTATGCAGTGGGGATGGAGCATAGAAGCAGATCGATAGGATGTTCAGGCTATTGCTGACTGTTTCTTTCGGCGGTCTGTTGCTCGGCCTTATGTAAAGCTTTACATAAGGCCGAGGACCTACCTGATACCTTCAGTCACGTGTTCGGCATATCTCTGCAGTGTGCGCGGCTAAGGGGAAATGTAGCCAAAGGTAATGCGCAACAAGGGAGAGGCAGACTAGTGCGGCACAGCCGGACAATACGAATAGCAGTGTTGACGTGCGGTTGCTGGAGTTATCTTTGCGCACGATTCCTCGGCGTAGAAATTGATGAGAGTTGCCTGTCGATGAAGGACGATTCTTTCAGGAGAAGACTCAGCTATTTAGGGGGAGACTGCGTCAGCCGTTCATCAACATGGCAGTACGGAATGTATATGGAATATTTCGCGCGAGGAATGCGGCATATCGTCGCGCGACAAATTGTCGCAGCAAGAAAGGGAGATTTCGGGAATGAGTTGGTGTCCCATATTCACCAACTAACAAGCTGGTGAATATGGATTTGTTAAGTGGTTCCAGTTGTGACGATCAGATTGCGATAGCTTTACATTCCTTGTAGCACGCAGCACACGCCTCACCGCATGCTTTGCATTCGGGATGTTTTTCGGTCTTCTTGCATTCGTCCTCGCAATCCTTGCATGCATCCATAGCAACCTTGGCCAACTGAGGAAGGTACTTAGATTCGGCTGCAGCCAATTGTTCGAGTGCGGTGCAAAGTGCTAATACCTGACTGGAAGATTTGGCACATGCGGCCATATCTTTGTCGCCTTGTCCCAGCAACACTATGCAGTGTTGCAAACAGATATTTGCTTTGAGTACACAGTCAGAAGCAACCTCGAGCAATTTGTCGTTGCGAGTTGATTGGTGATGGTGGTGATGCGACATATCCATACCCATGGGCATATCCTTCATGTCATGCTCGGCGGCGAATGCTTTGCTGGTGGTTGCTGCTGCAAATAGCGAAGCTGCGCCTAATATCATTTCTCTACGGTTCATGATTTTTCCTAAAGATTGGTTAGTTGAAACAGACTTATCGGCGATGCCCGCTACTAATCGAGCTCAGTGGCAATTCGCATCTAAGTTCGACTTTGCGAATAGCTTACTTTGCCGGAGCAGGAGTTACAGGTGCACTAGTACTCGATTTGCTTTGGTGCGGATGGCTTGAGTCACATGCAAAAACACTACCTGCAACAGTTACGCTGAATACCATCAGCATGGTGACTATGATGTTCTTCATATGATTCTCCTTGTCATAATCAAATAAGCACAAAAAAATGCAACTGCCTCAGTGCGTAAAGTCGAATCGTGCACTTACTCTGAGACCTTGGTCAAGATTGAAGTTTTTGTTTAGGCATGGAGTCAGTAGGATTTTGGGAAATTGTACAGTGCTGAGCTTAAACTCAGAATGATTCCAGCTGCTATAGCCGGGTTAGATTCCATACCAGCCGTTCGACCACTTCTGCGGCATTGTCCGTTATGGCACCGATAAAGGGACACGCAAATTTTCAATTTAACAATTCCTCGCTTGTTGGTGAAATCACTGCCCTTGCGTTAGGGTAGTGGCTTAGTCAATTTCGAATTTTCCTATGAGCACACACATCATCTTGCTGCGCCACGGTGAGACCGATTGGAACGCGCAAAGACGTATCCAAGGTCAGACCGATACGGCTTTGAATGAGCAGGGACATAGACAGGCGCGAGCACGAGATAGCGTTTCCTATCTTACGGATGCACGGGGACTGATTGTTGTGGCCTTACTGCAGTTGCGTGAACGGCACCTTGGTATGTTCCAGGGATATACCGGCGTTGAGGCACAAGCTTGTTGGCCGGAGGACTATGCGCGATATCGGCAGCGTGATGCTGAGCAGACTTTGGGTAATGGCGAAAGCTTGCTGCAACTTTTCGCAAGTTAGTGATGTCGCACAAGGGCGGCATTCCTCGCAATTGCCCCTAGTTAAGGACGCAGCTGAGATAAGTGAGCAGGAATGAACTATCTGCCGTACTCTTGAAAACGTACCTTACGTCTACCAAAACTCGTTGAGCACCTAATCGCCCAACTGTCAGTTTTCGATTTCACCTATATGAGGAGTTACGCGATGAACATGCCCGTGCTTGGATACGCAACACAGTCCGCTGAAGCTAAATTGGCCCCCTATCATTTTGAGCGTCGCGAACCGCGTGCTGACGATGTGGTGATCGAGATACTTTACTGTGGGGTATGTCACTCTGATTTGCATCAGGCCCGCAATGACTGGGCTAACAGCATCTACCCGATGGTGCCCGGTCACGAGATCATTGGTCGCGTTGTGAGTGTAAGGAAATCGGTCTCACGTTTTAAAGCGGGTGATCACGTTGGGGTCGGCTGCATGGTCGATTCTTGCCAGCATTGCCAACCTTGCCAACAAGGCTTGGAACAGTATTGCGTAGAGTTTCCTACCGTGACCTACAACGGCATCGACCGGCGCGACCAGCTGCCAACCTATGGCGGGTATTCCGAGAAGATCGTCGTGTCGGAAAAATTCGTGTTGAAGGTTCCTGCGGGATTGGATTCAGCAGGTGCGGCACCTTTACTGTGTGCGGGTATCACGACTTGGTCGCCGTTGCGTCACTGGAAAGTAGGCAAGGGCAGCAAAGTGGCGGTCGTCGGTCTCGGAGGATTAGGCCACATGGCGCTGAAACTCGCTAAGGCGCTGGGTGCCGAGGTCACGCTGTTTACTCGCTCGCCCGGCAAGGAACAAGACGCGCGTCATCTGGGGGCAGACCGCATTGTGCTCTCTACTGATGCAGGACAGATGGCCTCGGTCACGAGTCACTTTGATCTGATCATAGACACGGTGCCCAGCGTGCATGACATCAACCCATACGTACCTACATTGGGCATCAACGGCACACTGGTCATGGTTGGCTATTTAGGCCCGCTGGATCCCATGCTGAACTCCGTGCCGTTGATCATGGGGCGCAAATCCGTCGCCGGTTCGCTGATAGGCGGTATCGCCGAGACTCAGGAGATGCTGGATTTCTGCGGCAAACATGGCATCACTTCCGACATCGAGGTCATTAAGATCAAGGATATCAACGCAGCCTACGAACGCATGCTAAAGAGCGACGTGAAGTATCGCTTCGTGATCGATATGGCCTCGCTCAAGGCAGACTGAAAAGGTATATTCAAGCGCATCAATCTTTAAACAGGAGTCGTCATGTTCGCGAACCGGCAATACGCTTACTGGATGAGCATCATCTTGGGTTTGTTACTCTCTGGATGTGCTCAGCAAAATTACGCACCACTACCCACTGTGGCGTCGGTTGATCTGTCGCGTTATACGGGTGACTGGTATGAAGTCGCACTGATACCCAATCGCTTCCAGAAGATGTGTATCGCGGAAACCCAAGCGAACTATAGCGTCGATGGAGATGTGATTAGGGTGCGCAATCGTTGCAAGACGGTAGAAGGCAAGATGGAAGAGGCTAACGGCATCGCCAAGATCGTCCCGCAATCAGGCAATGCAAAGCTGCGAGTCAGTTTCTTCAGACCGTTCTATGGTGACTATTGGATATTGGCTCTGGACCCAGAGTATCAGTGGGTTTTGGTCGGCGAGCCGAGCAGGAAGTATGGTTGGATCTTGTCCCGCACACCTGAGCTCGATGGAGCTAAGGTGCAATTGATATTGGATAGGGCAGAGGTGCTAGGCTACAAGAGAGATGACTTCCATCTCTCCGTATCTTCCAAGCCATAGCGAGGCGAGTGCAGAATTATGAGGCTTTAGCCTTTCTGCCAGGTTTGGAGGGAGGCGTGAATCCCGAGACTCTACAGCGTATCCCTTCGATCTTTTGACCTTCTAGGAAGCGGGTGGAGTGATAGGCCATGACTTCACCTTTAGCGGCCAACTGACTAATACAGTTACGCGTTTCGGTCAGGGATAATCCCGCAGCAGCAGCGATCTCCGCATCCAGTTGCTCGCCGTTTTTTTTCAGGATTTGCAAAATTTGGTTCATACCAGCGACCTCTCATCAAAATCATTTCTAGCCAATCTAGACTGGGGTAGAGCGAAATAGTTCATGTCTTAGCAAAATCATTCTTCATGAGTGTGAATATCCGATCATTTTTCAAACGACTGCTATAGTTGCCGTAGTGATAGCTTGTAATACCAGTATCTGTCCAGGCGCTTTACATTGGGTTATTGAGGAGGAAATATGAACGCCCCCACACCACCAAAAAAGATGCTTTCATTTCTTGATCCAGCACAGCCACAACCTTGGGCAAGCTTCATCGAGCAGATCGATCGTGTGGCGCCGCACCTCGGGAAACTCGGATACTGGCTGGATACGCTCAAGCACCCCAAGCGAGTGCTAAATGTCGGCATACCGATACGTCGCGACGACGGTACGCTGGAGCATTTCGAAGGGTATCGGGTTCATCACAATCTTTCGCGTGGTCCCGGAAAAGGGGGCGTTCGTTTTCATCCCAACGTAACGATGAATGAAGTGATGGCCTTGTCAGGCTGGATGACCATCAAGAATGCCGCTTTGAATCTACCCTTTGGCGGCGCGAAAGGTGGGGTGCGTGTGGATCCGACTTCGTTATCGCTAGGGGAGTTGGAGCGATTGACGCGTCGCTACACATCTGAAATCAGCATACTTATCGGCCCTAACAAAGATATTCCTGCACCAGATGTTGGTACCAATGAACAGACCATGTCATGGATGATGGATACCTATTCCGTCAATCAGGGCTCCACGGTGTCGGGTGTCGTGACAGGTAAGCCTATCAGTCTAGGTGGCAGTCTGGGGCGTCGCGAGGCAACTGGTCGTGGTGTATTTGTTACGGCACGTGAGGCAGGTTTGCTGCAAGGGGTGGCCGTCAAAAATGCCCGAGTGGTGGTGCAGGGGTTCGGCAATGTAGGTTCAATCTCAGCGCAATGTTTTGTTGCAGCAGGCGCGCACGTCGTAGCGCTACAAGATGCCAGCGGCAGTGTGACCAATGCGGCAGGTATAGATGTCGAGGCTGCCATTGCCTTCGTTAAAGGCGGCGGTCGACTTGTAGATTTGCCGAGCGTAGAGATTATCAGCGCGGATGACTTTTGGCTCATACCGAGCGATTTCTTAGTCCCTGCAGCGCTCGAAGGACAAATCGATGCATCACTTGCGGAACGACTCGACACCAAGATTATTGTCGAGGGAGCCAACGGCCCTACATTGCCAGAAGCAGATGATGTACTCGCTAAACGTGGTATTACGGTGGTGCCGGATGTGATTGCTAATGCGGGTGGCGTAACGGTGAGTTACTTCGAGTGGGTACAGGATTTCTCCAGCTTCTTCTGGTCCGAGCAGGAAATCAACGTTCGGCTAGAGAAAATAATGTCTGATGCGTTCCATGCGGTTGCGGCGCTTGCAGTCGAGCGCAAAGTGTCGCTGCGTACAGCTCCTTCATCATCGCCTGCACCCGAGTATTGGCTGCGCGCGACAGGCGTGGACTATATCCTTGAAATGAGAGTGCACAGAGGTTTCTTGCTCCTAGAACTTAAGTGCCATTGACTTTAGCCTAGTTCAATTTCGGATGTCTTTGAATAGTTGTTGGAGACATGCGCACTCACTCAATATTGATCAGAATCTCGTTACGCCGCAAGAATGGAAGAGTCCAGGGTGGGTTGTAACGAGCAAGCTGTGGTGTAGATTTAGCATCGAGTCCTCTTGATTTGATCCAAGCCAACAGTGCTGCGGTTTTATCTTTAACTTTATCTTCCCCAGCAAAACCAGAAAATACAATGACGGCAGTTTTCTGTGCAGCGATTTCTCTCAGGGAAACACGTGTATCGCTTGGAATAGGCAAGCTGCTTAAAGTGTACTCAGCAGGCATAACGAAATGCAAGCGCCATTGCTTATCTTCGCTTTCGACCACAACCTGTGTCGTCATCGCAATTTTTTGCGAGCGCTGCTCAAGCGTGACCGGTGCGGTCATCGCAATTATTTCCGGTGCAGAATCTTGCCGGCCACTGTTGGCGCCAAAGATATAGCCGGCAATCAAGCGGAATCCCGCGCTAGAGGCTTCGCTAAGTGAACCCTCTACATAGGTTTCAGCGACAATCATCGGTTGGTATAACCTCAACTCGAAGCTACCGGATTTTTCGATCAAACTAAATTTTGGTTCTTCAGTGGCCATGACGTGTGTAGTAGCGAGTAGTCCCATCACAATAGTAAGGAGTAGCTTAACCGTCTTACTAGATGTTGCGGGGCGTAAAATTTACTTACGCTTAGACCAGCCACTTTAGTAACGTCGCTTTGAGTCCAGCAAATTCGGTTGGCTTAGTCAGCATGTCATCCATCCCAGCTGCGTTGCATCTTTCTATTTCATCAGCCAATACATTGGCTGTCCAAGCGATGATGGGAGTACGTTTAGACTTGGTTTGTTGTTCCAATTCGCGGATCTTTCGTGTCAGTTCATAGCCATCCATCTCGGGCATGTGGCAATCAGTAATGACTAGATCAAAATGTTGCTTCTGCCACAGTGACAAAGCTGACCTGCCAGAATCTGCTACCTCCAGCTCCAGCCCTAACAGTTCAAGCTGATGCTTGAGCAGCATCCGATTGACAGGGTGGTCATCAACGACAAGAGTTCTTATCACGCGTCCTTTTTCAAATAGGGGCGTCAGATCAAGCTCGCCCTTGCCATTGTCGTTTTCGAGGATAGATTGTTGTAACGCTAGTGGATCCGCAACGCTGGCAAACTGTAGCGCCACTGTAAGGCTAAAGGTCGAACCCTGCCCCGGTGTACTTTCCACACCTAGCTTGCCCCCCATCATTTCGGCTAAGCGATGGGAGATTGCCAAGCCTAGCCCCGTTCCCCCATACATCCTTGCGGTTTGGTTGCTGGCCTGTTCGTACTGTTGGAATATTCGTGACTGCTGCTCTGTACTGATACCGATGCCAGTATCTTTGACGCTAAAGCATACGGTCTCCCAATCGCCTTGTCGTGATACCTGTTCGGCCCGCAATTCCACACCGCCATGATCGGTGAACTTGATGGCGTTGCTGGTTAGATTATTGATAATCTGTGCCACCCGTAACCGGTCGAATTGATGTGCAGTGCTGAGTTTTACATCGCAGTAATACTGCAAAGTTATATGCTTTGTAGTCGCAACGTGTTCATAGGTATTGCGCACACCTTCGAGTAGGGTGTTGATGGATGAGGGTTGTGCCACCATCTCCAGTTTGCCCGCCTCGATTTTCGACCAATCCAAGATATCGTTGACGATGCGTAATAAACTTCCAGCGGATTCGCGCGCAGTGTTGAGCAGCGCTCGCTGCTTGGGTTCCAGATTGGTCATGTCGAGTAGTTCCATCATGCCCATCAAGCCGCCTAACGGCGTACGTACCTCATGACTCATCGTGGCCAAGAAAGAGTCCTTGGCATTATTGGCATATTTCAACTGGGCAGTACGTTCTTCAACACGCTGTGCCAGATTGGCACGTTCGGATTCGATCTGTAGATTGGCGAGTTCTAAGTTAGTCGCGGTATTGCGCAATTTAACTAGTACATTTTGTCGCTCGGTGCTATCGGTGAGGGCGCCTACATAATGGGTGATCAGCCCCGTCTGGTTTCTCACCGCAGTGATGGTCAAATGCTCAGGATAGATCTCGCCGCTCTTGCGCTTGTTCCAAATTTCGCCATCCCACGAGCCGATATCTTGGAGACTTTCCCACATGGCGCGATAGAAATTTTTATCGTGTCGGCCTGAGCTGAGGACATTGGGTTTTTTACCGATTACCTCTTCGGCGGCATATCCAGTGATGGTAGTGAATGCATGATTGACTCGAAGTATGTTGGTGTTGGCATCGGTAATAATCATGCCCTCGTGTGATTCGAAGGCGGTCGCCAATATCCTGAGTTCTTGTTCGGTGCGTTTTCGTTCGGTGATGTCCTCAGTAAGGAGCACGAACTCACCTCGTTTAGGACTGTAGATAACGAAGTTAAACCACTTGTCCCACGCTGCCAAATAATGTTCCCAACGCGTGGTCACACCCGTTAGTGCGACTTGACCAAATACCTCTAGCGACTCTGCATTATCTCGAAAGTAATTAGGAATAAGTTCGCTTACCTTTTTACCGACTGTGTCTTTCTGACCCGTTACCTGCTCATGGGCAGGGTTGACCTGCAAGATCTCATAATCAATCGGTGCCCCCTTTTCAAAGATCATCCGACAGTGAGTAAAACTGTTCAGCATGTTTTCAAAGAGCGAGCGGTAGGCGTCGTTCACCAACTTGCGTGCAGTGATATCGATCACAGTACCCATCATCCGAATTGGTTGAGATAAGTGATCACGAATTACACGCCCACGAACTTGTATCCAATGCTCTGATTGATCGAGCCATTGAACTCTGCATTCAAACTCGAGTTCTCCAGTTTCATATGCCGCTTGGAAAGCATGGATGAATTTCTCACGATCTTCTTCAATCACATGTAGTAAGGCAACCTCCATCCCCCATTTTTCTGGTGGGAACTCGTATCCAAAAATCTGATCATGTTTTAACGAACGCCAAGCAGTATCGTTAATAAGGTCTAGATCCCAGACACCGATCTCGCCATATTCCAAAGCCAGCTTCAGTCTTTCCTCAGATATTCCTAATGCTTGTTCTACTCTCTTGCGGTCGTCGATATTTCGACCAACGGATTGAATTGCCAACAAGTGCCCTGCAGCATCGAAAGACCCCTGATTTCTGAATTCCATCCAATGGATTTCGCCACTGTTGGCAATGACACGATTCTCGATATTAACTATAGGATTTGTTGCTGTAAGGCTTCGAAGTTTTGCTTCAACACTGTCTATGTCATCTGGAAATACGAGTTTTTTGTATTTCTCGCCGATCAGTTCAGAGTCGGATTTACCAAAAAGATTTTCATAGGCTTCGTTAACATAAACCAGCGTGCCATCGGTATAGAGCCTAGAGATCACCTCGGTTTGATTTTCTATGACAGCTTGGTAGCGCTCCTCACTCTGGGAGAGCTTATTCTTCGCGAGTCGAACACTTTCTTCGGCATTCTTAAGTTCGCTGATGTCTGAAACCTGAACAAAAAATCCCCTAACTTCACCGTCGACGATGTCGGGAATATATTCAGCAAGAGAGTAGCGAAGATCCGTCTTATCTGGTGTGGGAATGATGCGTTCAAACTTTTGCGGCTCGCCGCGCAATACTGCTTGGATATAAGGTAAGTTCAGAGCAAATAAGTCTTCGCCCAGTAGATCTTTAATATGCTTACCCAGCAAATCTTGGGCGGACTTTCCAAACCAACTTAGATAGGCTTTGTTGCTAAATCTATTGATTAGGTTCTTGTCCCAATAGCCCACCATAGAGGAAAGGTTGTCGAGCACAGGAAGTGCTTTGCCCAAACTTGCGGCAAATAAATCAGCATCCTCATTGGGGCTATCAACTGAACTCATATGCTCAAGTCCTCCGACTAGGTAATTAGGCAACTGTAAAAAATGGTGTGAGTAAGATTTTCGGTTTTACCTGACTACATAAATAGCTGCTTAGGCTATTCTTAGCTGGCCATAGTTCCAGCCTGCTATTTTTTAACCAGTTGCCGAGGTTAAGAATACGAGAGTTTTTTCAGTGGCATAACTCCGCTTTAGAAATTAACCTTAAATTGTTGAGGGCTTATACACCGTTCAATAATGAGATGTAAATAGCTTGAGTCTATAGGTCTCGATTGAGTGCTAACTAAAAGCATAGAAAGTAGCAAAATGGACGCCGTCGCAAATGAAAGTTGTTGGCCCTTACTTGAAAGGAAATCAGATGAAACTGCATTACTCCCCCGGTGCTTGCTCATTGGCATCACACATCGCGCTGCACGAATCAGGCTTGCCATTTGAGCTTGACAAGCTCAACGTCCCCACTAAGACCACCGCCAGTGGCGAAAACTTCATGCGCATCAATCCCAAAGGTTATGTGCCGACCATACAGCTAGATGATGGTACGGTCCTCACCGAGGGCGCGGTGATCTTGCAATATATTGCCGACCAGAATCCTGTGTCGGGCCTAGCCCCCAAGCAGGGGAGCATGGAGCGCTATCGTTTGCAGGAATGGCTGAACTACATCGCCGCTGAGATACACAAATCCTACAGTCCCTTGTTCAACAAGGCCGCATCCGAAGATATAAAAACCAACGCGCGGAATATGTTGAACAAGCGTCTGCCCATCGTGGAGATGCGCTTAGCGGAGCAACCGTATCTGATGGGCGCCAGTTTCACGGTGGCCGATGCGTATCTGTTCGTGGTGTTGAGTTGGAGCGCGATGGTCGGTTTCGATCTCTCTACTTATCCCAAGATTAAAGACTACCTCGCGAACATCGCGACGCGTCCGGCCGTGCTGGCTGCGATGAAAGCTGAAGGGCTGATCTCTTAAGGAGGATGAAGATGCAAATCGAGATTTGGTCAGATGTGATTTGCCCTTGGTGCTACATCGGCAAACGTCGTTTCGAGCAAGCGCTGGCACAATCAGGGATGCGTGACGACATCAACATCATTTGGCGCAGCTTCGAGCTCGATCCGAAAGCACCGCAACAACATCCCGGCACCTTGATCGAGTTGTTATCGCGCAAATATGGTGTCAGCGCGCAGCAGGCGGCAGAGATGAATGAGCGCGTATCGAATGTTGCACTGGAAGTCGGACTGAAATATCGCTTAAGCGATGCCCGCCCCGGCAACACCTTCGATGCTCACCGTTTGCTGCACTACGCGGCCACGCAGCAAAAAGGAGATGCCGCCATGGAAGCTATAATGAACGCGTATTTTTCTGAGGCATTGCCAGTGGGAGATCGCGCCGCCTTGGCAAAGCTCGCGCCCCAGTTTGGCATCGCTGAGGAGCAAGCACTTGCGTTGTTGGTGAGTGATGAGTTTACCGCTGAGGTAAGAGCCGATGAGTCGCGTGCAGCGGAATTAGGTATCTCGGGCGTGCCGTTTTTTGTGTTCGATGGCAAGACCGCAATCTCCGGTGTGCAGCCTGTGGAAGCTTTTGTCAGGATGTTATCGGCAGCATGAGTTTGTAGCGCATCTCTTATTTAGAAGGTGAGTGAGTCAAACTTTTTAGGGAAAACAATTCATAAAAATCTGACGGGTATTCGGCCTGAGCCGCCAGTGGCATTCGCGAGGTCAGTGGCGCGTATGGAGTGGTTACCGGTCATAGGCACCGGAATCATCCTGAGTGGCAGCATTCTCAAAACTCGACTACATACTCTTAACCCATAAGAGCCATATTTAGATTCACGCTATCAGACACTTGACAATAATTCAACCTAGCTCCTTTAGTTCACTCTGCGAGTGTGCTTAGTCGAGGCGATGCAACAAAGTTCAATTTGAATCTGGCCATCGGGTCGATCCGGCAGCAGTCACATACCTTACGCGTCTCCCATCACAGGTAATTTACTGTTCACGAAAGCTCAAGAATATCTGATTCATGCCGATAACCGAACGCATGAGTTGTGAGTGTTTTTTCATCCTCCAAATAATGACTATTCAAGACTGAGTAATCACCTCATCTATACGCATAACTGCCCGTCCCTTTCGCACGCATCGAGAACGGAGTAGCATCAAAACGAGGAGTCAGAAAATTAAAATGATATATTGGAAGCGCTTGGGGCTATTGATTGTCATATTGTTGACCGTCTCTTGCGACAAGCAAGATGAATCCACGTATCAGCCGACTTTTAGCAAGGCACCAAGCTCGACTTCCTTGGAATACATCGTAGGAATCCATCCCTTGCACAATCCACAGAAGTTGTTCGAAGTGTATGGTCCTATTGTGGATCACCTCAATGCCAAGATTCCCAATGTGCATTTCCATCTAGAGGCTTCTCGTAATTATGAGGAGTTCGATAAGAAACTCTACAGTGGCTATTTTGATTTTGCGATGCCGAACCCCTATCAAACTGTCAGGTCGCTGAAAAAGGGGTATGTCGTATTTGGAAAGATGGGGGACGACGCCGAATTTAGGGGCATCATCCTCGTGCGTAAAGATTCAAGGATACGTTCTGTCGCGGATCTCAAAGGCAAGAAGGTATCTTATCCCTCCATCACTGCCTTGGCGGCCACCATGATGCCGCAGTATTACCTGCATACGCACGGGCTTGATGTGAATCGTGATATCGAGAATGTGTATGTTGGCTCTCAAGAGTCATCCATCATGAACGTCTATCTTGGCCAAGTGTCAGCAGGAGCGACATGGCCAGTGCCGTGGAAAGCTTTCGTCAGGGAACATCCGGATAAAGCATCGCAACTGGAAGTCAAATGGCAAACAGAGCCCTTGCTCAACAATGGCTGGGTTGTGCGCAAGGATGTTCCTGCAGACATGTTGCAGAAGGTCTCCTCTACCTTGTTCCAACTAAACAATAGCGAAGATGGCAGAAAGATGTTGGAACGGCTACCTATCTCCAGATTCGAGAAAGCCAACAACGCGACATACAAACCGGTCGAAGATTATCTGGAGAGGTTCTCCAAGGTCGTTCGCCCGATCGAGCGGTGATATATATGAGCTTCGATAAGTTCAGCGACACAATATTGAGAGGGTCGACCCGGCGTCAGATGATGGTCTGGTTCGGATCATCGGCTCTGCTACTGATGTTGAGCTTCGGATACTGGCAAGTGGACCAGCAGCGAGATTTCATCTACCGGGTAACGAATGAGCGCGCTTTGGCCATCTCCCATGAGATATCTGTGAGTACAAAATCTTGGGTGCTGGCGGGCGATCTGGCCGGATTGCAGGAAGTGTTGCTGGGATTCAATGCGGCACAAGATATGCAGCGCGCCTATTTTGTCGATCCACATGGTCAAGTCCTCGCATCGACCAAGCCTGATGAGATTGGTCTTTTCATGAGCGACAAGATCAGTCTTGATCTGTTTGCGTCCAAGTCGAACGAAGAGGTCGTTCTCGCGGACCAGAAGAACTTCATCGCAATGGCCCATCCGCTGATGGCAGGGCAACAGCACGTCGGGTGGTGGCGTGTGGAAATGAGCCGGGATTCTGCGAACGCCAATATTGAGACGATCAAAGCCGTGTGGCGGAACTTCACCATCAGTGCAGTGCTGTTGGTCGTCGCCGTTTCGCTCCTGTTGTCGAGGAAACTCACCAATGGATTGAATCGTTTGATGCATGTCGCGACAGAAGTCGCGCGCGGTAACGAGGGGGCGCGGGTTCAGGTCATCGCCAACGATGAAGTCGGCGTGTTGTCACGCTACCTTAACGAGATGTTGGACACGCTGTCCCGACAAAAGAGCGAATTGCTCGTCACCTCGGATGCGTTAAGAGAGTCGAGAGAAGGTTTTCAGAGCCTACTCAACACTATGGCGGAAGGCATGTATGAAGACGATACCGATGGCAATTGTATCTTCGTGAATCAGGCGTTCTTGCACATATTGGGTTATCAGGATCGTGACGAGGTCATCGGCAAACATATCCATGAATTGATACACCACCATCGCGCGGACGGCAGTATGTATCCGGCAAGTGAATGCAAGATGTATCGCGCCTATGAGAAGCAGGAAGAGATCAATGTGGCGGATGAGGTGTTCTGGCGCAAAGATGGTACGCAAGTCCCTGTTGAATATTGGTCTCATCCGATCGTAAAAGAGGGAGTGGTGGTCGGTGCGATAGCGACATTCATCGACATCACCGAACGCATACGAGCAGAACAGGCGTTGCGAGAAAGCGAATCAAAGATGCGTGACATCGTCGAAAACTCTCCGTTCGGTGCACATCTTTATGAGTTGATGCCAGACCAGCGCCTGATCTTTGTGGGTGCGAATAATGCCGCTGCGAATATCCTCGGAATAGATCATCACCAGTTCGTCGGCAAAACAATCGAGGAGGCTTTTCCGCCCCTGATAGATTCACAAATACCTGACGCCTACCGGCGTGTTGCTTCCACTGGGGTTCGTTTTGAAACAGACCAATTTTCTTATGATGGAGATAGGATCAAAAGTGTCTTCGAGGTGCATGCGTTTCAAACAGGAAAGAATCGCATGGCGGCATTTTTCAGTGACGTCACCGAACGTAAGCGCCACGAAGAGCAGATCCGTCTTTTGGCTTTCTATGATGTGCTCACCAAGCTACCCAATCGTCGCCTACTGAATGATAGGTTGAGCCAAACAATAGCGGTCAGCAAACGAAGTGGTACTTATGGCGCATTGATGTTCCTTGATCTGGACAACTTCAAACCACTCAATGACTCTCATGGGCATGCGGTTGGGGATTCACTGCTAATCGAAGTGGCGAATCGATTAAAAACCTGTGTACGGGAAATGGATACTGTTGCCCGATTTGGTGGGGATGAGTTCGTGGTGATGCTAAGTGAACTGGGAGAAGACAAAGTTGCCGCTACATCACTCGCGCGAATCGTCACCGAGAAGATCCTCGCCAAGTTGGCAGAACCCTATGTTCTGAAGGCGGTGAATGAATATGGGGCCGATACCATCGTGACGCATCACTGTACAGCCAGTATCGGCATTGTTGTATTCAATGGCGCTGAAGCCAAGCAAGACACAATCTTGAAATGCGCTGATGATGCGATGTATGAAGCCAAAGTTTCGGGACGTAACACGATCCGCTTCTGTGAGTTGGATGGGGGCTTGGCTAGTTGAACTGAAGGATCATTGTTCAAGCCCGTCGAATGTAACTAGATCATTCAATATTTCGCACTGAAATAGCATTTATATTACATATCGGTATCCGCTCGATGCGTATCTGTGGCTGGTGATCTAGTTAGATGATGGACTGGTTTAGCTTCTTGAAAAAATGTTTGGCTGAGTTCTGGAAAATTTGTTGAGGCTCGGGTATTGTATCTTAATAACAATTTTTTCTGGGCTACGCTCAAGTATTGTGTGAATTTCGTTCGGCTTACAATCGCTAGTGGGTAATCCTTGAACTTGCTGTTTTGAACAACGGCTGTTGGGAGTGAAGCGGACATCCATTCAGCTTACAACCAGACATTTCAGAGTATCGCCAGTGATTCTATGGCCGAACTCCAGTCGGATGGTATCTGGCAGGTCATCGGTGCAGTCATAGGTTTGAGAAGATTTTTATAGGTATGAGCGTCTCAAGCTAACCCCTGAGCCGCCACTGGACTTGTCTTGGCCAGTGGCGAGTATGTAATGGTCACCGGTCATAGGCTCCTGAGATAATCCTGAATGGCGGCTTTCTCAAAACGCGACTGTGTACTCTTAACCCGAAGCCGTCATAGACCTACGCGAATTCGTTGCCGCGAACCCGACGTTGGCCAATTCACGCAAACGAGACATTGCTGCCCGTCAGGAGAATCGCCATGATGGCCCGGTTCTCGGCCTGAGCGGACGGTCAACATCCCTCTCACATACATCCGCTGTGCTGGTAAACCGGCCGTACAAAACAAAGTTATAAGGTTAAGGCCACGTCTTGCTCAGCAACACTTCAAACTCGTTTAAGGGCACTGGCTTGCTGAACAAATAGCCTTGGTAGTTGGTGCAACCTTTGCGTGCCAGCAAGCTGCGTTGGGCTTCGGTTTCCACCCCTTCGGCAATAATGTTTAGGTTCATGCTTTGCGCCATGGCGATGACGGTACGTACAATTGCTTTGTCGTGATTGTCGTGCAAAATATCGCGCACAAAGGACTGGTCAATTTTTAGTTGATCCAGCGGTAAGCGTTTGATGTTGGAAAGCGACGAATAGCCTGTACCAAAATCATCAATCGAGAACTTCAAACCAATTGCTTTGAGTTCCAACATGGTGGCGATAATCGTTTCCACATCGCGTACCAACATGCTTTCGGTGATTTCCAGCTTGAGGCAACCAGGACAAATACCGCTTTCAGCCACCAGTTTTTGTACCTGTTGCACGAAGTCAGGTTGATAGAACTGACGTACGCTGACATTCACCGCCAGCACCAGTGCGCATTTGTGGGTATCACTTTCCCATTGCTTGATTTGTGCGCAGGCTTGTTGCAGCACCCAATAACCAATCGGAACGATCAGCCCAGTTTCTTCTGCCAGCGGAATGAACTGCACAGGCGAAACCATCCCTAGCGCAGGATGATTCCAACGCAGTAACACCTCCGCACCGATCGGCTGATAGCTCTCATTCACCTGTACCTGGTAATACAAGGTGAGCTGCTGCTGATCGAGTGCATGGCGCAATTCATGCTCCAGCTCAGCACGCGCCAACAGCACCGATTGTGTGCGCTCGTCGTAGAAACGCACGGTATTGCGCCCTGCGGCTTTGGATTGATACATCGCACTGTCGGCATGTTGTAGCAGCTCATCCGCATTTGCTGAATGGTCGCAGAACAACACCACACCGATGCTGGGCGAGCAATGATGTTCAATGTCTTGCAACGCGTAGGGTTGGTTCAAGTGCTGCAATATCTTGTCCGCCACCAACTGAGTATGTGCGCCCGCTTCGTCATGCTTGCTACTCAAATTATCTAGCAGCAACACAAACTCATCGCCGCCCAAGCGCGCCACAGTGTCTTCTTCGCGCACACATTTTTTCAGACGTTGCGCCACTTCAATCAACAACAGGTCGCCCACACCATGTCCTTTGGTGTCGTTGAGGGTTTTGAAGTTATCCAAGTCTATAAACAAGATTGCGCCATGCTTATCGTTGCGGCTATTGCTGGTGAGCGAATGTTGCAATCTATCCATCAACAGGCGACGGTTAGGCAAGGAGGTGAGCGGGTCATAAAACGCCAGTTTTTCGATGTCGTTCTCGGAGTTCTTGCGCTGGGTGATGTCGGTGCTAATGGACACATATTGATACGGTTTTCCATCAAAGCCGTTGAACGGCACGATGCTGTTATCCAACCAATAATACTCACCAGATTTATTGCGATTGCGTATCTCGCCGTGCCACACCTCACCCTGCGCGATGGTGCGATACAAGTCTTTGAAGAAAATTTTAGGATGCAGTCCTGAATTCAAAAAGCGCGGGTTATGCCCCAGCGATTCCTCGCGCGAGCAACCACTGATGCGGCAGAAACGATCGTTCACATAGGTTATGGTGCCTTCCACATCGGTGATCATCACAATCGCATGTTCATCGAGCGCAAATTTTTGGTATTGCAGCTCTTCCAGCGCGCGCTTGAGCTGTTCTTCATTACGCTGAGCGCGTTCTAAATTGACACGTTGCGACTCCGCATGTTGCGCTGACGAAGCAATCATTTCGGCCAGCCTAGATTTTAGGTCTGCGAAGACCGCGCCAAGTTGCGTGATTTCATCGTTTACCCCAGTGATGCGGTTAACTCTAAAACCACAATTCAACGCAAATTCGCGCATCGATTTCGTCATCTCCGTGAGCGGTGCGACCATACGAAGTGCCACTAGTCGCGCCAGAAAAATCATGAACAGACTCACCAGCACAATAGCGATGACAGACTGCCAAGCTTGCGCAACAAGCTCACTCGTCCAGCTACCCTTCTCATAGTGCAGCACCAAGTTGGCGTATTTCACCCCGTTGTCACCTAGCGGAGCTAGCACATAAAAATCCCCCACTACTGTTTCCAGCAAATGAGGGGGAACCCTCGGCAAAACAGCACTCAGATTTGCGCCCACGACAGCAAATTTATAGTTTGAACCCAATGGCATGATCTGCGGATGCGAGCTGCTTAACACCTTGCCAGCATCATCTAACAGCACGATGTGTTCAAGCTGTTGAGGGTGAGAATTGGCAGCAGGAGTCGCCTGAAAAAACGGCGCAGAAATCAACTCGAAAACTTGATACTCATCGCCCAAGCGCAATGGATCGGTCAGCGTACGCTGATATAGCTGAGCCAACTTCAGACCTTGTGCTTTGAGCGCATCTCGGTCTTGTTGATAAGACAGCCATGCCGTATACGATGACGCCAATATCCCCATGCTCACAATCAGCAAGGTCGTCAGCAGCACCAGCTTTTGGCCAACGCTAGTTCTTTCGAGCATGCTGTAATCCAGCCTTCTTGATATCGTTGAGCAAGGCGGCGATTCCATCAAACAAATGTTCGTCGCCTTTGATAAAGCCATCCAATCCCATCAATTCCAGCAAGGCGCGCCCCTCCTCGTCATTCTGCATATTCAAAAGGGTGGTTTGTAACGCGACATAATCGGCTTTAGGGAGATGACTACGGGCAACGATGGGCGGAAAACCAAAATCCTCGGATTTGTTCACTAATCGGGTTTGTGCGACCAGCGCGGGGAAATAACGCCGCATTTCTTCGTAAATATAGCCGTCCACCCGCGCGCCGTTGAACAAGCCTGCCGCCACCCCTTCGACCAGCTTGCGATGCGAATAGGTATAGAGGGTTTTGCCAAAGAAGCGCTCAGGATTTTCACCCAAACGAAGCAGTTCAGCGATGGGCACGTTGTGACCAGAATTGGATTGGGGATCAGAATATCCAAAGACTTTTCCGCGTAAATCAGCGATCGAGCGCGTTGTGGTGTCGCCTGCGGGAACGATCAAGTAAGACTGATAGTGTGGCGAACCCTTCCAGACACCCACGGCCAAGATACGTTGCAACGCGGGATAGGCAACATGCGGCCCACCACAAATCCAGCCCGCATCAATATTTTCATCGCGGAACAGTTCCATCGTTTCCTGATAAGTGCGTCTTTGCACAAACTCGACGGGGCGGTGTAAATGCGCTTCCAAATAACGTCGCCAGCGTTGAATCATTTCCTGCTGCTCACCAATCATGACCGCAGACAGCCCCAGTCGCATAAGTTGTGTATCAGCACGTGCAGGGCTAAACACGATCAGCAAGAGCAACGTCAGCACGCCCCACAGGGAGCAATGATTCAAACCAAATCGTGCCATCATGAATTCCCCCTTGTTAAATTACTCAACATTAAACCTCATCATAAAGCATGTTTGGCTTGATACATGTCTTGGTCGGCTTGTCGCAGAACGATGGATGTGCTTCAGTCTAACCTTAAAGTGATTTTCTGCCGAACGGCAGGTGATCGGCGCATTGCTGACTGAGTCTTGCCAGTGGCCCAGTGACCGTTGTGGCCGAGCAGCCGACTCAGCTGACGAGCTTTTTTCGAGCAGTAAGTTGCCTACCACCGAGCTTACTGTTCCTTAGGCTACTAGCATCTCGCTCCGCGTCTTTGAACTTACTATCGCAAGCTCAATTAACTCCATGGTGAACACAGCATCATCCACTGCCACAGGATTTTCTCCATTCGATAAGACCGCATCGCGAAAGGCTTTATAGAAGCAGCGATAGTCGCCGCGCTGGTTGGGGAAGATTGTATTTTGGTGTGGGAGGTTGAGGTTCAATTCACCGTCACGCGGGTCGCGGCCCCAGTCATTCGCACCTGGCACTTCGCCGCGCTTCAAACTTTCTTCCTGTGTATCCAAGCCATATTTGGTATAGCTGCCGGCCGTGCCGGTGAGTACGAATCTGGGTGTTTCTTCTTTGACCAACATGCTCGCATGTAAGGTGACTTGCATATCTTGATAGCGCAGCGTCACCTGAAAATAATCGATGGCTTGCGCCTCTTCGCGCTGCATCTCGAACTTTGCCTGTAGCGCGATGGGGCGGCCGAATAGTTGTACGGCTTGGTCGAGTAGATGCGGGCCTAGGTCGTACCATAAGCCGCCACCAGCGCCTTGTTGTTCGCGCCAACGTGCTCTTACTTCGGGTCGGTAGCGGTCGAAGCGTGAGACTAAACTTTGCAGCTTACCCAATTGGCCGGATGCGATGACGGCGCGCAGCGTTAAGAAATCTGCATCCCAACGGCGGTTGTGGAATACCGACAATACGCGTTGTTTGTGTTCAGCCAAGGCTTTGAGTTCGTAGGCTTGCGTTGCGGTGAGCGTGAAAGGTTTATCGACCACTACATGTTTGCCCGCCAACAGGGCCTGCCTCGCAAGTTCGAAATGCGTGTCGTTGGGCGTTGCGATGACGACGACATCTACCTCAGTTGAGTGCAGCAATTCTTGCAGTGTTGCGCAGACTTTTACTTCCGGTAGGTCGGCAATAACTTTAGCTGCATCGCTAGAGCAGATGGCGACTAAGTCCAAGTCCGGTGTGCTGGCGATAAGAGGCGCATGTATCGTCTTGCCCGCATAGCCATAGCCCAACAAGGCGACACGAAGTTGGGCGCTCATGTCTCTATCAAACGATGCGCGCTTCTGTGGCTGGATCGAAGTAGACGGTCTTGGACATATCGAACATAAATGCCATGCGCTCGCCTTGCAGTTTTGCGTACTCGGGATGTACGCGACACACGATGTTCTTGTCGTTGATCTTAATCATCAGCAAGGTATCCGCGCCGGTGGGTTCGGAGATTTCGATCTGTGCTTCGGCGACATAGAAAGACGGCGCACCCGCGAGGAAGTCCACCTTATGGGTGATCTTCTCTGGACGTATGCCGACGATGACTTGCTTGCCCACATAAGCCGATAAAGCCGCCGATGCGCGATTGACAGGGAAGACGTGAGTCTGGCCGCCGGTCTCCATCTGTAGGCCCACACCGTTGTTAAGTGTGACGACCTGACAGAGGATGAAGTTCATCGAGGGCGAGCCCATAAAGCTCGCTACGAAAAGATTAGCTGGGTTGTCGTAGATCTGTTGCGGGGTGCCGAACTGCATCACTTCGCCTGCTTTCATCACGGCGATCTTGTCGCCCAAGGTCATCGCTTCGACTTGATCGTGCGTCACGTAGACGATGGTCTTGCCGACACGCTTATGCAGCAGTTTGATCTCAGTGCGCATCTCGACGCGCAGTTTTGCATCGAGGTTGGAGAGCGGTTCGTCGAACAGGAATAGCGTCGGGTCGCGGGCGATGGCGCGGCCCATGGCGACACGCTGTCGTTGTCCACCGGAGAGTTGCGAGGGCTTACGGTCCAGCAGTTGTTCCATCTGCAAAATCTGCGCGACTTGCGCGACGATTTTTTCTCGTTCAGGTTTGGGCACTTTGCGTATCTCTAAGCCGAAGGAGATGTTCTGCCTGACCGTCATGTTTGGGTAGAGCGCGTAAGACTGGAACACCATGGCGATGTCTCTATCTTTGGGACTGAGGTCGTTGACCTTACGCCCACCGATATGCACCTCGCCGGAGGTGATGCTATCCAGCCCAGCGATCATGGATAGCAAGGTGGATTTTCCACAGCCGGATGGCCCTACCAGAATCAGAAATTCGCCTTCCTCAATTTCGATGTTGATGCCTTTGAGTATCTCGGTTGTGCCGTAGGATTTACGTACTTCGCGTATCGATAGAGCGCCCATGATGTTCCTTCCTTAACCTTTGACAGAGCCGGCAGTAAGCCCGCGCACAAAATATTTTCCAGCGACGATGTAAACGAATAAGGTCGGCAAGGCGGCGATGATGGCTGCGGCCATATCGACGTTGTAGCCGATCACGCCTGTTGAGGTATTGACCAGATTGTTCAGCGCGACAGTGACCGGTTGGCGGTCGCCGCTGGAGAACACCACGCCGAACAGGAAGTCGTTCCAGATCTGAGTGAACTGCCAGATGATGGACACCACGATGATGGGCGTGGAGATGGGCAGGATGATGCGCCAGAAGATGCGCAGAAAACCCGCGCCGTCTATCTTGGCGGCTTTGACCAACTCATCGGGAATGGTGACGTAGTAGTTGCGGAAGAACAGGGTGGTGAATGCCACACCGTAGACCACGTGCACGAAGATCAGCCCAGCGATGGAGTTGGAGATGCCCAACTCGCCCAGTGTGCGCGCCATCGGCAACAGCACGACTTGAAAAGGAATGAAGCACCCTATCATTAGCGCGGAAAAGAAGATGTCGCTACCCTTGAAGCGCCACATGGTCAGCACGTAACCGTTGAATGCGCCGACGAGTGTCGAGATCAGCACCGCAGGAACGACGAAGCGGAACGAGTTCCAGAAGTACACGCTCATGCCTTCGCAGCGCACGCCTATGCAAGCACTGCCCCACGCTTCTTTCCACGGCTCAAAGGTCACTTCATTCGGCAGGGCGATCAGATTGCCGCTGCGGATGTCATCTAATGTCTTGAGCGAAGTCGACACCATGATGAACAAGGGCAGCAGGTAATAGAGACAGACCAAGCCGAGCAGTGTGTAGATCACATAGCGCCCGAAGCGCGACGCACCTTGTGTCTGTGTGTTGGAGGTATCAGCCACGGCGTGAGCTCCTTAGTTCGGAATACAGGAAAGGTACAACCACTGCCGCCACGATCATCAGCATCATCATGGCGCTGGCTGCACCCATGCCGATCTGGTTGCGCGTGAACGAGAAGGTGTACATAAAGGTCGCGGGGGTGTCGCTGGCAAAACCGGGGCCGCCACCAGTCAGCGCCATGACCAGATCGAAACTCTTGATGGCGATATGCGACAGTATCATCACCGCCGAGAAGAACACCGGACGCAGGCTGGGAATGATGATGCGCCAGTAGATGGTGGGTAGCGATGCGCCGTCTACTTGTGCCGCCTTGACGATGGACTCGTCCACGCCGCGCAGACCGGCGAGGAACATGGCCATGATGAAGCCTGAGGATTGCCACACACCGGCGATGACGACGGTATAGATCGCCATATCCGAGTTGGTTAGCCAATCGAAAGTAAAGTCGGCAAAGCCCATGTCGTGCATGACCTTCTCGAAGCCTAGGCCGGGATTGAGTATCCATTTCCAAGCGGTGCCGGTGACGACGAAGGACAGTGCCATCGGATAGAGGTAGATCGAGCGGATAAAGCCTTCGCCGCGTATCTTTTGATCGAGCAAAATCGCCATACCCAGTCCGATGGCCAGACAACCGGCGATGAATAGACTGCCGAAGATGGCGAGGTTCTTTAAAGCGACCCACCAGCGTTCGTTGTCGAACAGGTTCTGATATTGGATGAAGCCGACCAGGTCATAGTTAGGCAACATGCGAGATTGGGTAAAGGACAGATAACCTGTCCAGAGGATAAAACCGTAGATGAAGAGCAGGGTGACCACGAAGGTCGGTGCCAAGACCAACTTAGGCAAAAATCGCTCGACACTATCCAGAAACTTACCGCTATTCGATACGCCGGGGACGGCAGCGGTGGAGGGCGTGGCACTCATCATCTCTCCTCGTTTTTAGTGATCCGACACTCATCACGCATATGTGATCAGTGCCGGTGCTGTATTGATGACAGGCATGCGCGATGCGTTGCGCATGCGTTGCGCGTTACTGAGTCTTGGCAGCAGAAGCGAGTTTTTCAACCGCTTGCTTGGAGCTCATGTTGGAGTTGAAGAACTGTGTCACGACATCCTGTATCGCCCCGGTCGTGGCAGCAGGAACGGCCATCTGATGCGCGATACTAGGAACCAGGCTGCCGGTCTTGGAAGAGGCGACGAAATCAGCATTCGACTTCTTGGCGCAGTCGTCGAACTTGTCCATCTTCACATCCAAACGAGCAGGGATAGAGCCTTTGTTCAGGTTGAAGGTCTCTTGGAAGCTGGGGCTCATGATGGCGTTGGCCAGATCTTCTTGGCCCTTCTTGGCATCCGATGAGGATTGCTTGAACATCACAAAGCTGTCGATGTTGAAGGTGAAGTCGCCTTGTGTACCGGGTACATCCACACACAGATAGTCTTTGCCGGGTTTCTTGCCAGCGGCAGTGAATTCGCCTTTGGCCCAGTCACCCATGAACTGCATGCCGGCCTTGCCCTGTATCACCATCTGTGTGGCAAGGTTCCAATCACGACCAGAGAAATCTTTGTCCACATATTTGCGTACGGTGCGGAAGGTATCGAAGGCCTTGGTCATAGTCGCACTCTTGAGTGCGGTCTGATCCAAATCGACCATGGCCTTTTGGTAGAACTCAGGGCCACCCACGCCTAATACGACAGACTCGAATATAGTGAAGTCTTGCCAAGGTTGGCCACCATGCGCAACGGCGATGAAGCCAGCTTTTTGCAGCTTGTCGGCAGCATCGGGAAACTCAGCCCAAGTGGTTGGGACTTTAGCGCCGGCTTTATTGAACACGGCAGGGTTGACCCACATCCAGTTCACGCGATGCACATTGACCGGCACAGCGACATAGTTACCTTTGTATTTCATCACCTTGCTCACTACGGGGGGCAGCAAGGTGTCCCAGTTGCCCGCCTTGGCAGTTGAGGAAAGGTCGGCCAGTACGCCTTCAGCACCCCACTCTTGTATGGAAGGTCCTTTGATCTGCGCAGCAGTCGGCGGATCACCCGCGACCACACGAGACTTGAGTACCGTCATTGCATTCTCACCACCACCACCGGAGACCGCGAAATCTTTCCAGGTGTCACCTTTGGCTTGCATCAGCTTCTTCAGTTCTGCGACTGATTTTGCTTCGCCGCCCGAAGTCCACCAATGCAGCACTTCGACCTCTGCGGCCTGCGCCGAGAAAGTCGCGAGTGCCAATGTGATCGCTGCAGCCAATTTTGTCTTGTGTCGAATTGTGTTCATTGCGTCGCTCCCTTGATGATAGTAGATCGCATGCGGTTGTCGCCCTACAGCAACGCCCCCACGCGCTTGTATGTGAACCATGTTGCACTTCGAACAACGTTGTTCTAACCATGCCCAGTACATTGAATGACTGGGCTAGCGGCTGGCCTTACGTTGCAACTTCTTGCTGAGTGATCCCTACGTCTATCGATCACTGCGAAATAATTTACACGAGTAAAATTAAGTTGTCAACGTCAATTGACTCATACCAGCGTAGCGCTTATGGCTATTCGCTCGCTATCTCAGTATTGGCGGTAGATGAGCTGTTTGGGCCGTTCATATACTCGTGTATATAAATTACCGGATTTTTAGCATTTCAGGGCGAAGAGAGCGCCGCGTTGCAGTGTGTCTTGCCGCACGTTCTGTGCTGAGTTCGATATGTTAGGATTACCCTGATGCTGCAGCGTCGCTGCTGTCGTCAACTGCTTAAGCTGTACGATAGGAGAGTCCTAAATGTCGCCGTCTTCACGAAGTATTCCCTCCCTAGTCAAATACGCTTTGTATCTGCTGTTCGCGCTGCTGCTCGGTGCTGGGCTGTGGTATTTCACGCGCCCACAACTGCCGCAGGTGGAATTGGTTAAGGTCGAGCTTGGGCTGGTCGAGGCCACGGTAAGTAACACGCGCGCAGGTTCAGTCAAAGCTTGTCGCCGCGCCAAACTGGCACCGCCTGCCGGTGGACAGATTTCTAAGATGCTGGTGCACAAAGGACAGCGTGTGGAAGTGCATCAGATTTTGCTAGAGCTTTGGAACAAAGACCTGCAGGCACAGAGTGTGCTAGCCCACTCGCAGCTAGGTACGGTGCAGACCCAAAGTAAACAGGCCTGCGTGCAGGCGGAACTCGCTGATCAGGAAGCTGAGCGTTCGCGTGAGTTGCAGAAGAGTGGCTTCATCTCTGATCAGGCACTCGACCGTAGCGTCACCGCAGCCAAGGTTGCGCGAGATGGGTGTGTCGCAGCGCGTAGTCAGATAGTTCAGAGTGAGTCTCGTATCGCGGCTGCACAGGCTGGATTAGAACGCATGGTGTTACGTGCGCCCTTCGCGGGAGTGGTCGCGGACATCAGCGGCGAGCTAGGGGAGTTCGCAACGCCTTCGCCACCCGGCATCCCCACGCCGCCAGCCATCGACCTGATCGACGACAGTTGTCTGTATGTCAGTGCCCCTATAGATGAAGTAGATGCGGCCAACATCAAAGCCGGACAAGAGGCGCGCATCACTATGGATGCCCTTAAAGGCCGTTCGTTCGCAGGCAAGGTCAAACGTGTCGCGCCCTATGTGCTGGAATTAGAGAAGCAGGCGCGTACCGTGGAAGTCGAGGTCGGTTTTGCTGCGTCACCCGCCGCTGAAAATCTACTGGTGGGTTACAGCGCGGATGTAGAGATCGTGCATGCTAGCCATGCGAACGTATTGCGTGTCCCCACTCAATCGATATTAGAAGGCAAGCGCGTGTTGGTGTATCGACCCAGTGATAGCGTGCTGGAAGAGCGCGTGGTGACCCTAGGTCTGAGCAATTGGGAACAAAGCGAGGTCAGTAGCGGATTGAAAGCGGGTGAGCAGATTGTGCTGGCACCCGATCAAGTAGGAATCAAAGCTGGGGTGAAGGTGACACCTCAAGTTGGCCCAGTTAAAAAATGATAGACCTGCAAAAGATATGTCGCAGCTTTATGGTGGGGGACCAACGAGTTTCTGCCTTGCAAGATATTGATCTACATATTGCCGCGGGTGACTATGTCTCTATCATGGGGCCGTCAGGCTCGGGTAAGTCCACATTACTCAATCTCATCGGACTGCTGGATAGGCCGAGTTCTGGAATCTACAAGTTGGATGGTGGCGATGTCACCGCGCTGGACGATGCACAGCAGGCCCGAGTGCGCAGCGAGAAGATAGGTTTCGTGTTCCAGTCCTTCCACTTGGTGCCACGTTTGACTGCCGCGATGAATATCGAGTTGCCGATGATACTAGCCGGTGTGCCTCCCGCCGAACGCAAGCAACGTGTCGCTGATCTGGTTGCCAACTATGGTCTGGAAGATAGGGCAGACCATAGGCCGGACCAACTGTCCGGTGGGCAGCGCCAGCGTGTCGCCATCGCCCGCGCAACCAGTATGCATCCCGCTGTATTGTTAGCCGATGAACCTACCGGCAATCTCGATCAGACGACAGGAAAAGAAGTCATCGATCTACTCGAAGTACTGTTGGAACAGAAGGTCACTTTGATCATGGTCACCCACGACCCCGCGTTGGGCGCGCGTGCGCAACGCCAGTTGCATATGGTGGATGGGCGGATGACAGATGAGTAAATCTGAACGAAGGAAGTATCTCGAATACGTTGAGGCCGTATATGCGCTTTATTGACGTTATGCATTTTGCTTCTGGCAGTCTGCGCGGCAGTCGTTCGCGTACGTTGCTGATGATACTTGCCATGTCCATCGGTGTGGCGGCGGTGGTGGTGTTGACCGGTCTGGGCGAAGGGGCACGACGTTATGTGGTCAATCAGTTCTCCTCCCTAGGAACCAATTTGGTCATCGTATTGCCTGGACGCACAGAGACGGCTGGTGTGGGGCCGGGCATGTTGCTGGGGCAGATACCGCGTGAGCTGAGTCTGGACGATGCGCAGGAGTTGTTGCGCAGCCGTGCGATTGCACGCATCGCGCCGCTCACCATAGGTTCGTCGCAACTATCACAGGGCGCACTTAACCGTGAAGTCGTGGTGCTGGGCTCGACTGCCGAACTGCTACCGGTGCGTCATATGAAGATGGCACAGGGACAGTTCTTGCCGGCCGGGGATATTCATGACAGCGCTTCTGTTTGTGTGTTGGGCAGCAAGATCAAGACCGAGCTGTTTGGTAAGAATCAGGCCGTGGGGGAATGGGTGCGACTGGGTGAAAGACGCTTCCGCGTGATAGGTGTGATGGCTAGTCAAGGCGAGTCTATGGGTTTCAACACTGATGAGATCGTCACTATCCCTGTGGCTTCCGCGCATATGTTATTCAATACTTCCGGCCTGTTCCGCATCTTGATCGAAGCCAAGAGTCGCGACACGATAGAGGCTGCCAAACGGGATGCCGAGGCCATCATCGTGCGTAGACATCATGGTGAGCAGGACGTCACGGTCATCACTCAGGACGCAGTACTGGCGACCTTCGATCGTATCCTGAGCGCGCTCACTTTTGCGGTGGGCGGTATCGCAGCCATCAGCTTGTCGGTGGCCGGCATACTCATCATGAACGTGATGCTCATCGCCGTTTCGCAGCGCGTCAAAGAGATAGGCCTGCTCAAAGCACTGGGCGCACCTGCACTACAGATACGCGCACTGTTCTTTGCCGAGGCGGTGCTGTTATCCACCATAGGTTGCATAGTCGGTCTGGTGATTGGAGAGGCGGGGGTTTTGCTCATCGCCAAGCTCTATCCCTCCCTGCCAGTTGTTGCGCCATGGTGGGCGGTGCTGGCTGCCATAGGCACCTCCTTAGGCACGGGCATCTCGTTCAGTGTGTGGCCAGCACGTCGCGCCGCACGACTCGATCCTGTCACCGCTTTAGCGGGGCGATGATGAAAGTATTTGATGTGCACCCTTTAGCTTTCACCTCCACCCTAGCCCTCCCCCTCAAAGGGGAGGGGTTGAAAACAAGGGAGCAGCGTCAGTTCCTTCCCCACCTCAGCGGGGGAGAGCGAAGCGAGGGGGCAATTGGGATGGGGGTTGAAACTTTGGAGTGTCGTGTCGGGAGGGAAAATCATGCTGCTACCTGACCTTATCAGACTCACCAGCTCCAGCTTTCTGGCCTACCGCATGCGCAGTTTTCTGACCGGGCTGGGCATCGCTGTCGGCATCATGGCGGTGATTTTGCTCACCTCTATAGGTGAAGGCTTGCACCAGTTCGTGCTGTCCGAGTTTTCTCAGTTTGGCACCAACCTTATCGGCATCCAGCCGGGCAAAGCGCAGACGCAGGGCGGCAGCGTGGGCATCTTCGGCTCGGTGCGTACTGTCTCCATCGAAGACGCGATGGCTTTGCGCCACCTACCTGACATCGAATATGTGAACCCCAGCGTGACGGGTAATGCCGAGTTGCGTTTTGCCGGCAAGACACGTCGTTCCACAGTGTTCGGCGCGGGTCACGAAATGACCAAGGTGATGTCCAGCTATCCGGCGCTGGGAAGCTTCTTACCCGATGATGACCCGATACAGCCGCGCGCCTTGGTCGTGTTGGGCGCCAAGGTGAGAGACGAGCTATACGGGGCGACCAATCCGCTGGGCACTTATCTGCGCGTGGGCGGACAACGTTATCGCGTGATCGGGGTGATGGAGCCCAAGGGGCAGATGCTGGGCTTCGACTTGGACGACACCGTCTACATTCCTGCTGCGCGTGCACTGGAGTTGTTCAATCGTCCGGGACTGATGGAGGTGCAAGTCAGTTATCGTGCCGGCGCTGAGTTGGACAAGGTGATGCACAAGATCACTGCGTTGCTCACTGAGCGTCACGGGCGCGAGGACTTCACACTTATCCCGCAGGAGCAGGCGCTGGAGGTATTGAGCTCGGTGTTAGATGTCATCACCTTTGCGGTGGGTGCGCTGGGTGGTATCTCCTTGCTGGTGGGCGGCGTAGGCATACTCACCATCATGACTATGGCTGTCACCGAGCGTACTGCGGAGATAGGCTTGCTGCGCGCATTGGGAGCGCAGGAGGGACAGGTGCTGACTCTATTCTTGGGCGAGGCCATCTTGCTCTCGGCGTTAGGGGGTTTGGCAGGTTTGGCTTTGGGGGTGGGCATCGCGCAGGGGCTGCACCTACTGTTCCCCGCCTTGCCCGTGCACACCCCTTGGCTGTTCGCATTCATCGCTGAACTGAGCGCGGTCAGCATAGGGTTGATTGCCGGTGTGATGCCCGCCCGCAAAGCTGCAAGACTGGATCCGGTGGAAGCTTTACGCGCTGAATGAGTCGATAGCTCAGGCTATGTTTATCGTATGCAGGACAGCATCAGACTCACATCAAGACTTGAAGATCACACTCACATTTAACCCTTTGCCGTTTTTGCCAGCTGTGAATTGCAGACTGGCCGCATGTATCTCGGTGATACGCCTAACGATGGAGAGTCCTAAGCCACTACCACTTGCCGTGGTTTCAGCGGGTCGATAGAAGCGTTCGGATATACGCTCCATATTTTCTGCTGAGATGCCGGGCCCATCATCTTCGACAGATAGGCAGGTCTGTCCTGGCTCGGCGGTGACGCTGATTCTGACCGTTGTTCCGGCGGTGGTGTGACGCACTGCATTGTCAATCAGATTACGCAGCAGCACCCTTAACAATAGATGTTCTCCGCGCACCACAGCTTCTTCGCCCGGCATCAATTCGATATGCACACTTAGTCCCAAGGCGGCCGGAGCAATCATCGCGATCTCTTCGCTGGCGATCTTTCTGAGCGGACAGGATAGGCTTTCTGCATCGTCCAATGCGTCCATGCGGGCGAGGGTCAGTAGCTGATCGATGAGATGGGCCGCTCGATCGCAACCCAAGATGGCGTTGTCTAGTGCATGGATGCGTTCCGCATCTTGGGTCGCGGCTCGTGCGACTTGTGCTTGGGCTTTGATACCGGCCACAGGGGTGCGTAATTCATGTGCGGCGTCCGCAGTAAAACGGCGTTCCTTCTGCATGGAAGCTTCTATGCGGATAAATAGTCTGTTGAGGTGGACGATGAGTGGAGCGACTTCGCGTGGTGTGCTACCCGCATCCAGTGGTGCGAGATTGTCCGGCTCACGTCGTTTGATCTCGTTGGTCAGGTTGACTAGGGGTAACAGTCCGCGCGTCACGGCTATCCACAACAAGATCGCCAGCAAGGGCAGCGATATCAACAGGGGCTGAAGCAGATTGATGATGATGCCAGCCGCCAATTTTTCACGCACTTCTGTCAACTCGGCAACATGGATCAGATTGCCACGCACATCGTCCCAAGTGGTAAATACACGCCAGTGTTTCCCTTTTACCAAGCTATTACTGAAACCTCGCTGTCCGCTGCTCAAAGCTTCAGTGGGGGCATTCAGCGAATGCAGACGCAGCACACGCCCAGATTCCCAGATTTGAAAAGCCACTCGCTGGGAGTATTTGTGTAGCAGCGGAGCGTGCTCCGTTTCGATCTCATAGTGTCCTTGCGATGCCTGCACAACCAAGAGAGAAGCGGATTGTGCAAGGTGGGCATCAAGCATCTCGTCTAATTCTTCTCTAGCATCGAAGTAGGTAAACGCGGTCGCGCCTATCCAAACGATAACGACTGTCGTCAGTGCCAATGCCAGCAAGCGCTGCTTCAAAGAGGCGTGTGCGCGAAAATCGATCATTTTTTATCTGCCTGTATCAAATAGCCCACGCCACGTATGGTCTCGATCAGTTTGGGGAATAGCTTGCGGCGCAGATGGTGGATGTGTACTTCGACTGCATTGCTTTCGGCTTCTTCTCCCCAAGCGTAGAGCTGCTCTTCAAGTTGGGTGCGCGACAGTACCCGCCCTGCATTAAGCATCAGTGCATGCAATATGGTGAATTCTTTTGCTGTCAGTTCGATGGCTAGACCTTTATACGAAACGTCATGTGAGGCAGGGGTGAGCGTGACATCGCTGATTGAAATCGAGGGGGTAGGGTTGCCGCTGGCGCGACGTATCAGGGCACGCAAGCGCGCTGCGAGTTCGCCCATATCGAAAGGTTTGACCAGATAGTCGTCTGCGCCCGCGTCCAGTCCCTTGATGCGGTCTTCCACAGTATCCATCGCCGTTAGGATCAGCACCGGAATTGGAGTATTACGACTGCGTAATCTGCGCAACACATCTAAGCCTGACATGCGTGGCAAGCCAAGGTCGAGCACGGCTGCCGCATAAGCTTCTGTGCTTAAGGCTTGGTCGGCGGACAAGCCATCCTTCATCCAGTCCACTGCGTAGCCTGCCTGCTTTAATCCGGCCTGTATTGCGTCGCCTAGTAAGCTATCGTCTTCGATTACCAATACGCGCATATTTTGTCTGTCTATAAGTTCGGGTTGATTCGGAGTCGTGTTCAGCAGAATGACTGAAGAGACGCTTTATAGTTTGTCTAGGATGCATCTGGATTATGACACCCTGCCACACCATAGAACGAACCATCACTAGGTACCCCGTTCACTCAGAGCCCCAAAGGGCTATTTGGGAATAGTGATATATCGCTCACTGTAATTTCCGCGCTCGGCCAGGGTATGACAGGCGGCACAATTAGCCGGACTCTTCACTTTCGGACTTTTCCATACGGCACTTGATACTTCATCATGCTCGTGTTGGAACCAACGTGTTTCAGAGATACGCATGATAGGCTTTCCCGATGCGGACTGTCGTTTGCGACCGGCATTTTCTTCAAGAAATGTAGCTATCTCCTGAGTGGCAGGTGCGGCCAAACTGGCATCGCTGCCAAAGTGATCCTTTAGATTGGACATCATCGCGCGCCATGATTCACGAGGCAGTAGACGGGGCGGATAGGCGATATGGCATGCGCTACATTCGGCTTGCCAAGTGGCATTGCTGGTAGTTGTGACAGCGCGTTCATCATCGTCGGCATAAGCGGAAGACACTAGCGCTACGCTTAGCGATAACGCTGCAGTTGAAAAACCTAGTAGTCGGGGAATATTGAATCTCATCATCATCTCCTAATCATTGTCGAAATTGATTCGATGTCTCAGCGCTTAATTTCTGGGAGTACGCACGTAGCAGAACATCGATTCAGTGATATTCATCTTACGGAGGCCAGCTTAAGTTCTGCTTATGCTCAGAGAATTTTTTGGGGTATGAGGAAGAGGAGCTCGCCTAATAGTTGCCGGCGGAGGGATACGGAGGTGGATATTTAATGCAGTAGCTGAAATAGCGACTCGCCCAAATGAAATGGGCAAGCCGCGTCTTGATAATTACTGATTCAGATCGACAGCGATGAATTTTGACAGTGCAGCGATCTGCTTGTCGTTCGCACCCAGACCTTTAGCTGGCATCACGCCCATATCCCAGCCGTACTTGCCACCTTTGGTGATGTTGGCAACCAACGTTGCTTCAGCATCGGCTTGGCCTTTGTATTTCGCAGCAACTGCATTCCAAGATGGACCTACAGACTTTTTGTCTATCGAGTGGCAGGCGCCACATTTGGATTTCCCATCGGCAGGCATATCAATAGCCATTGCACTGCTGGCAGTGAGTAAGGTAACAAGCGTTGCGGTGATGATCTTCATAATTTATTCCTCAAAAATTTAATGCTGAAATATCGCTTCTATGCGGGAGGGCTTGGAAGCTATGGACTTTGGCGCACGGAGGGCTGTACACACAGGCAATAGCTCGAACTCAAGTTTGAACCGGCTATAAAGCACAGTACTGATATGAGTCTAGGGGCGCAGCTTGATTGCAACCGATACCCCAGAGTCTTATTGCCATGCTGGCAATGTAAGGTAGCAACCTTAAGAAAGGCTTAAGGCCTATTTAACGGCACTCTAGGTCCCAAGTTCTACCATCCCTATCACCAGTTGGACGAGGATCGGAACAGAAGGAATGAGGCTTGTTTGATGATGGAGGGTAAATCGCTTTGTTGGGCTTGGCTTTCTTTTCGACGACAGTTTGGAATCCTGCGTAGTTCGCCTGGAGGTAGGTGGTCAACTGCCATGCCGCCAGTACATTTAGAAGTGAGGCTACTATTAATGCAGCGATGATGCCTACTTTTAAGCGGCGCAGGATCAATTCTGTAAGGCCGCCAATCATTACGCATAGGTAACCACCGAGTACTATGCCCGCTAATGCTTGAATAAGTCCAAATATCACTACGAATAAACCACCCGCAGTGTCGTGATTGGTGATCGGTATGTAGTGAGATACCGGTTGGTATCCCAGCCAGCCCCCCCACATCCCGCCTAATACGAACCATAGTATCCTGATGCTCCACCAGTGCGATTTTTCGGGCTTCATCATTTTCTTTCGTCTTGCCGTAATTTGCCTATGACACTGCGTGCTCGATTCAAGTGGTGTGCTGTTATTTCGATCCTCTGCAATTGACAATCAGGATATTTCGGACTCCAAGTCAAACTCAATGTTTGATTGAATTCTGTTCGGATCGAAATTTTGTCCAACGGAGAAATGCGTTGTTGGGGAGAAGAAATAAGGGGTGTGATCTTTTCGACCTGAAGTGTCTGCTTTAGATTACGCCACTTTAGTCGCGCACCCAGCCAGTCTCCGGCCCCTCCATCGATGAGTATCCACCCAGAGCCATCTTCATTCAAATTGATATAGCAGTAGCTACCTTGTGCGCTATTGCCAGCCCACTCACCAGAAAATAATGCTGGGGTGCCGTCTAGGGGCGGAGTCAGGGCATATGCGTAACTCAAGCAGATGCAGTACAAAATCAGCCCTGTCAGATAACGCATACCTTGTCCTTTCAAATTGCATATCAGGTACATTTAGCCTCGGATTCGACTATATCACCCATCATGTTAAAATTAAATATAAATAAATACAAAGACATATGACTTTAGTTAACTATTATTTGAGAGTTTCCTAAAGTTTTGCCGTGGCCTGCCGATAACTCAATCAGAGATGCGTAGAGTTGCGTGATTAGTTAGATGAAGGAGGAAGATTATGGATATCAGTGCGGTAGGGTCGGGACGGAATTACGTCTCGCAGATACAGCCTCAGCCACAGACTCATACCGAGCAGCGTGTGGTTGAGAAGCAGAAAGATAATGATAGGGTAGACGCAGTCAAGGCTGCAGTCGTGGCGGATACACAATACAAGCCGACCGTTAATACGAATGGTCAGACTATAGGTGCACTTATCAACGTCAAAGCTTAGGCTGTACTCGTTTACAACTTAGCAACAAAGGCGCAGCCGGATGGGCTGCGTTTTTTTTGCGCGATAACTAAAGAAGAGATATCCCCTGAGTGGTGCTGTGTTGACTATCATGCTGGTCTAAGCAGTTCTCCATCAAAACGGGATGCAAATGAAAAAAACAGCTAAGCCTAACGATCAGTACGTTGGTCTGTCGCAAGTGGAAGCTACGCTGCGACTCAAGCGTGATGGGGCGAATGAGTTGCCGACCGGCGGAGAACGCAATCTGTTCGGCATCGCGCTGGAGGTGGTGCGTGAGCCGATGTTCCTGCTATTGGTGGTGGCGGGCGTCATCTATCTATTGCTGGGTGATGTCAGCGACGCGCTGATGCTGCTGGGTTTCGTTTGTGTGGTGATGTCCATCACCATCTATCAGGAATACAAGACCGAACGTGTGCTGGAAGCCCTGCGCGACCTGACCAGTCCTCGCGCGTTAGTGATACGTGACGGGGTCGAACAACGTATCGCAGGGAGTGAGGTGGTGTGCGGAGATCTACTGCTGCTGGCCGAAGGTGACCGTGTGCCAGCAGATGCGGTATTGATCTCATGCAACCATCTCTCCGCTGATGAGTCCTTGCTAACTGGTGAGTCGGTCGCGGTGCGCAAGATTGCACAGGACGAAAACGCTGCAACTGCATCCGTGCCACCAGGCGGAGACGATCTGCCCTACGTCTATTCAGGGAGTCTGGTAGTGCAGGGGCGTGGCATCGCACGAGTATTGGCGACCGGTCCGCGCAGCGAGATAGGCAAGATCGGTAAAGCTTTGCAAAGTGTGGATAACGAAGCAACGCCGCTACAGCGCGAAGTCGGTCGGCTGGTGCGCAATCTCGCCATCATAGGTGTTTGTCTTAGTCTGATCTTGCTGCTGGTCTATGGTCTGACGCGCGGCGATTGGCTGCATGGTTTGTTGGCCGGCATCACGCTGGCGATGTCTATCCTGCCCGAAGAATATCCCCTAGTGCTGACGGTGTTCATGGCGATGGGTGCCTGGCGCATCTCTCGTCATCGTGTTCTTACGCGGCGCATTCCGACGGTGGAGGCTTTGGGTTCGGCGACTGTGCTCTGTGTGGATAAGACAGGCACGCTCACGCTGAATCGTATGAGTGTGCAACAGTTGGTGGTGGCGGACGCGATCTTTGTGACTGGTGCGCCGGATGTCCTCCTGCCTGAGACCTTCCATGAGTTGGCGGAATTCAGCATTCTCGCCAGCGACACTGCGCCGTTCGACGCGATGGAGAAAGCCATACAAGAACTGGGTGTGGAATATCTGAGCGATACCGAACATCTACATGACGATTGGGCGCTGGCGTATCAATATGCGCTGTCGCCCGAGTTGCTCGCGCTCTCGCATGTGTGGAAGGCGCGCGACCGTGACGAGTTCGTGGTCGCTAGCAAAGGTGCGCCCGAAGCGATCGCCGATCTATGTCATTTTGATGCGACACGTTCGGCGCGATTGGCTGCCCAAGTGGACGCACTCGCTGCACAAGGGATGCGCGTATTGGGCGTGGCCAAGGCGACCTATCTTGGTAGTGAATGGCCGGACATCCAGCATGATTTTGATTTTGAGTTCCTTGGTTTGGTCGGGCTGGCCGATCCGGTACGCCCCACCGTAGCGAACGCCTTGCAGGAGTGTCATGCGGCTGGCATACGTGTGGTGATGATCACTGGCGACTATCCCGCCACCGCTGCCGCGATTGCCGCGCAGATTGGGCTTAAGGAAGGTAGCGGCGGAATCATCACTGGTACGGAGTTAGCGCAGATGGATGACGCGACACTGAGTGAGCGCGTCGCGCAGAGCAACATCTACGCGCGCATGGTGCCGGAACAAAAGCTGCGACTGGTGAACGCGCTCAAGGCCAACGGTGAGGTGGTGGCGATGACAGGTGATGGTGTGAACGATGCGCCCGCGCTCAAGGCTGCACACATCGGTATCGCCATGGGTGGACGCGGCACCGATGTCGCACGTGAGGCTGCTGCGCTGGTATTGCTAGACGACGATTTCGCTTCCATCGTGCATGCGGTGCGTTTGGGGCGTGGCATCTTCGATAATCTGCGCAAAGGCATGGCCTATATCTTCGCGGTACACATCCCCATCATCGGGCTCTCGCTGATTCCGCTGCTGTTGGGATGGCCGCCAGTGTTCGCGCCGGTGCATATCGTCTTTCTGGAAATGATCATCAATCCCGCCTGTTCCATCGCTTTCGAGGCGGAACCCGCCGAGCCTAATGTCATGCGACGGCCACCACGCCCACCCAACGAGCCTTTGTTTGGTCGGCGCATTCTGTTGATCAGCCTGCTACAAGGCGGCGTGCTGTTACTGGTGACTTTGCTGGTGTTGGGATATGCGCTGCAGCAAGGGGCAACAGCGGACACTGCGCGGGCGCTGACTTTTGCTACCTTGGTTGTTGGGAATCTGGGGCTGATACTGGTCAACCGCTCTTGGCGGCATAGCATCGTGAACATTTTGGATATCAGTAATTCTGCCTTCTGGTGGGTGGCGGGTGGTGCTTTCGGGTTTTTACTGCTTACACTCAGTCTCCCCGCGTTGCGCACCATCTTCCATTTCGCCGCAATCACACCTCAGCAGTTCATGCTTTGTTTGCTAGCGGGCTTGGCTAGCGTGATATGGTTCGAGTTGTATAAACTATTGCGCCGCGACACTCCCGCCTGACCGACCACCGCCTTCGCTATGCCTGATCAAAGAACTGTTCCGCCTAATACCTGCGATATCTTTTGCAATGTGGTCGACAACTATGGCGACATCGGTGTGACGTGGCGCTTGGCTAGGCAGTTGGCGAACGAGCATGGTCTGGCGGTTCGGTTATGGGTCGATGATCTGGTAAGTTACGCCAAGCTTTGCCCGCAAGCCGATGCCAACTTGGATAGACAGAAGCAGATGGGTGTAGAGGTATGTCGTTGGCTACAGGACTTTCCTCTTACGCAGCCGGCCGATATCGTCATCGCTGCTTTCGCCTGCAAACTGCCAGAGTCCTATATAGAAGCAATGGCAGAACCATCGTCGCATAGCGTCTGGATCAACTTAGAATATCTGAGTGCTGAGGATTGGGTACAAGGCTGTCATGGCCTACCTTCGCCGCACCCGCGTCTGCCACTAATCAAATACTTCTTCTTTCCCGGCTTCACCAAACTGACTGGCGGGCTGTTGATCGAGCGAGACCTACTGGCACGCCGTGACGCTTACTGTGCAGACCCAGAAGCACAAAGCAACTTTTGGCGGGGTTTGGGTATGCAAAGACCCGAGGCTGATACCTTGAAGGTCTCACTTTTCGCTTACGAGAATGCCGCCTTGCATGGGCTATTCGATGTATGGGCTCAGGGAGCACAGAAGGTACTTTGCTTAGTGCCTGAGGGTCGCATCTTGCCGCAGGTCATGGCGTATTTCGAAGCGCATAGCTGTAGTGTGAAGAATGCAAATACCGTTAGGCCTGAGCCAGTCGAAGCCAATTCTGAATCGGCGGACTTATCCCTTTCATCCTTCGACAAGCTCAGGACGAACGGTTGCTGGCAAAGCGGCAGTCTGGAAGTTCGTGTCTTGCCCTTCGTCGCACAACAGGATTACGACCCGTTGCTGTGGTCCTGCGATATCAATTTCGTGCGAGGTGAGGATTCCTGTGTACGCGCGCAATGGGCGGGCAAGCCCTTCATCTGGCAGATTTACCCGCAGCACGATGCGGTGCACTGGGAAAAGCTGCAAGCCTTTCTTGATCTGTATGCGGTCGGTTTGGACAGAGCTGCTGAGTCGGCAATGCAAGCGTTGTGGAAAGCTTGGAACGATGAGGCTGATACAGGCGCGGCATGGCCGTCTTTTGCCGCATCACAGGCCACACTTGAGGCGCATGCCCAAGACTGGTCTAGGCTTTTGGCGAAAAATGACTTGGCTTTGAATTTGCTAGATTTTTGCCAGAAAGCAGGTAGAATGCGCGCCTTGAAAATTGAGGGGCAGTAAACATGAAAACAGCACAAGAAGTACGCGTAGGTAACGTAATTATGGTTGGCACAGACCCGATGGTTGTGCTGAAAGCTGAATACAGCCGCTCAGGCCGTAACGGTTCCGTTGTGAAGATGAAGATGAAGAATCTGTTGACTGAATCAGCGCGCGAGACAGTATTCGCTGCAGATGACAAGTTCGACCAGATCATGTTGGATCGTAAAGAAGTGACTTACTCTTACTTCGCCGACCCTATGTATGTATTCATGGATGCTGAATACAACCAGTACGAGATCGAAGCCGAAAGCATGGGCGACTCCATCAACTACATCGAAGACAACATGCCTTGCGAAGTAGTGTTCTACAACGAGAAAGCAATCTCTGTCGAACTGCCTAACACCATTGTTCGTGAAGTGATCTACACTGAGCCAGCAGTGCGCGGCGATACATCAGGCAAGGTTATGAAGCCAGCTAAGATCACCGGCGGATACGAATTGCCAGTTGCTGCATTCGTTGAAATTGGCGACAAGATCGAAATCGACACACGCACCAACGAGTTCAAGAAGCGCGCTTAATTCACTGAAGTTCCGCATACGAAAAAGCCAACCGCAAGGTTGGCTTTTTGTTTTTCAGTTGAGGATTTTATTTGGCTAGACGGAAGTCTAATACCTGCATATTCATTACCACTCCCGCATCCTGTATCGGCAGCACGAGCGCGTCTACGCCGCTGTCGTTATGGTGTGAATGCCACCAACCAGGAGGAGTGATAAATGTCGAGCCTGTCGTCCACATGGCCTTGATGGGGTTGATGATGTTGCCGTCGGCATCGATTTCTTTGCCTATCATGGTGTAGGTGTCGGGACCCGCAAAGACGCAATGGTCTATTGCCACTGAGTTGTGGCGATGCGGCTTTTGCACTACGCCCTTGGGCAGGATGTTGTATAGCGACCACAGGGTGTGGGTGAGTGTCATGGTGCTGGGGAAGTTGGGGTTGGCCAACAAGATGCCAACACGATTGCGGTCTTCGCCCATCTCGCGCACTTTGACCAGCGCCTCGATCAAACGCTCTTTGGTGTAGAGCACAGGCTCGAAGCGCGCCTTGTTCGGTGCGACGCCCAAGTATTCCATCAGAGGCGCGTCATTCACCCAGAACAGCACGCTATCTTCAGTAGCGACATGGTGTGCCGATGGCATGGCGGGCAGGGTGAATAGATCGCCACTCTTCCAATGTATTGCGCCAGCGGCGATGTCGGTATGACCAGCGCCGCTAATCACAAAATACATCTGTGATGCCGCGATAAAGTTTGTTTCCAGACTATCGCCCGCAGTGATGCGCAGATAGCCGGCATACAGATTGGGGGTGGTCGCCGCGTAGCGAATCTGCAATGTGTCGGATAGGTCGAAGGGTATCAAACGGGTCGCGCCACTCTCATGCAGGGTGTTAGGAAAAGCCACCACATCGATCTTGGGCATGGTGGGATTCACGGCCGACATGTACTCCTTAAAGTCGGCCTGTGCTTCCCAGCTTTGTGCTGGGTGTAGTGCGTGAGTGGGGATGGCTGCGTTCATATATCCTCGATGTGGGGCGGTTGCGAAAGGGCGCTATTTTCCGGCATTACAAGTACTTAGGCAATCAGTAATTGTTAGCTATTAGATTGCTAGTCTGTGTGCGGGATGGCGGCTTTATTCGAAATCATCCACCGTATTTGCGTCCTGAGGCTCATGGTAGTGCTCCATCATTTCTTCCTCGAAAAAGAAGCGCTCTGCGCCAAAAGCCGGTTTGAGCTCATCTATCCAACAAGCTTTTTCATCGTAAGCGGCGAAGAAAGGACGCTGCACCCAATCGGAATTACGCCCCTGTAGGAAGCGCATCACAAGCACCTTTTCATCCCCTGCTTGGCTGACACCCAACACTTGTATCTTGCCGGGATTGGCTGACATGCTGGGGCCGCGCACCGTGCGTGCCAGGCCTGAGACTTGCTGGTAGGCCTCCCGGAAGATCTCCCAGGCGCGTACCAGCGGCACAGAGAAGTAATGCTGAGCGCCGGTATCACGTGCTAAGAACATATAGTAGGGAATGCAGCCCAGCTTCACTTGTGCCTCCCACATCTGTGCCCATAGCGCGGGGTCGTCGTTGATATGGCGCATCACCGGCGACTGGGTGCGTATCGTGACGTTCGCTTCGCGCAGATTGCGTATCGCCTGTTTGACGGTGTCGCTTTCAAGTTCGCGCGGATGGTTGAAGTGCGCCATAAACGCCAATTGCTTGCCTGCATCGGTGACTTTGCGGAACAACGCCAGCATCTCGCCGCTGTCTTTGTCATCTACGAACTTGTGCGGCCAATAGGCGAGTGCCTTGGTGCCGATGCGGATATTGATGAGATTGGGCAAGTCACCGCTGAGCAAGGGTTCGATATAGGCGGCGAGATTCTTCGCTGACATGATCATAGGGTCGCCACCAGTGAATAGTATGTCGGTGACCTCTGGATGCTGTTTCACATAGCTGACGAGTTTCTCCACTTCGCGGCTTGCGAACTTGATGTCGCTCATGCCCACGAACTGTGGCCAGCGGAAGCAGAAAGTGCAATAAGCGTGGCAAGTCTGGCCCTGGCTGGGGAAAAATAACACGGTCTGTCGGTATTTGTGTTGCATGCCATGCAGACGCTCGCCGTCCATTTCTGGGACATTGTGATCCACTTGTCCGGCGGGATGCGGATTGAGTTGCATGCGGATACGGTCGGCCGCGACCTTGAGTGTGGCCTTGTCTGCACCGTTGCGCAGCAGTGTGGCGATCTCGTCGTAGTGCCCAGCCTGTAGCATGTCGCGTTGTGGAAAGGTCAGGGCGAAGATGGGGTCGTTGGGTACGCGTTCCCAATCTATCAATTGCTCGATGACGTAATTATTTGCTTTGAACGGCAACACATTGCCGACTACTTCGATGTCGAACTGTTGTTGCTCGGTGAGTCTGCTGATCTGCGGGATGTCGCGAAAGTTGTTCAGTTGGTAGGACTTGAACTGCGGGTCGCTGACGGAATAAATCGGAAATATGTTTTGTAGAGTAGCGTTCACTGGGCTGGGGCCCTCCGTTTCTTTGGTGGTTGGAGTGCATCGATGGCAGCGCGGCACATCGTGACTCTCGAATTAGGTTGGTCGGTTTTTATAACACATGCACGCGTATTGACCAACCCATGTGTGCGATTGACGTCATGACGGGCGTTCGGTGTGGCCGGCTTTACCTTTACAATACGCGCCGACATGATCGCCTACCTTATCCGCCGTATCCTCTACGCACTGCCCATACTCATTGGGGTGAATCTGCTCACCTTCGCTTTGTTCTTCGTTGTGAATACGCCCGATGACATGGCGCGTATGCAGCTGGGCATTAAGCGTGTCACACCCGAGGCGATAGAGAAATGGAAGCAGCAACGCGGCTACGATAAGCCGATGCTGTTCAACAGTGCAGCAGAGGGGGCGAGTAAAGCGACCGATACCATCTTCTGGCAAAAGTCCGCCAGCATGTTCGTGTTCGACTTCGGCTACTCTGACGACGGGCGCAGCATCAGCCGCGAGATCGCCACACGCATGGGTCCCAGTCTTGCCATTGCCCTGCCGACTTTTATCATCGGCTTGTTTGCCTATGTCAGCTTTGCCTTGCTGATGACGCTGTTTCGCGGCACGGCTTTGGATATGGCAGGCGTTGCATTGTGTGTGTTGTTGATGTCGATCTCGGGTTTGTTTTACATCATCGGCGGGCAGTTTCTAGTGAGTAAGCTCTGGCATCTGGTCCCTATCTCCGGTTATGCCAGTGGTGCAGACAGTTTCAAGTTTGTGGTGTTGCCCATCCTCATCGGCGTGATCGGGGGCGTGGGATCGAGTAGTCGCTGGTACCGCACCATCTTCCTTGAGGAGATCGGTAAAGACTATGTGCGTACCGCGCGTGCCAAAGGCTTGTCTGAGTTGCGTGTGCTGTTCACTCATGTGCTGAAGAACGCCATGATTCCTATTCTTACCGGCGTGGTGGTAGTTATTCCACTGTTGTTTATGGGTAGTCTGCTCACTGAGTCTTTCTTCGGTATCCCCGGTCTGGGGAGCTACACCATAGACGCCATCAACGCGCAGGATTTCTCCGTAGTGCGCGCAATGGTGTTCCTCGGATCGGTGCTGTACATCGTCGGGCTGATACTGACTGATATCTCCTATACCGTCGTCGATCCTAGGGTGAGGTTGCAATGAGATTCACGCCTGTCTTCTTGTGGAGCGACTATCTGGTGTTTCTGCTGGTTGCCGCCGTTGTTGCGGGAATCTGGTATGTGCGCCAGCGTGAGCATCTCTTACTACCTTGGCGCCGAGTCGCGCAGAGCAAGGTGGCGATGGTGTCGCTACTGGTGCTGAGTGTGTTCCTCGTTATCAGCTTGTTGGATACGCTGCATTACCGTGTTGCCTTGCCACAGCAAGCGGATGGTCAGCAGGTCTTTTCACCTGAGGTATTGAGCGCGTTCGACAAGTTAGTGACGTCGCTGCGCATCCAGCATGAAAAGACTTACTCCGAGCCCTTCGCCTTGACGCTGTTCGCTAAAGAGAGTGTCACCGATGCGAATGGCCACATGTTGCGCGAATATCCGCGCTTGCGTTATGGCGGCGCACATCTAGCCGATGGACAACAACGTGCTGCGGATGTGCTGCAGCGTGCCTTGCTGGGCGGCGGCTCGGGTGCGTTATTCGCTGTGCTGGTATTGGCTGCACTGCGGCGTTTGGTGTGGCGTGCCGAAACCATCACTTGGCTGCTCCTCTGTATCTTGGTCGGCGTTATCGCAAATCTGGCCACTGTCTATCACGTGTTGGGTACGGATAAGGTGGGGCAAGATGTGTTGTACCTGTCGCTGAAGAGCATACGCACCGGTCTGATTATCGGTACGGTCACGACCTTGGTAACCTTGCCGCTGGCTTTATTTCTCGGCGTGGCAGCAGGCTATTTCCGTGGCTGGGTGGACGATGTCATCCAGTACATCTATACCGTGTTGAGCTCCATTCCCAGTGTGCTGCTAATCGCAGCAGCGGTGCTGATGATGCAGGTCACTATAGATACCCATCCGCAATGGTTTGACACTTCGGCTTCGCGCGCCGACCTGCGACTGGTGTTCTTGTGTCTGATACTGGGCATGACCAGCTGGACGGGGCTATGTCGCTTGTTGCGCGGCGAGACTTTGAAGCTGCGCGAGATGGAATATATCCAAGCGGCGCAATCCTTCGGCGTGTCGAGTATGCGCATCCTGTCGCGTCACATCATCCCCAATGTGATGCACATCATCCTTATCTCGCTGGTGATGGATTTTTCCGCTCTGGTACTGGCCGAGGCCGTGTTGTCCTATGTGGGCGTGGGTGTCGATCCTTCTACCATCAGCTTCGGTACCATGATCAACGCGGCGCGCTTGGAAATGGGACGCGAACCTATGGTGTGGTGGGCCTTGGCTGCAGCTTTTGGTTTTATGTTGGCCCTCGTGTTGGCGGCCAATCTGTTCGCCGATGCAGTGCGTGATGCCTTTGATCCCAGAATGAATAGGACGGGCTCATGAGCATACTTAAAGTCGACAACTTAGTGGCTAGGCTACGCAACGGCGCGCACATCGTGGATGGCATCTCTTTCGAGATTGCAGCGGGGGAAACTTTTGCTTTGCTCGGCGAATCCGGTTGCGGCAAGTCCATGACGGCGCTGTCCTTGATGCGCTTGTTGCCGGATGGCGTGGAGAATGCGGGCGGTTCTGTGAGTCTGCAAGATACGGCGCTACAGCAGTTGTCCGAACGTGAGATGCGTGCGGTGCGCGGCGGCACGATGGCGATGATCTTCCAAGAGCCGGGGCTGAGTTTGAATCCGGTGATGACGGTGGGGGAGCAGATCGCAGAGGTGCTGGAGTTGCATGGTGTTATCAAAGAGTCCGTTCAAGCTGAGCTTGTCGAAGCTACTCCTGATTCCGCTGTGGCAGAACGTTCTCCCTTCGACAGGCTCAGGGCGAACGAATGCTTAATAGCGCAGCGTTGTATAGAATTACTCGAGCAGGTCGGCATTCCTGATGCGGCACGTCGTGTGCACGAATACCCCTTCCAGTTCTCTGGCGGTATGAAACAGCGCGTGATGATCGCGATGGCATTGGCAGGCAAGCCCAAATTGTTGATCGCAGATGAGCCGACCACGGCCTTGGATGTGACGATACAGGCTCAGGTGTTGAGCTTGTTGCGCGACACGCAGCAGCAGAGCGGCATGGCGATGCTGCTCATTACGCATGACTTGGGTGTGGTGGCCGAAAATGCACATCGCGTCGCGGTGATGTACGCCGGCGAGATCGTGGAGCAAGCGTCACGTGACGAATTGTTTGGGCGACCTCTGCATCCCTATACCCAGAAACTTTTCGCCGCTTTACCCGATGCTAATCGTCGCGACCATCAGCTGACTGCCATCCCCGGCAGCGTACCGCCCTTGGGTAGCATCACAAACGGTTGTCGATTCGCACCGCGCTGTGATCGTGCTTGGGAGCGTTGCCATGAGCAGACGCCAGAGTGGACAGTGATGGCCGCGGGGCAGGGTGTGCGTTGTCATTTATATGGTGCTAATGCAGCAGGAAGAGAGAAGAGGGAAGAGGGAAGGGTTGAGGCAAAGCTGAGCATTTCCTCTTCTCCCTTCTCCCTTCCCCCTTCCCTCTTGCAGGTTGAAAACCTGAAAGTTCATTTCCCCATCCGCAAGGGCGTCATGCAGCGCGTGGTAGGGCAGGTGAAAGCTGTGGACGGCGTGTCGTTAGAAATCAAGCAGGGGCGCACACTAGCACTGGTGGGAGAGTCTGGTTGCGGCAAGACGACCTTGGGTAAGGCCTTGTTGCAACTGATCAAGCCGACAGCTGGCAGCGTACGATTTGCTGAGCAAGAGTTGATAGGACTGGATGCGCAGGCCTTGCGCAGCAAGCGCTCTGCGATGCAAATGGTGTTTCAGGATCCTTATGCTTCGCTCAACCCCAAGATGCGGGTGGCCGAGATATTGGAAGAGGGGATGACTGCCCTAGCCATAGGTGGCAATAGTGCCGCACGTCAGGTGCATATCGACGATCTGCTGGACAAATGCGGTCTGGCACGCAGCGCCAAGTGGCGTTATCCGCATGAGTTCTCCGGCGGTCAGCGCCAGCGCATCGCCATCGCGCGCGCGTTGGCGGTATCGCCCAAACTGTTGATCTGTGATGAGCCGACCTCGGCACTAGACGTATCGGTGCAGGCGCAGATATTGAATCTACTCAAGTCGCTGCAGCAGGAATTGGGGCTGAGCTATCTCTTCATCACGCACAATCTCGCAGTGGTGGACTATCTCGCGCACGAAGTGTGTGTGATGTATCAGGGCAGGGTGGTGGAGCGTGGCACAGCGGAACAGGTCCTGGGCTCGCCCAAAAATGAGTACACCAAGACTTTGCTGGCAGCAGTGCCGCGCATTCATATCCAACAGCCTGTTTAATCGAAGATAATCCCAAAAATTCGCAAGACCATTACGGGTATCCGTCAATATTTAAGGTTGACTCTCACGGAACTTAGGTCTATGAATATCCCTGTGACTTTGGGGTTTTTTGTGGTCTTAACTAACTTATGAGGAGCTAATCATGAATACCAATTCTATGGGCGTCGTAGGAGATGTCAGCAAAGAGAAACTGATGCAGGATTTGCATGTAGTTGTGACCGATGCAGAAGCGTTGTTGAAAGCGACAGCCGGACACGCCGGCGAAAAGATGGATGCTACCCGTGAACGTATCCATGCGAATTTGGTTGCTGCGAAGGCGCGTCTTGCCGAAGCAGAGGCTGCCGTGGTCGCGAAAACTAAGGATGCTGCCAAGGCTACCGATGTATATGTACATGAGAACCCATGGAAAGCCGTTGGTGTCGCTGCGGGTGTGGGTGTAATCATCGGTATGTTGATCGGCCGTGGACGATAAGCTGCTGTCATGGCAGAGCAGAGTAACGGTTTGATGGGATCGGTGAAGCGTTTGTTCGCCACACTGACCGGTATATTGGCAACGCGTTTGGAGTTGCTCTCGAATGAGTTGCAGGAAGAGCGGCTGTTCTGGTCGCGAATGATTTTGATGTGGGTGGTCGCCCTGTTTTGCGCCTGTGTTGCAATACTGTTGCTCACGGCTTTCATCGTGGTGGCGTTCTGGGATGAAAGTCGTCTCGCAGTTCTCGGCACGCTGAGTGCATTCTTCTTTGTTTTGGCAGGACTGGTCGCGTATTCGATACGCACAAAGTCGCGCGCTAAATCCAAACTCTTTTCTGCCAGTCTGGCTGAGCTAGCCAAAGACCAAGATCAGTTGGGAACTTAGCCATGCGTGCCAATAAGATGGATGCTTTGATGCAAAGAAGAGCTGAGCTACTCGGTAGAATCGCTGCGCAACGTGAGCAATTGACTGAGTTTGGCGCGCGATTTAGCTCGCCTATGGGCTTACTCGACAAGGGCAGGGGGGTAGTGAGTTATCTATACTCACATCCGCTATTGGCAGCTTCAGGTGTGGTGTTGGTAGTGCTGCGCAGGCGCTCACTGTTGGGTATGGCAGGTGGTGTGTGGAGTCTGTGGAAGGTCTATCGCACTGCATCCAAGTTAAGTCAAAGTCTGGCTCGTGATCTGGGAAATCAACAACGTTAAATTGCTAACTAGCAATATCTGCAAGAGCTGACTGGACGAATCGCTCAGTTCTTCGCCAGCTTCTTGCTGCTTTGTTGTGCGTGTCGTTTAGATCTTGTGCTATGTTTGGAAGAATGGCTGCCACTGGATTGGACGATATGCAGTTTCTGACCGGGCCGGATGATTTTTGCTCCGTGGTTCCATGCGCGAAGTTTAGCAAGGCTCACATGATAGCGTCGAGCGATTGCGCCCAAGGTGTCCCCTCTACGCACAGTGTGACTGACAGCGAACTGATTTTCGTAGCTGGGTAGCAAATGCATATTGAATGCTTCCAGCTCGGTATCGCCACTAGTTTCCTGCAAAGGTACTAGCAAGGTCTGGCCGCTGCTGCGATCAGCTCGTGGAGATAAGCCATTCACGGACTTCAGTTTAGCCACGGTCATACCAAAGCGCGGCGCTAATTGGTCGAAGCGTTCACCCTTCTTGGGTTGGTAGGATTGCCAAGAGACCAGCGGCTTGTCGTTGCTTTCCAGATTACTCAAGAAGGTCTCGACCTTGCCGATAGGCAGCAGAATCAGGTCGTTGTGGTCTTGCAAGATGACCGGACGGTTATGAGCTGGGTTCAGCGCCAAGAACTCATCTTCCGAGATGTCGGCCAGTTCCGCGAACATCTTTACGTCCATCTGTTTGTCGGTGGTGATCGCAGTGAAGTAAGGTTGATTGGGGATGGGCGCCAACGTCAGGCCATATACTTCCGGATGCGCGACGATATTTTTAATCGCCATCAGCTTGGGGACATAGTTACGTGTCTCGTTGGGCAACTTCAAGCTCAGATAATCGATAGGCAGCCCTTTGCGGCGATTGTGTTTCTGTGCACGATCTACAGCACCTTCGCCGCAGTTATATGCCGCTAGTGCCAGTGCCCAGTCGCCGAACTGCGCGTGCAATTTCTCCAGATAATCTAGCGCGCCATTGGTCGCACTTACCACATCACGACGGCCGTCATACCACCAGTTCTGTTGCAGTCCGAAATGACGACCGGTGGAAGGGATGAACTGCCAGATGCCGGAGGCACTGCTGTGCGAGTAGGCGCCGGGATTGAAGGCGCTTTCTATCATCGGTAGTAGCGCGATCTCGGTGGGCATGCCGCGTCGTTCCACTTCTTCTGTGATGTAGTGCAGATAGCGGCCAGCGCGCTCTGTCATGCGTGCCACGTATTCGGGACGGTCAGCATAATAGCGTTCATGACGGGCGATCAAATTACTGTCAAGTTCCGGCATGGTGTAGCCGGCACGTATACGTTCCCACAGGTCAGATTCCGCTACAGGTTCGGATTGGGGCAGTAGTTCTAGTGTGACGTTGTGTGCATTGGTCAGCGAGGTCGGTACGAAGTTGTCCGTGTTTACGGTGCTCATCGCGAGTAACTCAGCCGCCTGTGTTGAGGTACAGAAAGATAAGGCGAGTAGCAATGGGAGTACGAAACGGATCAGTTGCACAGAGTCTTCCTGACAATAAATGTGGCGCGATGGTAGCCGAGATGCCCTATACGGGTCAATTCATCTTTAAAAATAAAGACATCCGCGCTGTCGCCAGCACGGATGTCAGGTGGTGATGCTATGCCTTAACGAATTGCGTTTTTCAACTGATCGAGAATAGCGGGGTTCTCCAAAGTTGAGACGTCTTGGGTAATCTCCTCGCCCTTGGCCAAGGCACGCAACAAGCGACGCATGATCTTGCCTGAACGGGTCTTAGGCAAGTTCTCACCGAAACGTATCTCGTCTGGCTTGGCGATAGGGCCGATCTCTTTGCCCACCCAATTGCGCAGCATCTCTGCGATTTCTTTGGCCTTGGCCGGATCCTCTGGACGTGCGCCCTTGAGCACCACGAAGGCGACCACAGCTTCACCCTTGATGTCGTGCGGCTTACCGACTACGGCAGCTTCAGCGACCAAGGGGTTGGAGACTAGTGCGGATTCGATTTCCATGGTGCCTAGACGGTGACCGGAGACGTTCAGCACGTCATCGATACGGCCCATAATCCAGAAGTAGCCGTCTTCGTCGCGGCGTGCTGAGTCGCCTGCCAGATATGAGCCGTGCATCTCAGCTGGGAAGTAGGAAGACTTGTAACGCTCAGGATCGCCCCAGATGGTGCGGATCTGTGAAGGGAATGGACGTTTGATGACCAAGAAGCCACCATGTTGGTCGTGCACTTCGTCGCCTGCTTCGTTGACGATGGCGGCCATGATGCCAGGCAACGGCAAGGTACAAGTACCTGGCTTGAGCGGCATCGCGCCTGGCAAGGGTGCGATCATGTGGCAACCGGTCTCGGTCTGCCACCAAGTATCCACGATAGGGCAACGCTCACCGCCTACGGTGTTGTAGTACCACATCCAAGCTTCAGGATTGATCGGTTCGCCCACACTACCCAGCAGACGCAAACTGGTCAGATCGTATTGCTTAGGCAGATCGCCGCCCAGCTTAATTAGGGAACGAATCGCGGTTGGCGCGGTGTAGAAAGTCGTGACCTTGTGGTTTTGTATCATCTTCCAGAAACGGCCTGCGTCTGGATAAGTTGGTACACCTTCGAAAATGACTTGTGTCGCGCCCATCGCCAAGGGGCCGTAAGCCACGTAGCTGTGACCGGTAATCCAACCTACGTCGGCAGTACACCAGAAGATGTCGTTGGCCTTGTAATCGAACACCCATTGCATAGAAGCCATCGCGCCTAGCAGATAGCCACCGCTGGAGTGTTGTACACCTTTGGGTTTGCCGGTGGAGCCGGAAGTGTAGAGGATGAACAAAGGATGCTCAGCACCTACCCACTCAGGTTCGCAATGTGAAGAAGCTTGAGCGTTGAACAGGTCGTGCCACCAGACGTTCACGTCTTCGTCCCACTGCACATCGGCGCCAGTGCGGCGATATACGATGACGCTGTGCACCATTTCGCAATTGCCGAAGGTCAGCGCCTCGTCCACAGCGGGCTTGAGCGCGATGACCTTGCCACCGCGCATCTGGCCATCAGCGGTGATGACTGCAACGGCTTTGGCATCGGTGATGCGCTCGTGCAGACTCTTGGATGAGAAACCACCAAACACTACTGAGTGAATCGCACCGATACGTGCGCAAGCTTGCATCGCCACCACAGCTTCTACGCTCATAGGCATATAGATGATGACGCGGTCGCCCTTTTTGATGCCGCGTGATTTTAATCCGTTAGCGAATTGGCTGACACGGCCGTGCAGTTCACGGTAGCTGACATGGGTGACCTTACCATCGTCCGCTTCAAAGATGATGGCGGTCTTGTTAGGCTGGCTTTCCAAATGCTTGTCCAAGCAGTTGTAAGAGACGTTCAGTTCGCCGTCTTCGAACCACTTATAGAACGGCGCCTTGCTCTCGTCTAACGCCTTGGTGAAGGGTTTCTTCCACAGCAACATCTCACGTGCTAGTTTCGCCCAATAGCCAGCGTAATCCTGCTGCGCTTCCTTGCACATGGCTTGATACGCCTCCATGCTGGAAACGTTGGCTTGAGCGACGAAGGCTGGTGAAGGGTTGAAGACACGTGTTTCGTTCAAAGTGGATTCGATGTTAGACATGATGCTCCCGAGTGGAATAGGTAGTGGTTGTAGACTGGCGAATGTAATTTTTTTTCGGTGTGTGTGTCAATGAATTCGGCAAAAAAAGACGTACACCGTTTTGCAGCGGCGTACGTTTGATCTGCTTTACAGCAAGGGGACGATCATTAGTGCAACGATATTGATGATCTTGATCAGAGGATTCACCGCCGGACCGGCCGTGTCCTTGTAAGGGTCGCCTACGGTATCACCGGTCACAGCAGCCTTATGCGCTTCTGAACCTTTGCCGCCGAAGTTACCTTCTTCTATGTATTTTTTGGCGTTATCCCAAGCGCCACCACCTGCGGTCATGGAGATGGCGACGAAGATGCCAGTGATGATGGTGCCGACCAGCACGCCCCCCAGTGCTTGCGCACCCAGCGTGACACCGACGATGACCGGTACGGCAATAGGCAGCAAGGAAGGTACGATCATCTCTTTGATGGCCGCTTTGGTCAGCATGTCCACGCAAGTACCATATTCAGGCTTGCCTGCCCCTTCCATGATGCCGGGGATTTCTTTGAACTGGCGTCGTACTTCGATTACCACCGAACCGGCTGCACGCCCCACCGCTTCCATACCCATCGCGGCAAACAGATAGGGCACCATCCCGCCTATGAATAAGCCGATGATGACCATGTGATTGGATAGGTCGAAGGTAGTAAGCACGCCCAGCTTGGCCTGCAAGGCATGGGTGTAGTCGGCGAACAAGACCAATGCGGCCAAGCCTGCTGAGCCGATGGCGTAACCTTTGGTGACTGCTTTTGTGGTGTTGCCTACCGCATCCAGCGCATCGGTGATGACACGCACATCTTCGGGCAAGCCCGCCATCTGTGCGATACCGCCAGCGTTGTCGGTGATCGGGCCATAAGCGTCTAGTGCCACGATGATGCCGGCCATGGACAACATAGAGGTGGCAGCGATGGCGATGCCATACAGACCCGCCAAGTCATACGCGCTCCAGATTGCCAGGCACACGACTAATACTGGTGCGGCAGTGGCCTTCATCGATACGCCCAGACCGGCGATGACATTGGTGCCGTGGCCAGTCGTAGAAGCTTCAGCGATATGGCGCACTGGCGCATATTCGGTCGCGGTGTAGTACTCAGTGATCCATACCATGGCGGCGGTGAGTGCTAGGCCGATCAGTGTCGCGTAGTAGATATGGCGTGACGACACCAGTAAGCCATCTATCATCACCCCATCACCCAACATGGATGTCGTGATGGGATAGAAGGCGATGGCGGCCATTACCGCCGAGACGGCCAAGCCACGGTAGAGCGCATTCATGATCTTGCCGCCTTCGCGTGCCTTGACGAAGAAAGTGCCTACGATGGAGGCGATGATGGAGAAACCACCCAGCACCAGTGGATAGATCACGGCGTTTGCCCCAGCATCCTTCATCAGTAATCCGCCCAACAACATGGTTGCGACCACGGTCACCGCATAGGTCTCGAACAGATCGGCGGCCATGCCAGCGCAGTCGCCGACGTTGTCACCGACGTTGTCAGCAATCACAGCTGGATTACGTGGGTCGTCCTCGGGGATGCCAGCTTCTACTTTGCCCACCAGATCAGCACCTACGTCCGCACCCTTGGTAAAGATGCCGCCGCCCAGTCGAGCGAAGATGGAAATCAAAGAGCCACCGAAAGCTAAACCAACAAGGGCGTGCGTGGCCTCTTCTGAGCTGGAACCTAGGCCCAAGGTGAGGAAGGCGTAATAGCCGGCTACACCTAGCAAGCCTAAGCCGACCACGAGCATGCCAGTAATTGCACCGCCTTTGAATGACACATCTAGAGCGGGATTCAACCCTTCCGTAGCAGCTTGTGCGGTGCGTACATTGGCACGCACAGACACATTCATGCCGATATATCCGGTCAGACCAGACAGGATGGCACCGATGGCGAAGCCCACTGCGGTGGGCCATTTAAGGAAGATGAGGATGACGACGAAGAGGATGGCGCCGACGATGCCTATGGTGGTGTACTGGCGGTTCAGATAGGCGGAAGCACCTTCCTGTATCGCTGCTGCGATCTCTCGCATTCGCTCATTGCCGGTGGCTTTGGTGAGTATCCATCGTATCGAAAATGCACCATAGAGTATGGCGATTACGGCGCACAGTAGAGCAAAGGCAAGACCTGTAGACATGTATTTCTCCTCGTTCTTATTTTAGGTAAATAACATACTATCCGACACACCGCAGCTTCGTATCGTGGCTATACTACTAATTCGAAGCCTTACGACGCGGCGTCACGGCTGCCAAATCATAGCAGCATATGAGGCCAATTTTGTGGCAGTGATCGTGTAATAATTTCTTGCCCACTTTGATATGGGTCAATTGGTGGCTGAGGCGGTCGGGCTAGTATTACGAATCAGAAGAATCCAGCGAGGGGGAGTGATGGCAATCGAATTATTTAATAACGGCAAGCACCTGTGTTTGATGTTCGACGATTTGGTCGATGATGAAGCGGGCATTGCGGTGCAGGCTAATCAATTCCTGATTGTGGATAACGGTCACGGTGCGCTGATCGACCCAGGTGGCAACATGACCTATAACGGCTTGTTGATGGAGATGCATAATTATTTCCCGCCCAAAAAACTGGAATACATCCTCGCATCTCATGCTGATCCAGACATCATCGCATCCATCAATAAATGGATGATACATGCTGACTGCAAGGTGGCGATCTCCAAGCTATGGGCGCGCTTCGTGCCGCATTTTTGCAGCGTCGGTAACATCGATGGACGCATCATCTCCATTCCCGACGAAGGTATGAAATTTACCTTGGGCGAGTCCATCATCAAGGCCGTACCTGCGCACTTCATGCATTCGGAAGGCAATTTCCAGTTTTACGATCCGATAAGCAAGATACTGTTTTCGGGCGATATGGGCGCGTCCATCGTCTCTCATACCGAGGCAGATACGCCGGTACAGGACTTCAATGCGCACATCAAGTATATGGAAGGCTTCCACCGCCGCTACATGATCTCGAACAAGATCTGCCGCTACTGGGTGAATATGGTGCGACAGATGGACGTTGAATGGATCGTGCCGCAACACGGCAAGTCCTTCAAGGGCAAGAAGATGGTCAACCAATTCCTAGATTGGATAGAGGTGTTGCCCTGTGGTGTGGAAAATATGACGCAAGAGCACTACCGCGTACCGAGTTGAGTTTAGCTTGTAAGGTGAATAAAAAAGCGCTCTGATTTGAGCGCTTTTTTATTGGTATCAGGATCTAGTATTGAAATGCTCTAAATCCGACGGTGGCCGCTGGCGTCAACTAACCCAAAACCTTCCCTAGCCACTTCTCCAAAGCGAAGACTTAATTCTATTGGTAGTAATATAGCTAAGAACTAATGCGAATCTTGTTGCGACTGTCATTCTTGGCCCGATACATCGCGGAGTCAGCATTCTTAATTAGGTTGCCGACCGTTTTTTCATGCCCCAGGAATAGGATCATTCCAATACTGACCGAGCAATGATGTTCAATCATGACCTCAGCCCCCCCTTCCTCCTTGTGGATCAGTTGATACGGTTCAGATATGCACACTCGAATCTTGTCCGCCACATTGATTGCCTGACTGGTCGACTGGGTCTCGTCGGTATCAAGTTCACTGAGAACAACCACAAACTCGTCTCCACCAAATCGAGCGACGGTGTCCGCCTCGCGCACTGTCGCTTTAATTCTGTTCGCCACTTCGATCAGGAGTAAATCACCTAACGCGTGACCCCATGTATCATTGAGCGGCTTGAAGTTGTCCAGATCAAGGAACATCAAAGCACCGTACTTGCCAGTCCGATTGCTGCCTGCCTTCGCCTGCTTTAAACGATCCTCAAGCATGCTGCGATTCGGAAGTTTCGTCAGCGGATCTAAATAGGCAAGTTGCCTGATTCTTTCTTCCAATTGCTTGCGTTCAGATATGTCGCGCGAGGATGCGAACAGTACGGGGCGACCATCAAGTGTCAAAGAATTGCTAGTGACCTCGACATCTAGAATCGTTCCGTCTTTGCATCGATGGCGCGTCTCAAATCTTGACGGTTCAGGCTTGTTAAATAGTCCCCAGAACATTTCAGCCAGTTCCACCTCGCCAAAGTTGGCATCCCAGTCATAAACGCGCTTGCCGATTAATTCCTCGCGTGTATAGCCCAACATCTGGAAAAATGATTCACTTGCTTCAATAAGCCTGGCGTCACTATTCAGAATATGGATTCCATCGCTGGCATTTCGCAAAAACGCGAGGTTCTTCTCGCTTTCTCGTCTAAGTGCCGATTCGGCCTGCTTGCGTTCGCTGATGTCGAGCATAAAGCCGCTCCAGATCACGAGTTCGCCTGGTCGTGCCGAGTTTGGTCTTGAAGTTATTTGAATCCATTTGACCTTACCGGATTGAGTGCGGATCCTTACATCTGAGGAAAAGGAAACTCGTTCCTTATTGGCAGTCGAATCTTCCGATTTGAGTCGATCCATGTCTTCCGGAAGAACAAGTGCCCAAAACTGACCTGCGTCTGCAAGCAGTTCGTGTTCAGTAAGTTCCAGAATTTCTCGGCATTTCGGCCCCACGTAGAGGAACTTGCTACTTCCATCGGGATTTAGCACATAGTCGTAGAGCATACTGGGGATGATGGAAGCTAGACGGGAAAAATGGTCCGCATTCCCGCCATACGGTATTGTTGAAGGATCAGGAATTGTAGGGTCTGCCATGAAAGTGTACGAAAATTTTATTAGTAACCATAATTGGCCGATCTGCGAAGTCCAGTTTCGCAAAACTCCAAATCCTTGTGCGGCTGGCTTGTCCACGCTGTCGTCTGTTAAGAAGGTCGGCTTTCAGGCATGGAGTTTTCAATCTCAACTGTCGCTTCATGGCCGATAAGCGAAGTCTACCCATGATTTCTCAACACCACAAAGCAGCCATTCAGTAGATCATTTGGTCCAGCTAGATAAAATTTGAATGGCGAATTCAAGAATCCATTTTGTGGATCAAAGCGGTGTGAGTTCTTTTAGATAACGCGCTGCGTTCGCTACATAATGTGCGGTGTTGGCGTGCATGGCTGCAATCTCTTCGTCGCTCAAGGTGCGCACTACCTTGCCGGGGGAGCCGACTACTAGTGAGTTGTCGGGGATGACCTTGCCTTCGGTGACCAAGGCGTTGGCGCCGATCAGGCAGTTCTTGCCGATAACAGCATGGTTCAGTATCACGGCTTTGATCCCGATCAGACTGCCAGCACCCACGCTGCAGCCGTGCAACATCGCTTGATGACCCACGGTCACGTCTTCAGCGATATGGAGTGGCGCACCCATATCGGTATGCAACACTGCGCCATCTTGGATGTTGCTGTTCCTGCCGATATGCAATGGTTCGTTGTCGCCACGCAGCGTCGCGCCGAACCACACGCTGCTGTGTTCTTGCATGATCACCCACCCGATCACTGCTGCGTTGTCGGCGATGAAGTGACCGCTGCCTATGAGTTGCGGACTATGTGAACCTAAGCGATACAACATGGAACGCTCCTCTCTTAGACTAGAACTACAGTGCGGAGGCACCTGCCGCGGCGATTTGACCATCTTGCACAGCGCGTACACCACTGATACCTAAGCCGCCTACGATCACGCCATCTATGCTCAGCGGTACACCACCTTCGGCAGGGATCACACCCGGTAGCGCGAGATGGATGAGGCGGCCGCTTTGCACCGCGTTCTCAGAGTCTTTGGTGGCGTACTGGAAAGCAATCGCTGCATGCGCTTTCATCATGGCTGTTTCTACGCTACCGAACTTAGTGTCATGCTCACGCTGCAGATAAAGCAGATGGCCGCCGTCATCAACAATGGCGATGGTGACTTTCCAACCGTTGCTCTGCGCCTCAGTTTCCGCAGCAGCAGCGACGCGTCTCGCATCGCTCAGCGTCAGAATAGGTTTGCTGGCCATGCTTATGCTCCTAATGCGGCGAATACCTTGTCGCGTATCGCGTCGACCGCGCCCACGCCGGGTACATGTACACACTTAGGTGCTTTGCTGTCGCCGGAACTGGCCCAAGCGGTGTAGTACTCGACCAAGGGTTTGGTCTGGTCGTGATAAATGTCTAGACGTTTGATGACGGTGTCTTCGATATCATCGGGACGCTGCACCAAGTCTTCACCAGTGATGTCATCCTTACCTTCCACCTTGGGCGGATTGAACACGATGTGATAGGTGCGACCTGAAGCTGGATGCACACGACGACCACTCATACGCTGGATGATCTCTTTGTCTTCTACCGCGATCTCGACCACGTAGTCTATGGGAATGCCAGCATCCTTCATGGCTTGTGCCTGAGGGATAGTGCGAGGGAAACCGTCGAACAAGAAGCCGTGTGCGCAGTCCGCATCTTTGATGCGTTCCTTGACCAGATTGATGATGATGTCGTCCGATACTAGGCCGCCTGCATCCATGATCTTCTTAGCCGAGACACCTAACGGAGTGCCTGCTTTGACTGCGGCACGTAGCATGTCACCGGTAGAGATCTGTGGGATAGCGAACTTCTCTTTGATGTAGTTGGCTTGTGTACCTTTACCGGCACCGGGTGCACCTAGCAATATCAGTCTCATAGTTTTTTCTCCAAAATTAAAAGTAGGGGAAAGAGGTAAGCGGGAAGGGGGAGCCGGTTCGCTTTCTTAGAAAGGTCATGGCGCTACTCTTCTCACTTCTCCCTTAACCCTTCACGTTCAAAAATATCTTCCTAGCTAATTCCAGATCGCTCTGGGTATCCACACCGGCAGGTGGTGCTTGTTCGGCGATCGCTACGCCTATCTTATAGCCGTGATACAGCGCGCGGAGTTGTTCTAGCGCTTCGAATTGTTCTAGTGCACATGGCGTCAGTTCACTGTAAGCGCGCAAGAAGCTGGCGCGATAGGCGTAGATACCGATATGGCGCATCACCGGCAAACCTGACGGCAAACTGCTCTGTGCCGCACCCCCCCTTCCAACTTCCCCCCGGAGGGAGGAAGAGCAATCGACTCGTCCTACGGACGAGGACAAAGCCATAAACGCGTCGCGTGGATAAGGGATGGGAGCGCGGCTGAAGTACAACGCGTTACCTTCTTTGTCCAATACGGCTTTGACGATGTTGGGGTTGCGCATCGAGGCTTCGTCATGGATGGCATGACAGGCAGTGGCGATGGCGCACTCGGGATGTTGGTATAGATGGGTAGCGACCGCCCTTATCAGTTCTGGCGGGATAAGTGGCTCGTCGCCCTGCACATTGACCACGATGGTGTCGTCCGCCCAGTTTTGTTGGGCCACGACTTCCGCGAGGCGGTCTGTGCCGCTGTTATGGTCGACACGCGTCATGGTCGCGGGATGGCCGTGATGTTTGGCTGCTTCTAGGATAGTCGCATCGTCGGTCGCGATGATGATCTGTTGCGCGCCGCTAAGCGCAGCTTGTTCGGCCACGCGTATCACCATGGGCTTGCCACCTATATCCAGCAACGGCTTGCCGGGTAATCGGGTGGAGGCGAGACGTGCGGGAATGACGACGTGGAACGTGACCATCACAGCTTAGCGATTTCTTCCGGGCTGACTTTGCGAGCTTCGTCGGCGAGCATGACGGGAATGTCATCTGCGATCTTAAAGGCCAGACGGTCTGCTTTGCAGATCAGTTCCTGAGCTGACTTTTGGTAAACCAGCGGTGATTTGCACAGGGGGCAAACTAGGATTTCAAGCAGCTTTGCATCCATGGGAATCTATCTTTCGCAGTATGAGTTCTATGAGCTTGGTATCGATTTGCGCTTCCACGCGTAACACCCAGTAATGAGTGTCCGCGAAGGAGGTGCATTTTACCGCATCTTTTTCGGTGAGGAGTAGCGCATCACACTCAGCGAAGTTCAATTCGTCGGGAGTGTACGCGTGATGGTCAGCAAACGGGTGCTCGGTGCAGTCCAGCCCCATGGCGCGCAATTGATCGAAGTAGCGCTGCGGATTGCCGATGCCGGCCACCGCATGTAGGCGCAGACCTTGAAAACACAGGGCGTGGAGTGTCTTGCTCGGCTCTAACAACCTGTGGAACAGCTCGCCATGCAAGCGCATGGTGTGTTCTCCGGCTAGTGCGCCATCACCATTCACGATTACCGCATCTACGCTGTGCAAACGTGAGACTGGTTCACGCAGCGGGCCGGCTGGCAGCAACATGCCATTGCCAAAGCGCCGTTTGCCATCCACTACCACCAACTCGACATCGCGCTGCATGCGGTAATGTTGCAATCCGTCGTCACACAAGATGACGTCGCATTCGGGGTGCGCCTGAAGTGCGGCCAGTGCTGTGCCGACTCGGTCGCGCCCCACCCACACCGGACAGATGCCGCGTCTTGCCATCAGCAATGGCTCGTCACCGCACACCTTCGCCTCACTGTCTTCGCGTACCTCAGTAGGACTTTGCACGCTACCGCCATAGCCGCGGCTGACGATGAGGGGGTGTTTGTCGAATTGTTTGAGTCGTTCCGCTAGGGCGAGGGTCAGTGGAGTCTTGCCAGTGCCACCCACGCTGATGTTGCCCACCACGATGACTGGAACGGACAGGCGATGACTCGCGAGTATCTGTTTGCGATATAGGAAACGGCGCAGTGCGGCGAGCGCGCCGAATAGCCAGCTCACCGGCAACGACACCAGTAGTAGGGGTGTGTAGCGATACCAGCTGCGTTGCAGAACTTGCACTTTATTGCTGCTGGTTCTGGGTGGTGAAGGTGATGCGTGAATAACCGGCCAGGCGGGCGGCTTCCATGATATTGACCACGGACTGATGGGTGGCTTTGGCATCCGCATTGATGATGATGGTCGGGTCGGTCTGTGTGCCAGCGGCTTTCTTCAGGGCAACCGTCAGAGAATCGATGCCGGTATAGATGATGCCTTTGCTGTTCACCGCATAACGCGCAGTGGCGTCCACAGTCACATTGAGCGGCTGCGCGCTGGCGTTACTTGCCTCGCCGCCCGCTTGAGGCAGATTGATCTGCAATTCGGAGAACTTGGCATAGCTGGTCGTGACCATCATGAAGATCAGGATGACCAGCAGCACGTCTATCATCGGGATCAGATTGATCTCGGGTTCTTCACGATTGCGTCCACGTTGGAAATTCATAGTGCGACCTTAGCCTTTGCGCTGACCGTGCACGATCTCGACTAGCTTGATGGCTTGCTGCTCCATCTCCACAGACAGGCTATCAACCTTAGCGCGGAAATGACGGTAGAAGATCATGCTGGGGATGGCGACGATCAGACCGAAAGCCGTGTTGTACAGGGCGATGGAGATGCCGTGCGCCAAGATTGCAGGGCTGTTACCTGCAGCGTTCTGCGAACCAAAGATTTCTATCATGCCGACTACTGTGCCGAATAGACCCAGCAATGGGCTGATGGAAGCGATGGTGCCTAGTGTGGTAAGGAATCGTGACAACTCATGCTCTGCAGCACGGCCAGCCTCTTCGATAGATTCCTTCATCACCTCTTGGCTGCTCTTGATGTTCTTCAGGCCAGCAGCAAAGATGCGTCCCAAAGGAGAGCTGTCTTGCAACTTGGTGAGCATGCCCTCGCTGACGCCGCGTTGTTTCAGCTCTTTATAAACTTCGTTGAGCAAATTGGGTGGCGCAATCTTGTTGCTGCGCAATTCCAAGAGACGGTTAATGATCAGACCGACAGCAACGACGGATGCAAAGATCAAAAACCAGATAGGCCAGCCGGCGGCTTCTACAATAGCGAACAAGTTGATTCTCCGTGAGGCTTAAAATTTTTCGTACATCGAATCAAGTCATATATGCTGCTAGACCGATTCGGCGGGGCGCAACTCTAACTTGTCGCTTACACTTGAGCAAGATTTGTCAGATTTTTCTTTAATGTAATCGAGTTAACTCATCAATCCAAAACAGTATTTTTATTTATGCACAAAAACTGTGGATAACTTTGTTGATGAAGTGCGGATTGAGTGTTTCAACTTTATGTCGGCAAAGGGTTTTTGTTAGATTGCTTAATTTTTATCAAGTTAGATAACTTATATAAATCAATAACTTAATGTAAGTTGCGATTTTATTGCTGTAACAAAGTTGGCTAAGCCTTGTTATCACTGGATTTGTGGATTATTCGAGATTGTCAATATGTCTTACGACCTAATTTTTCAAGAAAAGAACCGCGTGTTGCGGGTCGCGGAACTTAACCTTGCGATCAAGCACTTGATTGAAAACCATGTTCCCTTGCTGTGGGTGCGTGGTGAGATTTCCAATCTGGTCAAGGCTGCGTCCGGACATTTATATTTTTCGCTTAAGGACGAACAGGCGCAGGTGCGCTGTGTGATGTTCAGGCACAAAAGTCAATATATAGAGCGTCCATTGAGCAACGGCCAGTTAGTTGAAGTGCTGGCTATCGCATCTTTATATGAGCAACGTGGCGACTTCCAGTTGACCGTGGAGCAGATGCGTCCCGCCGGCTTGGGCGTGTTGTATGAACAGTTCGAGCGACTGAAGCAAATATTGAGTGCGCAAGGACTGTTCGCTAGCGAGCGAAAACGGGCTTTGCCGCGCTATCCACGGCGGGTGGGGGTGGTGACCTCTCCCCAAGCAGCAGCCCTGCGCGATGTGTTGAGTACACTGAAGCTGCGTCTGCCCAGTGTGCCGGTCGTGCTTTATCCCACCCCTGTACAAGGGCAGGGTAGTGCCGAGAAGATCGCTCAAGCCATAGCGGTCGCCAATGAACGCGCCGAATGTGATGTGCTGATCGTGTGCCGAGGCGGGGGCAGCATAGAGGACTTGTGGGCGTTCAACGAGGAGGTGGTGGCACGCGCCATTGCCGCCAGCGCCATCCCTATCGTCAGCGGAGTCGGTCATGAGACTGACTTCACCATCGCGGATTTTGTTGCCGATGAGCGCGCGCCTACACCTACAGCAGCCGCACAACGTGTGGTGCCGGACCGACAGGCCTTGCGCGCAGGCTTGCGTGATACGGCACAGCATCTGCAGCGCGCCCTGCGCAACCGTCTCAACAATGCCGCACAGACCTTGGATTATCTACAACGCCGTGTGGTCCATCCGGCCCAGCAGTTGCAGCGTCAGTCTCAGCAACTGAGCCAATTGCAGCAGCGCCTGCAGCGTGCCTACGCTCATCAAAGCGCACAGCAGGATTGGCACTGGCAAGCCGTGGCACAACGTATGTCCAGTGCAAGCGGACTGTTCGATAAGCAAGCGGAACGATGCGCCAGACTCGCGCAACGTCTGGTCGGGGCACACCGTGCACTACATAGCCAGCATGCCGCACGCTTTGAGAGTGCCACGCAACAACTCAGCCTGCTTGATCCCCAGCATGTGCTAGCACGAGGTTACAGTTTGGTGTTGAACCAGGATGGTCGTCTGTTGTCCGATGCCGCGCAGGTGGCAGTGGGCGAGCAAGTACGCATCACCTTTGCCCGAGGTTGGGCAAAGGCCGAGTTGAAGGACAAGGGGCATACCAGTTAGAATCCGCGGCCGCCTGTACAGGCCCGTATCTCAACACCGGCATCGCGCCGATAAACGCTACTTGCAGCGTGTGCTTCGCACCGTTGTCCGCACTTACCGGCATGACCGTTATTCCGTCCAGCGTGGCATGCCACCGACGCGGTCCGCCATACGAAAGGTTATACATGAACGATAAGATCTCAACGCGGCAACTATGGTGGTTGCTTGTCACCGTCGCCGTCATATGGTTCGCCAATCTCGAGTACCGTACCTTGGTCAAACCTGACGAAGGCCGTTATGCCGAGATACCGCGTGAGATGGTTAAGAGCGGCGACTGGACCACACCGCGCTTGAATGAACTCAAATATTTCGAGAAACCACCTTTGCAATATTGGGCAACCGCAGTTGCTTACGAAGTATTTGGTGAGCACCAATGGACTTCCCGAATCTGGTCTGGACTGACGGGCTTCGCCGGATTGCTGCTGGTATGGTTCGCCGGTATGCGCTTGTTTGGTCGCGAGGCGGCCGGTTATGCCGCGATGATATTGGGCAGCAGTCTGCTGTATGCGCTGATAAGCCATGTCAACACGCTGGACATGGGTGTGACCTTCTTTATGAGCTTGGGCATCTTCGCCATGCTGATCGCGCAGGGTGAGAGCGAGGTGAAATCGCAGCGCTATTGGATGATACTGGCTTGGGCGGGGATGGGGCTGGCAGTCTTGAGTAAGGGCTTGATGGGGCTGATATTGCCGGGCACGGCGCTGTTTTTGTATTGCATCCTCCAGCGCGACTGGTCGATGTTCAAGAAGCTGCATTTTTTGCCCGGTCTGACCGTGTTCTTCCTCGTCGTCACGCCATGGTTCTATCTGGTGATGAAGGCTAACCCAGAGTTCTTTGAGCGCTTCTTTATCTATGAACACTACACACGCTTCACTACCAAAGACCTAGGCCGATACCAACCTTGGTACTACTTCGTACCCATCCTACTGGCGGGCGCCCTGCCGTGGACGGTGCTGATGTTCGACAGCATGTTGGGCGCTTGGCGCAGCGGCAAGCGCATCCCGCAGGTGTTCAGTCCGGAGCGTTTCCTGTTGATCTGGGCGGTGTTCATCTATGTGTTCTTCACGATCTCCGGTTCCAAGTTACCGTCTTATCTCTTGCCCATGTTTCCCCCGCTGGCCTTGCTAATGGCGGTTCGGCTGACTCGTATCCGTGAGCGCGTGCTGATGTGGGAGCTGCTGCCGGTGATACCGATGCTGCTGATATTGATAGGCTTTGCGCTGAATATCGATCGTTTCGCCGACACGCCGCAGCAGGCTGAGCTCTATCCCCAATATGCGAACTGGCTGATAGGTGGTGTATCCATACTTGTGGTCGGCGTGTTGTTGGCGGCGCTGCTGTTGAAGCGTCAGCAGAAGACGTTTGCAGTTGTCGTTCTTGCATTGAGTTCTTTGTTATGTGGCCAGATATCTTTGTCGGGCTATAACACCATCGCGCATGAGCGTTCCGCCAAACATATCGCTGCCGCGATCAAAGATTACGTCAAACCCGAAGTGCCGTTCTATTCGGTGCTCGATTACGAGCAGACCCTGCCTTTCTACATCAAGCACACCTTCACGTTGGTGCAGTATCAGGACGAGATGGCTTACGGCATCAAGCAAGAGCCTGAGAAGTTCATTCCCACGCTAAATGACTTCGTACCAATCTGGCGCGCGCAAAAGCAGGCCCTAGCCATCATGCCGTTATATGCCTATCCGATATTGCAACAACTGGGAGTCGAGATGAACGTCATCTTTAAAGACACACAATATATCGTGGTGCAGAAGCCATGAATCTAGTCAGCTTCGGACTCATCTTCGCTGGCGTGATGCTTAACGCTGCTGCGCAGATATTGATGAAGGCAGGTACTAACGCCATCGGCCATTTCGAATTCAGTGCTGCGAACATCCTGCCCATAGGCATCAAGCTTGCCACCGAATGGCACATCATCGTCGCGTTAAGTTGTTACGTCGTTAGCGTGGTGGTGTGGATACTTGCCTTGTCGCGCGTCCCTGTCAGCATCGCCTTTCCGATGTTATCCATGGCCTATGTGGTGAATGCCATCGCGGCGTGGTACTTGTTGGGCGAAGCGTTCAACCCCACCAAACTGGTCGGCATGGGCGTGATCATCTTGGGTGTGGTCATCATCTCCCGCGCTTAGGTTAAAAGTATTTATTCCACAAAAGACACGAAAAGCACGAAAAGTCGATATTCAACTCGTTTGAGTTTCATCTGTTTTGTGTAAACGATGGCTAACTGTCGGCGTAGCGAAATTTTCGTGTCTTTGGTGTCTTTCGTGGACTATTCTGTTTTTAGTTTTAAATTTTATTAAGGTGCTCGTATGAATACTTTTCTGCCTTTTTCCAAACCCACTATAGATGAAGCAACCATCGCTGCCGTGGGTGACGTACTGCGTTCAGGTTGGATCACTAGCGGACCTAAGGTCGCTGAGTTCGAGAAACAACTCTCAGCCTATTTTGGTGGACGCCCGGTGCGCACCTTCAACTCTGGCACTTGCACTATGGAGATCGCCCTGCGTATCGCGGGCATAGGTGAGGGTGATGAAGTTATCACTACCCCTATCTCTTGGGTTGCCACGGCCAACGTCATACTTGAAGTCGGTGCCACACCGGTGTTCGCCGATATCGATCCAGTCACTCGCAACATCGATCTGGATAAAGTAGAGGCTGTTATTACGCCGCGCACCAAGGCCATCATTCCTGTGTATCTGGCGGGTAAGCCCTTGGATATGGATAGGCTGTATGCCATCGCTGCAAAACACAAGTTACGCGTGGTCGAGGATGCGGCGCAAGCCATCGGTTCGAGCTGGAAGGGTAAGCCTATCGGTTCATTCGGCGACTTCGTGTCGTTCAGTTTTCAAGCCAATAAGAACATCACTACTTCTGAAGGCGGCTGTCTGGTGTTGAACAATGAGGCCGAAGCGACGCTAGCGGAGAAGTTCCGTTTACAGGGTGTGTCACGAAGCGGCTGGGATGGCATCGATGTGGACGTATTGGGCGGTAAATACAATATGACCGACATCGCGGCGGCGATAGGCTTGGGTCAATTCGCTCAACTTTCCGATATCACGGCACATAGACGCAAACTGGCTAAGCGTTACTTCGATACATTAGGTCCTGACTTCGAAGCCCAGACTGGTGCCATCCTGCCGCCTGCGGAATTCAACGATACCAACTGGCATTTGTTCCAATTGGAACTCCCTGCACGTATGACTCGCCCTGAGTTTATGAAGCGCATGAAGGAACACGATGTGGGCGTGGGTTTCCATTACGCACCCATCCATCTATTCACGATGTATCGCGAGCTGGGTTTCAAGGAAGGGATGTTCCCTATGGCGGAACGAGTCGGCAAGCAAATCGTCTCCCTGCCGATGTTCTACAGTTTGACTGAAGCGGATGTGGTGCGGGTGTGCGGCGCGTTGCGTGCGGTGCTGGGCTGAGCCGCAGCACCACAATGGTCAATTCATCGAGTTGGCCGGGATGTGACGGTTGGCGGCTTGTAGCTTCTTGAACAGGGCCAGCAACAAGGCCTTGTCCATGAACATACGGGTCGCATCGGATATCCCTTCGATATCGAGTTGCCCCATCTCCAAAGCAATCACTTCGCCATCAGCCAACACCGCTGCCGAGCGAGTCGGCGCCTCTTTGGTGAAGAACGCGCTCTCGCCTAGGCATTCGCCGCTGAGAATATGGCCAACCATGCGGTGATCGAAGTAGGCTGTTGCAGAACCGAATATCAGCACATAGAAAGGTCTTATCACGTCGTGCTCAGTGATGATCTTATCCTTTGCCGAGAAATGTACGATGCGTGAGCGACTGGCGATTTCGAGTAGGTACTCACTGGGTACGGGGTCGAAAAAAGAGCATTCACGCATCTTGTTGAAGCGATCGGCAGAGTCTGCATCCACCTGTTTGGTGAAGCTGTTAAGACTGTTCAGAATGTCGTCGTTGATTTTTTCGAAGTCGTTCATTTTCATATGCTCCGTGCTTAGAACTCTGGACACTATCGTTCAGAAGTCGTTCCGAGAGAATTGATTCGTCAGGCAAGTATATATTATCGCTCAGTCCCTGTAAGCGCCGAATTTGCAGGCCATATTCCCCGCAATTCTCAGACTGGCCCGTCATATAAATTTTGTGAACGAGGCTGTGTCGGCTAAAATGCCGCCCCTATGGATACAGTTCAACTATCAGTCGTCATTCCGGTTTACAACGAAGAGCAGGGCCTACAGGCCCTGTTCGATCGTCTCTATCCGGCATTGGATCAGCTCAATCTGCGCTACGAAATCGTATTTATCAACGATGGCAGCCGCGACCGCTCGCCTGCGATCTTGCGCGAGCAGTTCCAAAAACGTCCAGATGTGACCCGCGTTATTTTGTTTAACGGCAACTTCGGCCAGCACATGGCGATCATGGCGGGCTTCGAGCATAGCCGTGGCGAACGTGTCGTGACGTTGGATGCCGATCTGCAGAATCCGCCCGAGGACACCGCCTTGTTGTTGGCTAAGATGGACGAGGGGCACGACTACGTCGGCTCTATCCGTCGACAACGCAACGACAGTTGGTGGCGCCATGTCGCTTCGCGCGCCATGAATGGCCTGCGCGAGCGCATCACCCGCATCAAGATGACCGATCAAGGCTGTATGTTCCGCGCCTATGACCGCAACATCATCAACGCCATCAACGACTGCAAGGAAGTGAATACCTTCATACCCGCGCTGGCTTACAGCTTTGCGCGTAATCCCGCAGAAGTGGTGGTGGGTCACGAAGAGCGTGCCGCAGGGGAATCTAAGTATTCCATGTACAGCTTGATCCGCCTTAACTTCGACCTGATGACCAGTTTCTCGTTGATGCCGCTGCAGATGTTCTCCATGCTGGGAATGTTGATTTCGGTGTTCTCTGCCTTCTTCTTCGTCTTCTTGGTGGTACGCCGTTTGTGGATAGGTCCGGAGGCGGAAGGGCTGTTTACTTTGTTCGCGCTGATGTTCTTCCTGATCGGCATCACGCTGTTCGGAATTGGTCTGTTGGGTGAATATGTGGGCCGCATCTATCAGCAAGTTCGCCACCGTCCGCGCTATCTGCTCGAAGCTGTGTTGGAAAAGCAGGCATGAGTCGCGCAGTCGTATTCGCCTATCACAACGTAGGGGTGCGCTGCTTGTCGGTGTTGCTCGCACACGGGGTGGATGTGGCGCTGGTAGTGACACACAAGGACAATCCCAAAGAGAACATCTGGTTCGAGAGCGTGGCTGCCTTGGCGCATTTGCATGGCATACCCGTCATCACTCCGGAAGATCCGAACACAGAAGAAGTCATCGCGCAGATACGCGCACTGCAACCGGACTTCTATTTCTCTTTCTATTACCGCGAGATGTTGAAGAAATCCCTGTTAGATATTCCGACACGCGGAGCGCTGAATATGCACGGCTCGCTGCTGCCAAAATACCGTGGTCGTGTCCCCGTGAATTGGGCGATAATCCGCGGCGAGACGGAAGCCGGTTCGACCTTGCACTATATGACCGAGAAGCCGGATAACGGTGATATCGTGGCGCAGCAGGCTGTGCCTGTACTGCCGAATGATACGGCGCTGCAAGTGTTCCAAAAGGTCACAGTCGCTGCCGAGATGGCGCTGAATAGTGTGTTGCCATCCTTGTTGGCCGGCACCGCTAAGGCCGAGAAGCAGGACCTGAGCAAAGGTGCTTACTTTGGTGGACGCAAGGCCGAGGACGGAGTGATCGATTGGTCACAGTCCGCACAGGACATTCATAATCTGGTGCGCGCGGTTGCGCCGCCGTATCCGGGTGCGACGACGAATCTGCTAGGTATGCCCATGCGCATCTTGCAGACGTTGCCGACCAAATGTAGTGCCGCAGGAGGCAAGCCTAGTTTCTATGTGAAAGAGGGTAAGGCCTATGCGATATGTGGAGCGGGTGTGTTACGTGTCGTGCGTTTTGAGCTAAACGGTATCGAGATGAGTGCGCAGGCCTTTGCCGCGCAATTTGGTCTAAACAATTTTGAATTTAACCATTAAGGAAGAACTATGAAAAAAGTATTGATACTCGGCGTGAACGGCTTTATCGGCCATCACCTGTCCAACAAGATCCTGAACACGACCGACTGGGAAGTGTACGGCATGGACATGAGCACTGACCGCATCAGCGACATCATCGGTCACGAGCGTTTCCATTTCTTTGAGGGTGACATCACCATCAATAAAGAGTGGGTCGAGTACCACGTTAAAAAGTGCGATGTGATCCTGCCTTTGGTTGCGATCGCTACACCTTCTACCTACGTTAAGCAGCCTTTGCGCGTGTTCGAACTGGACTTCGAAGCCAACTTGCCTATCGTTCGTGCAGCGGTGAAGTACAACAAGCATCTGGTGTTTCCATCGACTTCAGAAGTCTATGGCATGTGCCATGACGCTGAGTTTGACCCAGAAAATTCTGAACTGATCTGCGGCCCGATCAACAAGCCACGTTGGATCTACTCCAACTCCAAGCAGTTGATGGATCGTGTGATCTGGGGCTACGGTATGGAAGGCCTGAACTTCACGCTGTTCCGTCCATTCAACTGGATCGGCGCTGGTCTGGATTCTATTCATACCCCTAAAGAAGGTAGCTCACGTGTGGTGACTCAGTTCCTCGGTCACATCGTGCGCGGCGAGAACATCAGCTTGGTGGACGGCGGTATGCAGAAGCGTGCCTTTACCTACATCGACGACGGTATCAGCGCGCTGATGAAGATCATCGAGAACAAGGATGGCATTGCTACCGGCAAGATCTACAACATCGGTAACCCAGTTAACAACTACACCATCCGCGATCTGGCCGACATGATGATGAAGTTGGCTGCTGAGTTCCCTGAGTATCAAGAGTCTGCTAAGAAAGTGAAAATCGTTGAGACCACTTCCGCTGCATACTACGGTACGGGTTATCAGGACGTGCAGAACCGTGTGCCTAAGATCACCAACACTTGTGAAGAGCTGAATTGGAAGCCAACCGTCAATATGGCGGACACACTGCGCAACATCTTCGAAGCGTACCGCAGCCAAGTTGGCGAAGCGCGCAAGTTGATGGACTAAAGCTAACGATTAGTTGCAACTGAAGCGGGAAGCGAGTGTGAACTTGCTTCTCGCTTTTTACATTTTAAAGTTCAAGACACACAGGTCAGTTTATGAAACAGATTGCTCTTAAAATCGATGTCGACACCTTTAGAGGTACTCGTGAAGGCGTACCTCGTCTGGTCGAAGTGCTGCAACGCTACAACGCTGGCGCCACCTTCTTCTTTTCGCTGGGGCAAGACCATACTGGTCGTGCCATCAAGCGGGTATTCCGTCCCGGCTTCATCGGTAAGGTCTCGCGCACCTCGGTGGTCGAGCATTACGGCATCAAGACTTTGCTGTACGGCACGCTGCTGCCCGCGCCCGACATCGGCAAGAAGTGCGGAGACATCATGCGTGCGGTACGCGACGCGGGTTTCGAAGTGGGCATCCATTGTTACGACCATATCCGCTGGCAGGACTATGTCGCGAATCAAGACGAGGCATGGACACGTCGTGAATTGCAACTCGCCGTGGATAGATTTACTTCCATCTTCGGCGAGGCGCCGCGTGCGCATGCTGCCGCCGGCTGGCAGATGAATCGTCACGGTCTTCGTTTCTTGCAACATCTGGGTATGGAGTACAGCTCGGACACGCGTGGTACCCATCCTTTCATTCCTACTTGGAACGCTGAGATCATTGCTGTGCCGCAATTGCCCACCACCTTGCCGACCTTGGATGAGTTGATGAACCGCGAGGGCATCACGCTGGAGAATATCGCTCAGCACATCCTCAAGATGACGGAAGATGCGCCAGCGACCGGTCATGTCTATACCCTGCACGCGGAGCTGGAGGGGCAGAAGTGGATGCCTATCTTCGAGGAATTATTGCAGGGCTGGCAGGAACAAGGCTACGAATTGGTGTCTATGCAAGAGTATCTACACAATCTGGATGTGGCGTCTTTGCCACGTCATGAAGTGAAGATGCTGGAAGTCGAAGGACGCGTCGGTACCTTGGCGAGTCAGGCGGCATAAGCCCGTTAGGGGCGCATAGGAGATATAGATGTCACGCCACACAATGTTACGCAGCGCCGTATTCTTACTGGCATCCTTGTTCGCGGTGAGTGGCTATGCCGCTTTACCCGAGTCGTCCAGCGTGCCTGGTGGGGTGGCTGTTATTCCGTTGGCAAAGGTGGTTAGCGGGAAGGACGCGCCACACGCTTGGTTGGGTGCTCTGCCCGTGCTGGTCACTGCGGATAATGACGTATGGTATGCCGTGGTAGGTTTATCGCTCACCACTAAGCCGGGAAGCTTGGCGTTGCGTGTGCAGAACGGTGGGGTAGAGCGGACAGTGGATTTCGAAGTGGATGATAAAGCTTATCCCGAGCAGCACATCACTCTCAAAGACAAAGGCAAGGTGCAACTGTCTCCACAGAATCTGGTGCGTGCCGAGCGTGAGATAAAAGAAATCATCAAGTACAAACATCATTGGCATGCTGCACGTGATACGGATCTGGCCTTCATCGTTCCTGCACAAGGCCCTTTTTCCGGCCATTTCGGCATGCGCCGTTTCTTCAACGGTGAGGCACGAGCACCGCATGCCGGTCTGGATGTGGCAGTCGATCGCGGCACAACGGTGATGGCGAGCGGAGCCGGAACAGTGTTGGCGGTGGGGGATTATTTCTTCAACGGCAATACTATCTTCCTTGATCATGGCAATGGCCTGATCACCATGTATTGCCATCTGGATCGCATGGACGTACAAGTCGGCGAAGTGGTTGCTAAAGGTCAGCCTATAGGTCTATCCGGCATGACTGGCCGCGCCACCGGCCCGCATCTGCACTGGAGCGTGGTGCTCAACGGCACCATGGTCGACCCAGAGTTATTCATCCCCGCCACTGTTCAGCAATGAGGCCCAGTCTGCCCGCACTGCTGTGCTGGGCGGTAGCCGTATATCTGATGGTGGGCAACCATGCAGCACAAGCACAGCGTTATGGTCAGCCGCGTACTCAGTCCATAGACATGGTCGTGATCCATTCCACAGGTGGCCCCACTTGCGATGCCAAGACACAACTGCCCATCTGGGTAAAAGCTGGCACGTTGGACGAAAACATCCGCAACATCGAAGCGCATCCCACCCTCGGTATTCACTTCATGATAGACAGGGACGGCACGCTGCGTGCCAGCGTGCCCGAGTCGCACATGGTCCATCATGTGTCCCACTATAGTCAGCGCTCCATCGCTATCGAACTCATCAATGATGGTGATGGTCGCGACCCTTATTCCGATGCGCAGCTAGCCACTGGTGGAACTGTTGCGCGACATACAGCAGCGCCGCCATATCACCCGCGACCACATCAAACGTCACTTAGATTTGGATCATGGCCACATGCCCTGTGATAAATCGCAGCGTCGCAAGGTCGATAGGGTATTTCTGAGGCCTTAGCTTGGTAAAAAGGATAGCGTTCATATGCGCTAAATAAACTCTGTTTAGTGTCGATAAACTAGTTTGAGTTGTAAAAATACCGACCTGCTTCACACTAATATAACGCACCAGAAACTATACTTTGCAGATAACAGCTGCACTTTTTTCTTATGAATACATCATCGTTGCATACTGCACTTTTTCTTTTTACTCTTTTCAGTGTTGCCATCACGACTAGTGCCGGAGCGACCGAAGCCGCAAAGAGCGATACGACCGTAAGTGGGTCGTTAGCTTTAGTCAGTAACTATGTCTGGCGTGGACAGAGTCAGACTTGGGGGAATCCTGCGCTGCAATTCGGCGTAGAAGCGGGCCATGTTTCCGGAGCCTATGCTGGTTTCTGGGCTTCTAATGTGTCTGACCAATGGGTACCAGGCACACGCATCGAAACGGATTGGTACGCGGGTATGCGTGGCAATCTGCCTGCTGCGTTATCCGAATTGAATTACGAAGTGAATCTCAACTATGCCTATTTCCCAGGCGGTGAGTTTAACAAAACGGGTTTTGCGCTTCCTTCATCTTCGCCGAATACGCTAGAGTTTTCTTCAGCGGTTACCCACCATTGGCTGACGCTACGTGGCGGTACTGTGCTGACCAAGTTCTACGGTTGGGATACCAGCAACTCTAGCCCGGGTGGTTTCGCGGGCGATCCTACGGCAGGTGTCACGGGTAGCACCAAGGGTTCCTATTTTATTCAGGCCGATGTTAGTAAAGAACTCGCTCCCACTTGGACATTGCTGGCGCAAGTCGGGCATCAGACCATCCGACACAGCACAGGTTTGAGTTGGAGTTACTACAAGCTTGGTGTGAGCAAATCTATACAAGATTGGGTTGCCAGTTTGGCTTATAGTGCGAGCAGTGAACCGAAGGCTTTTAGAGATTTCGTGGGTTTGAAGAACAACGGTTCCATCTATAGTGCGGCCAAGCCCGCAGTTGTATTCGTCATCACAAAAAACTTTTGATGTGCTCGGGTCGATAAACTTCCTCATTAGGTAAATATGAACGTCGGACGTAGGCTTATGTTGATCGTTACCACCAGTGTGGCACTGGTGACGATACCTGCGGCAGGCATCATTTATTATTTCGCCAAGCAGGACATGATGGCCACCAAGGCCAGCAATCTCGTTGGTGAAACCAAGTCCTTAGTGGCGAACCACTCGCAAGACTTGGCACAAGCGGAGCCTAGTCTTAGATCACTTACCAGATATTTGAGTAAAGCACTTTCCGCACCTCCAGAGAAGAATGAGGATGCCGCTTTTGCGGCCATGGTGCATCACGATGCTGATGGTGCGTGGCGGAGCAGACGCGAGGGTTTTGACGGCAGTATCGAGGCAGGGGTGTTCTTGCCACCCGATGCACCATTAGACGCAGCGCAGAAGAGATTGCATATACGCAGTAAGCGCATCCTAGATGTATTCGGTGGTTCGATCACAGCACCTTTCACCAATGTGTGGTTGTTGACGCACGGCAAGACCGAAGTCATACAGGATCACGGGGTACCAGATTTCGCGCAGCAGATAGCCGCTGACACGGACTACACCAAGACCGATTGGGTAACCTTAGGCAGTCCTGTTGTCAATCCTGAGCGTGGTTTGCGCTGGACTCCGCCATTGTTCGATCCGGTACCCAAGAGTTGGATGGTGAGTGCCATCATGCCGCTCGATGTGCAAGGGCATTGGGTCGGTACGGTAGGGCATGATATCTATCTTGAGAACGTATTTCCCTTGTTGTTCAAACCCAGTCAGCGCTATGCAGGCGAAGTCAATCTGCTACTCGACGCGCGAGGCAATTTCATACTGGCAGGTCCGTGGCAGCATGAATTGGAGGCCAATCCGGAAAGCTTCAAGCCCGACCTGAGTCACGAGACTGGACTCGCAAAATTGCTGTCAGCCAAGCTGGATACGGAACCGCGCACATTCAATGAAGAGGTGTCGATACAGGGACGTCAATATTTAGCAGTCGGTGCGATCATGCCACCGATGAATTGGCATTACTTCAGGTTACTCCCCACCGATGTTGTGCTGGCACCGATGCGGAGATTGGTCATCGCATTGGCGGCCATGGTGCTGGGGATGGGTTTTCTCATAGGCCTGTTGATTGAGATTGCAGTTAAACGTAATTTCGTCACACGGCTGCAAAAGCTGGCGCAGACGGTTCGTGCCTATGGCCATGGAGACTTACAAGCGCGTTCAAAACTGAGTGGTCGTGATGAGATAGCGCTGACTGCTCTTGAGTTCGATGCTATGGCTGACCAGTTGGAAGCGACACTGGGAGCAATCCCTGATCTATTCTTCGAACTTGGTTTGGATGGCCGTTATTACGCCGTACATGCTAACAAGCCCGATCAATTGATCGCATCTAGAGAGAGTTTGCTCGGTCGTACCATCTATGAGGTACTTCCTGCAGAAGCGGCTGAAATATGTACTGCTGCATTACAAGAGGCCAATGAGCTGGGTAGGTCATATGGCAAACAGTTTCTCTTAGCATTGCCTCAAGGTCCCCTGTGGTTCGAACTTTCAGTAGCTAAGAAGACCGGCCGTAAAGATAGTGATCCGCGTTTCATCGTGCTTTCGCGAGATATCACCGAGCGCAAGCTGATAGAACAATCATTGCAGCGCGAGAACGAGAAAAATATCGCGCTGCTACGCAATGCCAGTGACGGTATAACCATCATGGATTACGACGGCAAGATAGTCGAAGCGAGCGATTCATTCTGCACCATGTTGGGTTACGACCGCGAAGAGGTCATCGGAATGCATGTATCCCAATGGGATGCAGGCTTTGAAGATGTCGATGCCCAGATGGCTGTGGTTAGACAGCAATTCGAGAACCCTTTGCGCGTGCAGTTCAGGACTCGCCACCGGCGCAAGGACGGCAGCATTTATGATGCCGAGGTCAGTGGTATGGCACTTATGCTGGAAGGTAGGCAGGTGCTATTCAATACAACTCGCGACATTACGGAAAGTTTGCGCGCCGAAGCGCATCAACGTGTCGCTGCAACCGCCTTTGAGTCGCATGAAGGCATGATGATCACAGATGCTGACACCAAAATATTGCAGATCAACCAAGCCTTTACCACGATTACCGGTTATAGCGCCGAAGAAGCGATCGGTAAAAAACCTAGCTTCTTGCGTTCGGGGCGACATGATGCAGCGTTCTATTCCAAGATGTGGGCAAGCATCTTGGCGACGGGTTCTTGGAAAGGCCAAGTATGGAACCGGCGCAAGAATGGTGAGATCTATCCTGAGCATTTGACCGTGTCGGCAGTGAAGGACCAAGAAGGCAAGATTACCAACTATGTAGGTTCCCTCATAGACAGTACCGATAGGCAGCAAGCGATGGATAAATTGCGCGCCACGGCGGTAGAGCTGGAGTATGCCTATGCCCAGATCAAAGAGGAGCGTGAGCGTCTGGCAGAGCGTGTCGAGGAGCGGACCGCACAATTAAGAGACGCCAATCAAGCCAAAGACTCCTTCCTCGCCACGATGAGCCATGAGATACGCACGCCCTTGGGCGGCTTACTAGGCATGATGGAATTGCTCAGCATTTCCAAGCTTACGGATGAACAGAAGGTTTTGTTGACGGTTGCTCAAACGTCGGGCAAGAACCTGTTGCGTATCGTCAATGACATCTTGGATTGGTCCAAGATAGAGGCGGGCAAACTGGAGCTGGCGCTGAGTGAAGCATCTATTGTGGAGATGCTCGCTGGGGTGGTCGGCACCTACTCGCAGTTGGCATCTGAGAAGAACATCAAGATAAGTTTAGAGACTGATTTACAGTTGAACGAACGCCATCTATTTGACCCGCTGCGTCTGTCACAGATACTCAATAACTTCACCAGCAATGCCGTTAAGTTCACTGCACAAGGGAATATTGTGATCAGTGCGCGACGCATCGCACATCACGCTAACTACGAGACTGTACGTTTTAGTGTCCAAGATAATGGTGTCGGTATAGATAAAGAGCATCAGAAGCGCTTGTTCCAACACTATGAACAGGCAACGGCTGACACGGCGCGTATGTATGGTGGTACAGGCTTGGGCTTGGCGATCTGTCGGCGTCTGGCCGAATTGATGGATGGGACGCTCAGTGTCGAAAGTACGCCGGGAACCGGCTCGATATTTAGTTTCACTTATAGTATGCCTGTGGCTAAGGGCTCGATCGCGGATGAGGGCGCGCTAGTTCAGCAGCCCGGAGTATCACAAACCGTTGTTCACGATGGAGAGGACGTCTTGGCGTTCGCGGATCGCAATCTGACTATCCTCATCGTCGACGACCATCCCATTAACCGTATGCTCCTTAAACAGCAACTCGAGATGCTAGGTCTTCGGGTAGAAGCAGCTGCGGATGGTGCGATTGCATACGCAATGTGGCAAAGCTCGCATTTCGACCTCATCATCACCGATTGCCATATGCCCCAGATGAGCGGTTATGAGTTGGCCAGCAGTATCAGGGATCTTGAGCAGCAGGCAGGGGTAGGGCGCATACCCATCATCGCATGGACCGCCAATGTCCTTGCCGAAGAGGAGGAGCGTTGTGTCGAGGCCGGCATGGACGACATGCTCACCAAACCCACCGAGCTATCCTTGCTGCGGGACACTTTGCTCAAGTGGTTGGGATAGTGAGACGGTGGGGGCTCGGCCCCCCTGATTGCGATATCCATTTCTTCGCGTTTTACGTCGCTCATCTTTAATCGTGCGCTGACTTATCAAGTCATGAATATGGCATCCCAAAAGCAATATTCAATCATTTGACTTAATCAAGCGACTGAATTAACCTGCCTGACCATTTTTCCTGAGGCGTGTGATGACAGTCAAAAAAGAAGTAGCTTGTCCGCTGATGCAAGCGGCGCAGCGCTTGTTCGGCTATCAGCCCAGCAGCAATGAAGAGACGCGCTGGCGCGTCTTACAAGCGGCGATGGAGGTGTTCTCCGAAGTCGGATATCACGCTGCCACCACCCGTGCCATTTGTAGCCGTGCCCAGGTCAATCTTGCCTCCATCCATTACCATTTCGGCGACAAGGCGGAGCTGTACCGCGAGGTGTTCAGGCTGCCCTTCTTGGCCGAGCGCAACACTTTCGCTGCATTGGACATCACCCAGATCAAACTCGCAGAAGCGCTGCATGTCTTTTACGACTGGATGTTTCCCCCTAACGAACAAGATGACCCGATGCTGCATCTGTTCCTGCGTCTGCATGCACGCGAGGAGGGCGAGCCTAGCGGGGTGTTGGGCGATGCGCTAGTACAAGCCTTCCAGCCCAATCACGCCAAGATGCAGGCGTTGTTGTGCCATGAGTTCGAACTAAAGAAAGCAGATACAGAAGTAGATCGATTGGCATTCACTTTGGTCGGTATGGCCAGCGTCTATCTGCATGGTGGTCGTGCGGTGATAGAGGGATTGGCGCCGCAGTTGCTTAACGGCAAACATGCACGCGAAACGATGGTGGAGAGACAAGTGGAATATGCGCAGGCGTTGATTGCATTTGAACGCAAGCGCCGTGCGGCGTTGATAAGGAGCAAGAAATGAGTATGAGTCGTATCGGTCTGGTGATGACTACACTCGCGATAGCGGGCTGCGCGGTCGGTCCAGACTATCAGCATCACGATGCAGAGCAGCCGCAATGGCACAGTGCAGTCCCTCACGGCGGTAAAGTGGAAGACTTGAATAAATGGTGGGAGCAGTTGAACGATCCGTTACTCAGCAAGCTGATACTAGACACTGAGCAGGGCAACCCCACGTTGGATATGGCGCTGGCCAAGCTGAACGAGGCGCGAGCCATCGAGACTGCCAGCACGGGGGTCTATTACCCCACGCTGTCATTAGGCGCGAGTTCCACACGTAGCCGCATGGCGTTTGGTCAGCAGGTGTTCGTGCAGTCCAATAACAAGATCGGCTTCGATGCGAGTTGGGAGCTGGATCTGTTCGGTAAGAACCGCCGCACCGCACAAGCGGCACAAGCACGCTTCACCGCCAGCGAGGTGTCTTGGCATGACGCGCGTATCTCCTTGGCAGCTGAAGTAGCGGATGTGTATGTCGAGCTGCGCCAGTGCGAAGCGGGCTTAGCCACTGCTGAGCAGAATAAACAGTCGCGCGCTACGGTGCGCGAGTTGACCGACCTCAAGGCGGGTGCAGGATTGGCCTCGCCTATGGATGCAGCGCGCGCGCAGGTGAGCGAGGCGGAGGGTGACTCGGCGTATAGCGCCAAGCAGGGTGAGTGTGCACGTGTACTCAATCGTCTCACCGCGCTGACTGGCATAGACCGCGACACTTTGACGACACGCTTGGCAGATAAGAGCGGTCAAATTCCGCAGCCCAATGAAACGGACGTGAGCAGCGTCGCGGCACACGCGCTGAGTCAGCGTCCCGATGTGGCCATCGCCGAATTGAATCTGGCCGCGGCCAGTGCCGACATCGGCGCAAGCAAGGCGGCGATGTACCCCAGCCTAACGTTGCTAGGTTCAATTGCTAGCAACCATATCTCGCAAGGTGGGCAGAGCGTGGTGGTGCCCACTTGGTCGTTCGGTCCCAGTTTGTCCATTCCCTTGTTCAGCGGCGGACGAGCCAGTGCCAATGTCGATGCGTCAGAGGCGCGCTATGACTATGCGCAAGCCAGTTATCAAAAAACTGTGCGTGAAGCAGTGCGCAATGTGGAAGATAGTCTGGTGCGTTTGAATGTGGCCAACGACAGAGCCAAGAGCGCGCATCAGGCACAGGATAGATACCAGCAGTTGTTCAACGCCACGCAAGCGCGTTATGACACAGGGCTGAGCAATCGTATGGCGCTAGAAGATGCGCGTCGTACCTGGTTGCAGTCACAAGACAATGCAGCGGCGATGGAGCTCGAGCGCGTCTCGTCTTGGATCGCGCTGTACAAAGCATTGGGCGGTGGTTGGGAACGTGTAGCGCGTACCGACAAGTTGGCCGAAAACGATAGCAAGCAATAGGAGCGCAACATGAGCAAAACCAAGATCATCTTATCCCTCGTGGCAGTCATCGCAGTCGCGGCCTTTTTTGTGATGCGTGGTGCTAAGCCCGCGCAACCCGCCACCGCCGATGTGGTCAAACCCGCACTCACTGTCACTACCGTCGCGCCTGAGTTGCGCGATTGGCCGCAGCGCTTGTCGGCCAGTGGGCCAGTGCTGGCTTGGCAGGAAGCCATCATCGGTGCCGAGGTGGGCGGTGTGCGCCTAGTCGAGCTACGCGCCAACATCGGCGACAAAGTGAAGAAGGGCCAAGAGTTGGCGCGCTTGTCCGACGAGACCTTGTCCGCCGACATGCAACAGCAACAAGCTGCGTTTGACGAAGCCAGCGCGCGCTATGACGAAGCCGAGGCCAATGCCAAGCGCGCCTTGAGCATCAAGGATTCCGGCGTGATGAGTGCTCAGGAGATGCAGCAGTTCGTCAATGCGGCGGCCATCGCCAAGGCACAAAAACAGGCGGCTGCGGCACGTCTACAGAGTGCGCGTTTGAAAGTGCGTTACACCCATATCGTGGCACCTGATGATGGTCTGATCTCAGCACGCAACGCGACCCTAGGTTCCGTGTCGCAGCCAGGTACCGAGATGTTTCGCATGATCCGTCAGGGTAAATTGGAATGGCGCGCTGAACTGACCGCCGCACAGGTGCAACTAATCCGTGTCGGTCAAAAGGTCAGGGTGCACGACGGTATAGAAGATACAGCGCAGGGCGTGGTGACACGTATCGCACCCGCGCTGGATGTGGTGACTCGTAGCGGTTACGCGTATATCGCCTTGTCGGGTGCGCAATCGTTGCGTGCCGGCATGTTTGCTGAGGGCGAGTTCGATTTGGGTAAGCGTAATGCACTGACTGTGCCGCAGGGTGCGGTGGTGATACGCGACGGATATTCCTATGTGTACAAGGTGGGCAAGGATGGTCGTGTGGAGCAGATGAAGATAGAGACAGGTCGACGCGACAACGACCGTATCGAGGTGGTGCGCGGTCTGACGGCCGACGCGCAGGTGGTGGCGAGTGGGGCGGGTTTCTTGAGCGACGGCGATTTGGTCAATGTAGTGACCGTGCTGCCCAAACTCAAAGCGGCCAGTGCCTTGTCGCTCGAATTGCATAGCAACATCTAAGCGGAGCTGACATGAATCTTTCCGCTTGGGCTATACGCAACCCTATCCCATCCATCCTGCTGTTCATCATGCTCACGCTAGTGGGCTTGGGCAGCTACAAGGCGATGATGGTGCAAGATTTCCCTGACATCGAGCTGCCAGTCGTCACCATCACAGCAACTCTTGAAGGCGCGGCTCCGGCACAGATGGAGACCGAGGTGGCGCGCAAGATTGAGAACGCCGTGGCGAGTCTCGGGCAGGTGCAGCATGTCTACGCCAACATCACTGACGGAAAAGCATTGGTGTCAGTGGAGTTCGATCTGGAGAAGGATGTCAGCGAGGCGGTGAACGATGTGCGCGATGCCATCAGTCGCATCCGCTCCGATCTGCCCAGCGATATGAAGGAACCCATCATCTCCAAGGTCAACACCTCGGGCCGAGCGATTCTGACCTATAGCATTTCGTCGGATCGCATGGACGAACAGGACCTTTCTTGGTTCGTCGACAACGATGTGAGCAAGGCGCTGCTGGCGACACAGGGCGTGGGCAAGGTGACGCGCATCGGCGGCGTGGATAGAGAGATTCGTGTCGAGATCGATCCGCTCAAGGTGCAGGCGCTCAACGTCTCGTTGGCCGACATCTCGCGCCAGATCAAAAAGATCCAGCAGGAATCCTCCGGTGGCCGAGGTGATGTGGGCGGGGCAGAGCAATCCATCCGCATGCTAGCGACCGTGGCGACGGTAGAGGAATTGGCGGCGATGGACATCGTGCTGATGGACGGACGCCACTATAGGCTCGACCAACTTGCAACAGTGCGTGACACACGTATGGATCGCCACTCCTACGCCACGCTAGACGGACAGCCCGTCATCGCTTTTGAGATTACCCGCACCAAGGGCAGCAGTGAAGTGACTGTAGCGGAGAAGGCGAAGAAGACCGTGGACAAGCTCAACGAAGAGCATAGCCACATGAAGATCAGCGAGGCCTTCAACTCCTTCGAGCGCGTGCAGGAGAACTTCGAAGGCTCTATGCATCTGCTTTATGAGGGCGCGATCCTCGCGGTCTTGGTAGTGTGGTGGTTCTTGCGTGATGCGCGCGCCACTTTTATCTCGGCGGCCGCCTTGCCTTTGTCAGTGATTCCTACTTTTATCGGCATGCAGTATCTAGGCTTCACGCTTAACACCGTGACGTTGCTGTCGCTGGCATTGGTGGTGGGTATCTTGGTGGATGATGCCATCGTTGAGATCGAGAACATCACGCGCCATCTGCACATGGGTAAATCACCTTATCAGGCGGCGATGGAAGCCACCAATGAGATCGGTCTGGCGGTAGTCGCGACCACCTTCACTTTGGTCTCGGTGTTCCTGCCTACTGCTTTTATGGCGGGCATCCCAGGTAAGTTCTTCAAGCAGTTCGGTTGGACGGCAGCTTTGGCCATCATGGCCTCGCTGGTAGTGGCGCGTTTGCTCACGCCTATGATGGCAGCCTATATGCTCAAGCCTTCTGTGGTGGAAGAGAAGGAAAGTGCGCTGATGAATTGGTATCTTCGCGCGGCGAAATGGTGTTTGGGCCATCGCCTGGCGACCACACTGCTGGCCATCGCTTTCTTCGTTGGCTCGCTGATGCTCATCCCCTTATTGCCTAGCGGTTTTGTGCCACCAGCCGATAAGGCACAGACCCAGGTGACCTTGGAGCTACCACCAGGCAGCACGTTGGAAGAGAGCGCAGCATTAGCTGAACAGGCGCGTGTGTTGTTGATGCAGTTGCCCGATGTGAAGCAAGTATTTTCGGCCGTGGGTCGTGGTGCGAGCGGAGATATGTTCTCGGCGGGTAGCGAGTCCGATGTGCGCAAGGCGAATCTCACCGTGAAACTGACGCATCGCTCCGAGCGCAAGCTCACCCAGAGCGGCGTGGAGAAACAGATACGCGACAAGCTGAAAGACCTGCCGGGCGCACGTATCGCGATTGGCATGGGCGACAACGGCGAGAAGCTGCAACTCTTGCTCAAGAGCGACGATGCCACCGCGCTGATCGATGCAGTGCGCACCGTGGAACGTGAGATACGTACTGTCAAAGGTTTAGGTAACGTCACTTCCACTGCTAGTTTGGTACGTCCCGAGATCAGCGTGCGTCCTAACTTTGCGCGTATGGCCGACTTGGGCGTGACCGCAGAAAGTGTGGGCGACGTGGTGCGTATCGCCACGGCGGGTGACTACAGCGTGGCCTTGGCCAAACTCAATCTGCCGCAACGCCAAGTGCCGATACGCGTGATGATGCCCGAGTCGGCACGTCAGCAGATCGATGTGCTGGCGCGTCTGCCGGTGCATGGTAAGAATGGCAATGTGATGTTGGGCAATGTCGCCGACATCGGCATGAGCAGCGGCTCCGCGCAGATTAGCCGCTTGGATCGTAGTCGTAACGTTGCCATCAACGTCGAGCTGAACGGCAGACAACTCGGTGACGTGCTGGCCGAGGTGAACAAGCTACCTAGCTTGGTGAAATTACCAGCAGGTGTGAAGCGTGCAGAATCCGGCGACGTAGAGCGTATGCAGGAACTGTTTGGCAGCTTCGGTTTGGCCATGCTCACCGGAGTGATGTGCGTGTACATCGTGCTGGTGCTGTTGTTCAAAGACTTCTTGCAACCCATTACCATCTTGGCCGCTTTGCCTTTCGCCTTCGGTGGTGCTTTTGTTGCGCTATTGGTGACGCATAGCAGTTTCTCCATGCCGTCCTTGATTGGTCTGTTGATGCTGATGGGTATCGTTACCAAGAACTCCATCCTGTTGGTGGACTACGCCATCATGGCTAGACGTGACATGGGCATGAGTCTGGGTGATGCCTTGCTTGACGCTTGCTCCAAACGTGCACGCCCTATTGTGATGACCACCATCGCCATGGGTGCCGGTATGTTGCCTATCGCGATGGGTCTAGGTGCAGATCCCAGCTTCCGTATGCCGATGGCAACTGCGGTGATTGGTGGCTTGATCACCTCTACGGTTATCAGTTTGTTTGTCGTGCCGGTGGTGTTCACCTTCGTCGATGACATCAGCAAGAAGCTCAAGTCGCTGCGTCGTAGCGACCGCGATTTGGGTTTGCAGGCAGAGTAAACATCTTCTCGCTAGGCTGCTAGAATCCGCTCGGTTCTAACGATCTTTCGGAGGAGATATGCAGTCTATGAAGCGTGGTGTAGGTCTGATGTGCGTGTTGATGCTGGCCGCTTGTTCCAGCATGAGCGAGAAGGAATGCCTGAATGCCGATTGGCGCAAGGTTGGTTATGAAGATGGCAGTACGGGCAAATACACCGCTATCTTCGACGAGTACGTAAAGGATTGCGCCAAGGCTAAAGTGACACCCGACAATCAAAACTATCTGCTGGGCCGTGATGATGGTCTGCGCAACTATTGCACACCTGAGCATGGCTTCTATCTGGGTAAGAGCGGCAACTCCGCTAACTCGGTCTGTCCGTACACGAGTGCTGCAGACTTTATGGACTCCTATCGCGAAGGTAGCAAAGTCCATCAAGCTCAAGTGCGCGTGAAAGACTTGGAAAAAGAACGCACCCGTATCAAAGAAGACATCGAAAAATCCCGTCGTGCCGACGAAAAAACCAAGAGCGACAAAGAGCGCGACAACAATGCCCGCGAACGCAAAAAGTTAGCGCATGACTTGGACGAGACGGAAGATCATCTGCGCGAGGCCAAGGACAGATTGTTCCATGTGGAGATGGATGCGCATCCAGTCAGGCACTGAGAGATGCGCTACGTAGAATGAAATGCCGTTGGGGAACCAACGGCTTTTTCGTTTGCAGCATTTTGCAGGTTTCAATTCATGAGGCACTAAGGATTGACCGATTGTTCATTTGGATACATCCAAAAAACGCTGTTGAATTATCAACGGCGTTTTTTAATTCTGCTCCAGCTTAGCTAAAGAAAGCTTGATTTGCCTCTGCACTGATCTCCACACCAGTGAGTTTGGCTTTTTGCAGCACTTCCCAGAAGTATCTATAAGTTGCGCGGTCGTGTAGTTCGCCGTCGTATTGTATTGGGCCCCATTCGGCAGCTTGGGCGGCGAGCAGGATGTTGGCGGCGTCGCTTACTTCTGCGTAGTCTGGTTTCATCGCATCGACGATGGCTTGTATCTGGGTGGGGTAGATGCTCCACATGCGCAGGAAGCCGAACTCGTTGCGCGCGCGGCTGGCGTCGGCAAAGGTGGTCTCGGTATTCTTCAAATCCAACGTGACATTGTGTGCGGGCACTACGCCGTGTGCCAGTGCGGCCGAGACGACTTCGCCTTTGGCGCGCGCCAGCAGTTTGTGTTCGAACTGGCCGGGGCTGCGCATCGCGGAGGCGGGGATGGCGCCGTGATGGCCGCTGACGAAATCCATCAGGCCGAAGTCCAACACTTGCAGCCAAGGCAGGGCGGCAAGCTCATAGGCATCGTGTAGTGCGCCATGCGTCTCGACCAAGATATGAATAGGGATCTCGCGCTTGATGCCGCGTGTCACCGCGACCTTCTGGATATAGGCAATCATCTCCGCAGCTTGGCTGGCCTTGGTGCATTTGGGGATGGTGATGTAAGCCAGCACTTCGCCAGCGCCACGTACCAAGATGTCGATGTCTTGTTTCCAAGCAGGGTGGGTGTAGTCATGGATGCGTGCACCCGCCATCTTGTGTTTGTTTACTTCGGAGCTGAGTACACGCACGATCATTTCGGCGTGTTCACGTTCTTGTCCGGCTGCCGCGCCGTCTTCGCAATCGCAAGTGATGTCGAAGATGGGGCCTAAGCTGTCTTGCAAGGCGAGTGCCTTGAGGATGAGCTTCTCGCTGCCTGCGAAATGTTCGCAGCTGGGGATGACGGGGAAGGGCTTTTCGCCCCCGAACAAAGCTAGCTTGGGATGTACGGCGGTCATAGTCGTTCCTTTATCTGCGTGGCATGAAGACGGTGTAGTCGAGATCGAGCACAACATTGGGATGGTAGACCTGCTTGCCATCCTTCTCGATATGGGTGTGTTGCAAACTGTCGGCGCTCATATTCTTCAGACCGACCATGCGTAAGCGCAGCGCGCCTAGGTCGCTGCGGTCGGGCAGCTCCCAGCGTTCCAGCACTTCTGTCCATGTGTAGAAGGTGTCGCCACCGAAGCTGGGGTTGCTATGCGTGCCGGCATTGATGGCGGCGATGCTGAGCGCATTCTCTAGTCCATCGTAGGACAGAGCGCGGCATACTGAGATGACGTGGCCGCCATACATGAGGCGGCGACCGAAGGGCGTGGACTGCATCATCTGCGCATCGAAATGCAGACGCGCATTGTTCTGATAGAGCTTGGTCGCCAGCGTGTGGTCGCTGTCGTCCACAGTCATGCCAGCGGGATGATTGATACGCTCGCCGGGTGTGTAGTCATCCCATAAGCGATCACTGCCGGTGAGCGCGGTTTCGAACTTGCCGATATCTAAGAACTTGGGCACGGACAACATCCCGACTGGCACCACCGCTGGCAGTTCAGGGATGACGGTGTTGGGCGCGCGATGCGCGTGATCTTGTTTGTGCACCATCACCCAGCGCTTCCACTCCAGCACGGCGATGCGGTCTTGATTGCGCGCCACGGAATGCACATACACCACGCCATTCGTGCCACTGGAATTCTGCTTGAGACCGATCACGGTCGAGGTGGTGCTGAGGGTGTCGCCGGGATAGACGGGTTGGATGAAGCGCACATCGGCATAGCCAAGATTGGCTACGGCGTTTACTGAGATATCTGGGACTGTTTTGCCGAAGGCGATATGGAAGGCGAGCAAGTCGTCTACGGTGCGATCTTGATATCCAAGCGCGTGGGCGACGGGACGGGCGCTGTGCAGGATGTGGCGGCTGCCGGTGAGGCCGATATATAAGGCGCAATCACCATCGCTAAGCGTGCGTGGCGTGGCGTGGTGGAATACTTGGCCAAACTGGAAGTCTTCGAAGTAGTTGCCGCGTCCGGGCGTGTGTTTAGTATTGGGCATGGGAGGCTTCCAGTTTTTCTATCATCTCGCTCAAGTCGATCAGATGCTGAGCAGCTTTGATGTGATGGTGTTCCACTAGTCGGTCATTCACGACTACGGTACCGCGACCCGCAGCATTAGCGGCAGACAACGCGCTGATAATCTCGCGTGCCACAGCGACTTCAGAAACCTTAGGCGTGTAAGCGTCGTTGGCATAAGCGAGTTGTAGCGGATGGACCAACGATTTGCCGTCGAAGCCCAAGTCGCGACCTAGGCGGCAGGCGTACTCGAAGGCTTCCATATTTTTGAGGTGACTATTGATGCCATCCACCACGCCGCGCTTATAGGCGCGAGCTGCCAAGATCACTAGCGACAAGCTAGTCAGCAGCGGTACGCGATCTTTGGTGGTGTGCGCGTGCATCTGCGAGATTAGATCGGAGGTGGCGACGATCATGCAGGCGATACGGTCTGAGGCGCTGGCAATCTCTTCGGCATGTAGCACAGCCAACGGGCTTTCTATCATCACCATCACTGGCGTGTCCTTGCCGCCTGCTGCATCCAGTGCGGCGATAGCTTCCATTACATCAGCGCGACTCTCTATATTAGTAAACAGAATGGCATCGGCCCCGAGCGGTGCGACTGCTTTGACGTCATCGTGGCCCCAAGGAGATTTCATATCGTTGACGCGCACGACGACTTCGCGTTCGCCGTAGCCGCCTTGTTTGATGGCCGCGACTACTTGAGCGCGGGAGGTCTCTTTAGCGGTGATGAGGATGGGGTCGCCTAGATCAAGGATCACACAATCAGCTGGCAGGTTGCGCGCTTTCTCCAGATAGCGCGTGTTGCAACCGGGTACATAGAGCATCGAACGTCGTGGCCGGAAATGCTGTTTCATTTGTATCCTCCATTGGGGCACCCTGAGTCTGCGACCGAGTGTCTGGTGTGCGGTGGATTCTATCGGCGTGGATTTTTGGTGTCAATGAAATTCTTATATCTTCTATAAGACATAAAACACTAGACTTGTGAAAAACAGCGTGCTATAAATTGCCGCAACGAAATACGAAAACACACAGATGAATCAGGTCAAGACATCACCGCTGTTCCAGCCACTGTACCGCCAGATCAAATCTCTGATCACGCAGAGCCTGATTGCGGGCGAGTGGGCGCCAGGCGCGGCTATTCCAAGTGAGTTTGATCTGGCCGATCGCTATGGTGTGAGTCAGGGTACGGTGCGTAAGGCGATAGACGAACTGGCTGCGGAGAAGATTTTGATGCGTCGTCAGGGCAAAGGCACTTATGTGGCGACGCATAGCGAGGAAGAGGTCAAGTTACGCTTCCTGCGTTTGGTTGCAGCCGATGGTGGTAAGGAGCTGTTGGACAATCAGTTGCTAAGTTGCGAGCGCGTCAAGGCATCAGCAGAGATGGCGCGATTACTGGCAATCAAGGCCGGCAGTGTGGTGATCGAGATCAAGCGGCTGCTGTTGTTCTCGGGTAAGCCGCTTATCCATGACCACATCGTGTTGCCTGCTGCGGCATTTAAAGGCGTGAACACAGCGCTGATAGAGCGTTACAACGGCTCAATGTACCGCATGTATGAGTCCGAGTTGGGCATACGCATGGTGCGCGCCGAGGAACGTTTGACGGCCATAGGCGCAGATGCACAGATGGCGGCGGCGTTGTCACTCAAGGTAGGTACGCCGTTGTTGAGCATAGAAAGAGTTTCGTTCACCTATGGCGATAAGCCTATGGAATGGCGCTTGGGTTTGTGTCTGACCGATAAGCATCATTACTTGAATCATCTGGAATAACCACAGCAGGGGGTCTTATGAAGAGCATGCACCATAGCGACGGCGCCGTCGCCAAGAAGGTCGATACCAGTATGCTGGGTGGCTACTGGCCGGGCATACAACTCTATTATCCGCCGGTGAAGTACGCCCCCGCGCTGGGTATCTACGAAGACTTGGAAGCTGCGGCGCTACGTATGAAGAAGCACGCGCATGCCACTCATGCACACACGCTGATATTCGACTTGGAAGACGGATGTCGGCAGAAGGAGTTGAGCCGAACTTTGCTGCGTCAGGAGCTGCCGCTGTTCAAGCGCCATCATCAGGTCGCTATTGCGATACGCGTGAATCCATTCCGTACCGAAGAGTACGAACTGGACATGCAATTAGTGAAGGATATGGCGCCGCATATCGATGTGGTGATGCTGGCCAAAGCGGGTGAGGCCTATGGCGCGCCCGAGGTACGTGACCTATCCAGTTTCTTGGTCGGCCTCGATCATTCCATTACCATACAGCCCATCATCGAGCATCCCAAGTCGCTCAAGATCGCGCCCGACCTGATGCAATACAGCACGGTCAAACATGTGGTGTTCGGTATCCATGACTTCTCCAAAGCGATGGGTATACAGATCACGCCCGAGCATTGGACCGAAGAGCTTAAATACTTCCTCAATCAGATCATGTTCGAGGCGCGTATCGCTGGTAAGGGCGTAATCGGCGGTGTGGAAACGCTGATCGGTTCGAGCAGTATGCCGACCACTTTTGTTGAACCGCATGACGTGCGGCGCTGGTTGGATCTGCATGGCGAACGCGAATCGCATGTGGTCTATAAACATGCGTGCCAAGAATCAGCGATGGGGCTGACCGGCAAGCAGGTCATCCATCCCGCTCACATACACTTATGTAAGGTTGCTTACACACCTTCGCCTAGCGAGGTGGCGCAGCGCATCCAGATACTGAAGGCGGCGATAGAAGCTGACGCGCTGTTGGGCGGCGCCATCAAGTTCGAGGGCGAGATGCTAGACCCACCGATGTTCGGTAAGGCTTTGCAGACCTTGTTGCGTGCTTATTCATTACGCGCCCTGTCCGCAGAAGACACAGAGTTCGCGATGAGTGTGCTTAAGCTGATGCCGGCGCAAGTGATACGTGAAAACTGGCCATACGGCATCATCCTTTAGGAGTAGCTATGAGCACACTTACACCCTTCAAACCTTGGACTTGGCAAGTGCCGGAGTACTTCAATATCGGAGTAGCTTGTACCGACGCCCATCTGAATACGCCTGCCGCAAGCAATATCGCGATGATCGTTGAGGACGACACGCTGGGCACCTCGCAGATCACTTTCGCCCAATTGGCAGAACGTACCAGCCGCTTCGCGCAACTGTTGCGCGATATGCAAGTGGGAGAGGGTGAGCGCATCCTTATCCGTCTCCCCAACTGTCTGGACTATCCGACCGCCTTCCTCGGTGCGATGAAGCGCGGTGCGATCTCTGTGCCGACATCCACTTTGCTTACTGCTGAAGAAGTGGCTTATCTAGCCAAAGATTCTGGTGCCGCTGTTTTGGTCACCGACAAAGCAGCTTGGGCTACGCTCAAAGATAGTCTGCAAGACTCACAGTTGCGCCATGTGTTGCTGTCTGGGCCGGGCGAAGTGCTGCCGGTGGCAGGCTTGGATGTGCAAGATATGGATACTGCACTGAGTGCCATCACTTCCTATGCGCCACCACATCCCACTCGTGGCACTGATCCGGCCTATCTGGTTTACACCTCGGGTACGACTGGTTATCCCAAGGGCGTATTGCATGCGCATCGCGCCATGATAGGGCGCACACCAGCGTCGACTTATTGGTTCGATTTCGCGGCAGATGGCGACCGCATCATGCATTCGGGTAAATTCAATTGGACGTACGTGTTGGGCTCGGGGCTGATGGATCCGCTGTATCTGGGTAAGACCGTCATCGTGCACGAGGGCAAGAACGACGCCAACACTTGGCCGCGTCTAATCAAGAAACATTCGGCCACCATCTTCGTCGGTGTGCCCACCATCTATAGGCAGATCGTACAAAAGAGCACGCTTACGAAAGCTGATGTGCCTAGTCTGCGTCACTGCATGAGCGCGGGAGAACATCTCTCTGACGAGGTGCTGATGCAATGGCGTGAGCGTTTCGGCGTGGACATCTACGAAGCTGTGGGTATGTCCGAGTTTTCTTACTATCTGTGCCAGACCAAGTCGCGTCCTATTCGTCCTGGCTCGGCGGGTTTTCCACAGCCGGGGCACGATATACGCTTGCTCGATCCTGCGACTTTGCAGCCGGTGGAAGAGGGCGAGGAGGGCATGATCTGCGTGTCGGACGATGACCCAGGTTTGTTCTTGGAGTATTGGAACTTGCCCGAGGAGACCAGCAAGCTACGCCATGATGGTTGGTTTCTCACCGGTGATTACGCGCGCTACGATGCTGACGGCTATATCTGGTTCTTAGGCCGCAAGGACGACATCATCAAGAGTTTCGGCTATCGCGTCTCGCCCTATGAGATCGAGCGCGTACTCAAGTCGCATCCCGATGTGGCGGACTGCGCATCGGTGGGCGAGGAGATCGAGAAAGACAAGGTGCTGGTGGTGGCTTACATCATTCTGCGTCCCGGCAGCACGGCTTGTGCAGATGAGCTATTGGCCTTTGGCCGCCAGCATCTAGCAGCCTACAAGGCGCCCAAGACGGTTTATATCGCGCAAGATTTTCCGCGTACCAAGAACGGCAAGATATTGCGCCGCGAGGTGAATCCGACTATCGCGCTGAGTCGATCGACGCAGCGTTGATGATGGCTTCGACCTGCCCTGTCAGGTCGTCGGTCAGGCAATCGATGTTGGTCACATCAGGTGTGGAACGCAGCCAAGTAAGTTGGCGCTTGGCCAGTTGGCGCGTGGCTGCCACGCCCGTCTCGTATAACTGCGTCCCGTCTATCTCGCCATCCAGATATTGCCAAGCTTGGCGATAGCCCACGCAACGCATCGATGGCAGCTCAGGTTGCAGTGCGTATTTCTCGCGCAAGTTGCGCACCTCATCCACCAATCCCTGTTCCATCATCTGCTTGAAACGCGTCGCGATGCGGATGTGCAATACAGCGCGGTTGCTGGGCAGGAGTGCGATGTTAAGTGTTCGATACGGCAGGGTGCTCTCAGGCTTGTTCTTCAGTAGCTCAGACATGGCAGTGCCGGTAAGTAGATAAACTTCCATGGCGCGTTGAATGCGCTGTGTATCGTTGGGCGCGAGACGCGCAGCTGTCTCGGCATCGACGTTGGCGAGCTGCTCGTGCAACTTTGCGATGCCGTGATCGGCGATCATGATGTCTAGTTCAGCCCGCACTGCAGGATTGGCGACGGGCAGATCGCTCAAGCCGTTCTGTAAGGCGCGAAAGTACAACATCGTGCCGCCCACCAATAACGGTATCTTGCCACGCGCAGTGATGTCGGCCATCAGGCGCAGGGAATCGTTGCGGAAGGCTGCGGCAGAGTAGCTTTCGGTCGGATCAATGATATCGATAAGGTGATGGGGCGCGCGTTGCAAGGTGGCGGCATCTGGCTTGGCGGTGCCGATGTCCATATCGCGATAAACCAAGGCTGAATCGACACTGATGAGTTCCACATTCATGCGTTGCAATAACTCCACAGCGACTCCAGTCTTGCCGGAAGCGGTCGGGCCCATCAGAAAAATTGCGGGGGGGAAAGTGTTCATGAAAGTTCCTGATCGCGCGTTTCGTGCATCGCCGCTACTGCCGCTAGGCTGATTACCGCTGCGACTGTGATATAGCCACCTACCCAAGCGAGGCCGCCGTGTAATACCAATTGCTGTGCGATATAGGGTGCAAGCGATGCACCCAAGATGCCGCCTAAGTTATAGGCCGTACCCGCGCCGGTATAGCGCACCGCAGTGGGAAAAAGTTCGGGCAGCAGTGCGCCCATGGGTGCGAAGGTCGCGCCCATCAGGAACAACGCGATGCTCAGGAAAATGGTGATCTGCCACAGCGAGCCGCTGCCCAGCATGGGCGCGAGCAAGAAGCCGCTCAGCGCTGCGCCAACGCCAGCCAGTAACAACACTGGACGGCGTCCATAACGGTCACCCGCCCATGCGGCGAGCGGCGTGGCAGCAGCCATGAATACGATGGCGATACACAGCATGGAAAGGAATTGTGTGCGTGTGATGCCCAGCTTGCTGACGCCATAACTGAGTGAGAATACCGTGGTGATATAGAACAGCGCATAACACACCACCATCGCTAAAGCGCCCAACACCAATGGTTTACTGTGCTGGGTGAATAATTCCAGCAGTGGCAGCTTAGTGGGTTGATGATTCTTCAGTGCCTGCGCGAAGATCGGTGTCTCAGCAAGTTTCAGACGCACATACAGGCCGACCACTACCAGTGCGGCACTCGCTAGGAAGGGGAGACGCCATCCCCAAGCACGGAGCTGCGCCTCATCGAGCTGGCTGGCCAATAACAGGAAACTGCCAACAGCGAGTAAGAAGCCAATCGGAGGGCCGAGTTGGGGGAACATACCGAACCAACCGCGTCGACCTGCCGGAGCATATTCGGCAGCCAGCAAAGCCGCGCCCCCCCACTCACCGCCCAAGCCTATGCCCTGACCAAAGCGCAGCAGACACAATAACGCTGGAGCGACCCAGCCGACCATTTCGTAGTCGGGTAACACACCAATCAACGTAGTGGAAATACCCATCACCAGCAAGGATGCGACCAATGTGGTTTTGCGTCCGATGCGGTCACCAAAATGTCCAAACAACAAAGCGCCGATGGGACGCGCGAGGAATGCGATACCGAAAGTGAGGAAGGCGTTCAAAGCTTGTGTCGCTGGATCGCTACTAGGGAAGAATACCGGCCCTATCACCATCGCCACAGCTAAGCCGTAGATATAAAAATCATAGAACTCGATAGCGGTGCCGATAAAGCTGGCGAAGGCGATGCGGGTGAGGGAAGGATTCATGTGTTCGTTATTGTCCGCGCATAAACATCTTGTCGAGATCGTTCAACGACAACTGGAACCAAGTGGGTCGTCCGTGGTTGCATTGGCCGGAACGTTCGGTCTGCTCCATTTCGCGTAGTAGGGCATTCATTTCGGTGACGTTGAGGATACGATTGGCGCGCACCGCACCATGACAGGCTAGGGTGCTGAGCAGTTCGTTGCGACGTTCGGTCAGTACGCGGCTGGCACCGAACTCGCGCAACTCGGCGATGACTTCGCGTGCGATATGTTCGGCCTCAGATTGTTTGAGCATCACTGGCATAGCGCGCACTGCGAGCGTCGTGGGCGAGAGTGGCGCAATATCAAAGCCCAGCATCTGCAATGCTTCTTGGCTGGCTTCCACCGTGGCGATATCCAGCGCATCGGCATAGAAACTCACTGGGATGAGCAGAGGTTGGGTGGCGACATGTTCTGCATCTAAGGATGTCTTGAGTTTCTCGTACACGATGCGCTCATGCGCGGCATGCATATCCACCACAATCAGTCCCTGTTGGTTTTGCGCAAGGATATAGATACCGAGTAATTGCGCGAGGGCATAACCCAGCGGGTGCTCGTCAGTGGTGTGGTCGGTAGACGGCGTTACGCGAGATATGCTGATGTCTGTGGTAGTAATTGCAGTATTGCTTTCCCACTTACCACTCGCCACTTCTGACTGTCCCGCATGCTTCTGCATCTCCCAAATCTGATACGCGGCATTGTTTTGCGCGAGGTTGAAATTATGTTGCGTAGCTGTTACTGACGGTGTCGAAGGTGCACTGGTAGCACCTTGCGCGGGAATCGCCAGTGCTTGTTGTACAGTATGGAAGATGAACTGGTGTATGGCTTGGCTCTCGCGGAAGCGTACCTCGCTCTTGGCCGGATGCACGTTCACATCTACTGCTGCCGGAGGCATGGTGAGGAATATGGCGTAAGCGGGATGACGCTGGTGATGCAATATGTCTTGATAGGCAAGACGCAGGGCGTGACTGGCGACTTTGTCGCGCACGAAGCGACCATTAACGAAGAAGTATTGCGCATCGCGCGACGACTTCGAATAGGCGGGCAAGGCAGCGAAACCATCCAGACTTAGATTGGCTGTATGCCGCGATACCGCCACCGCCGCATCGCCAAAATCGGCCCCTAAGAATTGGGTCACGCGTTTTAGTTCATCTTGTCCTGCGGCGAGTTGCCAGATGGTGCGGCCGTTGTGTTGCAGTGAAAAAGCGACATCAGGCCGTGAGAGGGCGATACGTTTGAAGGCTTCTTCGCAATAGGCGTACTCGGTGGCTTCGGTTCTGAGGAACTTACGTCGTGCCGGCGTGTTGAAATACAGCTCGCGTATCTCCACGGTCGTACCGACGGCATGGCTAGCGGGTGCGGGGGCGCTTAACTGGCCATCGATTGCGGTGATTTGATGCGCGTGAGGTGCATCGGCGGTGCGGCTGGTGAGGGTAAGTTGCGCGACGGCGGCCATGCTAGCCAGTGCTTCACCGCGAAAACCCATGCTGGCGACGCTTTGTAAGTCGTCCAAAGAGGCGATTTTGCTGGTGGCATGGCGCATCAATGCATAGGCCAGTTCATCTTTTGCGATACCGCGTCCATTGTCGCGAATACGCATCAACTTGACACCGCCAGCCTCTAGCATCACGCTGATGTCGCTCGCTCCGGCATCTAGGCTGTTTTCTAGCAATTCTTTGAGTGCGGATGCGGGCCGCTCTATCACCTCGCCGGCGGCGATTTGGTTGATGAGGAGTTCGGGAAGTGGGCGGATAGAAGTCATGTGACGTCAAGCTAGCTGGGGCAGAATCCGCCAGATTATAACGGAGAACGTTGCGCTATCCGGATGGATGATTAGGTTATAATCGCCCGCCAAAAATATTCAGGTTTACGTTGACGATACCGTCAGTCGTGAGCAGATTCGAAGAGCACTTACCGTGTTGCCGAGTAGTTACAGTTCATTTCAGGGGAGATATTCATGCGTATAGGCATTCCTGCGGAAACGTTTGCAGGCGAGAAGCGTGTCGCGACCGTTCCAGACGTCGTAGAAAAGCTCGTTAAGCTTGGTTTCAATGTGGCTGTTGAATCGGGTGCCGGTGACGGCGCAGATTTTAGTGACGATAGTTATCGTGCTGCTGGAGCTGAGATCGTCGAGGGCACCGCCAAGCTGTGGGCTGAATCCGATGTCGTGTTAAAAGTGAGTGTTCCTAGCAGCGCCGAAGTTGAGTTGATGCGCGAAGGTGGCACTTTGATCGGCTTCATCTGGCCAGCACAGAATCCTGAACTCATGCAGCAACTCGCCGCGAAGAAAGCGACTGTGTTGGCGATTGATTGCCTGCCTCGTATGTTGAGTCGTGCCCAAAAGATGGATGCACTGACTTCACAAGCCGGTGTGGCCGGTTACCGTGCAGTCATCGAGGCTGCTAACGTGTTCGGTCGATTCTTCAACGGCCAGATCACGGCCGCAGGTAAGGTTCCCCCTGCCAAAGTATTTATCGCAGGTGCCGGTGTGGCTGGTCTGGCTGCCATTGGTACTGCCGCTGGCTTGGGCGCTATCGTGCGCGCCAACGATACCCGTGCCGAAGTTGCTGATCAGGTTAAATCCTTGGGTGGTGAGTTCGTTAAAGTCGAATATGAGGAAGAAGGCGGCGGCGGCGGTGGTTACGCCAAAGTGATGAGCGAGGGCTTTCAGCAGGCACAGCGCGAGATGTACGCGAAGCAAGCCAAGGAAGTGGACATCATTATCACGACCGCACTGATTCCCGGTAAACCCGCACCTAAGCTCATTACTGCTGAGATGGTGAAGAGCATGAAGCAGGGTAGTGTCATCGTCGATATGGCGGCGGAGCGCGGCGGCAATTGTGAATTGACCGAGCCGGGTAAAGCGGTAGTCAAGCACGGCGTGACTATCGTCGGATACAGCGATCTAAATAGTCGCTTGGCTAGGCAGTCTTCTACCCTTTATGGCAACAATTTATTCCGTTTGACCGAAGAGTTGTGCAAGACCAAAGACGGCATCATCAACGTCAATATGGAAGATGATGCTATACGTGGTTTGACCGTCATCAAGGATGGCGCAATCACTTGGCCAGCCCCTCCCCCTAAGTTGCCCCCCGTCGCGGCAAAGCCGGCCGCACAGCCCATCGCTGCTCCAGCTAAGCACGGTCATGGCGCTGATGCACCAGCATCGGCAGGCAAAATAGCCGTGATATTCGGTATCACAGCAGTGCTGTTCTTACTCATCGGTGCGTACGCGCCTGCGGCATTCCTCGGCCACTTCACCGTGTTCGTGCTCGCTTGCTTCGTCGGCTACATGGTGGTGTGGAATGTCACTCCTGCGTTACACACTCCGTTGATGAGTGTCACTAATGCGATTAGCAGCATCATTGCCATTGGTGCGCTGGTGCAAATTGCTCCGCCGATCACGCTGGGTTTGGATCGTCCGGATGGATGGATACGTTGGTTGGCGGTGGTCGGAATCGCGCTCACTGCGGTGAATATGTTCGGTGGCTTTGCTGTTACCAAACGCATGCTGTCGATGTTCCGTAAATAAGGATAAATCATGATGTCTTCTAGCTTGGCAACTGTTTCATATATTGGTGCGATCATTTTGTTTATCCTGAGTCTTGGAGGTCTTTCCAATCCCGAGACATCACGACGCGGTAATCTTTACGGCATGATAGGTATGGCGATTGCTGTGCTGGCTACCGTATTTGGCCCGCGTGTTGGAACGTCAGGCCTACCTTGGATAATCGGCGCGATGTTGGTTGGCGCTAGCGTAGGTCTGTACGCCGCACGCAAGGTGCAGATGACCCAGATGCCCGAGTTGGTCGCGCTGATGCACAGTATGGTGGGTCTTGCTGCCTGCTTAGTCGGCTTTGCCAATTACATCGACCCGATGGCGTCACTTAATCTGTCTAGCGCAGAAAAAGGCATCCACGAGATTGAAGTCTATTTAGGTATATTGATTGGTGCTGTGACCTTCTCCGGCTCACTCATTGCCTTCGGTAAACTTGCGGGCAAGATCGGTGGTAAGCCGCTGTTGCTGCCAGGACGTCACTTCATGAATCTGCTCGGACTGTTGGTGGTCATCGCGTTCGGTTGGCAGTTCCTGCATGCTGAAACGATTAGTGCCGGCATGATGGCGCTGACTGTGATGACCGTGATTGCGCTGTTGTTCGGTATACATATGGTGATGGCGATTGGAGGTGCCGATATGCCTGTGGTGGTGTCCATGCTGAATAGTTATTCAGGTTGGGCGGCTGCAGCAACCGGTTTCATGTTGAACAACGATTTGCTGATCGTCGTGGGTGCGTTGGTGGGTTCCAGTGGTGCTATCCTTTCCTACATCATGTGTCGTGCGATGAACCGCAACTTTTTCAGCGTTATCGCGGGCGGCTTTGGTAGTGGTGCTGGCAAGCCGGCCAAGAAGGTTGATGGTGAAGCGCAACCGGCAGGCGAGGTAGTGTCTATCAGCGCCGTCGAAACTGCAGAATTGTTACGCGAAGCTAAGAGTGTGGTCATTGTGCCGGGATACGGCATGGCAGTGGCCCAAGCTCAACACGCGGTGAATGAGATCACGCAGTTCCTGCGCGAAAAAGGAGTCAATGTACGCTTCGGTATTCATCCAGTTGCAGGTCGTATGCCTGGACATATGAACGTGTTGCTGGCTGAGGCCAAAGTGCCTTACGACATCGTGATGGAGATGGATGAGATTAATCCTGACTTCCCTGATACCGATGTGTCCATGGTCATTGGCGCAAACGATATTGTGAATCCTGCTGCGCAGGATGAACCCGGTAGTCCCATCGCCGGTATGCCAGTACTGGAAGTTTGGAAAGCTAAAACCTCCATCATGATGAAGCGTGGTATGGCCACTGGTTATGCGGGCGTTGAGAATCCACTGTTCTATAAAGAGAATAATCGCATGTTGTTTGGTGATGCTAAGAAGATGTTGGATGAAGTCTTAGTTGCACTGAAGTCACAGTAGAAGTGAATTACTTCACAATAGTGTCCAGGGATATTTGATAGACGTCATATGCTTAATTAAAACTTGGTATCAGAAAAGCAAAGAGCCGCGTAAGCGGCTCTTTGCTTTTCTGCATCTGAGTGACGTTGGCGATGGTAGATCCGCAATGATGTAGGAAAAAAGATATTAATTTATTTAAATTCTATTTGACGGAATGAGCGTGCTTAGATATAGTGCTGGACTTCGCTGACGCGGGGTGGAGCAGCTCGGTAGCTCGTCGGGCTCATAACCCGAAGGTCATAGGTTCAAATCCTGTCCCCGCAACCCAAGCTTCAATGTCACGAAAAAAGATTTAAGTTTTTGGCGATTGCTTCTACGCTGAAAAGACAAGATGTGTTGCTTGACAGTAAATTTTTACTCTCTATAATGCGCACCTCTTCGCAACTGGGATAACTGGTGAAGCGACAGCTCTTTAATAATACAAACGAACAATTGACGAGTGTAGGTACTTGGTTCTAGAGGGGTTTATCGTCTTTGGATGATAGATTAACTTTAAAATATAGTAGTACTTAC
>JAQTTY010000023.1 GCA_028710525.1 Gallionella sp. | reverse complement strand
TAGCCCCTGCCGTCATGGTCAAAAGCGTTAGCCATTACAGCTGAGGGAGCACTCCAACCGATGTCCACTCCATAGCGCATGTACTCAATAAAGTCTCTGTCAATCTCCCGGACATGCTTAGCAGAGTCAAACGGCAGAGTACCGGCGCCCACTGCAGCAAACCTGCCATAGATAAAGCGGTCAGCGAGCCCGCCATGGTGAGTGCGCACAATCTCTGAAATGAAGGTCTTGGGCAGCGTCGGGTTCTCATAGATGCTCCAGCGGTAAACACGCATTTCTGGGCTAGCCGTCTCAGGGTTCTCCAGTATGTCATAGAGTGAAGTGCCGGGAGAGTCAGGTGTTGTTGTCACCCAAACCCCCGGGTTTATCGGTACCGTGCAGCGCCCAGACTTACGCAGCCGACGAATAACAGTCAGCCAAGCAGTATCGATGTGACGTACCAAGCGAGCCTCGTCAATATGCGCATAGTCAACGTTAGGACCTTCAGCACGCTCAGGATCCTCTAGGCTGACAAACCACCACTGCGAACCGTTAACCCAATCCAGCCGCAGATCATCCCTGCTGAAGTTAGCCACTAGGGGGTTCTGAGTGTAGGGGAACCGGCAGCCGAAAAAGTCTTTGCTCTCAAGCGTTGGAAACAAAATACGCTTCATCATCGGGTAGTTAGGCTCAAAAATGTAGCCGACGCTCCCCGGGTACTCAAGCGCCCAATGAATATCCTCGGCTAGCCCGCATTTAGTCTTACCCGAACCGGTGCCACAGCTGCAAGCTCGCTGCATATAATAATAGCGGCCAGCGTGAAAAGGCACCTGCGCAGGATGAGGGCAGTAGCCGAAACAGTCAATTCCCTGTCTTAGGCTCAGCTTCTCTACTTTCAAGGGCATCTGTTGCTCTCCGCTCATCCTCTAATCGACGCTGCTCTTTTTGGCGCTCCATCTCCGCAAGCAAAATCTTCTTAATATCAGAGTCACGCTCAAACGGCAAGCCAGTTGGGCACTCTACAATCGCAATAGGGCGCTTCTCGATGTAGCCTTGCTCCTGGGCTAATGCGATCTGCTCGTGCGTTATCTTAGCAGCTGCGTTAATCGCTCCCAGCTTGAGGAACCGGTTCTTAACAGGGTCAGAGTTGGCAATGCTTGTTATCATCGACACGGCTTCACGGTCGAGGAAGTCTAAGCGAGCCTGCATTTTAGTAGCGTAAAAGTCCATTGCTTCAACTTCTGGAATCCACTCTTTGCGCCGTTCATAGTCAGCGTAAATCGCTTTCTTACTGCACTTAAAATCAGCGCTGAGCTGCTCTGCGATAGCTGACAAGCTGTTGTTTAGGGAGAGCAGAGTCACCATGCGACGACGTCGATTTAATAGTTGTTCCTTGTTTAGTTTCAGGGGTACCCCCCCTGTTTTCTACAATTCTGTGGAATATATTATATGCTTTGCCATATGGCAGCCGCTGACCGAGAGATGTAATAAAAGTTTTATACCCAAAAAAATAGACAACGTTGCAGCGAGGCTATGACATGGGAACCTCTAAACAGACCTACAAAATTATTTTTCGCATACGCCGCTGCTACTACGATAAAATAGTAGCCGGCACAAAAACCGATGAAAAACGCAGGAATTCTGAGTATTGGCAGAAAGTCCTGCTTAACCTAAACAAATACATCGAGAGAACCAGGGGCATCAAAGACTGGCTCAACACCTCTCCCCTTATTCCCTTCGCTGCAGAGGTAGGCAACGACGCAGCGACCTTCGGCATCCAAGCAGTCTTCATCTCCGGCAAAGGCATCAAACACGTCAGAGAAATCACAGCTATACAGCGAATCAAAACTCCCCGGGAGACCTTCAGCGAACAGGGCAAAAAAGACGTAGATACAGCGCTCTGCTTAGTCTTCAGCTTAGGCGATGTCGTCGAGGAGAGCTGCCAATGCGGCGCTCCCTTAGACCTCAACGGACACTGCCCCAACGACGAGCAGCTCACGGATAGTCTTTAGGAGATAGAGCAATGCCGGCTGATCTACAAAACAAACTTATCGCAGTCCAAATGCCAAAGGACTCAAAATGCGACTGCGGCTGGAAGGCAGAGACACAATTTGTTTTAGCACCCACCAAAAAGGAGGCACACCGGCTAGCCGTTGAAGCCTCTAAAACACGCAAGCTAGGCGGCAAATTTAAGGATGTCTGCTGCGGAAACTGCATCGCAGAACGCATCGCCAACCGGGAGCTTTTCGTCACAGAGTCACTGAAGTACTCACCGATAAAGCTCGACAGAGTCACACTAGATCTCAAATGCTTAGACTGCGGGCAGGATATCCCCTTCGGACACTGGGCACACTTCCATGCTGATAGCGGCAACGCCATATGCATCGAATGCGGAGCTAAACGAGGATGGACAGACAAAACCATCGCAGTGCACAACGTCAAACTCCACGAGTTAAAGCAGGACCTCTCAGCCCTACGCAAACGCATCAAAGTAGAGTCCGAAGGCCTATTCCTCGTAGAGTCAAAAGTCAAGCTCAACGAAATAGGCGAGAGCTACCTGGAGCTAGAACGCCAGCTGAAAAACTCCGTAGCTACTATAGAGAGCTTCGTCAAAGCCCTTGCAACACCCGAGGAGAAAAAAGTGCTGGACCAACTCGCCCGAGAACTCCCCAAGCTCAGCAAATTAGCCCTCGACATCAAACGTGAGCTCGATGTGCGCCTGTTCTGGCTCGACAAACGGCAGGGCAAGCATATAGCCGACCTGGCAGCCATCGACGTCGAGGAAGAGGAACTCGAGCGGGAACGCAACGCAGAGCACGCCATGGCACAGGTGAGCTCCAGTGGCTAACGAGGAAGGATGGGAGGAGGAGGACGGCTGGGGAGACGACGAACTAGACTGTGATGCCTGCGATTATGACCCCAGCGAATTCTGCGATACTCCTCAACTTCGAGAGGCAGGACTTTGCGTTGAATGCTTTGACTATCTAAATGAAAGTGCTGAGACACATAGCACAAATAACTAGGATGTGGAAAAATGAGACAACGCAGAAAACACAACGCAGCTCTATACCTCATAGTTTTTTTTATTGTCTTCATCGTTGTCTGCCTTCTAATAGCGCCCGAACCACCAGAAAAGCGGAGCCGTAAAAATGACTCTAACCGTAGAGTTTGACCCTGCCTCCTGGTCAGAGCGCCTTAGAGGAGCTTTTAGGGAACGCTGGGACTGCGAATACTGCAAAACATCCAACAAGGACGCAGTCGACCACTGCAACCACTGCGGAGCACCACGCCGAACACCCGAGCCGCCTAAACCACAAACACCCTTTCAGCAAATATGCGAGCCCGAACCGGAGGAAAAGCCGCAGACATTCTTGAAAAAACTGCGCCGTTTTCTATCCGACCTAACCGATGGACTAGGCGGCGGGATGGAGAGCTTTTGAGCGAAACAACTGACCTCACCCTGCAGGGAGTACCCGAGTCACTAGCTGAGGAATTCTACAACCGGATAGTCAAACCCTATTTTGCAGGAGACTGGAAAAAAGCACTCGAGACACTAATGCTTGACGCCACAAAGGATGAAGAGGTATTCCAAAAATGCCGGAAACGAAGCACTACACACTAAAAGACCTACCCGAGGAAATGCGTAACTGCCAAAACACCTGCCAAAATAAAGGCGAGAGCTGCAGCAGCTGCTATGACTTCGACAAATTCAAACCCAAACAGCAGAGGTTAGCCTAATGATCTTAGACGTCACAGCAGGCCGTCGCTGCATGTGGAAGGATAGAGAGGACCCCAACGTCATCTTTATTGACCAAAAACGCAGCGTCAAGCCAACCATTATCGCAGTCTGGGCATATCTACCAATCCGCAGCGGAGCGATCGACGGCGCCGTCAAGGATCCCCCTCATATGCTCTATGTCTCCAAAGGTAAGCCCATGGCATTTAACTTCGCTGAACGCTACGGCATACTCAACCGAGAAACTTGGGAAAAGGACTTGGCAGCCGGTTTTGAGGAGCTCATGAGAGTCATGGCGCCGGGAGCTCAGCTGCTCTACAAATGGAACGACAACCATATCACGCTTCCCCGGCTGCTGGCCTGTTTACCCTGCAAGCCCGATCGCAAAGCTGCCATGGTGGGATCTCGAGGCGTCAGGCGCCCAGGCAGCACCGAGCCCAGGAGCCGCACCTGGTACCTAATCTGGATTAAAAAAACGGCGTAGTTTTTTATTACTAGGAAAAGTGAGGGGGCATGCCGCCTTTGCGATAGCGGAAATCGCATTTCGCCTGGCATACCGCACATTTTTCTTTTTGGAACTTCTCGAAGGCCTGCTTGCGAGGCTCGCCGGTCATCATGTAAATGTTGAGGAGCTCGCTGCCTGCGCATTTTCTCTGAGTCTTAGCCATGCTCTCACCAGATGAAAACAACTTTGGTTATATTCTGCCCGAGAAGCTGAACCTTATAGATAAAGTGAAGTTTTTTAGCGGCTTTTACTAGGCGCTCGACTTCTTTGTCGTTGTTCTCTATGATGAATGTATTTCGTGCTGTCATACCATTATCCTCAAAAAAAAGGTAGGGTAGCGCCTATTTGAAACTCAGGATTGATTTCTTTTATCGCTGCCCCATGTACTCCAGAGAGACTGTGAGACGGTTCTCGGCGCCATGACTATAAGCTCCAGACATCGACTTGAGGAAGGATGCATTATTGATCTTGCCTGCCCTGCCTGCCCTGGTCACACGCCAACCTCTCAGGCCTGTGCGCACTAGCTGAGGATTGCTCGTGATGAGAAGGAAAGGTGCTGCATCCTGCTTTTTGTAGTGCTCAGCAGTCCACGTGAGCAGCTTGCGCCCAATGCCGATGCCCTGATAATCCGGCAAAACTACTAGGCGGCTAACACGGTTTAGGCGAGTGCCGAACTTGATGGGCTGCACTGCGATAAAAGCAACGGGTTTTTCCTTGATAAAAGCGGCATAACACTTACAGAAGGGAGCAATGCTCGTGTTTAGATAATGATACTCCCTAAACAAGCTCCAGAGCTGCCGTTCGACCTTGTAGATTTGGAGCTCAACTGCAGGGCGGGTTCTTTTTTTTTATCAAAACTCATATCGTCGGTGCATAGCACCCAATCGGGCTCCAGCCAGTCAACCACATCATAGTGGCAGGTTACGGCTATGAACTGCTTGCCGCTTTTCCGGACAGATTTAGAGATAGCCATGCAGGCAACGTGGGCAATGTCTCGATCTATAACGCTTGTGAACTCGTCGAAAACAACTCGCTTCTCAGAGAGCAGCAGCGCCCTTGCGACGTCAACTCGCATCTTTTCCCCTTGACTGAGGTTAGAGTAGGGTTTAAGCCAGTCCGGGGGAGAGGCAAAACCGACGCTGCAGAGTGCCTGAGTTATGTCAGCCACCGTTAAGCCTTTGGGGAAGTCATCGAGCACCGTCTCAGCTGAGTAGTCAAAGCCCCTTATGTACTCCTGGGGGAAAAGCTGCTTGGCAACTGTTGTTTTGCCGGTGCCGCTGCGGCCAACTATTGCACCGATCTTCCAGTCCAGGTCCTCAATTGGCAGTTTGCCGACAAAGTGCTTATCCATCTTCTCTGCAGTGATGGTAAAGCAGCTGGCGACGCTCTGGCTGCGGAAACTTGAGGGTTTAGGCCATTCTTTTACAATGTTAAAATCCGTACGTCATACCCCTGTGCTTTTAAATCGTCGAAAACTCTTTGCTGCTCGGGCTCATCTTTGCATTTGACGATAACTTCAAAGGTGCTGTCGAGGATGGCGCCCTGACTGTCTTCAGAAGCCTGCAGGATTTTGTCGTAGCGCTCCAATGTGCCGTCAGAGATGTTTAGCAGCGCCTTGAGATCAGCTGCCCCGTCAGCGTCACGAATACGCTTGAATGACTCTGCATCGAGCAGTTTGTCATGCGTGCCCTTGAGCTTGTTGAGCACCTGCCGAATGAGCTCACGGTCCACGTCAGTGATTTTGCGGCGCAGAACAGGACCAAAAAACAAGCCGTGGCTAGTGCAGACGTCTACCCGTTGCTCCCCATCAGCTAGGCAGCCTTCGCTGTTGGTGATGATGGGAACAAGCCAGCCGAACTTTTCGAGGCTATGCCAGGTTGCCTCTTTTTGCTTGTCCGTCATTTTATTGGGGTTGTGCCCATCGCTTTTTAAAAGTCGCAGGTCCTCGAGCATACCTTCAAACTCTGGGGGTACCTCGATGCTTGACTCAATTTCGCTGCCATCTCGCAGTTTATACTTAAATGTCAACAGTAAGCCCTCGCTGATTGTAGTTCAGCAGCTGAGGTTAAAAATTTATTCATATCACCGGCAATACTGCAGGAGGGTATAGATGGCAGTAATGAGAGCAGCCACACCCAGCAGCAGCGTTCCTGTGTCCTTGAAGTTCCAGCGTCGCTTCACAGCCGCCTTGACTTCTTTGATCTCAGCCTCGACGTCAGTCATGCGCTTAACGAGCCCGCCCTGCAAGTCATCGCCAACGAGAGCACGCTTCATCAACGCTCGATCTTCACGGCTAGCTCTGATATCAGTTACATAAGGACATACGGGGTTTTTGTTTGCGTTTTCGCAAATTTCTTCGTTTTCAACCAATACATTCGCCTGCTTGCCTGCTTACGAATTTTTAATTCATTAGGTCTATTTTTATAATTTGCCATTCACTCCGGAAACTCGGTAAATCTTAAAAGTGTAAAAGTGTAAAAATAGAGGCAGGAGGCTAAGCACTCGCAAACATTGATTGATAGATTAAAAGCCACTTTTCCAACTGAGCAAACAGAGAGAGGAGCATGCCTTGTTATTCCGGGCACTCAATGGGAGCCAGATTGGGAAGCACAACTACCCCAGAGAAACGAAGTATTTTATGAGCAGGGCAAAGTCCTCATCAAAGTACAGGATAAGCCTATTTCATCAAAAAATGATGACAATAGCTCATCACAAAATGATGAAGTAAAACGGCGCCCCGGGAGATGCGGAGGCAGACGAGCAACAGGCAACTGGAAACCTGAGGATGAAAAACGGCTCATCGAGGAGATGCAACGCCGGGAGATAGTAGCGCTCCCAATGATGCATCGAGCACAAATCATCCTGCAGGACAAACTCGAGTTATTTCCCGGCAGGACAGCTGTTGGGTTAACTCAGCACTATAAGCAGATAACAACGCCAGCTCAGCGAGCAGTCGCACTCGCAGAGTCACTCAAACCACCGGCGCCAAAAGTACGCTGGGAAAACACTGCATCACGCCAGGAAAAATACAGCTTAGACACAGACGGCCTACACTGCCTAGCTCTCGCAGTCTTTGACAAAGGCGCCCTACAGAAAATCAGCGCAATAGTCACCCCAAAAACACCATCCAACACGCCGACCGCAGCGATCGCAGTCAACGACGTACCCATCGAAGTCATCAAACTACTCAATGCCTTAATTGACCAACTCCAGGAGCCGCCGCAGCAATGACAGAACCGCAGGAGAAGTCCGTCAAGGTAGACCTAGAGGACCACAAGTGGCTAATGAAAAAAAAGGTAGATCTAGGCTACAAATCCATCGGAGACGTCATCCACATTTTAATTGTCCGAGAGCAAAACTTGGAGGCCGACAAGCGTGGCAGCGCAGGAAAAAGGAATACACCCGGGAGATAGGCGCTACTACAAAGGCATCTACCCCGTCAAAGTTATCGAGCCAGCTGAAGACGGAAAGGAGCACGTAGTCCAAGCTGAGCGCCCCTTCCTTGACGCAAGCAACTACTCTGAGGAAACCAAGCCAGTCAAAGCAGGAGAAACCTTCACCGCTCCCGGTTGGAAACTCTGGCCATCACAGCGCAGAGTAGGCAGGTGATATCATGACAAACCTAAAACGAATTGGTTTTTTGCCCGATAATAGCGGAGTTTATCCGCACGTGTTCAGCTCAGCAGCCATGCTCATCGACGAGGACCGCCCAGAAAACAAAACCGTCGCCCTGGTCATATTCAGCAGCGGCGGCAACATCATCTACAAACACCATCCTGACTATAAGGATGAGGAGCTGATGGTAGCAGCTGAGTTTTTCGTAGGAGAAACCCTGCGAGCACACCGTTGGAAAGTCTTTAACGTAACAGTAGAACAGGCAGGGGGGAGAATGTAGTGCTTAGAAAAACAGATAAGCCCATAACAGAAATACGGGCAACCATGGCAAAACTCGCAATTTTAGCAACCATCCGGGAACACCTGCGCCGGCGCAAATACTACCGCTGCACATGTGGCTGGGAGATCCTGAAAACAGACGCCAAACTCAGCGGCTACCCAGATGACATCATGTATGGCCTGCACGTGCACTGTGGCAGATGCGGCTTAATCATCCAAACACACATACACGGCGAGGACTAATGAAGCTCATAACGCTATACCTACCGCCCAGCTACATCAAAGCCCTCGACGAGCTAGTCAGCGAAAAACTCTATGCCGACAGATCGCAAGCCATCCGAGACGCCGTCAGAGACCTACTCAAAACTCATGACAAATTCGGAAATACTGTTTGCATGCAGCCAAAAACCGATTATACCCCGCCCAACCCTCGCAAACTCTTAGCAATCGAGCACGCCATCAAACGAACCGAACGCCGGGCACCCAAAAAAGTCGAAACTAGAGCTCCTTGAGCTCCTCTTTTTTCTTCTGTTTTTTGAGCTTCTTTTTGCGCTTCTCCCTTCCGTGACCCATGCAGCAGGGATGAACTAGGTAAAATAAAACACTTGCGCAAATTAGGCAGCCACGGAGCCAGTCATTCGCCCTATTCAGTTTGTCCCGCTCCGCAGCCGCTCTAACGCTGCTTTGGGTTTATACTCAGGTGCACCTGCGCCTGAAACCCTAACTTTAGGCAAAGTTATGAGGAGCCCCCTTGCCTTCCCAAGACGGCACATACAGGACACCGGATGTCTGGAGACAACACCGGACGGCTCAGGGGCACAATGAGAGAGGTTAATGAGAGGTTAAAACCTGCCTACCTCAGCCGACGAGCTCACTCAAGCTGAAGCCCGGGACAGGCGCCGGAGCGTGGCTAAGCTAAAATCAACTCTGTTTTCTACCCTTAAAAAACTTGCTACATCGAAGCCTGAATAGTCTCCAACTTAACAGCGCCAACACTCCAGCCGATATCGGTTTCAGCAAGCTCAGCCCAATGGTCAGCGCAGCAACCCTGCGTTTTAACTACGCCGCTGCGAGTAGCAAAGGACAGAATGACAACCGGCGCCGGCTTAATCTTCTGTTTCTTAGCGCCGCTGCATTGAGGACAGGCAGCTAGCTTCTCGAGCCAAGCGGCTGAGAGCTTCTTTGAGATGTCTTTGCCGTCGTTGTCGACGGGAATTTTAGGCTCAAAACCTGCATCTTGGGCTTTAATAATTCGGTCTAAAAATCGCCCTTTTTTGTCGAGTTTTGAGTGTCGCATGTTGACTATGCCTTTTTGAGAGCTCATTTTCGGTTTCTCCACATCACGTTTATGTTAATTTGAGGATAAAAATGTTTGATAAATATACCGTCTAAATGTCTATTCTTAACATGGCGTGTATGACTAATACTTTTTTTCGTCGGTAGTATAGGAGTCTTTATTAAAACTAAGCTAGTCATGCCCTAAACGACCATCCCGAAGCCGTCAGAAGGCGCCTTTGGAGGCGTCGGCGGCTCTGGCTGCTTAGGCTCTGCGCCCGGTGCCTGCACAAGTTTAGTCAGTGCATCAACCACTTTTTCGTTAAGCCTATTAGAGACTGCCTGCTGCTGCACCAAAGTCTCCACAGCTGAAGTGAGACTATCGACTTTTTGCTCTAGGCGCCCAAGCAGGAAACTTGTATCGTCATCAGCTGCAGCACCGCAGGTCTTACCCTTTGCTAGATCTGCCCTGACCTTACCGACTGCCTTGACAGTCTCCTGCAAAAATTTTGTGTTATTATTCTGC
>JAQTTY010000005.1 GCA_028710525.1 Gallionella sp. | reverse complement strand
ATATCGGTGTCTGTTTTTGAGAAAACCCAGCTATCTCAAGCCTTCGCAGGCAGTGGGCAGTTCACAGATCAGACGGATTTTTATAACCAACTAAATTTGTTCGACTTTTAACCGGACACTACTGATCGGGGAACTAAAAATGAAAATGAAACGCAGCCATCTGACACCAGCTTTTGTACTACTTGCTACTCTTGGTCTAGCCGGATGCGGCAATATTGTTGCCAAACTTATGCCGCCAAGTGACTATGCAAAGTTAGATAACTTCCATGATGTCAATTTGGAAAAAGACAGCACGACCGTAGTTTTTAAATCACAACAAGGGATGTCGTTTTCTTCCGCAGATGTTTGGAGCGAAGAGTTTGCGCTGAGCCCAGCTGGTTTGGGAAAAGTACATGTGAAAGATGTACAAAATACAGATTTGCCTGATAAGAATGGGTATTCCGGATATGCACCAGCGTATTACGAAGTCTCCGTTACCTCTTCAACAGCTCCCAACTTAAAGTGGGAAATTTGGATGGCAAACGATCAATACCAAATGCATAGCGCATTCGGATCATCTGATATCCACTTCCAAAAAATTATGGGGCCATTCAAAGCGGGTCAGTTGGCTAAACTTGATTATCTGAAATATAAAGTCGACTCATATGGACAGGTGTATCAACCACGCAAGCCAGTGATTGTGGTGTATTCACCATCGGAGCGCGGTGAGAAATTTACAGTTAATTTGTATAAGCCGCAGTTGGCGAAGTAATTTAAGGAAGAATCACGTGTAGTACTTGCTTAGCCTAGTGGTATCTCAACGAAACCGCCCGACATTTCGGGCGGTTTCGTTTTGTCTGGCCGCATCAGCTAGAATGCTCACTCGTTATATATTCAGTACATCATGGTTCCTCACCTCACTACCGCCCTGACCGGCCCCTTGCTCGACTTAGAGCGCCGCTTTCTACAAGCCATGCCGACCACCGAGCATTGGTTCCGCTCGCAGTGGCAGGTGCATCCGGTGCCCTTCTACGCTTCGGTGGATCTGCGCAATAGCGGCTTCAAGCTGGCGCCGGTGGACACCAATCTGTTCCCTGGCGGTTTTAATAACCTCAATCCTGACTTCTTGCCCCTGAGCGTGCAGGCCATGCAGAGTGCAGTGGAGAAGATCTGTCCTGAGGCGCGGGGTGTGTTGCTGATTCCTGAGAACCACACGCGCAATCTGTTCTATCTGCAGAACGTGGCGAATCTGGTGACCATCATCAAGCAGGCGGGTATGCGTGTGCGAGTCGGTTCACTGCTGCCCGAAGTCACCCAGCCGACGCCCATCGTGTTACCTGACGGCGGCACGCTGACGTTGGAGCCCTTGGTGCGCCGTGGCAATCGCCTTGGTTTGGCGGATTACGATCCTTGTGTGGTGTTGCTCAACAACGATCTATCCGGCGGCGTGCCCGATATTTTGAAAAATCTTGAGCAGGAAGTTTATCCACCGCTGTCAGTGGGTTGGTATACGCGCCGCAAGTCGCAGCATTTTGCCAATTACGACAAGGTGGCCGAAGAGTTCGCTCAGCTCATCAATATCGATCCTTGGCTGATCAATCCCTATTTTGACACCTGCGATCAGGTGAATTTCCAGGAACGTATCGGGCTGGAATGTCTGGCCGAGAAGGTCGATGCGACGCTGAATAAGATGCGTCTAAAGTATGCCGAGTACGGGGTGAAGAGCGATCCATTTGTCATTGTCAAAGCCGATGCGGGAACCTATGGCATGGGCATCATGACGGTCAAAGATGCTGCCGAGATCGCCGCGCTGAATCGCAAGCAGCGCAACAAGATGTCCGTCATCAAAGAAGGTGTGGAAGTCAGCGATGTATTGGTGCAGGAAGGCGTTTACACCTTCGAGAACATCAATGCGGCGGTGGCCGAGCCGGTGGTCTATATGATTGACCATTACGTGGTCGGTGGTTTCTATCGTGTCCATACAGGACGCGGTGTGGACGAGAATCTCAACGCACCGGGCATGCATTTCGTGCCATTGGCCTTCGATAGTAGTTGTACCTTACCTAATCCCGATCGTGCTCCCGACGATGCACCCAACCGCTTCTACGCTTATGGCGTGGTGGCGCGACTGGCGCTGCTGGCAGCATCATTGGAGATAGAGGCGGCCGAGAACGATGACTAGTCTGCGCGCCCTACTCCTCCTGCTATCCGTCCTGATGTTGGGTGGTTGCGCCGAGAAGAAAGAGCCGCTCTATCAGGAGCAAGGCTATGTATTCGGTACGCTGGTCGAAGTGAGTATCTACGGCAAGCCAGAAGACGAAGCCAAGCTGGCGGTGAGCGAGGTGATGCAGGAGTTCCAACGTCTGCACACCATGTTGCACGCTTGGCAACCCAGTGAGTTGAGTGAATTGAACGACGGCTTGGCACACGGCGACAGTGTCGCCGTCTCAGACGAGATGGCGGCGATACTGAAAGATGCGGCGCAACTTTCCAAGCAGGCACACGGTATGTTCAATCCGGCCATAGGCGGTTTGGTTGCGTTGTGGGGTTTCCATGCCGATGAGTTCAAGCCTGTACAACCTGCCGACAAAGACATCGCAGCACTGGTTACGAGCAATCCGCAGATGTCCGATCTGAGCATAGAGCGTGGTCGCGTGGAAAGTAAGAATTCAGCGGTGCAGATCGATTTGGGCGGTTACGCCAAAGGCTATGCTTTGGACCGTGCCGCCATGTTGTTGCATCAGCGCGGCATCAACAATGCGCTGATTAATATCGGCGGTAATGTGCTGGCGCTGGGCAAGCACGGTGAACGCTCCTGGAAAGTCGGCATACAACATCCGCGCAAATCGGGCGCTATCGCCAGTATGGAGTTGCATGATGGCGAGGCCATCGGTACGTCGGGCGACTATCAGCGCTACTTCATGATAGGCAACGTGCGTTACTGTCACATCATCAATTCCCATACCGGCTACCCCATGCAGGCCGTGCAGGAAGTCACAGTCATCACCCATGGCCCTCAAGCAGGGGTGTTGTCCGACGTCGACTCCAAGCCCTTGTTCATCTCAGGTACTAAGGGTTGGCGCAATGCCGCCAAGCTGATGGCGGTGGACGAGGCGATGCTGGTGGACGAGCAGGGCCGTGTGCACCTCACAGCAGCCATGCAGAAACGGCTAGAATTCACGGACAAGAACACGAACGTGGAGGTCGAGTGAGCGAGCCCGCCGTTGATGAAGTAGTCGATCACAAAGTGCAGCAAGCCGTGGCTCGCAACGCCCTGCACAAAATCGCTGACATCGTCGCAGAAGAGCAGCGCATCGACGTCGCTAAACAAAGATATACAGTGTGGATGTTGCGCTATGGCATCGTTTTGATGGTGTTGCTTGCTGCGTTAGTAGCGCGTTACTTGGGAGTGATCTGATGGTCGGAATATTGTTGGTCACGCATAACGGATTGGGCGATAGCTTGGCCGACTGTGTGCGTCATGTATTGGGTGCAGTGCCCAGCAATCTCAAGGTCTTGTCGGTGCTGGCCGATGACGACACCAGCTTAAAGTTATCTCAAGGTCAGGCCCTCATCAAACAATTGGATAACGGCAGCGGGGTGCTGATACTCGCGGATGTGTTCGGCGCTACGCCCAGCAACATCGCGCGCCAACTCTGTCATGCCGAGCGCGTCGTCGGCGTGGCCGGCGTCAATCTCCCTATGCTGTTACGCGCCGTCTGCCAACCCACGGTCACCCTGCCCGAACTCGCCAAATTGGCGCTGGAAGGTGGGCGTGATTGCATCGTCTATATGAACTCGGATCTCTAACATGCTGCAACAAGACGTACTGATTATCAATAAACTCGGGCTGCACGCACGTGCCTCCGCCAAACTTACCCAGCTCGCCTCTAAGCACAAATGCGAAGTCATGCTGACCCGCAACACCCGCCGCGTGAATGCCAAAAGCATCATGGGTGTGATGATGCTGGCCGCTGCCAAGGGCACGACCATCACTATCGAGACTAATGGTGAAGATGAAGCGGAAGCGATGCAGGCGCTGCTCGCACTGATCAACGACTACTTTGGTGAGGGTGAATAAGATATGAAGACACCTCGAAAAAACGTGGCGAGCAGTTTGAGTACAAGAAGCACGGAACGGAGTGGCGAGACATACCAAATGGGTAGGCGAGGAGGCGAGTACCGCGCGACGCCGCACTCAAATTGCGCAGTAGTTTTGGCGGGGTGGCTATGACGTTTTCTATACACGGCATCTCCGTCTCCAGCGGTATCGCCATCGGCTATGCGCATCTGCTGTCGCATACCTCGCTGGAAGTCGCACATTACGTGCTTCCCAAGCAGTTCGTGGATGAGGAGGTGGAACGTTTCGATGCAGCTTTGATGGCCACGCGCACCGAGTTCACCACCCTGCGTGGCAACCGTCCGCAATATGCAGCCGCGGAGTTCGATGCCTTTCTTGAACTGCACCAGATGATCTTGGATGACCCACTGTTGAGCGTAGCACCGCGCGAGATGATCCTCACGGAGCATTGCAATGCGGAGTGGGCGCTTAAGACGCAGACCGATAAATTGGTCGCGCAGTTCGATGAGTTCGAAGATGCATATTTGCGCGAGCGTCAGACCGATGTGACTCAGGTCGCTGAACGTCTGCTCAAACAACTGACCGGCACACCTGGTCATCTGCCCGCGCCGACGCGTCACGATGTCGAGACCATCTTGGTCGCGCATGACTTGAGTCCTGCCGATCTGATGCAGTTCCGCCCTCAACAGTTCGCGGCCTTTATCACCGATGTGGGCGGCGCGACTTCGCACACTGCCATCGTTGCGCGCAGTCTCAACACGCCCTGCGTAGTCGGTCTGCACCATGCGCGCGAGCTGATACGAGAGGACGATCTGCTCATCTTGGATGGCGAGCAGGGTGTGCTCATCATCAATCCCGACAAAGCCATTCTGGCCGAGTACAAGCTGCTGCAAAGCTCATGGGAGTTGGACCGCAAGAAGCTCAAACGTCTGCGCGGTGCCAAAGCCAATACCTTGGATGGCACCGTCATCGAGTTGCATGCCAACATCGAGAAGCCAGAAGACCTAGTTGAAGTGAAAGAGAACGGCGCGACCGGCATCGGTCTGTTCCGTAGCGAGTTCCTGTTCCTTAACCGCGATGTTTTGCCTGACGAAGAAGAGCAGTTCCTTGCCTACAAGGCAGTTGCTGAAGGCATGGAAGGTCAACCTGTCACCATCCGTACCTTCGATCTTGGTGCGGACAAGCAGATCAAGGGTGTGGAGCGTGTTGCCAACAATCCCGCGCTGGGGCTGCGTGCCATCCGTCTCTGTTTGGCTGAGCCGCAATTGTTCCGGACTCAGTTGCGCGCCCTGCTGCGCGCCACTCAGTACGGCAACATCAAGATACTGGTGCCGATGTTGTCGGGCGCGGCCGAGATCAACCAGACCCTGCAGTTCATCGCCGCCACCAAGCAGCAATTGGACGACGAGGGCATCCCCTATGATGCTGAAGTGAAGATAGGCGGCATGATAGAGATACCCGCCGCAGCACTGGCTTTGGGCGTATTCGCTAAACGTCTGGACTTCCTTTCCATAGGCACCAACGATTTGATCCAGTACACCTTGGCCATCGACCGTACCGACGAGGAAGTGGCGCATCTCTATGACCCGCTGCACCCTGCTGTGTTGCATCTGCTCTCGCATGTCATCAGCACCGCCAACAAGGCAGGCGTGCCGGTTTCGGTGTGTGGTGAGATGGCCGGCGAGTTGGAGTACACGCGCTTGTTCTTAGGTATGGGCTTGCGTCAGTTCTCTATGTCTTCGTCACAAGTGCCCAGTATCAAGCAGCGCATACTGACCACCAGCCTGCCCGAGATAGCCGTGACCACGCAGAAGATATTGCGCGCCGACGACCCGCTCAAGGTGCGCGAACTGCTGGATAAACTCAACGCCTGATCGCTCGCTCGGTGCGAGTTTAGAAGGAGGATATGCGTCATGGCTAAACCCCACACCCCCGACCTAGCTCGCTTAGACCGTGTCGTCGCCGAGGCGCGTCAGCAACGCGAGCAGCGTGAACAAGGCTATCGCGAACGCGCGCTCAAGATCTATCCGTGGATATGTACTCGCTGCGGCCGCGAGTTCGCCGGTGTGCGCTTGCGCGAACTGACCGTGCATCACCGCGATCACAATCACGACAACAATCCGCCTGATGGTAGTAACTGGGAACTGTTGTGCGTCTATTGCCACGACAACGAGCACTCGCGTGAGTTGGATGAGGCGGCGCGTGACCGTAACAAGGAGCAGCGCGCCACTGCCACGCATAACCCATTCGCCGACCTGAAGGCCTTGCTCAAAAAGGATTAACCCAGCCGCCTGCGGGCCGCGATGTAATTGACAGTGCTGGGTAAATCGCGGAAACTCCGCTCCGTGCCGATTTGAACTCAGCTTGCGGGGCACGTAAAAGATTCCAGCTAAAGCGACTCGAACCCAGTCCGCTTTAGCCGACTGGGTTTTTCATTTTGGAGTGTGGTTTGAGTGATTCTGTAGGCATCGTAACGGCGCAATGCGCCCGCTTCGACACCCCGCTGACCTTTAGTAGCGGCGCGGTGTTGCCGCGCTATGAATTGATGTATGAGACCTATGGCGAGTTGAACGCTGCGCGTTCCAACGCCATCCTCATCTGTCACGCCCTGTCCGGTCATCATCACGTCGCGGGTGTGTACGCGGACGATGAGAAGAACGTCGGCTGGTGGGACAACATGGTCGGCCCGGGCAAGCCCATAGACACCAATAAATTTTTCGTTGTCGGTCTGAACAATCTGGGTGGTTGCCACGGCTCCACCGGCCCGTCCTCTATCGATCAGGCTACCGGTCAGCCTTACGGTTCCAGCTTCCCCATGGTCACGGTGGAAGATTGGGTAGCGTCACAAGCGCGGCTTGCCGACCTGCTCGGTATCAAGCGTTTCGCTGCCGTCATCGGCGGTAGCTTGGGTGGTATGCAAGCGCTGCAATGGTCGTTGGCTTACCCCGAGCGCGTCGCCAATGTGCTGGCCATCGCCTCCGCGCCGCGCCTCACCGCGCAGAATATCGCCTTCAACGACGTGGCGCGTAATGCCATCCTCACCGACCCAGATTTCCACGGCGGCAACTACTACCAGCACGGCGTCGTGCCGACCCGAGGCCTGCGTCTGGCGCGCATGTTGGGCCACATCACTTATCTGTCCGATGATGTGATGGCCGATAAATTTGGTCGCGAGTTGCGCGACGGCAAGTACAACTACGGCTACGACGTGGAATTCCAGATCGAGTCTTATCTGCGTTATCAGGGCGACAAGTTCGCTGCCTATTTTGATGCCAACACCTATCTGCTGATGACCAAGGCGTTGGATTATTTTGATCCTGCGCATCTGTCAGGTGGCGACCTGAACAAGGCCTTCGCGCGTGCGCAGGCCGATTTTCTAGTGGTGTCGTTCACCACCGATTGGCGTTTCTCGCCGCAGCGTTCGCGCGAGATCGTGCAGCCGCTGCTGCATAACCGTCGTAACGTCAGCTATGCCGAGATCACTTCGGCGCACGGCCATGATTCCTTCTTGATGCCGCATCCGCACTACTTCGATGTGGTGCGCGCTTATCTCAACAACGTCGCCAAGGAGTGTGCATAGTGAGCCACGACGAGATCAACCGCTTGGCCGCGGAACGGCCAGACTTCGCCGCCATCGCGGCTTGGATACCCAAAGGCGCTACTGTGCTGGACTTGGGGTGTGGTGATGGAAGCCTGTTGCGTTATCTGAAAGAGACACGCTCGGTAAAGGGTTACGGCGTGGAGATCAATGATCTGGACATCGTGTCCTGCTTGGTAAACGGCGTGAACGTCATCCAGAACGACTTGGATTCCGGCCTCGCTGATTTCGAGGACAACGCCTTCGACTTCGTCATCCTGTCGCAGACCTTGCAAGCCACGCGCCATACCGAAGCGCTGGTCAAAGAGATGTTGCGCGTGGGGCGTGAAGGCATCGTCAGCTTCCCCAATTTTGGCCACTGGCTGAACCGTGCGCAGATCATGGCGGGTCGTATGCCGGTGTCACGCACCCTGCCCTATCAGTGGTACGACACGCCCAATGTGCATCTGTGCACCTTGCACGACTTCGAAGCCTTCTGCCGTCGCTGTGCCGTGGACATCACCGCGCGCAGCGTGATGATGGGTGAGCGCGAGATCAAGCTGCTGCCCAATCTGCTGGGCAATACTGCGGTGTATCGATTCCAAAGTGGGATCTGATCGCCCAAGCGTGTTGCATTCCGTTCGCACTGAGCTTGTCGAAGTGCGTAGTGCGGTCTCCGTTCGTTCATCCTTCGACGGGCTCAGGGCGAACGGGAAAATGCGGTCCGAATTGAAATGACAGTGTGGCAACAACTCTTCACCCGCCGCATGCTCATCTGCGTGTTCATCGGCTTCTCCTCCGGTCTGCCGCTGTATCTGCTGTTCAACCTCGTACCCGCTTGGCTGCGTAGCGAGCATGTCGATCTCAAGACCATAGGGCTGTTCTCGCTCATCCAGTTTCCCTACACCTGGAAATTCCTCTGGTCGCCGTTGCTGGACCGTTACGTCGTGCCGGTACTGGGACGGCGACGCGGCTGGATGTTGCTCACGCAGGTCGGCTTGCTCGCAGTCATCGCCTCCATGGGCGGCTTCTCGCCGCAGAGCGAATTACAGAGCATCGCCATCGTCGCTACCCTGCTGGCTTTTTTGAGCGCCACACAAGACATCGTGCTGGATGCTTATAGACGAGAGTTGTTAAGCGATGTGGAACTGGGCTTGGGTAATGCTGTGCATGTGAACGCCTATCGTATCGCCGGTCTGGTGCCGGGTTCGCTGTCGCTGATACTGGCGGATTTCTTGTCGTGGGACATGGTGTTCATCGTCACCGCTTTGTTCATGTTGCCGGGCGTGGTGATGACCTTGTTGGTCCAAGAACCACATCGCGCCACCCCGCCCAAGACCTTGCGCGAAGCAGTGGTCGAGCCCTTCCACGAATTCATCACTCGCCAAGGTTGGCGCAGCGCCCTGCTGATACTTGCCTTTTTGTTCTTCTACAAACTCGGTGACAGCATGTGCACCGCACTGGCCACGCCCTTCTATCTGGACATGGGTTTTAGCAAGACCCAGATCGGCCTGATCGCCAAGAACGCAGGTTTATGGCCGGCGGTGATAGGCGGCATGTTGGGCGGTTTATGGATGGTGAAGATAGGCATCAACCGTGCGCTATGGTTGTTTGGTGTGGTGCAAGTCATGTCCATCTTCGGCTTTGCTTGGCTGGCTTCGGTGGGCCATCACAGCGAGATCGCCAGCGTCGAACTCGCCCAGCTTGCCATCGTCATTGGCCTTGAGGCATTAGGGGTGGGCTTGGGCACAGTCGCTTTCGTCGCCTACATCGCGCGCACCACCCACCCCGCCTACACCGCCACCCAGTTCGCGCTATTCACCAGTTTGATGGCCGTACCGCGCACCTTCGCCAACGCCGCAACAGGTTGGCTGGTAGAGGGTTTGGGTTGGACGGGGTTCTTCTACTTGTGCGCCGTGTTGGCGATACCGGGGATGGTGTTGCTGGTGAAGGTTGCGCCTTGGAATGCAGAATTGAAGGGTTCATAGCAGCGCAATTCATTGCGCCATTCCGCCCTAAGGATGATCAGGTTTGCATGATGTCCTGAATTGCCGCATACACCCGCATCATCATTTCCCCATCGCAACGCAAAAGCGGGCCGTCGATCAAACGACGATTGTCGATGGCGCGCAATTGGTCGATAAGCAAATCTGAATCAGCGGTCAGCCGACCCTGAGCCGTCACGCGAATGCGCAAAGGTTCGGCATCCTCCATGAGTTGTGAAGTGAGTGGAATGATGAGCGTGGAAGGATGTTGCGCATCCAGCAAAGCCTGACCTTGCACAATCAACACCGGACGTATCTTGCTTGGCTCAGTCCCCTTGCCGGGATTCAGATTCGCCAGCCAGACTTCGCCGTTAAGCATGCGGCGCATCCTCTATCGCCGCAAATTCGGCATTCACCTTCATGCTCTCAGCAGCGACGCGCTTGGAGACTTTCATCAACTGTTCACGTCGACTCTGTTTCAGCACGTCTTCGTTCATCGCCACGATGGCGCGGCGGATATATTCTGCACGCGGCAAATGCAGAATCTTGGCGTGCTGCTCCGCCGCTTTCAGAACATCATCGGGTAAACGTAATGAAACTGTAGTCACTTTTGTGCCTCGTTTGTGTGGTGGATTGTGTGGCGTACTTTAGCGGCATGTTGCAGCGCATGCAAGTCGGGAATTTGTAGGGCGGGCGGGTTGTATCTGCCCACCGTTTAATTTCTACCGGATGGGCAAATGAGACTTGCCCACCTTCGGGTTCCCGCAAAAATTAAATATTAGACGGGGCTGCGGAACTCGCGCTATGCGTTCAAACATAACCAGCGACTTGCGGGTGACTTTTACCCGCTTAGTCGAATGGCTAGTTGTTTCATCAGTCCTCGCCTAAAACTCCGCCCGATATTTGATTTTCGCGGCGGCGCACATGGGGCCCAAAAGTCAAAGACAGGTTTTGTCTGCTGCGCAGTTTGTTTGTTGATTGAGTGATGCCCGCATAAGCGGGCATCACTACTGGCAGGCCCCTAGTTGGTATGAGTACACATCTTTGTCGGCACAAGCCGCACAACCATTTGAGTAGGTCGCTTTGTCAGTAGAAGGGCAAGGCGCTTTTATGCAGCGGATGCCATTGTCTTTAGTGGCACAGACTGGCGCATATTCTTGAGTGCACAGTTCGGGTCTAGGGTTGGAGCACGCCGTGGCAACAGCTGTTTGCGCGGGGTTACTAGCAACGATCACTTCATGAGATTCGGGCTGCGCTCTAGAACACGCGCAGTTCAATGAGCAGATCAAAGTTACCAAGAGTAAGTTAAATCCTTTCATGACAATTCCCTTCTTAGACTTACGAAAGTTCAGATATTCCGCTTACTTTCACCGTTGTATCTGAATGTAAGACTATTCGTAGTGTGACCACATCCTGATGACCTTGACGATTTTTTCATCCTGAAGCACCTCATACACCAGGCGGTGTTGGATATTGATTCGTCGCGAATAAGCACCTGCCAAATCACCGATCAGCTTCTCATAGGCAGGCGGATTTTGAAACGGATTCTCGCGCAGTATTTCCAGCAAAGACATCGCCTTAGTTTTCAGTCCTGCAGCGGCGAGTTTTTCCGCGTCTTTCTGAGCATGCTTGCTATAAACCAGCTGCCAACTCACCAGTTAAGTTCCTTGGAGTATTCCTCTGCTGGCGTGGACAAACCTTCGCGTATCGACTCGCGCATACCGGGAACGGATAACAGGAACAATGTCTCTTGTATTGCCGCCCAGTCTTCAGCGGATACCAGCACAGCGTTATTGCGTTTGCCTGTGATGGTCACGGGTTGATGGCTGGCCGCAGTCTCATCGATTAGCCGATATAGCCCAACGCGTGCTTCGCTTGCGGTAAGTGTCGTCATGGTGAACTCCTAAATTAGGATGGAAGCGTACGTTCTGTCGTACGTTAAGTCAAGGCGTGCGGATTTAGTTTGTAGCGGCGCAATTCATTGCGCCATTGGGAATCGCAGTTTGTCGGGGGTGGCCCGACAGCCAGTTACTTTTCTTGTCTCGCCAAGACAGCGTTGCTTCGGTGCAGACTAACCTTTAGGTTATGTCGGAGCCAAAAGTAACCAAAAGAATGCGACCCCGACCCGCCATCCCTAACGGGATTCCCTGCGTTGCTCGACAAGTCAGGCGGCTGCGGAACTCGGCCTCGCAAGTACAGCGAGGCACTCAAACATAACCAGCGACTTGCGGGTGACTTCTACCCGCTTAGTCGAATGGCTAGTTGCTTCATCAGTCCTCGCCGAAATCCCCTGACGTGTCTGCGCTACTCGGTGGCGGCTAAGGGGAGGGTAGTCAAAATCAAAAGCACACAGCAGTGATGCCCGCATAAGCGGGCATCACTCAAAAAACTTACGGACTGCGCAGCAGACAAAACCTGTTTTTGACTTTTGGGCCCCTGTGCGCCGCCGTGAATAATTTAAAATGAGCGGAGCTTTAGGCGAGGACTGTCTGAGCCCAACGGGCGAGTTCCGCAGCCCCGCTCATTTGGAATTATTCACGGGAACCCGAAGGGCGGTAAACCGGGGTCGCCTTTTCTTTGGATTCTTTCTTTTGGCGACGCAAAAGAAAGAATCTGGCTGTCGGGCCACCCCCGACAAACGCCCGTCATCCAATGAATTGTGCAATGAAATACGAATTAGATAGAGAACTAACTATGCGGCTGTATCAAGGAACGATATGGAAAATCCATAATATGAATCGGATTTGAGTTCATCCTGCCAAAGGCGACGTATTTCATCGTCGGAGCAGAAATGCTTCATTCCCTGTAACCATGATTTCCAGACCTCGCCATCAATATAGCCGGCTTTGTAGTAAAGATATTCTTCGGCACACAGGTTGAAGTAATCGTAGAGTGTTTGTTTATCGCCCTGAGTTAAAAGAAGTGCATTTTCTCGCAACAGTATTGAATTAAGTTTGCAGTTGAGTTGGTCGTAACGAGCGTTGAACCCACCGAATAAGCTAATAAATCTTTCGGTGCTGTGATTGTGCTGTGTGTATAAGAAGTGAACAAAAGCAGCAATAGCACCTGTCACCGACAGGAATAGTTCAGGGGCAAGCTTTGTTGGGTATAGCCAGAACATCGCTATCCAAAATGCGAGTAGCCCAACAAATAATTTTGGAAAATAAGACTTATGGTGAAGACGGAATACACTCATAAAAGTAGCCCTCAAAACCCGCTGAGATTCAACTAAATCTTCCTCACAAAAACCTTAGACCTACGCTGATAGTTATACAGCGTCTTTTTCTGCGCCGGCAAGGCGGTGACTTCCGCTTCGACGAAGCCGCGTTCTAGGAACCAGTGCGCGGTGCGGGTGGTGAGGACGAACAACTTTTTCATCCCTTGTGATTTGGCGACGCTGACCATGTGGTTGAGCACGGCTTCGCCGTAGCCGTGGTCGCGGTATTGCGCATCGACTGCCAGACAGGCGAGTTCTGCCGAGGCTTCGTCGGGGAAAGGGTAGAGCGCGGCGCAGCCGACGATGCGATGGTCGTGTTCCAGCACCACGAATTGTTCGATCTCGCGTTCCAGCAATTCGCGTGAGCGCCGTACCAAGATGCCTTGTTCTTCCAGTGGTCTGAGCAGTTGCAGGATGCCGCCCACGTCTTCGATGCTGGCATCGCGCAGGGTGTTGAGGGTGCTCTCCACCACCATGCTGCCTATGCCTTCGTCGCTGAACAACTCTTGCAGCACCGAGCCGTCGATGTGGCGGCTGATGAGGTGAGTACGCGCTACGCCCGCTTCGCACGCGCGTATCGCGCAGGGCAGGAACAGGCTGACATCGTCGGGCAGTTTGGCCTTGCCGTTAAGCACCGATTGCGCTTGGGCAACGGTGAGCTCTCTAAGCAAGTCGCCTTGCTTGTTTTGCACGCCGTCGGTATCCATTAGGAATACCAGTTTGTCGGCATCTAGCGCGATGGCGGTGGCAGTGGCGATGTCTTCCAAAGTGACGTTGAACACTTCGCCGGTGGGTGAGTAACCCAGCGGCGAAAGCAGTACGACTTCGCCGAATTCCATGCGGTCGTTGAGCGCGGCGACGTCGACCTTGCGCACGCTACCGGTGTGCATCAGGTCCACGCCGTTGATGACGCCTATCGGTTGTGCGGTGATGAAGTTGCCGCCTGCCACGCGGATGTCGGCATTGGCCATCGGCGAGTTCGCCAAGCCCATAGATAGCAGCGCCTCGATCTCGACGCGCACGCGGCCCACGGCTTCTTTCACGCATTGCATGGTTTCGGCATCGGTCATACGTATGCCTTGATGGTAGCTACCGTTGATGTTGTTTTTGATCAGGTGCTGCTCGATCTGGGGCCGCGCGCCGTGTACCAGTACCAAGCGTATGCCCAGTGCGGCGAGTAGGTTGAAGTCTTGTGCCAGTTCGACGAACTTGCCGTCCGCCACGACTTCGCCACCGAAGGCGATGACGAATGTCTTGCCACGGAAGGCGTTGATATAGGGCGCGACGGAACGGAACCAGGCGACGAAATCAGTGGGGGCGGTCTTGATGGGCATGGCTAATCTCTCTGAACGATGGGCGCATCATGCCGCGCTACGACTCATCTAGCAACTTACCCGCCACTGCCCAGTTTTGTTCGGGCACTTCATCGAACACCACATAGGTATAAGAAGGGGGTTTGTGAGCGATGCGCTCCAGTGTGGCTGTGACCTCGGCAGCGATCTGCGCCTTCTGTTCGCGGCTCAAGGTGCCGGTGAGTTTGATATTGACGTAAGGCATGAGCGTCTCCTGTATTTGAAGTGGAAGTCAAAGGCGTTGTCCACGAAAGACACTAAAGGACACGAACAAAACAACAACAGAGTAAAGACAGATAGAAACACGGTGCATGGCATTTCCATTTCGTGCTTTTCGTGTCTTTCGTGGATATAGGTTTTGCAATCTATTTAGGCGCCGATACCAGCACCAGTCCGCGTGATTTTCCGCTGGTGCTATCTAGCGTAGCGATCGCATCGCGCAGACTGTGGATGCTGACCCACGCCGGCGGGTATTTGTATTTGGCGACATCCAGGATCAGCACGTGGTCACTCGCGGCATCGTAGGCGGCCAGCACCGACCAGTGTCCGCCGCCGACCTGATGCAAACTGGCGCGCAGATAGTTGGCCAACACGAACTGTCCGTCATCGCCCAATGCCTTTTGCAGCAATGTGCGCAAGTTGTCGTCGCTCAGTATGTCGCCAGGGATGGAGTGTGCGAGTGCGCCGTTGGCGTTCAGCGTAGCGGCCATCTCTTCGCGCGTCATGCCCATCTGCATCACAGTCTCCGCGCCTATGACCTTACTCACTAGCGGTGAGAAATAATTGCTCTGCGTGAAGTAAGCGTAGGGCGCATAACGCGGATCGATGGGCTTGGCGATGGGCAACGAGTTGAGCACAGTGATGGCGCTGGCGACCGAGCAATAACTCTGTGTGACTTGCGCAGTGAAGTTAGGGCTCAGTTCCCAGTAGTCAGCATCGGCGCTCATATGGGCGCGCAGTTGCTTGCCGATGGGGGTGTCCCAATACACCACATCAGGCATCACGTCAGCATAAGCACTGCCGCAAGCGAGCAGTAGGAACATGGTGCTGATCAAGATTTGTTTCACTTAAAGTCGCCCCACAGCATTTGTAGCGCGGTCAGTCCGGCCACCGCAGCAGTCTCGGTGCGCATCACGCGCACGCCCATGCGTATCGGCGTGAAGCCGCACAGTAAGGCGGTGTCGCTCTCAGCCGTAGTGAAGCCACCTTCCGCACCTATCATCAACACAGCCTGTCCTTGGGGTTGGGTTTGTTCATGTAAAGACTTTGCACCTTCCGGCAGCAGGATGAATTTGCTACAGGGCTGTTCGCGCATGGTGCGCAGCCAAACCATGATGTCCTGTGGCGGTTGGATGATGGGCAACACGTTACGGCCACTTTGCTCACAGGCCGAGATGGCGACTTGTTGCCAGTGCTGCAAGCGTTTCTCGGCGCGCTCGGCGGACAGTCGCGCCACGCTGCGCTCGGTGTCCAGCGGCTGTATCTCGGTTACGCCCAGCTCTGTGGCCTTCTGTATCACCCAGTCCATCTTCTCGCTGCTGCACAGCGCCTGCGCTAAAACGGTGCGCAAGGGCGACTCACGCTGTGCGTTGACGGATTTGATCTGGTCTACCAATACGCGCTTGCCGCTCAGGTCGGCGATGACGCCGTGGCTCTCGTGGCCTTGGCCGTCGAACAGCTGCACCGCATCGCCCACGCGTAGGCGCAGTACGCGTGAGGCGTGGTGAGCGGCATCAGGCGGTAGATCGAAACTGCCGTTAAGGGGGAGCGGTGCGGGGCAATAGAAACGTGGCATCTGTAGGGTTATTCCGCGGGTAAGGAAATGACTAGGCCGTGATAATATAACGAGCATAAGTTGGATCATAAAAAAGTTTTTTAGGAGAGTAGCGATGGTTAGTCTGCAACCGCCTTTGTGCGATTTTGGCTGGAGTGCGCCCGACTTCGATTTGCCCGGTATCGACGGTAAGCGCTACAACCTCGCCAATGCGCGCGGCCCCAATGGTCTGTTGGTGATGTTCATCTGCAACCACTGCCCTTACGTTAAATCGATACGCGAACGTATCATCCGCGACACGCTGGAGCTCAAGCAGCACGGCATCAACAGTATCGCCATCATGTCTAACAACCCAGCCGATTACGAGGAAGACTCCTTCGCCAACATGAAGCTGGTCGCCGAGCAATACGGCTACCCTTTCCCTTATGTGATGGACGAATCCCAACAGATCGCGAAGAACTATGGTGCGGTGTGCACGCCTGACTTCTTTGGCTTCAACGCCAAGCTGGAGTTGCAATATCGTGGTCGTCTAGATGCATCGCGCAAGGAGTCCGCGCCTGATGCTGAGCGCGATCTGTTCAATGCCATGCTGCAAGTCGCCAAGACCGGCAACGGTCCGCGCGAGCAGATCGCCAGCATGGGTTGTTCGATCAAATGGAAATCTGAATGAATCATCCAGCACCGCGCGGCATGAGTGCCGTGCTTAAGGCCGTGGTCGCGGCCGTCAAACTGGTGGCCTCCGAAGAGGTGATGCCGCGCTATTTGAAAGTGGCATTGCATCGCAAGAGCGACGGTAGTTTGTGTACTGAGGCGGATATCGCTGCGCAAGCCGCGCTGATCAAGAAGCTGCAAGCCATCGTCAACGTGCCAGTATTGGGCGAAGAAATGACGCAGGTGGAACAGCAAGCTTTGTGGGATCAAGGCCACGAAGGTCTGTGGTGCATAGATCCGATAGATGGGACTTCCAACTTCACGCGTGGCCTGCCTTATTTTGCGGTTTCGGTGGCGTTGTTGCGCGAACATAAAAGTGTCATGGGCGTGGTGTATAACCCCGTGTCCGATGAATTGTTCGCCGCTGAAGCGGGTAAAGGTGTTTTCCTTAATGGCGAAAAAATGGTGGCGCGTGAGTGTCCGATTCCGCTGCATGAAGCGCTCGCGTGTGTGGATATGAAGCGTCTGCCAGCCAAGCTGCTCAAACGGCTCGCGAGCAAGCCGCCCTACGCCTCGCAACGAAACTTCGGCGCGAGCGCGCTGGATTGGTGTTACACCGCAGCGGGACGTTATGACGTGTATCTACATGGCGGACAGAAGCTCTGGGATTACGCGGCGGGTGAGTTGATCTTGCGCGAGTCGGGTGCACACGCCGCCTGCATCGAGCACGATGATTTCACGCAGGGCAATATCTGGCAGCGTTCCGTTATCGCGGGGCGCGATGCCGCACTATTTGAAGAATGGAAGAACTGGATACGCGCGAGCGAGACAGTAAAGGGGAAGAGTTGAAAGCAGTTTGGTTGGCCGCCGTATTGGCTTTAGTTTCAGGTGTCGCGAGTGCGGATGCTATTTTTGGTGCGGGTGCGACTTTTCCTAATGCCGTCTATCAGGCATGGGGCAAAGCCTATCTGGCACAGACTGGCACGACGCTGATCTATACCCCAGTCGGTTCGGGCAAAGGTATCGCAGAAATCGTTGCGTCACGTACCGATTTCGGTGCGAGTGACAAGCCACTCAAGCAGGAGGAGTTGACCCAGCACAAGCTGATGCAATTCCCAGCGGTAATCGGTGGTGTGGTGCCCGCAGTGAATATCAGGGGTATCGCAAATGGTCAGCTGCAGTTAGATGCTTTTACGCTGTCCTATATCTATATGGGCAAGATTACGCGCTGGAACGATCCGCTGATTGCTTCACTGAATCCAGGCCTAGCCCTACCTAATGCGGAGATTGCCGTGCTGTACCGTTCGGACAAATCCGGTACCACCTTCAACTTCACCAACTACCTTAGCAAAGCCAGTCCCGAGTGGAAGACCGCCATAGGCGAAGGGCTGTCGGTCGCTTGGCCGGTGGGTGAGGGTGCTGAGAAGACCGAAGGTATGACGCGCAAGATCGCTTCCACACCCAATTCCATCGGCTATCTGGATCTGGCAGATCTGATTAAAAAGAATCTGGTCTATACCAAGATGAGAAACCGCGATGGGGTGGTTGTCACGCCTAATGCGCATAGCTTCGCGGCCGCTGCCGCCTCAGCAAAATGGTCAGCTGCGAATAATTTCTACGAGATACTGACCGACGAACCTGGCAAGGATAGCTGGCCCATCACGGCAGCGACCTTCATTCTGTTGGAGCGCACGCCCGCCATTGCCGAACATGCGGCGGAGATCATGAAGTTCTTCGATTGGTCTTATCGCAACGGTGATAAATTGGCGGACGAGTTGAGCTACGTGCCGCTGCCGGATACGGTCGCTGATGCGGTACGCGCTGCATGGAAGTCGCAAGTACAAGACCGGGCAGGCAACGCCCTGTGGAAATGATAAAAAGATAATAAGGTTGTATCCCTAGGAGGTAGTTCATGAAAATTAGCGCGCTGCTAGCTATGCTGGCATTCGTTGTGTCGTTTTGGTGCGTACCGGTTCAGGCCGGCGCTTTCTTTGGTGCGGGTGCAAGCTTCCCCAAACCTGTCTATCTCGCCTGGGGTAAAGCCTATAAGGCGCAGTCCGAGGATGTGTTGATCTATACGGCGGTCGGTTCCGGTAAGGGCCTCTCTGAGATATTGGCAGCCAAGACAGATTTCGGCGCATCGGACATGCCGTTCAGCGCGGAGGAGTTAGCTAAGAACGGATTGATACAGTTTCCTGCCGTGATAGGCGGCGTGGTACCCACCTTCAATATCAAAGGTGTGGCTGATGGTCAGCTGAAACTGGACGGTGTCACCTTGGCCGCAATCTTCTTGGGCAAGATCAAGAACTGGAATGACCCTGCGTTAGTGGCATTGAATCCTGGGCTGGCACTACCCAATGACCCTATCGTATTGGTGCATAGAGTCGACAAATCGGGCGCTACTTTCAACCTCACCAACTACTTGAGCAAGGTCAGCACTGAGTGGCGCTCCGCACAGGGTGAAGGTTTCACGATCACATGGAAGAGCGGTGAAGAAGTCGCGGGGTCCGAGGCGATGGCGCAGAAGATCGCGAGTACCAATGGCGCGTTGGGTTATCTGGATTACACCGATCTGCACAAACGCCATCTGGATGCAGTGAAGATGAAGAATCAAGATGGCCAATTCGTCAGCGCCAATGTGAATAGTTTTGCGGCTGCCGCCTCATCCGCGAAGTGGAGTGTAGCCAATGGTTTCTTCGAGATATTAACCAATGAACCTGGCAAGGACAGCTGGCCTATCACCTCTGCCAGTTTCATTCTAGTAGAGCGCACCCCTACCGTGGCTGAGAACGTCGAAGCTACGCTGAGGTATTTCGATTGGGCTTATCGCAAGGGGGATGCAATTGCGGTTGAGTTGGGTTATGTACCTGTGCCAGACAGTGTGGCTGATTTGGTACGTAGCGCATGGAAGACCCAATTCAAGAGCCGCACCGGTAAGGCGTTGTGGAATTAGTCTCGTTAGGTTTTTGAGCTGCGTGCGATAATGTTCGCCTCTTAATGTAAGGGTGGTTCCGTGAAAATACTGATACTGGGTGCTGGTCAGGTGGGCTCTACGGTGGCTGAAAGTCTGGTCAGCGAAGCTAATGACATCACTGTGGTCGATTCCGACGGGGTGAAATTGCAGCAATTGCAGGATCGTCTTGATCTGCGTACCTTGACTGGGAATGCCTCCCACCCTTCGGTTTTAGAGCAAGCCGGTATCGCGGATAGCGATATGTTGCTGGCAGTTACACAGAGCGATGAGGTCAATATGCTGGCCTGCAAGATTGCCGCCAGCCTGTACAACACGCCCACCCGTATCGCGCGCATACGCGCCACCGAATTTTTGGAACGTCCCGAAGTGTTCAATCAGGACAACTTCTGTGTGGATTTCTCCATCTGTCCTGAACAGATACTCACCAACTACATTACCAAACTCATCGAATTTCCCGAGGCATTGCAAGTGTTGGAATTCTCACGCAAGCGCGCTTCATTGGTGGCGGTCAAGGCTTTCGAAGGCGGCCCGCTGGTAGGGAATCCGCTGAGTTTCTTGCGCAGCCATATGCCGCAGATCGATACTCGAGTCGCTGCTATCTTCCGCAAGGATGGGGCCATTATGCCGACCGGTGATACGGTGGTAGAGGATGGCGATGAGATATTTTTCATCGCCGCGACCAAAAATATCCGCAGCGTACTGAGCGAGATGCGTCGCATGGATAAGCCCAGCAAGCGTGTGATGATCGTCGGCGGTGGCAATATCGGCCGACGTTTGGCTAAGGCGTTGGAACGTGACTATCAGGTCAAGCTGATCGAATACAACAAAAAATCTTGTGCCAAGCTGGCGGAGGAACTGACCAAGACGCTAGTTTTGAATGGCGACGGTACGGACGAAAAACTGATGATGCAAGAGCACGTCGAGGATGTCGATGTGTTTTGTGCGCTCACCAACGACGACGAGAACAACATCATGTCTGCTCTGCTGGCCAAGCAGGGCGGTGCACGCAAAGTCATTGCGCTGATCAACCGCAGTGCTTATGTTGATCTGGTGCAGGGCGGCAAGATAGACATCGCCTTATCGCCCGCACAGATCACGATAGGTTCTTTGCTCGCCTATGTGCGCCAGGGCGATGTGGCGGCAGTGCACTCCTTGCGCCGTGGGGTCGCCGAAGCATTGGAGTTGGTGGTCCATGGTGATCGCAAGTCATCACGTGTGGTCGGTCGACGCATCGATGAGATCGAGCTGCCGCCCGGCACCACTATAGGGGCGTTGGTGCGCGGTGAAGAAGTCATCATGGGTCACCGCGATGTGGTCATAGAGGCGGATGATCATGTCATCGTGTTTGTTATAGACAAGGCAATGGTGAAGAAGGTCGAAAAGCTGTTTCAGGTAAACGTGGGCTTCTTCTAATGAGGCGCACGCTGACGATTGTCAATGCACTTGGGCTGATGCTGGTGGTCTTCAGCCTGACTTATCTCCTGCCCATCGTTACGGCAGTAATTTATTCCGACCAATCGGTACTCTGGGATTTTCTCTTAGCGATGGTTTGGACGGCTTGTCTGGGTGTTTTGATGTGGTTGCTTACGCGACGCTACCGTGGCGAGCTGTCGATTCGGCACGGCTATCTGTTGGTAGTAGGGATGTGGACCATGATGCCAGCCTTTGCCACCATACCCTTGATGTTGGTCATCCCAGACCTGTCTTTCACCGATGCCTATTTCGAGACCATGTCGGGCATGACTACTACTGGTGCGACCGTACTAGTGGGGCTAGATTATCTTCCGCCTGCTATCAATATCTGGCGCCATGAACTCAATTGGTTGGGCGGTCTGGGTATCATTGTTTTGGCTGTAGCCATCTTGCCCCTGCTGGGTATTGGTGGGCGTCAGTTGTTCAAGGCAGAGACACCGGGGCCGATGAAGGACTCGGCACTGACCCCACGCATCGCAGATACCGCGCGCAATCTATGGGTGGTCTACCTGAGTATCACCGCGCTGTGCATATTTAGTCTGAAGTGGGCAGGGATGGATTGGCTGGATGCGGTATGTCACTCATTTTCCGCGATGGGCTTGGGCGGTTTCTCGACTCATGATGCGAGCATAGGTTATTACAATTCCCCCGTCATCGAGGCTGTGCTGGTGGTGTTCATGCTAATCGCGGTGGTGAACTTTGCCACGCACTTTTTGGCGATACGCAACCGCAGTCTCAGCGTGTACCGCAAGGACCCAGAGGCCTTCTCAACACTGGGCATCATCATCCTGAGTTGCTTTGGTATCGCCCTCTTTCTGTGGTGGAAAGGGGTCTATCCTGATTTTGTAACGGCCTTGCGACACGCTACTTTTAACCTAGTCTCAATTGCCACAAGCTCTGGTTACTCAAGTGTTGATTTCGCTACCTGGCCTATCTTTGCTCCCTTGTGGATGATGTTTCTTGCCGCTACGGTGGCAAGTGCTGGTTCTACAGGGGGGGGAATCAAGATGATACGTACCTTAGTTTTGGTCAAACAGGCGGGTAGAGAGTTCTTGAGACTTTTGCATCCGAGTGCTGTTAATCCTATGAAGATAGGTGGCCAAGTGGTGATGAATAGCATCGTATTTGCAGTATTGGGCTTTATCTTTCTCTACTTTATGGTTGTGGTGACGCTAACCTTTGTTTTGCTTATTAGCGGTATGGATTTCATTTCTGCTTTCACAGCGGTATTGGCTTCAGTAAATAACTTTGGACCGGGATTGGGAACGGTTGGTCCAGCAAGTAACTATCAGTCTTTGACCGATTTTCAGACTTGGGTTTGCACTGCCGCGATGCTAATAGGACGTTTGGAGATATTCACCGTGCTCATCTTGTTCACACCACGATTCTGGCGCGCATGAATAAGGCTATGACAAACAGGGGCAAATTGGTTAGTATTCCCCGCTCGCAAGTACGGTTGATATCAGGCGCGACGGCGCCTACTAGGGGGAAATGTGAGTGAAGCGCAGCCATTAGCGGGGGTCAAAGTATTGCTGATAGACGATAGCAATACCATACGCCGCAGCGGCGAGATATTCTTGAAACAAGCGGGATGTGTGGTTGTACTGGCCGAAGATGGCTTCGACGGTTTGTCCAAGGTTGTGGACAACGAGCCTGACTTGATCTTCATCGACGTTATGATGCCGCGTTTGGATGGCTATCAAGCCTGCGCATTGATCAAGAACAATCCGCATTTTAAAAAAATCCCAGTGGTCATGCTTACCAGCAAGGATACTTTATTCGACCGCGCGCGCGGCCGCTTGGTCGGTTCCGACCAATATCTCATCAAGCCGTTTAATAAAAAGAGCATCGTTGAAGCAGTGATACTGCACACACACAAACAGAAGGAAATAGAACATGGCAATTAAGCGAGTCCTGTTGGTCGATGATTCACCGACCGAACGACATATCATCGGTGAGATCCTGACTAAGGCCGGCTACGAAGTCAGTCTGGCTGAAGATGGCGATAAGGGAGTGGCGCAGGCCAAGTTGCTCAAGCCCGATCTGATCGTCATGGATGTGGTGATGCCCGGCCTGAATGGCTTTCAGGCGACACGTGCAATCACCAAGGACCCCGAAACCCAGCATATCCCTGTCATTCTCTGCACTACCAAGGATCAGGAGACAGACAAAGTTTGGGGTATGCGCCAAGGTGCCAAGGATTATGTGGTCAAACCGGTCAATGGCCCAGAGCTATTGAGTAAGATCGCGGCGTTAGGCTGATACCACTGACCGATGGCAAAACGAACTAATCTACGCGAGTTCCAGCAGAATCTCAGTGACCGCATGAGCGCTGGGGACAGTGACAAGCGTCAGATATCCACACTGGGAGTATTGATCGCCGGCAAGCCATGTCTGGTCGATATGTCCGAAATCAGCGAAGTCCTTTCCCCGCAGACCTTGGTTGCAGTACCCATGGCCAAACCTTGGGTCAAAGGCGTGAGTAACGTGCGCGGCAATCTGTATTGCGTGACCGATATAGCGGCATACCTCAAGCTGGGAGAAGCTTCAGGTGGTATGGATAATCGCTTGTTGTTGGTATCGGAGCGCTATGCCTTCAATGCTGCATTGTTGGTGGATAAGGTCTTGGGTTTGCGTGATGCGCGCGACTGGCGTGCCAGTGAAGCAGATCTCACTGATGAACAGGGCGTGGTGTGGCGCAAGTTGGATATAGCAAATTTATTAAGTCAGACAGAGTTTTTGCAAATAGGCGCATAAAGAAAGCGGCGGGAGAGATAAGAAATGGCAAGCGAAAATAAAGTATCTAAGACGAACGCCAAGAGCGGTGCAGGTAAGTTGACCGCTGTGGCATTCAGGTTGCCGCTGATCGGGAAGCTCCCCATTGCGCAGCAATTGAAATACCTGACTATATTTGCCGGCCTTGCGCTGGCAGTAACAGCAATTTCGGCTTTCATCAATAACCGTGAAGCAAGTCATCGTACCGAATACGTGTTGCAGGCGACCAACTTAGAGTTGTATGCCAATCAGTTGAGTCAGGCGGCAGCGCTTGCGGTGTCCGGTGATAGCAAGGCTTTTGAAGATATGGCCGAAGCACACCAATCGTTGGAGCGCAGCGCGACCATACTTGATAAAGGTACGAGTAACCTGGCGCCAACATCTGGTAAGGCACGTACTCTGCTCGATCCAGCTTTAGTTACGGCGCGTAGTGCCTTGCAAGGCGCAGCTCAGTTGGAAGCCGGTCGCGCCGCGCTGGTTACTTTGTCTCGGACCATTGAGTCTATCAGTCTGGGTGATGCAGAATTCCGCCAGTTGAACGATCAATTGATCGCCAGTACCAGTCGAGAATTGGCCAGCACCTTCCAGTTGTCGATCGAGCGTATCGCACGCGATACCGCAGTGTTGTTGGGTACCGAGGTGAGTTTGGATGAGATGGCGCGACTGGGTGTGGATACCTATGCGGCTGAAAGTGCTTTGGCGGCGATGCCTGCGGCTAATCCTACTGTGCAGCGTGCTGCAGAATTATTTGATCCTTACCGCTCCGGTGTTGAGATCTTGGTTGGCCAGTCACGTAGTTTGGTGGAAGCGAAAGCCGCGTTGAGTGATATCAACAAGGATGCAGCGAGTCTGGTCAAGCAGAGCCGCGATTTACGCGCGGCGTACGAAACCGGATTGTTGTCCAAATTGGCTGGCTGGATGGCGGTAATTTTTGGTTTAACCGCAGTGCTTGCGCTGCTCAGTATCTTTAAGCTGAACTTGGACAACACGCGTGCTCAGGCGCAACGTGCCGAGGCAGCGAATAAGCAGAACCAAGGCGCGATTCTGCGTTTGATGAACGAATTGAGCGATTTGGCTGACGGTGATCTGACCATTCGAGCGACGGTTTCTGAGGATATTACCGGCGCGATCGCCGATTCAGTCAACTACACCACGGAAGAGCTGCGTAAGCTGGTTACAGGTATCACTTTGGTGTCGGAGAAGATGGCGGCGTCTACCGGCGATGCGGATAAGGTGACGCGTATCTTGCTGGTTGCGGCGCAGAAGCAGGCCAGTGAGATTCAGGAAGCGGAAGAGTCAGTTCAGCTGATGGCTAAATCCATTCAGGAGGTTGACGCCAGCGCAAACAAAGCGACCGAGGTGGGTAGGCGTACTTTGGCGGCAACGGAACAGGGTGCGCAAGCGGTGCGGAACTCCATCGCAGGTATGGATGGTATTCGCGAACAGATCCAGGACACGGCGAAACGTATCAAGCGACTCGGTGAAAGCTCGCAGGAGATTGGTGAGATCGTTGATCTGATCTCGGACATTACCGAGCAGACCAACGTGTTGGCGCTGAATGCGGCGATACAGGCGGCTGCGGCGGGCGAGGCAGGACGAGGTTTCTCGGTGGTTGCGGAAGAGGTTCAGCGACTGGCGGAACGTTCCGGCGAGGCGACCAAACAGATCGGTGCGTTGGTTAAGACCATTCAGAGCGATACCTACGATGCGGTTGCGGCGATGGAGAAGAGCACCATCGGTGTGGTCGAAGGTGCGAAACTGTCAGACGTGGCAGGTCAATCATTGAAGGAAATTGAAGAGGTGTCGAACGAATTGGCCCGACTCATTAATAGTATTTCAGTAACCACACAAGTACAGACTGACATGGTGGGTGAGGTATCCACTGTCATGAAGGACGTGATGAACATTACCCAGCAGACCACCGAGGGTACCAACCAAACTGCTCAGTCAGTTGTCCAGTTGAACGCCTTGGCGATAGAACTGAAGAGCTCCGTATCGGGCTTCAAACTTAAATAATCGGACGCGCTAAGTAGGCTATGGATAACCCAGCACAATTCGATCGGGCGGCACTGGCCATCGTTAGACCCGGCATAGATGGCGGCTTGACGGAACTCAAAGGTCAGTTGGATCGCTTTTGGAGTGACCCGGCCGGCCAGGGATACGCCATACAAGCTGTGCAGCGTGAGACTAAGCGTCTCACGGGTGTGTTCAAGATGGTTGGGCTGGACGGGTTGGGCGTCTACTGTACAGAGATCGAAGCGGTGTTAGCTGAATTGGCTGATCATCCTGTGTCGGCCGGTACGGTACAGCGTGATGCCATCGAAGCTAGCCTAGCTGGTTTGATCCAGTACTTAGACGATATCGCTCAAGGTGCGGATAACGCGACCATGCGTTTATTCGGCAAATACCAGCAGTTGCAATTCATGCGCGGCTTAGAGAGTTCCTTTGAACTCGATCTGTTTTTCCCAGCGCTTAAGGTGCAATTGCCATCCAGCGTGCTGGACCAGCCACAAATCAGCGATGCCTCCGCCCGACTGAAAGCAGCGCGCACTCAGTATCAGCAAGCGTTGTTGCGCTATCTGCGCCAGTTGGATGTGACCGCAGCCCTGGAGATGATGCGGCAATCTATGTTGAGTGTGATGGAGACTTTTCCGCAGGACCCGAGCCGTGCCTATTGGTGGGTCGCGGCGGGTTTCTTCGATTGTCTGGCAGTTCAGAATCAACCTGCGATGGGCATCAATGTGTCGCGCTTGTTGGGACGCATAGACCAGCAGATGCGCGTGCTGTTGGAAGGCAAACCAAGCGAAGAGTTGCCCGAGATGTACCAGATGTTGTATCTCATTGCGCGTACAGAGGTCGTCTTTGACGGTATCCCCGCCGCAATCAAACAGACCTACTCACTACAGCGATACATCCAGACTCAGAAGCAAATCGCGCCTTCGATGTTGAGTAAACGTCTGACGGTTATCGCCGAACATACCAAACGAGCCCAAGATAGTTGGGATGCCTGTGTCAGTGGCAATCAGGCCGATTGTGCCAATTTCAATGGCCAGATAGGGCTGATCGAGCAGTACTGCGACAAGCTCGATCCCAATACCTTGCAAGTGCTGGCGCGTACCATTGCAAAATACGGGCAGTTTGCCAATAGTACGGACAACATCAACGCGCTCGCACTGGATATGGCGATGGCGCTGTTGCTACTCGAAAGAGGGCTGACCGGCTACCACCAAGTAGACGATGAATATCAGGCGCAAGCACTGCTTCTGTCTGAGCGCATGTATGACGCGGTCCACAACAGCACAGCCGCAGAGCGTCCTCTCACCGAATTGATCGCTATGTATTGTGGTCAAGAAAGTAAATTGGTGCGCAGTCTGTTGAGCAAGGAGATGCTGGGTAATCTGCAGCGTATTGAAGCAACACTGAATACATACTTTGACGATCCCGCCAAACGTTACGATCTGGCGGACCTAGACAAAGAGGTACGCCAGATTCAGGGGGGCATGCAGGTATTGGAAGTTCAGCCTGCAGTAGATGTAAGTACGGCATTGCAACAGACGCTGCAACGCCTAAGCAAGACGGACGGATCATGCGAGCGCGTGGAATCGCGCTCTATCGCCAATGCATTGAGTGCGTTGGAACGTTACGTTACCCATCTGCTTCATCCCAGCGCTGAGATGGAGCAAGCACTGGTGGCCAACGCAGCTGAATTGTCCCGCTTGAACGATGCAGCTCAGTCTGCGAATACGCACCCAATCACCTTGGTTCCAACATACAAAGCAGAGACCAAGGCAGTTTCCAGCGAAGATTTTGAGCTGATCGAGATATTCCTTGAAGAGGCTGATGAGGTACTTGCCATCATGCGCGAGAATCTCGAGCTGTGTCATTTGCAGCCAGCCAATAAAGAATCGCTTATCACGATACGCAGAGGTTTCCATACGCTTAAGGGCAGTGGCCGTATGGTCGGACTTAACGAGTTGGGCGAGGTGGCATGGGCGCTAGAACGCGCCATGAACACATGGCTCAAGCATGACAAACCAGTGTCGGCCTTAGTGAAACGCATGGTGGATATGTCTATTCCCAAGTTCAGTAGTTGGGTAGATAGATTACGCAGACATGGTGCGGCAGACATAGAAGCGCAGGAACTGCTAGCAGTCGCGTTGCGGGTGGAGCAAGGTCAGGAAGAGCTTACATCGCCCGAGTCAGTCGGAGAAGTAGCAGATGCGTCAGTTGTCGGCATTGATGAGATTGGCGCGGACGCTACGGATAACGAGCAAGATGAGGCTGTCAAGGTTAGCTTGCCACCACCGCAACTGAAGCTGGTACAGAACGGCGAGCAGACTGCTGCCTTTGAGACTCAAGTCCAAGTCGGTACGGTGATGGTCGCCGGTGCCTTGTTCAAGATCGGTTCGGAAGAATCGCAACTGCATGTACAGACTTTGAAAGACCAGTTCGCCAAGTTGAGTCTGGCTGAACAGCCGCATATCGAATATGACTTCATGCGCGCTGCGCACACGCTGGCCGGAGTCAATCGCGCCATGGGCTTCAATACGATCGTAGAGTTGGCCTTCGCATTGGAAAGCTGGTTGCAAGCACGTATGGAGCACCCATTCCTGCTTAAGACAGGGCAATTAGAGTTGTTGCAAAGCACCATCAACACTTTGGATCGTATGGTGCAGAATTTGTGTGCTCGGCAATTCCCTCGCGCCAGTGGAGATCTGATCTATCTGCTCAATATGGACAAGGATAAGTTGCACGTCGTCCAGGAAGAAGAAGCGCACGCGCCAGAGGAAAAAATCGTACCCGAACAGTTGGTCAGAGCAGCACCCGCAGCAGCAGAAGGTGAGAGCAAGCATGACAGACTACCGCAGGTACTTGATGAGGTGGACGAGCAGTTGCTACCCATCTTTATGGAAGAAGCGGACGATCTTTTGCCCAAGGTAGGTTCTGCCTTGCGCGCATGGCGAGATACTCCCGATGATACACAGCATGTTCAGATGCTCAACCGATTGCTGCACACCCTCAAAGGGAGTGCACGTATGGCCGGTGCGATGCGTATCGGTCAGGTCGCGCACGAGATGGAAGATGCAGTGCTGAGTGGTACGAAGAGCTCAGCTACAGCCGCCTATTGGGATCAGTTAGATCACGAATTTGACCGCATCACTGCGCTGCTGGAAGAGTTGCGTACCGGTGAAGCACCAGCAGCGCTAGAGGTGACGGATCAGCGTAATCGTTCGACAGACAGATTGAACGACGAGGTAATAGCGGATCGACGCTCACTGGATATTGGTGCGGAGCGTGCACTGCAGGGCAATATGTTGCGCGTGCGCGCTGACGTCATCGACCGATTGGTGAACGAGGCCAGCGAAATCAGCGTGGCCCGTGCACGTATGGAAGGCGAGTTGCGTGCATTCAAGGATGGCCTGCTGGAATTGACCGAGAGCGTACTGCGTCTGCGCAAGCAGTTGCGTGAAGTGGAGATACAGGCCGAGAGCCAGATGCAGGCACGTGTCTCTTTGATACAGGATAGCGACCAGCAATTCGATCCGTTGGAATTCGACCGCTTCACCCGTCTGCAGGAGCTGACGCGCTTCATGAATGAAAGTGTGCACGACGTTCAGACCGTGCAACACGCCCTGCTCAAGAATCTGGATGAGACGACCGCAGCGATGTCCGCGCAGGCGCGCCTCAACCGCGAACTGCAGCAGAGTCTCATGAACGTGCGTATGGTGCCGTTCAACAGCATCACCGATCGTCTCTATCGCATCGTGCGCCAGACTGGTAAGGAATTGAACAAGCGTGCCAACTTGGAGTTGTTGGGTACCACTGTTGAATTGGATCGTAGCGTGCTGGAAAAGATGACCGCGCCGTTCGAACACTTGTTACGTAATGCGATGGCACATGGTTTGGAAAGTGAAGCGCAGCGCAATAAATTAGGTAAGCAGCCGATCGGTGAGATCAGTCTCGGATTGCGCCAAGAGAATAACGAAGTCGTATTCGAATTGAGCGATGACGGTGCAGGCCTGAACTTCGCTGCACTGCGCGAGAAGGCGATAGAGCAAGGTGTGCTGCAGGAGAGCGAGCAACCCTCCGAAGATCAACTGGCACAACTCATCTTCACCTCGGGCATCTCTACCGCGACTGAGGTCACCGAAGTTGCTGGTCGCGGTATCGGTATGGACGTGGTGCGTAGCGAAATCACAGCACTGGGTGGACGTGTAGACGTCAGTTCACAAAGTGGCAAAGGCACCCGTTTCACCATCCACTTGCCGCTCACCTTGGCCGTGACGCAGGTGTTAATGGTGCGCTGCGGAGAGGCTACTTATGCCTTGCCAGCAGTGATGGTGGAGCAGGTTCGCCAGGTCAAAGCTGCGCAGATGGAAGAGTTATATGCGGCGGGACAGGTAGACTATCTGGGTAAGGTCTACTCCTTGCATTATTTGCCACAGTTATTGGGTGCGAGCGGAAAACAGGCCGAGACGCATGCGCGCAATTCAGTGCTGCTATTACGTAGTGGCGAAGCCCGTATGGCGCTACATATTGAAGAGCTGTTGGGCAACCATGAAGCGGTTGTGAAGAACATCGGGCCGCAACTCGCACGTATGCCAGGAATCGCTGGCGCCACGGTACGCGGTAACGGTGATGTCGTGTTGATCCTCAACCCGTTGCAGATATCGCAAAGTCTTTTCAACAGCGCTTCGGCGGCCCCAGCTGCAGTCGCGGAAGTTCGCAAACTGCCGCTCGTAATGGTGGTGGACGATTCACTTACCGTGCGCAAGATCACGACGCGTATGTTGACTCGTGCCGGCTATGAAGTGATTACGGCCAAGGACGGTGTAGATGCATTGGAGCAACTCAATGACGTAATGCCGGCAGTGATGTTGCTGGACGTAGAGATGCCACGTATGGACGGTTTCGAACTGACCAAGCGTCTGCGTCAAGATGAAAAGACCCGTCAGCTGCCCATCATCATGATCACCTCGCGTACTGCCGACAAGCACCGCGACCATGCTATGCAGTTGGGTGTGAACGCCTATCTGGGTAAACCCTATCAGGAAGATGATCTTCTGGAGCGGATCTCAGGTTTCGTATCTGCCTGATTGCCTCGGCAGGAAAAATAGAAAATGGCCACCTAGTTATGTGGCCATTTTCTTGTCGCCCCGTGATCAGAGTGTTGCTGCCTTAAACATCGCCAGCGTCTTCTCTCTGGCTAGCGCATGGTCGACGATGGGAGCAGGGTAGTCCACTCCAATCACTAGCTGGCGAGCACGCTGTTCGAGTGGAGGTAAGGTCCACGGCGCGTGGATATATTTGTCGGGACAATTCTTCAGTTCAGGCACATAGCGGCGTATGAATCTACCTTCGGCATCGAATTTTTCTGACTGCGTGATCGGATTGAAGATGCGAAACCAAGGTTGCGCATCACAGCCTGTAGAGGCGGCCCATTGCCAACCGCCGTTGTTGGCTGCCAGATCGAAATCGTTCAGTTTGGCAGCGAAATAGGCTTCACCCCAGCGCCAATCTATCTGCAGATCTTTAACTAAAAATGAAGCGGTGACCATGCGCAAGCGGTTATGCATAAAGCCAGTTTGGTTGAGTTGACGCATACCAGCATCAACCAGCGGATAGCCGGTGTTGCCGCTTTTCCATGCATCGAACCAAATTTGGTTATTGCCGAAAGCTAGTTGCTCGAACTGCGGCTTGAATGCGTGCCCGATGACTGCAGGATGATGGTGCAACAAGGCATGGTAGAAGTCGCGCCAGATCAATTCGGAGAGCCAAACTTGTGCACCTTGTCCGCTGGTGTGATAAGCGTGTCTCGCTAGCGTACGGATTGATAGGGTGCCGAAGCGTAGATGGGTGGACAGATAAGAAACGCCTTTAATCGCAGGGTAGTCGCGGCGTTCATGGTAATAGGGCAAGCGGGCAAGAAAATCCTCGTACATCGAAGACGCACCTGACATGCCGCAGGGTAACGCGAGCTTGCTCAGATCAGTTGGCAAGAAGCCGAGTTGCTCCAAACTAGTTGTGGCTGGACACGAGACTTTCGCCAGATGATGAAAATAACGCTCACAGGGGTAACTGCGCAGATAGAAGTCATCGACCTTCTTCAGCCAGGCATTCTTGTAGGGCGTAAAGACGTGGTAGGGCGTGCCCGAGCCGGTCAGAATCTCGCTACGCTCGAAGATCACATGATCCTTGTAGTCATGAAAATCGATGCCTACATCGGCAAGATACTGCGCGACCTTGGAATCACGGGTCAGAGCATCAGGTTCGTCATCATGGTTGCAATAGACGGCCTGAGATTGAAGATTACGCGCCAATTCAGGGATAAGTATGCGTGCACTGCCGTGCAGCACATGCAAGTCACTGCCGAGCTTACGCAGCTCGTCACGCAGTTCCTGGATACTGTGCCAGATGAACTCAACACGCCTGTCGGCCTTGTCTTCGAGGCGGGAAAGAATGTCAGTGTCAAACACAAATACGCAATGGACTGCACCAGACACCTTGAGTGCGTGATACAGGGCAGCGTTATCGTGGAGACGCAGGTCGCGGCGCAACCAGCAAAGGGTGATATCGTTCACAGTTGAAGTCAGTATATATAGGTCAGAGCGCAATTGTGCGGCCCCTCAGCTAAAGCTACAATGCCCCCATGAACGAACTAGACCTGACCAACCATTTTTTGATCGCCATGCCTGCTATGCAGGAGGGTGTGTTCGCTGGCACGCTGACTTATATATGCGAACATAACGAGAACGGCGCTTTAGGCATCGTGGTCAACCGTCCTACCAGCATCACGGTGGCGGATATGTTCGACCAGATCAGCATTCCTTTGCATCAACCTGAACTTGAGCAGTTGCCTGTGCACTTCGGTGGGCCGGTGCAGACCGAGCGCGGCTTCGTGCTGCACGACACCCAGCAGGATTGGCAATCGACCTTGCGTATCGGTAAGAGCATGGCACTCACCACTTCCAAAGACATATTGGAGGCGATGGGCGTAGGCAAGGGTCCACGTCATATGATCATCAGCTTGGGGTATGCGGGATGGGAGCCGGGCCAGCTAGAGCATGAGATTAGCGAGAACACTTGGCTAACCGTACCTGCTTCAGAACATATCCTATTTGAGCTTCCCCCGGAGGAGCGCCTGTCAGCAGCCATGGCTCTGCTGGGCATAGACTATGCCTCCTTGGCCGAAGAGGCGGGACATGCATAAAGTGCCACAGGGCACTTTATTGGCATTCGATTTCGGTACTAGACGCATAGGCATCGCCAAAGGAAATACTCTGCTAGCCAGTGCCGCTCCCCTGACCACCATAGATGCTGAACAAACCGATATACGCTTCGCGCGCATCGCAGCCTTACTGGCCGAGTGGCAACCTGTTGCGCTAGTGGTCGGTCTGCCGTGTAACGATGATGGCACGCCGCATGAGATGACTGCTTTGTCGCGCCGCTTCGCCAACCGCCTCAAGGGGCGGTTCAATCTGCCCGTATTGCTGGTCGACGAGCGTTATACTTCCGCCGCTGCAAGTAGTGCGTTAGATGAACAAGGCATACACGGTCGTAAGCAGAAAGCAGTACTGGACCAATATGCCGCGCAGCAAATATTGCAGGCCTATTTTGAGGAACCATCTTCTGGAATTCAGATTTAATGACGTCTCAAGAAATCGTCGCGAGCAAGCCTGATTGCAAGAAGCCGCGGAGTGAATGACGAGACATACCGCAAGGGTAGGCGAGAAATGAACGAGCATGTGACGCAGCAATCGGGCTGCGCAGTAGATTTATTGAGGTGTCTATGAACAATCCACAACTGAATAAGAACGGCGAGCTGCAACATCTGCTCAGCACTGAAGGATTGCCAGCGCGCATCATGCGCGACATCCTCGACAAGGCGGCGACCTTCCTTGATAACACCGAGAATAAAGAGATTAAGAAGGTACCGTTGTTGCAGGGCAAATCGGTGTTCAACGTGTTCTTCGAGAACAGCACGCGCACCCGCACCACCTTTGAGATTGCAGCCAAGAAACTGTCCGCCGACGTGGTCAATCTGAACATCGGTTCGTCCTCTACCAGCAAGGGCGAGACACTGCTCGATACGGTAGATAATCTTTGCGCCATGCACGCCGACATGTTCGTGGTGCGTCATTCCACCAGCGGTGCGGCACACCTCATTGCGCGCCACGTAGCACCCGAGATCCATGTCATCAATGCGGGCGATGGACGCCATGCGCATCCGACCCAAGCGCTGTTGGATATGTACACCATCCGGCATTACAAGAAAGAGTTTCACAATCTGCGTGTCGCCATCGTCGGTGACGTGCTGCATTCGCGTGTGGCACGTTCACAGATACACGCGCTGACCACCTTGGGTGTGCCTGAGGTGCGCGTAGTAGCTCCTAAAACGCTGTTGCCGTCCCATGTCGAGAAGTTGGGCGTGCAGGTCTATCACGATATGGAGCAAGGGCTAAAGGATGTAGATGTGGTGATGATGCTGCGTCTACAGAATGAACGTATGCAGGGTGCGTTGCTACCTTCCGCGCAGGAGTATTTCAAATACTACGGATTGACCCAAGAGCGTTTGGCTATAGCCAGACCGGATGCCATCGTGATGCATCCCGGACCTATGAATCGCGGCGTCGAGATCGACTCCAGCGTGGCTGATGGTTCTCAGGCAGTGATACTGCCGCAAGTCACCTTTGGTATCGCGGTGCGGATGGCGGTGATGGCGACGTTGGCGGGAAGCAAATAATGAATACCGCTAAAAACTTACTGCGCGACTTGATTGCAGCGTTGCGCGGTACTCGCCGCCTCGCCTACCCCTTTGGTATGTCTCGTTGCTCCGTTCCGTGCGCCTTGCCCTCAAGCCGCTCGCTACAGTTTTTAGAGGTATTCAAATGAACATCCATATCAAAAACGGTCGTGTGATCGACCCCAAAAATAAACTTGATGTACAACAAGACGTATATATCGTCGAGCGCCGCATCGCTGCCATAGGTGCTGCACCACAAGGCTTCGTCGCCGAGCTGGTGATAGATGCGAGCGGCATGATCGTGATGCCGGGTCTGGTTGATTTGGCGGCTCGTCTGCGCGAGCCCGGCTATGAATACAAGGCGACGCTCGAATCCGAAATGTCGGCAGCGGTAGCTGGCGGCGTAACTTCGCTGGCCTGTCCGCCCGACACCGATCCGCCGCTGGACGAGCCGGGTCTGGTGGAGATGCTTAAGTACCGTGCGCGCTCGCTCAATCAGTGTCGCGTGTTCCCAGTGGGTGCGCTGACCTATGGTCTGAAAGGTGCCGAGTTGACCGAGATGATCGAGTTGACCGAAGCGGGCTGCAAGGCTTTCAGTCAGGCCGATACACCGCTTACTGATACCCGTGTCCTGATGCGCGCCATGCAATACGCGGCGACCTTTGGCTATCGCGTCTGGTTGCGTCCACAGGATAGTTTCTTGGCCAAAAACGGTGTCGCACATGACGGCGAAGTGGCCAGCCGTTTGGGCTTGCCACCGATACCCGTGGTGGCCGAGACCATCGCCCTGAACACCGCGTTGGAGCTGGCGCGCGAGACCGGTGTGGCGTTGCACATTTGTCGTATCTCCAGCGCGGCGGGCGTGGCGATGGTGCGAGCTGCCAAACGTGAAGGGCTGAACGTGACGTGCGACGTGTCGATGAATCATGTGCATCTCACCGAGATGGACATCGGTTATTTCGATTCCAATTGTCATCTCAATCCACCGCTGCGCAGCCTGCGCGACAAAGCTGCATTACGCGCCGGACTGTTAGACGGGACGATAGACGCGATATGTTCGAACCATTCGCCGGTGGACGAGGATGCCAAGCAACTGCCATTCGCCGAAGCCGAAGCGGGCGCCACTGGCCTGGAGTTGCTGTTGCCGCTGGTGTTGAAATGGGCGGAACAAGAGCGCGTGCCGTTGTTGGATGCACTCGGTCGTATCACCAACCATCCTGCGCAATTGCTGGGTGTGAAGATGGGACATCTGACGGTGGGCGCGCACGCCGACCTGTGCGTGTTCGACCCGCAAGCAGTCTGGAAAGTCGAGCCCGCCGCACTTAAGAGTCAAGGCAAGAACACACCATTCAACGGTTATGAGATGGAAGGCAGAGTGCGTTACACCTTGCTCGATGGTCAGCTAGTCTTTCAACAATAAGCAATTCAGACTTACCTTAAGGTGGTCGCAAATTGTTACCACCTGCTGGGCTACACAAGGTGGCAATTAGGGGATCGGTGATGACTTACAAGCAGGCACTCATTACGATGACCAACATTGAAACTAAGATACTGTTCATACGTGGTCAGAAGGTCATGCTGGATTTTGATCTTGCGGAACTCTATGGTGTGGAAACTAGGCGGCTGAACGAACAAGTGAGCCGTAATAGAGAGCGATTCCCAGAAGACTTCATGTTTCAACTCACTACTGAAGAATTCGCCAACTTGAAGTCGCAATTTGCGACATCAAGTTGGGGCGGCAGACGCAAGCTACCCTACGTTTTTACCGAACATGGCGCGCTCATGCTCGGTAACGTGCTCAAATCCGAACGAGCCGTCGAAGTCAGCATCATGATTGTTCGCACCTTCGTACACCTACGTGAATTGGTCTCCAGCAACAACGAACTTTCGAAAAAATTAGATAAACTCGAACGAAAATTTTCAGGTCATGACCGCGCAATTTCAGAATTGATCAACCCATCCGCCAACTCATGTCACCCACTGTGTCAGATAAGAAACGCCCCATTGGTTTTGCTCAGTGGGAAAAGAAATGAAGCATGCAGAGCGTAGCGGCCGGATAACTAGCGAACGAATCGAACGAGACGGAAAATTTTGAGCACTTTTATTCAGCAAATCGAAGCGGCACTACTGCCCACTGCAACCCAATACGCACCGGAAGGAACAGAGCCGAAAGCGCTGGCGCACCAGTGGATGCACGCAGTTGCTTATGGATTCACCCCATTTGCGGCGGAGCGTGGCGCGAATGCCAAAAAGCTCATCACTATCTTGAAAAAAACGCAGCTCTATACCGATGCCGCAACTTTCAAAAGTAAACTGCCCAGCACGCCTATCAAGCCACTGAAAGAAAGCACCTTCACATTTATAGATCTCTTTGCTGGGGTGGGTGGCATGAGAATCGGCTTTCAAAAGGCTGGCGGCACTTGCGTGTTTTCCTCCGAGTTTGAGAAAAATGCGCAAGTCACTTATGCCGAGAATCATGGCGATTATCCGTTCGGCGACATCACTAAAATTCCAGCGGCAGACATACCGAACACGACATATTGGCAGTAGGATTTTGGGTGCCTAAATAAAGTATTCTTTGGCGCGCAATTAATTTACATCAGGCTGTAGCCGTTGGTTGCACTTCGGCACTGAATCAGCCAGCTGGGTTTCGCTCTATTCAGGAGAATCTAAATGGTCATAAGAGCAGGATGGACGCGCCAGCAATTATTAGTTGCGTTCAATTTGTATTGCCAACTTTCATTTGGGCAGCTTGATTCGCGCACTCCAATCATCATTCGTTATGCAGCCTTAATCCGCAGAACACCATCTGCATTGGCGATGAAGTTATCCAACATTGCCAGCCTTGATCCAGCGATAACTTCAACGGGACGCAGGGGCTTGGCAGGAGCGTCTGCTGCTGATAAAGCGATGTGGTTAGAAATGGAGTCAGATTGGGACAATTTTGCAATTGAGACCGAACGAGCGATAGGAGCGTTAGGGGTAGATGCCGACGTTCAAGCAGCGATCTCATCAGAACCAACATTAGTAGATGAAAATATTGACTATACAGGTAGCAATAAGCAAGTCATAACCACCACTCGCGTAGGACAAAACTTCTTTCGTCGTGCCGTACTCAGTGCTTACCAATATAAATGTTGTATTACTGGGTTGGCAGTACCAAAACTCTTGGTAGCAAGTCATATTGTGCCTTGGCGAGATGATGCAAGTAATCGCCTAAATCCTAAAAATGGGCTTTGCCTTTCTATGCTGCATGACAAAGCTTTCGATGTTGGGGTTATAACAATTACAGAAAATATGACCGTCATGGTTTCTCGTAAGCAGGCATCTGCAGACGATTATTTTTTCAATTCCGCACTGTTGGCATATGACGGAAAATCGATTGCCTCACCAGAAAAATTTGCGCCACATCAAGATTTTTTGGCTTATCACCGACAGCACATATTTTCTCTCTGAGTCTGCGAACTTGAGCATAAATAAGCGATGAGAATACACACGACTTTTTACACATGGTGATTGACCGCGCGTTCATCGTCGACCTCTTCGCCGAGTGCATTCGTGAAGACAAAATCACAACCCCAAAGACGCTGGGCTTTCATCTGTTTTTCTGTGCGTCATAAAGAGGTGTTGGCTATCAAAATGAATACTCGGTCTAGTAGGTTACCTTTTGAACTGATCCAAGTGGCTGATTTATTTAATTCATCAGATTGGAAAGTGCTGACCGAGCGCTATGCGTTGCTAACTTAGATTGGCGGCCGAAAGCAATAGGACAAAGCGTACATAAGCGCGCAGGTGCGCTGTAGTAAAATGCGTAGCCGTATTTTCATTACCGCCATTATTTTCAATCACGAATTCCCCTATGAACCCACTATTGAGTTTCTCCGGTCTGCCGCGTTTCGCGGAGATCAAGCCCGAACATGTCGCGCCCGCCATCGAAAAGTTGTTGGCTGATTACGGCACGCTCGTGAGCAAACTACTTGCCGATGATGCCTTGCCAACTTGGGATGGTTTTGTCCTGCCCATGGAAAATGCCAACGAGCGTGTGACGCGCGCTTGGGGGCCAGTGAGCCATCTAAATTCGGTGATGAACTCGCCCGAGTTGCGTGAGGTATACAACGCTACCCTGCCCAAAATCACAGCCTTCTATGCCGAATTGGGGCAGAACCTCGCCTTATTCGAGAAGTTCAAGCTGCTGCGCGCCAGTGACGAGTTCGAGGGTCTGAGTGATGCGCGCAAGAAGATCATAGAGAACGAGTTGCGCGACTTCCGTCTGGGTGGCGCAGAGTTGCCTGCCGAACAGAAGGCACGCTATCTGGAGATACAGGAAAAGTTATCCGAGCTATGCTCGCGCTTCTCGGACAATCTGCTGGATGCGACTAATGACTACACCTTGCTGGTAACGGATCAAGCGGAATTATCCGGATTGCCCGAGGACGCGTTGCAAATGGCGCAAGAGACCGCCACGCAAGCTCAACAGACTGGCTGGATGTTCACTCTCAAAGCCCCCTCCTTCGGCCCAGTGATGCAGTTCGCGGACAACCGTGCGCTGCGCGAGAAGCTTTATCGCGCCTACAGCACGCGCGCATCAGAGTTTGGCAAAGCGGAACACGACAATACGCCACTGATGGATGAGATCGTTGCACTGCGCGGCGAAGAAGCGCGACTGTTGGGCTTCGCCAATTTTGGCGAACTGTCGTTGGCCACTAAGATGGCAGATACGCCCGAACAGGTCGTAGGTTTCATGCGCGAATTGGCGCAACGCGCCCGCCCTTATGCTGAGAAGGATCTGAAGGAATTGCGCGAGTTCGCCAGCCATGAGTTGGGACTGAATGAGTTGAATTCTTGGGATGTGAGCTACGCCAGCGAGAAGTTGCGTGAACGTCGCTACGCCTTCTCGGAGCAAGAGGTGAAGCAATATTTCCCCGAAGATGCGGTGCTGGGCGGCATGTTCAAGTTGGTGGAGACCTTGTACGGCTTGAATATCAAGCCCGCCAGCGCGCCCATCTGGCATGAGACCGTGCGTTTCTTTGATATACGCAATGCGCAGAACCGTCTGGTCGGACAGTTCTATCTCGATCTGTATGCGCGCAACAGCAAGCGTGGCGGCGCATGGATGGATGATGTGATTGCACGTCGTCGCCTACCCGCCGGCATACAGACACCCGTGGCTTATCTGAACTGCAATTTTTCCGCACCGGTAGGCGGCAAGCCTGCGGTGTTCACGCACGATGAGGTCATCACGCTGTTCCACGAGTTTGGTCACGGCCTGCATCATCTGCTCACCGAAGTGGAAGACCTCGCGGTGTCCGGCATCAATGGCGTGGAGTGGGATGCAGTTGAGTTGCCTAGCCAATTCATGGAGAACTTCTGCTGGGAATGGGAGGTGCTGCAAGGCATGACACGTCAAGTAGAGACGGGCGCTAGCCTGCCTCGTACGTTGTTCGACAAGATGTTAGCGGCGAAGAATTTTCAAAGCGGTTTGGGCACCTTGCGTCAGATCGAGTTCTCGCTGTTCGATATGCTGATGCATAGCAACTTCGAATCCGGTGGCGCCAAATCGATCTTGCAATTGTTGGATGAGGTGCGCGCCGAAGTGGCGGTGCTGATTCCGCCGGCGTTCAATCGTTTCCCGAACAGCTTCTCGCACATTTTTGCGGGGGGCTATGCTGCCGGGTACTACAGTTACAAATGGGCGGAAGTACTATCCGCCGATGCCTATAGTCTGTTCGAGGAACACGGCGTGCTCAATCCCGACGTGGGCGCGCGCTTCCGCGCCGAGATACTGGCGATGGGCGGTTCACGCGACGCGATGCAATCCTTCACGGCTTTCCGTGGCCGTGCACCTAGCATAGACGCACTGTTGCGCCATAACGGCTTAGCCGAGAGCGCGGCATGAAGATCGCGACTTGGAACGTCAACTCCTTGAACGTGCGCTTGCCGCATGTGCTGGACTGGTTGGGCAAGAACCCCGTCGAGGTGTTGTGTCTGCAGGAGACCAAGCAACAGGATGCAGACTTTCCACAAGAAGCCTTATTGGAAGCGGGCTATCACACCGTATTCAGCGGTCAGAAGACCTATAACGGCGTGGCGATACTGAGTCGTTTACCTATGACCGATGTGCAGATGGGCATACCCAATTATGCCGATGAACAGAAGCGGGTGATCGCCGCGACCATCAATGGCATACGCGTGGTATGCGTCTACATTCCCAACGGTCAAGAAGTGGATTCGGACAAGTATTACTACAAGCTGGGCTGGTTGTCGGCCTTGCGCGAATGGTTGCGCGAGGAGTTGCTGCGCTATCCCAAGCTGGTGGTGTTGGGCGATTACAACATCGCACCGGAAGATCGCGATGTGCACGATCCCATCGTATGGCAGGGCAATGTCTTGGTCAGCGAGGCAGAGCGCATCCAGTATCAGAACCTGGTCAAACTAGGTTTACATGACAGTTTTCGCTTGTTTGAGCAGGCGGATAAGGCGTTCACCTGGTGGGACTATCGCATGATGGCGTTTCGACGTAACCATGGAGTGCGCATCGATCACATCTTAATCAGCACTCCCCTAGTCGAGACCTGTAAGAGTTGCGTCATCGATAAAGAACCGCGCAAGAAAGAGCGTCCTTCCGACCATACGCCCATCATTGCGGAACTGGCGATCTGAACCAAAATTGTACCGTTAGGGAACCTTTTTTTAACAAGCCGCTCTGAGTGCAAGCAACCTCGTGGGGCGGTGTTAATATCCGCACTACTGAATGATCAACTGACTGAAAGGTTTACCACTATGAAAAAGAGTCTCTCGGCAATCTGTGTATTGGCGTGTTTTGCTCAACCTGCTCTGGCAGCTAACATCAATCTGGCTGGCGCTGGCTTCAACCAGGCACAATTCAGAGCATTCTCAGAAGATATGGGTTCTGCATTGAGCTACAAGGCTGTGACCCCTGCAGAACCACTGGGCACGACAGGTTTCGACGTGGGCGTGGAAGTTACTTCCACCCAGTTGCAGAACTCTACGCTGTTCAATAAGACCAACAACAGCACAACCACCTCTTTGGTTGTGCCCAAGCTGCATATTGCCAAGGGCTTGCCATTCAATATCGATATCGCTGGTTTTTATTCTGCGATCCCAACCACTAACATCAGCCTGTATGGCGCTGAACTGCGTTACGCCATCATGGAAGGCGGCGTGGCATTGCCTGCGGTCGCAGTGCGCGGCTCCATCAGTAAGTTGTCCGGCGTGACCGGCTGGTCTTTGGATACCAAGGCAGTTGATTTGTCTGTGTCTAAAGGCTTTGCGATGCTGACGCCTTATGCTGGCGTAGGCACGGTCTGGACCAACAGCGATGCAACTGCATCGGGCGCTGGTCTGGCAGCAGAATCGTTCCGTCAGAACAAGTTGTTCTTGGGTCTGAATGCGAACCTAGGGTTGGCAAATTTCGCGGTCGAATACGACAAGACTGGTTCCGCACCGTCCTATAGCGCCAAGTTGGGTTTCCGCTTCTAAGTTATCTGCCAGTTTGCACTAACTAAAAATACGCCCCTGATGAAAGTCAGGGGCGTATTTTTTTGCTATCTTAGCGCCCTGTACACCTAGTTTGGGGATGCATCATGAAAGCCATCATTTTGTTGTTGTTAGTTCTGTTGAGTGCGAGTGTCTATGCAGGCCCTAGCAAATGGGTGGACGAGCAGGGCAAGGTGCATTATTCGGACAATCCACCCAAACACAATCCTAAAGTACAGCAGCTGCAGTTCAGAGACACGATCAGCACCACGCCGCCAGCCGAGGATGGCTTCGAGCCGCGCTCGACTGCAGATATGGAAGCGGATCTAAAACGTGGTAAAGAGGCCCGCGCTGACAAAGAAAAGAAGGAAGAGCAAATGCGCGCCCAAGCCGAAGCGAAACAGATCAACTGCGCTAACGCTCGCGCCAGCCTGAGCGCGATGCAGCAGAGTGGCCGTATCTTCAATACTGATGCCAATGGCGAGCGAGTTTATATGGATGATGCTCAGCGCCAGCAACAGATAGCGACCGCACAAGCTAGGGTCGGCGAGATGTGTAACTGAAGTTCAGAAATTAGCCGTTTGCACCGAACATCATGCGTTTCGCAACGAAACGCTTGGCATAAGGCAGACAGTCCAGCGCGGTCAGGGCTGCGGCACGTACTCCGCTGACTACAGGCATATCGTTAGAGAATAGACGCACTAGGCTGTCCGTGAAGCGTATGCCAGCTTCTCTATCGAGGCGGCGACGTTTACGGTAATCACTCAACATGGATTCAGTACCTAGCTCATTAGGTGCGGCATCCAACACCTCTTGTGCCAGTTCCCAAGCATCACGTAATCCCAGATTGAAGCCTTGGCCGGCAACTGGATGCAAGGTCTGTGCGGCGTTGCCCAACAGCACGATATGCGCTTGTGGTGTTTGTTGCGGGGCGCGCTTCAGTCCCAAGGGGAAGCAGCTGCGTTTGCCCACAGTCAGGAAGTCACCGACCCGTTCGCCGAACTGCTCCTGTAGTTGCTTTAAGAAGTGTGCATCGTCCCAAGCCAACATCTCCTGCGCACGCTCATGCGGAGCCGTCCAAACCAACTCGTAGCCATCCTTGAAAGGAAGCAAAGCCAGTGGGCCGTGCGGAGTGAAGCGCTCAAAGGCTGTACCTATCTTGGTCGCCGAGCAGGTCACATGCGTGATGAGCGCGCTCTGTCCGTAATCTCGTACTTCGGGTGGATACTGTGCGGCTAGCAACTTGCCACCATCGGCAACTACGGCTAAACGAGTGCGCAGCGACTTCTGCTTGTTATCTTGCTGATAGGCAATGAGGGCATGGTCGGTATGCGAGTGCAACGCTTGTACTTGTGCGCCGTACAGAGTGCGCACTGGCGTAGTTTGTAAAGCTTGATCCAATGCGTTCTGTAATGCTGGATACGGCAGCACATAACCCAGCTCAGAGACGTTAAGTTGCTGCGCATGCAGCAGCGTGCGGCCGAAGCTGTGCTGTTGCGAGATGTGGATGGTGGCGATGGCAGATATATCCTGTATAGCCTGCCAAACGTCTAGCCGTTCCAGCAACAAGCGGCTGCCGTAAGACAAAGCGAGCGCACGAGCATCCTGACTGACGGCGTCACGCGCACGCGCTTCGAATACGCACACGCGTAAGTCGCTGCGCTGTAACGCGAGTGCCAAGGCGGCGCCAACTGGGCCACCGCCTATGATGGCGATGTCATAAAGCGTGTCATCCATGGCGCATCACCTCTTCTATTTCGGCTACTGTCTTGGGTGCGGCGGCGCTCAGTATCTCGTTACCCGTTGCGGTAATCAGCACATCGTCTTCTATGCGTATACCAATGTTCCACAGGGCTTCTGGTACGTTGTCAGCGGGGCGGATATAGCAGCCGGGCTCAACGGTTAGCACCATGCCCGCTTCGAGAGGACGCCAGTCAGCACCGATCTTGTACTCGCCTACGTCGTGCACATCCATGCCCAACCAATGCCCAGTACGGTGCATGTAGAACTGGCGGTAGCTGCCGTCTTCGATGACGGCATCAACTGAACCATGACAGAGTTTCAGGTCGATAAAGCCCTGCGCTAGCACACGTAAAGCGGCGTCATGTGGGCTGTTCCAATGCGCGCCGATCTTCGCGGTAGCGATGGCGGCGGTCTGCGCAGCCAGTACCAGTTGGTATACATCGCGCTGCGCTGCGCTGAATTTGCCATTGACTGGGAAGGTGCGCGTGATGTCGGAGGCGTAGCTACCCATTTCACAGCCGGCATCGATCAGCAGCAGGTCGCCGTTATTTAGCAGCGCGTTGTTACCGACATAGTGCAGGGTGCAGGCATTCGCGCCACCCGCGACGATGCTGGTATAGGCTGGATCGCGCGCGCCGTGCTGGCAAAATTCGTGCAGCAGCTCGGCTTCCACTTGGTATTCGTACAGACCGGGGCGGGTAAAGCGCATGGCACGCAGGTGTGCCGAGCTGGAAATGGTTGCGGCACGGCGCATCAAGTTGAGTTCGTGCGTGTCTTTGTACAAACGCATCTCGTTGAGCAACTGACGCACATCGTGTAGCGCATCGGGTGCGCGTATGCCAGAGCGCGACTTCTCCTGTACGGCTGCACGCCAGCGCAATACACGCGCATCCAATTCAGTGTTCGCCCCCAGCGCATAGTACAAGGCAGGCTGGTCGCCCATCAGTTCGACGATCTTGGTGTCCAACTCGGCGATAGGGTAAGCAGCATCGAAACCGAATACCGCTTGCGCGCCGGCCGGACCATAGCGGTGACCGTCCCAGATCTCGCGTTCCATGTTCTTCTCACGACAGAACAAGATGGCTTGCGCTGGGTCACCCGCGATTAGGAGCAGCGCGGCTTCGGGTTCATTGAAGCCGGTAAGGTAGTAGAAGCTGCTGTCTTGGCGATAGGGGTAGTGGGCATCCCCGTTGCGCACCGCTTCGGGGGCGGCGGTGATAAGTGCGATGCCGCGCTGCATTTTGTTTAGCAGCGCGGCACGGCGGCGGGCGTATACCTCAGGACTGGATGTGCTCATGGCGCAATTGTGCATCAAGTTCGCTCAGGCGTTGCGGTGTACCGACATCCACCCAAGTGCCGCGATGATGTGTGCCGCCTACCTTGCCTAGCGCAATCTGCTCACGCAGCAGCGGTGCGAGGGGTGCTTTGCTGCCATGCTGGATGTCTTTGAATAGCTCGGGCTTATACAAACCTATGCCGGAAAAGGTCAGCATTGTGGAGGAAGCAGTATGAGCGATGATGCGTTTATCCTGTAGGACGAAGTCGCCCTTGGGGTGGTGTGTCGGATTGCTTACCATCACCAAGTGCGCCATATCTTCGCGCATCTGTGCGGCGAGAGTAGGGAGTTGAGCAAAATCGTAATCGCAATAGACATCACCATTGACCACTGCGAACACCTCGTCTCCCAGTAAAGGCATGGCATAGGCGATGCCGCCGGCGGTTTCCAGCGCAGTACCTTCTGCCGAGTAAACTATGTGTGCACCGAAGCGGCGGCCGTCACCCAATGCGGTTTCCAACTGCGCGCCTAGATGCGCATGGTTGATAACCAGTTCAGTGATGCCGGCACGTACCAGTCGTTCGATATGCCACACGATCAGTGGCTTGCCGCCCGCTTGTAGCAGGGGTTTGGGGGTGTGGTCGGTGAGTGGGCGCATGCGCTCACCACGTCCCGCAGCAAGTATCATGGCTTTCAAGTTGGGGTGTCCTGCGCTTTGGCGGCTGCATCCATTGCTAGTTCATCTAAGATGTTCAGCAGTGGCTTAAGGTCGATGTAGCGAGCCGCGGCGCGGTGCAGATAGTCCATCACCAATGGCATGTCTTTAAGGTAGCCGTCCTTTCCGTCGCGATGGTAAAGGCGCGCGAAGATACCTAACACCTTGATATGGCGTTGCACGCCCATCATCTCGTAGTCACGGTAGAACTCGCCGAAGTCAGCGCGTACTGGCAGACCTGCTTTGCGCGCCTTCTCCCAGTAGCGTATCAGCCAGTCCATCACCTCAGGTTCTTCCCATTGGATATAGGCGTCTTTGAATAAGGAAGCGAGGTCGTAGGTGATAGGGCCGTATACCGCATCTTGAAAATCCAATACGCCTGGATTGGGGGTGCTCAGCATCAGATTGCGCGAGTGGAAATCGCGGTGCACATAGACGCAGGGTTGGGCCAAATTGTTGGCGAGGATGCGTTGGAACACCTCTTCGAGTTTGAGCATTTGCTTGTCGCTAAGTGTTACACCTAGATACTTGGCGATATACCAGTCTGGAAATAATTGCAGTTCGCGGCGTAGCAGTGCCTCGTCATAAGGGGGTAGTTCACCGGTACGCGAGGCAAGTTGTATCTTGAGTAGTGCATCGGTTGCGGCGCCGTATAGCGTGGCGGCGTTGTCAGGTGTAAGCGCCTGCAAATAAGTGGTATCCCCGAGGTCGGACAGCAGTAAAAACCCCTGTTCTAGGTCTTGTGCATAGACATGCGGGACGTGGCTGCCAGCCTGTTCGAACAGCTTGCCGACATGCAGGAAAGGCTTGCAGTCTTCATGTTGTGGGGGCGCATCCATGACGATGCGGGTCTCGCCATCACTCAGTGTGACGCGGAAGTAGCGCCGGAAACTGGCGTCGGCCGAGGCTGGTGCGAGGGTATAGCTTGAGCCGTTGAATTGCTGTTGTAGCCAGATATCGAGTTGTTGCAGACGTTGCATAGTAGGGCTCTAGTGAGTGCTTGATGGTAAACTTGCGAAAGTTTACCACCTTACTATTTGCTGCGCGTTATGCGGTTTCATCTCCATCCCTTGATCATCTTCACAGTGTCCGGCTTGCTCATGTCTGCGAGTCACGTGGCGGCTGCCGAACCTTTGCCTACCTCCGATGAGACCGAGGTGGTGCTCGAGGCCGACAGTTTGGTCGGACAAAAGAATCGCCAATTGGAAGCAAAGGGAGACGCGACCCTGCGTCAGGATGGCAAGTCCATACGGGCCGACAGGATACTTTACACACCCTCCAATCGCGACGTGGATGCGCAGGGCGATGTGATCCTAGAGCAACAAAATGACAGAATCAGCGGGCCGCACCTGCAAATGAATCTGGGCACAGGGCAGGGCAAAGTCGATCAGCCACAATTCCATTTCCAAGAGAACAACGGTCGTGCTGCGGCTTACACCATGGATATCATGGACAAACAGCATTACCAGCTTCAAGACGCCACTTACACTACTTGTCCGGCGGGCAACAATGATTGGCAGCTGAATATGGACCGCTTGGAGATAGATCGCGCCGATGCCGTAGGGACGGCTCATGGCACCTCAGTTGAGTTCAAAGGCGTGCCCTTTCTGTACACCCCGTGGATGAATTTCCCGCTTAACGATCACCGCAAATCTGGCTTCCTATCGCCGACCTATGGTAGTACCAGTAAGGGCGGTATGGATCTGACCATCCCGTATTATTGGAATATCGCCCCGTCCTTGGATGCCACCATCGCACCGCGCTTTATGCTTAAGCGCGGCGTGCAGCTGAACAATGAATTTAGATATCTGGGGGAGTCATACAACGGCGAGATACACGGGGATGTGTTGCCCAACGACCAACTCACCAAGCGTAACCGCTCTCACCTCTCGGTGCGACATGCGCAGAACCTTTGGGGCGGGTTCTCAGGTTTCACCAATTTCAATCGTGTCACCGACGATGCCTATTTCCGCGACCTTGGCACAGCAGTGAATAGCTCCTCGCAAGTTAACTTGTTACAAGAAGGTGGTTTCAACCTTAATCAGAGTGGCTGGAATAGCACCGTACGAGTGCAACGTTATCAGACTCTTCAAGATCCTGTTGCACCCATAGTTGCCCCCTATGCGCGCATGCCGCAAATCACGACTAGTGCGGCCCGAGTATTGGGAGATGCGAGCCTCGCTATGGGTGGGGAGTACGTGGAATTCAGCCATCCGACTTTACTCAACGGCAAGCGACTAGTACTGAACCCCAGTGCCAGTTACGCGCTGGTGAATGAGCCTGGGTTCTATGTCACGCCCAAGGTCGCCCTGCACAGCACCCACTACAACATGGGAGCAAACAATCTGGCAGCCATACCAAATGCAACGCGTACTTTGCCTCTATTCAGCTTGGACAGCGGACTATCCTTCGAGCGTGATACGGAATATTTTGGTGGTAGCTATCTGCAGACCTTGGAGCCTCGTGCTTACTATGTCTATGTGCCCTATCGCAATCAGAACAACTTGCCCAACTTCGATACGGCGCAGGCGGACTTCAGTTTTACGCAGATGTTCACTGAGAATCGCTTCTTCGGCAACGACCGTGTCGGTGACGCAAATCAGGTGACATTGGCAACGACTTCACGCGTGCTAACGAGCGATCAAGGTGAAGAGCGCTTCAAGGTTACTCTTGGTGAACGTTTCAGCTTTATTTCGCCGCAAGTCAATCTACTGACCCCAGCGGGCAGCTCATCTAAGTCCGACATCCTGTTGGCGGTAGGGGGTAGATTGAGCAAGACCATGTCGTTGGACAGCGAGACGGATTTTGATCCTAATCAATCCAAGACTCAGCGCTATGGTTGGATCGCTCATTACAAACCTGAACCTGGCAAGACTTTTAACTTTGGTTATCGCTTTCAACGCAACACAGTGCGTCAAGCCGATCTGTCCGGACAATGGCCCTTTTCGAGTCGCTGGGGAATGGTGGCGCGCATGAACTATTCCTTCCAAGATAAACGCATTTTGGATTCGATTGCGGGGCTTGAGTATAATCAGAGTTGCTGGACGCTACGGTTCATCGCTCAGCACTACACCACCTCGACGCTGCAAAGTAACACTGGGTTCTTCGTGCAACTGGAGTTGAACGGATTGATGCAAGTAGGCTCTGATCCTCTGACTCTGTTGAAGCAGAACGTGCCCGGATACACCAAGATGACTAGCAATTCCGCGCAATTATCCGCGCAACCCACCCCCTGATTCTGAGAGAAGAAGATGAAGATTAATCTTTCCAAATTGTGCCTGTCGGCTCTGTTTTGTTTAGTTGTACCAGTCGCCGTTCATGCTGAAGCGCAAGTCGAAGCCAGTCCTGTCCGTCAAGGTAAGCCCATCGATGCAGTCGCTGTCGTGGTGAACAACGATGTCATTACACAGAACGAATTGAGCGATAAGTTGCGCGCGACGGAAGCTCAGCTCAAGGCACAGGGCACCCCTTTACCCGCACATGATGTGCTGGAGAAGCAGATGTTGGAGCGCATGATCAGCGACATGCTACAGCTACAGTTCGCGGCCGAGTCCGGTATCCGCGTCGATGACAGTCAGTTGGATGCGGCGCTGAGCCGTATCGCAGAGCAAAACAAATTTGCCAGCCTGACAGAATTTCGTGCGCGTTTGAGCAAGGACGGCATCAATTTCGAACAGTATCGTGAAGAGATCCGCAATGAGATGATCTTCACCCGCGTGCGTGAGCGCGAGATCGAGAGCAAGTTGACCATCAGCGATGGAGAGGTCGATGCTTATCTGGCCAATCAGGCCAAGATCGGCAATAACAAGGAAGAGTTCCATCTGGCGCATATCCTAGTAGTCGTCCCAGAGCAGGCTAGCGCAGACAAGATCAAGGCGAGTCTGGAGCGCGCCGATCTTGCTTACAAGCAGTTGCAGGGTGGTGCGGATTTTGCCCAAGTTGCTGCAGGGACTTCAGATGCTAAAGACGCATTGAAGGGTGGTGATTTGGGCTGGCGTGCTGCGGACCGTTTGCCACCCGCTTTTATGGAGATATTGAATAAGCTAAAGCCCGGAGAGAACACCGAGGTGATGCGTAGTACCAGTGGTTTTCACATCCTGAAGTTGATTGCGAAGCGCAGTGCCAACGCGCCTGTGGTGATCACCCAGACGCATGCGCGCCACATCCTAATCAAAACCAGTGAGATCGTGCCTGAGGCAGATGCCAAAAAACGCATCATGGAAATTAAACAAAGGATAGAGGCGGGTGCAGATTTCGCCGAGCAGGCCAAACGCTATTCTGAGGATGGCAGTGCGCAACAGGGCGGTGACTTGGATTGGCTGTCACCAGGACAGACAGTGGGTGGCTTTGAGGAGGCAATGAATAAATTGAAACCTAATCAGATCGGCCTTGCTCAGACTCAGTTCGGCTGGCATCTGATACAGGTGCTTGAGCGTCGCGACACGGACGTCAGTGAGCAGCAAAAACGTCAGCAGGCACGCAGTGCGATTGGGACCTTCAAGTCAGATGAGTTGTATCAAGATTGGTTGCGCCAGCTACGCGATCGCGCCTTCATCGAGTATCACAACGGCACACAGGGTTAAGTTGTGCACATACGTCCTTTAGTGATCACCAGTGGTGAACCTGCTGGTATAGGCCCAGATCTGTGCGTGCAGATGGCAGCGCGGCACGATCAACCTGCAATGGTTTTCATCGCTGACAAATATCTACTCCAGCAACGCGCCGCACAACTGGGTTTGAAATTACAGGTGCGTGACTATGTGTTGGGAGAGTCAGTACTAGCGCTCTCCGATACACTTACGGTGTTGCATGTTCCAGTTGCAACCCCCGTTGCGACCGGCATGCTCAATGTTGCGAACAGTGCTTATGTGTTGCAGATCTTGAGTCGCGCATTACAAGGCTGTTTGCTCGGCGAGTTCTCTGCCATGGTCACCGCCCCTGTGCACAAGGGCATCATCAATGATGCGGGCATCGCTTTCACCGGACATACAGAATTTCTGGCAGAAGAGACGGATACGCAGCTGGTGGTGATGATGCTGGTAGGCGGAGGAATGCGCGTCGCCCTAGCGACCACGCATCTGCCCTTGCGTGAAGTCGCCGATGCCATCACTGCTCCACTATTGGAGCAAGTGCTGTGCATTTTGCAGCGTGATCTACAACGCCGTTTCGGCATCGCTCGACCGCGCATCTTGGTTGCCGGACTCAATCCGCATGCGGGTGAAGGGGGCTACTTAGGTCGCGAAGAACTGGATGTGATGATACCGGTGCTGGATAAGCTGCGCGCCGCAGGCATGGATGTCAGCGCGCCGTTACCCGCGGATACGTTATTCACGCCGCACAAGTTGGCGCAATGCGATGCGGTGTTGAGTATGTTCCACGATCAAGGTTTGCCAGTGCTCAAGCACGCCAGTTTTGGTCAGGGCGTGAACGTCACCTTGGGTATGCCTATTATCCGCACCTCAGTCGACCATGGCACAGCACTTGATCTTGCTGGTACCGGCAAGGCTGATAGCGGCAGCCTGTTGGAAGCAATCAAGCTTGCAGTGGAAATGTCCCGACATGAAGTGCAAGCGCCACGCAGATTACAAACGGATCGCCATGAGCCATAAAGCCAAAAAGATGTTTAGTTCCGGCATCACGCGCTGCGCGCATGAGCCTACTCTGAAATGCTTTTTGGAGAATCGAAAATGAATCACAAAGCCAAAAAGCATTTTGGCCAGAATTTTTTGGTCGACCAAAACATCATCGCTGACATCGTGTCTTGCATACGTCCTGTTGCGGCAGACAATATGGTGGAGATCGGTCCGGGGCTAGGCGCATTGACGCGGCCATTGCTCAAACAGTTGGATAGATTGCATGTGGTGGAGATAGATAGAGACATCATCGCGCGCTTGCATAACGACTATCCGCAAGACCAAGAGAAAACCAAGTTGGTGGTGCATGCGGGCGATGCGCTGGAGTTCGATTTCTCCACCTTGGGTGCACCGTTGCGTATCGTAGGTAATCTGCCTTACAACATCTCCACGCCTCTGTTGTTTCACTTCGCTGCTTTTGCGGAACGCATTACAGATATGCACTTCATGTTGCAAAACGAGGTCGTGGAGCGCATGGTTGCGGATCACTCAACACCGGCTTATGGCAGGCTGTCGGTGATGTTGCAATATCGTTTTGTGATGGAGAAGTTGCTGGATGTGCCGCCGGAATCTTTCCGTCCCGCACCTAAGGTAGATTCCGCCATCGTACGTATGATTCCTTTGCCGCTAGAACAGATTTTGGTGCAAGACGAAAAGCTATTTTCTGCAGTCGTCGCAACGGCCTTTGGGCAACGCCGCAAAACTTTGCGCAACACCTTGCGTAGTTACCTGCAGGAGAACGATTTCGCGGCGTTGTCTATCGATCCGCAACTCCGCGCCGAGAATCTCAGCGTCGACGATTTCATTCGTGTGGCGAATTATTGTGGGGCTCTGCCCAAAAACTGATGCTCGTACGGAAGGGCTTTAGACAGTTTTCTTCTGTATCAACTCGATCTTGTAGCCGTCAGGATCTTCTGCAAAGGCAATCACGGTATCGCCATGTTTCATCGGCCCCGCTTCACGAGTGATCTTGCCGCCGCGCTGTTTAATGCTGGTGCAAGCTGCATAAGCATCGGGAACCTCGATGGCGATGTGACCGTAGGCGTCACCTAATTGATATGCACTGACATCCCAGTTATGCGTCAGCTCTATGACCGCAGTGTCAGACTCAGCCCCATAGCCGATAAATGCCAGTGTGAACCTTCCTTCGGGGTAATCCTTGCGGCGCAGTAGCTTCATGCCCAAGACTTCGCTGTAAAAGGCGAGAGACTTTTCCAAGTCAGTCACGCGCAACATGGTGTGTAGGATACGCATCAGATCTCCACCATCTCAAAGTCGTCTTTGCGGGCCTCACATTCAGGGCAGGACCAATTCATGGGCACATCCTCCCAACGCGTGCCGGGGCTCAACCCTTCGTCAGGAGCGCCGGCTGCTTCGTCATAAATCCAGCCACAAATCAGGCACATGTAGGTTTTGTATTCGGTAATCGTCGTCATATAGGGTAAAATGTTCAATTTGCCGCGCATCTTAACATTCTTGCTCCTATGTCCGAATCCTTCCCTTTAGTTATGAGTTTTGCCGCCACCGATCCGAGTGGTGGTGCTGGTCTTCAGGCCGATATCCTGACCATTGCCAGCATGGGCTGTCACCCGCTCTCTGTGGTCACTGCGATCACGGTGCAGGACACCAGTGGTGTGGATGATGTTCTGGCGATGGATGCCGACTGGGTGGTCGATCAGGCGCGCGCCATGTTGGAAGATGTCCCAGTTGCCGCATTCAAGATTGGTTTATTGGGCAGTGTAGAGAACATCCCTGCAATCGCCGAGGTGTTGGCTGACTATCCTGATGTGCCGCTGGTATTGGATCCGGTACTTTCCTCAGGTCGTGGCGACGAATTGGCCGATGACGACATGTTGGACGCGATGCGTGAGTTGCTTATCCCGCAGACCACCATCATCACCCCGAATAGCATAGAAGCCCGTCGTTTGGCGATCAACGAGGACGATGAAAACGATGATCCCTCGCTGGAAGAGTGTGCCAAGCGCATTCTGGCGATGGGCTGTGAGTACGTACTGATCACTGGCACCCATGAACAGACTACTAAAGTCACTAACACTTTGTACAACGAAAAAGGCGTGGTGCGTGCCGATAGTTGGGAGCGTCTGCCCGGCATCTACCATGGTTCTGGTTGCACTTTGGCCTCGGCTATCGCTGCCCTGTTGGCGCAAGATGTGGACGTGCCTGAGGCGGTGATGGAAGCGCAAGAATACACATGGCAGACTTTGAAGTCGGGCTTCCGTCCTGGCATGGGGCAACACATCCCAGATCGATTGTTTTGGGCGCGGAGTGAAGAAGATGAGGCTGCAGAGACTCCGCTCGTCAATTAAAGGACTGTATGCAATCACGCCGGACCAATTAGACACGGCAGTATTGCTGAACAAGGTTCGTGCCGCGCTGAATGGCGGTGCCGAGGTGTTGCAGTACCGGAACAAGATAGCCGATGGTGAGTTGCGTTCGCATCAAGCTCGCGCTTTGCGTAGTTTGACCCGCGAGTATGGTGTCACTTACATCATCAATGATGATGCTAGTTTGGCTCTAGAGGTTGATGCCGATGGTGTACATCTGGGTGGCGAAGATGGCAGTGTGGTGGCGGCTCGGACGCTATTGGGCGCAGACAAATTGATAGGCGTGTCTTGCTATAATCGCGGGTCTTTGGCACAACAGGCTGAACTGGATGGCGCGGACTATATCGCCTTTGGCGCGTTCTTTACCTCTAGCGTCAAGCCAGAAGCGGTCGTGGCGAGCTTGGACGTGCTGCAGCAGGCCAGGCGGCAGACGCAGTTACCCATCGTCGCGATAGGCGGCATCACTGTAGAGAACGGCGAACAGTTACTACAGGCGGGCGCGGATGCACTGGCAGTGATCTCGGCAGTGTTTTCGGCAACAGACATAGAACAAACAGCAAGGCAGTTTTCCGTATTAGCGGATAGATAAAACATAGAAGTGGACAGAAAGATAATGACGACTCATAACGAACAACTTTTCAACGACTCACAAAAGCTTATACCTGGTGGGGTGAACTCGCCGGTACGTGCGTTCCGCTCGGTGGGCGGTACGCCGTTGTTCTTCAAGCGTGGTAAGGGCGCATATGTATGGGATGCGGACGATAAGAAGTACATCGACTACGTCAACTCATGGGGGCCGATGATAGTTGGACATTGCCATCCTGAAGTGGTCAAAGCCGTTCAAGATGCTGCCGCCGAAGGTTTGGGTTTTGGCGCGCCGACTGCTGCAGAGCTAGATATCGCACAAATGCTGTGCAAGATACTGCCGTCATTAGAAATGGTGCGCCTAGTCAGTTCGGGTACCGAAGCAACGATGACTGCTATCCGTTTGGCACGAGGCTTTACCAGTCGCTCCCGCATCATAAAATTCGAAGGTTGCTATCACGGCCATTCCGATGGCCTGTTGGTCAAAGCGGGTTCGGGTGCATTGACTTTCGGCCAACCCAGCTCATCAGGTGTACCCACTGAAATTGCGGCACTCACTACGGTGCTTGATTACAACGATGCTGCCGGTTTGGAAAAAGCCTTTGCTGAGTATGGTGACGAGATTGCTGCAGTGATTGTCGAGCCTGTGGCCGGCAATATGAATCTGATTCTACCTAAACGTGATTTCCTTGATGCGATGCGTAGCCTGTGTACCAAGCATGGTTCAGTGTTGATATTGGACGAAGTGATGTCCGGTTTTCGCGTGGGTTTGCAAGGCGCGCACGGTCATTTTGGCATCAAGCCCGATCTGATTACGCTGGGTAAGGTGATGGGTGGTGGTCTTCCTGCAGCGGCCTTTGGTGGTCGTCGCGACATCATGCAATGTCTCGCGCCTTTAGGTGCGGTGTATCAAGCCGGTACGTTGTCCGGTAATCCAGTTGCTGTCGCAGCAGGGCTGACCACACTCAAGTTGGTGCAAGCCCCCGGTTTCTATGAGCGCCTCACGCAGTTGACCAAACAGATGACAGAAGGTCTGACACAAGTCGCCAAAAAACACGGCATAGCCTTCAGTGCCCAATCTATCGGCAGCATGTTCGGGCTCTATTTCAGCGCCAACGTGCCGACCAGCTATGCAGAAGTGATGGCTGCAGATAAAGAGGCGTTCAACCGTTTCTTTCATGCCATGCTGGATGAGGGTGTGTACCTTGCACCATCTGCATTCGAGGCAGGATTTGTCTCATCTGCACATACGGAAGCAGACATCGCGGCAACTATCGCGGCTGCCGACAAAATCTTTGCGGGTTGGAAATAATGGGACTTTTCTCCCAAGCGACGTTCTTTACCACAGTCAATCACTTCAAAGACCTGCCTATGCATGGCGGTAAAGAGGTTGCCTTCGTTGGTCGTTCTAATGCCGGCAAGTCGTCAGCAATTAACACGCTGGCGAATCATGTGCGTTTGGCCTACGTGAGTAAGACGCCAGGTCGTACCCAGCATTTGAATTTCTTTTCTTTGAGCCCTAATACTTATCTGGTTGACTTGCCCGGCTATGGTTACGCGAAGGTTCCCCCTGAGAGCAAAAGACATTGGCAAGCATTGCTCACTGAGTACATGCAAAAGCGCGAAGAGCTGTGTGGTTTGGTGGTCATCATGGATGTAAGACATCCGCTCACTGAGCTAGATGAGGCGATGTTAGATTGGTTCGCGCCAACCAATAAGCCGGTACATATATTGCTGACCAAAGCAGATAAATTTAGTCGTCAGCAAGCAACGCAAACATTGATGAAGGTACGTGCACATCTGGTGGAATTCTTCCCGCATTGCACAGTCCAGTTGTTCTCCAGCTTGAAGAAGCAAGGGATAGAAGAAGCCGAGGCAGTAATCGCTGGATGGTTCGCAGCAGAAGATGATTTTGAGGCAACCGAAGACTTGGGGCCGGAAGAGTAGCTTAGGGCGAATGGTGTAGTTTGTGCGGTGCTACTTTACGCACAAAAAAAGCCCCGCATAGGCGGGGGCTCAAAGATCTTAACTTGGTTAAGATGCACGCTCAGGGAGGAGATACGTGGAACGATTCATCATCATTCACTGTTTCAGAGTGGCGGTTTTATAATTAGTTCAAAACTTTTTCAGATTTTAGGAAATTTATGCAGACCCTAGGAAAATTCCCCCAGACGCGTATGCGTCGCATGCGCCGAGATGCCTTTTCACGTGACTTGATGCGAGAGCACATACTCACTCCTGCCGATTTCATCTATCCAGTTTTTGTGCTGGAAGGTAGTAATAAAGTCGAAGATGTAAAGTCCATGCCTGGGGTGCAGCGCAAAACTTTGGATCTGTTGCTGAAAGATGCGGAGCAATGCGTGAAGTTGGGCATTCCTATGATGGCGATCTTTCCTGTCATCGATACGCCCCAAAAAAGTCTGGGTGCTGAGGAGGCATACAATCCTAATGGTTTAGTGCCGCGCGTGGTCGCTGCGATCAAACAAGCATATCCGGATTTAGGAGTGATGACTGATATTGCACTTGACCCTTACACTAGCCACGGACAGGATGGCTTGATCGATGCAAGCGGCTACGTGCTGAATGATGAAACCATTGCAGTTTTGACTAAACAGGCGCAGTGCCATGCTGCGGCGGGCGCCGATGTGGTTGCGCCGTCAGACATGATGGATGGCCGTATCGGTGCGGTGCGCGATGCACTGGATAGTAAGGGACACATCCATACTCGCATCATGGCCTACTCCGCAAAATATGCCTCCAGCTTCTACGGCCCCTTCCGTGATGCGGTCGGTTCCAGTGGTAATCTAGGCAAAGGTAACAAGTACACCTACCAGATGGACCCTGCGAATTCTGACGAAGCGCTGTGGGAGGTCGGTTTAGATCTTCAAGAGGGAGCGGATATGGTCATGGTCAAGCCTGGCATGCCCTATCTAGACATCTTGCGCCGTGTGAAAGATGAGTTCAAAGCACCTACTTTTGTATATCAGGTCAGTGGTGAATACGCCATGCTCAAGGCTGCGGCGCAGAACGGTTGGCTGAATGAAGAAGCGTGCGTGCTCGAATCGTTGTTGGCATTCAAGCGTGCCGGTGCGGATGGGATATTGACCTACTTTGCGCTCGATGCGGCGCGTTGGCTAAAGCAGGCCTGATAGGACCAAATTACCTAAGATATCACTGCTGTGCCAGCAAAGCTGTCACAGCAGTGATATCGGCGTGTGTCTCTGGATGACGAGCTCCGCTGTGCCTAGCATTCTCGGGCAAGACGATAATGTGACTCTGCACGTCTGAAGGCCCGGTCAGCGTGTAACTCGGCACAGATTCTTCGTGTCCATTCAGCCGCATCCTCCACTCTCCGTCCTCGAAGTCAATGTTGTGTTTCAGCAGGAACAGTAATACAGCCTTGGCATCATCAGAAAAAAGCATGATGTTGATATCGGAGTTCTCACCGGCCAGCCCAGTCAGCACGGAGCCAGTAAGGTAGGGGTGGAATTCTGACAGTAGCTTCATGTTGTCCAGCGCTTCAGTACGCAACTCTCTCAACACTGTCGGATGCTTTGTACCTTGGAACAGCATGCGAAAGCTCCTAAGCGCGTTATCGATCTCTTCGTTGCTAGGCAAGTGGTGAGTATCTATAGCTCCGAGCTGTTTGGCGGCTTTACGCTTGGCGTAGGCATGATCAGTGATTCCATCCTCCGCCATAAGCTTAGCTGCTTGGTGCGCCAATTGTTCGCGCATCAGATCGCGTCTGTGGTTAGATTCTTTAGTCATGTCATTCGCGCTAGAACAATTGATCCTTGATGATGTCGGTTTGTGGTGTCACATCTCCAGGATTGACGCTAGGCATAGCGCTAGGGACATTCTCTTGGTAGAAATACTCGGAGCGGGTGCCGTTGTCATCTCGTTGTCCTGCATCGTTGATGCGGACAGCGACTATGCCATCTGGAGCGGTATATGTAGCTTCGGGCGCATTTTTAAGAACCTTTTCCATGTAGCCCATCCAAATAGGCAGTGCTGCACCGCCACCTGTTTCCCTATCACCCAAACTGTGAGGTTGATCGAAGCCTATCCAAGATATTCCGACTACAGTGGGCTGAAAGCCACAGAACCAAGCATCAATGGAGTCACTGGTTGTACCCGTCTTGCCCGCAAGATCTTGTCTGCCCAAAGACATGGCCCTAATTCCAGTGCCATGCTTAACCACATCCTGCATCATATTGACCATGGTGTAAGCATTACGTGTATCGATGACCTGTTCGGCACCATTGCCAGCAACGACAGGGGTAGCTTGACTGAGAACATTACCTCTATCATCTTCGATGCGCTGTATGAAGTAGGGGCTGGTTTTGAAGCCGCCGCTAGCAAACACAGAGTAACCAGTAAGCAACTGAATTGGTGTCACTAAGCCGGCACCGAGTGCCATGGTCAGATAGGGCGGATGCTTGTCAGCATCGAAACCAAATTTGGTCACATAATCCTGAGCATATTTTGGAGTGATGGATTGCAAAATGCGTATGGACACCAAGTTCTTTGATTTGATGAGTGCCTGACGCATACGCATGGGGCCATCATATGTCCCGTCATAATTTTTGGGTTGCCATGGTTCGCTACCGGTCTGCTGTGCATCGAAATCTAAAGGCGCATCGTTGATGACGGTTGCTGGCGTGAATCCCTTTTCCAAGGCAGCAGAGTATATGAAAGGCTTGAAACTAGAGCCAGGTTGACGCCAAGCCTGAATGACATGGTTAAATTGATTCTTGTTGAAGTCGAAGCCGCCAATCAATGAATAGATAGCACCGTTTTGAGGGTCTCCCGAAACAAAAGCCGCTTCAACCTGAGGTAATTGACTGACCTGCCACACACCCTTTTCATCCTTTTGCACTCGGATGATGGAACCAACGATGATGCGCTGGTTGAGTGGTGTCCGATTGCTAAGCGCGCGCTCAGCGAAGCGAAGTGCATCTGCAGTTAAGTTGATGCGTTCACCGCCCTTTGCATACGCAGTCACTGTACGACTCGATGCAGCAGTCACAATCGCTGGGATTAGGTCGCCGCTGTCCGCTGTATCTTGCAATGCCTCTTCTAATTGCTCGTCGCTATTCCCCTGCGTTAGATCAGCAAAGCCTTCTGGACCTCGGTAACCATGGCGGCGGTCGTAATCAAGTACGCCTTTGCGCACAGCCTGATAGGCAGCAGATTGGTCAAGTTGTCGTATCGTTGTATATACCTTGAACCCTTGTGTGTAGGTGGCATCACCAAACTTTTCAAACATCATACTTCTAACCATTTCAGCCAAGTAGTCTGCTTGGCTGGTGTTGTTGGATAAATGATGTGTGTTTAGAGGCTGAGTTTGGGCAGATTGGAAGGACTCGTCATTGATAAAGCTGAGTTCATGCATGCGACGAAGAACATATAATTGGCGCAACTTCGCACGTTTAGGATTCACGACGGGGTTGTAAGCCGATGGCGCTTTTGGAAGGCCGGCCAACATGGCATATTCAGCAATAGAAAGTTGAGCAAGTGGCTTGCCAAAATAAACTTGTGACGCAGTAGCGAAGCCATAAGCTCTCTGCCCTAAGTAAATCTGATTTATATATAGCTGAAGTATTTCGTCTTTGCTTAATGCGGCTTCGATTTTGAAAGAAAGTAAGACTTCATTAAATTTTCTGGTGAGCGTCTTTTCTTTGGTGAGAAAAAAGTTACGCGCAACTTGCATTGTGATAGTGCTCGCGCCCTGCTTAGCGCCACCAGACGTAAAATTCGAGGCTGCTGCTCGCAGAACACCTACGTAATCTACGCCACCATGTTCGTAGAATCTATCGTCCTCGGCAGCCAATATCGCCTGCTTCATCAGCAGAGGCACATCCTCGATTTTAACCAACGCTCGACGCTCTTCACCATACTCGCCAAGCAGATTACCTTCTTGCGTATAAATGCGAAGAGGGATCTTGGGGTGGTAGTCGGTCAGTGATTCCAAAGAAGGTAGTGTGGGGTAAGTTACAACGACAGCGATACCCAACAAAATGACGGGTAGCAATATAATTGCCGAGCAAATTAGTAAGATTAAGGTCAGGCGACGAGAAGGCATGGAAATAGTCCCGAAAGATATGAACAAGACAATTTAGAAAAGTCCGGCATTATATCGGCTTAAGCTTCTTGACAGCCATTCTAAAAATGGCTTTACACTTTCTGTAGTTATTGCTAGGATTTAAACCACTTTATACAGAACAGCTCTAAACGGTCTATGCCTAAAGTAAATTTTGATATCCCACTAGACTTTCTACAAACCAAAACGCCGCCCATGATAGGGGTGGATATTGGCACGTCATCAGTCAAGATGGTCGAATTAAGCCAGTTGCCCAAAGGTACGGGATATGTAGTAGAGCGATACTCTATAGAGCCTTTGCCCAAAGATGCTGTGAGCGATGGCAATATCAATAATCTGGACGCAGTCTCGGAGAGTTTGAGAAGAGCGTGGAAGCGCTTGGGAGGGAAGATTAAGAATGTCAGCCTCGCACTTCCGGCCGGAGCGGTAATTACTAAGAAGATATTGCTGCCAGCAGGTTTGAGAGAAGAGGATTTGGAGTATCAAGTAGAGTCGGAAGCGAATCAGTACATACCCTTTGCGTTGGATGAGGTGAACTTGGATTTTCAAGTATTAGGTTTGGCTTCGGGGAATGCAGAAGAGTTGGAAGTGCTGTTAGCAGCCTCTCGTAAAGCGAATGTTGAGGATAGGGTTGCAGCAGCAGAATCGGCTGGCTTGAAAGCGGTAGTTGTGGATGTAGAGACTTATGCTGCTGAGTCGGCATTTGCTCACATTACTGCGCAATTGCCAGGTGGCGCGAACGATCTCTGTATAGCCTTGGTCGATATCGGTGCGAACGTAATGAATATAAATGTCTTGCGAAATGGGCAGTCAGTATATACGCGAGACCAACAAATTGGTGGAAATCAATTAACTCAGCAGATTCAGTCTACTTTCGGACTTTCGACAGAAGAGGCTGAAGTTGCAAAACGAGCTGGTGGATTGCCAGATAACTACGAAAATGATGTTCTTGCGCCTTTCCGCCAAAATGTGGTCATGGAAATTGCGCGTGCACTACAGTTCTTCTTTACATCATCCCAATATAACCAAGTCGACTATATAGTATTGGCTGGTGGATGTGCGGTATTGCCAGGATTGGATGATGCGGTGGCAACTAAAACGCAAGTAAGTACGATGGTTGCTAATCCTTTTGCGCTCATGACCTTGTCGAGCAGAATTAAGCCTAGGCAACTACAAATGGATGCGCCTGCATTGATTATCGCCTGCGGATTGGCAATGAGGAGGTTCGATCCATCATGATACGTATCAACTTACTGCCGCATCGTGCGGAAAAAAGACATGCCAGGAAGGTTCAGTTCATTGCGCTAAGTGTGATTAGCTTGATGGCCGGTGGATTATTGATAGGTATAGTGCATGGAATAATCAGCGCTAAAATATCCTACCAAGAAAGACGAAATCTATATCTCAAGCAAGAGATAGTCCTCTTGGATAAACAAATAGAAGAAATAAAAAAGTTGCGTGAACAAACGGCTTCGCTATTAGCTAGGAAGAGTGTGGTAGAGCGATTGCAAAGTACGCGGGCAGATGTTGTGCACTTGATGGATCAGATGTTGAGGATATTGCCAGACGGTGTATACATTAAAACCATAAAACAGTCGGGCGGCAAGATATCAATGGCAGGATACGCGCAGTCTAATGCAAGAGTATCAACGCTTATGAGAGCGATAGAATCTTCTCCTTGGTTGGATTCGCCAGCATTGATAGAGATACATGCTGCTACAAACTCGGGTGCGCGTGTGAGTGAATTCACATTAACATTCAACTTAACCAAAGAGCAGATCCAGTCCGATGTGGCGGGTAAGCCAGTAGTCAAAAAGGGTTGAAAGCATGATTAACTTAGATGAGTTAAAGAATCTAAATCCCCAAGATCCTGGCTCGTGGCCTTGGTCTGCCAAGCTACTTTCATTTGTGCTTATATTCGCCGCCGCAGTCGCAATTGGTGTCATGGTTGATTCAAAAGATCAATGGGATGGTTTGCAGACAGTAAAGGCGGAAGAGGAAACTCTAAAAGTAACCTTCCTTGAGAAAAAGAAGCAGGCAATTAACCTTGATTTGATTAAAAAACAGTTGATTGAGACGCAGGAGTCGCTTGGCGCCTTGTTGAAGCAACTCCCAAATAAATCCGAAATGGATGCACTGTTAACGGACATAAATCAGGCTGGCTTAGGTCGAGGTCTGCAGTTTGATTTATTTAGGCCGGGTGCCGAGGCAGTAATTGATGGTTCATTCGTTGAGCAGCCTATAACAATTAAAGTTAGTGGTAACTATGATGACTTGGGTCGTTTTTCTAGTGATATATCAATGTTGCCAAGAATAGTTACCTTGAATGAGATTGCGATAAACCCAGGTCAAGGCGGACTGCTTTCAATGGATGCCATCGCTAAAACATACAGATATTTGGATGAAAACGAGGTCGCAGCGCAAAGAAAAACAACAAGAGCTGGGGGTGGAAGATGAAGCCTATATTTGTAGCTTTATTTGCCATGATCTTAGTTGGTTGCGGCGGCGAAGAGTTTCAGGATCTCCGGGATTACGTAAAAAACTCTGGGGCCGATTTGAGAGGAAAAATTCCTCCAGCGCCCGAAGTTAAGCCTTATGAGCCGTTTGCATATGATAATGCAACAAATCTCCCAGATCCGTTCAAACCCAGAAAGCCTGATTTGCGATCTGGTGGCAGGTCAGGATTAAATCAGCCAGATTTGGATAGGCCAAAAGAAGCGCTGGAGGAATTTCCACTTGAGGCTTTAAAGATGGTGGGTTATTTGGAACAAAAAAATGTGGGATATGCTGTGGTTCGCGCGCCAGACACAAAGATATATAGAGTAAAGGCTGGAAACTATCTGGGGTTGAACTTTGGCAAAATCCTAGAAGTGCAGGGAACTGAAGTGAAGATAAAAGAAATGGTGCAAGATAGCTCAGGTGATTGGACCGAGCGCATGAGTACCCTGCAATTAGTTGAGTGAATTAGGAGTAAGACATGAGCCAGATAAAAAGTATATTGAAATCGTTTGCAGGACTTATGACCTTGGTTTTTGCTTTTGGAGCAACTGGGGCCTTAGCGATCGACGCAACTCAGAACAGCATTACAGGGGTAAGTGCAACTAGTGTTGGCAACGGAACAATTGTACTCAAGGTTGATCTTGCTCAGCCACTTTCAACCTCACCAAATGGATTTTCGGTAAATACTCCGCCGAGAATTGCTTTTGACTTTGTTGATACAAGCAACTCTGTAGGAAAAACTACACAAGAAATCAATGAAGGTGACTTGAGAAGCGTGAATTTGATTCAGGCAGGAAACCGGACGCGTTTGGTTGTGAACTTAAATCAGATGAATTCCTATGAAAGTAAGATAGATGGTAATAGTCTGATAGTTACGCTGAAGGGTAGCGGGAGTGCAAACTCAGAATCAGCTAATGTCTCCAAATTTGCAGTAGCAAAATCCAACAACCAGTTACACGCGCTCAAAGATGTTGATTTTAGGCGAGGAAAGAATGGTGAAGGTCGTGTGCTTGTTGAACTCTCTGATGCTGTTACGGGTATAGATATCAAGCAGCAGGGTAGTAAGTTGATTGTGGATTATGTAAAAACAAGCTTGCCACATAACCTTCAGCGAAAACTTGATGTAACCGATTTTGGTACGCCTATTCAAGCTGTTGACACATTTGTCAAAGGGGACAATGTGCAGATGGTGATTGAGCCTAAAGGTTTGTGGGAGTATGCCGCATATCAGACTGACAATAAATTTATAGTAGAAGTCAAGCCGGTAACTGAAGACCCTAATAAACTGGTTAAGGGAAGTCACATGGGCTATGCCGGTGAAAAATTGACACTCGATTTCCAAAACATAGCAGTTCGTGAAGCATTGAATGTCATAGCTGACTTTACAAACTTAAATGTCGTTATCAGTGATACTGTGACTGGCAATTTGACACTAAGACTGAAAGATGTGCCATGGGATCAGGCTCTAGATATCATCCTGCAGAGTCGTGGACTCGATATGAGAAAGAATGGCAACGTCATTCAGGTTGCGCCAAGAGAAGAGTTGGCAGCTAAGGAAAAAATAGATTTAACTGCGCGCCAAGAAATATCAGAGCTTGAGGATGTTAGAACTGAGACCTTCCAGCTGAACTATATCAAGGCTGAGGCATTTAAGAAGATTTTGGTCGACCCCCAGCAAAAGATGTTATCCAAACGTGGCAGTGCAGTTTGGGATGAACGTACTAATCAACTGTTCATTCAAGACATCCCTAGCAAGCTAGACGAGGTGCGTAAAATCATTGCGAAAGTTGATATACCAGTTAGACAAGTTATGATTGAGGGGCGTGTCGTTGAGGCCTCAGATAAATTCAGCCGCAGCTTGGGCGTAAATATGAATTTCAATAACAATGCGTTGGTTGGACCTCCTGGCGGTGGGGGCGTGCAGTCAGCAGGTGTGACTGCTCCTGTAGCAGGAGTTGGTAATCTGACCGCAGTGCTTTTCAATGCAGCGAATACGCGCTTGTTGACTTTGCAGTTACAAGCACTTGAAACTGATAGCAAGGGCAAGATTATTTCCAGTCCGCGCGTAGTAACGGCAGACAAAACTGAAGCGCTAATAGAAACCGGCACAGAGGTTCCTTACTTGCAAGCAAGTAGTAGCGGTGCTGCTAACGTTGCATTCAAGCTCGCAACATTGAGTCTAAGAGTGAAGCCGCAAATTACTCCCGATGACAATGTGATACTTGACGTCAAGATAAATAAGGACTCTGTGGGCCAGTTATATGCTGGCATTCCCAGTATCGATACTAATAAAGTAAATACTCAAGTGTTGGTAGAGAATGGTGGTACGGTTGTGATTGGTGGCGTTTACACGCAAACTCAAAACAGTGCCGATAATAAAGTCCCCCTGCTAGGTGATATACCATTGCTAGGATATTTCTTTAGGAGCACCAACAAAATTGATAATAAGAATGAGTTGCTGGTATTTATTACCCCTAAGATCATGAAAGATACTTTGAATATAAAATAAGCTAATTTGTAATTGGCTAGAGAAATGCCCGGCTAGTTCCGGGCATTTCCTTTGATAGGCAGAGAATATGCTGGTTAATGAAAAAGTAGGTTCAAATAACATTATTTTGGTTGGAATGATGGGCTCTGGAAAGTCCACGGTCGGTCGTGCCTTGGCTAAACACTTGAGGATGAAATTCGTCGATAGTGACCATGAAATACAGCAAAGAACAGGTGTATCTATCAACCATATCTTTGATGTGGAAGGGGAGCAAGGCTTTAGGGACAGAGAGTCGCAAGAGCTGGAAACGATTCTGCAACAAGATGGTATTGTTTTGGCGACGGGTGGAGGTTCCGTACTTCTTGAAAATAACCGAGCGATAATGAAATCTCGAGGTTTGGTCGTATATCTGCATGCAAATATGAATGAATTATGGCAACGAACTAGACATGATAAGGGACGGCCTTTGTTGCAGAATGAAGACCCATTGCGCAAACTGAATGAGTTGTATGCACGGCGAAATGACTTATATATCGAGGTTGCAGACATAGTCCTTCAAACAGGCAGGCAGAGCGTACATAGCCTGATTCTGCAACTTGAGCAACAAATCGAGAATTACAAAAAAAAGATGGATAGCAAAAAAAATACAAGTCAGAAACTGAAGGTCGAGCTTAATGAGCGAAGCTACGAAATACACGTAGGAAATGGACTACTGGGTTCATGTGAGCTATTGATACCGCATATACCGAATAAGCGTGCTGCAATCATAAGCAATACTACTGTCGCACCACTTTATCTGCAGTCGCTGCAAAATATACTAAACAACGCTGCAGTGGAAACTATAAGCGTGATACTGCCAGATGGTGAGCAGTACAAAAGCATCGATATATTGAATCTGATCTATGATGAACTATTAAAGAATCGCTGCGAGCGTAGTACGCCGCTCATTGCCCTAGGTGGCGGTGTAATAGGAGATATGACCGGATTCGCAGCAGCAACATATTTAAGGGGGGTGCCCTTTATCCAAATTCCCACGACTCTTTTGTCACAAGTTGACTCATCAGTAGGCGGTAAGACGGGCATCAATCATCCGCTGGGAAAAAATATGATAGGTGCGTTCTACCAACCGCGTATCGTAATTGCCGATGTAAGCGTGCTGTCAACTTTACCGGATAAGGAGCTGTCGGCGGGTTTGGCCGAGGTTGTCAAATATGGATTGATTCGTGACGTTGATTTTCTCGAGTGGTTGGAGGAAAACATGGAAGCTCTAGTAAGCAGAGATACCGAAGCTCTTAAACACGCAATAACCAGAAGCTGTATAAACAAGGCAGAAATTGTTGGTAGGGATGAGCGTGAGAGCGGAGAGCGTGCATTGCTGAATCTCGGCCATACATTTGGACACGCGATCGAATCGGGTATGGGGTATGGAGTGTGGCTGCATGGAGAAGCCGTAGCAGCGGGTACGGTGATGGCTGCTGACTTGTCTCGCCGTATGGGATGGTTGGATCAAAAGGATGTTGATCGAATAAAAAATATATTCACACGTGCCGGTTTGCCTGTTGTTGCTCCAAATCTCGGAGTAGAAAAATATTTGGACTATATGGGTATGGATAAGAAAGTAGAGGGCGGCAAGATTAGATTCGTGTTGTTAAAAGCGGTTGGTCGGGCGGTGATAGAATCGGAAGTTCCAACAGAACTACTCAAGCAAACCATAGAGAGCTGCACTCATGTTTGAAAGAGCTGCATATGCAGTGAGTGAACTGAATTCAAAGGGGCGTCGGATTCAGGAGAGCGCCCCTGTAGGCAGAAGCGAATTCCAGCGAGACAGAGACAGAATAATTCACTCTGGTGCATTTAGGCGTTTGGAGTACAAGACACAAGTTTTCGTAAATCATGAAGGTGATCTATTCCGGACTCGACTAACTCACAGCATAGAAGTCTCACAGATAGCTAGGTCGATAGCGCGCAGGCTGAAACTCAACGAAGACTTAGCAGAGGCAATATCATTAGCGCATGATCTTGGGCATACACCCTTTGGTCACGCGGGGCAGGATGCGCTGAATGAGTGCATGCGAGAACACGGCGGATTTGAGCATAACCTACAATCGTTACGTGTCGTAGACACTCTGGAAGAGCGATATGCAGAATTTGATGGATTGAACCTCACATTCGAGACTCGGTCTGGGATATTGAAGCATTGTTCTAAGGAGAATGCGGTCCATCTGGACGAGCTGGGGGAGAGGTTCATCAATAATACTCGACCGTCTTTGGAAGCGCAGATTGCAGATCTCGCTGATGAAATCGCCTATAACAATCACGATGTGGATGACGGATTGAGATCTGGTCTCATCACCTTGGAGCAGCTAGAAGATGTGCCTTTGATGGCAAGCCACTTATATAAGGTCAAGTCAGAACATAAAGGTCTACCAGAGCGCAGAGTGGTGCACGAAACGATAAGGCGCATGATCAACACCTTGGTTGGAGATGTGATTGCAAACAGCGCGATGCAGATAAAGAAACATCAAATTGAAACCCTGGCAGATGTATATGCTGCACCACGAATGCTTGCATTCAGTGCGGAGATGGCAGAGCAACAGAAGGCCATGAAAGCATTTTTGCGCAGTAATCTTTACCGACATTACAAAGTTCTGCGTATGAGCAGCAAAGCCAAACGTGTCATTATTGATTTGTTCACTGTATTCATGGATGACACACGTTTGCTTCCACCGCAGTTTCAGGCTTATGCAGAGAAGGACAAGCCCCGCGCGGTTGCGGACTATATCGCCGGTATGACGGACAGATATGCTGTACGCGAGCACAGACGGATCTTTGCCATAGAAGAAGTATCAGAATAGCTTGTAGCAAATTACAATCGTCTACGTTACATCGAAATTCACGAAAAGTGAAGATTAGCTCCTGAGATCGCAACCAATCAAATATGCGCAACAATTGATGCCCCATCATGCATATAGATGCAGATAGTGCAGTAAATAAACAAGTTTCCCTATATTTAAAGCATGAAATGCAAAAACCATGTGCGGTATCAGTATGTTAAATACAAAAATGGGTGAATGATGAGTTCTCCCGTTTCAAATACAATGGCGAGAAATTAAGGAAGGGTAACGAATATGAAAGCCGTAATATTAGCTGGCGGTTTAGGTACGCGAATCAGCGAAGAAACCTCGACGCGACCCAAGCCTATGGTTGAGATCGGCGGAAAGCCTATTCTTTGGCACATCCTTAAGGGATATTCAGCTCATGGCATCAATGAGTTTGTAATCTGCTGTGGTTACAAGGGTTACGTCATCAAAGAGTATTTCGCTAACTACTTTTTGCACATGTCCGATGTTACCTTTGACATGGAGCATAACCAAATGCAGGTACATCAGAAGTATGCAGAGCCTTGGAAAGTTACTTTGGTCGACACGGGCGAAAGCACCATGACAGGCGGCCGTCTGAAGCGCGTAGCCGAATATGTCAAAGATGAAGAGGCATTTTGCTTTACCTATGGTGATGGCGTAAGTGATGTGAACATTACTGAGTTGATTGCATTCCATAAAGCACAAAAGGTAAAGGCCACGCTTACTGCTGCGACTCCGCCTGGCCGATTTGGCGCGCTGGACATTGATGGCGACAAGGTTAATAGTTTCCGCGAAAAACCCCAAGGAGATGGAGCAATGATAAACGGTGGATTTTTTGTACTGTCCCCCGAGGTGATTGACTATATAGATGGTGACCAGACGATATGGGAGCGATATCCGCTCGAGCGACTATCAGAAGAAGGTAATTTGGCAGCCTACCATCACCATGGATTCTGGCAACCCATGGATACGTTGCGTGACAAAATGCATCTAGAAGAACTCTGGCAGACCAATAAGGCACCTTGGAAGGTGTGGAAGTGAACGCTGCATTTTGGAAGGGTAAGCGCATACTCTTGACAGGACATACTGGTTTTAAAGGCAGTTGGCTATCGCTCTGGCTGCAATCTATGGGGGCGGAAGTGGTCGGATATGCCCTAGCTCCGCCAACAACGCCTAGTATATTTGAAGTCGCCGGTATCACTAAGGGCATGACAAGCGTCATTGGTGATATCCGAGATTTAGCACATCTAAAGGCAGTATTTGCTGAACACCAGCCTGAGATTGTGATTCACATGGCGGCTCAACCCTTGGTGCGCTATTCATATGTCGAGCCGGTTGAGACCTATTCCACCAACGTGATGGGCGTGGTCAACCTGCTTGAAGCTGTGCGCAGTACTAAGAGCGTCAAGGCCGTGGTCAATGTCACAACCGACAAGTGTTACGAGAATCGTGAATGGGTCTGGGGTTATCGTGAGAATGAAGCCATGGGTGGCTACGATCCTTATTCCAGCAGCAAAGGTTGTGCCGAATTAGTCACAGCAGCTTATCGCAACTCTTACTTTCATCCTGAAAAATATTCGCAGCACGGTGTCGCAATAGCTTCAGGTCGCGCAGGCAATGTGATTGGAGGTGGTGATTGGGCAGACGACCGACTAATACCTGACATCATGCGTGCAATCGAAGTAGATCAAGCTGTACGCATCCGTAATCCACATGCAATTAGACCATGGCAACATGTACTCGAACCCTTGTCGGGCTATCTATTGCTGGCTCAGAAGCTCTATGAATCAGGCGCGGACTACGCAGAAGGCTGGAACTTCGGCCCTAATGACGAAGATGCCAAACCAGTGCAATGGATAGTAGAAAAACTCACCACTGCATGGGGCGAAGGCGCGTGCTGGGAATTGGATAGCGGTGAACATCCACATGAAGCGCACTACCTCAAGCTAGATTGCTCAAAGGCTAAAGGGCGCTTAGATTGGCATCCACGCTGGCGTCTGGGTGAAGCGCTGATAGCAATAGCCGATTGGCATCAAGCCTATCGCGACGGACAAGACATGCGGGAACTGACCTTGCTTCAGATTGCCAAGTACACAAATTCAACACAAATTAACTAGGAGTCCTAATTGGATAAGTCGCAATTAAAACAAGAGATCTTCAAACTGGTCGAGCAATACAGTGCCCTGCATTTCGCTGCCAAGCCCTTTGAGGCTGGCATGAGCGTGGTACCCCCGTCTGGCAAAGTGCTAGATGCAGCGGAATTGAAGAATATGGTCGAGGCATCGCTTGATGCATGGTTGACCACGGGGCGTTTCAATGAGGCGTTCGAGAAACGCTTTGCCGAATTCGTCGGCGTGCCTTATGCGCTGACCACAACATCTGGCTCCTCAGCGAACCTGCTCGCCTTCACCGCACTGACCTCGCATAAGTTGGGCGCACGTGCGCTCAAGCCAGGTGATGAAGTCATCACTGTAGCAGCTGGTTTCCCTACTACCGTGAATCCTATGCTGCAAAACGGCATGGTCCCTGTGTTCGTCGATGTTGATCCCACTACCTATAACATTGACCCGAGCAAAATCGCCGCAGCGGTGAGCCCCAAGACTAAGGCCATCATGATTGCTCATACCTTGGGCAACCCGTTCGACCTAGATGCAGTGATGGCCGTAGCTAAACAGCACAATCTGTGGGTCATCGAAGATTGCTGCGATGCCCTAGGCTCGCGCTACAAGGGGCAGCATGTCGGTACATTTGGCCACATCGCAACTTGCAGCTTCTACCCGGCACACCACATCACCATGGGTGAGGGCGGCATGATTTTCACTAAAGATCGTGAACTGCGCACCATCATCGAATCATTCCGCGATTGGGGACGTGATTGTTATTGTGGCCCTGGCTGCGACAACACCTGTGGCAAACGTTTCGGCCAACAACTTGGCTCGTTGCCTTTCGGCTATGACCACAAGTACACCTACTCACACTTGGGCTACAACCTTAAAATCACCGACATGCAAGCTGCTTGCGCATTGGCGCAGATGGATAAATTGTCTGGCTTTATCGCTGCTCGCCGAAACAACTTTGATTTCCTGAAAGCGCGTCTGAAGTCTTGTGAAGAATTTTTAATCTTGCCAGAAGCAACTGCCGGTAGTGAACCCTCATGGTTCGGCTTCCCCATCACCATCAAGCCAGCAGCAGGGGTGGATCGTGTGGAGTTGCTGAAGTATCTAGACCAATACAAAATAGGAACACGTCTGCTTTTTGCTGGCAATCTTACACGTCAGCCATACTTTGAAGGCCGCACTTACCGCATTAGTGGCGAGTTGACCAATACCGACAACATTATGAATAACACCTTATGGATAGGCGTATATCCTGGCCTGTCGGAAGAGATGTTGAGCTTTGTGGTCGACAAAATAGAGGCGTTCTTCGGTGTAAATTTCTAATCCAGCCCAAAGTTAGGATAAGCATTGAAAGCATCTGACGCAGTCGCCAAATTTCTGATTACCCATAAGGTTCAAACTTGCTTTGAGCTGGTGGGCGGCATGATCACCCATCTTTTGGATAGCTATGCCGAATCAGGACAGTTCAACATAGTCTCAATGCACCACGAACAGTCAGCTGCCTTTGCTGCAGAAGGTGTTGCAAGACATACCAAGGGGAAAACGATTGCGGTAGCGATGGGTACAAGTGGACCGGGAGCGACTAACCTGATTACAGGTATAGGAAGTTGCTGGTTCGATTCTGTACCTTGCCTATTCATAACCGGCCAGGTCAACACGCGCGAACTTAGGGGCGAGCGAGCGATTCGGCAGCAAGGTTTTCAAGAGTTAGATATCGTTGAAGTCACTAAGTCTTTGACCAAGTATGCGGCAAGAGTGGATAAAGCTGAAGATCTACTGCCCGCTTTGCATCGTGCTATATCGGCAGCGTTAAGTGGACGACAAGGGCCAGTTTTAATAGATATACCAAATGATGTGCAACGCGCCGATATTCCAGATACGCTCGTTGAGGAATGGTTGTCCAAACCATTATCAATCAGCGCTGAATTGAAAATGCAACCGAATGACATTGAGAAATTAGCGGCCCTTTGCAAGGACGCACTGCGCCCTTTAATTTGCATAGGCGGTGGAGCGCGCTGGGCCAATGCCATGGATCAATGGCTGTTGGCCGCGGATACGTTAGGGATTCCCTACGTGTCCACATTGATGGGCCATGAACGTGTGGTCGCACGTAACAACTATTTCAATATGATAGGCAGTTACGGCAATCGTGAAGCCAACTGGGCAGTACAAAACTGTGATCTGTTGATCGTGGTGGGTGCTCGGTTGGACGTACGCCAAACGGGATCAGATGTAGAGGACTTTGCGCGCCATGCAAAAGTTGTTCAGATAGATATCGACCCCGCTCAGCTGGAAAATAGAGTGCAGGCAGATATGAGCATCTGTGCCTCTGCCGAAGGGTTCTTCCGTGAATTTCCACCCTCTAAAAATGCCTTTCCGAAATTAGATCTTGCATGGATACACGCCTTGACTCACCTGAGAGAGCGCTGCGAAGTTAATGAATATGCAGACTGGAAGATCAGTCCAAGTATCCTATTTAAATCGCTCAACAAATTGCTGAGTGACCATCCTGTCGATTACGTTTGCGATGTCGGCAATCATCAGATGTGGGCCGCGCAAAGTCTGCGACTATCACCCAATCAGGCGGTTCATTACAGCGGCGGTATGGGGGCGATGGGTTTCGCCCTGCCGACCGCGCTAGGTATCGGCATTCAATCCAAGCACAAGGTTGTTGTCATCACGGGTGACGGGAGTCTGCAAATCAATATTCAGGAGCTGGACACGCTCAATCGACTTGGGCTAGATATGACCATCATCGTGATGAACAACTCAGTATTGGGCATGGTGAAAAACTTTCAAGACATGTATTTCGATGGACGAGATCAATCGACTAAAAAAGGATACAGCAGCCCCCAATTTGCAGACATTGCCAAAGCCTATGGTATTGAGGCATGTCGTGTACATAACGAAACAGAAATGGAAATTGCCTTAAGCCGCATACCTCAACATAAAGGGCCGTTGCTTATCGAACTGATGATGGATGGCGCAACGGAGTGCCGCCCACGATTAGCCTTCGGCTCAAAACTGGATGAGCAATATCCATCCATGGAAGTTTTCAGTGGGAGCGCAAATTGAAAGGCGATGGTAGTGGAAATAATCGCTCAATCATTGCGGCTGACTTAGAGAGTATTACAAATATTCGAAGTATTCCATGGGAGAAGTTGGGTGAAAAGACTGTATTAATTACAGGTGCGGCCGGCTTTTTGGCTGCATATATGGTCGAAACATTATTGTTCCTTAATGATGTTAAAAAGTTGAATGTCACTGTTATTGCAGTAGTAAGAAGTAGCGCCAGATTTAATAAAAGGTTTAATCATCATATAAACCGGTCTGATTTAATTGTTGTAGAACATGACATTAGTACCGCAATGCTAATCGACAAGAAAGTCGATTTCATGATTCACGCAGCTAGCCAAGCCAGCCCGAAATTCTATGCTACTGATCCAGTGGGGACACTAAGCGCGAATACAATGGGTACTGCCCATCTGCTCGAACTGGCACGAAGAAATAAGGTAGAGAGTTTCTTGTACTTTAGCAGCGCAGAGGTATATGGCGAAGCTATACACGTGCCAACTTCCGAAAATGACTATGGATATCTTGATCCATTAGCAGTTCGCTCGTGTTATGCAGAGAGCAAGCGCATGGGTGAAAATATGTGCGTATCTTGGCATCATCAGTATGGGGTTCCAGCCAAAATAGTAAGGCCCTTTCACACTTATGGTCCAGGAATGCAGCTTGACGATGGACGTGTATACGCTGACTTTGTGTCAGACGTGGTAAATGGAAAAGACATCACATTGAGAAGCAATGGGTTGGCGAGGCGAGCATTTTGCTACCTTGCTGATGCAACAGCAGGATTTTGGTTGGTGTTGTTGTGTGGAGCAAGTGCGCAAGCCTATAACATTGGGAATCCGGATTGTGAGATAAGCATTCGTGATTTGGCAAAGATGCTAGCAGAGCTTTATCCAGAAAAAGAAATCAAAGTTGGATTTGAGCATCGTGAGGATACAGGGCAATACGTTACAAGTAGCATTCAAGTAACCAGCCCAAATATTGACCTTGCAAGGAAACTTGGTTGGGCACCTTGGACCTCGCTTGAAGATGGATTCCGCAAAACAGTTGAGAGCTATAGTGTTAATTGAAGCTAGCCATCTATTTTATTTTGGTAGATAAATTTTCCTTGGATAGGTTGGGACGGAATGGCAAATTTTTTTAGTGAAAATATAAAAATTGGGACAATGGCCTCAATTGAAATTTCTTCGAGGGGCACTCATACGTATATTGGCTCGGGTTCAGCAATAGATGATTTTGTTAAAATTAAGCACGTTGCGGGCAATGGGGATGTGAAAATCGGACAGAATGTTTATATTAATTCTGGAACAGTAATTTATTCAGGCAATGGCGTATCAATTGGAAACAATGTGGTTATCGGTCCAAACTGCAATATCGTACCGGTAAATCATAATATATCCGATAGAAGTATCCCAATCAGGTTGCAAGGATACCCAGCATCAAAGGGGGGCATAGTCATCGAGGAGGACGTCTGGATTTCTGCAAATGTTACCATTTTGGATGGTGTAACAATTGGTCAAGGTGCTGTAATTGGGGCTGGCGCCGTGGTAACTAAAAATGTAGAAGCATTCTCGATAAACTTCGGAGTCCCCTCAAAAATGGTCGGGTCGAGATAGTTTCAAATTTGCATGACATTAACCAAACACGCCATGTTCGACTAATTCTAAAATATAAAAATTACATTTAATCTCGAGAACCCTGCATTTTCTCCAGAACGAGGTAGTTTCTTGTCGTGAGCTAGCGATAACCTACTCAAATATCCCCTCAAATTATGTGTGTTGAGTATCAAATGAATAATTCCTACACTTTGCACAAAGCTGCAAGGCCGCAATGAAGAGGCTACTAGCCCTGATGGGTATTGATCGGGCGGTTTTATTTACTTTGATGTTGCGAGGCTGGAATATATTTTCTGGTTTGCTGACTATTGTATTTGTAGTGCGCGCACTTTCACCTGAACTTCAGGGTTACTACTACACGTTTAACGGGTTAATCGCACTGCAAATTTTTGCAGAGCTGGGACTCAGCTTTGCAATTATTCAATTTTCCAGCCACGAGATGGCGCAGCTTTCATGGCAACAAGATGGGACGGTTTCTGGCAGCCATGAATCGAAGCGTCGATTACAGTCGCTGTTACATTTCGTATTTTCGTGGTTCGGGGTGGCATCTGTTCTACTGATTGTTGTTTTGTTGCCAGCAGGCTTATACTTTTTTTCATCGGGCAACCTAAGGGCACCCGAAGCAAGTCACGTAAGTGTACCGTGGACGCTATTAGTGATTTTTTCCGCCGTGAATTTATTTATCACGGCAGCAACAGCAATTCTTGAAGGATGCGGAAAAGTATCCCAAGTGGCTGCAATGCGACTTTGGCAATCAATATTTGCGATGTCAACGGTATGGATTATTCTGAGCTTGGGCGGTGAATTGTATGCCTTGGCGGTCAGCAGCATGATGATTGGTATTAGTGGGTTAGCATGGCTTTGGATCAAGCACCGCATTTTCTTTAAAGACCTCATTAAACACAGTACAGAACTGCCTGGGATGAGTTGGCGAAGAGAGATTTGGCCATTCCAGTGGAGAATTGCGGCGAGCTGGATGAGTGGGTATTTGATTTTTCAGTTGTTCACACCGCTTATATTTAAAACCCATGGGGCTGTATCTGCGGGCCAAATGGGAATGAGCTTGCAAATAATTTCTGCCATGAATGGAGCTGCGATGGCGTGGATATCTCCTAAGGCACCACTTTATGGGCAATTGATTGCAACTAATCAGAGACGGCTGTTGGACAGCTTATTCTTGCGCGGATTTACACAATCATTGGTATTTTTGCTCATTGCTGTCAGCTCTGTTTGGTTTGCTCTTTACTTTATGGAGCGTATGGCCTCCACCTATGCACTCCGCGTTGTGCCACTATCACTATTCTCATTACTTTGCGTAGTATGCATTGCCAATCATATTATTTTTGCCGAGGCTGCCTATCTACGAGCACATAAGCAAGATCCAATGATGCTATTAACAGTGTTCGCTGGTCTAGCTACTGCAGTTTTAGCTAGTTTTCTGGTTCCGGCGTTAGGGGTGGCAGGGGCGGTATATTCATATGCTGCTACCACCCTATTTATAGGCCTATCAGGGAGTACGGCAATATTTTTCTATAAGCGAAAGCAGTGGACGCAAAGTTGCTAATGATAGCGCAATAGGATCGCTCGCTTAATTTGGACAAATTCTGTGATGACAGATTTGTATACTTAAATATATCGGTTCAATTGATTTTGGACACTAATGAATGCGACAGCATCGGAAGTACTAACTATGAATAATCCTATTGTTTCAATCTGTGTTCCCACGTTTAATCGAGCTATCGGCCTTGACAAGTTATTACAGAATTTTGCGGAAATAAAAAAGGTACATGGTAGTGCTGTAGAAATATGCATATCAAATAATCACTCAACCGATGAGACGGAAGATGTGATTAAAAGATGGCAAGACCAATTAGAACTGAGGGTTGTTACGCAGGCTGAAAACATAGGCGCAACTAAGAACAGTTTTGCTGTGTCAGGAATCGCTTCAGGCAAGTGGATCATGCTTGTAGGTGATGATGATGGATTCATAACAGAAAACTTTACGCAATTGATGGAGCGCCTTAACACGGCTAATGAGGCAGACTGGATTTTAGCGGGAGTGGCTGACTCATCTGGACGTGAAGCCTACCTAGGCCCCTTAAAAGACGGCAGATATGATTCTAAATCAATTAGAAGTTCCGTTTTGCGCACCGGTTTGTACTGTTATGGGTTCATCGGTATGCATCTCTACCCTGCGGCGTTAAAGCAGGAATTCGTCAAGTTTTCACTAGAGCAAGCTCAGCCTTGGCCACATTTGGCCCTATTTCTTAGGCATATACAGGATGGTCACGTTGAAGTTTTTTCAGATCCAGTCGTTCAACAGGCCAGAGGTGGGGCGATGCTTTTTTGGAATATATATGACATGGCTCACATCAAACTTAGAAAGCTCAATATTATTTCTGAAGCACGATTGTCTGTAAAAAAACACCAATGGTTTTACGACGCTCTTATATTGCGAGAATTATATCTTGCGAGGGACATAAGAACTTTGCTGTTCTGGAAAGCACTTGAGTCAGAGGACTTTAATCGCAGAGCGCTGCGCGAATACAGCGCAAGGTATGCATTGCTTCGTACTCCATATGTGTTACTGGTTTTAATGCATTCCATAATTTTGTTGGCAACTTATATAACGCCTGCGCCTGTGCTGAGATGGCTCTTATGCTTAATAGGACAAAGAAAAGATATGGACGCATATAGGGAAAGGAAACAAGCATTAGGGAGTTTTGACGGTATCAAAAGGGGAATCTAATTCTCACAAAATTTTGGACATGTGTAGGAGTTGAATATCTAGCCATGATGTCAGCGTCAAGAGATGTGACTCTATTGCAAGTTGGTCAATGTAAACATAGTCAGTCAATCAAATAATGCCAAACCTACTGCCGTTAAGACACATTAAAGCCCTGTTCGTTATATTTTTACTATTAAAACTAATCGTATATTTATGGCTGACAAATATTCAAACGGGGTTGCTTTCGTTAGGCGGAGATGCAAATTATTATGATCAGTTTGCACACGGATTAATCGATGAAAAATGGGCTTCTAGTATCTGGCCGATAATCCTCCGTGAGCTTGACCGATTTGGGATATACAACCGCCATGTAATTTCATGGGCCATGTTTGTGATTGGAAGTTGTGTCTTGCCAATGCTCGTCGCAGAATCTCTTCCTAGGCCAGAATTCACAGCTTCGCGAGAAAGCTATCTAAAGATATATTGGCATGTTGCGACCTTGGTCTCGCTGTATCCAACGATATTTTTTTACTCAATCGATATTTATCGCGATGTGATGATGGCTTTGATTTTTACACTTTGGGTGTTCGTAGGACTAAAAGTGAGTGGAGAAAAATCGATTCGCAACGTGGGCATTATTATGGCTTTAGCGGCTTTGACTTATGTACTCTACCTATTCAGGCCCTACCTCGGGATGTCACTCTTAGTGGCCCTGTGCATCTCTCAAATTAACGTAGCAAAAATAAAATTAATATATATCCTCATTGGATATTTAATTTTAATAGCAATTATACATTCGCTAGGAGTACTGGACGCGTTACTCCGCTATCGGAGTCTGGATGTCTTTGTAGGTGGCGGAACAACGTTGAGTATTAACCTGAATAATCAGAACTCAGTGACGTTCCTTATCTTGACGATTTGGTCTGGCCTACTTCAACTTTTTGGTTTGTACATAGTTTCGTTTAAAGCAGGCTTATTATTTTTGTCAGAGTCGATATTGTTTTCAGGTTGCTGTTGGTATATCTACAAAAATAGGCAATTCCTAACAAAATTCATGCGATGCATATTAATTTTCTCGGTGGTTTACGGAACGGTTTGGATCATAGCAAATGACAATTTAGGGACTGCAGTGCGGTTAAGGGTATTCAACTACCTTGCAGTGTTTTTTGTCGCTGCATCAATATACTTAATGAAATATCTTCGCGCTGAGAATCTGCACAGAGAAGAAGCTAAATTATTAGTTAAGGAGATGCCTTGAAAGTTTGTGTAACTGGAGGTGCTGGATTTATAGGCCGACAATTAGTTAACAGCTTGGAGGCTGCAGGCGCAGATCTAATATTGTTAAGTCGGTCACCAAAGGAAGATAAAGCTAATACGCAGTATTTCTTGGGTGATTTGGCTGATCAGTCAGTAGCACTTGAGGGCTTACTTGACGATGTAAGTGTAATTTATCATTGCGCTGGCGAAATAAAGAACGAAGCATTAATGCGTGTGTTGCATGTCGATGGAACGACGCGACTACTAAGAGAAGTTGATAGGGTAATAAAATCAAAAAAAAGGAATATTCACTGGGTACAATTAAGTAGTGTAGGCGCCTATGGGATACCTGCACGAAAAGCACACGAGGTACGTGAGGTAACAGAAGTCACTCCAACCGCTCCTCAAGGTGAGTATGAAACAACAAAGACACTTTCAGATGAGCTGGTTATGGCGTATGCAAAAATTGAGCCTCAATTCTCGTATTCGATATTGAGGCCCTCCAACGTGATTGGTCCGTCAATGACAAATCAATCTCTGCGCTCATTGGTAAATGTAATTAAAAATGGTCGTTTCTTTTATATAGGTTCGCGAACTTCAATCGCAACCTATATTCATGTCAAAGATGTTGCTGCTGCGCTGATATTGTGTGGCAATGATGAGCGCGCAAAAGGACAGGTATTTAATCTTTCAAATGATTGTGCATTGTCGGAAATCGTAAATGCAGTTGCTTTATCGGTGCCCATAAAGCCGCCCAGACTATGTGCGCCAGAGTGGTCATTGCGTATGATTGCTAAGCTCATGAGTCGAAAAGCGGGCTTCCCTTTGACGCAGGCTAGAATAGACGCTTTGGTGAGGCACACGAGTTACCCAGTCACTAAAATTAAAACCATGATGGGCTTTGTACCGCACTATTCAATTCCACGCGAAGTGACAACAATGTTTGAGGAAAGCTAGCATGAGCAACATACCTCAATCTGATATGGACGGTCATCTCGTTCTTCATAATGTGCGAATCGCACGCGTGTCAACTGTCCCATATTTTGTTATCACTCAGCTGAAAAAACAGCTACAGGCATTGGGTGAAAGTGGTGCTTTTGTAATGGCAGTGAGCAGTGATGGGCCGGAGCTCTCAATTCTAGATAGCATGATGGGTGTACGTTCGGTACCTATTGAAATTGCAAGATCCGTTAGTTTGATTTCGGACCTGGTTGGATTGATCAAGCTGTATTTGTTTTTTAAGCGGGAGAGAATTCAAATTTCTCACTCAACTACACCTAAGGCTGGTTTATTGACTGCCATTGCAGGCAAGCTGGCAGGTGTTCCTATTCGCTTACACACCTATACAGGTCAGCCGTGGGTGGGGATGCATGGGTTGAAGGGTTGGATTGCTAAAGCAAGCGATAAGCTGATAGCAAAACTCAATACGAGATGCTACGCAGATAGCCCTAGTCAAATGAATTTCCTTGTTGAGCAGAAAATCATATCGAGCAAAAAAATTTCTGTGCTTGGCGCTGGCTCACTCGCAGGCGTAGATATACAGCGCTTTAATCGAGAGCGTTTTACAAGCCAGCAATGTGAAGAGTTGCGGAATTCATTGTTGATCCCTCAGGGAGCGCCGCTGATATTGTTTTTGGGCAGAATATCCATAGATAAGGGTGTTCGCGAACTATTGGGATCATTCGAAAATCTCAAGGCATCAGGTAGCCCGGCTCATCTGCTATTCGTAGGCCCTATTGATATTGCAAGCGGTGCCGCAGGTTGTGTAAGTCGAGAGGACATTGAGCAAGTGCCGGATGCACATTGGGTCGCATTTACAGATATCCCTGAGGCCTATCTGGCGATGGCAGATGTACTTTGTTTGCCGAGCTATAGGGAGGGGTTTGGTACGGTAGTAATCGAGGCCGCGGCTATGGGCCTTCCTACAGTTGGTACCTCAATTTACGGTTTGACGGATGCAGTCATGGATGGGGAAACGGGTCTTTTAGTTGAACCAAAGAGTGTAAAGGCGCTGACCAATGCGTTAACAAATTTGTTGGGCGATAGTCGCTTGCGACTCGATATGGGCCAGGCTGCGAAGCATCGTGCGCGGGAATTATTTGATGCTGAGAAAATCAACCAGCAACTTATCAACGAGTACCATGCGCTTTTGAACATGCAAAAAATTGAAAGCCCAATTATTAATTAATCAGTTTTGGTGGGAATCCAGTTCGGTATAACCGGCTGGCATTGTTCAAACAACGCAATGTTTAGAGACAGTACTACCCTCAAACGTGAATGTGCTTAGTAAGCCTGTGGTACCTAGAATTTTTGTGTTGATCATGAACATGTTAAAGGAATCAATGGTGGCTGTTTTGTATGATTTGATAAGTGTGAGCACAATCCGTGAAATCTAGAGTATTAGTTACTGGCGCTAATGGTTTTGTAGGTCGAGAACTTTGTGCAAAATTGAGTAGCCAGGGTTGTCTGGTACGCGCTGCGGTTCGAGGAGAATCTGCAGGATTGCAAGTGGGAACACAGATAGTTGTCGGCAATGTGGATGGTCTAACTGACTGGCAAAATGCGTTGAAAGATACGGACCTTCTGTTCCATCTGGCCGCCCGTGTGCATGTGATGAAAGATGTTTCCACCGACCCGCTCGCCGAATTCCGCAAGGTCAATCTGCATGGTACTGAGAATCTGGCGCGACAAGCTGCAAGTGCAGGCGTCAAGCGCTTAGTCTATGTCAGCTCCATCAAGGTCAATGGTGAGGGCACGGAAGAATCGCCGTACTCGGAAAGTGATGCCGCCGACCCGCAAGATCCCTATGGCATCTCCAAGTGGGAGGCCGAACAAGCCTTGCATCGCATCTCACAAGAGACCGGTTTAGAAGTGGTCATCGTCCGTCCTCCACTAGTCTATGGGCCAGGCGTGAAGGGTAACTTCATTAGTTTGTTCAAGGCGATAGATAAGGGCTTGCCGTTGCCATTGGCGGGTGCGCGCAATGCACGCAGTCTGGTCTATGTGGGCAATCTGGTGGATGCTTTGATTACCTGTGCGACAAAAGCAGAAGCGGCAGGTCAGACTTATTTGGTGAGTGATGGTAAGGCGGTTTCTACTGCGGAGCTGGTGAGCGAGATTGCGCGCGCGCTAGGACGTAAGGATCGTTCCTTCTATTTTCCGCCTAGCATATTAAGTGCAGTCGCTGGGTTGTTAGGCAAGACTGCACAGGTCGACAGACTGTTCGGCTCTTTGCGGGTAGATAGCAGCAAACTAGGCCAGCAATTGGCTTGGACACCGCCATACACCTTGCAACAAGGGTTGGCTGAGACTGCGCGCTGGTACCACCAGCAAAGATAGCGTTTAGCTTAGGCGGTCAGTTTGCTGATAGCTGCGCTGACTTCGGCGACACTGGGTGAACGTTGTATGCCGCCCAGATTGATAGACAGGTCGCCTTGATAGACTCCGGTCAATAGTGGATCAGTCGCGGTGTATATGCCTATAGTGGGTCTATGCAGCGCGGCCGCCAGATGAGCGATTCCCGTGTCCACACCGACGATGGCATATGCACCCGCCAGTAGCGCGGCAACTTGATCCAAATTCAATTTCGGCGTAGCGATGGCATCAGGTATCAATGCTGCCAGTCGCTGACTACGTTCTTGTTCCTTTGCACTCCCCCAGGGCAGAACACAGACTATTTCCTGCTCACGGAGTTGCTTACCCAGTTCGACCCAGCTGGCCTCTTCCCAAAGTTTGTCGTCGCGACTCGTGGCGTGTAACAGCACGACATAGCGCGCTGAAGGTAGCCATTCTAGTCTGGCGATATCGGGAGCATGTATACCGAAATTCGCCTTGCCTTGTAGGTTGTAGCCCAATGCTAGAGCAGCAAGTTGGCGGTTACGTTCGACCGCATGCTGTAGTCGTGCAACTGGGAAAGTATGTTGATAGAACAAAGAGGCCAGTGGCTCGCGTGCGCTGCTGAGGTCGTAACCATAATGCGGCCCCTTAGCGTTCATGCCTAGCAACGCGCTCTTAAGCAAACCCTGTGTGTCTATGATCAAGTCGTAACGGCATTGCGCCAATGACCTACGCAGCGCACCGATTTCACGCCACGTATTGCTTTGGAAAACTGCACGTTTCCAGCGCCGCACAGCAACAGGAATCACCATATCTACCCGTGGATGCAGCTTGGGCAGGGAGGCAAATCCCTCTTCAACCAGCCAATCTATGTGCGCTTCGGGGTAGTGCGACACGATGTCGCTGACCACCGGCAAGTTGTGGATGACATCCCCCAGTGAAGAGGTCTTGATGAGCAGTATGCGGGGAGAGGTGGGGTGGTCCAAAGTGGGCGAGGTGCTAAGTGGTCAGAGCCTGCATCTTAAAGGATGTAGCACATTGAGAGGAAGCACTGTGGCTAATGTTAGAATGCGCCACCCGAAATTAGCCTAGAAGAATATGTCCCATTACCCACCCATGGTTGCTGCACTGGTCACGTTGATTCTGACGCTGGTGCTGACGCTGAACAAAGATGGCACGATCACAGATGTATCCAACGAACGCTCGCTGCATAGCGAGCCGGTACCGCGTATCGGTGGGATGGGCATCATGGCGGGGGTATTGTCCGGTTGGATGTTGCTGATGCACGATTTGCAACTGTGGATCGTGTTGCCCATGCTGGGATTGTTCGCCATGTCCATGGTCGATGATATGCGCGGATTGACACCCAAGCTTCGCCTGATTGGACACTTTATGGCGGCGACCATCGTGGTGCTGGCTTCTGGCCTAGCTTGGTACTGGTGGTTGCCGGTACTACTCTTCATTGTGTGGATGACCAATCTGTATAACTTTATGGACGGTGCAGATGGCTTGGCGGGCGGCATGGCCATGTTCGGTTTCACCATGTACGGTTTCGCCGCATTGCGCAGCGGGGTCACTGAGGGTGAATCGCTTGCCATGATGTGCTTTACCGTGGGCGCAGCAGCGATGGGTTTTCTGTATTACAACTTTCCCCCAGCCAAGGTTTTTATGGGTGATGCGGGCTCTATCCCGCTGGGTTTTCTAGCCGCAGCTTTTGGCGTTTTGGGATGGCAGCAGGGCTATTGGACGATCTGGTTCCCAGTGCTGGTGTTCTCTCCCTTCATCGCGGATGCAACAGTTACTTTATTGCTGCGATTACGTAGGAAGGAAGCCCTGTCACAGGCACACCGTAGCCACTATTACCAGCGTTTGATACTGAGTGGTTGGGGGCATCAAAGCACCGCAATCTTGGAATATGTATTGATGTTCCTTTCGGGAGCTTCGGCGCTATGGGGCTTGGGGCAAGATGCCACAGTGCAGGCTAATCTGCTGGCAGGCTGGGCGGGCATCTATCTGGCGATCTCGATGTGGATAGACAAGCGTTGGAGCAAGTATCAGGCGCAACAAACGAGCAGAAATGATGATAAATAAATCGATATCTAGAACCACGCTGGCGATGCTGCACGATATGGTTGCAGCGATAGTGGCTTGGATGCTGGCATATCAATTGCGCTTCAATTTCGAGCTGCCTCCCGAGTATGTAGATGAAATGAGGCAGACCGTCGTATGGGTCGCCGTTTTGCAGCTGGCGGTGTTCTGGGCCTTGGGCTTATACAAAGGCATCTGGCGCTACGCAAGCCTGCACGACTTGCGCCGTATCGTTATAGCAGTGTCTCTGGCAGCAGTATTGATCCCCTTTGTGTTGTGGATGTTACGCACGCAATTGGTCGTGCCTCGAACCGTGCTGATATTTAATCCAGTGTTGCTACTTTTGTTGATGGGGGGTAGCCGCTTGTCTTATCGTTTCTGGAAAGAGACGCGCGGTAAGTCGGCGCTGAAACTATCATCGGAGCCCGTGTTGGTTTTGGGTGCGGGTGACGCGGCAGTGAGTCTGTCCAAGGATCTAGCCAAGAACCCAGCTTGGCAATTGGTGGGCTTTTTGGATGATGATAAAAGCAAACAAAACTATGTGCTGAACGGGGTCAGAGTGTTAGGCCAGTTGGATAGTCTGCAGCACTGGGTCGATTACTACAGCATAGAAAAGGTCATCATCGCGATGCCCGCCAGTTCGCACCAACAGCGTCAACGTGTGATCGCTCTGGCGCAACAAGCCAAGGTGACGGCATTGACCGTCCCCTCTTTCGATGACTTGATGAGCGGCAAGGTGGGAGTGTCCGAGCTACGCGCTATAGAGCTGGATGACTTGCTGGGGCGTGATCCGGTCAAGTTGGACAAAGAAGGGCTGCATGAATTTCTGGCCGAGCAAGTAGTGATGGTGACCGGTGCAGGTGGCTCTATAGGCTCAGAACTTTGCAGGCAGATTGCCAATTTCCAGCCGTCCAAATTGGTGCTGTTCGAGCAGAGCGAGTTCGCCTTATATACGCTCGGGCAAGAGCTGGAAAGAAGCTATCCAGAACTCAACTTCGTCTGCATCGTAGGTGATGTGAAGGATGGCGCACGCGTCGCTGAAGTGTTGCAACAATATAGACCCAGTAGCGTGTTTCATGCCGCAGCCTACAAGCATGTGCCCATGATGGAGCAGAACAATGCTTGGCAGGCGATACGCAATAACGTACTGGGCACATGGACGGTGGCACAGGCAGCGCAACAGCATGGTGTGCGCAAATTCGTGCTGATCTCCACTGACAAGGCGGTGAACCCGACCAATGTGATGGGTGCTTCCAAGCGTTTGGCTGAGTTGGTGTGTCAGGCTTTGCAGAATGGTGGAGAAACACGATTCGTTATGGTGCGTTTCGGCAATGTGCTGGGCAGTACCGGCAGCGTAATCCCCAAGTTCCGTGCGCAGATCGCACAAGGCGGACCTATCACCGTCACGCACCCCGAGATCACGCGATACTTCATGTCTATACCCGAAGCTGCGCAACTGGTGTTGCAAGCCGGCTTGATGGGCAAGGGCGGCGAGATTTTCGTGCTGGATATGGGCGAGCCAGTGAAGATCGTCGATCTGGCCAAGGAATTGATACGACTGTCTGGTGCCAGCGTAGAAGACATTAAGATTGAATATAGCGGGCTGCGTCCCGGTGAAAAGCTCTATGAAGAACTGCTTGCGGATGATGAGCAGACCCTGCCCACCCCCCATCCCAAGTTGCGTATCGCCCAAGCCAATCAGGTCGAAGTAGATTGGCTGCCGCGTCTTTTGGCATGGACTGCAGCCACTTCAAAAGCCGACATCACCGTGCGTGATGATCTGACCGGATGGGTGCCTGAATATCTACCTTATTGCGAGAAGAAAGACTGATGAGCTTACAGATTGCTAGCCGAGTCACTCCGCCGATTCGCATTGCAACTGCGATGATAGGGCTGGCATTGCCTATATCAACAGCACTAGATAACTTTTTGCTGGCGATAGTGTTACTGGGTTTGTTCTTCAATTTTCGTGGTGCATGGGGCATCGTCATGACCAATCCGGTGGCACGCGCGTCGTTTGCGTTGTTCGGTATGTTGGGCTTGGCTGCACTGTATGGACCGACGCCAATTAGCGAAGCTTTCGGCATACTGGGGAAATATATCGATCTGGCCTTCGTACCCTTGTTCATCTTTATGTTCTCAGAGTTAAAGACTCGTGTACTTGCTGAACGAGTATTCCTGTGGGCGATGGGCGTAACGCTGATACTTTCGTATATGTTGAATTGGCATTTATTCAGCGCGCAGCCTTGGATGAGTAGCTTCTATAGGTTGGACAATCCGGTGGTTTTCCATAGCCACATCACGCAGAACAATATGATGGCTTATGCTGCATTCTTGGCACTGCTGAAATGTCGTGATGCACTGCAACTAAAGCCCAGATTGATATGGGGCGCCTACGCCGCATTGGCAATAATCAATGTGATGTTCATGGTGCAAGGGCGTACTGGCTATCTCATTCTACTGCTACTGTTGTGCTGGTTCTCTTGGACCAGTCTGGCCCGAAATTTTCAAGCCCGGGGTAAACATTGGGGCTGGAAACAAGGGGTCGTCATTATGGTTGCCGCAGCGATGTTGGTCGGCGGTACTTATATGAGCTCCTCTCGTATGCATGACAGAGTGGGGATAATGGTTCAAGAGTTCGAGGATTGGAAACCAAACCAAGGTATAGAAGCCTCTTCGATTGGAGAGAGGTTGGATTTCTATACCAACACAGCGCAGATAATCGAACGAAACTTATTTCTGGGCGTGGGCACGGGCGGTTTTCCTGATGCTTATGAAGCGCAGATACAGGGGACGAACGCGATACCCACTCGCAACCCGCATAACGAATACTTGATGATTACGGTACAGACCGGCGTGTTGGGGTTGTTGCTACTGCTCTATCTCTACTACACCGAGTGGCGCGTCGCACCCTTATTGGAATCGCCCTATGCACAAGATGCGGCACGCGGACTTTTAATCGCTTATGTCGTGAACTGTTCGTTCAATTCCGCGTTGCACGACCACGCCGATGGATTGTTCTTCGCCTTTATGAGTGCGCTGTGGTTTAGCACCTTGCGTGCGAACAAGCCATGAGCAAACTATCCGTCATCTTGATCACCAAGAACGAGATACTCAATATCCGTGAGTGTCTGGCCTCGGTGTCATGGGCGGATGAGATCATCGTGGTGGACTCGGGCAGTACCGATGGCACGCTGGACGTGTGCCGCGAACTCGGTGCGCAGGTTTACGAACATGATTGGCCGGGCTTCGGCGTGCAGAAGAATCGCGCGTTGGGCTATGCCAGCCATGACTGGGTGTTGTCCATCGATGCTGATGAGCGCGTCACGCCTGAGCTGCGCGCTGAGATCGAGCAAGTGCTGGCTGATGCAACGAGTCTGGATGGCTACGAGATTCCACGCCTATCTAGTTTCTGCGGACGCTTTATTCATCACTCCGGTTGGCGTCCCGACTATGTGTTGCGCTTGTTCCGTCGCGACAAGGCCAAATTCAGTGACGCGTTGGTGCATGAAGCGGTGCAGATGCAAGGTCAGCGCGGACAGTTGCAACACTCGCTGTTGCACTACAGTTATCGTGACTTCGAGGATGTCATCGCCAAGCTCAATAACTACTCAAGTGCGGCGGCGGATATGCAGCAGCGACGCGGTAAGCGTGGCGGGTTGGGCACTGCGTTACTGCATGGTGGCTGGGCGTTCTTCCGTACCTATGTGCTACGGCGCGGTTTCCTCGATGGCCGCGAGGGAGTGATGCTGGCGATCATGAATGCCGAGAATAGTTACTATCGATATATCAAACTTTGGCTTAAGCAACAGCGCTGAATTACAAGCCAGCAGCTTTCAACTTCTCTTCCATATCCTTCGCGATCTTGGCGTTCGCAAAATCTGAGATGTGATCACCATAGCTGTATAGGAACTTGCCGTCCTGCGTGACACGACACACGTTGTTCGGGATGTCACACAGCAGTGGCGTGGGGTCGTACACCACCATATTGGGATGCAAACTTTGTAGCTGTGCGACGAAGTCACGGTAGGCACGAGTGCCGGCCAGATGGCTGCTATAACTTATCGTGCAATACGGATTTTCCTTGCGGCGCAGCACGGTGTTCAGCATCGGGCTGGAAGTTGCGCCGCCGCTGAGACAGCTGCGCGGATCGGGGAAGGTGGGATTGTCTATCACCCACACCACACGCTTACCTGCCTGTTCGAAGCGCGAGATGGTGGCGCTGTAGTTCGCTACGCTGCCGGCGTAGATTGCACCGTTGATGAAGCCCGTTTCCTCGTTCACCGGCGCGATGCCGCGTAAGGCCACGGTGATGGCGATGACTTTAAGCTCAGGGTTCGCGCTTAAGGTGTCTACCGCGAGGCGGTTCTTGTGCTGCTGCTTATCGTCTGCGGCGGCATTGGGCAGCGGGGGATATACCGTGCCTATCATCAGCCAAGACATAGCTGAATTCTTCGCACGCGCCAGACCGTAATACAAAGCCTCGGCTTTGCTGTCACCGAACAGCGCGTAGTGCTGCGGGCTCGCTCCGCTGCTAAAGCAATATTGGAAGTTGGCTTTCTCGGCTTCTGGCAGGCCGCAATCGTGCTGAACTTGGTCTCGGTCGTAGCCTATGGTGAGCGTCGTAGGGTCGCCGTTGAGCATGGAGAGTTGGCGCGACTTGATGCCGTCGGTCTTCTTCACGATCAAGCCGCCCACACCCAGCAACACCATCAGCAGTGACAACACCCAGATGCCTTTGCGCGTGTGCGGACGTGCGCGCACCGGACGCTCCAGTAGCTTGTAGGTGAGCCAAGCTAGCAGCACGCTGGCGGCGAGCATGGCAGCGCGTAGCTCGGCAGAGGGCGTTTGCGATTCCATGATGCGGGCGAAAGACAACAGTGGCCAATGCCACAGATAGAGCGGATAGCTGATCAACCCCACCCACACCATCAGCGGATTGGATAGCAGGGTACGGCTCGCCCAAGTGCGTTCGCCGGCATAGATCAGACAAGCCGCGCCCAGTGTGGGCAGCAAGGCCCATGCGCCGGGGAATAGGTCGTGCTTCTGTATCACGCTTACGGCCAACACGATCAGCAGCAGGCCTACAGCAGCGATGACATTGCGTAGCTTATCGCTATGCGCGAACTGCTCGGCCAAGAGGTAGGCGACACCGGCGCCGACTGCCAGCTCCCAGAAGCGCGTCAGCGGCGAGTAGAAATCGGCGGTGACATCGTGCTGCACTAACAGCACGCTATAGAGCAGCGACGCGCCCAATACCAACAGGAAGCCGGCTGCGAAGTAGCGCGTGTTGCGCCAGAAGAATGCCAGCAGCAAAGGCCACACGATATAGAACTGTTCCTCTATGCCCAGCGACCAGAGGTGCAGCAAAGGTTTGGTGTCGGCGGCGTTATCGAAATAGCCCGCTTCTTTCCAGAACACCAGATTGGAGACGAACAACGTGCCGGCCGTGACGTGCTTGCCGAGTTGCTCATATTCCCCTGGTGCGAGTATCACCCAGCCCATCGCCAGACAGGCGAACAGCACGATGGCCAAGGCGGGGAAGATGCGCCGCACACGCCGCGCGTAGAAAGTCTTGATGCTGTAGTTGCCGGCCGCCAAAGCCTCCCAGATATGCTTGGAAATGAGATAGCCAGAGATGACGAAGAAGATGTCCACGCCGACGAAGCCGCCGTGCAACAGCTCGGGGAAAGCATGGAAGCACAGCACCGCGAGCACCGCGATCGCGCGCAGACCGTCTATGTCGGGACGGTAGTCGCTTTTGCCCGACACCGCTTGCGCGCGCATCGTGCTCTGGATGATCTGGTCGGAATGCATGGTCATGTGTCGGGTGTGTAAGCGTGTCCGGCTGGCAATAAATGGTGGTTAGAGCGCGGGGTTTTGCTACCATGCCAGCCTTGTGTTCAAGGTGCGCGATTATAACGGCTCTTAAACGCCATCAAACGGGATAGTTATGCAGCAAGAAAAGATGAAATTGATCCATGTGGTAAGACGCTACGGCCCAGTCGGTGGCATGGAGCGCTACGTGTGGGAAGTCACGCTGAACCTGCGCGACCTCGGTCACGAGGTGCTGGTGTTGTGCGAGGAATGTCTGGCCGTAAAACCAGACGGCATCACCGTGGTCGAGTTAGGCAAATGCAGACCGCGTCCGCGTTGGTCTGCGCTGTTGTGCTTCAGTAAAAATGTGACGCGCTGGTTGGACGAGCATCCGCAACCCGGCAGTCTGATCCACAGCAACGAGCGATTGGCGCATCACGATGTCACCACTTTCCACGGCCCTCCCTTCGCCACCATATTTGAAAAGCCCTGGTGGAAACGCGTGTCCTTGCGCGTCGCCATGCAGCTGTTTCTAGAGCGCCGTGAGCTGCGCGAGGCGCACTACATCGTACCCAACTCCGATCTTATCTCTGCGCAGTTGGCGCATTACTATCCCGAACATAAACACAAGCTCACGCCACCCGTTGTGCCCGGCGTGACCCGTGGTGCGACGCGTGCCGATCATGCGGTGCCGGCAGATGGCGGTGTGGTCGGTTTCGTCGGCAAGGAGTGGCAGCGTAAAGGTTTGCCTTTTGCGGTGGAGGTCGTCAAACGATTGCGTCACAACCGACCCAATCTTAAGTTCCGTGTGGTCGGCCCCGCCGTGAAAGACATCCAGCATCTGTTCGACTCTCCGCAGAATGATCAGCTATTAGGCTGGAGCACTGATTCGCACTACACCGAGTTCGACGTGTTGCTGCATCCAGCCAAGGCCGAGCCTTATGGCATGGTCATCTCAGAAGCGATGGCGGCTTGCGTGCCGGTGGTGATCTCCGACCTGTGCGGTGCTGCGCCGCAAGTGAGTGCAGAGAACGGCGAGGTCTTGTCGCTGAATGATGGCGTACAAGAATGGGCTGACGCCATACAGATGCAGTTGTCGCGTACCAGCCAAGTGCCGCGTTTCGAGCGCGGTTGGCGCGTCGCGGCACAAGAGTATGAAATAATCTACCGCGCCCATTTCGCCAAGAGACACTCATGAGTTCACATCCGCTAATCTCCATCATCGTGCCGGTCTACAAGGCCGAGAAATGTCTGGACGAGTTATACCAGCGCCTTAAAACTTCCTTGGAGACCATCAGCCCTAACTTTGAGATCATCCTCGTGGAAGACTGCGGCGGTGATAGCTCTTGGCAAGTCATCGAACGATTGAGTGCTGCCGATGCACGTGTTCGCGGTGTGCAGTTCAGTCGCAACTTCGGCCAGCACTACGGCATCACTGCGGGTATGGATCTATGTCGTGGCGATTGGGCGGTGGTGATGGATTGCGACCTGCAAGACCAACCCGAAGAGATCCCGCGCCTCTACGCCAAGGCACAAGAAGGCTACGACATCGTGCTGGCAAGACGCGGCGTGCGTCAGGACGGCATGCTCAAACGCATCACCTCTGGCCTGTTCTACAAAGCGTTCAGTTATCTGGCCGATATCGATTACGACGGCGAGGTAGGCAACTTCCGCATCATGTCGCGCAAGGTGGTAGATAGCTTCAGCCAGATGCGCGAGCAGCTGCGCTTCTTCGGTGGCTTGGTGCAGTGGCTGGGTTTCCCTACCGCCAGCATCCGTGTCGAACATGCCGAGCGTTTCGAGGGGCAGTCCAGCTACACCTTCGCCAAGCTGTGGAAGCTTGCCTCCGAGACCATCATCGCCTACTCCGACAAACCCTTGCGCATCGGTGTGCGCATCGGCTTCACTATGGCGGCGCTGGCCTTCGCTTACGGTATATATATCCTCTGCCACGCGCTCATCTACGGCTCGCCCATCCCTGGTTGGAACAGCTTGATTGTGTCGCTGTATTTCATCGGCGGCATCATCATCGCAATGCTCGGCATCATCGGCATCTATCTGGGCAAGACCTTCGACGAGAGCAAGAAGCGTCCCCTGTATATCGTGAGAAGAACTACCTACGATGCACACACTGATTAGACCCACCCCTTGGGACACTGTCCCGCTGGGCATGCCCACTTGGGAGTTGCTCAGCTATAGCGAAGCTGCCTTGCGTCTATGTATGCAGACGCCCGGTCATCACACCATCAAGGTTGCGCCACTGGATGACAAGAAGCTGCTGCACGACTACGGCTTCTACTACTGCGACACCTTGATTGAGCCTTATGCCGATGTGAACAAGCTGCGTCCGGTCGCGCATCCCGAGGCAACGGTTTCCAAAGTCTGTGATGCGGAAAAAGTATTGGCGATGGGCCACGGCGTATTCGCACATGGTCGTTTCCAGCGCGATTTCAATCTGCCCAAAGCGGCAGCCGAACAACGCTACGACACTTGGCTCAAGCAGTTGCTGGACGAAGGCAACGTCTACGGCTTGTACTATCAGGGCAAGTTAGGCGGCTTCATCGGCCACAACAAAGGCGGCTTGGTATTGCACGCGGTCGGCGACAACTGCCGTGGCAAAGGCTTGGCGAAATACTGGTGGAGCGCGGTGTGTGTGGAATTGCTGCGCGAGCATCAGGAAGTGCACAGCTCCATCTCGGCAGGCAATCTCGCGGTGCTCAATCTGTACGCGGGTTTGGGTTTCTCTTTCCGCGCACCGCAAGACATCTATCACCGCATCGTGCCATGAGTTCCATGCTGCAACTGATACGCTACGGCGTGGTGGGTGTCGCGAGCAACGCGGCCATCTACTGCCTCTATCTGCTCATCACCTATCTGGGTGTGGAAGCCAAGCTCGCCATGACCTTGGTCTATCTGGTCGGTGCGACTATAGGCTTTGTCGGCAATCGCAAATGGACCTTCGAGCATAGCGGAGCGGCGACCGGTGCTGCGCTGCGCTACGTGTTGGCGCATACCTTCGGCTATCTACTTAACCTCACCATCCTCTATGTCTTCGTCGATCGTTACGGCTATCCCCATCAATGGGTACAAGCCGCTGCGATTATCGTCGTGGCAGGATGTCTGTTTGTGATCTTTAAGTTTTTGGTGTTCAACGACGGCAAGGTGTCTGACTCAAAAAGGTAATAGCAATCTGCACTGATTGTCTAACGTAAATGTGAAAGGCAGCCCGCTTTGGAGCTGTCACTCTCGATTGGCGGGTTGGGCGTACTCATTGACCTGGCCCCGCAGACTCTGGTGCTTTTTTCACGCCATGTTGAAGGACAAACTGGTATAGCTGCTTATCGTCATCGATACGTTCCATGTGATTCCAAACTACAGGCTCGCCTTCGATGTCGGAGAATTTAGTTAACTGCCATATCTTTCCTGTTTGTGTATCAATCAAGAAGGTATCTACGCGGGCATTGGGATTAAATAGGATTTGAAAGCGAGGATTCTGAATGGTCGCGCTCGGCTCAGCGAACGCATTTGAAAGAAATGCCGAAGACAACGAGATTATTACTAGAATATTTCTGATTGATTTAAACACGGCTCCTCCTTAGATATGCGCAACGTTAAATAGACAACAATTGTGCCTGATAATCTGTACTTGAATGTCGCACAATCTTAGTTGAAACTTTCAACGGGTCGATTTGTTTGGGCGTGGCATTCATAATCACTCCGTCCCTTTCAAAAAAACGACATTGTTACTCAACCTTGCTAATTGGAACTTTGCGTGCCACCAAGAATCTCGACCCACCCGCTGGGAAGCGCACACCGATACGGGTCAGCATCATCTCTACACTCATCACTGCCTTAAGCGTCATATTCATCAGCTTGCCTATACGCAGTTCTGCCATCGCGTCGTGCTCGGTGTTGCTGTCGCGGTTAGCCATGCTGCGGGATAGCCACATCAGCGGCAGCAGCAGTGAGACGAAGGAGCCGCTGTCTAGTATCTCGAAACCAGCAGCCGTCACTTTGCTTTCCAGTTCTGCGGCGGTGTAGCGCCGCACATGGCAGGCCTTCTCGTCTTGTTTGCTCCACAGTGCGGGATGCTGCGGTACGGTCAGCAGCATGATGCCGCCGGGTTTTAGGGCTTTGTTGATCTGCGCCAGCACGGCTTCGTCTTCTTCTATATGTTCAATAACATCAAAAGCACCTAGCGCGTCGAACTGTGCTTCGAAAGGGATGTTGCGTGCGTCCATCTGGATGAACTTCGCGCTCGGCACGCGGCGGGCGGCATGGGCGAGTCCGGTGCTGAATATCTCCGCGCCCATCAATGCGGCGGCTGGATATTCGCTGGCGATGTTGGAGAGCACGAAGCCGGTGCCGCAGCCTATCTCCATAAAGGAAGTCAGCGCGGGGGCGTGGCGGCGCAGCAACATCAGGATGAGGCGGTTGCGTGATTGGAACCAGAAGTTGCCTTTTTCCAGACCGGCCAGTTGCGCGAAATATTCGGGATTAAATCCGTCACCGGCATTGGCGAATTCTATCGCTAGCGCGGGGTAGCCATCGGCTAGTGGTGGCGTTGCGCCGCAGGAAGGGCAGACCCATTCTGGGCTGTCGTAGCGGGCATCACATTGTGGGCAGATCTTCATAGTGGGGTTCCGTGATTCTGTGGGGCGGCAAACGTGCGCATCATTCTAAAGGCTTCGTCTGGTCGCACGCACTACCGCGACACAGCAGATACATCTCGTCACCGAGCAGCTGATATTTTTTCACGACCTTGCCCAGCGTCTCATCCGCACTCAGCGCGATGACGTAACCATGCTCGAAGTTTTGCGGTGGCCACATCAAAGCGGGTGCTGGGTAACGTGCTTGGTCGATATAGGCGGTGACGTTCAAGCCGGTGGCGCGGGTGTCGGCGGAGTAGAGCGGCTGATCCTTGGCGATGTCTATGATTTCGCGCGCGGTGACTTGGTAGTTCGCGCCACGGTAGTGGCTTTGGTAATAGGGGAACAAGACCAGCAGCACGACGAAGTTGAAAGCGATGGCGGCGGTGAGCCAGCGCGCCGTGGTGCGTATCGCCACATCACCCGCGCGCCACACCAGCCGCGCCAGCACAAACGCGAACAGCGGATACATGGGGATGAGGTAGCGCATGCCGCCGTGCGGTGCTAGCCAATAAGGCAGGAAGTTGAGGCCCGCGATCATCAAGGCTGTTTGAAAATGTTGTGGCTGTTCGTCGGCTTCGGCGTTGCGATGACGCAGCCAGAAATACGTACCTAGTGCAGTGCCGGGTAGTAGGCCTAGCCATACCTCGACAGGGAAGCTCACCAGTCTTTGTAGATATTCCAAGATGCCGGGCAGGGCCAACTTAGCGAGTATCTCGTCGAACATGCGACCGCTCTGCGCGCCGCCAGCAGGCAATAGTGAGAACCACCACAAGGGGAAGGCGAGTATCAGCACATGTGCGAGTAGCGAGGTCTTGCTCAGTAGCATGCGGCGGTAGTCACGCTGCAAACCCAGCACCAACACGGCGGCGAAGTAGAACACATAGGCGGTGAAGGCCTTGCTTAGCAGCGCGAGACTGATGGAGATGGCGGCGACAAAAAATAAACCGCGACGCTGTTCTTTGCAACCCACCCACAGTGCGGCGATGGCGGCGAAGATGAACAGCGCGAACAGCGGGTCCACATAGGCCAGCCAGCCGTGGTACATCATCACGTCGGAGAAAGTCAGATAGAGCAGCGCGGCGAACACGGCGAATCGCGCTTCGCCATACAGGCGCAGACACAACCAACCGAGGATTGCGGCGCTACCCCAAGTCGCGGCGATGGTGATGCCGCGCGCGGCCCATTCCATATGCGCCCAACCCACCACATCGGCGACCGGAATGATCATCCAGTTGAACAGCGGGTTGTGGCGGACATCCGTGCCGTACAGATGTTGGATCATCCACATGCCGTTCTGGCGCATCTCTAGCGAGGTGATGGGGAAGATCGCCTCTTCGCCTATGTAATAGAGATTGAGCGCGGGCAACATGCTGAGCGCGGCGAACAGCAGCAGCCACAGCAGGTCTTTAGTTTGTGAGCGATTCATGGTTTGCAGCATGTTCAATCTTTCCGGTTGGGGTAGGCGCGCCACAGCGCGGTGTATATCTTGGCATAACAGCTGCTGGCAGCGTGATGTTCATCGAGGAACTCGTTGCTGTCACAGCCAAAGTCTTCCGAGCGTCCGGCATCGAATAGGAATAAGTGCTGCGCGTCCGCCCATGCGTGCAGGCCGTTTTGCGTGGTGCGTAAATAAGGGCCGAGCTCGCGATGACGCGAGAACTCCTGCTCCATATTAGGCAACAGCGGTGGCATGAACAACAGCACTTCCACGTCTTGCGCACGGGCACGTTCGGCAAATTCGGCCAGACGTTGCAGCAGCGCAGCGTCCGGTACGCCTTTGCGCGAACTCAGATTTTGGTAGTACTTGGAATTGCTGGCCGTCGCCGCCGCGATCAGCGCATGCGCGTCGCTCACCCGTGAGGAACTGGCGAAGGTGGCACTGCCGTCATAGCGGAAGCCCGTGCAGGTGCCGCGGTGCACGATGTCGTAATCCTTGGCGGGTGCGCCGTCGCTGCAGGTATACACCGCGCCGCCATCATCGCGGAAATAGCCGCTGAAGGTTTGTAGCGGGTCGGGTGTGTGAGCAGAGGCTTTGAGCATCTCCATCAACCCGGCCATGCGCGGATAGCTCAGCGCATCGGCAGCTCGGCTCAGCCAGGGCACTTGCTGCGGCGCACGTGGCAGCGTGTTGGCAGCACGCGACAGGTCGATAGGGTTGGGGGGCGCATATTCATAGACGAAACCTATAGACCAATCCAGCGGGATGACCAAGGTTTTGATCTGTGGCGCGTGGGCGAGCAGATAGTTAGCTTCATCCAGAACGGATGTAAGGCCGTGTCCGGTCTGCGCGTAGTTGTAGACCTTGCGACCGGGGAACATGTCGGCGGTGATGGCCAAGGCCGTGGACGAGCCCATCACCACGGTATCAATCTCCGGCAGCCTGTCATCCAAGCGCAGCGTCTTGAACAGATGTGTGTCGCTCAGCGTGGGCGCATAAGTTACGCCTTTGGTCTGTTGCTGCCAGGCGCTGGCCAGCGCGACTTTGTCGGTGTTGCCCAGCGTCGCGTTCACCAGCGCCAGATTGAGCAAGAACATCGGCAGCAGCGTCACCGCGAAGCACAGTGTGAGTATCAGCAGGAAGCGTTTATGAGCGGTGCGCATGGTCAGAACTGGAAGTACAAGAACGCCGATTGCTGGCTGACGTTGATCAGTGCGGTGAAGGCGATCGCCCAGACCAATAGTGCTGCGCGCAAGGTAGGTTGCCACAACAAGATTTTCGCGCTGCTACCCGCAGGCATATCCAACGCAGGCCGATAGGCGGCCATGATCTGTTGCGTGTTGGGCGCGAACCAAGCGATCAGCAAGGCGATCCATATCCAGTTCATCGCGCCGCCCATGATGAGGTTGTTGGTCGCGCCGAACTGCACGCCATGCGCTGCCAGCCATGCGCCGCCGTTACCCCATTTCGCCAACCATGCATCGGGTAAAACGATGCCGTTCCAGCCCGACATGGCTTGCAAGATTGCGCCTGCACTGGCGAGGTTCTCGGCGCGAAATAGCACCCAACCCACCACTACTGCGACGAAGGTGAGCAACACTGCCAAAGCATGCATGGGCTTGGAGAGCTTGGCCTTGGGGTCTTGCCCCATGCGGCGACGCAGGCCGTGCCATGCGTGGTTGATGGTCAGATACAGGCCGTGCAAGCCACCCCATAATACGAAGGTCCAGCCCGCGCCGTGCCACAAGCCGCCGAGCAACATGGTCGCCATCAGATTCATATAGCGATGTGCTTTGCTTTTACGGTTGCCGCCCAGCGGGATGTAGAGATAGTCACGCAAGAAGCGCGACAAAGTCATATGCCAACGTCGCCAGAACTCGACGATGTTCACCGACTTGTAGGGCGAATGGAAATTGAGCGGCAGCGTCACGCCGAACAAGCGCGACAGGCCGATAGCCATGTCCGAGTAGCCGGAGAAATCGAAATACAGTTGCAGGGTGTAGCACAGCGCGCCGCCCCAAGCATCGATGAAAGACAGCTGCATGCCCGCGCCGTGCGCGGCAAACACCGGGCCCACATATTCGGCTAGACCGTCGGCGAGGATGACTTTCTTGAACAGGCCGATGAAGAAGATGGTCAGGCCCACAGCCATGTTCTCTGGGTTGAAACGGTAGGTCGCGGGCAGCGCGAACTGCGGCATCATCTCCTTGTGGTGTAGCACCGGCCCAGCGATCAGATGCGGAAAATAAGTGACGAACAAGGTGTAGTGGATGAAGTTGAATTCTTTGACCTTGCCCTGATAGGTGTCGACTAGAAACGCGATCTGGGTGAAGGTGAAGAAGGAGATGCCCAGCGGCAGGATGATGGTGCCGACCTGCCAGTCGCTACCGCTTACGGTGTTGACGCTATCGACGAAGAAGTTGGCGTATTTGTAATAACCCAACAGCAACAGATCCGCGCTCACTGCCAGCGTGAGGATGCGTTTGCGATGCGCGACCGCTTTGCCTAGCCAAGTACCGAAGCCGTAGTTGCAGACGATGGACGCCATCAATAGGCCGACATAGATCGGATTCCAATAGCCGTAGAAGAACAATGAGGCCAACGCCAGCCATGCCGCTGCCCAAGCCTGATGGATGCGTGCCAGTGCGAAGAAGCCCAGCAGTACCAGCGGCAGATACAGGAAGATGAAGGCGTAGGAATTGAACAGCATCAGCGCGCGTAGAAACTTTCTATGGCGGCGCAGACGCGCGCGATGTCAGCTTGGTTCATCTCGTAATACAAAGGCAGTCGCACTAGACGTTCACTCAGCGTGTCGGTCTGCTCCATGCTGCCGCACACGCGACCGTATTTTTTGCCCGCCGGTGCGGAATGCAAAGGCACGTAGTGGAACACCGGATTCACGCCCTGGGTCTTGAGATGGGCGATCATGGCAGTACGTGTGTCTAGGCTGTCCAGCAGCAAGTAATACATGTGGCCGTTGCTGTGTTCATCGAAGTGCGGCAAGCGCATATGGCCCGCTTGCTCAAGTGCGACTAAACGTTTTGCATAAGCACTACAGATGGCGCGACGGTGGCCGATGATCTCGTCGGCGCGCTCCAGTTGCGCGTATAGGAAGGCGCTCACCAACTCGCTGGGCAGATAAGACGAGCCGATGTCCACCCAAGTGTATTTGTCTACCGCGCCACGGAAGAACTGGCTACGGTTGGTGCCCTTCTCGCGGATGATCTCGGCACGCTCGACGAAACGTGCATCGTTGATGAGCAGTGCTCCACCCTCGCCGCTGATGATGTTCTTGGTCTCGTGGAAACTCAGGCAACCGAAGTGACCTATGGTGCCGAGGAATTTTCCGTTATAGGTGGAAAGCATGGCTTGCGCGGCATCTTCCACCACCAGTAGATTGTGTTTCTTTGCAATGGACATGATGCGATCCATCTCGCAGGGCACGCCCGCGTAATGCACCGGCACGATGGCGCGGGTCTTGGGCGTGATGGCGGCCTCGATGAGATTCTCATCTATGTTCAGCGTGTCGGGGCGGATGTCCACGAACACCGGCACAGCGCCGCGCAGCACGAAGGCATTGGCGGTGGAGACAAAGGTGTAGGAAGGCAGGATGACTTCGTCGCCGGGTTGCAGGTCGCACAGGATCGCGGCCATTTCCAATGCGGCGGTACAAGAGTGCGTGAGCAGGGCTTTGCCGCAACCCAGTTTCTCTTCGAACCAGCGATTGCACTTCTTGGTATAAGCCCCATCACCTGACAGATGCCCCAGCGCGACGGCATCGGCGATCAGAGAGAGCTCGCGGCCGATGATGAAAGGTTTGTTGAAGGGGATAGGTTTCATCTGGATTCCATTAAAATCTGATACGCTATTTTACAGATAACACTAGGGAAACGTGATGGCTATCTACGCGATAGGCGATGTGCAGGGCTGCTATACCGAACTGGTCGCGCTGATCGACAAGCTGGACTTCGACGCGCGGCGCGATCAGCTATGGTTTGTCGGCGACCTAGTCAATCGCGGCGCGGAGTCTTTGCAGGTGCTGCGTCTGGTCAAATCGCTGGGCGATAGCGCCATCACGGTGCTGGGCAATCACGACCTGCATCTGCTGGCTATCGCGCAAGGCCACTCCAAGCCCCATCCCAGCGATACGCTGGATGAGATCTTGGCCGCTGAGGATAAAGACGAGTTGCTGGACTGGTTGCGCAATCAGCGCATGTTGCATGCGGATCAAGGCCACGTGCTGGTGCATGCGGGGTTGTTGCCCTCGTGGACGGTGGCACAGTCGTGTGAGCTTGCCGCTGAAGTAGAGGCCGAGTTGCGCGGCAAGCACTACGACAAATTCTTCGCGCATATGTATGGCAATCAGCCCGACACGTGGGATGACGAGTTGGACGGTTACAAGCGCTTGCGCGTCATCACCAACGCGCTCACCCGCATGCGTGTCTGTACGCTAGAGGGCGCGATGGAGTTCAAGTTCAAGGGTGAGCAGCACAAGATACCGGCGGGATATATCCCTTGGTTCGATGTGCCGCAGCGTGCTAGCCGCAATACATCGGTTATTTTTGGCCACTGGTCGGCACTCGGTCTGTTGTGTCGCGACGATATCATCGCTTTAGATACCGGCTGTCTGTGGGGCGGGCCGCTCACGGCGATACGGCTGGAGGATAAACGAGTCTTTCAAGTACCATCCGCTAACCCAATCAAAGCTCCACATAACTGAAAGCCTTGCACTAGAAACCCAATGACCTTAACCAACAACAAGGCGGCGCGACTCCTATACACCTTGGTGTTGTGCCTGCTGTTCCCTTTCATCTTCATCAAGCTGCTATGGCGCGCGCGACTGCAGCCGGAATATCTGCAACATGTGGCGGAACGTTTTGGCTTCTATAAGCCGCGCTGCGAGCAGCCAGTGATCTGGTTGCATGCCGTGTCGGTGGGCGAGACGCGCGCCACGGTGAGTCTGGTGGAGAAGTTGCTCAAGCAATATCCGCAACATCAAATCGTGCTGACCCACACCACGCCGACCGGACGCGCCACCAGCGAACAGCTCTACGGCAACCAGGTGATACGCGTCTATCTGCCCTACGACTATCCATTTGCGGTGAAACGTTTCCTGCGCCACTTCCAGCCGGAGTTGGGCATGCTGATGGAGACCGAGATCTGGTTCAATCTGATTCACGCTTGCCAGTGTGAACACGTGCCACTGCTGTTGTTGAATGCACGCATGTCAGAGAAATCGGCACGCGGATATGCGCGCTTCGCCGCACTCACCCGTCCGGCTTTGCAAGCGTTGAGCGGTATCGCCGCGCAGACCGAGGATGATGCGCAGCGTCTGCGAGCGTTGGGTGCGCACGACCTCGTTGTGATGGGTAATTTAAAATTTGATATCGCGCCACCGCGCGTGATGCTGGAGTTAGGCAAGGTGTTGCGTGAACGGTTCGGCGCAACACGAAAAGTATTCCTTGCCGCTAGTACGCGCGAGGGTGAAGAAGTGCTGCTACTCGACGCTTGGCGCGCCGCCGCGCCGGATGCCTTGCTGGTGTTGGTCCCGCGTCATCCGCAACGCTTCAACGAAGTCGCCGCGTTGATAGAGCAACGCCATCTGCGCATGGCGCGGCGCAGTGCGAGCGAGCCTGTCGATAAGGAAGTTCAAGTGGTGTTGGGCGACAGCATGGGCGAGATGTTCGCCTATTACGCGGCCGCCGAGGCCACTTTTATCGGCGGGAGTCTGCTGCCTTTTGGCGGTCAGAATCTGATAGAAGCGTTGGCTGTCGGCACGCCGGTGTTGATCGGCCCGCACACCTTTAACTTCGCTGATGCAACAAGATTGGCCGTAGCCCAAGGCGCAGCCCGTCGTGTGCAGGACGCGGACGAGTTGGTCAAGGTTGCGCAGGAATTGCTACAGGATGAAGCGGCTCTCGCCGCGATGAAGGCACACGGACTAGATTTTGTGGCGACTCATCAAGGTGCGACCGACAAGGCGATAGACCTGATTGGGCGACATTTGTCTGTGTAGTTACTTCTGGGCTTCGCTGAGCATCTCGACCTTGCGCTCGCCGTTTTTGATATGAAGCCGCACGGGGTCGCCAACCTTGAAGCTGTCTTTGCCTAGGGCCTGCATCACGTAGACGCTGCTGCCGTCTTCGTCCAGCTTCACCCACAACTCCACGCCCGGTTTGGTCGCGATACTGGCCTGACTCCCTACCGTGCCGCCCACTACCGAACCCAGTATCACGCCTAGCACCGAGCCGCTGTAGATGCCACCCACTTGACCCGCCACACTGCCCGCCGTGCCACCGCCACTACTGCTGTCGTCTAACTCTATGGGGGTGACACTCTCGATCACGCCCGGCTTAATAAGCTCGGGCGAGGAGGTCTTGGGATTGCTGGCGCAAGCGCCCAAGAGCAAAGCGGAGAGCAGGAGTGCGCGGCGCATGGTTTATAGGCTGATGGCGTAACCGAAGTGTTGCTGGAACTGCGCCATGATGTCGTCGCGTGTCGGCTTGTGGTTCTGTCCGCCACGGCTGGCGATTTTGATGGTGCCCATCAGTGAAGCAAGACGGCCAGTCGTCTCCCAGTCCCAACCCTTTTGGATGCCGAATAGCAGACCTGCGCGATAAGCGTCGCCGCAGCCGGTTGGGTCGAGCAGAGCGGTTGCTTTCGCGCAGGGGATCAGGATCTCTTTGCCATCCGCATAGATTGTTGAGCCTTCGCCGCCGCGTGTCACGATCAGCGCGCGCTTACCTTGTGCCAATTCGGCGAGGGACTTGCCAGTCTTGTCTTGCAGCAGTTGCGCTTCGTAATCGTTGACCGTCACATAGGTCGCAAGCTTGACGAAGTGCAGCAACTCTTCGCCGCTGAACATAGGCATGCCCTGACCTGGGTCGAACACCCAAGGGATGTTCGCATCAACGAACTGTTGCGCGTGTTCCAACATGCCGGTGCGGCCATCGGGTGAGACGATGCCCAGACTGACCTTGGTGGCATCGGCCACTTTATTCTGTTCGGAATAGCCCATCGCACCGGGGTGGAAGGCAGTGATCTGGTTGTCGTCTAGGTCGGTGGTGATGAAAGCTTGGCCGGTATAGCTGCCGGACACATGGCGGATATAGGCTTGCGAGATACCCAGATTTTTCAGATGCAGCGCATAGGTGGAGAAGTCGTCACCCACGGTCGCCATGATCATCGGGTCGCCGCCCAGCAGATGCAGGTTGTAGGCGATGTTACCGGCGCAGCCGCCGAATTCGCGGCGCATCTCGGGAACCAAAAATGCCACGTTCAGCATGTGAATCTTCTCGGGCAGGATGTGCTTCTTGAATTGATCCTGAAACACCATGATGGTGTCGTAAGCCATCGAACCGCAAATCAGTGTGTGCATCGCCCTGCTCCAAATTTGAAAGGAGCGGATTGTAGCATCGTGCCGCCTCAGGCTTAAGCACTGAGGCAGTGCCGCCGCCATATTACAGTGCAAAAACGCGTGATTTTTCTATTAGTAACAATTAAATAGATACCCCATAGGCGCCATGCGTGGCATGGCTAATGTGGCGTTTTTTTAATAGCTGGCACAGAGCTTGCGTGTAGCAGCATGCTCGCCCCATCCGGCGAGCCTTTAGTAAGGAGACACATCATGAGTAACGATGAAATGATCGTCACCACCCTGAGCCATAGCAAGTTGGCCGAAGACCTCAGCACCACGCAGCTAGAAGTGCTTGCCGAGCTGGCGCATGTGCGCCGCTATGTTCTACACAACGGCGAGCTGCGCATGGACGGCAACATATTGCAGGACGCCTTGATGATACTGGTCGAGGGCGAGATCGCCATCAACGGCACGGTAGATAAGGAACATGTCGCACTCAATCTGGCACATCAGGGCGACATGGCGCGCATCCTCAGTTTTGTCGGTGGCAACGTCACGATCGCGGCAACCCTGCACGTCAAGCGTGACAGCACCGTGTTGTTGATCAAGCGCGCCGAACTGGAAGCACTGTTGTTGCCCAGCCCCATGCTCGCCTATCTGGTGATGCGCAACCTCGTGCGCCATATGCACAGCGTGGCGCGCCGCAGCAACACCGAGAAGGAAGAGTTGAGCAACTACATGTATCACATGAACGGGCGCTACTAGCCAACTGTCATGCGCGCGCAGGAATGACGAAGGCGGCGTGTAAAATACGCCGCCTCTAACTCCTGTTTAACGCCATGAATACGACCCACAACTTCCTGCGCGATCAGGTCGCGCTGTTGCGCTACAGCTACCACCATTGGACAGGACTGCATCTAGTCGATGCGCAACTTGATGACCTTGCCGCCGTCGCCGCATTGCGTGACTCGCCGCTTGCCGTGGTCTCGCACGACACCACCGCCGACCCCATCTTCAACTACGCTAACACGGCTGCGCTGCAACTGTTCGAAATGGACTGGGACAGCTTCACCCAGCTGCCCTCGCGCTTATCCGCCGAGACCGCGAATCAAGAAAAACGCGGCAAGGCGCTGGAAGAAGTCGCGCAACAAGGCTACACACAAGGCTACGCAGGCATCCGCATCGCCAGTTCAGGCCGACGCTTCTGGATACGCGACACCACCATCTGGAACGTGGTTTCACCTGAGGGTGTGTTCATGGGCCAAGCCGCGCTGATAGGTCGCACCGAAGCGCTGTGATATGGGCAGTTTGCTGCAGCCCGTGCCGGTGACTGTGGGATAATTCGCCCTATGAATCCTTCCCTACTTGCCGGTCTCAATCCCGAACAATCTCAAGCCGTCACCTTGCCGCATCGTTCCGCACTTATTCTTGCTGGGGCGGGTAGCGGTAAGACGCGGGTGTTGACCACGCGCATCGCGCATCTCATTAGCAGCGGGGCGGTCAGTCCGCATGGTTTGTTGGCGGTGACCTTTACCAATAAGGCAGCAAAGGAAATGGTGACGCGGCTGTCGGCGATGTTGCCGATCAATACGCGCGGGATGTGGATAGGCACTTTCCACGGGCTGTGTAACCGCATGTTGCGCGCGCATCACCGCGAAGCGAACTTGCCGCAGACCTTTCAGATCTTGGATTCGGGCGATCAACTTTCCGCGATCAAACGCGTGATGAAGCAGTTGAACGTGGACCCAGAAAAATTCATTCCGCGCGAGTTACAGAACTTCATCAGCGGCAGCAAAGAGCAGGGCTTGCGTGCACACGAGGTGGAGGCGTACGACCCTTACACGCGCCGCAAGATCGAGGTATTCGCCGAATACGACGCGCAATGCCAGCGCGAGGGCGTGGTGGATTTCTCCGAGTTGTTGTTGCGTTGCTATGATCTGTTGTCGCGCAATCAGCAGCTGCGCGAGCATTATCAGGAACGCTTCAAGCACATCTTGGTGGACGAGTTTCAGGACACTAACCCGCTGCAATATCGCTGGTTGAAGTTGTTGGCGGGTGAGAACAATGCCTTGTTCGCGGTGGGCGACGATGATCAATCCATCTATGCCTTCCGTGGCGCGAACGTGGGCAATATGCAGGAGTTGTTGCGCGATTTTCATGTCGAGAACGTCATCAAGCTGGAGCAGAACTACCGCTCGCACGGCAACATCCTAGACGCGGCTAACGCGCTGATCGCCAACAACCGTAACCGTTTGGGCAAAAATCTGTGGACAGCCGAGAATGGCGGCGAGCAGTTGCGCGTGTACGAAGCACCCACTGATGTGGAAGAGGCCAAGTTCATCGTAGAGGAGATACAGCAACTCAAACGCGAGGGCGTGAACCTCACCGAGATGGCGTTGTTGTACCGTTCCAATGCGCAGTCGCGGGTGTTGGAACATGCGCTGGTGTCGGCGGGGCTTTCGTATCGCGTGTACGGTGGGCTGCGTTTCTTCGAGCGCCAAGAGATCAAGCATGCGCTGGCCTATCTGCGTCTGATGGAGAACACTGACGACGATAACGCGTTGCTGCGCATCATCAATTTCCCCACACGCGGCATCGGCGCGCGCGGCATCGAACAGTTGCAGGAATCGGCGCGTATCAACAACACCACTTTGTGGGATGCGGCAGCACGTGCGGGTGGCAAGGTGTCTGCCTTCGTTGCGCTGATGGAGACCTTGCGTGCTGGCACGCGCGAACTGCCGCTGCCCGAGATCATGGAACATGTGCTGCATCACAGCGGCCTGCGCGCTAACTATGAAAGTGAACTGGCGACGCCTGCGAAAAAGCGCGAGGCGGAAGAGCGCTTGGAGAATCTGAACGAACTGATCAATGCCGCGACTTTGTTCGTGCATGAGAATGAAGACGACAGCCTCACCGCATTTTTGACCCACGCCACCTTGGAGTCGGGCGAGCATCAGGCAGGCGATTCGGATGACGCGCTGCATCTGATGACGGTGCATTCCGCCAAGGGTCTGGAGTTCCATACGGTGTTTATCACTGGCTTGGAGGAGGGTTTGTTCCCTCACCAAAACAGTGTCGATAACGGCGAAGTGGATGAGGAGCGGCGCTTGATGTATGTGGCGATCACGCGTGCGCGGCGCAGGCTGTATATGACTTTCGCGCAGAGCCGCATGCTGCATGGCAAGACCAACTACAGCATGGTTTCCAGCTTTATGCGCGAGCTGCCGGAGCCGCTGTTGTTGTGGTTGTCGCCGCGCTTCGTGCAGCGTGCCCCTTCATTCTCTAGCCCCGCATATTCCGGCCCAGCGTATGGCGGCGCGACTTATGGCAAAGCCTCTCCTGCGCCGTTCGTCATGCCCAGCAGCGCATCGCGTGACTCAGGTGCGCTCTGGCATGTGGGGCAGCAGGTGTTCCATCAGAAGTTCGGCGAGGGCATGGTCACTGACACCGAAGGCAGCGGCAACGAGGGGCGCGTGCAGGTGAACTTTAAGCGTGCTGGTAGCAAGTGGCTGTCGCTGGAATACGCTAAACTCGAAGTGATTTAATGGGCTAGAGTAAGTTAGGTAAAAGGTTGGCAGGCATACACCCGCTACTGGTAGTTAATCTCAAACACATCCGCATTTGAAATGATATATTGCCCCAGTTTTGGAGTGGTTTTTAATAAATGGAAGACGTTAGTGCAAAATATAGTATTGCTCATTTATGTCATTTAATTAGTTATTTCAGGGAAAATTTAAAATGAAGAAGTCTTTACTGGTCGCCGTAGTTTTGACGGGATTACTGGTGGGTTGTGGCGGAATGGCTCCACTTGTAGCTATGCCGGCCATTCCAGAATCAACAGAAGATAAGATTGCAGTCAAATTTGATTTTTCAAGTTCAGACGATATCGAGGGGCATATAAGTCAAGATAAAACTCAGCCTGTTATGAGGGGGAGTTCAGTCGTTATCAATGTTCCTCGCGACCCTAACTCTAAAAATAAAGAAAGAAGGGCTCAGGAAGACGCTGTGCGGGATGAAAAGAGTGGCGAGTACAACACACAAGACTTCTTTAATTCGGCAGAACAAGAGATTGAGAGAGTATTTATAAACCAAGGTTTTCGTGTGTTGAGCCGAGCGAAACTTGAGGCCAAACTTCGTGATTTGCGAGATGAATCTCGTTGTAATGTATTCGAATATAGCTGTTTACGCTCACAGGTCGCGCCAGAGACGCAGTTCATACTTGATGATCTCAAAAATAAGTATGACAAAGGGATGATGAGTATCGAGCAATTCCAAGTTAAGACCACCGAAATTCGGGAAAACCTGAAAACTTCCTCCGCAGGGAAAAAGAGAGAGGCTGATAACAAGGAATTGGTAGATATGTCTGAAGTCATTCGCGCTGCTCAGTCTGGGCCAGTTAGCGCTGACTATATCTTGCAGATCAACTCCTTTGATAGGGATGTCCATGTGAAGGTTAGCAAAGACCTGAGGCAACTCGCAGAAGTTCGGGAGTTTGTAAGGAAGCATCCAGAGATTGACGCTCAACTAAATAGCAGTCCATACACTTCTTGTACGGTCGTTGCCGCCAAACTTAACGCCAAGTTAATCGATGTCAAGTCAGGCGGGATTATTTGGATTGGTGATTACAATCTAAACACCTTAAATGCGGGTGTGAATAACGTCTCTGTCGAGCTGGTGACACGCACCTTCCCGGCTAACGCTGCGGAAATAAGCCGTACTGTGAATTTCTACAATAGTGAAAGTCAGAGACAGGCAAGACGTGACAATAAGAGTATCCGCATCCCAAGCTGGCAGATGGAGTCAAAATTGTTTATTAATGCCATCAATGAGGGCTCTTGTGATGCGCGTCCTTCGGAGCAAGATATCACCTATCTGTCACGAGCTTTGGTAAGCAAACTGATCGGGACAATTAAGGTCAGCGAAGTGCCAGCTAAGGTTAGCGAAGTGCCAAACTAGACTTAGGGTTCACAATAGTTTGGCGGTCATCGGAAATTGTCAAACTTGATCCCTCGGGGAGGCGGCTTATTGTGGCGGGTGTTGGGTGCTCAGCTCTTTTATCTCAAGTTCGCGGCGCTTCATCTCCGGTGGGGGCGGGAAAGTGGAGACGATCTTGTCCGGTACTTCCCCCTTGGTCGCCACGCCGATTGCACTCGCTTCCATGATGGCAGTGAGCAGCACGAACAGCAGGGTGGGTACTAGGGCGATACGCGTCATCGCCGTCCACATGATGTGAGCCATGCTGGCTTCGTGCGCAGTCAGACTCACCAACCAGGCCAGAGCTATCAAGACCGCAGAGATCGTGTAACCCAACAGCAGGATACGCGCGCGTGACCAAGACAGACGCCAATGTGCATCGACGAACCAAGTGGTGGACTTGCGGCTACGCAGATAGATATAGCCCATCACGGAGAGCGAACACATCAGGGTGAACATCAGGCCGGGCATGCCCAGCTTGAGCACGATCACCGCAGGGCTCATCATCAGATCGATCAGGAACAGGCTGGAGACGAACAGGTTATGGGGGATGTGCGCGTCTGCTACATCTTTCTTGCTGACTTCGAATTGCATCTTATTCTCCGCTGACGGCCCGAACGGTCTCGGGCGCGAGGCAGAATATTAGCACAATCTAATTCGACTCAGATTCGCTGACGGTTACGGCGGCGACTACTTCTTCAGTCTTGTAGGCGGGGAAGATGTCTGAGTAACTGCTATACAGCGAAGTGAACATCACTGGCATCAGCACTAGCCAACCTAGCATCATGGGCAGACTGGCGAAGATGGCCAGTGAGAAGAAGATTAAGCCATACACCGACATCGCGCCGATGTTGCGTTTGAAAGCGCTAAGACTCAGGCGCATCGCGGGTAGGGCGGGCACACCACGGAAATAGGCCAGCATGGGGGCGTATTGCATCGCCATCATCAACAGGAAGAATAAGGCCATGCCAATTAGCATGGAAATACCCGCTCCGTTTGCTGCTTGTATCAACACATTAGAATCGCTAATCGGGTCTTTGCTCATCATAAGATCAACTAGATCGCCGCCGCCCATCGCCTTCATCACGCCGAAAATGCCGTATTGGCAGGCCAACGAGATTGCGCCCAGTGTCACCAGCGTGGACGTTGCTTTCTTGAAACCGCTGAACAGATGCGGGAGTTCCAACTCTTGATTTTGATCGAGCGCACGGCAGCCCACCATCAGTCCCGCCAGCACGACTGGGGTCAACAAGGTGACCACCGCTTCGCCTGCAAAGGGGATGCTGGTGAGCGCGAGTGCCGAGACCAGACAGATGATGAGCAGCGCACCCCACAGCAGTGGCGCTTTCATGAACAGCGTGGCGCCGTGCTTGATCCAAGCCCAGCCACGGTCAGCGTTCACATGTAATGCTTCCATAGTGTTTCCTTTATAACCACACCGCAGCGGGGGCGGCGATATGGTTGCGCAACACGCGTTCGAAATGACGCGGGTCGTGCGGGTTGACCATCTCACCGTCGCGCGGCAGATACATATCGAATAAACGCGACAACCAGAAGCGTAGCGCAGCCAGGCGCAGCATCAGTGGCCAAGCCTCGGACTCATTGGTTTGTAGTGGACGTACGCTGTTATAGGCACGCAAGAAAGCTTGCGCCAACTCAGCATCTAATACTTTGGTCTGATGGTTCATGCACCAGTCATTGACGGTGATGGCAACGTCATAGAGCAGCGCGTCTGAGCAGGCAAAATAGAAATCGATCAGGCCACCGACACGGTCGCCTTCTAGCAGCACATTGTCGCGGAACAGGTCGGCATGAATCACGCCTTGCGGCAAGTTGCTCAAATCGCGGCCGGCATGCAGCGCCACTTCGCTTGCCAACAACTCCGCCTGTTCAGCAACGAGATAGGGATGTACCAATGGTTCGGTCGCAGCACGCCAAGCCGCGCCGCGCGCATTCGGCATATTGTGCGCGAAGCTCTGACCGGCGACATGCATCTGGCCCAGCATCGCGCCCATCGCTGCACACTGTGCGCTGCTCGGTGTGGTGGTGGATGCGCCGCTCAAGCGGCTGACGATGCAAGCGGGCTTCCCATTCAACTCGCCCAAGAAACTGTTGTGACGGTTGGCCACCGGTGCTGGGCAGGGGATGCCGTGACGCGCCAGATGCGACATCAGATTGAGATAGAACGGCAGTTCGCAAGCAGTGAGTTTTTCGAACAAAGTAAGTACAAAGCGCCCATTCGCCGTGGTGACGAAATAGTTGGTGTTCTCTATGCCGGAAGAGATGCCCAGCAGTTGCTGGACTTGCCCTAGAGAATAATCGCTCAGCCAAGCGGAGAGTTCCGCCTCGGTAACACTAGTGAAGACTGCCATAGCTTAAAACTTCTTGATGACCCATTGAGGTGGACGGAAACCTGAATCCAAACTGCCTTGACGGGAGAACTTGCCATCACCGTGATCATCCACCAGATAGTAGGGCTGGCCGTGTTTGGGGGTGACTTTGATCATGTACAAGCGGCCCCCGACGCGGAACTCTTCGACTTTGTTGGCAGCTTCTTTGGTGATGGTTACACCTTCATCTGCGTCCACCGGCGAGTCGCTGCTCGTATCCACCGAGGGGGCAGGGAGTGGCTGCAAGTCGGGTGGTACGGCTTGAGCCGCCAGCGCACCGGTTGCAAAGCCACTGAGTAGCAATAAGGTCATCAGGCGCATGGTGAATTCTCGGGTGAGTCGTGAATGAAAGATCGTGGAGAGCGCATTTTAACTGAATTATCTGCGGCGCCGGAAAAACCGTCGCGCATCTTTCGTATCGGCAGGCACGCGTTCGGTTTTTATAGATAGAGCTGGCGTTCGCGTTCAGCTTCGGAAGGCTCAAAGCCGCGTGTCTCGTAATGTTTGAAAATCGCACTCACCACCTCAGCAGGATCATCAGTCAGTTGTATCAGATCCATATCGTCGGGGCTGATGACTTTCTCGTCGATCAACGTGGTGCGGAACCAGTCGAGCATGCCGGCCCAGAACGCACTACCCACCAAGATGATAGGGATGCGGCGGGTCTTGCCGGTCTGAACTAGCGTTAGTGCCTCCATTAATTCGTCCAACGTGCCGAAGCCGCCGGGCATCACCACATAGGCGCTGGCGAACTTCACGAACATCACCTTACGAGAGAAGAAGTGCTGGAAGGTCTGGCTGATGTTTTGGTAGGCATTACCGACCTGCTCGTGGGGCAGCTGGATATTCAGACCTACGCTGGGCGATTTGCCGTAGAACGCACCCTTGTTGACCGCTTCCATGATGCCGGGGCCACCACCCGAGATGACCGAGAAACCGGCATCAGAGAGCAATCGCGCAATCTCCTCAGCGAGCTTGTAATAGACATTGTCGGGCTTGGTGCGTGCGCTACCGAAGATGCTGACGGCGGGATGGATGCGGTTAAGGCGTTCGGTCGCAGAGACGAACTCTGACATAATGCCGAACACACGCCATGCCTCCTTGGAGTTCCACGAATCTGGCATCGCCGGGATGGGCAGCTTGGGCGGAGTGTTCATTACTTACCTCACATTCAAAAATGAAGAAACTGTTGTTAGTCGACGGCTCGTCGTTCCTATACCGCGCTTTCCATGCCATGCCGGATATGCGCAATGCAGAAGGTTTTCCGACCGGTGCGATGTATGGCGTGCTGAACATGTTGCGCAAATTACGCACCGATTTTCCGAGCGATTATAGCTTGTGCGTTTTTGATGCAAAAGGCAAAACCTTCCGCGACGATTGGTATCCCGAATACAAGGCGACGCGCGCGCACATGCCCGAAGACCTGGTGCTTCAGATCGAGCCGCTGCACAGACTGATCGCCGCCAACGGCTGGCATATCGCTGCCATCGAGGGTGTGGAAGCGGACGACGTGATAGGTACGCTCACCACGCAAGCCACGCTGGATGGCGTGCAATGTGTCGTCGCCACCGGCGACAAAGACCTTGCGCAACTGGTCAACGAGCATGTCACGTTGATCAACACCATGAACAACGAGACCTTGGACATCGCCGGTGTGAACGCCAAGTTCGGCGTGCCACCCGAGCGCATCATCGATTATCTGTCGTTGATAGGTGACACCGTGGACAACGTGCCCGGCGTGGAAAAAGTCGGCCCCAAGACGGCGGTGAAATGGCTGACGCAATATGGCTCACTGGACGAAATTGTTGCACATGCCGACGAGATCAAAGGGGTGGTGGGCGAGAATTTGCGCAAGGCGCTGGACTGGTTACCGCAGGCGCGCCGCTTGATCACCGTGAAGTGTGATGTGCCTTTAGCTGCGCCTTATCAAACTATGACGGAGTTGCCGCAAGATGTGGCGACTCTGCGCGAGTTATATCAACGTTATGGTTTCCGTACTTGGTTACGCGAAGCAGGTGGATCGGTAGGTGCCCCCTCCTCCTCTCAGGGGGAGGGCTGGGGTGGGGGTGGTAACTCTGAGCAAGCCTCCTTGTTTGGAAGTAATGAGCCGGGGCGCAAAGAATCAACCCCCACCCTAACTCTCACCCTGTCAGAGGGAGGGAATGATGGAATTGAAGGTGAAATAGCTTCGGATACTTCCACCGCAAATTACGAATGCATCCTCACCGAGGCGCAGCTCGATAGCTGGTTAGCTAAGTTATTCGCAGCCGAATTGGTGTGTTTAGATACAGAGACGACCTCCTTGGACGTGATGCAGGCGCAGATGGTGGGCATGTCCTTCGCTATCACGCCCCATGAGGCGGCCTATCTGCCACTGGCGCATATCTATCCCGGCGCACCCGACCAGCTCGATCGCGAAGCGACGCTGCTCAAACTCAAGCCATGGTTGGAAAGCGCGCAGCACAAGAAGCTTGGCCAGAATCTCAAATACGACCAACACATCTTCGCCAATCATGGCATCGCTCTAGCCGGCATATACGACGACACGTTGTTGCTATCCTATGTGTTGGAGTCGCACAAGCCGCACGATATGGATAACCTCGCGCTCCGTCATCTCAACGTCAAGACCATCAGTTACAGCGAGGTGGTAGGCAAAGGTGCGAAGCAAATCTGTTTCGATCAGGTCGATCTGGATATCGCTACACGTTATGCGGCCGAGGATGCCGACATCACGCTGCGCTTGTATCAGGCGCTCGCTCCGCAAGTCGCCGCGCAAGCGGGCCTGCAACACGTGTACCGCGCTATCGAACTTCCCAGCATGCATGTGCTGTACAAGATGGAACGCAACGGTGTGCTGCTGGATAGCGCGTTGTTGCAAATACAGAGCCGCGAGTTAGGTGAGAAGCTGTTGGCCTTGGAAGCCAAGGCCTATGAGGCGGCAGGACAACCTTTCAACCTCAATTCGCCCAAACAATTGCGCGAGATCTTGTTCGACAAGCTGGGTCTGCCAGTGAAGAAAAAGACCCCGGGCGGCGACCCATCTACCGACGAGGAAGTGTTGCAGGAACTGGCGCTGGATTATCCTTTGCCCAAGATATTGCTGGACTATCGCGGCATGGCCAAGCTCAAATCTACCTATACCGACAAGCTACCTTTATCGGTGAATCGCAGTACCGGACGGGTGCACACTAGTTACTCGCAGGCCGTGGCGGTCACCGGACGCTTGGCCTCCAATGACCCCAACTTGCAGAACATTCCGGTGCGTACCGCTGAAGGACGCCGCATCCGCGAAGCCTTTATCGCGCCGCTGGGTGCGTTGCTGATTTCTGCCGATTACTCTCAGATCGAGTTGCGCATCATGGCGCACTTGTCTGGCGATGCAGGCTTGCTTTCAGCCTTCGCCAATAACGAGGACATCCATCGCGCCACCGCCGCCGAGATCTTTATGACCTCGCGCGCGGAAGTGACGAGCGAGCAGCGCCGATATGCCAAGGTCATCAACTTCGGTCTGATCTACGGCATGTCGGCTTTTGGTCTGGCCAAGCAGTTAGGCGTAGAGCGCAGTGCTGCCACCGCCTATATAGAGCGATATTTCACGCGCTATCCCGGCGTGAAGGACTATATGGAGCGCACTCGCGAACAGGCTAAGCAACAAGGTTATGTGGAGACCGTGTTCGGACGTCGCTTGTGGTTGCCCGAGATCAACGCCAGCAATGGCATGAAGCGTCAGGGCGCGGAACGTGCGGCCATCAACGCGCCCATGCAGGGCACGGCGGCCGACCTCATCAAACTCGCCATGATCGCGGTGCAGTCATGGCTGGAAAAAGAGCAACTCGCCACCCGACTCATCATGCAGGTGCACGACGAATTGATACTGGAAGTGCCGGATGCCGAACTGGAAAAGGTCAAGGCACACTTGCCGCGACTGATGTGCGACGTCGCTGCGCTGAAAGTGCCGCTGCTAGTAGAGATGGGCGTGGGTAAGAGCTGGGAAGAGGCGCACTAGGTGTAGATACATACTAATTTGTGGTGACTAAGGATATCCCTAGGTTGGGGTGGCTTGTGTAGAGTCACATTGCTGGTGCTTTCAGTTATAGTGCGCGTTCAACGATATTGAGCCCTTCATCATGAAAAAATTATTCGCACTGTTGTTATGTAGTTACGCATTGCTGGCGCACGCTGGTGAAGCTGAGATACGCAAGTCCTTCGAGACCAAATTCCCCAAGCTGGAAAAGCTGGATCACATCGTCAAAACACCCTACGCTGGGCTATATGAGATCGTGCTGGGCGGACAGGTGATGTATACCGATGAGATGGGGGTGTATCTGTTCGACGGTAGCGTCATCGACATGGCAACGCGCACCAATCTGACCGAGAAACGCAGCCAGCAATTATTCGCCATAGACTTCGATAAGTTGCCGCTGAATTTGGCAATTAAAAAGGTGAAGGGCAACGGCAAGCGCAAGATGGCGTATTTCTCTGACCCCAATTGCGGCTACTGCAAAAAATTGGAGAAGGAATTGAGTCAGATGAGCGACGTGACGCTGTATATCTTTCTTTATCCCATCTTCCAAGGTTCGGATGTGATCGTGCGCAACATCCATTGTGCTAAAGATCCTGCCAAGGCATGGGATGAGTTGATGCTCAAGGGCAACGCTCCCGCGGAAAAGAGCTGCAAGACCGATACCGATCAGGTGATGGCATTGGGGCGCAAGTTGCGCGTGAACGGTACGCCTAATCTGATCTTTGCTGATGGTGTGCAAAATCCCGGTTACATGCCTGCGTCCGATCTAGACACACGCCTCAATGAGGCGATGAAGAAATAGCAGACACCATGTTGACTCACCCCTTGATAGCGTCGGAACTATTGGCTAAGGTCGTCGACCAGTCGGTAGACGGCATCATCATCACTGACAATAGCAAACCGGATAATCCCACCCTCTACGTTAACCGTGGCTTTGAGAATCTGACGGGCTATCGTGCTCAAGAGGTGTTAGGCAAAAATTGTCGTTACTTGCAAGGCAAGGAGACTGATCAGCCGGCCTTGGAGGTGATACGCGAGGCCATCAAAAAAGGTGAGAACTGTATCGTCATTTTGCGCAACTTCCGCAAGGATGGCTCGCTGTTCTGGAATGAGTTCAGTCTGTCGCCGGTAAAAGATGAAGTTGGCAAGGTGACGCATTTCATCGGCGTGCTCAAAGATGTTACGGCGCGTGCAGATATGCTCAAGCATCTGCGTCAATCAAAGTTAGAGTTACAGCAGGCAAATCGTCAACTCAGCATATTGGCGTTGACCGACGGGCTGACCGGCATCAGCAATCGCCGTCACTTCGATGAGCAGGCGTTGGCCTTGCTGTCCATGGCGCAGCGTAGTAAGACGACGCTTGCCGTGCTAATGATAGATATCGACCATTTCAAACAGTACAACGACCACTACGGTCATGCCGCCGGTGACGCGTGTCTGATCCAAGTGGGCAAGGTTATCGCTGGGGCCTTCCAACGGCCAGGGGACTGCGCCGCGCGTTATGGTGGCGAGGAGTTCGCGGTGGTGTCACTCGGTGTGAGTCTGGAAGAGATGCAGCAACATGCGCAGCAATTGCGAGAAAAAGTGATGGCCTTGGATATTCCTCACCTCAAGTCCAAACATGCGCGTATCACCGTCAGCATCGGTGTGGTGGCGCATACGCCTAAGCGCGAGAATTCCATTTCTATGCTGTTGAAGAAAGCTGACGATGCTTTATATGCGGCCAAGGAGCGCGGCCGCAACTGCGTGGTGGAGGGCTAGCGTGTGACCACGTTGGTGGCGGGTACGGCACTCGCTGCGGGTTCGCCACCTTTAGGGAACAATACCCACATCTGTCCATCCTGTTTCATCCGTCCGGCCATCGTCCCTGCCTCTTCGCCATAGCCCCAGAAAAAGTCTGCGCGCACCGCGCCACGGATCGCACCGCCGGTATCCTGTGCCAGCATCAGGCGATTCAAAGGCTGGGTAGTATTGGGGTAGGTGGTGGATAGGAACACGGGCGCGCCTAGCGGGATGGTGCGCGGATCGACCGCGATGCTATAGGCATCGGTGAGTGGCACGCCCAATGCACCCAAGGGCGCTGAGAGTTGATCGGGTAGTTCGCGGAAGAATACATAGCTGGGGTTCTGCGCCAGCAGAGCAGGCAGCTTGTCTGGATGTTGTTCGCCCCATTGCTTGATGCCCTGCATGGAGGCTTGCTCCAGTTTAAGTTCGCCCATCTCGATCAACTTCTTACCTATGGAGGCGTAGGGTTGGCCGTTCTGGTCGGCATAGCCGATCTTGACGCTGCTACCGTCCGGCAATTCGATACGCCCCGAACCTTGTATCTGCAGGAAGAACAGCTCCACTGCATTGTCCACCCAGAACAATTCACGCCCTTGCACCGCGGCCTTGCCTTGTTCGATGTCGGCGCGGTCGTAATAGGGTAATACCTTTTTGCCCTGTAAGCGGCCGCGTAAGCGCATGCCCTTGAGCTGCGGATAGACGTCACCTAGGTCTATGGTCAGCAGGTCTTCCGGTACACCATAGATGGGATAGGCAAAGCGTTTGGTCTTAGTGCGGCTGCCCAGTAGCTTGGGTTCGTAATAGCCTGTGATCAGGCCTAGCGTACTCCCGTCCGGATTGGATACCTGATAGGGCGAGAAGGCGCTCTCAAAGAATTGATGCAGGCCAGCATTATCAGTCTGCGCCAAGCTCTCGGCGCGGCTGCATACCGCTTGCCAGTTGGGCCTGCTCTTTAGCGCGCGACAACTCTGTTGCAAGGCGCTGTAGCTGGGCAACAGGTCGGTGCTCTGCCATTCCGGTAACTTATCCCAACTGCTGGCGGTGAACGGGGCGACGGGCGCGGCCGGAGTTGCTGGCACTTGAGGCACGACTACGGACGGTGCAGGCGGCTTGGGCGGAGTGGTGTGGCAAGCCGCCAATAGCAGGCTGGCGCACAGGGTCAGGGTTACGCGGGGCGTGAACGATTTCATGGTACTTGTCGTGGATTAGTGCAGTACGCGCGGTACGCTGAGGATGAACTGAGCGATCTCAGCGCTGAACTCGGTGCCGTCGTCGCTGCGGAACAGATAACTGCCCTTCATGGTGCCCACCTGCGTGGCCAGCACCGTACCGCTGCTGTACTCGAAACTCTGCTTGGGTTTGAGTATCGGCTGTTCGCCAACCACGCCCTGGCCACGCACTTCCTGCACATGGTTGTAAGCGTCGGTGATGATCCAGTGGCGGCTGATAAGTTGGGCGGTTTGAGTGCCGAGATTGCTGATGGTAATGGTGTAGGAGAATACGAAGCGGTCGGCTGATTCGTCTGATTGATCGGGCAGATAAGAGACTTTGGTCTGCACGACGATGCCATGTTGTTCGAGATTTTCCATGCGCGGCATTTGAACTGATTTCGCCGCGCATCGCAAGGGTGTCGCTGGCTTTTATGCTAATCTTCGCGCTCAAATTTTAGTCAGAACGATATGAACGGTTATCTCAAACGCATCCTCACCGCGCGCGTCTATGACGTTGCCATCGAATCCCCATTGGAGCTAGCGCCCAATCTGTCGGCGCGTATCGGTAACACCGTGCTATTCAAACGCGAAGATATGCAGCCGGTGTTTTCCTTCAAGCTGCGCGGTGCTTACAACAAGATGGCGCACCTCTCTCCTGAGATGCTCAAGCGCGGCGTGATCGCGGCTTCAGCAGGCAATCATGCACAAGGCGTGGCGATGTCCGCGCACCGTCTGGGTTGCAAGGCAGTCATCGTGATGCCCACCACCACTCCGCAGGTGAAGATAGAGGCGGTGAAGCATTTCGGTCAGCGTTCCGTGGAGATCGTGTTGCATGGCGATAGCTATAGTGATGCTTACACATACGCTTTGACCTTGGAGAAAGAACGCAAGCTTACCTTTGTCCACCCCTTCGACGACCCAGATGTCATTGCCGGACAGGGCACCATAGGTATGGAGATATTGCGCCAGCACCAAGCGCCTATCCATGCCATCTTCTGCGCCATAGGCGGTGGCGGACTGATCGCCGGTGTTGCGGCCTACGTCAAGCAAGTACGTCCTGACATCAAGATCATTGGTGTGCAGACCACCGACTCCGATGCCATGGCACGTTCGCTCAAGGCCAAGAAGCGCGTCACGCTTACCGATGTCGGTCTGTTCTCGGACGGCACGGCTGTGAAATATGTGGGCGAAGAGACCTTCCGTATCTGCAGGCAATTAGTGGACGAGGTCATTTTGGTGGACACCGACGAAGTGTGTGCGGCCATCAAGGATGTGTTCCAGGACACCCGTTCCATCCTCGAGCCAGCCGGTGCGTTGGCGGTGGCGGGTGCCAAACTTTATGCGGCACGCGAGAAGCTTAAGGGCGAGACTCTGATTCCTATCGCCTGCGGCGCGAACATGAACTTCGATCGTTTGCGCTTCGTGGCCGAGCGCGCCGAAATCGGTGAGCGGCGCGAAGCCTTGCTCGCTGTCACCATCCCCGAGACGCCAGGCAGTTTCCGCAAATTCTGCGCGCTGCTGGGCAAGCGCAATATCACTGAATTCAACTACCGCTATGCCGACCCCAAGGCGGCACAGGTGTTTGTCGGTATACAGGTCAAGGATGCCGCCGAGACCGGCAAGCTGCTGAGTGCCTTGGAAAAGGCGCAACTGCCTACGCTGGATCTCACCGACAACGAGATGGCTAAGTTGCACCTGCGTCATCTGGTCGGTGGTCATGCGCCGGAAGCCAAGGACGAGATCATGTACCGCTTTGAGTTTCCTGAGCGCCCAGGCGCGCTGATGAACTTCCTCAACAGCATGAGCCACAACTGGAACATCAGTCTGTTCCATTATCGCAATCACGGTGCCGATTACGGCCGCGTGTTGGTCGGTATGCAAGTGCCGCGTGGTGACAAGAAGGCGCTCAAGACCTTCCTCGATACGCTCGGCTACCCGTATTGGGATGAGAGCGACAACCCAGCTTACAAGCTGTTCTTGGGCTGAAATGTCTGAATTGAAGCGCCACAAGGCCGATATCCGCAGTTTGGTGTTGCGTCAGCGCGAGCAGATGGATGCTGCGCGGCACGCGCAACTCAGTGAGGTTATCACTCAGCGCCTCGCAGCCATGCCCGAATATCAAGGTGCTGCGATGGTGTTGGGCTATATGAGCTTCGGCACGGAGTTCGCCAGCCGCGACTGGCTGCAACAAGTGTTGGACGATGGCAAGCACTTGATTCTGCCTAGGGTGGACATTGCCAGCAAACAATTGGAGCTTTACCGGGTGCAAGACTTGGCATGTCAGATGCAGCAAGGTGCTTGGGGTATCGCCGAGCCTATGCCGGAATGCTGCGAAAGGCTAATTGGACTAAATGCTGTAGAATTCGCCCTCTTGCCGGGGGTGGCCTTTGCCCGCGATGGCGCTAGATTGGGCTATGGCGGCGGTTATTACGACAAACTGTTGGCACGTATGGAGCGCCGCCCAGTATTGGTGGCGGCCGCTTTTGCCTTGCAGTTGGTAGACGCCATCCCGCAGGAAAGCACCGATGTAAAGATCGACCGAATAGTCACCGAACAGGAGAGCATCTCTTGTTCGGTGTGAGTTGTAGTTACACCGCCCACACCTCGCCCCAAGATGCGGCAGGATGTGGATGTACAGAATAATCAAGCTTAGGAGAGAGTAGAAAAATGGGAACGACACCTGATTACGATCCACAAGAGACCCAAGAGTGGTTGGATGCGCTGGAATCCGTGTTCGAGAAAGAAGGCTCGGAGCGTGTGCATTTCATCCTAGAAAAATTGCTGGATAAGGCGCGTAGTTCCGGCGCCGGCGTGCCATTCAGCGCCACCACCCCATATTGCAATAGTATCGCCGTGGGCGACGAGCAGCGCTCCTCTGGCAACCACGACCTGGAACACCGCATTCGCGCATTGATGCGCTGGAACGCGATGGCACTGGTATTGAATGCGAACAGGGAGTCTTCCGAGTTGGGTGGCCATATTGCCAGCTTCGCTTCTGCAGCGACTTTGTATGACGTGGGTTTCAACCATTTCTTCCACGGCCAAACTTCTAGCCATGGCGGCGACTTGGTGTACTTCCAGGGACACTCGTCTCCTGGTGTGTATGCGCGTGCCTACCTCGAAGGCCGCATCAGCGAAGAGAAGATGTACAAGTTCCGTCAAGAAGCCAAAGGCGACGGTCTGTCTTCCTATCCTCACCCTTGGTTGATGCCGGATTTCTGGCAGTTCCCTACTGTGTCGATGGGCTTGGGCCCTTTGATGGCCATTTATCAAGCGCGCTTTATGCGCTATCTGGAGTTGCGCGGTATCACTAACACGGCAGGCCGCAAGGTCTGGGCCTTCTTGGGTGATGGTGAGACCGACGAACCGGAATCTTTGGGCGCTGTTTCTATGGCGGGTCGCGAAAAACTCGACAATCTGATCTTCGTCATCAACTGTAACTTGCAACGCCTAGACGGACCGGTACGCGGCAACGGCAAGATCATCCAGGAACTGGAAGGTGTGTTCCGTGGTGCAGGTTGGAACGTCATTAAAGTGGTATGGGGTGGCAAGTGGGATCGTTTGTTCGCTAAAGACACCAAAGGCTTGCTACAAAAGCGTATGCAGGAAGTGGTGGACGGTGAATACCAAACTTACAAATCCAAGAATGGCGCGTATGTGCGCGAACATTTCTTCGGTAAATATCCCGAGTTGTTGGAGATGGTCGCCGATATGTCGGACGACGAGATCTGGCACTTGAATCGTGGTGGTCATGATCCGCACAAGGTGTTCGCGGCTTACGCATCAGCGACCAAGCACACTGGTCAACCGACCGTGATTTTGGCCAAGACCGTTAAGGGTTACGGCATGGGCGAAGCGGGCGAAGGTCAGAACATCACCCATCAGCAGAAGAAGATGGCGGGTGAAGTATTGCTGCAGTTCCGTGATCGTTTCAATATTCCATTGAACGATGAGCAAGTCGCTAGTTTGAATTTCTACCGTCCACCAGCAGACAGTCTGGAAGCGAAATACCTGAAAGAGCGTAGTGCCGTGATGGGCGAGATGCCTGCTCGTAAGCCGGTCACCACTGCGTTGCAGATTCCTTCTCTGGAAGCGTTCGATGCTTTGTTGAAGAGCACCGACGACCGAGAGATTTCCACCACCATGGCCTTCGTGCGCATGCTGGGCATCTTGGTCAAAGACAAAAACATCGGCAAACAGATCGTGCCTATCGTGCCGGACGAATCGCGCACCTTTGGTATGGAAGGGATGTTCCGCCAGCTAGGTATCTTCTCGCAGGTCGGTCAGCTGTACACGCCACAAGACGCCGATCAGCTGATGTTCTACAAAGAGTCATCTAGTGGTCAGGTGTTGCAAGAAGGTATCAATGAAGCGGGTGCGATGGCGGATTGGATCGCTGCGGCGACTTCTTACGCCAACCACGGCGTGGCGATGTTGCCGTTCTTTATCTACTACTCCATGTTCGGCTTCCAGCGTATCGGTGACTTGGCTTGGGCGGCAGGCGACATGCGCGCGCGTGGCTTCATGTTGGGTGGTACTGCCGGTCGTACCACCTTGAACGGTGAAGGTCTGCAGCACGAAGATGGCCACAGTCATCTGATGTCAGCGACGATTCCTAACTGCGTGTCCTACGATCCGACTTTCGCTTACGAACTCGCGGTCATCATCCAAGACGGTATGCGCCGCATGTATGTGAACCAAGAAGATGTGTTCTATTACTTGACGCTGATGAACGAGAACTACACCCATCCTGCAATGCCGAAAGGCGCCGAGGAAGGCATCATCAAGGGTATGTATCTGCTCAGCGAGACCAAGGGCAAAGCCAAGCAGCCGCATGTACAGCTGATGGGTAGTGGCACTATCTTGCGCGAATCGATCTTTGCTGCCGAGTTGCTAGCTAAGGACTTTGGCGTGGCAGCAGACGTATGGAGCGTCACCAGCTTCACCGAACTGCGCCGCGACGGTATGGATTGCGAACGCTGGAATATGCTGCATCCGGAAGCGAAGAAACCGCGCGTCAGCTATGTCGAACAATGTATGGCAAAGCGTAATGGCCCAGTGGTCGCGACGACCGATTACATGCGCTCTTTCGCCGACCAGATTCGTGGCTTCCTGCCTAAGCGCTTTACTGTGCTGGGTACGGATGGCTTTGGACGTTCCGATACGCGCAAGCATCTGCGTGAGTTCTTCGAGGTGAACCGTCATTACATCGTGGTCGCTGCATTGAAGTCACTGGCGGATGAAGGCACTGTGCCGGCATACGAAGTGACACGCGCGATCAAGCTGTACGGTATCGATCAGGACAAACCCAACCCAACGACTGTGTAAGGTCAGGAGAATCACTGTGGCAGAAATCAAACAAGTACTCGTGCCGGACATCGGCGACTACAAGGATGTCAGCGTCATCGAAGTGATGGTCAAGGTGGGCGATACCATCGCCGCGGAAGACACACTGTTGACGCTAGAAACCGACAAGGCTGCGATGGATGTACCGTCGCCTTTTGCCGGCGTCGTTAAAGAAATCAAGATCAAAGTAGGTGACAAGGTCTCTGAAGGTTCGTTGATCCTGACGCTGGAATCCGCAGCCGGTGGCGCAGCGCAAGCTGCAGCGGCCCCTGCTGCCGCTCCGGTTGCTGCCGCGCCCGCTCCAGTAGCCGCTGCACCTGCGCCTGCGCCGATAGCGGCGGCGGTCATCGCGCCGGTCGTGCCCGTCGTGGCTCCTGTGCCGCCCGGCAGCAAGGCGCATGCTAGTCCGGCGATCCGCCGTTTTGCGCGCGAACTGGGCGTGGACATCTCGCAAGTTCCAGGCGGCGGCGACAAAGGTCGTGTGACCAAGGATGACGTGCAGAACTACGTAAAGGCGGTCGTGAGCGCACCTCGTGGCGCGACGGGCAGCGGTGGTTTGCAAGTGCTGGCTACGCCGGTGGTGGACTTCGCTAAGTTCGGTGAGGTGGATATCAAGCCCCTGTCGCGCATCAAGAAGATCTCTGGCGCGAACTTGCATCGTAACTGGGTGACCATCCCGCATGTGACGCAGTTCGACGAAGCCGATATCACCGAGATGGAAGCGTTCCGTAAGGACTTGAGCGTCGAATACGCGAAACAAAATATCAAGATCACTCCGCTGGTGTTCCTGCTCAAGGCTGTAGTCAAGGCACTGCAGCAATACCCAGATTTCAACGCTTCACTGGATGCGAGCGGCGAGAACCTGGTGTACAAGAACTATTTCCATATCGGCGTGGCAGTGGACACACCGGATGGCTTGATGGTGCCGGTACTGCGCGACGTGGATAAGAAGGGTTTGGTGCAGTTGGCCAAAGAATTGGGCGAGATCAGCGCCAAGGCACGCGAGAAGAAAATTACTGCGGCGGATATGCAAGGCGGTTGCTTCTCCATCTCCAGCTTGGGTGGCATCGGTGGTACGGCGTTCACGCCCATCATCAACGCGCCTGAAGTGGCGATCTTGGGTGTGTCGCGCTCCAATATGAAACCGGTATACAAGGATGGCGAGTTTGTAGCGCGTCTGATGTTGCCACTGTCGCTGTCCTATGATCATCGCGTCATCGATGGCGCTTTGGCTGCTCGCTTCACGGCTTATCTGGCGAAAGTATTGTCCGATATCCGCTTGCTGGCGGTCTAAGCAAGACACCCGTGCAGCGACCGATAGGCATATTAGGCGGGACCTTCGACCCGATACATTACGGTCATCTGCGTCTAGCTGAAGAGATGCTGGAGTTGGCGGGATTGCAGCAGATACGCTTCATTCCCACCGGCACACCGCCACACCGCGATGCACCGCAAGTCACCGCAGCGCAGCGCAGTGAGATGGTGAGTTTGGCGATAGACGGTCACCCTGCATTCGTGGTGGACGAGCGTGAGGTCAAGCGCGAACGCAAGTGTTATACAGTCGACACGCTGCGTGAGTTGCGCGCCGAACTGGGCGAACAGCAACCGCTATGTCTGCTGATGGGCGGTGATGCTTTTTTGCAATTACATAGCTGGCACGAGTGGGAGGAGTTGTTCGGGTTGGCTCATATCGTGGTGGGTTACCGTCCTGGCTACACCATAGAAGAGCGCATCGAGTCTGCCCCTGACGCCTTGCGCGAACAATACCGCCAGCGCTTGTGCGCCAGCGACACTTTGCGTAAACGCCCGCATGGCGGTATCGCAGTATTGGGTATACCCAAACTGGAGATATCGGCCACCGTGATACGTTCACGTCTCGCCGAGAACCGCAGCATCCGTTACCTACTGCCACAGGCAGTGGCGAAATACATTCATCAACATAACTTGTACGCATCATGCTAAATACTGAAGAAAAAACCCTCGCCGTCGTTGCCGCTCTGGAAGAGATCAAAGCGGTCAATATCACGGTCATCGATACCAGCAAGCTCAGCTCGCTGTTCGAACGCATGATCATTGCCAGCGCCAACTCGACGCGTCAGACCAAGGCCTTGGCCGATAACGTGGTGGTCAAGCTCAAGGAACAGGGCGAGGTCGTCATCGGTCGCGAAGGTGAAGAAAGCGGCGAATGGATCTTGGTCGACTTGGGTGAAGTGCTAGTGCACATCATGCAGCCTGCGATACGCGAGTACTACAACCTGGAAGAGTTGTGGAGCAAGGCGCAAGCCGCGCGTCCCAAGTTGGCCGGTAGCAAGTAGTCGTTTGTCTAGGGGCGCTACGACATGAGACTTTTGATTGTCTCGGTTGGACACAAGATGCCCGACTGGATCACCAAGGGTTATAACGAATACGCTAAGCGCATGCCGCGTGAGGTTAAGCTGGAGCTGGTGGAGGTCAAGCCTGAGCCGCGTACTACGGGCAAAACAACCGAGCAGATCATGCAAGCCGAAGCACAGCGCATCCTGCACGTTTTGCCTGCGAACTGTCTGCGCATCGCGATGGATGAACGCGGTGCGACGCCCACCACCAAGCAACTTTCTACACAGATGCAAGACTGGATGCGTGAGGGTTGCGACGTCGCCTTTATCGTCGGAGGTGCGGACGGATTGCACGATACAGTCAAACAGACCGCAAAGCAGATGCTGGCCTTATCTGCGCTTACATTGCCGCATGCTTTCGTGCGCGTGCTACTCGCCGAGCAGTTGTATCGGGCCTACAGTCTGCTGCACAATCATCCCTACCATAGAGAATAGGAAGTACTGATGAGCACGGCTCAGAATCGCATCTACCTTGCTTCGCAAAGCCCAAGACGCCGCGAACTGCTCAAGCAGATCGGCGTGAACTTCGATCTGTTGCTGTTGCGCAACGATACCCTGCGTGGGCTGGATGTGGATGAGACGCCACACAAGGATGAGTTGCCTGAAGACTATGTGCGCCGAGTATGTGGCGAGAAGGCAGCCACCGGCTATGCAATGCTGCGTTATCGACATCTTCCCGCAGCGCCGGTATTGGCGGCCGATACGGCCGTGATCTTAGATGGCAAGATACTAGGTAAGCCTGAGAGTCCCGCACACGCCACTGAGATGTTGCTGGCCCTGTCAGGACGAGAACATCAGGTGTTGACCGCAGTTGCGATGGCGTTGGGCGAACATGTGGAAATGGCAGTCTCGACTTCCATGGTCCGTTTCGCCTCGTTGGACGAAGATCGTATCCGTCGCTATTTGTTTAGTAATGAGTACAAAGACAAAGCAGGCGGCTATGCCATACAAGGTTTAGCGGGCGCATTTGTAGAAAATATCTCCGGCAGTTACTCAGGCGTAGTTGGCCTCCCTTTATGCGAGACCGTCGCGCTACTCAGAAAATTTAATGTCCCTACTCCATGAGTGAAGAACTACTGATCAATGTCACGCCGCAGGAAACTCGGGTCGCTGTGATGCAACTCGGTGTGGTGCAGGACCTGCATATCGAGCGCACCAGCAGTCGCGGTATTGTCAGCAACGTCTATATGGGCACGGTGAAGCGTGTGCTGCCAGGCATGCAATCCGCCTTTATCGATATAGGGCTGGAGCGATCAGCTTTCCTGCACGTCGCCGATATATGGGAGAACAATGCCGACCCTAAACCTATAGAGCGTGTGTTGCACGAAGGGCAGAGCCTGTTGGTGCAGGTCATCAAGGAGCCGATAGGCAGCAAGGGGGCGCGACTCACAACGCAACTGAGTATCGCAGGTCGGGTACTGGTGTACCTGCCACAGGAGTCGCATATCGGCGTCTCACAGCGCATAGAGAATGATCTCCAGCGCGAACACTTGCGCACCAAATTGCAATCGCTGTTACCAGAAGATCATAAAGGCGGTTACATCATACGCACGGTAGCTGATGCCGATGATGAACCGGATTTTGCCGCTGACATTGACTATCTGGATAAATTATGGCGCGCGATACAAGTTGCGGTGAAGACTGCCAGCGCACCGCAGATGTTGTATCAGGAGTTGGATATCAGCTTGCGCGTACTACGCGACTTCGTCACACAAGCGACGACACGTATACAGATAGATTCACGCGCGACTTATCAGAAGATGAATGAGTTTGCGCTTGCCTACATTCCGAGTGCCGCGGACAAGTTGGAGCATTACCCTGGCGTGCGTCCGCTATACGACTTGTATGGTGTGGAAGAAGAGATAGAACGTGCGCTTTCCAAGCGCGTCGATCTGAAATCAGGCGGTTATCTCATCATCGATCAGACCGAGGCGCTGACCACGGTGGATGTGAATACGGGTGGTTTCGTAGGCCTGCGAAATTTTGACGACACCATCTTCAAGACCAATCTGGAGGCGACTCAAGTCATCGCGCGACAACTGCGCTTGCGTAATCTGGGCGGCATCATCATCTGTGACTTCATCGATATGGATAATGAAGAGCACCGTAATGCAGTGCTGGAAGAGTTTCGCAAGGCATTGGCTCGTGACCACACACGCATCAGCGTGCATGGTTTCTCCGCATTGGGCTTGGTCGAGATGACGCGCAAGCGTACCCGTGAAAGCCTCGCCCATCTGATGTGCGAACCTTGCCCAACCTGCAAAGGACGCGGCGAAGTGAAGACTGCGCAGACGGTGTGTTACGAGATCTTGCGGGAGATTGTGCGTGAGGCGCGTCAATTCAATGCACGCGAATACCGCATCCTAGCGGGGCAGCAGGTGATAGACCTGTTCCTGGACGAAGAGTCTCAAACCTTGGCGCAACTCTCTGACTTCATCGCCAAACCTATCTCTTTGCAGGTCGAGTCGACTTATAACCAAGTGCAATATGACGTTATTTTGATGTAGGAATTACCCGCCACAGGGTGGGGATATCTTGCTAAACTCTAAGTGCGACCCAAAAAAACAAAGGGCGCATCCTTTTAATCAAGCTCAGGGAGAGTTTATGTACAAGAAGCAAATTACCGCAGCGGTTGCTGCGGTCTTTCTGTCTGCCACCGTATTCGCCGCAGATCACGCCGACCATCATGCAGCAGCAGCGCCTGCCACAGAACATCATGCACATTGGTCCTATGATGGTACCGAGGGCCCCTCACATTGGGGCGATATGGAAGCGCAATTTAGCACCTGCTCAAGTGGCAAGAACCAGTCCCCTATCAATTTGACTGACTTTGTTGATGCTGATCTGAAGCCATTGGCATTCAACTACAAGGCTGGTGGCGACACCATCTTGAACAACGGCCACACTATCCAAGTGAACTTTGCTCAGGGCAGCGAAATGGCGCTAAATGGTCACAGCTACTCTTTAAAGCAGTTCCACGCGCATGCACCTAGCGAAAACCAGATCAATGGCAAGAACTACGCCATGGAGATCCATTTCGTACACGCTGATGCAAACGGCAACTTGGCAGTCGTAGCAGTGATGTTCGACGAAGGCGCAGCAAACCCCGGTCTGACCAAGGCATGGAAAGCAATGCCTGAGAACGCTGGCGAGAAAGTGGCGTTGAAGGACAACGTGTTAGGCACTGACATCATGCCTGCCGATAAGGCTTACTACCGCTTCAATGGTTCGCTGACCACTCCTCCTTGCACAGAAGGCGTGACTTGGTTGGTATTGAAGAAGCCCGTGACAGCATCTCGTGAGCAAATCGAGAACTTCATGCACCTGATGCACCATCACAATAATCGTCCTATCCAGGCGACAAATGCTCGTCCAGTCTTAGAGTAAAGCATAGCTGCAAGTCTGAAATAAAAGAGCCGGCGCAAGCCGGCTTTTTATTGTGGTAACAGAGACAGAGGATCGATCGTACTGCCGGTGATGACGATGACTTTGTGGCGTGATTGGCCGCCCTGCTTGAGTTCGACCTGACGCAAGGGCACAGAGAAGAAGTCAGCGAGATATCGTAACAAGGCTTCGTTGGCCTTGCCTTCTACTGGAGGCGCAGCCAACTTCACCTTTAAGGCCTCGCCATGTAGTCCGACTACCTCGGTCCGTTTCGCACCCGGTTGCACGTGCAAGGTCAGGGTGATGACCTCATTGTGGATACGGAACCAGAGCGGGGACATCACAGCAGACTAACTGCCCAGGATTCCAATAACGCCAGCGGTGCGAGCAAGATCAGCTGACAGATCACCAACAGGATCAGCGTTGAGAAGTCGATGTTACCCATCAAGGGAACGAACCTGCGTATTGGATGCACAAAACGATGCGTCATGGCATTCAGCACTGGCCCGATAGGCGTGTGTGGATTCACCCAAGACAACACCGCTTGTATGAGAAGTGCGCCTATCAGGATGTATACGCCCATGATAAGTAGTTTGACCATGCTCCAAACGAGCAAGGCAGGCAGAGAAAATTGGAAGCCTTGTAGCCACAACAAGCCTGCCAGATAGACCATCTCACAAAGCAGTGCGAGCAGCAAAGAAGCACTGTCCAATTGCCATGCCGAGGGTATATAACGACGCGTTCGCAGTACGATGAAGTTGGTCAATGCCATCACCATCTCGCCCACAGGATTGCGCATGGGTGCGCGTAGCCATTGCAGTATGAAGCGCAGAAAAAGGACGGCTGCATAGCCTTGGACAAATACATCGAGAAAGAATCGCAGGATATTAGCGGCTATCATGCCGCGCCCAGTTCGTCGCCCATTTCACGTGAGCGATCAGCTGCAGCTTGTGCAGCCGTAACGATATGTAGGGCTACTTGGTTGGCATCCAAGCTGAGCAGCGCACGTTCTGTCGTACCATTCTTGGATGTAACGCGCTGACGCAATACGCTGACATCTTCGGGGCTCGTTTCGGCCAGTTTGCTTGCACCCAAAAATGTTTCTAGGCTCAGCATGCGGGCATCGTCGGCATCCAATCCTAGCGCCACACCGGCGGCCTGCATCGCTTCAATGAAATAGAACACATATGCTGGACCGCTACCTGAGATAGCGGTGACAGCATCCAGCTTCTCCTCGTTATCCATCCACAGCACTTTGCCCACGGCGGAAAGTATGCTTTGAGCTTGCTCACATTGTGCTTGCTTGACTTCAGACATAGCATACAAACCTGTCATGCCGCAGCGTGTCAGTGCGGGTGTGTTGGGCATAGCGCGCACCACGTTATTGGTGTTGGCCCAGCGTGCCAGATCGCAGGCCCGTATCCCCGCCGCGATGGAGATTAACAACTGTCCTTTGAGTAGCGGTGCGAGCTGTGTGGCGACCTCATGCAACTGCTGTGGTTTGACGGCGAGCACGATGATGTTGCTGCCAGCGATACCGGATGCGATATCCTCAACGGCGCGTACTGCGTAGGCTTCATGGATGCGCGTACGGTTCTCTTCATTGATTTCTACGACGCGTATCTGGCTGGCGTTATAACCGCGTCCGAGCATGCCGCCTATCAATGCGGTAGCCATATTGCCACCGCCTACGAAACAGATCTTCATGGTCTACTATCCTCTAAGAGTAAGTTCTATTGCCAAATATGGCTGTGCCTATACGTATCATGGTTGCACCCTCCATGATCGCAGCTGCAAAATCTTGTGACATGCCCATGGATAAGGTATCCAGTTGCAAGCCTTGCTGGTTCAAATTCTGTAAGAGTTCGCGCAAAGTCGCGAACGCCCCGCGTTGTGTATGTATGTCATCAGTGGGCGCAGGTACGGCCATCAGCCCACGCAATTTTAATCTAGGTAAACGTGCAATCTGTGCCGCCACTAGTGGCGCCTCTGCGATGCTGACTCCGCTCTTAGTATCCTCGTCACTGATGTTAACTTGCAGACAGACCTGCAAAGCTGGCAGGTGTTCAGGGCGCTGCGCCGAGAGTCGCTCTGCCACCTTTAATCTATCCACGCTGTGGACCCAAGGAAAATTCTCCGCAATGGCGCGTGTCTTGTTGCTCTGTATCGGGCCGATGAAATGCCATTCCAGCGGCAGATCGTGTAATGCCGACATCTTGTCCAGCGCCTCTTGCAGATAATTTTCTGCAAAAAAATGTTGTCCAGCATGGTAGGCTGAGCGTACTGCTTCCGCAGGGAAGTTCTTGCTGACTGCTAGCAGTGTGATGTTTGTATCTTCGCGTCCGGCGGCATGTGCTGCTTCATGAATAGCTGCGCGCATGGCTTGCAAGTTAGAAGCGATTGTTGTCATAATCCCACGGGCCACCGATATCTTAATTACACGGCGTCTAGCCGCTTCACAAAACAGGGAAGATTATAATGGATATAACCGAGCTGCTTGCTTTTGGCGTTAAGAACAAAGCTTCCGATTTACATCTTTCCTCAGGCCTGCCACCGATGATTCGTGTGCATGGGGATATGCGGCGTATCAACCTGCCGGCCATGGAGCACAAGGAAGTTCACGCCATGGTGTACGACATCATGAACGATGGCCAGCGCAAATTCTACGAAGAGAACAAGGAAGTCGATTTCTCATTTGAGATACCCAATCTCGCTCGTTTCCGTGTCAACGCCTTCGTGCAACAGCGCGGTGCTGCAGCGGTCATGCGTACCATTCCTTCCAAGGTGCTGACGCTCGAAGATCTCAAGGCGCCTAAGATATTCACCGACATCTCCGAATTTCCAAGGGGTCTTGTGCTGGTCACCGGTCCTACCGGTTCTGGTAAGTCCACCACACTGGCGGCGATGGTCAATTACATCAACGAAAAGGATATGGGCCATATCCTGACCGTGGAAGATCCGATCGAATTCGTGCATGAGAGTAAGAAGTCGCTGATCAACCAGCGTGAGGTCGGTCCGCATACCCTGTCGTTCAATAACGCGCTACGTTCAGCGTTACGTGAAGACCCAGACGTTATCTTGGTTGGTGAGATGCGCGACCTTGAGACCATACGCTTGGCGATGACTGCGGCCGAGACAGGCCACTTGGTATTCGGTACTTTGCACACCAGCTCTGCGGCTAAAACCATAGACCGTATCATTGACGTGTTCCCTGCGGATGAAAAGGAGATGGTGCGTGCCATGTTGTCTGAGTCACTGCGCGCGGTGATTTCGCAAGCCTTGCTTAAAACCAAAGATGGCACGGGCCGTGTCGCAGCACATGAGATCATGATCTGTACACCGGCAATCCGTAACCTGATACGCGAGGCCAAAGTGCCGCAGATGTATTCGGCCATTCAGACTGGTCAAGGGTTGGGTATGCAGACGCTGGACCAGTGTTTGGCGACCATGGTTAAGACCGGTGCTATTTCGCCTGCCGAGGCACGAGGCAAGGCGATGAACAAAGACATGTTCCCAGGTTAATAGCACACAGAAAAGTTAGGGAGTCATCATGGAAAGAGACCAGGCCACCGAGTTAGTACACAACCTGCTGCGCGGTATGTTGAGCCGCAAGGCATCCGACCTGTTCATCACCGCGGGTTTCCCTCCGGCTTTCAAGGTCGATGGCAAGATGACGCCTGTTTCCAGCCAGCTACTCACTTCGCAGCACACCCAAGAATTGGCGCGCAGTCTGATGAACGACAGGCAAGCTGCTGAGTTCGAGACGGCACACGAGTGTAACTTTGCTATCAGCCCCCCTGGCATAGGCCGCTTCCGTGTCAACGTCTTCATGCAGCAGCAGCGCGTCGGTATGGTGCTGCGTACCATCACCACCAAGATTCCAGATCTAGACGACTTGGGCATGCCAGATGTGTTGAAAGACATCGTGATGACCAAACGCGGACTGGTGATACTGGTCGGTGCAACTGGTTCGGGTAAGTCCACCACCTTAGCTGCGATGTTGGGTCACCGTAATCAGAACAGTTTCGGTCACATCATCACCATCGAAGATCCAGTCGAATATGTGCACGAGCATAAGAATTGCATCATCACCCATCGCGAGGTGGGTGTAGATACAGAGTCTTGGCAAGCTGCGTTGAAGAACACTTTGCGTCAGGCGCCGGATGTCATTCTGATCGGTGAGATACGTGACCGTGAGACTATGGAGTATGCAGTGGCCTTTGCTGAGACCGGTCACTTGTGTATGGCAACCTTGCACGCCAACAGTGCGAACCAAGCGCTGGACCGCATCATCAACTTCTTCCCAGAAGAACGCCGCGAGCAACTGCTGATGGATCTGTCGCTGAATACCAAAGCACTGATCTCACAACGCCTGATACCGAACCGCAGTGGCGAAGGACGTGTCGCCGCGATGGAGATCATGCTTAATTCGCCGCTCATCTCAGACTTGATCTTCAAGGGCGAAGTGCACTCCATCAAGACTGTGATGGGCAAGTCGCGCGAACTGGGCATGCAGACCTTCGATCAAGCGTTATACGATCTCTACGAAGCAGGAAACATCGCTTACGAAGAGGCACTCAAGAATGCTGACTCGGTCAATGACCTGCGTCTGCGTATCAAGCTGGAAAGCAAAAACAATATGGATCGTAACGTGATGAGTGGTACCGAGCATCTACGTATGACCTGAGTGTAATGACGTGGAAGCTGCGCAACCCCAAAACGAAGTTGAACGCCTACAGGCCCTAAGCGAATATCAGATTTTGGACACCTTGCCGGAGCAGGGCTATGACGATATCGTCAAGCTCGCCGCGCGTGTCTGTGACACACCAATTGCACTTGTCACTCTTATCGACGAGTCGCGTCAGTGGTTCAAAGCCAAGGTCGGATTGACTGCGAGTGAAACACCTCGCCGTGATTCATTCTGCGCACATGCTTTGCTCCAACCAGAGCGTATCTTGCTCGTTGGTGATGCCAGCAAAGACCCTAGGTTTGCAGATAACCCCTTGGTGCAGGGTGAGCCGTATATACGCTTCTACGCAGGTGTGCCCCTATTGACCGAAAAGGGCGATGCGCTGGGCACTTTATGTGTGATCGATACGCAAGTCAGAGGCTTGGATGTCGGTGCGCAGGAAGCCCTAGCTAGTCTGGCAAGACAGGTCATGGCGCTGCTGGAATTGCGTAAGGCGGTGCACGTGCTACAGCAGAAAGAGCAGGAGTTGCTGGCTGTGAATCAGGCGCTGCGAGCGCAGACCTTGATAGATCCAGTGACCAAGGTAAAGAATCGACGTGCCTTAGAGCAGAGTCTAAACAACGAATGGGAGCGTGCCTTCCGATATTCACAGCCATTGAGCGTGTTGTTACTGGATGTCGATGAAATCAAATCCTACAACGAGAAATATGGCCATCACGCCGGTGACGAAGTATTAGCACAAGTCGCGGCCATCATCTCGCGTGATGCACGACAGCCGGACTTTATCGCCCGCTATGGCGGGGATGAGTTTGTTATCGTGCTGCCCGAGACAGACAGCGAGGGGGCTTTGTTCATCGCCGAGCGGCTACGTTTCAAGGTCGAACAGGCAGTCTGGTCACTACGCCCGATTACAATAAGTGTAGGTGTCGCGAGTTATGGTAGTCAGGCTGATGCTGAGGCACTGCTGGATCAGGCTGACCACGCCATGTCGCACGCCAAACAGGCCGGACGCAACTGCGTCATGGTCGCCGAATAGTTAGTCCTTCTTGACCGCATCCTTGCGGTTACTGCCCGACACCATCTTGTACTGCAGTAAACGGCATTCGATTGCGCCGTTGAATAAGGGTGTGCGACGCGACGGTGATAAGCGCATCATCTTCAAGATGGCTTTGTCAGCGGTGAACAGATAGGCGGTCCAGCCACCGAAGTTCTTCTTCAGCGCATCGCCCAGCTTGGGATACAAGGCCGCCAATTCATCCAACTCACCCATACGCTCGCCATAGGGCAGATTCGCCACCATCACGCCAGATGCTGCCGGCGCGGAGATGTCTAGGATATTGGCTTGCTTCAGTTCCACACATTCATCCAAGCCTGCGTCCTGCAGATTGCGTAGCGCAGTCTTGAGCGCATCGCCGTACAAGTCACTACCGTAGATTTCTAGTGGATGGGGCGGGACTTGCGCTGCAATCGCGGCTGCACGCATGGCTTTCCACTTGGGGGCATCAAAGTTTTTCAGATTCTCGAAAGCAAAGCGGCGCGAGATACCGGGCTGGATGTTGAGCGCCATCTGTACTGCTTCGATGAGGAAAGTGCCGCTACCACACATGGGGTCGAGTAACGGTGTGCCGGGTTGCCAGCCGCTCATACGTAGGATGCCAGCTGCGAGGTTCTCGCGTATCGGTGCGATATTGGTGTGCATACGCACGCCGCGTTTGAACAGCGGATCGCCCGAGGTGTCGACGTACAACATCATCTGGTCGTCTTCGATGAAGGTGTGGATGCGTACATCCGGCTCCAGGGTATCCACGCTGGGGCGTTCGTTACAGTGCGCGCGGAAACGGTCGCAGATCGCATCTTTGACCAGCAGCGTGATGAACTCCAGACTCTTCAACGGGCAGCGTATCGCAGTAACATGTACGCGTATGGTATGGGTAACGTCGAACCAGTTCTGCCAGTGCATCTTGAATGCGGCTTGGTAGATGTCCTGTTCGCTGGCGTACTTGGAAGTTGAGACGCGCCACAAGATACGGCTGGCGACACGGCTCTCCAGATTGGCGCGATAACACAGCTCCCAATCGCCAAAGAAATGCACGCCACCCTCGGTGGACTTGACCTTCTGTGCACCCATCGCCTCCAGATCACTGTGGAGGATGACTTCTAGGCCGCGCGGGCAGGGGGCAAAAAAATCTGGCATCTGAGAACCTCTAAAAATATATTGTTTGCGAGCATCCGCTTTGCGGATTGCCTGCTTAAAGCACTTGGGCGTATCGCATCGTCGCGTTTTTGGCACCGACTAACCTGAAGGTAAGTCTCACCGCAACTCCGTTGTCGCTCATTCCTAGCCTATCAATCTGATATGTCTGCGTCATTCGCTGATGAAACTACTAGCCATTCGACTAAGCCAGCCAGCTGGCAAGTCGCTGGTTATGCGCGGCTTCTAGCGCTCCATCCCAAAAAATAAATTTTGAGAGGTTCATATAGCGACGTGGTGCTTAGAACGGTTTAACGGTAACGAGTATGACCACGACCAAGAGGATCAGTACGGGGATCTCGTTGAAGAAGCGGTACCACACGTGGTCGCGGATATTCTGATCGGCGGCAAATTTCTTCACCAACATGCCGCAGTAGTGGTGGTAGCCATACAGCACCAAGATCAGCGCGGCTTTAGCGTGTATCCAACCGCCCAGGCCTGCACCTAATTGATACCAAAGTAGCAGTCCACTGGCGATGGTGAGCCAAGCGATGGGGGTGACAAAGCGATACAGTTTGCCTTCCATCAACTTCAGTCGCGCGATCTCAGCTGGCTCGGTGGCCATCGCGTGATTGACGAAGATGCGCGGCAGATAGAACAAGCCTGCGAACCAGCTGGTGAAGACGATGATATGAAATGCTTTGATCCAGAGATACATGAGTGATCCTTATTTAGAGAGTCGGCGCCTGAACAGCACCAATGCCAGATAGAAGCCGCTCAGCGCGTACGCTGCAAGTACTACCACATGGGTCAGCGCATGCGCCGGCAGGGTGTCTTTCATCAGTGGGCGGGCTAAGTCTATAGCGTGGGTGAGCGGCAACCAAGCCGATACACTTTGCAGCCAGACCGGCAGCTGCGCGACCGGAAAGAACACCCCGCATAATATCACCATAGGCGTGATGACCAAGGTGAAGTAGTACATGAAGAAGTCATAACCTGGGGCCAAGGCGGTCATGATCAGGCCCAGCGAAGCAAAGCATAAGCCAACCAAAAAGGCCAAAGGAATGATCCATAGCGTCAACATGGAGTGCGTCAGCCCCATCAGCCAAATCACTGCCAGCACAGCCAGCCCCGACAACAGACTTTTGCTCGCTGCCCACACCATCTCCGAGAACACCACGTCGTCCAAGGTTATGGGTGTGTTGAGTATCGCTTCCCAAGTGCGTTGCTCGTGCATGCGGGCGAAGCCAGAATAGAGCGCCTCGAAACTGGCTGAGTTCATGGTGCTGTAACACACCGTACCCGCGGCAAGGAAGCTGATGTAAGACATCCCTCCGATCTCCGGCAACATGCCGCCCAAGCCGTAACCCAGACCCAGCATATAGATCACCGGATCAGCCAGATGGCCTAAAACTGAGGATGCGGCCATCTTCTTCCACACCATAAAGTTGCGCCGCCAGATGGGAATAAAGCGGCGACTGAAACGCGGTATTGCATAGTGGCTCATTTGCGTTTGTCCTCCTCGACTGCCGCCATCGCATCGGCAGGACTGACTACGCCCACCCCGCGTGCGTACACGCAACCTTTGGAAGTGCCGGTTGCCACGATGCGTTCGTCGCGGATAAAGGTGTGGGACATATAGAAATACTTCTCATCAAAATGCGTGACGTGCAGCTGCACTTGGTAGCGGTCGAAGAGATTCAGCGAACGTTTGTAGGAGAGGGTGTGTTCGGCGATTACCGGCATCCAGCGCCGACGCAACATGGCCTTCATCAGGCCTGTGCGGATAAAAAGATCGACGCGGTTCAGATCGCAGATGGTCACATAGCGCCCGTCGTTCATATGGAAATTAAGGTCCAGATCGTTAGGCAGCACGCGTAGGGTGAGGCTGCTACGCATGTCATCTGCCGTTACGCGCGGGCGGAACAAAGACAGTAGATAAACGTAAAGCATACGGAGGATCAGGTTCATTCGCGCATCTCCCGACCGGTGAGTTTGAGAAACACATCTTCCAGATTGGCGGGTCGATGCAGATAGCGCAGCTCGCTCTGGGTTTGCAGATGCGCGACCAGTGGCTGTGCGTCCTGCACATAGCAGAACGCCGATTCGCCGCTTAGCTCGTAACGCTGCGCATATTGCGCCGCATGCGTCGCAGCCCAATGCGCAGAGGTCTCGCCGAATACCTCGACGACTTGCGGCTCGATGTTCTGTTCTATCAATTCGCGTGGCGAACCTTCTTGTATCAACTTACCGTGGTCCATCACCGCAAGGCGGTGGCACAAGCGTTCGGCTTCTTCCATAAAGTGCGTGGTGAGCAGCAAGGTCTTGCCCTGTGCGGTGAGCGCACGCAGGCGTTGCCAGATCAGATGGCGCGCTTGCGGGTCGAGGCCAGTGGTGGGTTCATCGAGGAAGATGATGTCGGGGTCGTTCACCAGTGCGCGCGCCAGCGTGAGGCGACGCTTCATCCCGCCGGAAAGTGTGGGCACGCGCGCATCTTTTTTGGAAGTGAGGTTGGCGAATTCCAACAGCGCCGGAATGCGGGCGTTGATGGCTGCGTCACTCATGCCGAAGTAGCGGCCATACACTTGCAGATTTTCAGTGACGGTAAAGTCAGGGTCTAGATTATCGAATTGCGGCACCACGCCCACACGTAGCCGTGCGGCGCGCGCGTCCTGCGGCACCACGTGGTCGAGCAAATGCAACTCGCCACCATCGGGCGCAATCAGTCCCAGCAGCAGCTTCAAGGTAGTGGTCTTGCCAGCACCATTGGGGCCCAACAGTCCGTAGCATTCACCGCGTTTGATATCCAGATTCAAGCCATCCACGACCCGTGTTCCGGCATAGGATTTTTGCAGGACCTGCGCGCGGATGACGTAATTCCCTCCCCCATGCAGGGGGAGTGTTAGGGAGGGGGTAGGAGCTTTGAGATTCACAGTGTCCACCCCCATCCTAACCTTCCCCCTTACATGGGGAAGGAACTGAATTTGCATTTCGCAAAACGGCTATTAGATTCACAACTCCACTCCTTGAAAATGTTGCAGCACGATAGTGCGTAACTGCGCCAAGCGACGATGGAAATAGTGATCGGTTTGCGGCAATACCACGATGGGCAGATGTTGTGGGCTTGCCCAAGCGAGCGCCGCTGCGAGGGGCACCAGTTCGTCGTTCTCGCCATGTATCACCAGCGTGTTGGCCGACACATCCGGCATCTTCTTGGTGGGCATAGTGTCCTTGGTAAAGCGGCCTACCGCAGGAGCGGCGAGGATCAGATGTTGCGGATGCAGCAGTTGCGCGGCACGCGCCGCGACATAGCCGCCGAAGGAAAAACCCGCCAATATCAAGGGCAGGTCTTCGCCGAATTGTTCTCGCGCATATTGCACCACGGCGAGCAGATCCTGCTCCTCGCCATCCCCGCCAGTGAACTCCCCCTCGCTCGCGCCCACGCCGCGAAAATTAAAACGGAACACTGCGCACTCGAGTTCAGCGAAAACCTTGGCCAACGTCATCGCGACCTTATTGTCCATCGTGCCGCCCGCAGTCGGCAGCGGATGCGCAACGACGGCAATGGCACGCGGCGCATCATCCGGCACATGCGCGATGCCTTCGAGGTTACCGGTAGGGCCAGTGATGGAGAATTTTTTTAGAGCAGGCATTTAATTGTTTTGAAATTTAGTAGAACGCTTCAATAATTGATGAAAGTTTAATGACTGCAATTGGCCGATAGCGGCCTCAAACTCGCTAAATCTTCAGCCGCTCGACGATACGCCCATGCTGCAGATGTTCGACGATGATCTCGTCCAGATCGCTCTCGTCGATAAAGGTGTACCACGTGCCTTCGGGATAAATCACCAGAACCGGGCCTTCGTCGCAGCGATCTAAACATCCAGCCGAGTTGATGCGTATCTTGTTGGCACGATCCGATATGCCTAGTTCTTTGACCTTGCTCTTTACATAGTCGCGCGCCTTCTGTGCGCCGTGGTTGCCGCAACAGTCGCTGCCGTCGGCCCGTTGGTTGGTGCAGAAGAACACATGTTTGTCGAAATAACTCATGTTAGAGCTCCGGTTCTATAGCTTGAATTTATACATTACGCACGCGGTACAGATGCAATAACAGCAGCACAGGGAACACCAGCGTGATGGTCTGGGACAAGCCGTTGTAGTTGAGCAGATGGCCGTAGTGCCAGTGGTAGACGGACATCCCCGCAGCGGGTGTGCTGCTGTCCAGTACCAGATGCGCGATGATCAGATAGGCTAGGGTCAGCAACGCACCTAGCCGAATGATGTTGGGGCGGAGAAAGTGGCGCGAGATGAACAGCAGCGCACTGCCTAGCAATATGCCCAGCATCGCTTCCCCATTGACCCAAAGCAACATGGCGGACGATTTCAACAGAATCGCTGCGGTGATGAACTTCACTGCCGCCACGCTCACCAGTACCAGCAACAAGGCGCGGATCACGGTCGCGGGATTGCGCAACAGCGTCAGCAAGAGTGTGCCGACCATCAGTAGGTTGAGCATCACCGCTGCGCTCTCCCAAAGATCGAAAGGTGTATCCACTTTGGTGGCGAAGGGTTGCTGAGCGATCTCGCTGATGAACACATTGCCCAGCATAGGTAGGGAAGGATTCACTTGGCCGAACATCCACAGCACCAGCAAGGCGAGGCCAAAATCCATGACCTTGCCATGCAGGAAATTGTAGTCGCGCCAGCGCGTGAGCCTAGCGTAGCTTTGCGTCCAGTTAGTCATGCTCAGCGCAATGAGCGCGCCCACCAGCGTGCCGCAGCTATTGGTGATGATGTCCAGATTAGAGCTGTTACGTGTAGGCAGATACATCTGCAGATATTCCATACTCCCCGACAGCAGCATGCCCAGCACACAAGAGAACAACAGGCTGGGCAGGGCACTCAGTCGCGAACGCAAGGTGAGCGCCAGTAGCAGGCCGAAGGGTAGATAGGAGAGCAGATTGAGGATGGCGTCAAAGGCTGTGTAGGTGCGCAGCAAGGGCAGCTTAAGCACCTCGATAAAATCGATGCCTTGTTCGCGCCAGCCGGTGAACGGCGACAAGCTGGCATAGGCGATGAACAGCGCATAACCTAGGCTAAGCCAGATACGCAGGCGCGCGCTGTTGCCGCGTAGAAAAAACTCAGGCATGAGGGGCGCATCGTAGTGATGCGGTAGCTGTCGTGTTGTGCATGTCCCGATTTTAACCTAGAAGCGCGGGACAGCATGACGACTAGTCCGATAGTTTGCCGCCCCAAGGTTGTACCGCACCCAGCTTGCGCCATGTCTCCAGCAGGGTATCGGGGTTCAGCGACATGGTTTGTATCCCTTCTTGCATCAGCCATTGCGCAAAATCGAAATGATCGGATGGGCCCTGGCCGCAGATGCCCACGTATTTGTCCATGCGATTGCAAGTATTGATTGCCATCTTGAGCAGGGCTTTAACAGCCGGATCACGTTCGTCGAAACGGTCAGCGACCAGACTGGAGTCTCGATCCAGCCCTAGCGTCAATTGCGTCAGGTCGTTAGAGCCTATCGAGAAGCCGTCGAAATATTGCAGAAATTCCTCGGCCAGCAATGCATTAGAAGGAATCTCGCACATCATGATCAGACGCAAGCCATCTTTACCGCGCACCAGACCCTGTTCGGCTAGCATTTCCACAACTTCACGCGCCTCTCCGACAGTGCGCACGAAGGGGATCATGATCTCGACATTTTTATAGCCCATCTCACCGCGTACCTTGCGCATGGCGCGGCATTCCAGTTCGAAACAGTCGCGGAAAGTCTTGGCGACATAACGACCCGCGCCGCGGAAGCCTATCATGGGGTTCTCTTCCAGCGGCTCATACAGTTCGCCGCCGAGCAGCTTGCGATACTCGTTGGACTTGAAGTCGGACATGCGCACGATCACCGGACGCGGCCAGAATGCGGCGGCCAAGGTGGAGATGCCCTCGCTGAGTTTTTCCACATAGAAGCTCACCGGATCGGCATAGCCACTGGCTTGGCGCAACACTTTCTCGCGTAACTCGCTGGGCAGTTTTTGGCATTCCAGCACCGCTTTGGGATGGATGCCGATAAGATTGTTGATGACGAACTCTAGACGCGCCAGACCGATACCGCCTGAGGGCATCTGTGCGAACTCAAAGGCCAACGACGGATTACCCACGTTGAGCATCAGCTTGACCGGTATCGATGGCAAAGGCGCTTCGTCTTGCAGGGTTTCGCTGTATTCCAGTAAGCCGCGATACACATTCCCGGTGTCGCCTTCTGCGCACGAGGCGGTGACCGATTCGTTCTCTTTCAGTATTTCGGTGGCATTGCCGCAACCGACGATGGCGGGGATGCCCAGTTCGCGCGCGATGATGGCGGCATGGCAGGTGCGGCCACCACGGTTGGTGACGATGGCGGAAGCCTTCTTCATCACCGGTTCCCAGTTTGGGTCGGTCATGTCAGTGACCAGAATGTCGCCTGCTTGTACCTTGTACATCTCGGCGGCACTCTTCACCAAACGCACAGGGCCTGCACCTATCTTCTGCCCGATAGCGCGGCCTTCGACGAGCACCTCGCCAGTCTGTTTGAGTTGGAATTTGGTCACGCCCTTGTTCTGGGACTGCACGGTCTCTGGGCGCGCTTGCAGGATGTAGAGCTTGCCGTCTGAGCCGTCTTTACCCCACTCGATATCCATAGGGCGGCCATAGTGCTTCTCGATAGCCATGGCATGTCGCGCCAGTTCTAGCACTTCGGTATCGCTGAGGGAGAAGCTGCGACGCTCGGCCTCGGGTACTTCTTCTATGCGTGTGGAACGCCCTGCGGAACGCTGTTCGTCGAACACCATGCGTTGTTGCTTGGAGCCCAGACTACGTCTTACCAAGGCAGGAAAGCCTGCGGCCAGTTGAGTCTTGTGGACATAGAACTCATCGGGATTGACCGAGCCTTGCACCACCATCTCGCCCAGACCGTAGGAAGAAGTGATGAACACTGCGTCGCGAAAACCGGATTCAGTGTCCAGCGTGAACATCACACCGGCCGCGCCCAGATCGGAGCGCACCATGCGTTGTATGCCAGCGGAAAGTGCTACGCCACCGTCGTGATAGCCGGTGTGTACGCGATAGGAGATAGCCCTGTCGTTGTAGAGCGAGGCGAACACCTCACGGATGCTGTGCAGGATATTGTCTATGCCGTGGATGTTGAGGAAGGTCTCTTGTTGTCCGGCGAAAGAGGCATCGGGCAAGTCCTCGGCGGTGGCGGAAGAACGCACCGCGTAACTACCATCATCGCTCGCTGACAGTTCTTCGTAGTGTTTGCGTATCGCCTGCTCCAATGCATCTGGCAATGGCGCGTCTATGATCCAGCCGCGTATCTCGGCACCGGCCTTGGCCAACGCCACTACATCATCTACATCCAGTTTTTTGAGCGTGTCCGCGATGCGTTTATCCAGACCGTTGGCAGAGAGAAATTCGCGATAAGCATCCGCCGTGGTGGCGAACCCTCCGGGCACCTGCACACCTGCAGCACTCAGATGGCGGATCATCTCGCCCAAGGAAGCGTTCTTGCCGCCGACCTTGTCGATGTCAGCCAAGCCCAAAGATTGGAACGGGATCACGTAGTTTTGCATGGTGTCACTCCTGTGTGGTGTGCGGCTCTATCAACCAATCAAAAAAATTGTCCACGAAAAGCACGAAAATACACGAACAAAAAATAAGGCCAGAATTGGTTGTGTACTTTTTCGTGCCTTTCGTGTTTTTCGTGGACTGGTTTTCAATCCTCTTTCCTTACTGCCTGTAGCAATTGCACCGCGATCTCTTCTATTGAGCGCGCGGTCATGTCGAAATAGGTGATGCCGGCTCTGTCCATCATGCGCTCTGCGGCGGCCACCTCGTAGCGGCAATTTTCCAAAGCAGCGTAGTTGCTGTTGGGTTTGCGTTCTTGGCGGATGCGTTGCAGCTGTTCAGGGGCGATGGTCAGTCCGTACAGTTTGTCGCGGTAGGGCAGCAGCGTGTCGGGCAAACGTTCGCGCTCGAAGTCTTCGGGGATGAGTGGATAGTTGGCTGCCTTGAGTCCAAACTGCATGGACAGGTACAAACAAGTCGGCGTCTTGCCGCTGCGCGACACGCCGACCAGAATCAAGTCTGCATTCTTTAGTTTTCTGTCCGAGATACCGTCATCGTGTGCCAGTGCGAAATTCATCGCCTCGATACGATTGGCATATTCACGGTGTGAATGTCCGTGCAGACGTCCGGCGGTGTGCGAGGAACGTGTACCCAATTCCAGTTCGAGCGGCGCGATAAAAGCCTCAAACAGATCGAGTACTAGTGCATCTGATTGACGTATCGTGGCGCTGATCTTGGCATCCATCATCGTCATGATGAGCAATGGCCGTGCTCCGTCATGCTCGCGTATTGCTTTGATACGCTCCAGACTATGTTGCGCTTTCTCGTGTGTATCCACGAAAGGCAGACGCACATGGTGGAACTCGATGCCCTCGAACTGCGAAAGCAGCCCGTTACCCAAGGTCTCGGCGGTGATACCCGTGCCATCCGAGACGAAGATAACGGTGCGCGTCTTCATGTGTGCTTGCGTTGCATCGTAGTGTTGGAACTCATGGTTCGCCCTTTCAGCCCTGCATCACTAAACGTATCTGTTCCAGCGAAGACGGGTCTTCTATGGTGGTCAGATCGCCAGGGTCACGTCCCTCGCAGATAGCTTGCAGCGAACGGCGCAACAGTTTGCCTGAGCGTGTCTTGGGCAACAGGGTGACGAAGTGCACACGTGCCGGACGCGCTAGCGCACCGAGATGTTTGTCCACCACTGCCATGATCTCTTTCTCCATCGCCAGTTTGCTTTCTGCACTGTTCACATTGGCTGCGTTCTTCAGGATAACAAATGCCACGGCGACCTGGCCTTTCAATTTATCCTCTACGCCCACCACGGCGACTTCGGCGACGTTGCTGTGGCTGGAGATGCTCTCTTCGATCTCGCGTGTGCCTAGGCGGTGACCAGCGACGTTGATCACGTCATCGGTACGACCGAGAATGAAGTAGTAACCATCCGCATCGCGTATGCCCCAGTCGAAGGTGGAATACACCTGCTTATTGGCAAAGTTGTTCCAATAAGTTTTGGCGAAGCGGTCATCGTCGCCGTACACGGTCTGCATGCAACCGGGCGGCAGCGGGCCCTCAATGACGACCACCCCTTTTTCATTCGCACCGCACTCTTCGCCGGTGGCTTCGTTGAGTATCTTCACCTTGTAGCCATACACCGGGATGCCGGGACTACCTAGTTTGGTGGGCAGGTCTTCTATGCCTTTGACGATAGTCAGGATGGGCCAACCGGTCTCGGTCTGCCAATAGTTGTCGATGACAGGCACGCCCAACTCGGAAGACACCCAATGCGAGGTGGTCTCATCCAATGGCTCACCAGCCAGATACAAAGTCTTGAGCGAGGACAGATCGTATTTGTGCATGAATTCGGTAGGATATTTTTTCAGCACGCGTATCGCCGTCGGCGCGGTGAACATGCGCGTGACTTTGTACTTCTCGACGATGCTCCACCAGATGCCGGGATCAGGCGCGATGGGCAAGCCTTCGTACATGATAGTGGCCATGCCGGTGATGAGCGGGCCATAGATGATGTAGGAGTGTCCGACTACCCAGCCGATATCTGAGCTGGAGAAATAAGTCTCGCCAGCTTTGCCGCAATAGATGTGTTTCATTGAAGCAGCCAACGCCACAGCATGACCACCTACGTCACGCTGCACACCTTTGGGACGACCGGTGGTGCCTGAGGTGTAGAGGATGTAAGAAGCCTCATTGGATTCCAGCCAAGTCACGGGCACTTGGGCGTCCATGTGTTGAGTACGTGCAGCGGCGTAATCCACGTCGCGGCCCGTCACCCATTCCATAGGCACCAAACCACGATCAACCAGCAACACGCGGTTGGGTTTGTATTCAGAAAGTTCTATCGCGGCATCCAGCAGCGGCTTGTAAGGCACGCGCTTGCCACCGCGTGAACCCGCGTCCACTGACACCACCAACTTGGGTTGCGCATCGGCGATACGCGTAGCGAGACTGTTCGAAGCGAAACCGCCAAATACTACAGAATGGATTGCACCGATACGCGCACAGGCCAGCATGGCAAAACAGGCTTCTGCGATCATGGGCATATAGATCAGCACACGATCGCCCTTGCCCACACCTAGCGATTTCATGATGGCAGCCATGCGTTCTACTTCGCGTTGCAGTTCGCGGAAGCTATAGACCTTCTCGGAGTTTGTCTCAGTGGAGATGGCGATCAAGGCAGGCTTGTCCCCCTGCGTCTCTACCCAACGATCGACGGCGTTAAAACACAGATTGGTCTCACCGCCCACGAACCATTTACTGAACGGTGGATTTGAGTTGTCCAATACCTGCTTGTACGGACGATGCCAAGAGATCAGCTCGGCTTGCTTGCCCCAAAAGGCCTGTGGATCGTCTATCGATTGTTTGTAGAATTCTGCATAGTTCATAACGCCTCCCCTGATTTATTTTTAGTGCGCGTAGTGTTTATGCACCGGTTCAAATCACATACATGTCCACGTATTCGTTGACCGGCATGGCTTCCAGTTTGTCCTGATCCAGTGACACGGCAAGGATGGCCTGTTGCTGTTTGGTCGCGAATTGGCGCGCCAGATTGGTTTTGAACTTCTCCACCAACAAGGGGATGCCATCGCTACGGCGACGCGCGTGACCGATAGGATATTCCACCACTACTTCTTTCAGCTTCTTGCCGTCTTTGAATTCGACAGTGAGCGCGTTGGCGATGGAGCGCTTCTTGGGATCATGGTAATCGGCAGTGTATGAGGTGTCTTCCACGCACTCGATCTTGTCGCGCAAAGCGTCGATGCGCTTGTCGGCGGCGATAGCATCTTCGTAGTCGCCAGCGGTGAGTCGGCCAAAGATCAGCGGCACGGCCACCATGTACTGGATGCAGTGGTCACGGTCGGCAGGATTGTTGAGCGGCCCCTTCTTGTCGATGATGCGTATGCACGCTTCGTGGGTGCGGATGGTGATCTTCTTGATGTCATCAACACTCTTGCCTGCTTTGGCTAATTGGCCATGCAAGGTCATCGCTGCTTCGACAGCAGTCTGCGAATGGAACTCAGCTGGGAAGGATATCTTGAACAGCACGTTCTCCATCACATAGCTCGCATAGGGACGCTGGAACTTGAACGGTTGACCTTTGAACGATACGTCGTAGAAGCCCCAGGTCTTGGCAGTCAGCACCGAGGGATAGCCCATCTCGCCGGTCTTCGCCATTAGTGCCAGACGCACTGCGCGCGAAGTGGCATCGCCCGCTGCCCAGGATTTTCGTGAACCCGTGTTGGGTGCGTGACGGTAGGTGCGTAAGGCTTGACCATCTACCCATGCCAAGGACACGGCATTGGTGATCTCTTCTTTGGACAAGCCCATCATCTCGGCGACCACGGCAGTGGAAGCGACCTTGACCAGGATGACATGATCCAGACCAACTTTATTGAAAGAGTTTTCCAGTGCGATACAGCCTTGTATCTCGTGCGCCTTGATCATCGCAGTCAGTACATCTTTCATCTTGAGCGGCTTCTTGCCTGCTGCGACGGCATTGCGTGACAGCCAATCTGCGGTTGCCAAGATGCCGCCCAAGTTATCGGAAGGATGACCCCATTCCGCAGCCAGCCAGGTGTCGTTGAAGTCCAGCCAACGAATCATCGCGCCGATGTTGAAGGCAGCTTGGATAGGATCGAGTTGGAACTGAGTGCCGGGTACTTTTGCGCCGTTGGGCACGATGGTGCCCGGCACGACTGGGCCCATCAGTTTCTTGCATGCCGGATATTCCAGTGCTTCTAGACCGCAACCCAAAGTGTCGATGAGACAGTTGCGCGCGGTGTCGTACGCGACCTTGGAGGAGATCTTGTATTTCATGACGTAGTCGACGATATCGACGATGACTTTATCGGCTTTGGGGCGAACGTTAGAGATATGGGCTGACATGATTTTCCTTTTATATTTTGAATTAAGTACGTTTAGCGAGTGGCACGAATTTCAGATCTTCTGGGCCTACATAGTTGGCACTAGGGCGGATGATCTTGTTGTCTATGCGTTGCTCGATGATGTGCGCGGCCCAACCCGAAGTGCGGGCGATGACGAACAGCGGCGTGAACATCGCGGTCGGCACACCCATCATGTGATAAGACACGGCAGAGAACCAATCGAGATTGGGGAACATTTTCTTCACGTCCATCATCACCGTCTCGAGACGGTCGGCGATGTCGTACATCTTCATCGAACCGGCCTCACGTGACAGATCCTTGGCTACTTTCTTGATCACTACGTTACGTGGGTCGGAGATGGTATAGACCGGATGGCCGAAGCCTATGATGACCTGTTTGTTCTCGACGCGCTGGCGGATGTCGGCTTCGGCTTCGTCGGGATTGTCGTAGCGCTTCTGTATCTCGAACGCAGCTTCGTTCGCGCCGCCATGCTTGGGGCCGCGCAACGCACCGATCGCGCCGGTGATAGCCGAATGCATGTCCGAGCCTGTACCCGCGATGACGCGACCAGCGAAAGTGGAAGCGTTGAATTCATGTTCTGCGTACAGAATTAGCGAAGTGTGCATCGCCTTCACCCACAATGGTGAGGCCGGTTTGCCATGCAGCAGATGCAGGAAGTGTGCGCCTATGGAATCGTCATCAGTCTCGACTTCGATGCGCTTGCCGTTGTGGCTGTAGTGATACCAGTACAGCAACATCGAACCCAGTGAGGCCATCAGTTGGTCGGCAATATCACGCGCGCCTTGGATGTTGTGGTCGTGTGCCTCGGGCAATACGCAACCCAATGCGGAAACCGCGCTGCGCATCACGTCCATTGGGTGTGAGGAAGCGGGTAGGCATTCCAGCACGGTTCTGACGTTGGCAGGGATGCCGCGCAAGGACTTGAGTTTGATCTTGTATGCGCGCAACTCTGCCGGGGTAGGCAATTTGCCGTGCACCAACAGATAGGCGATCTCTTCGAATTCGCAGCTGTCCGCTACGTCTAGGATATCGTAGCCGCGATAGTGCAGATCGTTACCGGTTTTGCCTACCGTACACAGCGCGGTATTGCCCGCAGTGACGCCAGACAGGGCGACGGATTTCTTAGGTTTGAAGCCGCTAGCTTGTGGTTCGCTCATTTCTCTCTCCCCTTACTGTTTAGGTTCACTTGCTCTTTTGTTGCGCGAACAGCGCGTCCAGACTTTGCTCAAACGCGTGGTAGTTGATGCGATCGTAAAGTTCCATACGGGTCTGCATGGTATCGACTACGTTTTTCTGTGTGCCATCGCGGCGTATCGCGGTGTACACGTTCTCGGCGGCTTTGTTCATGGCGCGGAAAGCCGACAGTGGATAGAGCACCAGTGAGACATCGGCGGACTTGAGTTCGTCCACGGTGAACAAGGGCGTTGCGCCGAACTCAGTGATGTTGGCCAACACGGGTACTTTGACGGTACTAGCGAATTGTTTGTACATGGGCAGAGCGGTGATGGCCTCGGGGAACAGCATGTCGGCACCGGCTTCAACATAGGCGCAGGCGCGTTCCAGTGCCGCTTCTAAGCCTTCGCTGGCGAGTGCGTCGGTGCGCGCCATGATGACGAAGTTCTCATCGGTGCGAGCGTCCACGGCTGCCTTGATGCGGTCTACCATCTCTTGCTTGCTGACGATCTCTTTGTTGGGACGATGACCGCAGCGTTTTGCGCCGACTTGGTCTTCGATATGGATAGCTGCCGCACCGAACTTGATCATGGATTTGACGGTGCGTGCAACGTTGAATGCCGAGGCGCCGAAGCCGGTGTCCACATCCACCAGCAAGGGCAGGTCGCACACGTCGGTGATACGGCGCACATCGGTGAGTACATCGTCGAGATTGGAGATGCCCAGATCGGGGAGACCCAGGGAGCCGGCTGCCACCCCGCCGCCGGAAAGATAGATGGCTCGGTAGCCAGCACGCTTGGCCAACAGTGCGTGATTGGCGTTGATCGCACCGATAATCTGTAGCGGTGATTCTTCGCGTACGGCGGTTCTGAATGCGGCTCCTGCGGAATGTAAGCTCATCGTTCCCCCTGCTTGTTTCATGTTGGACTGCGTGTGGCACTACTTCGCAATGCTCGTGCCAGCATCTGTGGGATTTGATTAATATATTGAAATGTATACAGATAGTTGCCATATTGGCGATGCCAAAATATCGCAATATGTTTCATATTGTTTCAATATATGTTCCAATCGTTTCGCGGTATTTAAATATGTAACGAGATTGGAACGCAATGAGCCCTACGCAAAGAGACGCAAACGATAAGCCTGTTATCTGGACGGTGTCGGTCACACGGCTGTTTGATCTGTTCCGCGACATCACGCCTGAGTTCGACGACAGGGCGGACATCTCGCCCATCAATCTAGGTTTCGATGAGGCGGTACAACATATCCGGACGCGGCTAGAAACTGAACATTGCGATGCAGTCATCGCGGCCGGTTCCAATGGCGCATATCTCAAGAGCCGCTTGTCCGTGCCGGTCATCATCGCCAGGGCCAGCGGCTTCGATCTGATGCAGGCGCTAGCGCGCGCACGCAAGATCACGCCACGTATCGGCATCGTCACCTATCAAGAAGTGCTGCCAGACCTGACCGAGTTCAAGGACACCTTCGGCTTCGAGATCGCACAGCGCACTTATGTCACCGAAGAAGATGCGCGCGCGCAGGTGGGCGAGCTCAAGGCGAATGGCATACAGGCCATCGTCGGCGCAGGGCTGATCACTGATATGGCCGAAGAGATCGGTGTGCATGGCGTCATCATGTATTCGGCCAATAGCATCCGCAAAGCCTTCGAAGACGCGCTGGAAATGGCGCGCCATACACAACAGGAGTCAACACGTAATCGCGCTCGGCCCGTGGCGGACGTGTTGCGCGCCAAACATGGCTTGAACGATCTGCGCGGCGCGTCTGTGGAGATGGATAGATTGCGCCAAGCGGTGGTGCTGTATGCGAAGTCACCCGCGACAGTTTTGATACAAGGCGAGACTGGCACGGGTAAGGAGTTGGTCGCGCAGGCGATACACCGCGAGGGCTTACATACCCAAGGTGCGAATCGGCCCTTCGTGGCACTGAATTGCGGCGCCTTGGCTGAGTCGCTGTTGGAGTCGGAGTTGTTCGGTTATGAGGATGGCGCGTTCACAGGCTCACGGCGCGGCGGGCATGCGGGTTTGTTCGAAGCCGCACATCACGGCACGATCTTTTTAGACGAGATAGGCGAGATGCCCTTGGCGCTACAGACGCGATTGTTGCGTGTATTAGAAGAGCGCGAGGTCGTGCGTGTTGGCGGTACTCGGCCGATACCGGTGCAAGTACGCATCATCAGCGCGACCCATTGCGATCTTGAAGCGCGGGTGCGTGAGGGGCGCTTTCGTGCTGACCTGTATTACCGTTTGAGTGTGTTGCGATTGGCGCTGCCACCACTGCGGTCACGTGGTGTAGATATCCTGCCTTTGGCGGAGTGGTTCTTCAAGAATGCGCTGGCAGCATTGGGCACGCGACCGCATGAGAATCTGCACGCCGAGATGCAGACTTGCGCGGGTCTGTTGGAGTCATACGCATGGCCAGGTAATGTACGCGAATTGCGCAATCTGATGGAGCGCGTCGCATTGTTCCTAGATGCGCAGCCGCTACAGTCGCTCACCCCCGCTTTTATGCAAAACATCGCACCGGAATTTTTCGGGTCGGTCAGCGCTCAGGCTGTACAAGCCATGCATCACAGCCAGCCCAGTGTTGAGTCCTTACAGGAGACGATGCAGCGCTTTAGTGGCAATCGCGAAGCAGTCGCCAAACATCTGGGGATCAGCAGGACGACCTTGTGGCGCAAGCTACGTATTGAACAGTAGTAGCGCCGGTGATGCTCGCGGAATCAACCTCTGTTGTATTCGCGTCGTTCCGAGCCAAACACCATCACTTTAGACGTGACTTCACCGAGACGGCCGCTACGTGTCTTGAGTTGGTTGTCGTGCACGAATTGCGTCACTAAGGCATAAGAGACTGGATCAACTTCCGCCAAGCGGCTTTGCAAGATTACCGCAGGATGGCCATTGATGTGGGCAGGTGTGAGGTAATCTGAGTAATTGATACGACTGCCATGAGCGTGGTTTGCGACCATGCCACATAGGCGATCCGGCCAGTCGGGGACCTCAAAGACATCACCGTTTTGGGTCACGCCCAATATCACCCATTCTTGTTGTTGTTTCGCGAACATTGATACTCCTCCCTAATGATCTTTTATATTTTTCCGAATTAAATCATAAAAAAAGCAGGGTCGCCCCTGCTTTTCTTGGAAGCTGCTAAGGCTTACTTTGCTACTTCAGTTTTGTGCTTCTTTGCATGGTGAGTCTTTTTGTGTGCCATTTTGTGTTCGTGAGCCTCATGCTTGACTTCAGTCTTCATCTCTTGCTTCTCAGCAGGGGCGGATGCAGCTTCTGCAGCCATAGCAGAAAAAGTTACAGTAGCGAACACAGCAGCGATCAATGCGGATAACAGTTTGCTCATTTTATACACTCCAGTATTTGGTTAGTTTTAAACACCCTAAATCAGGTGTCGAGCCCATTAACGGCGTCGTGACACTGCTAGTTGACCTGAGCTGCGCATAGATCGCTTAGCATTTGTATCCAAATGTACGGGGTGTGTATCCGGCTAGAGCGTGTTGACCAGATGAGCCCTACACAACTCATATATCTGTTGCTCCTCATCGGCTGCGATGACGCAGACAGGTTTAGAGTCGCGCGCTTGGATGCGTCCTAGGCCACGGACATTGGCACTGTCATCGAGTGCAATGCCGATGAACGCAAGGTCTGCACAAACCTTGTTACGAATGACAGCGCTGTGTTCACCTATACCCCCTGTGAAGACCAGTGCGTCGATCCCGCCTGCCTTGGCGGCCAGACTTGCGATCGCACCACGCACGTTGCGACAAAAATATTCCACTGCAAAACGGCAGGCTTCCGATGAACTAGCCAGCAGTTCGCTCATCTCGCTGCTTACGCCTTGCGACAATGCCAATAGCCCCATTTTATGGAAAACGATGTCGCGCAATGTTTCGCTATCGTGGCGCTGCGCAAGTTCCAACATCACACCGGGGTCAAGATCGCCGCTGCGTGTGCCCATCACGAGGCCGCCCGCAGGGGTATAGCCCATGGTGGTGTCTTGAGACATAAGGTTTTCCATCAAACACAAACTCGCACCACTACCCAGATGTGCTACGACCACCTTGCCGTAGGCTTTGTCGCCTAGCAGGGCAGGTAACACGCTGGCGATATGGGCGTAACTCAAGCCGTGGAATCCGTAGCGGTGCAGACCGTAAGATTCGGGTATGGGTAGACGCTGAGCAAGAGGTGGCATGGTGCTGTGAAACGCAGTGTCAAAACATGCCAGTTGCGGCACGGCATAGCGCTTTTGGCATAACTCCACACCTAACAGATTTCCGGGCAGATGTAGTGGCGCGAGCGGGATGATGGCTTGAAGGTGCTGCAGTTCATCTGCATCGACGATACGTGCCGCATCGGTGATGTCACCGCCATGCACAAAACGATGGCCGATGATGGCTGGAATCTGACCGGATAAGTCTTGCATCAACTGCTCGAAACCCACGCTGGGATCGCGCAGATGCTCATAGCGGAAGTCACGTCGGGACCCGTTGGCATCGAACCAACTGGCCTTGACCGATGAGGAGCCGCTATTGATGGTAAGTATGGATTTCATTGTGTCGTCAATTTCAATTCACAGGCTATACGCTTCAACCCCCATCCCAACCCTCCCCCTTGCAGGGAGAGGGGGAGGGTAGAAACATTTAAAACGGCCAAGTCCATCCATCCGCTTCAGGCAGATCGACACCATACTCATAAGCATAACTGCGGCAGTCGATCTGTTTATTCAGCATCTGCTCCTTCACATGCGCGCCGGCCACATGCAATGCCGGCAAGCGGTCGATGATATCGATGACCAAGCTGTAACGGTCGATCTGGTTCTGTATCGCCAATTCCAAAGGCGTGTTGATGCTGCCCTTTTCTTTGTAGCCACGCACATGGAAATTCTTGTGGTTGTTGCGTCTATACGCGAGTCTATGGATCAGCCAAGGGTAACCGTGGAAATTGAACATCACGGGTTTATCCAGTGTGAACAGGCTGTCGAAGTCGCGGTCGCTCATGCCATGTGGATGTTCGCTGCTGGGGGCAAGCTTGTATAGGTCGACCACGTTGATGAAGCGCACTTTTAGGGTAGGGAAATGTTCGCGCAACAGCACCACAGCTGCCAAGGCCTCCTTGGTCGGGATGTCTCCCGCGCTTGCCATGACGACATCCGGTTCCACGCCATCATCGTTGCTGGCCCAGTCCCAGATTCCTATGCCCTTGGTGCAATGCTGGATGGCGGCATCCATGTCTAGATATTGCAGATGCTTTTGTTTGTCGCAGACGATGACGTTGATGTAGTTGCTGCTCTTCAGGCAATGATCGGCGACCGACAGCAAGCAGTTCACATCGGGTGGTAGATAGATGCGTGTCACCTCAGGGCTTTTGTTTACCACCAGATCCAAGAACCCTGGATCTTGATGCGTGAAGCCGTTGTGATCCTGACGCCATACGGTGGAGGTGATGAGTAGGTTTAAAGAAGCGACGGGTGCGCGCCAAGATACGGCTTTGGACATCGCCAACCATTTGGCATGCTGGTTGAACATCGAGTCTATGACGTGGACGAAGGCCTCATAAGTAGAGAAGAAACCGTGGCGACCGGTGAGCAGATAGCCTTCCAGCCAGCCTTCCAAAGTATGCTCAGAGAGCATTTCCATGACACGCCCATCTGGAGATAACTCACCGCCACCCGCATCCTCAGGCAGCATGTCGGCCATCCAAGTCTTCTTGCTGACTTCGTAAATGTTATCCAGCTTGTTCGAGCTATTCTCGTCTGGGCCGAATACGCGGAAGTTGTGCATATTGTCACGCATGATGTCGCGCAAGAACTTGCCCAAGGGGCGGGTATTCTCGGCCACCGTGGTACCTGGTTTTGTGACCTCAGCCGCGTAGTCTTTGCAATTGGGCATGTGTAGCGCTTTGCGCAACAGACCGCCGTTGGCGTGCGGGTTTGCGCTCATGCGGCGCTCGCCCTTGGGTGCCAAAGCTTTCAGTTCGGGTAGCAAAGCCCCGCTCGCATCGAACAGCTCTTCCGCTTTGTAACTCTTAAGCCAAGCTTCCAGTTTGGCGAAATGCTCGGTTGTTTTCACATCAGCAATTGGCACTTGATGAGCACGCCAGAAACCTTCTACCTTTTTGCCATCAACTTCCGCAGGCCCTGTCCAACCTTTAGGAGAGCGCAATACGATCATCGGCCAAAGTGGGCGTATGGGCTTGCCACTGCTACGTGCTTCTTGCTGGATGCGGCGTATCTCCAGTACGCAGGTTTCCATGGTTGCCGCCATGTTTTGATGCATGGTCGCGGGGTCACTGCCTTCAACAAAATAAGGTGTCCAGCCATACCCTTTGAACAGGTTCTCTAGCTCTTCGTGCGAGATGCGCGAGAGGATAGTCGGGTTGTTGATCTTATAGCCGTTTAGATGGAGTATCGGCAGAACCGCGCCATCGCGGATGGGATTGAGGAATTTGTTGGAGTGCCATGACGTCGCGAGTGGCGCAGTCTCGGCTTCACCATCGCCCACCATCACCGTGACAATCAGCTCGGGATTGTCGTATGCGGCACCGAAAGCATGAGACACGCTATAGCCCAATTCGCCACCCTCGTGGATAGAGCCGGGTGTCTCTGGCGTGCAATGACTGCCTATGCCGCCGGGGAAGGAGAAATCTTTGAAGAAGTGGCGCATGCCCGCTTCATTCTCGCCTTTGTTCGGATAGACCTCGCTGTAGCGTCCCTCCAGATAGACAGGCCCTAGTACGCCAGGTGCGCCGTGTCCAGGCCCCGCCATAAAGATCGCGCTCAGGTCATATTTGTTGATGAGGCGGTTCATATGGATATAGGCGAAAGCCAAGCCGGGGCTGGAGCCCCAGTGACCCAGCAAACGTTTCTTGATGTGCTCGGGCTGTAGCGGTTGTTTAAGTAGTGGGTTGTCGCGCAAATAAATCATGCCAGCGGCAAGATAGTTGCAGGCGCGCCAATAGGCATCGATGTTCTTGAGTTCAGTGGTACTCAATGGAGCGGTGTGTGAGTTCATGGGAGATATTTAAGAGTGGATGTTGATGTGATTATCGGATAGCTATGTTTCAGTCTATCGTTTGAATATGAGCAACTTCGTCCATTAGATACTCATTTTGAATGCGGTGTGGTTATAGATATCCTGATCACCCTCTGGGATGGTGTTGGCTATGCAGTGTCTTGAGTCTTTCACGGGCAACGTGTGTGTAGATTTGGGTGGTGGAGATGTCGGTGTGGCCGAGCAGCATCTGCACCACGCGCAAATCGGCACCATGGTTGAGCAGATGCGTGGCAAAAGCGTGACGCAAAGTGTGCGGCGATAGTGCCACGGCTAAGCCGCCGCGTAATGCATGTTTCTTGATGAGGTACCAAAACATTTGACGCGTCATACCTTCGGCGCGTGCCGTGACGAACATCGCATCGCTACTCTGGCTTCCTAGCAGTACGTTGCGGCCATCAGCAAGATAACGGCGCAGCCATTCCAAAGCGACTTCGCCCAGTGGCACCAGTCTCTCCTTGCTGCCTTTGCCCATCACCCGCACCACGCCCATATCCATGCTCACCTGTGAGACACGCAAGGTGACCAGTTCCGAGACGCGTAGCCCGCTGGCATAGAGCACTTCCAGCATAGCGCGGTCACGCAGGCCCAGCGGTGTCTGCGTATCGGGCGCATTGAGCAGTGCCTCCACATCGGCCTCGCTGAGCGACTTGGGCAAGCTGCGCGGCAACTTGGGTGTGTCTATTTGCAAGGTCGGGTCGGTGGCAATGCGGTTTTGTCGCAGTAGATAACGGAACAGCCGTTTGAGGCTGGAGATATTGCGTCCGGTAGAGCTAGCCTTGGCTTTTTGTTTCAGCAATAGGTCACCCAGATAGGCTTGTATATCGGCGGGTGAGGTGTGTAGCAGGGCTAATTTGCGATTCACTAAGAGCCAGTCGGCGAACTTATTCAGATCGCGCCGGTAACTGTCCAAGGTATTGCGCGACAAACCATCCTCCAGCCACAAGGCATCACTGAATTCGTCTAGCAGTTCGTTATTGTTCATTAGGCTAGTCGTCTGGATTAGAGGCTAAGTGTTCAGTACGGGCTGCGCTCATCGCACACCTTCATGTGCAAGCAACCAGCGTTTGATGTCTAGAGTCTCACCGTTGGCATGACGCATAAAACCACCCAAGCCGTTTTTTCCCACCACGCGATGGCAGGGCACGATGAGTGCAATGGGGTTGGCGCCACAAGCTTGACCTACAGCTTGCGCAGCTGAGCCCAGTTCGTGGGCAAGGTCACCATAGTTACGCGTCTGGCCGCAAGGGATGGCAAGCAAGGCGCGCCATACTTTTTGCTGATGCGCAGTGCCTAGCAATTGCAGCGGCACATTGAACGGGGTGTCTGGGTCGTGTAGATATTGTTCCAGTTGTGTACATACCTGCTGCGCAATCGCGTTCGTTGCTGCAAGTTCCGCCACGTCTAGCGACAAATACTCCAGCCCCAGTAAACCCTGCGCATCACAGCGTATGCCGAGCTTGGCGACGGGAGTTGGGAAGATAGCTTGGTAAGTGCTCATACACAGATGATACCGGATGCCGACCAATAAAAAACGGGGGCCTCGGCCCCCGTTCTTGTGCTGCAGAAAAACCTGACGCGATTAAGCGCGCGCTGCCAGTTTCTCTTTGATACGTGCAGACTTGCCTGAACGCTCACGCAGGTAGTACAGCTTCGCACGACGTACCGCACCTTTACGCTTCACTTCGATAGAAGCGATGATAGGTGAGTAAGTTTGGAAGGTACGCTCAACGCCTTCGCCGGAAGAGATCTTACGTACGATGAATGCAGAGTTCAGACCACGGTTACGCTTAGCGATAACAACACCTTCGAAAGCCTGAACGCGCTTGCGTTCACCTTCGACCACGTTCACGCTGACTACGATGGTGTCGCCAGGTGAGAATGTAGGGATGGTCTTACCCAAACGGGCGATTTCTTCTTGTTCCAATTGTTCGATCAAATTCACTTCTTTACTCCTTAGTTATCGGATCTTGTTCCTTCTGGAACGCTGCCAGAAGCCGAGACTCCTCTTTAGTCAGATCACGCCCAGCCAATAAATCTGGCCTGCGCAACCACGTTCTGCCCAACGACTGCTGAAGTCGCCAGCGTTTGATGTCTGCATGGTTGCCAGACAACAGTACTGGGGGCACGACTTCACCATTAAACTCTTCGGGGCGAGTGTAGTGTGGGCAATCGAGCAAGCCATCCGCAAAGGAATCCTGCTCTGCCGATTCAGCATCCCCCAACACACCGGGTAATTGCCGCACCAGACTGTCCACTACTACCATCGCCGCCAACTCGCCACCGGACAACACATAGTCACCGATGGATATCTCTTCATCCACATACTGGCGAATCAGGCGTTCATCTATGCCTTCGTAACGTCCCGCCAGCAGGATCAGCCCTTGCTCCGGCTGCGCTACCAATTCTTTGACCACGCTTTGACTGAGCGGTCTACCTTGTGGCGACATATACACCACACGACTGCTGACACCGCACGCTTTCTGGCGTTGATTGGCTGCAGTGATCGCAGCAGCCAGCGGTTCTCCCAACATCACCATGCCGGGGCCTCCCCCGTAAGGGCGATCGTCTATGGTGCGGTAGTTGTCTGTCGTGAAATCTCGCGGATTCCATGTCTTCAACTGGTAGTGACCTTGTTCCGCCGCCCTTCGCGTGATGCCGTACTGCGTCAACGCGTCAAACATCTCGGGGAACAACGTGATCACATCGAAGATCATTTCAAGTAATCCGCTGCCCAGTCCACTTTGATGAACTTATTCTGTATATCAACCTGCTTGATGGCTGATGCTACAAAAGGTATCAACAATTGCCCGCTTGCGCCGTTCACCATCAATACCTGATTCGCACCGGTTTCCAGCAGTTGCTCTACCTTGCCCAAATCTTCTCCGGCTTCATTGATGACTGTTAAGCCTATCAAGTCAGACCAGTAGTACTCGTCTTCTGGTTGTTCCGGCAACTGTTCGCGCGGTACAGCTATCAGCCAGCCTTTCAGCTTCTCTGCAGCAGTCCGATCTGGGCAGTTGGGCAGCATTGCTGCCACGACCTTGAGATGAGCTTCGCATTTCAGGACTTCGACTTCACGCCAAGGCCCTTGCTCCTGTTCACCTAACCACCAAGTGGGATATTGCAGCAGGCTATCCACATACTCAGTAAAAGGCTGGACCTTGATCCAGCCTTTTATGCCGTGTGCGGATGCCACGCGACCCATGATCACCATGGGCTGCGTGTCTTTAGGCTGCAGCAGTTGCGGCACCAGCGCGCTTAACCAACTTAGCCACGGCGTCGCTCAATTGCGCGCCCTTGCTTTGCCAGTGAGCCACACGTGCCAGATCCAGGCGCAGTGCTTCTTGTTTTTCAGTAGCAACGGAGTTGTAGAAACCTACGCGCTCGATGAAACGACCATCGCGACGATTGCGGGAATCGGCAACTACTACGTTGTAGAAAGGACGGTTCTTGGAACCGCCACGGGAAAGACGAATGATGACCATAATAAAAACCTATCTAAAAATTAAGCCCAGCGAAGGGGCGCGGATTCTACGCCAATTCTTCCCGACTACGCAAGTGTCAGGAAACAATGAGGAAATACAAGGGTTCTAGCGGCGCAGCAGTACTTCAGTGACAAACTGTGTGCCGAGATAGGCCAGTAGCAGGAAGCCGAAGCCGCTCAGAGTCCAGCGTACCGCCACTTTACCGCGCCAGCCGTATTGGGTGTGTCCCCACAGCAGCACGGCGAATACCAGCCAAGAGAGGAAGCCGAACACGACCTTATGGTTGAACTGCCAAGCCTTGCCGAAGATCTCTTCGGCGAACAGTACGCCCGAGCCCAACGTCAGGGTAAGCACCACGAAGCCGATACCGATGATGCGGAATAACAGGCTTTCCATTGTCATCAGCGGCGGTAGGTTGCGCAGCACGCGCGGCAACGAAGCCTGATGCAAGCGTTTTTCAACCTGCGAGATCAAAACCGCGTGCAGCATCGCGATGGTGAACAGGCTATAAGCCAGCATCGCCGCACCGATATGTGCGCTGAATGCGGGCAAGGCGGTATGGCTGAGGGGATGGTCGCTGGGAAACGCCGAGGGCAAGACTGCGACGATAGCTGCCAATGGCAGAACCAGCGTCATCAATTGTCCGATGGGATAGAAAAAGCGCGATACCCAATAGATCGCCAAGGTCAGCCAGAAGATTAGCGACAAGGCATTGAGCAAGCCAAAATCAAAGTCGCCATCGGCAAACATGTCACTACCTAGGATGTATCCATGCAAAGCTAGGGGTACCAAAATCAGATGGCCCACTGCACCACGGCTCAAGCTATCTGTGTCACCGTCGTTCTGTGCACGCCAGAAGTACGCGGACAAGCCAGCATAGGCAAGGAAGGTCAGTGTGGCGATGAGAAGGCTAGGCATTTTTAAGCAGGATGTTTTAGACTTCGCAGATTCTACACTATCTCGCACGCTCAACTCATGCTAGACAACCTCACCCAACGCCTATCCGGCGTCATTAAGAACCTGCGCGGACAAGCGCGCTTGTCCGAAACTAATATTCAGGATGCGCTGCGCGAAGTGCGTATGGCCTTGCTGGAAGCCGACGTGGCCTTGCCTGTAGTCAAGGAGTTCATCGCACAAGTCAAGGTCGCGGCGCTCGGTCACGAAGTCATCGGCAATCTGAATCCCGGCCAGGCCTTTATTGGTGTGGTGCATCGTGAGCTGACCAAGCTGATGGGCGAACACAACGATGCGCTGAATCTCGCCGCCGTTCCGCCTGCGGTCATCTTAATGGCCGGCCTACAGGGTGCGGGTAAGACCACCACCGCGGGCAAGCTAGCCAAATTGTTGCGCGATCAGCAGAAGAAGAAAGTGTTGTTGGTCAGTTGCGATATCTATAGACCTGCTGCGATCGAGCAACTGCGCACCTTGGCCTCACAACTGGACATCGATTTCTTCACTTCCGATATCAGCCAGAAACCTAAAGACATCGCGTATGACGCGCTGGATTTTGCGCGCAAGCATCATCATGACGTGTTAATCGTCGACACCGCGGGCCGTCTAGCCATAGACGCTGCGATGATGGATGAGATCAAGCAGTTGCATGCCTTGCTCGACCCTATCGAAACGCTGTTCGTAGTTGATGCCATGACAGGTCAGGATGCTGTTAATACCGCCAAGGCATTTGGTGAAGCGTTGCCGCTGACCGGTATCGTGCTGACCAAGCTAGACGGTGATGCGCGCGGCGGTGCTGCATTGTCCGTTCGCAATATCACTGGCAAGCCCATCAAATTCATTGGTGTGAGCGAAAAGGCCAACGGCTTGGAAGCTTTCCATCCTGAGCGTATGGCATCTCGCGTATTGGGTATGGGCGACGTTCTGTCGCTGATCGAAGAAGCGCACCGCGAAGTAGATCACGCCGAGGCGGAGAAGCTCGCCAATAAGATGAAGACCGGCAAGGGCTTCGATCTGAACGACTTTAAGATGCAGATGGTGCAGATGCGCAAGATGGGTGGCATGTCTGCGATGATGGATAAACTACCCGCACAACTGAGCCAAGCGGCTGCCGGTGCCAAGGTGGACGACAAGGCCATCAATCGTTTAGAAGGCATCATCAATTCTATGACGATGGCGGAGCGCAGCAAGCCAGAACTCATCAAGGCCTCACGCAAGCGTCGTATTGCCATGGGAGCGGGCGTGCAGGTGATGCATGTGAATCAGTTGCTTAACCAGTTCGAACAGACGCAGAAGATGATGAAGATGTTCAGCAAGGGCGGCATGGCCAAGATGATGCGCGGTATGGCAGGCAAGTTGCCCGGTATGCGCTAACAATAAACAACCTTTGTCCACGAAAAGCACGAAAAGCACGAAAAATTAAACTCCCTCTATAGTCAGTACAAGTTGGAGGTAAAAGAAATGTTTTTTCGTTTGGTTTTGTTCGTGCCTTTCGTGGACAGTTTTTTCTTTTTCTTACTTTCATTTGGATGAAAACTTATGACTATCAAAGCCATTATTTTTGACGTGGACGGCACCTTAGCCGATACCGAAGACGGACACCGCCTTTCCTTTAATAAGGCTTTCGCCGAGTGCGGGCTGGACTGGAGTTGGGATGTAGCGATGTACGACAAACTGCTTAAAGTCACTGGCGGCAAGGAACGCATCAAATATTTCGTCAGCGATTTCCTTAAGGGTTACGAGAAGCCGGCTGACTTCGATGAGTATGTGAAGCATCTGCATGCAGTTAAAACCAAGCACTACACCACCATGTTGGCAGCCGGGAACATCCCGCTACGTCCGGGTGTTAAGCAGCTCATCACCGAAGCGCATGCTGCTGGCATCACGCTAGCGATTGCTACCACCACCACACCGCAAAACGTTGCGGCGTTGCTGGAAGTGGCGCTGGGTAAAAATTGGGAAGGTTACTTTGCAGCCAACGGTTGCGGCGACATCGTGCCGCACAAGAAGCCTGCACCGGACATCTATTTCTGGGTGTTGGACAAGATGGGCATCAAGGCGAGCGACTGTATCGCGTTGGAAGATTCTGAGAACGGTTTGAGATCTAGCCTCGCGGCCGGTATCAAAACCTATGTCACCATCAACCACTACACGCGCAATCAGGATTTTACTGGTGCGGCGGCGGTGTTCGATGACTTGAGCGACTTGCAGAACTTCTACAAAGTGAGCGGACTGAAGCTCGCAAAATAAAGTGAGCGACTGAGTAGGTACTAGCTTGATTGCGAATGACTTTTTCGATCAAGCCTGCGCCTACCAAAACACGCTCCAAGCCCTGATTTTGGGATTTTCCGTTTTCCATTTATAATCCGCGCCCTCCGAGGGGTGCTGCAGCGGGTTTGTTCCTCATTCCCCCGTTAGGCTCGGATTCTTTAAGCAACTGCACCCATTCATTTAACCTTTTATGAATGGAGCTGCTATGAACGCTGCAACAAATTTCACCGACTACATCGTCGCCGACATGTCCCTCGCTGCATGGGGCCGTAAAGAACTGACCATCGCCGAGATCGAGATGCCTGGCCTGATGGCTATCCGTAACGAATTCGCCAAGACACAACCGCTTAAGGGCGCGCGCATCACGGGTTCTTTGCACATGACTATCCAGACCGGCGTGTTGATCGAGACATTGACTGCTCTGGGCGCACAAGTGCGTTGGGCTTCTTGCAATATCTACTCCACACAAGATCACGCTGCTGCAGCGATCGCGGCGACTGGTACGCCTGTATTTGCGATTAAGGGCGAGTCCTTGACTGAGTATTGGGACTACACTCACCGCATCTTCGAGTGGACCGACGGTGGTTACTCCAACATGATCTTGGATGACGGCGGCGACGCGACTTTGCTGTTACATCTAGGTGCACGTGCTGAGAAAGATGCGACCCTGTTGAACAATCCTGGCTCCGAAGAAGAGACCTGCTTGTTCGCTTCCATCAAGGCTAAGTTGGCAACCGACAAGACTTGGTACTCCACCCGTCTGGCGGCGATTAAGGGCGTAACCGAAGAGACCACCACCGGTGTGCATCGTCTGTACCAAATGCATGAGCGCGGCGAACTGAAGTTCCCTGCCATCAACGTTAACGACTCCGTAACCAAGTCCAAGTTCGACAACCTTTACGGTTGCCGTGAGTCTTTGGTAGACGGTATCAAGCGCGCGACTGACGTGATGATCGCGGGCAAGATCGCTGTTATCGCAGGTTACGGTGACGTGGGTAAGGGTTCTGCTCAAGCGATGCGCGCTTTGTCCGCACAAGTATGGGTGACTGAGATCGATCCTATCTGTGCGCTGCAAGCTGCAATGGAAGGCTACCGCGTCGTGACCATGGATTACGCGTGTGAGCATGGCGATATCTTCGTCACCACCACCGGTAACTTCCATGTCATCACGCATGACCACATGGTTAAGATGAAGCATCAGGCTATCGTGTGCAACATCGGTCACTTCGACAACGAAATCGACGTTGCTTCGCTGAAGCAATACCCATGGACCAACGTCAAGCCTCAAGTCGATCTGGTGACTTTCCCTACTGGTCGTTCCATCCTGTTGTTGGCTGAAGGCCGTTTGGTGAACTTGGGTTGTGGTACTGGCCATCCTTCTTATGTGATGTCTTCTTCGTTCGCGAACCAGACCATCGCGCAGATCGAGTTGTACACACGCACGGCTGAATATCCAGTGGGCGTATACACACTGCCTAAGCATCTGGACGAGAAAGTGGCGCGTCTGCAATTGACCACACTGAACGCGCAGTTGACTGAACTGACTGACGTGCAAGCTGTTTACATCAGCGTGCCTAAGGAAGGCCCATACAAGGCTAACCACTACCGTTATTGATTTAACGGCTGTTAAGGCAGCGGCATAACACCATGGTCTCCCCACATAACGAGTTTTTGGCGTATGTGTTGGAGACCATGTCGCATATTGGCATAGTGACATCGCGGCGCATGTTCGGTGGTTATGGACTGTACCGTGAGGGCGTGATGTTCGCGTTGATCGCTGAGGACACGCTGTATCTGAAGACCGATGCAGACAGCGTGATGCGTTTCGAGCAGGCCGGCAGTCTGCCCTTCACTTACGAAAGTGCTGGGCGTAAGGTGCAACTGTCGTATTGGTCTGCACCGGCCGACTGTTTGGAATCGCCTGCCGAGATGTGCGATTGGTGTCAGCTGGCGTATGCGGCCGCGTTACGGGCACAAGCTGCTAAACCCGCGACTAGTACTAGGAAAAAGAAATGAGACTATTGATCATCTGGATGTTGAATGGCATGGCATTGATCGCCGTGGCGAACTTCGTCCCTGGCATCCATGTGGACGGCTTCGTCGCAGCGCTGGTCGCAGCCTTTCTGTTGGGCTTGGTCAACACTTTGATACGTCCGCTGTTGTTGTTGCTGACTTTGCCGGTGACCTTGCTCACGCTGGGTTTGTTCATCTTTGTCATCAATGGCACCTTGTTCTGGCTGGTAGGTTCAGTGTTGCGCGGCTTCATCGTGGATAGCTTCTGGCACGGCGTGCTAGGCGCAGTCCTGTACAGTATTTTTACTTGGGCGCTGTCCGCAGCGGCCCAACAGTTATTAGGAAAAAAATGAACAAGCAACTTTTTAGTTTCGAATTCTTCCCACCACAGACTCCCGAAGGAATGGAGAAGTTGGTCGCCACGCGCAAGATGCTGGCGGCACACGATCCAGCATACTTCTCGGTGACCTTTGGTGCGGGCGGCTCCACACAGGACCGCACCTTGCAGACCGTGGCGCAGATCAAAGCCTCAGGCTCTGATGTCGCGCCGCATCTTTCTTGCGTCGGCTCGACCAAGGAGAACATCCGCACGCTGCTCAACACCTACAAGACTTTGGGTGTAGACCGCATCGTCGCCTTGCGCGGCGACTTGCCCTCCGGCATGGGCAGCATCGGTGAGTTCCACTATGCCAACGAGTTGGTTGAGTTTATCCGCGCTGAGACCGGTGACCACTTCCATATCGAAGTGGCGGCTTATCCCGAGGTGCATCCGCAAGCCCGTTCGGCGCGCGATGATCTGCTTAACTTTAAGCGCAAAGTAGAGGCGGGTGCAGATGCGGCCATCACGCAGTACTTCTATAACGCCGACAGCTATTTCTACTTTGTTGATCAAAGTCGCAAGCTGGGTATCACCACGCCCATCGTGCCCGGCATCATGCCTATCGTGCGTTACTCGCAATTGGCGCGCTTCTCCGAGATGTGCGGAGCAGAGATCCCGCGCTGGATGCGCAAGACGCTAGAAGGTTGCGGAGACGACAACGAGGCGGTGCAGGCTTTTGGTCTGGATGTCGTAACCAGTTTGTGCGAAAAATTGTTGGCTGGCGGCGCGCCCGGTCTGCATTTCTATACCCTGAACCAAGCAGCACCTAGCTTGGCGATATGGGATAGATTGGGTTTGCTGAAGAAGTAAGCAGAATCTCATCCCCCTTGCAGCGGGAAGGCCGGGATGGGGTCGTGTCGTAGAGCACAACGTTTCTACCCCCTCCCTAACCCTGCCCCTGCATAGGGGAGGGAATATTTTTTGAAATGAGTGGTAGATGATGAAGTCACCTGAATTGCTTTTGCCTGCGGGCACCTTGGACAAGATGCGTATGGCTTATGCCTTTGGCGCGGATGCGGTGTATGCCGGTCAGCCGCGCTACTCGCTGCGCGCGCGCAACAACGAGTTCACCTTGGAAGGTTTGCGAACCGGCATTTCCGAGGCGCGAGCCTTGGGCAAAAAATTGTTCATCGCCAGCAATTTGATGCCGCACAACGCCAAGGTGAAGACCTATATGGCGGATATGGAGCCAGTCATAGCAATGAAACCGGATGCGCTCATCATGGCCGACCCTGGCTTGATCGCAATGGTGCGCGAGCGCTGGCCCGAGGTGGACATCCATCTTTCCGTACAAGCGAATACGGTTAACTATGCGGCTGTGAAATTCTGGAAGTCTTTGGGTCTGACACGCGTGATCTTGTCGCGCGAATTGTCGCTGGATGAGATCGCCGAGATCCGTCAAGAGTGTCCCGATATGGAGTTGGAAGTGTTCGTGCATGGCGCGTTGTGTATCGCCTACTCGGGCCGTTGCTTGCTGTCGGGTTACTTCAACCATCGTGATCCTAACCAAGGCACTTGCACCAATTCATGCCGCTGGGACTACAAGGTCAAAGATGCGGAAGAAGATGCGACCGGAGATATCCAGAAGATAGATTTTGATTTCGATAAGGCACTGGGCGAATCAGGTTTGTCTGATTGCGGTTCGCAGATACGCCACCCCGCCGCCGACAAAGTCTATTTGATCGCGCGTCACGATCACCCGAATGAATTGATGCCGGTGATGGAAGACGAGCACGGCACCTATATCATGAACTCCAAAGACCTGCGCGCCGTCGAGCACGTCGAAAAGCTGGTTAAGATAGGCGTAGATTCACTCAAGGTAGAAGGCCGCACCAAATCCATCTACTACGTGGCACGTACCGCACAGGTGTATCGCAAGGCGATTGATGACGCGGTCGCAGGTCGTCCCTTCGACACGCAGTTGTTGGGTGCCTTGGATGCGCTGGCGAATCGCGGCTACACCGACGGCTTCTACGAACGCCACCACACCCACGAGCAGCAGAACTATATGCGCGGCCACTCCGAGAGCTTCCGCCAGCAATACGTGGGCGACATCGTCAGCTGCGCGAACGGTTATGCCGAAGTGGAAGTGAAGAACAAGTTCTCGGTCGGCGACAAGCTGGAGATCATCCACCCCAGTGGCAATAGCATCATCGACCTAGCAGCAATGCGTAGCGTAAAAGGTGAAGCGTTGACTGTGGCACCCGGCAGTGGTCATAAAGTGCAGATACCGATGCAGGGCGATATGTCCAAGGGCATGGTGGCGCGTTTTCTGTAGAATCAAATGGTTTAAACAAACCGTTCGTCATGCAACCGCAAGGGGTAGGCTGTGGCTGTAATGGGCTTTTGCCCCAACAGCACATGCTTAGCATGTCGAGGGGTATGCAACTGCAGAATGCAGTTTGCGCTACTTGACCCTGGAGATTATGAATGAGTACAAACTATCCCTTTTCTCTACGTATCTTTGTAGCTGATGGTGACCCCGATGGATTGCGTATTGTCGAACGTTCAAATTGGGTTGGTAAGGCATTGATATTTCCTAGAACTGTTTACCCTTCAATTAAGCAACGCAATGAATTTTCTCAAACTGGTGTTTATCTACTGCTTGGCTCCCGCGATGATGGAGATGGTGAGCAAATATATATCGGCGAAGGAGACCCAGTAAAACCAAGACTGGATAGCCACTATGCATCGAAAGATTTTTGGAATCGTGCAGTATTCTTTATTTCGACAGGCTCGCCACTTAACAAGGCTCATGTTCAATTTTTAGAAGCTCGTTTAATCGCGTTGGCGAATGAGGCCAAGCGTCTACCTCTAGAAAATAAGAATCAACCTGCCATCTCCAACCTTTCCGAAGCAGACCGTGCTGATATGGAAGTTTTCTTAGATCACTTACTGGGGATGCTTCCTGTGTTGGGTATTAACGCATTTGAGCAACCAAAGCGAACACCGAGTGGTTTTCAGTCTGAGACGTTGTACCTTGATGCAAAGGGAATCCAAGCGAGAGGGTACGAATCATCTCAAGGTTTTATAGTATTGAGTGGTTCACAAGCAATGCTGGATGAGCAGCCATCGGCAGCAATTCATGCGCGTGGTGCTGTAGAGCTAAGAGCTGAATTAAAGGAACGTAAGGTAGTTAAATCTGAAAGCAACGCGTTAGTTTTCACGCAGGATTACAGTTTCAGTTCCCCTTCATATGCTGCGAGTGTTATTTTGGGTCGTGCAGCGAATGGTCGTACCGAGTGGAAAGATAAACAAGGTAAAGTTTTAAAATCCATTCAGGAAGCAGCAGCAAAATTATGATTTTCTCCATGCTCGATTCTTCCTCCCGCTACGCTGCCTTGCACCCGCTGTTCCCGCGTGCGTTCGCCTATATCCGTGACACTGACCTCAATGCGCTGACACCGGGTGTGCATCAGATCATCGATAAGCAATTGTTCGTTATCGTTGAAGAAGCCAATGGTCGCACACGTGCGGAAGCTAAGTTGGAGGCGCATCGTAAGTACATCGATATCCAGCTGGTATTGGAGGGTGTGGACGAGATGGGTTGGAAGGCGCTGGTGGATTGCCATCAGCCAATGGACGAGCACAACGCTGAGCGCGATATCCGTTTCTTTGCGGATGAGGCGGCGACATGGATCAGCACGCCTGCAGATCATTTCTGCATCTTCTTTCCCGAGGATGCGCATGCGCCACTGGTCAGCAACGGCCCTATACGCAAGGTGATCTTTAAGGTCGCGGTAGTTGCGGTTTGATTTAGGCTGCTTGTGGCGGAACTAGAAGGCGAAAAAAATGCTCCCGAATCTCGGGAGCATTTTTGTTTTCAGCCCATGCAAATTAAGGGCTAAGTGGACTTACTTTTTCTTCTTGGCTTTGCTCTTAACGGCTGCGACAGGCTTGCTGGCGGCTGCGGTCTCCAATTGCGTGACCTTGCTGTTCAAGGCGGCGATCTGCGCATCTTTGTCCGCCAGTTGTACGGCCTGTGTGCTGAGCTGCTGATCTTTTTCCGCAAGTTGCGCCATGGCTTGTTTGGTCGCTGCTTGGGCAGCTTGTAGATCGGCTTCCAGCTTGCTGTTGTTCGCGGCAATTGCAGGTGCACCAGCCTTTTCGCCAGCGACGCGTTTAAGTTCTGCGACTTGTTTGTCTATCGTCAGATCACGCAAATCCTTATGACCCAGTGCGGTGGAGATGCTGAGCAATCGATCCTCTTCCTGCAACACAATCTTCTCTACCGTGGTCTTGTCCATCGCTGCATTGGATGAGCCGCCTCCAGATTGCATGCTGATGCCGCCACCACCCATGCCACCTGTCGATGCGCCGAAGGAAGGAGAGCTACCGCTTGCGGTCTTGAATTGTGTTTGCAACAGCGCGACGCGTTCGTTCACCTGTTGTGCATGGCGTGCCGCGAACAAGGCTTCAGCACCTAAGCGTTTCACCAGTGCGGCATCATGTGGCGCTGCGGCGATCTGGGTCTTGGCATCATTGAATGCCTTAAGTGCCAAGCCATAGGTTTCCGGCACTTGCTTGTCTGCCAACTTGGCCTTGTTCTCGTTGTTGATCACTTCGCTGGCGTGCAGCGCGCCTTCTTGTATGGATTTGATCTCCAAAGCCTCTAGCGACTTCAACAATGCTTCTTTGCTCTTGTCGATATTTTCAGGACGCTCGCGCTCTACCTTCTCAATCAGACCAGAGAATTCGCCCATAGTCTTCTCGTAATCTTTAGGCAGAAGCTTGGCGGTATCCAGCGCATCGATCTTGCTCTTGAGTTCCAGCTCTTGAGCGAAGCGGTATTGCACGATAGACATCACGTTGCGGCCTTTTTCTAGGATCGCATCGCCCTTGGCGGCCATCTGTGCCAACTGGTCTTTAGGCTTGCTGTTCAGGCCGCTCTGGCAGTCGCTTAGCACTTGTGCGGCTTCACGGTAGTAGTGCGGAGCAGTGAAATTCATGCCGGACGCTTTAGCATCGTTGACGTTCTTTTCCAGTGCGGTCACTACGTCCAGTGCAGACAGGGTGCTGTACTTGGCGATGTTGGCCTGAGTGGGCTGAATGGTGGTGCTGACAGGAGTGGCGCATCCGGCCAAGAGCAAGGCTAGTGTGAGGCCGGATAAGGCTAAATGACGTTTATGCATGGGATAACTCCGTAAAATATACGTTAAAGGAACGGGCCGTCTGACTGGGTAAATTTGATTCGGTTCCCTTAGCAGGCTTCTTCTTGATCGAACACCAGATCACCGGTGGCATGCGCGTCACCCATCTGGATGTGCTTGAAGTCGAACAGACTGCTGTCCATCAGGTGTGAGGCGGAGACGTTCTGCATCGCGGTGAACATGGTCGCGGTGCGGCCGGGATATTGCAGTTCCCAAGCGTTGAGCATCTCTTTGACGTTCTGGCGCTGCAAGTTTTCCTGTGAACCGCACAGATTGCACGGGATGATGGGGAATTCCATGGCGCGTGCGAACTTGGCGATGTCCTTCTCGGCGCAATAGGCCAGCGGACGTATCACCATATGGTCGCCCTTGTCGGTGATAAGCTTGGGGGGCATGCCCTTGAGCTTGCCTGCGAAGAACATATTGAGGAACAGCGTCTCTATCATGTCGTCGCGATGATGGCCGAGTGCGATCTTGTTCGCGCCTAGTTCGCCCGCCACGCGATAGATGATGCCGCGACGCAGACGCGAACATAGTGAGCAGGTGGTCTTGCCTTCGGGGATCTTCTCTTTGACGATGGAGTAGGTGTCCTGCGTTTCGATGTGATATTCCACGCCTAGATTTTTCAGATAAGTGGGCAGCACATCGGCAGGGAAGCCGGGCTGCTTCTGGTCGAGATTCATCGCCACGATGCGGAAGTCGATGGGCGCGCGTTTGCGCAGCGCAAGCAGGATATCGAGCAGGGTATAAGAGTCCTTACCCCCAGAAAGGCATACCATCACGCTGTCGCCCTCTTCTATCATATTGAAGTCACCTATGGCTTTGCCGACTTGGTGTTCGAGGCGGCTGCGCAAGCGGTTGAAGTTGTTCGAGTGTGCTTCGAAATGGATGGGTTGTACGATCGCGTTCATAGTGTTTCCAATCAAGTGTTGATGCTCTTGCCGCCATCTACGGAGATGATCTGGCCGGTGATATAGGGGGCGTCATTCAGCAAAAATGCCACGGTCTTGGCGATGTCGTCGGGTTCGCCTACACGCTTGAGTAGAGTCTGCGCGACGATGGCCTCGCGTTTCGCCGCGTCGTTCCAGTCGCGGTGTTGCGGCCACAAAATCGGTCCAGGCGCCACGCCATTGACGCGTACCTCTGGTGCCAACTCCTGTGCCAGCCCTAGCGTCAAGGCGCGTAGTCCGCCTTTAGCGATGCTATAGACCAGATGGCCCTGCATGGGGCGCTCGGCGTGGATGTCGACGATGTTGACGATGCTGCCATGGGTGCGACGCAGTTCTGCCGCAGCGGCTTGCGCAAGGAACAACGGCGCTTTGAGGTTGGTACCCAGTAGGTCGTGCCAGTCAGCTTCGCTCGCAGTTTGCAAGGGTGTGGGATAAAAGCTGGAAGCATTGTTAACCAGTCCGTCCAGCCGGCCAAAGTTCGCCAGCGTCTGCTGTACCAGCTTGGGCAAGGCGTCCAGATCGAGCAAATCGGCGGAGAAACTGGCCACGCTGTCGGCACGCAAAGCGTTCAATTCATCCTGTAAGGCGGCGGCCTCATGCTGTGAGGTGTGATAGTGCAGCGCGATGCTTGCGCCGGCCGCGTGCAGGCGTCGACAAATCGCCGCGCCTACGCGTTTTGCACCGCCTGTCACCAATACCACTTTGCCTTGCATCGCTGCCTCCACTAAACTCCCCCGACTTTTCATTTTAAGAAACGCGCGATTATAACAGCCCATGCAGAATCCCTTACCTCCCCCTAGCCCAGAAGCACTGGAACACAGCACTCATTTAACCCGCGCGATACAGGACGATATCGCCCAACACGGTGGTTGGATCAGTTTTGCGCGGTTTATGGAGCTTGCTCTGTATATGCCGGGCTTGGGTTATTACACGGCGGGTTCGCATAAATTGGGCGAGGCGGGTGACTTCATCACTGCGCCTGAACTTTCCTCTTTGTTCGGTCGCACGCTGGCGCGACAGGTGCAACAGGTGATGGCGAACAGTGCACCCCATATCCTTGAGCTGGGTGCGGGCAGTGGCAAACTGGCTTTGGACATGCTTACCGAGTTGGAGCATTTGGGCACCTTGCCGGACAGTTATTCCATACTCGAAGTGAGCGCCGATCTGCGTCAGCGCCAGCAAGCCTTGTTGCAACAGCGTCTGCCGCATCTTGTGCAACGCGTAGTGTGGTTGGACGCCTTGCCGGAAAGTTACTCGGGTGCCGTGGTCGCTAACGAGGTGCTGGATGCTTTGCCCGTGCATCTGGTGCATTGGAATGACAGTGCATTGAAGGAGCGCGGTGTGGTCGTGCAAGCTGATGGTTTCGCATGGGCGGAACGTGGGATCGCCGATGCAGCACTGTTGGCTGCGGCACAGAAGATCGTCGTGCCAGATGGTTACGTGAGTGAGATATGTCTGGCGGCGAGCGGTTTGATACAGAGTCTGGCGAGCCGTATGCAGTGTGGTGCGCTGCTGTTCATAGACTATGGTTTTGGCGCGCGCGAGTTCTATCATCCGCAACGCAACAAGGGCACCTTGATGTGTCACTACCGTCATCATGCACATGACGACCCCTTTTATTTGCCGGGTCTGCAGGACATCACCGCGCATGTAGATTTCACTGCGGTCGCGGAAGCGGGCATAGATGTAGGACTATCTTTGATCGGTTATACCAATCAGGCTTTTTTCCTGATCAACGGTGGTATCACCGATTTGCTGGCGCAGGTATCACCCGAAGATTTGAAGACCTATCTGCCTTTGTCCGCCCAGATGCAGAAATTGACCAGTCCGGCCGAGATGGGCGATCTGTTCAAAGTTATCGCCTTCGCTAAGGGTATGGATGCAAGCTTAAGCGGTTTTGCACGCGGCGATCTGTCACGCGCTTTGTAGTGTTCAGCGTTTGTGTTTCAGTTTGAGTTTAAATACCTGACCGATTGCGTCTATGGTCTCGGGACTGTCCCACTCATAAGCGCCACGCGCTTTCTCCAATACGCGTCCCTCCGCGTCTACTAGTATGGTCAGTGGGATGGTGTCGGCACCCAGCATATTCTCCAGAAATACATTGCTATCGATATAGTTCTCGAAGCCCACCTTGTATTGTTTGATGAAGTGCTTAGCGGCGAGCGCATCGTCATCGGTGGAAATACCAATCACGGTGAACTGCTTTTTGTAACGCTGAGCCAAACGATTCAGCGAACCCATCTCGGCACGGCACGGCCCACACCAGCTCGCCCATACATTGATGATAAGCGGCTTGCCACGGTAGTCTGAGAATTGTTTATCTTTGCCGGTAAGACTATGCAGCACGGCAGCGCGCAAAGGTTGGCCGGGCATGACCTCGCCGGGTGTACCGGCATAGGCCAACGTCGGTAACAACGCTACAACTAGCAACAGTTTTAACAAGGTAGCACGCATGACAAAGTATGGGATTAGCGTGTCGCCGCGCGTTGCGCTTCCATCTGCGCGCGCAGATAGTCAGAGATCTCCTTCAGGACAAGTTGACCGTCATGATCACTGTCTATCGCATCGAAGTTATCGTGCAACTTGGGTATGGTCTTGCTTTCGCTGAGTGATAGCTTGCCGTTCTTGTCCTTGTCGGTCGTCTCAAGCTTGTGAAGAAATTCTTCGCGGCTCTTGAGCATCGCGGCGGTGAAAGTTTTGATCTCTTGTTTGCTTAAGGAAGCGTCATGGTCGGTATCGATTTGTCCAAACAGGTCAGCCATTGCTGGCGCTTTAAGTTCGGCTTCGTGTTTGGAGATTTTGCCATCCTGATCATTGTCTACGCTGTTGAACATTTGCTCGAACTGCGCGTCGCCCTTGCTCGACTTTGCTTTTTCCGCAGCATATACAGGGTTGATGATGCTCGCTGCGAACAGCAGGCAAACTAGTTTCTTCATTGCATTTCCTTCTTGTTGGTATCGACGAATTGTTGTATCGCAGCCACTCGCGCTTGTTGCACGGCGGCAGGAATCTTGGTGGGTGTGTCGCAGCCCGCGGCCAAAGCACCCGCGTCTACCGCGCGTGCTAATGACAGCGCGTGCAGTAGGTAGTCTGCTTGCGGATAGGCATCCTGTTCATGGCCGGTGCGACCGCGCGCATCGGAGGCGCAGGCTTGCAGCATCAGCGCGAAACGTTCAGGTCTGCGCCAGGCGTCTGAGGATTGGAACAACTTGATGATGGTCTCTGCGCGCAGCGTTTTTGCTCGGTGGATGTCGCCGTGATAGCGCGCGGTGAGCTGCGCCAGTTCGCGGCACTCGGTGGGCACGCGCAGTCGCTCGCTCATCTTTTTGACCAACGCCACACTGCGCAACTCGTGGCCTATATGGCGCGGCAAGATGTCTGCGGGTGTGTTGCCTTTGCCCAGATCATGGGTGAGTGCAGCGTAGCGCACACTCAAATCGTAGTCATGTTGTGCGCTGTCGTCTAACACCATCATGGTGTGGATACCGCAATCGATTTCGGGGTGATATAGCGGAGGTTGCGGCACACCGAACAAAGCGTTGACCTCGGGCATGATCTTGGCTAGTGCGCCGCACTCGCGCAGGGTGGTGATGAAGCGGGCGGGATGTTGACCCATCAAACCGCGCGACAATTCCTGCCAGACCCGCTCGGCCACCAGTGCATCTACTTCGCCGTTCTCAACCATGTCACGCATGAGCTGCAAGGTCTCGGGAGCGATGCTGAAATCGAAACGTGCTGCGAAGCGCGCACCACGCAGGATACGTACAGGGTCTTCACTAAAGGCTGCGCTGACGTGGCGCAACACGCCGGCCTTGAGATCGGCTTGTCCGTTGTAGGGGTCGATACGTGTGCCGTCGTCATCTTGCGCAATGGCGTTGATAGTGAAGTCGCGTCGCGATAGGTCTTGCTCTAGCGTTACATCAGGTGCGGCATAGACGGCAAAGCCTTGGTAGCCGAGCGCGGTCTTGCGCTCGGTGCGTGCCAGCGCATATTCCTCATGGGTCTTGGGATGCAGAAACACGGGGAAGTCCTTGCCCACTGGCAGATAGCCTTGCGCCGTCATGGCTTCCGGCGTGCTGCCGACGACCACCCAATCTTTGTCGTGCACAGGTAGGCCCAGCAGTGCATCGCGCACCGCTCCGCCCACTACATAGATTTTGCCGTTATTTCTCATCAGCGGGCGCTTGCTGGTTCTCAGGTGATTTGGCGGCGATGATGCCTAAACGCTCTTTCAAGGTATGAGTGGAGCTGCCAAATTCCTTGGCATAGTAGGCAGTGTTGCTCATCACCTTCTTGACGTATTCACGTGTCTCATCGAAAGGGATGCTTTCTGCGTAGATCGCGCCTTCCAGTGCCTGATCGCCGCGCCATTTGCGGGCGCGATTAGGGCCGGCGTTATAGGCGGCAGAAGCCATGACGGGGCTGTCGTCCGCAGTAGAGAGGACGTTCTTCATGTAATAGGTGCCCAGCCTAAGATTGGTGTCCAGCTGTTGGATTAGATGGTCACGATAGCTCTTCAATCCGAGTCGCTTTGCGACCCAACGCGCGGTGCTAGGCATGATTTGCATCAGGCCAGCAGCGCCCACATTGGATTTTGCGCTGGTTGCGAAACGGCTTTCCTGGCGCATCAGCCCGTATACCCAAGCTTCGTCTAGATCATTGTCTTTGATGTGCGATTGCAGCGCATCGCGATACGGGGCGAGATAGCGCATGCTGAAATCATGGGTGCTGACGGTAAGGTCTGCGGCGCCGATGGCGCGGTCATACATCTCATTGCGATAGGCTATCTCGGCGGCGGTGAGCAATTCTTTGTCGTTCAGGTTGCGTACCACCCAGCGCCATTCTTCCAGTGCATCAACACGTAGATCCATACGGTACAAAGCGATGGTGCGCTGCACGCCGGGCAAAGCAGACATGGTGGCGATGTCTTGCGTGGTGGGCGTGTAAGTGACGGGCGTGATCCCCATTATCGGTGAGGTGGCTAATTCTTCATTGGCCAACTGGCCGTAGAAATTGAATTCCTTGCTCAAGGGGGCGAACAACTGCATCGCCTCTGCAGGATGGCCTTGCTCGGTCAGCGCACGTGCTTTCCAGTAACGCCAGGCTGGGTCGCGTTGTTGCATGGCGTCCATATTATTTATGCTGCGCGAAACTTCAGCCCAATCTTTGGCGCGTAAGGCCGCGCGTACTCGCCAGGCGGACTGTTGTGCGTTCAATGGTGCATTGCCTGCCGCTCTGTACCATGGCAGTGCATGGGGCTCTTGATCGCGGGCCGCTTCATAACCAAGCCAGCTATAAAAATAATGCTGTTCAGACACAGGGAAGTAGGCTGCGATCTTTACCCAATGTGCAAAGGCGATGTCGCTGGACTGTTTTGCTAAACGCTGCAGTGCAAACAAGGCGACTGCACGCTGACCGTCGTTGGCTTTATCGAGTTTCACCTTACTCAAATAACGGTCTGGGTCTGAGGCTGCGCTGCCGATGGACTCGATAGGGAATTGATGCGGGCTCGCCAGATGTTCTGCTAGTCGTTTGGCTAGACTCACATTGCCAGCTTCGAAGGAAAGTCGTAAGCGTTGCCAGACCATCTCTGAACTGATGAGTCCCGAGTCTAGCGCGGCATCGAACACGGGGCCGCAACTGTCCGGCTGACTCTTGCCGGTTAGCCACAGCTCGCCTAATTCATCCAATGGGCGATCGGGTTGCGTGGCATGACGAGCTTGCAGGGCATAGCACGTCAGTTCCGCATCTTCTTTGATCAGACGCGGATACTCACCGTTGAATAGCGCCCATTGCTGTTTGCCTCCTAATACTTTGAGCCACTCGCGACGCAGTCTGTCTATCACCGGATTGTCTTCTGGGCGTGCAAGGAAGGCTTTTACCTTTACGGTTGGTAAGGTGTCGAGTTGCAGACGTAGCTGGAAGTAGCTGACGTATATCTCCAAGGGGGACTTCTTTAAGCGTGGTGCGATACTATCCAGCTTGGCTACATTGCCCGCCAGATAGGCGGTGCGCGCCGCAAGAAAGTCGGCATCTGCATCAGCATAAGCCGTGGCGGTGCAACACAATAATAGACAGAGTAGAAAGCGCATCGTGTGTTACAGGTATCTCAGATATAGATAGACGTGCGCGATCGCGATGGATAGCAACATCAAGGGGAAAGCGATCTTAAGAAAGGTCGCGAAACGGATCGGGTTGCCAGATTTCTCGGCGATACCCGCAACCACTAGATTGGCCGAAGCGCCGACCAGTGTGCCATTGCCGCCTAAGCAAGCGCCCAAAGCCAAGGCCCACCATAGGGGCAGGATGGCTTGATCCCCACCCATGGAAGGTGCCATCGATTTGATTAAGGGGATCATGGTTGCAACAAAAGGGATGTTGTCCACAAATGCCGATGCAACGGCCGAGCCCCACAATATTGCTATGGCTGTAGTAGTCAGGTCGCCCTCGGTTGCGCTCAGCAACTGGTGTGCCATGGCGCTGATCAAACCGGCTTGCTCAATGCCATAGACTGCGATGAACAGTCCAATGAAAAAGAACAGTGTGATCCACTCGACTTCGATCAATGCTTTGTGCACTTGATGAGATTGCTCTTCCGGATCGCGTCCGAAGTTTTCCACCAGCAGTAACAGCGCAGCGCCGAACATGGCGATAGTTGCAGGCTCTAGGTGTAGGGTGCCATGCAGCATGAAGCCAGCAATGACGAGAGAGAATACGAAAGAGGCCTGCTTTAGTAAACGCCAGTTGGTAATGGCCTCGAGCTCATTGAAACGCATCACGCGCGCCCTATCCTCAGTCGTCGCGACCATATCTTTGCGCCAGATCAACCAGATCGGTATCAGACTGCACACTGCAATGAGTGGGACGATAGGAGCGAGGTTGATCAGGAAATCATTGAACGTCAGATGTGCCGCAGAACCGATCATGATGTTGGGTGGATCGCCAATCAAGGTGGCCGTGCCGCCGACGTTAGACATGATGATGATGGCAAATAGATAGGGGTAAGGTTTGACCTTGAGTTCTTCCGCGATCAATAGCATCACAGGCGTCACCAGCAGTACGGTGGTGACGTTGTCCAACAATGCAGAGAACAAAGCGGTGACGAAGGACATCATCAGTAGGATAGCGACTGGTTGAGCGCGTGCTTTCTTTGCGATCCAGATAGCGACATATTGGAACACGCCACTCTTCTTGGTGATGGAAACAATCATCATCATGCCGATCAGCAGACCTAGCGTGTTGAAGTCGATACCGCGTATCGCAGCTTCTTGGGTGAGGATGCCGCACAGTATCATCAGTCCGCCACCTAGCAGGGCCACAATGGCGCGGTTGATGCGCTCACTGATGATGACGATATAGGTCAGGACGAAGATGATACTGGCCAGCCACAGCGGGTCCAGTCCGAAGATGGTGTGCATCAGGGCAGTTTGCTCATGCATGTCTTAGACCCCTGCGCCGAGCAGAGAGACAAATTCAGTACCCAATAACAAGCCCAGCAATTGGCCGCTCTTGTTATCCACTACTGGGATGTCGTTCTCGGCACGATATAGGTGTAGGACGATTTCCAGTAAAGGTGTTTCGGGGTGGATGATGGGCACATGCTTTTCCAACACATCACCTACAGGTCGTGCGCCGTGTTCGCGCATGCGTTCTTGCAGTATCTCCAGACGGTCGGACAAAAAGCCCAGATCGGTTAGCCCTCCCTCCATCAAAGCAGCCCGTGGCAGGACCAATGCAAGCAAACCGTTCAGGCTGAACACGCCCAGATATTTTCCAGCAGTATCAGTGACGGGAACCAGTGATAGGTTTTTGTCTATCAGCAGTTGCGATGCTTCGGCTACCGTTTGCTTTTCGGTCAATTTGAAATCGTTGTGATACTTGAATTGGGTGCTAGGCATGATGTGTCCGATCTGTGGGGGTTATGCGTGTAGCCGACTGCGAACTATTTTAGTTGTCCGCGTTCCAGAGTGATACCTACCATCTTGCAGTTACGTATCGCCTGCAGTTTTGCGACACTGATCTTTACCCAGGGCGCGTTGAAGTCCTTGAGGATAATCTGTGCGATATGTTCAGCCAATGTTTCCAGTAGTGAGAAATGTCCTTCGCTCAGCACGGTCTGTATATGTGCTGCAACCTCTGCATAATCGAGTGCATCATCGATATCGTCACTGATACACGCGCGACTGTTAGGCAGCGCGATGTCGAGGTCGATCTGTAGAGTCTGTGGTACCAGTTTTTCGCGCTCATAGATGCCGATGAGTGTGGTGACCTTAAGTTCGCGTATGAAGATGATGTCCATTGGGTATATACGATGCGTTGCGGTAAATGTGTGGGCGTTTGCGGATTCAAGTAAAATCGCCGACTTGTCTATTTTAGGGTATTCCCGATGTTGACCATAGCTTTTGTCGTTGCTGCCTACCTTTTGGGTTCTATTTCGTTTGCTGTCGTCACTAGTAAAGCTTTCGGAATCGCTGATCCGCGCACCTATGGTTCGGGCAATCCCGGCGCGACCAATGTGCTGCGTAGCGGTAAAAAGGTTGCGGCTGCGCTGACTTTACTGGGAGATGCGGCGAAAGGCTGGTTGGCAGTGTTTCTCGCAATCATGTTTGCGCCACACAATCAAAGTGGCTTGCTATTGGTCGCCTTGGTCTCCTTAGCAGTGTTTTTGGGTCATGTATTCCCGGTATTCCTTAAATTCAAAGGCGGAAAAGGCGTTGCGACAGCTTTGGGTGTGTTGCTGGCACTGAATGTATGGATGGGATTGGCGGTATTTGCGACCTGGTTGTTTATGGCCGTGGTGTTCCGTTACTCATCCTTGTCAGCTTTGGTAGCAGCGATGGCTGCACCTATCTACGCGATGCTGTACCACTTGCGCCCTGAGTTAGTGCTGGCGACCGCCGTCATGTCTTTGCTACTTATCTGGCGCCACAAGAGCAATATCCAGAATCTGATGATGGGCAAGGAGTCCAAGATAGGTTCCAAGTCTAAATCTTCTTAAGCGGTGATCTCGGCCAGATTCCATCTGGCCTTTACGTTGAACTGATAACGTTTGTCGCCTTGCTGTTTGGCTAGGCGTAACGCCCCGGCAAAGGCAATCATCGCGCCGTTGTCGGTACAGAACTCCAAATCTGGGTAATACACCTTCCCGCCACGCTTCTCTATGTCGTGGGTAAGCCGTTCACGCAGCAGTCTGTTAGCCCCTACTCCTCCCGCAACCACCAATTGGCTTAATCCTGTATGTGCTAGCGCCGCTCTAGCCTTGTGTGCGAGCACGTCTACGATGGCCTCTTGGGCGGCGTAGGCGATGTCGGCGCGGGTCTGTTCATCAGTTGAACTCTGCTTGACTAAGGTAAGGACGGCGGTCTTCAGTCCGCTGAAGCTAAAATCAAAGTCACCGCTCTGCAACATTGGGCGGGGTAACTTGTACATTCCCGACCTACCTTTAGTCGCCAGTGCTGCAAGCGCCGGGCCGCCGGGATAACCCAAGCCCAATAATTTAGCGCTCTTGTCAAACGCCTCTCCTGCTGCGTCATCCAAGGTCTCGCCCAAAAGTTGGTATTCACCCACACCATCTACACGCATCAGCTGGGTGTGCCCGCCTGATACTAATAAAGCGACGAATGGAAAATCAGGGGCGGGGTTGGACAATAAGGGCGAGAGTAGGTGACCTTCAAGATGATGCACACCAATTTTGGGTAGATCGAGTGCGAACGCTAAGGCGTTGGCTACGCTGGCGCCCACCAGAAGTGCGCCGCCCAGACCCGGACCTTGCGTGTAGGCGATGGCATCCACATCTTGTAGCGTGACTCCTCCTTGCACTAGAACTTGACGAATAAGCGGGATGACACGTTGCACATGATCGCGTGAAGCGAGCTCGGGAACGACGCCGCCATATTCGCTGTGCATGGCGATTTGCGTATGTAGTGCGTGCGCCAGCAAACCGGTACCCATCTTATATAGTGCGATGCCGGTCTCGTCGCAGGATGATTCAATTCCGAGTGTAATCAATGACATTTTTGGCTTTCCGTGTAAGCCGCTATTGTAGTGAATAAACGCATAGCACTGCCTAGCTGAAGATAATTGCAAAGATATTTCAAAAAAGGATTGACGCAGAATAAATGGTCTGTAGAATGCGCACCTCTTCGACGCACGGCGGGCAAGATGCTTCGGGTAAAACCGAGAATAATCAACAAGTTGATTGCATATTGTAAAGCGTGTTGATAGGAAAAAGAGATGTAAATTCTAGTTGACGTGAAGTTGAAAGTCTGTAGAATGCGCACCTCTTCGCAGCCGGGATAACTGGTGAAGCGACAGCTCTTTAATAATACAAACGAACAATTGACGAGTGTAGGTACTTGGTTCTAGAGGGGTTTATCGTCTTTGGATGATAGATTAACTTTAAAATATAGTAGTACTTACGCAGAGTCTAAAAGAATCATGTCAAATGATTCACTTTGAGTAAGACCGGTTCTGCAGAGAACCAAAACAGGAATTAAACTGAAGAGTTTGATCCTGGCTCAGATTGAACGCTGGCGGTATGCTTTACACATGCAAGTCGAACGGCAGCACGGGGCAACCTGGTGGCGAGTGGCGAACGGGTGAGTAATATATCGGAACATGTCCGGAAGTGGGGGATAACGTAGCGAAAGTTACGCTAATACCGCATATGCCCTGAGGGGGAAAGGAGGGGATCCGCAAGGACCTTTCGCTTTCGGAGTGGCCGATATCGGATTAGCTAGTAGGTGAGGTAAAGGCTCACCTAGGCGACGATCCGTAGCGGGTCTGAGAGGACGACCCGCCACACTGGAACTGAGACACGGTCCAGACTCCTACGGGAGGCAGCAGTGGGGAATTTTGGACAATGGGCGCAAGCCTGATCCAGCCATACCGCGTGAGTGAAGAAGGCCTTCGGGTTGTAAAGCTCTTTCAGCCGGAAAGAAATCGCGTTTATTAATACTAAGCGTGGATGACGGTACCGGAAGAAGAAGCACCGGCTAACTACGTGCCAGCAGCCGCGGTAATACGTAGGGTGCGAGCGTTAATCGGAATTACTGGGCGTAAAGCGTGCGCAGGCCGTTTTCTAAGACAGATGTGAAATCCCCGGGCTTAACCTGGGAACTGCATTTGTGACTGGAAGACTAGAGTGTAGCAGAGGGGGGTAGAATTCCACGTGTAGCAGTGAAATGCGTAGAGATGTGGAGGAATACCGATGGCGAAGGCAGCCCCCTGGGCTAACACTGACGCTCATGCACGAAAGCGTGGGGAGCAAACAGGATTAGATACCCTGGTAGTCCACGCCCTAAACGATGTCAACTAGGTGTTGGGGAAGGAGACTTCTTTAGTACCGCAGCTAACGCGTGAAGTTGACCGCCTGGGGAGTACGGTCGCAAGATTAAAACTCAAAGGAATTGACGGGGACCCGCACAAGCGGTGGATTATGTGGATTAATTCGATGCAACGCGAAAAACCTTACCTACCCTTGACATGTCAGAAAGATCGCAGAGATGTGATTGTGCCCGAAAGGGAATCTGAACACAGGTGCTGCATGGCTGTCGTCAGCTCGTGTCGTGAGATGTTGGGTTAAGTCCCGCAACGAGCGCAACCCTTGTCATTAATTGCCATCATTTAGTTGGGCACTTTAATGAGACTGCCGGTGATAAACCGGAGGAAGGTGGGGATGACGTCAAGTCCTCATGGCCCTTATGGGTAGGGCTTCACACGTAATACAATGGTCGGTACAGAGGGTTGCCAACCCGCGAGGGGGAGCTAATCTCAGAAAGCCGATCGTAGTCCGGATCGCAGTCTGCAACTCGACTGCGTGAAGTCGGAATCGCTAGTAATCGCGGATCAGCATGTCGCGGTGAATACGTTCCCGGGTCTTGTACACACCGCCCGTCACACCATGGGAGTGGAATCTGCCAGAAGTAGGTAGCCTAACCGTAAGGGGGGCGCTTACCACGGTGGGTTTCATGACTGGGGTGAAGTCGTAACAAGGTAGCCGTATCGGAAGGTGCGGCTGGATCACCTCCTTTCTAGAGTATCCGCTAGGGCCAAGTGCCTACACTCATCAGTTGTTCGTTGAAATTCAGTTACGGGTCTGTAGCTCAGCTGGTTAGAGCACTGTGTTGATAACGCAGGGGTCGTTGGTTCGAGTCCAACTAGACCCACCAGAGCAAGTTGTATGGGGGTTTAGCTCATTTGGTAGAGCATCTGCTTTGCAAGCAGAGGGTGAACGGTTCGAATCCGTTAACCTCCACCAATTACTTGGTGGTTTAGTTGGAGTAAAGCAATAAGTGACGGGATTTCAGGGTAAGAACCCATATGTAAGCCGGAAGGTTTAGATATTGGCTTTGCCGATAAGTAGTTCTTTAAAAATTTGGAAGAAGTAAATAAGTGATTCACGCACAAGTGAAGTTGGTTAACGCCATCGGAATGAGTGCATGAAAAAACTAAATGGGTTTTTGATTGTATCAAGCTAGTTTGAGATTAGTCGTCTCAGATTAGACACAAACCTTTTTGCGAGTTGAGTTGAAAGACTTAATAAGTAACAAGGCAACAAATGCGAAACACGATAACGCCTAATCAGCAATGATTAGGGCTTAACGTTATAGGGTCAAGCGAATAAGTGCATATGGTGGATGCCTTGGCGATTACAGGCGATGAAAGACGTGATAGCCTGCGAAAAGCTACGGGGAGCTGGCAATAAGCTATGATCCGTAGATATCTGAATGGGGAAACCCGGCCTTATAGGTCATTCCCTCCTGAATACATAGGGAGGGTAAAGCGAACTCAGGGAACTGAAACATCTAAGTACCTGAAGGAAAAGAAATCAACCGAGATTCCGTAAGTAGTGGCGAGCGAACACGGAAGAGCCTGCAATTTTTAGCATTATTGTTAACCAAACAGTCTGGAAAGTCTGACCATAGTGGGTGATAGTCCCGTAGGTGAAAACAGTAGTGTGGAACTAGGATTGCGACAAGTAGGGCGGGGCACGAGAAACCTTGTCTGAACATGGGGGGACCATCCTCCAAGGCTAAATACTCGTAATCGACCGATAGTGAACCAGTACCGTGAGGGAAAGGCGAAAAGAACCCCGGAAGGGGAGTGAAATAGAACCTGAAACCGTATGCATACAAAC
>JAQTTY010000004.1 GCA_028710525.1 Gallionella sp. | reverse complement strand
TCTGGAAGTTACTCGAAGCAGAATGTAGGTAAACTGATTTCAAATCGGCACCAAAATAAATTGCTCTGTAACCTGCGCCAATACTCAATCTTGGCTCTGGAATTTGTAAGTTAACCGGACACTACTGTTCCCCGATATATACAAAGTCTCAAATACAGCGGAACGACGCTGTCTCGTTTTTAACTACGTTTAGTTTGCCTTTGCAGCGGCAAGCATTTGATCCAAATTGGCGAGTGTTTTCTTCAAGGCAGGCCATAGCTTTTCTGAAATCAGGTCAGACTCAGTGGAAATGTATTTCTTAACTTCAGGCAAACTTTGGTTTTGCTGTAAAAAAACACGTTGATTTTGCTCAGCTTCACGCCGTTCCCGCTCGACCTCGGCTTGGCCACGCATAAGGTCTTCCTCGGCTCGCTTTTGAGAAGCGATCGTTTGTTCTCTGACTCGCCCTTTGTACGTAACTTCGTCCTGATATGAGCCACGGCTATCTTTAGATCGAATGATGTCTGGACCACTGCCTAATGCGTTGTAGAAATTGGCATTGTTATCTAATGCATTCTGCAACCGGTCAGTATTGGCTATTGCAGCCTGTTTCATACGTTCATTGCTTTCACCCTGGGCTTTTACCAAGGCAACATAATTGGTTTGCTTACGCACTTGCTCCATTCCTCGTAAGCGTTGGATTATTTCGTATAGCTGGCTTCTCAATGCATCTTGATTGGCAGGTAGGTCTGCGTAATAGCGAAAAGTCGCCTGAGCCCTAGCCGCATCGCCGTTAAATTCATCTGTCATACTTTGAACAGCTTCTTTTTCTGTCAGTGCATAAAAGTTTGCACTGCGCAATCCGTCTAAAGCTTCTTGATTAAATTTGACGTAAGTTTCAGCTTTTTTCATATCCGCAACTAACTCGTCGGACGGACCAAACTCGCAACTCTTAAGCGTAGTTTCCGCATGGCCTATAAGTGGATCATCTACTGCAACACATGCGGTCACTGAAAAGATGCCGATACAGACAGCTAGAATTCTTGCCGCGTGGCTGTGAAAGTGCAGTCGCATTGTTTTCCCCTATAGTTTTAAGACGACCTATCACTCGATAAATCTGATAGAAATATTGAGTGCAGCCCAAGAAACTAAGGATATCTGCTGGCTGATGTTCCGCAATCCCGCGAACGCGGGGGGTAACAACTTTTATCGGATGTATCGAGATTTGAAGTGGTGCAATTTGGCAAACTAGGGGCAGGTTTCTGTGTGCTCAGCCTTTCAACATCGCGGGAGTGAATGAAGCCGACGCTGCTATTACGGGGGGCAGTGCATCACGACCAGAATTACCGTAGGGAGATACGCACGTAATCGTTCTGTGCTTGGCGTCAAAGTTTGATGCAATTTTGTATGGCCAACTCTAACCGCGCTTTGTCGAAGGAGATATGACTCAACTCCGTTCCGACAGCGTGATCGACCACAAAATTATGTGGGCAGAGTTTGTCCCCCGCAATGCCTTGAGGTACTAGGTTGCTGCCATATTGGACAATTAAGTTGTAACGATGGATGTCATCACCTAAGTGGGCCCCTTGTTGGCTAGACCGTTCTACTATGGTGTCATTATCATTCAGACCGAAATGCCCCCCTGACCATCCGTAGCATTGCACGCCCACGAAGTGATATTTACGATGGAACGCGTAATCCAACTGATTCAGCTCTCGTAGATCTGAACTTCCCTGCATCAGCGATTGTGGCCCTCTACCTAACCACCAGCTCCCCAAATCCACCCAGTCAGCCGTACCTTCATGGGGTGAGCTGATCGTCAGAATACCGTCGAGATGCACCCCAGGCAGCAAACATAGCTGGCGTGCAATCAGCCCGCCCATACTGTGGCAAACGGCATATTGTCGTTCGTATGCGCCGCCATCACGTATTTCTTCCGCGAGCTGTTCGGCTACTTCTTTAAATGAGTTGTTGCGCGTGTCCTTCAATGGTGACCAATGTTCTACCCATGCAGGATTGTTAGTGTTGGGCAAAGTTTGCCGCACCAATTTTTCTAGTTCTGGCATCAAATAGCCTTTCGCCTCAAAATCAAAACCGTGTATGTAAATGATTCTGTTGCGTGCATGTGAGCTCATAAATTCACCCTATATAGTGTATGGAAATGTTAAGAAAATTCTGAATAAATCCGTTTGCCCTAATAAGCCATCACTTGGCAGCTTGCTGCATTGGTGAGATGGCTAGTTGTTTCATCAGCATGTCTAGGGGTGCGCCTCGAACGGGAAACTGAATCACAGACTCCTTGGTACGTCAGAGGACAGCTCTCTGACTGACAAACTTGATAGCGGTACTGATAGGTGCACAACACATCCGCCCGATTCTCCACCGCCTAAAACTAGGCTACCTTGCAAGGTAGCCGCGCGTGCCATCATGCTCTCCATGCCCCGATTCGCTTTGAAGTCTGCCGCCACGCCCACACCATTATCCGCAATGTCGATATTGAGCATGTCCTCCTCAAATCGAACTGTAACCGTGATGCGGCTGGCAGAAGAATGGTGCAGTGCGTTACTGGTCGCCTCGCGCAAAATGCGGCTCAAATGGAGGGATGCCTCAGCGCTGACCAAAAGCGATCCCAGTTTTTTCTCATCTGTCTGCCATTGAATATCCACTGCGGCCGCGTTCACACGTTGCTCAGTCTCAGCACGTAAATCAGCGAGCAAGTCGGCCAGCTCAACGGATATTTTATTAGATCGCGATACAACTTCGCGCAAATCTCGCAGTGCCGATCTGGCTAACTCCGCTTCGCGAGTTTGGTTTGCGCGCTGTGCTGAGATGGCCAATCCCAATAATTTGGCCCCCACATCATCGTGTAAGTTGCGATAGATGCGTTCGCGTTCGTTGTGTACTGCACGATTCATTTCCAAAATTCGCAACTCCGCATAACTCTCCTGCAAAGCCGCTCGCGCTTCCGTGACCCTGGTTTCCAAGGAAATATTTAACTCTTCCGCGTTTTGCACAGCGGTTACGAATTGCCTGACCATCAATAAGCCCATTGCGGTCAGTAGTAGCGGTGCGGTGTAGTTCAACCAGAAGTTGGTATGCTGCGCGCTCAATTGCTGAATGACGAGATCGTGTATCGCCAGTGCGCACACCAACACCAATGAGGAGGCGATATAAAACACGCTGAAGTCGCGTTTGCCTAACAGGTATCTAAATAGGCGATAGATGGCGAACGCACCAAACATAAGCACACTGGCATGCCACAAGCTGGTGATCGTGAAGAAGCTGGCTTTGCCGGCAAAAAACACCGATACCATGATGAATAAAGCCGACGCGACTAATAATGATTTCTCTAGCCTCGGATATCGTTGTTCAGTCAGACGGAAAATAAATAATCCGTAGCACAGCGGGACCAGCCCTATCGAGATGTGAATCAACCATTCCCACATCGCAGCAGGCATGGGAATTTCATGCAGAAATACATTCAGCCCACTGATGCTCCAAGCCAAAGAACCAGCAATGAACCAAGCAAACATACTTTTCCGGCGCGCCCACCAAACTGGAATCAGCAACAAAACAAAGATGCCGGAGAGCGCCGTGCTTACAATTTGTAATGTGTTATTTTCGAAATAGGCATTTGCGTAAATCGGCTCTAACTGGTTGTAGTCACCGATACTGACTGGCGATAAGAACCCGAAACGATTGGCGTAAGAACGTACCTCAATATCCAGCACATTCTCTCCCTGCACATACAAGGTGCTCGGATAACCATACATGATAGGGGTATGAAAATATCGCCCGGTTGGTTGCTGATCAAAGCCGCTTTGTCCGATAACCTGACCATTTAATCTCGCTTTTACCGACATATTGATATGTGGCAAATACAACGCTTGCAGTTCACTTGCGTTTATCGGCTTTGCGAATTTCAGACGGTAATGCACTACACCGAACATCCCCTCGGGATCATGCGTCCAATTATGCGGCAGTTGAACTTGCTCACCGAGGGTGACGGCTTCCGCGCTCTCCAGTACAAGCATTTCATCAACCGCATGCGCATAAGTAGCCGAGAAAAATGCAATTAGCGCACTCCCTAGCAACGTTCTAGCTATTTTGAATAATGTTGCGATCAATGCCTTACCGTGATGTTTAAGCATGACATTTTCAATAAGTTGAGGTGTGGCATTCTAGTTGATGCAGTGAATCAAACACAGCCTCTTCCATGCTTCGGCGCTTCGGCAAGCTAGTCCTGAGTAGGGTCGAAGGGCTCTGATAAAGCCACTAAGTTCTGACTATGCACGATGAAGCATGCACCAAGTTATCACTTAACCACGAAGGGCAAATTAAATCAGGGACTCCCGCATTCACGAGATTGAGTGAGCGCAATCTTCGAGCAGTCAAGCTCTGCTAACAATCCCGCGAACGCGGGGGTAGGGGGCGTGAATTAGCTTTATTGCAACAGATTCCAAATTATTGGGGTGACAAAAACAAAACCGCACGAACAAGTCGGGCGGTTTTCCGTTTCGGTTAATCTAATTTAGGTTAGAACGGAGGGAAAGTCAGCGAACCATTCAAGGTAAACAACGTACCTGCAACACCTATATTCATCGGCGTATTAACAAATGTCACGGTGCCAGCCACTTTGTCAAATGTGATACCTACAGTGGAACAAGCGGGCCAACTAACCCCTACTACTGGGGTAATAACACACGCTGGTGCGCCAACACCGGCTAGATATGCCGTATTCACACCGCCTGCATAAACTGAAATTTGCACCTGCTCGGCTAGCGTTATAGGACTTGCCAGGTAATTGACCGTTACATACTGCAACACGCCTTGGTTGTATGTAAACGAGCCGAGCGTGCCTGAAGGTACAGAATTCGCAAAGTTTGTTAAGCCATCAAATGCTGGCGACAATGTCAGGCCTGTTACTGCAGGGGGCACTACTGCACTCGTCGTGGCAGTTACCTCAGCAGACCCAACTGATTCACCACCCACATTCACCGCTGTCACTTTATAAAAGTATGGTGTCGCAGCCGTTAGTCCAACACTGTCGCTGTAAGTAAGGGTTGTAACAGGCGATGCATTGATTTTGTTTCCCGCAGTGATTACGACGTTTGCAGCAGTGGAACGATAGACGTTATAGCTTGTAGCTGTTGCTACAGTTGACCAAGCCAAATCGATCTGTGTTGCACTGACTGCTGTTGCTGTTGCACCTCCTGGTGCAGCAGGCGCTACTGGAGCAGCTGTCACCGTAAATGTTCCCACTGTCAAAGGCACACCTGTCATACCACCTATCGTGATGGTGTGAGCGCCCGCCGCCAAACCGGTAGGCACGGCAAATGAAATGCTGGTTTGTCCGTTAAAGGTAAGGGGCGTGGTGACTGCTGTCGTGCCAAATTTAACGATCGGCGCCGGTTGGAAACCTAAACCCAGGTTCGTTCCGGTAATAGTCACTACCGTACCTACTGCTCCTGTAGCTGGGCTGAAACCCGTAACCGTAGGGGTAGTCGCACCGCCAGGTGGAACATAGGCAGCGGTCAATGCAGCATTGAAACCTGCTGGTGTTGTGAAGCCTGCATTTGCACTCGCACCTGCGTTCGTCAATAAAGTTGTATAGGGAGTGGCATTGTTGGTGATTGCGGCTTGCAACGCTTCCAAGGTGTTGTCCATCACGTTGTTACGTGTTGGGGTGAATGCGGTGGTGATGAGGTCGATCCCTGCCAATTGGGTGGTCAAGCCCAGTGCAGTTTTTACATTCGTTGCTGCTGTAGTGACTTGGCCCGCTGTAATTGCGGCAAGTTGTGCGGTGGTCAGGCCTGCAAACCAAGTAGTCGGTGTAGCTGTTCCAGCTAGGTTAGCGACCAGAAGATCAGTCAGCGGGGTGACGTTTACGTTGCCAGCACTGGTAGCGATAGCGTGATAGTTATTCGTGTTTGCCACACCGTTGATGGTGCCGCCTGTTACTTGAAGTGCGCAAGGCAGGGTTTGTCCTGCGAGGTTCACTTGTATCGCACCTGCTGCGCTGGTGTTCGAGGGGGCAATCGCTATGCTGTTGGCGCATTTGATATTCACCGTGCCGTTCACCACGGCGAATCCTACCGCAGCAGTTCCGCTCAGGGCCGAGGTGACTACGGCAGCACCACCACTTGCTCCCCCGCCACCACAAGCAGTGAGGCTTAATCCAAAAATTAAGGTACTGATAGATTTGGTGAATACATTTTGCGACATAACAACCCCCTTGATTGAGTGAACGGCCCATTCGTCTAAATGGCCCAAGTACAGACTTTTTACTGAGCGCAATCTTCGGGTAGTTATGCTCTGCTCACAATCCCGCGAACGCGGGGGTAGCTTTGCCGCCAGCATTTGATAAAGTCACCTCATTCGGTCCATTGGTATTTGAGTTATGCAGCAGCTTGTTAGAAGACCCGCCTATGCTTTGTTAGCACTCACGCTTTCCTGCATAGCATTGGCCGCTTGCATTGCTTGGATTGCGCTACAGCAACCTTGGCTAGGCGTGCAGATGGCGGTGGTGGATGACAAAGTCCAGGTTGTTCAGCTTGCAAAGCCGTTGGCGTCGCAGATTCCCGTGGGTGTCGAAGTTAGACGCCTCGTTTCTGCATCTGGCTTATCACAAGAACTAAAGACGACCGACTTGATAGAAGAACCAGATTTCTTCGATACCTATTCTGAAATGACGGAGTTCTTCGAGCGTCAGTCGAAATTCGACACGATGTTGCGTGATAAACAAGTGTCTTTGATTTGGGCCGACGCGACGGGCGTAGAAACACAAACGGAGCTGACTCCCAAGCAACGCCCACTTTCCAGTCTACCTAGGGTCTTTTGGTTTCAAATCTTCGCTGGATTTTTTGGATTCTTGATCGCCAGCTGGATATTGTTACTGCGCAAAGACGATTGGGCTGCGCGTATGTTCTGGTTGTCAGGTTTGGCATTTCCCCTTTTCACCATTCCTGCCGCCCTCTATAGCACGCGTGAATTGGCGATGCATGGCGAGACGATTCGTTGGCTCGCGTCACTCAACCATTTCGGCGCAAACATGTTCGGCTGTGCCTTGGTAGCCATATTCATGACTTACCCGCGCAAGTTGGTACGGCCGCTACATTTATTATGGTTGCCGGCAATTTTTGGTGTTTGGCTGTCGGCGGATGTGTTTCGCTGGGCTCCCGATCAAGATTGGGGCTCTCGTATCCCAGTGACAATAGAGATGCTGATGGCTATTGTTTTTGCTGCGGTCCAATGGCGCAAGACACGCGGTCAGCCGCTTGAACGCGCGGCACTGCGCTGGTTCACCCTATCTACTTTGATAGGCAGCGGCTTGTTCATTTTCATCACGTTTGGCTCGCAGGTGCTAGGCTTGTTCGACATGCCACAACAGGGCTATGCCTTTGGCTACTTCCTGATCATCTACATTGGTATTGCCCTAGGCTTGCGTCACTACCAGCTATTCGATATGGACGAATGGGCTTATCGCGGCTTCATGTGGGTGGTCGGGGCGATATCTGTTATCGCACTTGATGCCTTACTTTTATATTTTGGTTTGACTGAAGCAACATCTCTCGGTTTCAGTTTATTGATTGCAGGTTGGTTGTACTTTCCGCTGCGACAATGGATGTGGCAGCGCATCGTAAAAAAATATTACCCCAAGCTTGAGACCCTGTTACCAGAGCTTTCTGCTATCGCGTTCACCGCTTCAAATGGTGAGCAAAAAATTCACTGGGAAACTTTTCTGATGCGGGTCTTTGACCCCTTAGAGCTAAAGCAAGAGGAGGCGCCTCTGCCAGAATGTAAGGTTTGCGAGGAAGGTTTAGCCTTGCAAGTAGCTGCCTTTGCTACCTTGCCTTCTTATCGTTTGCGCTATGCGGGTCGAGGCACGCGGTTGTTCTCAACACGCGATGCAGAGTTCGCGCTGGCCTTGAGCCAACTTCTGCAACAAGTGATGGGAGGCCGCTCTAGCTATGAACAAGGCGTGGCACAAGAGCGCCTGCGCATCGGCCGCGATCTGCACGACAATATCGGGGCACGCTTGTTGAAACTCATACACCACCTACGCGGCACACCCGATGCAGACATCGCGCGCGATGCGATGAAAGATCTACGCACAGCCATCGCAGCGATGGACTCACACCCCGTTCCCTTATTAAACGCCTTAGGAGATTGGCGTGCTGAAGCGAACTCTCGTTGTGAGGCGGCAGGTTGCAAACTGAATTGGCTACAGCCGGAAATTTTGTCAGTCGTTCAACTATTACCCCGAACCAAAGCTATGCTTGAATCGGTGTTACGTGAACTCGTCACCAATGCGCTAAAGCATGCCAACCCAGACAATATAGAGATACAGATCGATGCCGCTACGGGGCAGTTGCAAATTTCCGTCACTAACGATGGAAATCTCTCCGAGACAGCAACATGGAAGGACGGTTACGGTTTACGCAATATACGTGGGCGTATGGAAGAATTAGGTGGTAGCCTAGCCATCACCTCATTTCCAGGGGAAGTGAAATTATCCATAAAAGCGACGCTAGCATGAATAAAGTCCTAATCCTCGAAGACATGCCGGAATCACAGGAGATGCTGTGTCAAGTCGTCACGACAGCGTTTCCCGGAATTCAATGTATATGTGTCGCTGATATCGCAAGCGCGCAAAAATTATTGCAGCAAGAATTCACCCTAGCGCTCATCGATCTATCGCTACCGGATGGCTCGGGCACCCTCATCATCCAACAACTTGCTCAGAATTTACCTAACTGCACAGTCGTTGTGGCCACCATCTTCGACGATGATGAACACTTGTTCCCAGCTCTGCGTGCTGGAGCACATGGCTATTTGCTCAAGGACGAAACACCTGAATTGCTGATACAACAATTACAGCGGATTACCGCCGGACACCCCCCTCTTTCACCCTCCGTCGCAAGACGCATGTTGACCCATTTTCGTCTGATACAAGAAACAGTAAAGATGGATTCGACCGCGCTCACACCCCGCGAACGTCAGGTGCTTGTGCAGCTTGCACAAGGCATAGGCATCTCCAGTATCGCCCATGATTTGAGCATCTCGCGCCACACCGTAGGCGACCACGTAAAAAATATCTACCGTAAACTCAACATCTCCTCACGTGCAGAGGCTGCACTGCGAGCGCAGAACATGGGACTGTTATCCTAGGTTGCCTGACACTGTTGTTGTAGCCATTAAAAATGAAACTGCCCGCATTGAGCGGGCAGTTTCATCAATCAGCTTCTATTACTGAATCCGACGTATCTTATAGTTACTAAAGTCCGTTAGGAACAAGCTCGTGCCATCTCCACTGATCGATTTGGGTTGATTGAATCGTGCAACATTGGCTGCGCCATCTACCGCCCCCCAACCGTTCAGCGCGCTCGACCCCGCTATCGTAGTCACTGCTTTTGTGCCGATATCCAGCTTACGAACAGCGTGGCGATCAACTACGTATAAACACAAGCAGCTCGCCTCGTAGTGCACGCCATTTATCGAACCAAATTGAGCCAGCAGACCGACACCATCCACTATCACCCCAGTTGGTGGATAAGTGCCGGCCAAAGTTGTAACCGCAGCGGTGGCTACATCGAGCTGACGTATCAACCCATTACTCGCATCTGTGACATATAGGCTGGTTGCATCGTGGGTGATGCCTAGCGGCTGGTTGAATACAGCTAATGCGCCCACACCATCTGCATAGCCTAAATTTCCAGCGGTACCGGCAAAAGTGCTTACCGTGCCTGTTGCTACATCGATCTTGCGGATGACATTGTTGTATAAGTCCGTGACATACAGATTGCCATTTAAGTAGGTCATCTCACTCGGGCCATTGAACGCCGCCGCCGCACCTATCCCATCCACTGAGCCCATATTATTGGGGGTGCCCGCCAAAGTTGTGACCGCGCTGGTTGCGATATCGATCTTGCGGATCACGTTGCCCATTTCACTCACATATAAATTGGTTCCGTCAGTCGCGAGATAGCGTATTAGTGAGAATGACGCAGCAGTCCCTATCCCATCTACCGGTTGAAAAGCGCTGCGAGCACCCGCATACGTCGTCACGATTCCGGTTGCAATCTCGACTTTACGTATCACGTATCCATCGGCCACATAGACATTGCCACCCGTAGCGACCAATCCGCCCGGACCGTTAAAGGTCGCCGCCGCACCCGTTGCATCCAATGTGCCGCGCAACCCACTCCCAGCTAGGGTCGATACAGATAAGGTGAAGCTAAACGTTCCCACCGTGGTTGGACTTGTACCGTTGCCATTTGCAATCGTGATGGTGTGATTGCCGCTGACCAAACCTGCTGGCACTGTCGCGGTGACGGTCTGGTTATCTACCAAAGTCGAGGTCGCAACGGTCGTGCCAAATTTGACCAATGGCGCAGGGACATACCCATTTAGATTCGTTCCAGTGATGGTCACGGTCATGCCCGTTGAGCCAGATACGGGCGAATATCCCGTGATTGCGGGCGGTGCGGGGGGCGGCAATTGCACGTTGAAAGTGCCGACGGTAATCGGATTACTCCCATTGCCGTTTGAAAGTGTGATGGTAGTATTTCCCGCAGCCAACCCAGACGGAACGATAGCTGTGACCGTCTGATTATCGACCAAGGTCGAAAGTGCTGCGACATTTCCAAATGACACCCAAGGTCCAGGTGTTGCGTTGGTGAAGTTGTTCAGATTCGTACCCGTGATGGTGACGGTTGACCCTGCCACACCGGAATTTGGTGTGTAGCTCGTAACTGTTGGAATGACCGCAGGAGCAGGGACTTGATAATTCAAGATGCCATTGAATGTCACCCCATCTAGGGCGAAATTCGTGAAGGACACCGTATGAGCCACCGTATCGTGAGTCACGCCCACGCAAGCTGCTGGGCTCTGATTGCAATTCACCAAGGTCGACGGAAGCGCAGTACCTGCATTGCCATCTGCTGCAAAGTATTGAATAGAGCTGGGTGCGCCAACTGGATTAGCAGTACCGGATAGATGGAATGTGATCTCTAATTTCTCCACAACCGCATTCGGAGTATGAGGTTCATTCCATATCACTCGAGTCAGCGCTATGCCCGCATTGCTGAGTGTTGTAGATGTTGGGACTACTGGTGTGAAATTGCCCACATAAGCGGGGGCATTAGTAGTGCACAGTGTTCCGGTTGGCTGATTGCAGGTCACTGCACCACCTGTTGTGGTAGCTGCGAATGCTGTCGTAAGTGATGCATTGAAACCAACCGGCGGAACGAAATTCGGCGCGGCTGCATTTCCTAACAATAATGAATATGTAAGCCCTGGTGTGTTTGTAACTGCTGCTTGCAATGCTGCTAGCATATCGTCAATTGTGTTCCCCGGTGTGGGTGTAAATGCTGTCGTGATCGGGTTGATTCCAGCCAACTGTGTCAACGCGCTTAGTGCGGAACGTAACTGTGTGAGTGCAGCTTGAATTTGCGCAGTGTTGATGCTCGCGAGCGTTGCTGGAGCAGCAGCCAAACCATTGAACCAAGCTGCCGGATTCGCATTCCCAACTAGATTTGCCACCATCAGATCCGTCAGCGGTGTGATGTTTACGGTACCGGCAGCGGTCACGATGGAGTGATATGCCGTTGTGTTCGCGACACCATTGATTGTGCCTCCTGTCACGCGCACAGCGCACGGCAGAGTCTGGCCTGCCAATGTTATTTGCCAATCACCCGACATGCCTGTCGTAGTGGTAAGTGCCGCACCCGAGGCGCAAGTGACATCTACAGTTCCGCCAACGATAGGGTTGCCTATCGCCGCCGAACCTCCCAAGCTGGGCAAGTTTGGAACGATACTTGCCCCGCCTCCGCTCCCGCCACCACAAGCAGTCAATAGCGTGAGCAACATTGCCAGCAGTAACATACCGATACGTTCGATTTTCATAGCCTTATCCCCTTGTCATTCCCATAAGCAAAACACGTGATTCGTGTCGGGTGGATTCTGCTGGCTAGCTAGAAAACGAAAAACCCCCTGATTAGGGGGTTAGTCAGTGTTGAATCAAGACGGCGGTGTCAGAAAAAACTAGTGGCCTGCACGTAGTAGTCGCGCACCTTGGGGAAGTTACGTCCACCGTAGGTATCCTGCATCTCGAGTTTGATGATTAACGGCAAAGGCAGGTGTCCTGCTTGCCAAGCGTTGATGCCGCTCCAAGAGACACTGGCGCGGCGTTGGTCGGCACGGATGCTGGTGTTGGCCTCTAGCGCACGCGTGTCCGTACCTAAAGCTGAGGTATAGCGATCACTGCGTTTGGTGTAGAGATGCGCAGTAGCCGAGGCACGCCATGCGCCCCAGCGATGACCCAACTCCACGTCATATTCTTGATAGTCACCTAGATTCCGGCTCAGGCGCTCCTTGCTGTTGGCAGTTGCCAGCAATTGTCCGGCCTGGGGTACACGCATGGTGGCGTGATCGGGCAACTGGGTGAAGTTCTCGGCGAGTAGATGTAAATCAAACTCTCTTCCAAGGTCGCGGAAATATTCCATGCGCAGACGGAAATCATTACTACCGTCGCCGATGGGAATGTCGACTAGGCTATCTGGATTGTCGCCCTGCGCTACACCGACACGCACGCCCGCACCCAATACCACGCTGCTGCGTTCATCTTTGAAGAAGCGCCACAACAAGCCCACCGTCGAATCCGACAATCCTGCGGTCTGGCTATCGCTGACTGGGGCATAACCATAACCAAAAGCAGGATCGGTAATCAGTTGTTTCACGCCCGCCGTACCCATAGGGGTAACCGGCCCGCCCACATGGGCAAAGGGGAAGTTAGCCGGACCGACTGCCACATTAGGGTTGAACAGCGGATTGAAACCCACATTGCCACCCGCGACTGAGAAGTCCACTTTCGTGTGCGTCTTCACAAAGGGAAATATGAAGCCTAGGGTCAAATCATCAGACAGGCCGTATCCCAAAATCACCTGCGTGGATTGAAGATCTGCTCTGGTATATAACGAGCTGGTACCCAAAGTGGCGCCCGGCCCCATCAAAGACAACGCAGGGAACACCGAACCATTCATGTTCAGGCCATTGAAAGGCGCATTAAATGAGGTCTCGGTTCCCGCATTGTCGTACCAACGATCATAACTATTGGTACGCAATTCGATGCGTGCAGCCCAATGTCCTGCAGGTGCCATAGCATCGAGCGCGTGACCAGAAGAAGCTGGAATGGGGTCGGCTTGTGCGGCGAGGGAAAACAAAGTTATCGCAGGCAGACTCAACTTGAGAAATGAATGTAGCACCCTAGGCTCCTAAGGAACTGTCTTGGGCATTAACGCTTCAAACTCCGCAGTGCCCTCCTGACGCCATACTGGAAGGTCAAATCCCTTCACCTCGGGCATAGAAAAACTTTCCTCGGCATGCATCGAATTTCTAAGGGTCTTTTCTGCATAGAGATCATGCTCAATAGCAGCAATTAAATTGAACCAATTGATAGGAGAAACAGCTTGTTGTGGTGTAGGTAAGTTTGCACAACCAAAGGCTCGCAAAATATCGTAGGCGTCATCCATACAATTGCGCCCCTCGGGAAAGCCACTTAACCAATAATCCTTTTGCTCGCAAGCATTAACTACTTTCCATGCGTATTGTGGATCAGGGTTTCCTACCTCAATAACCTTATAGCTACGGTAGGGTGGAACTTGCACACCCACTAATACTCGTCCAGAACGGAATTCCGTGAGTACTGCTTCATGACGTATTCGTTTCTTCCAAGCGCCTTTTTCGAAAGCCGATGTGTGTGCCGTACCTAATGGATTTTCGGTCGAGCCGACTATCGATGTCTGCTGATCCCAATAAAACCCCCAACCAACATGTCCTAAACCTGCAGCAGCATCTTTTCTAATGACAACTATCGCCTTCATCTTTACTCTCCAATTTATCAGTTAGGTCGCTGGGAAATGAAGTGAGCTTGGCCATGCGCCACCTCATATGTATACATGGTTTTGTGGTAAGAGAGGTCTATCGAATAACGATAATTGACCGGGGAGCTACTGACTTGTCCATCAGGTATGGGGGGTGGGGGAATAAGTGTACGCGTGCACCTGACACAATTAACCTGATGAGAATCCGCATGAATAACCCTGCAGAGTGCATCTATCGCGATATCGATTTCACGTATGTTAGGCATACTATCCCTAGTTTTGAAATTGCGAATTTTTGCAACGAATCGTCTTTAAATTATCCGAATCAGCAAGACAGATTTTATCTAGAACAACATTTAAAGCAATCCTTCACGAGGACATATCTCACCAGCTTTGCTTTTCTTCTTTCAGAATTTGCTGCGCTTCAGCCTGCCCAGATTTAGCCGCCAGCTTGAGCAGCTCGATGCCTTGAGTGGTGTCCTTCTCCACTCCGTCTCCTGTCATGCGGAACATTCCAAGCAAGTATTGGGCATCAGCATTTCCGGCATCCGCCGCAAGTTGTGCGTATTGCACGGCCTTTTCCTGATTGGCGGGGAGTAAATCGTAGGAACCGTAGTAGTAGGCACCGGCGAGATGGCTGGCAGATGGAATGTGTTTGGCTTTGGCCGCCTTCTCTAGCCAATACAAACCTTCTTTCTGGTCCTGCTGGACGTACTGTCCTTTCAGATAGTAGGAAGCGATGTCTGCCATGGCGGACGCATTGCCTTCATATGCCCAGCTCCTATATGCCTCGACCGCTTTGGCAGTATCGACAGCTGTGCCAATACCATCAAAATGCAATTTCGCAAGCATTAAATACCAGTCGCCGTGGCACTTTCGAGCATTACCGTTGACTGCGTTGAATATAGCTTGTTGTGTACCTAGGTCATTGACTGCGCTCTGGTATGTGAATTTGCAGAACCCCTGCGGATCATTACGCATAAAGGTCAGCAAATCGTCAATCCGATAGCCAGACTTATAGTTCATTGAGTTTTGCCGAAGCTCGCCCATCTCATCGTGGGACGAATCGATGCGTCTGCTGTTATAAGCCGACCATGAATGCTTGTTGAGATACTCTTGCCGCGCTGCATAACTGTTCTTGTTGGTTTGAGCTTCCGACCAGCGATCATGTTGGTCACGAGCCGATGCCCCTGTAGAAATCAGCGAAATGGCAAACATCGCGCCTGCCACGTTCAATATCTTTATGCCTATTTTCATAATGCTCTCCCTAAATAGCTTCTACCGTCCAAAATAGATTCCGGACATTTTCTCGACGTGTCCGATCACTTCTCCATGGTTTGCACAACGATCTGATAACCCGCTTCGACTGGTTTACCTTGAGCTTGGACTGCCAGAAAATAGTTGCCTTGCGGTTGCAACAGGTAGGCACCAGCGACTGCATTTTGGGCGCCACTGTATTCAGGCAAAGCGATACCTGAACCACTTCCCTTACGCACATCTCGCTCCGACGCATCCACGAACAAAGCAACGGCTGGGATGAATCCGGCACCCTGAACCAAGATGGCGACTGCTGTCGGTTCAGCCAGATATTCTGTATTGATCTTCCAGAGTTCAGTCGTGCCGGTATAAGTTTCAGATCGTTGGTAAGTGTTATCCGCCAGTATCGTCCCGCCATTTTTGGTAAAGACATACCCAGCGGGAGCGAACTGCATATTTGTTCTGATATCGAGACGACTCTGGGTATCCACATTGAGCGTACCCACCGCGGTCTGCCCAGGGTATATCTCACGGAGCGGCGTGGTCTGCGCGCACCCCTGTAAGGCGAACAAGGCAGAAGCAAGGGCCAATATCTTCACCACATCGAACCCTACTCGCTTGAATATCTGAGTAGCCATCATGTCGTCTCTCCATCTCGTTGAGTCGGCTCTACTCGCTCATGAACTCGACTTTGATTGAATAAGCGCCCGATCGACCATCAGCACTTTGCACGCCGATCACTTTAGAGTAGATGGAATCGTCACCGCGCTTCATGTCTTTCGGATCTGTGTATTTGGTCACGACGATATTGTTGCCCCCAGTACGCGACACAACATCTGCCGAGACTGCTTGGAAGTATTTACCGTCTATCAGCAATTGGTTCGACAGTGATGGATAAGACACTCGCTCCAACACCAAGACGCGTGGCTCGAACTCTTTGGAAGTGACTGTGATCTTCATCACATTATTGACTCGACTGCCAAAGAAGCTACCGCTGGCACCCGCTGCTGCATCCCAAAGATCCAACTGTGTACCACCGCCTTTATCTTCTGAGCCGCCTTTTTCTGCGAGCATCTTGTAGAAATCTTCTCCCGCAACTGCGTGCATAACGAACTGCCCAGGCTTACCGCTCATGGTGACATTCGTCTCACCCAACTTTCCGGCTTCATTGCTCTGTTTGCTCTCGTAATGTTTGACCGTCAAAGTATTTCCCATACCAGCGCAGCCTGTCAGCAAGATGGAAGTTATAGCTACCGCAGCAATGCGGCCGATGGAATTCATGTGCATGATGGTTTCTCCTGAGTGTATTAGTCGTCCAATTCTTTCCAGCTAAGCCTATGCAACTTTGCTCGACTGGTTGATTTGGATTCTAGGGAACCGATAGGCACTAACCAACCCCGCGTTCAGGGGGTCAGCTAGATTTTTAGACGATGCCGAGATTGCGTGCAGTGAGGGCCGCTTCGGCGCGCGAGGAGACGTTGAGTTTGCGATAGATGTTCTTCACATAACCGGAGATGGTGTTGCTGGTGATACCCAGTATCCGCGCGCTTTCACCTAGGGTCATGCCCTTAGCAATCAGGCGCAATACCTCGTGTTCGCGCTCGGTCAGATGCTCATATTCCGGCTGAGGAGAGGGCTGAAAATGTCCCAATAATTTGCGGGCGATAGCAGGGGATAACGGTGGCCGACCATCGACGATGCCTTTCAGTAACTCGATGATCTGCGATAGCGGTTGGTCCTTCAACAGATAGCCTTGCGCACCTGCACGCAGGGCTGGGAACAAGTGCTGATTGTCATCGTAGATACTGGCTACTACACAAACGGTGGCGGGAGCATTGCGATTCAACTCAGCGATCAGTTCGACCCCGCTGCCATCCGGCAACCCTAGGTCTATCAAGGCGATGTCGGGGGCGGGATGTGCGGTGAGCCATGCTCGGGCTTCGGCCAGATTGCCGCCACAGGACAACTCGATATCACCGAACGCAGCGCGCACGGCTTGGCTCAACCATGCTTGGGAGTCGACCACGTCGTCGAGTATGTATGCGCTCTTCATAGGCAGGATGATAGCGGGATTCGCCAATTCTGCAGCCCCGCGTTCAGGGGGTAGTTAAAGCGCTCAAGGGCACACATAAAGAAACCCGACATCCATGCGGCAGTAGCACTAACCAATCCAGCGTGCCCTGCAAGGTGGTGGCGCGTGCCCGCATACTGGCCATGCCGCGATGTGATCTGGCGGTCTCTGGGTCGAAACCCAAACCGTCATCTTCGATGTCGATGTAGAAGCGCTCTTCCTCCAAGCGCGTGTGTACGCTGATCTGGCTGGCTTGAGCATGGCGCAGCACATTGGTTACCGCCTCGCGCACGATACGACTCATATGCAAAGCACTCTGCGAACTCAGCGTGATATCGGCTGGGTAATCAGGGAACTGCCAATGCAGCGTCAACTCGGCCGCCTGCACACGCTGCTCGGTCTCGATACGCCAGTCAGCCAGCAGATCGCTGAGCGGGGTCTGCTCTTGTGTCGAACGCGACACCACGTCGCGCAGGTCTTGCAAGGCGGAGCGGGCTAGGTCGGCCTCCTTGGGCAAGTTAGCACGTTGAGCCGAGATGGCAAGGCCGAGTAATTTAGCACCTACATCGTCGTGCAGATCGCGGTAGATACGCTCGCGCTCTTCCAACATCGTCCTTTGCTTTTCCATCGCCTGCATACTGGAATACTGGTTTTCAAGCTCGGTATGTTTGTGTTGCACACGCTGCTCTAGGTCGGCATTGAGCTGTTCGAACTGATTGAGCGCCTGCACGAAGCGGTTGGTCATGATGCCGCCCACCACCAAGAAAAATACCGGCGCGCCGTAATGTATCCAGTGCGGGTCATCGCCGTACAAACTGGAGGCGTGCTTGAGCCAATCATGGATACCGAACATCAGATTCACACCCAATGCACTCACCAACAATAAAGAGTCTAGGTGCGGCCTGCGTATTGCCTCACGTAATACCAACACACTCACCGTCAGACTACTTAGCAAAGTCAGCAGATGCCAAAACATCGAAACCGATATCAAGATCGACCCAGGAAGCAATATCAAACTAAGCGGCGAGCCTATCAGTATGGCCCACAAGGCTTTCTCCAACAGCGGTTTGCGCAGCCCCAAAAAGCGTAGCAAAGCGATCATCAATAGCGAGATGAATATCTGAAAGCTCGCGTTGATCAGCGTTTCCCAGAGTTGCGCCGGAATAGGGATGGTGCGTAAAAACAGATTGCTTGAATTAAAAGACCAGATCAAAGAGGACAAGCCGAAGTAGCCATACATACTGTCCTGTCTGCGGCGCGACCAAAGCGCCAACATGAACAATCCCATCGCTGCAATGATGAGCGTGGCCGCCTGATTCAGGGTGATACGCATGAAGAACGCGGTGTCATAACGTTCGGTCAACGTACGAGCATCACCCAAATAGATGGGCGATAAAGCGCCCAATGAAAACGAGGGCGAATTAAGCCTCACGTATAAGGTGTTCTGTCCAGTCCGGAAAAGACTGGGTGGTGCGAGGAACAATAGAGGGCGGTTCCAGTTTCGACCAACAGGGTCTGTAAAACTACCGCCATCGCCCAAGAACACTCCGTTCAAATATGCCGAAGCATTCATACATAGACGCGGCAGATACAATGCTTGGGAGTCTTTTGGCGTGGCGACGAGCTTGAAATGCAATCGATACCAGACATCTCCTCCCTGACCCGGACGGCTCAACTTCCATTGGTCGGGTAGCGTGACAGTCTGCCAATTTGCGTCATCCTGCGGAGGCTCATCGCTAGCCACCATCACGTATTGCGCTTCTGCCAAGCGCAATTCCTCTGCCATTAACGGGAAGGACAGCAACAACCCGATGAGTGCAAGGGTGCAGTTTTGCAAAACCGAACGGATAGGACGGAGCGTGCGCATAGGGACCGGGATATTGGGACTGGCGCTAGCATAGCCGAGCTTATGTGTGCCGCACACCCCGTGTATGCGGGGTCATAGGGCGAGCTGCATCGGCATAGCCATCAGTAGTGTTAGAATGCGCCCCTTTCATTTTATCGAGCATTCCGCCCGCGTCACACGCGTATGGCCGGATGCGCAAGGCGTACCCAATGTTATCTACAGCAAATATCACCATGCAATTCGGGGCCAAGCCCCTGTTCGAGAACGTCTCGGTCAAATTTGGCGACGGCAACCGTTACGGTCTGATCGGCGCGAACGGCTGCGGTAAATCTACTTTCATGAAGATCTTGGGCCGCGACTTGGTTCAGACCTCGGGCGAAGTGATGATAGACAAGAACGAACGTCTGGGTAAATTGCGCCAAGATCAGTTCGCTTACGAAGACATGCGTGTGCTGGACGTAGTGATGATGGGCCACACCGAGATGTGGGCGGCGATGTCGGAACGTGACGCGCTATATGCCAATCCCGACGCGACCGAAGAAGATTACATGCGCGCTGCCGATCTGGAAGCGACCTTTGCCGAATATGACGGTTACACCGCCGAAGCGCGTGCTGGTGAATTGCTGCTGGGTCTGGGTATCGCAATCGATTTGCACCAAGGCAATATGAGCGCGGTGGCGCCCGGCTTCAAGCTACGTGTGCTGCTGGCACAGGCGCTGTTCTCGAATCCCGACATCCTGTTACTGGACGAACCGACCAACAACTTGGATATCAACACCATCCGTTGGCTGGAAAACATCCTCAATGCACGCACCTGCACCATGGTGATCATCTCCCACGATCGTCACTTCCTGAACAGCGTGTGCACCCATATGTCCGATCTGGACTACGGCAAGATCACAACTTACCCCGGCACTTACGACGATTACATGATGGCGTCGGCGCAAGCGCGCGAACAGCAGTCCGCCGACAACGCCAAGGCCAAGGAAAAAGTCGCCGAACTGAAGGCCTTCGTCGCGCGCTTCTCAGCGAACGCGTCTAAGGCCAAGCAAGCGACTTCACGTGCACGCCAGATCGACAAGATCAAGATCGAGGACATCAAGCCTTCCAGCCGCCAGTATCCCTTCATCCGCTTCGAATACGACGAGCGCGAGAAGCTGCACCGCACTGCGGTGGAAGTGCAACACATGGCCAAGGGCTATGACAAAGTGCTGTTCTCCAACGTCAATCTGCGCATCGATGCGGGTGAGAAGATCGCCATCATCGGTCCTAACGGTATCGGTAAAACCACGCTGCTGCGCTGTCTCGCCGGCGATTTGGCCGCTGACACCGGCACTATCAAATGGACCGAGAAGGCCAAGATCGGCTACTACGCTCAGGACCATAGCCATGACTTCGAGAAAGACTTGAACATGACCGACTGGATGACTTATTGGCGTGGCCCGAGCGACGATGATCAAACCGTGCGTGCCACACTGGGACGTTTGTTGTTCTCCGGCGACCAAGCACTCAAGCAAGTGAAGGTGCTGTCTGGTGGTGAGAAGGGCCGTATGCTGTTCGGCAAGCTGATGCTGCAAAGGAATAACGTGCTGCTGATGGACGAACCGACCAACCATATGGACATGGAATCCATCGAGTCGCTCAACACCGCACTTCTGGAATACAAAGGCACAGTGGTATTCGTCAGCCATGACCGCGAATTCGTTTCGTCGTTGGCGACGCGCATCATCGAGATCACCGAACAAGGTGTGAACGATTACCACGGCACTTACGAAGAGTATCTGCGCGATCAGGCAGTGGTTTAACACATGCAAAGGGTGGTGGTAGAAATTCTGTCACACCCCCATCCCAACCTTCCCCCTGCAAGGAGGAAGGAGCTGAGGCAAAGGAATTTCGGGCTTTAGATGATGGAAACTTCTTCAGCAACTATAGGCGTCTTCGATTCCGGCGTGGGCGGGCTGTCAGTGCTGCACCATATCCGTCGCACCTTGCCCAACGCACGCCTGATCTACGTCGCCGATTCTGCACATGTCCCTTACGGTGATAAGACTCCCGAATATATCGAACAACGCTCACACACCCTCACCCGCTTCCTCATTGCACAAGGCGCGCAAGCCATCGTCATCGCCTGCAATACCGCCACCGCCGCTGCGGCTGCGAGTCTACGCGAACAATTCAAACTGCCTATCTTGGGCATGGAACCCGCCGTCAAACCCGCCGTCGCCGCCACCAAGACCGGCGTGGTAGGGGTGCTCGCCACCATAGGCACATTGGAGAGCGCACGCTTCGCCGCTCTGTTGGGCCGCTACGGCGAAGAGGTCGAGATCATCACGCAGGGTTGCCCCGGCTTGGTCGAGAGAGTGGAGCAGGGCGAGCTAAACGGTGCACAGACACGTGAGCTAGTGGCACGCTACACCGCGCCGTTGTTGGCGCGCGGAGCAGACACCTTGATATTGGGCTGCACCCACTATCCCTTCCTCGCCCCCGTGATACGCGATGTGGTCGGCGCAGACATCACGCTGATCGACACCGGTGCCGCTGTAGCGCGCCACCTTCAAAACCGCATCGCGACTGAGCTGAAGTCCACAACCAACAGCGACAACTCAGTGCACTTCTACACCAGCGGCGATGCTGCTCATGCCAGCAAGATCATGTCGATATTGTGGGGCGAAGCTGTCACCGTACTAGCACTTCCCCAGCCCTACATCTAATCCAGCTTCTTCGCACGCTTATGGTGCTCAGCCCTCTTACAGCGCACCCTTTCTAGGCAAGCCTCTCCCAGCAACACACCCCAACTTCCATCGTTCCTTAGTTTTCACAGGCATGGCACGCTTCCTGCTTTTATAGCAGCGAGGGTGTCGATCCTATCGGTCGGCTACTTGTAGCAGAACTAGGGTTCCGACTGTCTGGCTAAACAAGACGGTGTCTGGTCCGAGAGTTCTCGGTCTTGTCGCAGACAAGGCTCCACGGAGGGATAAAAGCCCGGGAGGTCGTGACCAAGTCTATTGGCACCCTTCCGGGCTATTTCATTTGAGGAGTCGTGCCATGTCTACAAATACTGAATTCGAATCTCGCGTCGGGGCTCTCCATGCCTGCTGATCGCGCCAAGTACTCCCCACTCATGCAGCTCTGTGCCGGCTGGCAGAGTGTATGGGTGATACGCGGTCAACTCAGTCGCCGCACTTATCTACTCTTTGCCATGGCAGGGCTACTGTTACCGCTCGCCGCATGGTGGTGGTTGGCGGCAAGCGGTGTGGTGGACAAGGTATTCATGCCCGGCCCTATGGATGTAGTGAACCGCATCTATACTTGGTTCATGGAGGACAACCTTTCCCACGATATGTGGATCAGCACATATCGGGTGGTTGCTGGCTTCACTTTATCTGCCATCCTCGCTTTCCCCATCGGCCTGATGATAGGCACTTACCGTCCGGTGCAGGCCCTGCTGGAACCGCTCACCGACTTCATCCGCTATATGCCGGCCGTTGCCTTCATCCCGCTGGTGATGTTGTGGGTCGGTATCGACGAAGGTTCCAAGATCGCTATCATCTTTATCGGCACTGTATTCCAGATGGTGTTGATGGTTGCGGAAGACGTGCGCCGCGTCCCCATCACTCAAATCGAAGCAGCTCAAACCATGGGCGCGACACGCGGCGAGATCGTTTCGCTGGTGATCTTCCAGTCAGCTAAACCAGCTTTGCTCGACACCTTGCGCATCACCATGGGCTGGGCCTGGACGTATCTAGTCGTGGCCGAACTGGTCGCGGCAAACTCGGGCTTGGGTTACTCCATCCTGCGCGCGCAACGATTCATGCAGACCGACAAGATCTTCGCCGGGATCATCCTAATCGGCCTGATCGGTCTGGCAATCGACCAACTCTTCCGCCTGATACACAGGAAGAGCTTCCCTTGGCTATACAAGAAATAGGCGGCGATGATGGAAATCAAAATCAATATCGAGAATGCAGGAAAAACTTTTAACGACGGCAGCATAGTCGCCTTGAAGGATGTAAACCTGAGCATCGCAGCGCACGAGTTCGTCACCTTCGTCGGCGCATCCGGCTGCGGTAAATCTACGCTGCTGCGTTGCATAGGCGGCTTAGAAAGTCTGAGTGGCGGCGACATCAATATCGATGGCCGCTCCATAGATGGGCCGGGCGTAGACCGCGCCATGGTGTTCCAGCACTACAGCCTGTACCCGTGGCTGACGGTGACGGAGAACATCAAGTTCAGCCGCCAGTTACTGGTCAACCGTGAGGGCATCACCTCATCTGATGTCGAAGCTGCTTCCGGTCGTGCCGATGCACTGATAGACCTGATGGGCTTGGGCCATGTGCGCAATGCTTATCCCAACCAGCTCTCAGGCGGTATGCAGCAACGCGTCGCCATCGCCCGCGCTTTGCTGCCACGTCCACAGATTTTGCTGATGGATGAGCCCTTCGGCGCACTCGACGCACAGACCCGCGAAGTGATGCATGACCTGATCTTGCATGTCTCCAAACTGGAACAGACCACCATCGTGTTCGTCACCCACGATGTGGAAGAGGCCATCTATCTTGGACAGCGCGTCGTATTGATGGCACCGCGTCCCGGTCGTATCGACACCATCTATCCCATCGAACTATCCGCACAGCGCGATCAGGACATGAAGCTCGCCCCAGAATTCCTGCGCTACAAAAAGGAGATCCTAGCGCGCATCCGCGAGACCTCAGGCATGCGCACCGACCTTGAGCTACTGGAACGCATGACTCGACAAGCCCAACCACAGAACGATATGCAATGAGAGACAACATGATAGACAAGCTCACATCAAACTACCTCCTCTGGGAAGAGACCTTGCCCGGCGGGGCTCATAGCTCTTTCACTATGCGTCGCGGCACTGCGCTACGCATCACCGACGTTGAGGGCGGCGCCAACCTCGCCGCCTTGTTCTACAACCAAGAAGAGAAGCTGGAACGCTACAACATGCCGGACACCCTCAAGGCACAGCACACCGCGCACCTGAGCAAAGGCTATGTGCTGTATTCCGACATGGGTCGCGTACTGGCCTCGATCACTGACGAGAGTTGCGGCTGGCATGACACGGTATGTGGCATGAGCAACGCCGCGCTGGTCGAAGCGAAATACGGCAAGGCCGATTACCAGCAAATGCGTAACGACATGCACCGCAATGCGCGCGACAGCATGCTCATCGAGCTGGGTAAATGGGGCTTGGGCAAACGAGACATCGTGCCCAATGTGAACTTCTTCAGCAAAGTGACTGCGACTGAAGATGGCACGCTGAACTTCCAGCGCGGCCACTCCAAAGCGGGCGACTTCATCGAGCTGCGTTTTGAGATGAACGTGTTGGTGGTGTTATCTGCCAGCCAGCATCCGCTCGACCCACACCCCGAATACACGCCCAAGCCGGTTCTGTTGCAAGCCCTGCGCTGCGAGGCACCGAGCGAGAGCGATCTATGCCGCAACTTCCGTCCCGAGAACGTGCGCGGTTTCTACAACACCGAACTGTTGTTCCGTTAACGATCATGAACATGAAAATTATGAACAACCGTCCGCACCCTGATCGTTTCCCTCACCCCCGTTCCCCCTCTCCCGCGAACGGGCGAGAAGTACGGTCGGCCCTCGCGACGCGAGATTCTGAATATACACAGGAGAGAACATGAGCATCGTTGAAAGCACATTAGATACACGACAGGCCAGCTATGACCTCGTGTTGCCCGCCGGGGAATCTTGGCTGCATGAAGTAAAACGCGGACAGGTGTTTCGCATCCTCGACCTAGAAGGCAATCAGGCCGTGGACACCTTGTTCTACAGCGCACGCGACCCGTCAGATCGCTATAGCGCGGTAGACACCATACGCACACAGGGCAATCTCTATCTCACTGCTGGCACGCGCTTGATGTCTACCGAAGGCAATGTGCTGATGACCATCGTCGCCGATACCTGCGGTCGTCACGACACCTTGGGCGGTGCTTGCGCGGCTGAGAGCAACAGCGTGCGTTATGCCATCGACAAGAAATACATGCATAGCTGTCGCGACAGTTTCCTGCACGCACTCGGACATTGTGGCTGTGGTTTGGAAAAGCGCGACCTCACTGCCAACGTGAATTTCTTTATGAACGTACCGGTGACACCGCAAGGCGAGCTGACCTTCGCGGACGGTATCTCTGCGCCCGGCAAATATGTAGAGATGCGCGCCGAGATGGACGTGTACGTGCTGATCTCCAACTGCCCGCAGCTCAACAACCCTTGCAACGGCTACGACCCGACACCCGTGCAATTGCTGATCTGGGATAGCGCCGCACTTTAGAACCTAAGCATCCGGACGACCGGATGCCAGACAGATACGCAGGACGGCCTGCACATAGGTGAACCATGTTCGAAAAAGTCTTGATAGCTAATCGCGGCGCTATTGCTTGCCGCATCATCCGCACCCTGAAGAAGATGGGTGTACGTTCTGTCGCGGTGTACTCAGAAGCTGATGCCGCATCACTGCATGTACAGATGGCTGACGAAGCTGTGTGTATAGGCAAGGCAACCGCTGCGGAGAGTTATCTGCGTGGTGAACGCATCCTTGAGGTCGCGCTTGAGACTGGCGCACAAGCCATCCATCCCGGTTATGGCTTCCTCTCTGAGAATGCCGCCTTTGCCGAACAATGCGCAGCTGCGGGCATCGCCTTCATCGGCCCCACTCCCGATCAGATGCGCCGCTTTGGCCTCAAACACACTGCGCGCGAAATAGCCGAACAGAACGGCGTGCCCTTGTTGCCCGGTAGTGGACTGCTGGTGGATGTCGGTCACGCGCATGCGGAAGCTGCTCGTATCGGGTTTCCCGTGATGATCAAGAGCACTGCCGGTGGCGGCGGTATCGGTATGCGCTTGTGCTGGAGCGTGGATGAACTTAACGAAGCGTTTATTTCGGTGGAACGCCTTGCGCGCGCCAACTTCAAGGATGCGGGCATCTATCTGGAAAAGTACGTCGAACATGCGCGTCACATCGAGGTGCAATTGTTCGGCGACGGCATGGGGAACGTCATCGCACTGGGCGAGCGCGACTGCTCGGTGCAGCGCCGCAACCAAAAGGTCATCGAAGAAACCCCTGCGCCCAACATCACGCCCGAAGTGCGCCAACATCTGCTCGACACCGCGGTGCGCTTGGGTAAGGCGGTGGGCTATCAATCCGCAGGCACAGTGGAGTTCGTGTTCGACGCGTTGAGTGGCGAGTTCTATTTCCTCGAGGTGAACACCCGCTTACAGGTCGAGCACGGTGTCACCGAAGAAGTGACAGGCATCGATCTAGTTGAATGGATGGTGTTGCAGGCAGCAGGCGAGTTGCGTGCACTTGAGTCGGTACACATCAAAGCCAAAGGCGCTTCGATACAAGTGCGTCTCTATGCGGAAGACCCCAACAAGAATTTCCAACCTTCCAGTGGTGTGTTGAGTGGCGTGAAATTCTCCGCGCAGGCACGCAACGAAACTTGGGTGGAACGCGGCAGTGTCGTGCCGCCTTACTACGACCCGATGATCGCCAAGATCATCGTCAAGGCCATCAACCGTGAAGCTGCGCTGGAAAAGATGCGTGAGGTTTTGGCCGACACACGCGTGGACGGCATAGAGACCAATCTGGATTATCTGCGCCAGATCGTAGCCGACCCAGTGTTTACAGAAGGACGTCAGACCACCCGTTATCTGAACGGCTTCCACTATCTGCCGCACACGCTAGATGTATTGGAACCCGGTGTGCAAAGTACACTGCAGGACTATCCCGGACGCCTCGGTTACTGGAATATCGGCGTGCCGCCTTCCGGGCCTATGGACGGCCTCGCGTTCCGTTTGAGCAACCAGTTGGTCGGTAATACATCGGATGCCGCTGCTTTGGAACTCACCGTCTCCGGCCCAACTTTGCGCTTCAACAAGGACAGCGTCATCGCATTGACTGGCGCAGCGATGCAAGCGGATCTAGATGGCAAGCCCTTGGCATTCTGGCGCAGTCATGCAGTGCAAGCTGGCAGCGTGTTACGTCTAGGCGCAGTGCAGGGTGGTGGTTGCCGCAGCTATCTAGCGGTGGCGGGCGGCTTCGATGTGCCGGACTATCTGGGCAGCAAGTCCACCTTCACCTTGGGGCAGTTCGGTGGTCACGGTGGTCGCACCTTGCGCGTGGGCGACGTGCTGCATCTGTGTAAAGAGCACACCCCGCACACTTCTCGTTCTCTGCCGTCCGAACTGTTGCCCAGCTATAGCAAGCAGTGGGAGATCGGCGTGTTGTACGGCCCACACGGCGCCCCGGACTTCTTCACGCCTGCTGATATCGCGACCTTCTTCGCCACGGATTGGGAAGTGCATTACAACTCCAGCCGCACCGGTGTGCGTCTGATCGGCCCCAAACCAGAATGGGCGCGTCAGGATGGCGGTGAAGCTGGGCTGCATCCTTCCAACATCCACGACAACGCCTATGCCATAGGCGCAGTCGATTTCACCGGCGACATGCCTGTCATCCTCGGGCCAGACGGCCCCAGCTTGGGCGGCTTCGTCTGCCCCGTCACCATCGTGCAAGCCGAATTATGGAAGATGGGCCAGCTGCGCCCCGGCGACAGCGTGCGCTTCTGCTATATGTCTTTGGAACAAGCCCAGCACATGGAACAGCTGCAGGATGCGACCATAGAAGCACTGCGTCTGCCACAAAAATTGGACGCCTATCCTGTCGCCAAGAATATGGGCAGTCCCATCATCCACACCATCCCCGCCAGGGGCGAACAGGTGCAAGTGGTGTACCGTCAATCCGGTGATCGCAACCTGCTCATCGAATACGGCCCCTTGGTGCTCGACCTCAACCTGCGCTTCCGTGTGCATGCGTTGATGGAGTGGGTACAAGCTGCGGTGGAGGCAGGCAAGTTGCCCGGCATACTCGACCTGACACCCGGCATACGCTCGCTGCAGATCCATTTCGACAGTCGTGTGATGTCGCGCGATGCACTAGTGAAACTGCTGATCAAAGCCGAACGCAAGCTGCCCCCTATCGAGGACATGCGCGTACCGACTCGCATCGTGCATCTGCCACTGTCTTGGGACGATCCATCCACCAAGTTAGCGATCGAGAAATACATGCAATCGGTGCGCAAGGACGCACCTTGGTGCCCGAGCAATATCGAGTTCATCCGTCGCATCAACGGCATCGAAGACATCGAGACGGTGAAGAATATCGTCTTCGAAGCGAGCTATCTGGTGATGGGCTTGGGTGACGTTTATCTGGGTGCGCCAGTGGCGACTCCGCTCGACCCGCGCCATCGCTTGGTCACCACCAAGTACAACCCTGCGCGCACTTGGACGCCTGAGAATGCAGTCGGCATCGGTGGTGCCTATATGTGTGTGTACGGCATGGAGGGTCCCGGCGGTTATCAGTTCGTGGGCCGCACCATACAGATGTGGAACCGTTACAAGCAGACCGCAGACTTCAAAGAAGGTAAGCCTTGGCTGCTGCGCTTCTTCGACCAGATTCGTTTCTATCCAGTCTCCGAGCAGGAGTTGTTGCAGATGCGTGAAGATTTTCTGGCTGGGCGCTTCCAACTCAGAGTCGAAGAGAGCACCTTCAGCCTCAAGGATTACAACCAGTATCTACAGGACAACGACGTAGCGATCAGCGCCTTCCGCGACACACAACGTGCGGCCTTCGCCGCCGAGCGCGAGATGTGGAAAGCTAATGGCCAAGCTGAATACGCGAGCGACAGCACCGTGGCGGAAGCGGGAACCGACAGCGAACTTGACCTGCCACCGGGTAGTCGTGCCGTGGCCGCACATGTCTCAGGAAACTTATGGGCTGTGCCTGTCGAAGTCGGCAGCAAGGTAAAGGCCGGCGATACCTTGGTGGTGATCGAATCGATGAAGATGGAGATTGCCGTGGTTGCGCCCTGCGACGGCGAGGTCATCCAATTGAACTGCCGTATCGGCGCACAGGTCGCCGCCGGTCAAGATCTGCTGGTCATCCAGAGCGAGGTGTGAACACGATGAAACTCGAACTCGACATAGACAGTCTGCGCCGCGACTACTTGTCCGGCACCTTGCAACCGATGGAAGTGATGCGGCACCTGCACAGCCTCATCTCGGCAGATACACATAACGCTTGGTTGCATGTGTTGTCGCTGGAAGCGTTGCAAGACTATGTGGAAGCATTAGCAAGGAAAGACCCTGCACTACTCCCGCTATACGGCATCCCTTTCGCCATCAAAGACAACATCGATCTGGCCGGTGCACCCACCACGGCGGGATGTCCGGCGTTCAGCCATACCCCGAGCCAACATGCCAGCGTGGTGCAACGACTCATCGCGGCGGGCGCGATCCCGCTGGGTAAAACTAATCTCGACCAGTTTGCCACCGGCTTGAACGGCACGCGTACACCACACGGTGCTTGCCGTAACGCCTACGATTCAGACTATGTCTCTGGCGGTTCTAGCTCAGGGTCAGCGGTGTCCGTGGCACTGGGCCAAGTAAGTTTCAGTCTGGGTACCGACACAGCTGGATCGGGCCGCGTCCCGGCGGCGTTCAACAATCTGGTTGGCGTCAAACCCACGCGCGGTTGGCTCTCCACTCGGGGTGTACTGCCCGCCTGCCGTTCTCTGGATTGTGTCTCCATCTTCGCGCTCAACAGCAGCGATGCTGCGACCGTGCTGTCGGTCGCAGCGCACTACGACGCGGAAGACGAATATTCGCGCCATCGCAATTGCCACGACTTCGATTTCGGTCATGCCGAAAGTTTTCGTTTCGGCGTGCCGCGTGCCGAACAACTGCAGTTCTTTGGCAACACTCAAGCTGCGGCATTGTTTGAACAGAGTCGCAGCAAGCTACGGGCTTTGGGCGGCATAGCGGTCGAGATCGACTTCGCGCCATTTCTTGAATCAGCACGCTTGCTCTATGAAGGGCCGTGGGTGGCAGAACGTTATGCCGCGATACGCCAGTTCTTCGATACCAACGCCGCTGCAATCGACCCCGTGGTGCGCGAGATCATCGCTGGTGCGAAAAAGTTCTCCGCTGCCGATGCCTTTGATGGCATGTACCGCCTAGAAGTCTTACGCAAACAGGCAGCCAAGGTATGGAGCGACATCGATTGCCTCGTCACGCCAACCGCTGGGACCATCTATCGCATAGACGAGATGCAGGCCGACCCGATCAAGCTGAATGCCAATCTGGGCTACTACACCAACTTTATGAACCTGCTGGATTGCGCGGCAGTGGCTGTGCCGGCAGGCTTCCAAGATGATGGCCTGCCCTTTGGCATCACGCTGGTTGCGCCCGCACATCAAGACATCCCTCTGCTGCATCTGGCCTATCGCTGGGAGAGCGGCGTGGAATCGGCTTCTACCTTGCAACTGCAAGAGGCGGAAGGTGACCGCGTGCAAGTGGCAGTGTGTGGCGCACATCTGTCTGGCTTACCACTCAATCACCAGCTCACCAGTCGCGGTGCGCATCTATTAGCGAGCACGCACAGCAGCGCAGATTACCGCTTCTATGCTTTACCCGGCGGCCCGCCGCACCGGCCTGGCATGGTGCGAGTAGCTGCGGGTGAACAAGGTCGCGCCATCGCCGTCGAGGTGTGGGAGATGCCAGCCCATGAGTTCGGCAGCTTCGTCGCCGGCATCCCCGCACCGTTAGGCATAGGCACCGTGACGCTGGCCGACGGCTCGTCCGTGTTGGGCTTCGTGTGCGAGCAATACGCCACACAAGATGCCGAAGACATCACCCACCACGGCGGCTGGCGCGCATTCCTGGCGCAGCGTGGGGTATGAGCATGAAGTTGCAACTGTACAAGACCTTGTGGGGCCATCAGGGGCCGCTGACTGCAGCGGCCGACCAAGCGCTCGCCTCAGGCTGCGTCGGTCTGGAAGGCAATGCCGACCGGCTGCCTCGCGCTGAGTTGCGTGAGGCATTGCAGTCGCGCGGGCTGTCCTATATCCAAGAGATCGTCACAGCAGGAGGTTATGTGCCGCGTCGCCATGACACGGTGCAGCAACATCTGGCCGATGTGGAGCGGCAACTGCAACTGGGTCAGTCATTGCAGCCAGAATTCGTGACCATCATCGGCGGCTGTGATGCTTGGTCGCTGGAGCAAAGTGTGCACTTTTTCGGTGAGGCGCAAGCGATTGCGACCGGCATGGACATCGTGTGCAGCTTTGAGACACACCGCAGCCGTTCCTTATTCAATCCTTGGGTGACACTGGCCGCGCTGGAACGCTTACCGGAACTGCGACTCACTTGTGATTTCAGCCATTGGGTGGTGGTGATGGAACGTCAGTTAGATGACGACATGGACGCGGTGCGCGAAGTCGCTAAACATGCGCACCATATCCATGCGCGTGTCGGCTATGACCAAGGCCCGCAAGTCCCTCATCCGGCCGCACCCGAATATGCAGCCGCACTCGCTTCTCATCAGCGTTACTGGGAGACGATCTGGTCATCTCTGCAATCGCGCGGGCGCAAGCACTGCACGATGACACCCGAGTTCGGCCCAGATGGCTATCTGCATACTTTGCCTTACACCGCGCAACCCGTCGCTGATCTCGAGCAGATCAACGCATGGATGGCGCGCAGCGAGCGTCAACATTTCCAACGATGGCAGGAAGGCGTACGTCTGTGAGTTACGCCATCCCAACATCGTGCATCAACCCGTATTCCCGCACTTACAAAGTGCAGCCCTGTGCCTCTTTCACCAATAACAGCGCGCTACGCCTTGCCTTAGATGCATGGCACGCAAACTGCTTATTAGTCATAGCGGTATCGGGTGGTCTGTCGTTCCAACCCTCGTCCTATCAATCCATGTAAAGGAGCTTCAAATGCAACTGAAAAAAATCGTTTTAGGTATAGCGTTACTTTCGGCCTCTTTATCGGCTGGCGCTGCGACCCCACTCAAAATCGCCCTCACCACTTGGATAGGCTACTCACCTTTCTATGTCGCTGAAGGCATGGACATGTACAAAAAATACGACCTCAAAGTGTCGTTGCAGACCTTCGCCGATCCCGCGATGCTGCCTTCTGCTTTGACGGGTAAAGCAGCCGACGGTGCATTGATGACTTACGACCAAGTGATCGGTGCAGCCGCACAAGGTCAGGCATTTAAAGTCGTGATGCCCATCGACTACTCCAACGGTGGCGATGCTGTGTTGGCGGATATGTCTATCAACAAGATCAAAGATCTAAAGGGTAAGAAGGTCGCTTATGCACCTTTGTCTCCATCTGACTTCTTAATTTCATACGCACTGAAGGTCAACGGTATGTCAGACAAGGACATCAATCCGATCAACATGACCCCCGAAGCGATCCCTTCAGCGATGGCTTCAAAGGCTGTACCTGCTGGTGTGACTTACGAACCTAACGTTTCGCAGATCCTAGCGATGGATGGTGGCAAGAAGTTTCACGTCATCTACTCCTCTAAGGAAGCACCGGGTCTGATCGCTGACGTGCTGGTGTTCGATGATGCGCACATCAAAGCGAATGGAAAAGAGATCACCGGTCTGATCAAGGCCTATATGGATGGTCTGGCTTATATGAAGGCCAAACCAAAAGAGGCTTCCGAGATCATCGGCAAAGCGATCGGTGTATCTGGTAAGGAAGTCTTGGTGCAACTTGAAGGCGTGTACAACATCCCTCCTAAAGAGATGAAGCAGCCATTCGCTAAAGGCAAGGACACCAAGTCCTATTTCGTCAGCGGCGAAGTCATCAACGGCATCTTGCTCAAGAGTGGCCAGATCAAGAAGGCTGTCGATGTGTCGACCACACTGGACGACAGCTTCGTGAAAGCAGTTTTGAAGTAATCGCGTGATATGGCCGCCGCTGCGGAAACGCACTGGCGGCCTTACTGCCTAGAGGCAACACCATGCAAACACGCTTGTTTCGTTATCAAGACGGTATCACCCCCAATTTATTTGCCATCACGTATGCCCTGAGTGGCTACGCGATCGGCCTATGGCTGATGACCAGCAGCAATCTGATCGTGGCATTGCTTGCCACACTCTGGTTCGCCCATGCGCTCATCATCGCCGCCTATCTGTTCCATGAGTTCGCGCACGACACCATCTTTGCGCGCCATGTGAACAACACCCGCGCCGGCACTTTAATGACCTGGCTCACTGGCAGTTGCTACGCACGTTATGAACATCTGCGTCATAAGCATATCCGCCACCATGTAGATCGAGCTGATGTCATTAGCTTGGACACCAAAGCGCTGCTGCTGGCCGCACCCACTCCACTGCGTCGCTCGGTGTTGCTGCTGGAATGGTGTTATGTGCCGGCAATAGAATTGCTGATGCACAGCTATGTCATCGCGCTGCCTTTCCTGCGCAAGGAACGACACGCTGATCGTTTGCGCGTGGCTATCGTCTTCGCAATACGGCTGAGCGCCTTTGCTGCTCTGGCCTATTTCTCTCCGCGTGCCGCACTGCTGTACTGTCTGGCCTATCTCATCATGGTCACTGTGCTGCGTTTCGCCGACGCTTTTCAGCATACCTACGATGCTTACGCGATACTCGAGAGCGACAAGGTTCCACAGGATAAAGTACGTGACCGTGCTTACGAGCAAGCCAACACTTATTCGAATCTACTCAGCGAGCGCTGGCCACTGCTGAATCTGTTGCTGCTCAACTTCTCTTATCACAACGCGCATCATCAACAACTCGCCGTGGCTTGGTATCGATTGCCCGCATTGCATCGTCATTTGTATGGCAATACATCTAGTCAGACCTTGCCTATGGCACGCCTGCTTTGGCCCTTCCACACGCATAGAGTCACCCGCGTTCTGTCTGACGACTATGGCGTAGTAGATGCCGCTGCCGGTAAGGCTGAAGGCTTTATCGGGGCTGTTTCAGTGTCCTTTCTGACTGCTGTATAGAAATGGCTATTAGTGACGTGGCGCTACCGCGTGGCAGTTTGGCGATCACCTCGGTTTTGGTGGGCGCGTTTTTCTGGGGCCTGCTGTGGTTGCCGCTCAAGGCACTCGACGTTATGGGTGTCTCGGGCAGCATCGTTCAAGTTTATTCCTACGGCTTGGCCGCACTGCTGCTTTTGCCGTTCGCTTTGCGCAGCTTCAAGCAATGGCGCGACCAACTAGGCTTGCTGGCGATCATCACGCTGATGGGTGGCTGGGCAAACGCGGCACTGGTCACTTCGCTCACCGAGGGCAGCGTGGTACGCGTGATGCTGTTGTTCTTCCTCGCACCGGTTTGGACCATCTTGGCCGCACGTATCTTTCTCGGCGAAGCTTTCACCCGTTTGCGCTTCATCTCGTTGTTACTAGCCTTGGCCGGATTAGCCGCCACCTTGGGTGGACCCAAGTTATTCGCTGCACCACTCACCGTGATAGACCTGCTGGCACTCTCTTCAGGCTTGGCGTTCGCGCTCAGCAATGTGGCGGTACGCGTCGGCCATCATCTCACCGACTCCGTGCGGGCGACCGCGATGATAGGCGGCTGCGCACTGATTGCCTTGGTATTTCTAGTGTTCGACAACCGACCACTGCAAACACTACATCTCCAACAGTTGAGTGGAATGTTGGCGCTGGGTTTGCTGTGGATCTTGCCAGGTACGCTGATCTCTTTTTACGGCGTGGCGCGTCTAGACGCGGGTCGTGCCGCTATCCTGCTGCTGGGAGAGTTGGTGGTCGCGGTATGTTCCGCAGTGTGGCTGGGGGGTGAAGTACTGACTATCAAGGAGGCAGTCGGTGGCTCTTTGATACTGGCCGCAGCTGTACTGGAAACAGTCACCGAAACAACAGACTTGGAGCGAGCAACATGACTGCAGTATTGAAATTAAGACCGTTACTCACGGCTACGCACCGCTATGACAAGTCACTCTCCACGCGCGACCGTGGTCATGGCCAGATCATCCAAGCGCCTATCTTGGCCTATCTTATCGAGACCACGAATGGACGTATCCTGTTCGATGTGGGGTGTGATTACGCCAAGATCGCCGCGCCCAAGCTGCGCGCACAATATTACGAGAATGAGAATTTCGCATTCGGTGCACCGGATATGCAGGAGCCACAGCGACTGCCCCATCACCTTGCTCAACTCGGTCTTACGCCTGCCGACATAGACGTGGTGTTCCTCAGTCATTTGCACTTCGATCATGCCGGTGGCTTATGCGATGTATGCGGTACCGAGGTGCATGTGCAACAGGACGAGCTCACCGCCGCGCAAGCAGGTACAGACATCGCCTATTTCCCTTCCGACTTTTCCGGCGACTATCCTTGGCAGGTCAAGCAGGGAGAATACGATTTGGTACCGGGTGTGCGCGCCATCAGCACACCCGGCCATACCGCAGGGCATATGTCGCTGTGGCTAGAGATGCCCAAAGGCCCGCCCATCCTGCTGTGCGGCGATGCTGCCGACCTCACGGAGAATATAGAGCAGGAGATCGCACCCGGCTTGTGCTGGAACGAACGCAGCGACTTGGCCCTAGAAAGCATACGCAAACTCAAACGTCTCGGGCGCGAAGAGCACGCGGACCTTTGGCCCAATCACGACATAGACTTCTTCAACACACTGAAACGCTACCCCAACTTCCACGAGTGAAAACGGTTACGGATACGATGGTCTTGCCGTTATCCGTTAGAATCACGCGTCCTTATCTATGAGTTGGCGCATGACCCATCATTACACCCTCACCATTTCCTGCCCCGATCGCGCGGGCATCATCGCCGCAGTGAGCGGCTTTATCGCACAACACGGCGGCTTCATCGTCGAGGCGAGTTATCACACCGAGCAGGACGCCGAGCGCTTCTTTATGCGCCAAGAGATACGCGCAGATTCTTTGCCCTTCGATGCGAATGAGTTCCGCCGCTTGTTCGCACCGCTGGCGACCGAGTTCAATATGAGCTGGCAGCTGGCCGACTCTGCCATCAAGAAACGACTGGTATTGTTGGTGAGCAAGCAAGACCATTGCTTAGACGACCTACTGTATCGCTGGCGCAGTGGTGAGTTACAAGTGGACATTCCATGTGTGATCTCCAACCACAATGACCTGCGCAGCTTCGTCGAATGGCACGGCATCCCGTTTATCCATGTCGATATGCAAACGGATAAGGCTGCCGCGTTTGAGAAGATCGCTGCGTTGTTCGAGGAATATCGTGGCGACACCATGATCTTGGCGCGCTTCATGCAGATCATGCCGCCCGCACTGTGCCGCCGCTACGCTGGCCGCATCATCAATATCCATCACAGCTTCCTACCGTCCTTTGTCGGCGCCAAGCCGTATCACCAAGCCTACCAGCGTGGTGTGAAATTGATAGGCGCAACCTGCCATTACGTCACCGACGAACTGGATGCAGGCCCCATCATCGAGCAAGACACAGTGCGCATAGACCATGGCGACACGGTTGATGATTTAGTACGCTACGGACGCGACATCGAGAAGACTGTGTTATCGCGCGGCTTGCGCTACCACGTTGAAGACCGCGTGCTGGTGTGCGGCAATAAGACCATCGTGTTCCGCTAGTTTGCAACTATCGCGCCGTTGGTTGTCAAACGCTCCCGCGTTCATACTTACATAGATGGCGACTTCCCCACTACCTACCCACTTAGGCCGTTACTCCATCGTCGAGCAGATCGGCGTGGGGGCGAGTTCCAATGTCTATCTCGCCATCAACAATCAGACCTACGCTTCGGTGGCGATCAAGCAATTACGCGAGACGATCAAGAAGGAAGGCTATCGCCGACTGTTGGCCAACGAGGTTGCGCTAGCACCCAAGCTGGACCACAAGAACATCGTGCGTTTCATACGCGCTGATCTGACCGAGCCCAGCGGACCTTATACGGTGATGGAGTACATCAAAGGTGAGTCGCTGGATAAGCACCAATATAGTGACACGCTGCTACCCATCAACACTGTGTTATCCATCATCGAACAGGTCGCCAATGCGCTGCAACATGTGGCTCAACAGGGCATCGTTCATAGAGATGTTAAGCCGGAGAACATCATGTGGATGCCCAACGGTATGGCCAAGCTCACCGATTTCGGTTGCGCGATTGCCACTGGGCAAAGTGGCGCGATGGTGGCAGGCAGCTTGGCGTATATGTCGCCCGAACAGTTAGAAGGTCATCCGCTGGACGAACGTGCCGACATCTATTCCTTAGGTGCGACGTTATATCGCTTGCTCACCGGCAAGAACAGTTTCACCGCCGATAACGAATTCGAGGCACGTGTTGCGGTGCTCAATTTTCCAGCTCAACCGATACGCAGCCATCGTAGCGAGTTACCGGACAGATTGGTTGCGGTGGTGCACCGCGCTCTGGAGAAAGACGAGAACCGCCGCTTTCAGAATTGGGCTGAATTCATCCACGAATTCGGCGAAGCCGCGCACGAAATCCGCATGTCGGTAGTCGATTTCGATCTGTATCGTGGCTTCAGCTCGCCTACCCAGAGCGCGATCACCACTCAACTTGACCGGTCACGCCAGTTCTCTCGCAGCGGTTTCTCACGCAGCATGATGCCGGGCGGGTAGCCCTTCACGGCTCCAAGCCCTTGCTCCAATCTACATCCAAACAAACCACACGCTTACCTGCTGGGGTGTATATCAACGCGGATAGGGTGATGCACTGACCTTTATCGGTCAGTGAGCGATAGGGGCGAGTAGTCTGAATGACACCAGGACTGAGCATGGCGGAGCGGAAGTAGTTGCAACGCGCCCAGTTTGCATCACGGGCTGCTGCGAGAGGAGCGAAGCGTGGGTCGGCTCTGCCCAGTGTCTGCTCGTTGCCGATGTTTTCGCCGATCTGGTCACCGTACTCATCCAGACAATAGACACGCATCACGTTGTCCATCTCCAAGAGTCGCGCGCAGGCTTGCTCGATGCGCACGCTACCTAGCTTGAGATGTTGTAACACACGGCCAAATTCCACTTGCGGGGCTTCGATGCGCAACTGATTACGCCTGCGCACATCAGCCGCAAATCCTGCATGTTTATGGGTGAGCTGTAACATGATGTCGGAGCGGTAATCAGCATCTACTAAATACTCGCTGGGATAGCCGAAGTAATAGCCCTGCACCAGATCGACATTAGCATCCATGGCAATCAAGGCTTGCTGTTCAGTTTCTACACTTTCCATCAAAGTCAGACAGCCCAGTTCTTGTATCAAGGACACTAGATTGGGTAAAGCTTTGCGCACCTTACGGCTGGATTCGGCCTGCTGCACGATGGAGCGGTCGAACTTGACGATGTCGGGTTGCAGATTCCAGATACGGTCAAAGTTGGAATGCGCCGCACCGAAATCATCCAGCGCAACCAAGCAGCCTAAGTTCTTGTAGTAATCCACTGCCGCCGAAAGAATGGTCTCGTCATAGATACCATTCTCGAGTATCTCGACGACCACCTGACCAGGAACGATGTGGTTGCTCTCCAGCATCTCCCTAAAGAAAGAGCCGTAGTTTTTGCCCAGCACCGTAACCAGCGGATTTACGTTAAGGAAAATCCATGCAGAATCTTGGCAGCCTGCGAAGTTACGCATATGTAGCGCACGACACAGTCGATCCACCAACACATTGTCCGACTCTGGGCGTGACTGGCGAAAGAACGCAGACGGTGCCAACACCCCGGAGCCCTCTCTGCTGATACGGCTAAGTGCTTCATAACCCACTGGGCGGCGATGCGAGAGGCTGAAGATAGGTTGAAAGACGCTGCTGATGCTGCAGTCCTGATAATGCGCGGTGACGCGGCCGTGCTCATCGCTGATAAGGCGCGCTTCCAAGGTGGAAAGATCATGTTGCAGATTGTTCATACATGCTTACCGTTCGAGGATATGACCCTCTCACTCTTAAATAAAAAAAGGGCACCTTGCGGTGCCCTTAAACTGAAGCATGAGGCTTCAGGGGAGGAGACGAAAATTAGATGTTGTAAGCATTTTCACCGTGAGTCGATGTATCCAGACCGGCACGCTCTTCTTCTTCTTTCACACGCAGACCCATAGTCAGATCAACGAGTTTGAAGCAGATGAATGCAACCACACCAGACCACAATACAGTGATACCAACACCAGTTGCTTGAGTGACGACTTGATGCATCATTTCGTAGTCTTTGACACCCACGCCGCCCAATGCTGGGGAGACGAACACACCAGTACCGATCGCACCAAAGATACCGCCCAAAGCGTGGATACCGAACACGTCCAGTGAGTCGTCATAACCCAGGCTACGCTTCAGACCAGTCACACCCCACAAGCAGATAGGACCAACCAAAGCACCGAGGATGATGGCACCCATAGGGCCAACCAGACCAGCAGCAGGTGTTACAGCAACCAGACCAGCGATGGCACCAGAAGCGATACCCAGCATGGAAGGCTTACCGCGCAACATCCACTCAGCAAACATCCAGGTCAAAGCAGCAGCAGCAGTTGCAACGATAGTGTTCAAGAAAGCCAATGCAGCACCGCCAGTTGCTTCCAAGTTAGAACCTGCGTTGAAACCGAACCAACCCACCCACAGCAGAGAAGCACCGATCATAGTCATAGGCAGATTGTGTGGTGTCATAGGCTCTTTACCGTAGCCGATACGCTTGCCAATCACTATTGCACCAACCAAAGCTGCGATACCTGCATTGATGTGAACCACAGTACCACCAGCGAAGTCCAGAGCACCCTTCTCGAACAAGAAACCCCCTGCAGCCCAAACCATATGTGCGATAGGCAAGTAAGAGAAAGTGAACCACAGTGCAGAGAACACCAGCAGAGCAGAGAACTTGATACGCTCCGCGAAGCCACCGATGATCAGCGCAGTAGTAATCGCTGCGAAGGTCAATTGGAACGCTACGAAGGTGAACTCAGGGATAACCACGCCAGCACTAAATGTCGCTGCGGTGCTATCTGGAGTCATACCCAACAGGAATGCCTTGGACATGTCGCCGATCATCCAGTTAAGGCTGCCACCGTCACCGAAGGCAAGGCTGTAACCGTAAGCCACCCACAGGATAGAGATCAGCGCGAAGATGCCGAACACTTGTGACAATACCGACAACATATTCTTGGCACGTACCAGACCACCGTAGAACAATGACAAGCCAGGAACGATCATCAGGATAACCAACAGTGTGGATACCAACATCCAAGTGGTGTCGCCCTTATTTGGAACTGGTGCAACTTCTGCAACGGGTGCGGGTTCGGCAGCAGCAGGTGCTGCAACATCAGCAACTGTCGCAGCAACTTCTGCTGTCGCTGCAGCGACTTCTTCAGCGCCTGCTGAGACGGTCACGCCGCACAGCACAGCCATCAATGCAAACAATACGAATAACTTTTTCATGTGCCTCTCCTTAAAGCGCTTCTGCGCCGGATTCACCGGTGCGGATACGGATCACTTGTTCTATAGGGCTGACAAAGATCTTGCCGTCACCGATCTTGCCTGTGTGTGCCGCCTTTTCGATGGTCTCAACCACCTGATCTAACAACTCGTCCTTAATGGCCGCTTCCAGTTTTACTTTGGGCAGGAAGTCCACTACATATTCGGCACCGCGGTACAACTCGGTGTGTCCTTTTTGTCTACCGAAACCTTTTACCTCAGTGACGGTGATGCCTTGCACGCCGATGGCGGAAAGTGCTTCACGCACTTCGTCCAGCTTGAAAGGCTTGATAATTGCTGTGACCATTTTCATGACTCGCTCCTTCATGTATGGGGCGGTAAACCGCCCCGTTAATTATTTAGAATGCCTTAGTGATCCAAGCAAATCCTTTGCCTGCGCCCAAATCCTTGGCATTAGCATCAGACCAGTTTGCAACTTTTGCATCAGTATTCGTATATGCAACACCAGCCGACAATCCACCTCCAATGTCATAGCTCAAGCTGAGCTTGGTATCGCTGTAATCCTGCAAGGTGTTGTTCTTGAATTTGAAAGTGCCCCAGTGTGCGCCTGCTGTCAGGCCAGTTTCACCTAGAGGAACGCTAGCTGAGAGGTCCATATAATCAGATCCACTCGCATTAGCAAAACCATATGCGCCTGAACTAACAACTCTAGAATACTTAGCTGTGATCCACTTCCAACCCAACGCTCCATATACTTCAGTGGTGTCTGCATTGGTGGTAGCAGCTAGGCGGCTGCCTGGGTACATGTACTGAGCCGCGCCCAAATCATAAGTAAAATCTGTACCTTCGAAGCCGGAACGGTAACCGCCGTACAAGTCGAATTCCATGCTGCCAGAAGTGTAGCCTTGGAAATCCTTAATCCAACCCACGCTAGAACCCCAAGTACCAACATACAAACCACTTGCATGGGCATAATCAAAACCACCTTGCATGGCAGGGCCTTTGCTGGACTGAGAAATACCGCGGAAGATGTAGTCGGTAGTCATCGACACGTTTGCCGAGATTGGCGATGTATCTGCAGCCATTGCAATACTAGGCATAACCAATGCTGCCAAGATCAGAGAGTTCAACAGATTGCTTTTCATGTTCGTTCCTTTGAGAAGTTAAAGTTAGTTACGGTTTGTATTTCCGTGCTTTCTACTAAGCAGCAACCGTGCCAAAGTTTTTAATCAATTAAAATCATAGTGTTGTTCGACATGCACTAATTCTGAAAAAATGCCGCGCACCAATTCGATGCGGATTTTCTGGGTGGCGCACACTCCATGTGCGGGAATAAAGCAGATGTAGTGAAGGATGTCGTACCAAATAGATGAGAGTGATATTTGCTACACTCGCGTCCATCACATATTAAGGAGTCGTGCCATGCTGAATAACAAGATGTTCAATGATCTTTCCGAAAAATTACAGGACGCAGTGAACAACAGTCCTGCGAAGGACTTGGAAAAGAATATGCGTGCCTTGCTCGCACAAGGATTCTCCAAACTCGATCTGGTGACGCGCGAAGAATTTGATGTTCAGGCACAAGTATTGACCCGAGCACGCGAACAACTCAATGCTCTGGAATCGCGCATCGCCGAACTGGAAGCGCAACAAAAATAATCATGTCAGCCCTCTTAGCACCGTTCGCCCTGAGCTTGTCGAAGGGTAGATGTTCATGCTTCGACAAGCTCAGCACGAACGGCTGCCTATTAAATCTGGATTCATTGCCATGAGTCTCGCCGTCCTCTATAGCCGCGCACTATCCGGCATGGAGGCTGAGCTGGTCACCGTCGAGGTGCATCTGGCCAACGGCTTACCTAGTTTTACTATCGTCGGTCTGCCCGAGACCGAAGTAAAAGAAAGCAAAGACCGTGTGCGCGCCGCTTTGCAAAACTGCAACTTCGAATTCCCCGCACGCCATATCACCGTCAATCTCGCGCCCGCCGATCTGCCCAAGGAAAGTGGACGTTTCGATCTGCCCATCGCGCTGGGCATCTTGGCGGCAACGGGGCAGATACCTAGCGATAAGCTCAGTGAATATGAATACGCAGGAGAGCTAGCTTTAACCGGCGAACTGCGCGCGATACGTGGTGCACTGGCGATGACCTACCGTGCGGCCAACTCCGGCCGCGCTTTTGTACTCCCCGCCGTAAATGCGGCTGAGGCTGCGCTAGTTGAGGACGCTGTGGTGTACGCGGCTAGTTCTCTGTTGGATGTGGCAGCACATCTCACCGGACGCGAGTTGCTTAGCCGCTATATCCCGCAAGTACTAAGCATCACGCCCATCTATCCAGATCTGCGCGAAGTCAAAGGGCAGGGCACGGCCAAGCGCGCGCTAGAGATCGCTGCGGCGGGTGGCCACAGCCTCTTGATGTCCGGCCCGCCGGGCACAGGCAAGAGTATGTTGGCGGCACGCTTCCCTAGCATCCTGCCGCAGATGACGCAACAGGAAGCACTAGAAAGTGCGGCTATGCAATCGCTGGGCGGGATGTTCGAGGTAGCGAACTGGAAACGCAGACCCTATCGTGCGCCTCACCATACTGCCTCGGCAGTGGCCTTGGTTGGTGGCGGCAGCAACCCACGTCCCGGCGAGATCTCGGTAGCCATGCATGGCGTGTTGTTCTTAGACGAATTGCCCGAGTTCGACCGCCATGTACTAGAGGTATTACGCGAGCCTTTGGAGAGCGGTCGCATCACCATCTCTCGTGCTGCACGGCGTGCTGATTTCAAGGCGCAGTTTCAGTTGGTCGCGGCGATGAACCCCTGTCCCTGCGGTTATCTCGGTCACTACAACGGCAAGTGCCGCTGCACGCCCGACCAAGTTTCACGCTATCGCGGCAAGATCTCCGGCCCCCTGTTGGACCGCATCGACATCCTCATCGAAGTGCCCGCCGTACCCCAGCAGGACTTGCTCAAACAAAGCGACGGTGAGTCTAGTGCAACCGTGCAAACGCGGGTGGATACCGCCCGGCAACGTCAATTGGCACGGCAGGGCAAGCCCAATGCGCAACTCGGCGTAACGGAAATCGAAACGTATTGCATCCCCGATGCACAGGGCGAAGCCTTGCTACGACAGGCGATCAGCAAGTTGGACCTATCCGCCCGCGCCTACCATCGCATCCTCAAAGTGGCACGCAGCATCGCCGACCTTGCCGGCAGCGAGCCCATCCTCACCGTCCATATCGCCGAAGCCGTACAGTACCGACGCATGGACAGACAAGGCTAAGCGGCGCTCGTGGTAAAATCCGCGCTCATTTTTTGAGCCGTCATTCCCATGAGCAAACAGTTCCACGACATCGAATCCCATTTGCAACGTCGCATCCTCATTCTGGATGGCGCGATGGGCACCATGATCCAGCGTTACAAACTGACCGAGCAGGACTATCGCGGTCAGCGTTTCGCCGACTGGCATCGTGACCTCAAGGGCAACAACGATCTGCTGGTTTTGACCAAGCCGGAAGTCATCAGCACCATCCATTGTGAGTATCTGGAAGCCGGTGCGGACATCATCGAGACCAACACCTTCGGCGCTAATGCCACCACGCTCAAAGCCTATGGCATGGAAGCACTCAACTACGAGATGAACGTAGCCGGTGCGCGCGTCGCACGTGAGGCATGCAACAAGTACGCCAGCGCCGACAAACCGCGCTTCGTCGCGGGTGTGTTGGGGCCTACCGACAAGACCGCCACGATCTCACCCGATGTGAACGACCCCGCAGCGCGCAACATCAGTTTCGACACACTGGTAACCGATTATTCTGAAGCGACACGCGGCCTGATGGACGGCGGCGCTGACCTCATCTTGATCGAGACCATCTTCGATACGCTCAACGCCAAAGCCGCGATCTTCGCAGTAAAGGCTGTTTTCGAAGAGCGCGGTAGTTCGCTGCCCATCATGATCTCGGGCACCATCACCGATGCGTCAGGTCGCACGCTGACCGGTCAAGTCACCGAAGCTTTCTACAACTCACTAGCACACGCCAACCCCATCTCCATCGGTCTGAACTGCGCGCTAGGCGCGGAAGAGTTGCGCCAATATGTGGAAGAGTTGTCGCGTGTCTCCAACTGCTATGTGAGCGCGCACCCCAATGCCGGTCTGCCCAATCCTTTGGCTGAGACCGGCTACGACGACACACCCGAGAATATGGCGGGACACATCAAGGAGTGGGCTTCCAGCGGTTTCCTTAACATCATCGGTGGTTGCTGCGGCACCTCGCCTGCTTTCATCAAAGCCATCGCCGAAGCAGTCAAAGAATTCGCGCCGCGCAAGATTCCAAGTAATCCCGTCGAATGCCGTCTATCTGGTTTGGAAGCATTCAACATCGGTGACGCATCGCTGTTCGTGAACGTGGGCGAGCGTTGCAACGTCACCGGCTCGGCTAAATTCAAACGCCTCGTGCTCGAAGGGCAATACGAAGAAGCTTTGGAAGTCGCCAAGCAGCAAGTAGAAAACGGCGCGCAAGTCATCGACGTGAACATGGATGAGGCGATGCTGGACGGCCAAGCCGCGATGGTGAAGTTCCTCAACCTGATCGCATCCGAACCGGACATCAGCCGCGTGCCGCTGATGATCGACTCTTCCAAGTGGGACATCATTGAAGCAGGGTTGAAGTGCGTACAGGGTAAGGCCATCGTCAACTCCATCTCACTCAAGGAAGGCGAAGCGAACTTCATCAAGTACGCCAAGCTCGTGCGCCAATATGGCGCTGCTGCTGTGGTGATGGCCTTCGATGAAGCAGGGCAGGCGGACACTTTTGCGCGCAAGACCGAGATCTGCAAACGCAGCTACGACATTCTGGTGAACCAGGTCGGCTTCCCCCCTGAGGACATCATCTTTGACCCCAACATCTTCGCCATCGCAACCGGTATCGAAGAGCACAACAACTACGCGGTGGACTTCATCGAAGCCTGTACCTGGATACGCAAGAATCTGCCCTACGCAAAGATCAGCGGCGGGGTGTCCAACGTATCGTTCTCATTCCGTGGCAACGAGCCTGTGCGCGAGGCTATCCACACGGTGTTCCTGTACCACGCCATCAAGGCCGGCATGAACATGGGTATCGTCAACGCAGGTCAGTTGGGCGTATACGAACAGATACCGCGTGAGCTGCGCGATGCAGTAGAAGACGTGGTGTTGAACCGTCATCCTGACGCAGGCGAACGCTTGGTCAAGATCGCCGAGAGCGTGAAGGGTGGCGGCAAAGAGCAGGTCGAAGATCTGGAATGGCGCAAAGGCACTGTGCAGGAGCGCTTAACGCATGCACTAGTGCGCGGCATCACCACCTTCATCGTAGAGGATACCGAAGCGGCTCGTCTGCAAGCGAAGTTCCCCGTGGAAGTCATCGAAGGCCCGTTGATGACTGGCATGAACGTGGTCGGCGATTTGTTTGGCGCGGGCAAGATGTTCTTGCCGCAAGTGGTGAAATCCGCACGTGTGATGAAGCAAGCCGTGGCGCATCTCATCCCTTACATCGAAGCGGAAAAACTGCGCTCCGGCGACACCAGCACCAAGGGTAAGATCGTGATGGCGACCGTCAAGGGCGACGTGCACGACATCGGCAAGAACATCGTCACCGTGGTGTTGCAGTGCAACAACTTCGAAGTGGTGAACATGGGCGTGATGGTGCCATGCCAGCAGATCCTCGACACTGCGCGCGAGCATAAAGCTGACATCATCGGTCTGTCTGGTTTGATTACACCATCCCTCGAAGAGATGGCGCATGTCGCCAAAGAAATGGAACGCCAAGGCTTCAAGATTCCATTGCTCATCGGTGGCGCGACCACTTCGCGTGTGCATACTGCGGTGAAGATCGAGCCTAATTATCCTAGCGGCCAAGTGGTGTACGTCACCGATGCTTCGCGCGCCGTGGGCGTATGTAGCAACCTGCTCTCGGACACGCTGCGCGATGATTACGTCGCGGGTATCAAGGCGGATTATCAGGCAGCACGCGAACAGCATGAAAGCCGCAAGAGCAAGGCCGTGTATGTCACGCTGGACGAGGCGCGCGCACATGGACTGAAGACCGATTGGACGCAATACACACCGCCCAAACCCGCGCTGCTCGGCGTACATAAACTGGAAAACTATCCACTCGCCAACTTGGTGGACTACATAGACTGGACGCCGTTCTTCCAAGCTTGGGAACTGGCCGGACGCTACCCCAAGATACTGCAAGACGAAGTGGTAGGCGTGGAAGCCACCAAACTATTCGCCGATGCACAAGCTATGCTCAAGCAGATCGTCAAAGAAGAATGGCTCACCGCCAATGCCGTGTTCGGCCTATTCCCGGCCAACACTGTTAACAGCGACGACATCGAAATCTACACTGACGAGACGCGCAAGACAGTGGCGATGACTTGGCACAATCTGCGTCAACAAACTAAAAAGCCAGCGGATATTCCCAACTACTGCTTAGCCGATTTCGTCGCGCCTAAGGACAGCAAGGTCAAGGACTACATCGGTGGCTTCGCCGTCACCGCAGGCATAGGCATAGATGAGCGCGTAGCCGAGTTCGAGAAGAACAACGATGACTACAATGCCATCATGCTCAAGTCGCTGGCCGACCGTCTGGCCGAAGCTTTTTCGGAACATCTGCACCTACGCGTGCGCCGCGAGTTCTGGGGTTATGCGTCAGAGGAGGCACTCGATAACGACTCACTCATCAACGAAAAGTATCGCGGCATCCGTCCCGCGCCTGGCTATCCCGCCTGCCCCGAGCACAGCGAGAAAGGCCCGTTGTTCGAGTTGCTGCAAGCGCCTATCAATGCTGGCATCACCATCACCGACAGCTTTGCCATGCTGCCCACCGCAGCGGTCAGCGGCTTCTATCTGTCACACCCCAAGGCGCAATATTTCGCCAGCGGCAAAGTGGACAAAGAACAAGTCGCCAGCTACGCCAAACGCAAGGGCTGGACGATGGAGACTGCAGAGCGTTGGTTGGCACCAGTGTTGAGTTACTAACAGTAAGCGTGAAGGTAATCTACAAAATCACTTATCCGAACGGCAAGATTTACGTCGGCAAAGATTTAACAGGCACGCTGACCTATTTCGGAAGCGTAAACAGCGCACTTGTAGAACAGGATTTTTCAGTTGAAGAACGGCGAGATTTCTCCATCAGAAAGCAAATACTGATGGAATCAGAAAGTACTGAGGAGATTAATCGCTGTGAATCACAATTCATTTTGCAGTACAGATCGAATGATCCATCATTAGGCTATAACCAATGGCCAAAGTTTAAAGGCTAGTCTTAATTTACAAAGGAAATCAGCATGACCACACTAATCAAAACCGACACCAAACTAGGCGAAGGCGCGGAAGCGCAAGCAGGACAGAACGTCATCGTGCATTACACCGGCTGGCTGTATGACGCAGGCGCACCGGACAGCAAGGGCGCGAAATTCGACAGCTCGCTGGATCGCAACGACCCGTTCAGTTTTCCGCTGGGGGCTGGCCATGTTATCCAGGGTTGGGACGAAGGCGTGGCGGGTATGCGCGAAGGCGGTTCACGCACGCTGATCATCCCATCCGAAATGGGTTATGGTGAAATGGGCGCGGGCAACGACATCCCGCCCAATGCTGACCTGCTGTTCGAGGTGAAGCTGCTCAAGGTGGTGCATACCAAGATAGACGATGTGAAGGTTGGTAGCGGTGACGAAGCGCAGGCCGGACAGTTGGTGACCGTGCATTACACCGGTTGGTTGTTCGACAAGAATGCAGACGGAAACAAAGGCATCAAGTTCGATAGCTCGCGTGATCGCAATGAGCCGTTCGAATTTCCACTGGGTCACGGTCGCGTGATCGCTGGTTGGGACATGGGCGTGCAGGGCATGAAGGTCGGCGGCCAACGCACCCTGACCATCCCGCCTGAGATGGGCTACGGCAAGCGCGGCGCGGGCGGCGTGATACCAGCCAATGCGACGCTGGTGTTCGATGTGGAACTGCTGGAAGTGCAATAAGCACTAGACCCAATCACCAACAACAAAACCACTATGAAACTGACCTCAAAATTCTTGTTCGCCTTGCTGCTGGGTTGCGCTGCTATCAACACAGCCTGCAGCAAACCAGACCTACCTGCTATGGAGAGCACCCAAGTGACTGAACTGATCAAGAACGACACCAAACTCGGCACCGGTGCGGAAGCCATCGCCGGTCACGATATCGCTGTGCATTACACTGGCTGGCTGTACGACGAAACCGCGCCTGAACACAAGGGCAAGAAGTTCGATAGTTCCCGCGATCGCGGTCAGCCGTTCGAGTTCGGACTGGGTGGCGGGCAAGTCATCAAGGGTTGGGACCAAGGTTTCGCCGGCATGAAAGTCGGCGGTCAACGCACCCTGATCATCCCTGCCAAATTGGGCTACGGCGCACGCGGTGCGGGTGGTGTGATACCGCCTAACGCGACACTGGTGTTCGATGTGGAATTGCTGAAGGTACGCTAAACGTTCCCTCCTCCATGAGGGGGAGGGTTAGGATGGGGGTGTCACTAGGCTGTTGCTGCTTAACATCCTTACCCCCTTCCTAGCCTTCCCCCTGCGCGGGGGAAGGAATTTAAGCTGATGCACATATAGACGATGAACATGATCTCAAACCCGCTATTGGTCACGGCTTTGATGCTGGCGGTATCCAATCTGTTTATGACCTTCGCTTGGTATGGGCACCTGAAGAACTTTGCGACGTCGCCCTGGTATGTGGCGGCCTTGGTGAGCTGGGGTATCGCGCTGTTCGAGTATCTGTTGCAAGTGCCGGCCAATCGTATCGGCTATAGCGTGATGGATCTAGGCCAGCTCAAGATCATGCAAGAAGTCATCACGCTGGCCGTGTTCGTGCCGTTCGCGGTGATTTATATGCAGCAACCACTGAAGATGGATTATCTATACGCCGCGCTGTGCATGATGGGCGCGGTGTATTTTATTTTTAGAACTTAAAGCTGTTAAGACCATAGTCCACGAAAAGCACGAACAAAACCAAACGAAAATTAAAACTGTTGATAGACTTTTCATTTTTTGACTTTGCTTCGTTCGTGTTTTTTCGTGTTTTTCGTGGACAATTTGTTGTTGAATTTTGCGGATCTTCAGAATGACTACTCAACCCAAGCACATCCACATCCTCGGTATCTGCGGCACCTTTATGGGCGGCATCGCGGCCATCGCCAAGCAATCCGGCTATCGCGTCACGGGCTGCGATGCTAACGTCTATCCACCGATGAGCACGCAGCTGGAAGCGCAGGGCATCGAGCTGATTGAAGGTTTCGGTGTGGAGCAACTCGCGCTGAATCCTGACGTATACGTCATCGGCAATGTGGTGACGCGCGGCAATGCGCTGATGGAAGAGATACTGAATCGCAACCTGCCGTATGCCTCTGGCCCGCAATGGCTGTCCGATACTTTGCTGCGTGATAAGTGGGTGTTAGGCGTAGCGGGTACTCACGGCAAGACCACCACCACGTCTATGCTCGCTTGGATATTGGAATACGCGGGGCTGACGCCCGGCTTCTTGATCGGTGGTGTGCCAGAGAACTTCGGCATCTCGGCGCGTATCACCGAGTCGCCGTTCTTCGTCATCGAGGCGGATGAATACGACACGGCCTTCTTCGACAAACGTTCCAAGTTCGTGCATTACCACCCGCGCACCGCCATCCTCAATAATCTGGAATTCGATCACGCCGATATCTTCGCCGACCTGAACGCTATCGAGACGCAGTTCCATCATCTGGTACGCACCGTGCCGGGCAATGGGCTGGTGGTGTGCAATGGACGCGAGGAATCGCTACAGCGCGTGCTCAAGCGCGGTTGCTGGACGCCTGTGGAACAGTTCGGTAACGATGCTGGATGGAACATCGATAATGCGAATCTGGTCACCCTCAATGGTGTCGCTCAAGGTACGCTGCACTGGGACTTGATGGGTGAGCACAATCGCATGAATGCTCTAGCAGCCTTGTCCGCCGCGCGCCATGTCGGCGTACCTATCGCTCAAGGTCTAGCGGCTCTTGCTGAATTCAAGAACGTTAAACGCCGTATGGAAGTGAAGGGTACAGTTAGTGGCATTACGGTGTATGACGACTTCGCTCATCATCCCACCGCCATCGATACCACCGTCGCGGGCCTGCGTAAGAAGGTTGGCAAGGCGCGCATCCTAGCGGTACTCGAACCACGCTCAAACACCATGAAGCTGGGTGTGATGAAGGATGCGCTACCCGGCAGTCTGAAAGATGCCGATCTGGTGTTTTGCTACGCCGGCAATCTGGGCTGGGATGCGCACGGTGCGCTCGCACCTTTAGGCAATAAAGCTGTCGTCAAAGACGATCTCAACGAGTTGATCGCCTCTATCACAGCCGCCGCACAAGCCGGCGACCAGATACTGGTGATGAGCAACGGCGGCTTCGGCGGCATACACGACAAGTTGCTCAAACAACTGGCGCGCTAGCGCTAGCTTTTACTCTTGGTCGTCTAAGCCTAGTTCTTGTATCTTGCGGGTCAGGGTGTTGCGCCCCAGACCCAATAACGTCGCTGCTTCTATGCGTCTGCCGTGGGTATGTTGCAAAGCTTGCAAGATCAGCGTGCTCTCGAACTGTTGCGTCAGTTTGTCCATGATGCGCTCATCACCGCGTTGCAAGGCCATCGCCGCATGTTGCGCCAAGGCTGTACTCCAATCGCCACTGACCGTTCCTGCTGCCGCAGACTCCTCACGCCACTCTGGCGGCAGATCGGCAATCTCTACCACCTTAGATGGAGTCATTACCGTCAACCAATGACACAAGTTTTCTAGCTGACGTACGTTACCAGGGAAACTCTGCGCAGTGAGATGCTGTACGGTTTCCGCACTTAACTGCTTTTGCTCCACCGCCAACTCGCGTGCGCTCTTCTGCAGGAAATACGTTGCCAAAAGTGGGATGTCTTCGCGACGCTCGCGTAAGGGTGGCAGACGCAGACGGATGACGTTCAGCCTGTGGAACAGATCCTCGCGGAACAGGCCTTGCTTAACACGCTCTTCAAGGTCTTGATGGGTAGCAGTAATGATGCGCACATTGGCCTTGATGGGTTGATGACCGCCGACGCGATAGTAATTTCCGTCCGACAGTACGCGTAGCAAACGCGTCTGTAGTTCAGATGGCATATCACCGATCTCATCTAGAAACAGCGTGCCACCCTCGGCTTGTTCAAAGCGCCCGCGCCGCGTGGTCGCCGCACCGGTAAAAGCGCCACGCTCATGACCGAACAGTTCGGACTCCAATAAGTCTTTGGGAATGGCTGCTGTATTGATTGCGACGAAAGTCTTGTCGGCGCGCAAGCTGTGTCGATGCAGCGCACGCGCCACCAATTCCTTACCCGTACCTGATTCACCATTGATTAGTACTGTGGCATGCGATTGCGATAAACGCCCGATGGCCCGAAACACTTCCTGCATAGCAGGTGCATGGCCCAAGATATCCGCAGCGACTTCCTCAGGTTCCTGCTCGCCAGATTTACGTTTGCTCTGTTCTAGTGCACGCCCTATTAATTCGACAGCATGGTTGATATCGAAAGGCTTCGGTAGATATTCAAAAGCACCGCCCTGAAATGCCGACACGGCACTCTCCAGATCGGAATAGGCAGTCATGATGATCACTGGAATCTGCGGATAGCGTTTGTGCAAAGACTCCAAGAAATCCAGCCCAGAACTACCCGGCATACGAATATCGCTCACCACTACTTGGGGTAACTCATCAACCAAGGTGCGCAAGGCATCGTCTGCCGAAGCAAAGCTTCTGTAGGCAATGTCGGCACGGGCCAAGGACTTCTCTAACACCCAACGTATCGACTTGTCGTCGTCGATTATCCAAACTGATTTCATAGTCATCTTCTACTTCATTAAGGGGTTAGGGGGAGCATCACACAGAAGCAGGTACGGCCAGGTTCGCTTTCGAATTCAATAGAGCCTTTATGCTGGCTGACAAAGTCTTGTGCCAGTGTCAGGCCTAAGCCGTGACCGTCGGCACTGCCTGATACCAGTGGATAGAATATTTTGTCACGCAATTCTTTGGGGATGCCGGGACCGTCATCGATGATCTGCACGATAATGGCTAAGCGGTGCAAGCGACGCGTGATGGTGATTTGGCGCGCGATGCGCGTGCGCAAGATGATGCGGCCTTTGCCCTGCATCGCCTGACTCGCATTTCGCACGATATTGAGCATCACTTGTATCAGCTGCTCCTTGTCGCCCAGCAATGCTGGCAAGCTAGTGTCGTAGTCACGTTGTATGGTCAGCCCAACGGGTATCTCAGCGAGAACTAAACTACGTACGCGTTCCAACACTTCGTGAATGTTGAGAGAGTTGTGATTGGTCGCCGTCTGAGGAGTGAGTAGCTTCTCCATCAAACCGCGCAAGCGATCAGCTTCTTGGATGATGACTTGGGTATATTCGCGCAGTCCTGGCTTCTCTAGTTCTTGCTCCAGCAACTGCGCCGCACCACGTATGCCACCCAAAGGATTTTTGATCTCATGCGCAAGATTGCGCAGTAGTAATCGATTCGCCTGCGTTTGGTCCAGCATCTGTTCTTCGCGTGCTAACTTGAGCGTACGGTCAATGAGATGAAATTCCAACATCAATCCAGGCTCACTCAATTGCAGTGGCGTAGCTGCACAACGAAGGTGCAGCTTGCCATGCGCATGAGTGCCCAGAATCATGTCGTGTTCGATATAGCTGGCATGAGAAGTCACCGCCTGATGCATCGCATTCGCCAGTTGCTCGGTGTGGGTGAAGACTTGTTGCACCGTCAATCCGTGCAAGTTCTTACTGCCAGTCTCGAACATGTCCTCTGCTGCTGAATTGAGATAGGAGATGCGTAATTCGCTATCCAGCAGCACTACTGCGGTAGCGAGATTCTCTAAGGTCAATATGGGGAAATCTGGCATAAGGTTCATGTGTATCTATTGAGCATGAACCATGCCAGAAATAGGGATTTATTGCTATTTTAGTTTTGATAACTCTGCATTCAATGCATCGATGTTCTTTTGGTGCGTATTCACTTCGTCAGTCTGCTTGCTAACCGCTGCGTTGTATTCCTGAGCACGAGCCTCATTATGCATAGGCTTGCCGTTCACCACGAAGTTACCTCGGTTTTGATCTGTGGCCTCTTGCAGGTTACGCTTAGCTTCTTCAAGCAACTTCTGTTCGGTCTTCAATTCGTCCTGAAGTATCGTGCGACGGGTTTCGTCTCTACCCTTCTGCGTTTCTTCATCTACTCTAGGAAAATTTGCATGTGAAGGTACTTTTGCCAATGGCACCATGGTTGGCAAAGGCTCCAAATTGAGCTTCTTGCTACCCTTTAGGGGAGTACTTGAATATGTCACGTGACCATCTGCATCAACTGATTTATAAAGGTCGGCATGCGCTGCTAAGGGCATCAGACACATCAGCGCGAGTAGATATTTCAATTTCATGGCAGTCCCTAATTGGTGAAACGACAATTGAGTATAGGCGAAGCGTGTGACTGCGACAATTGCTTTGCAGTTCCGTAGTTTATGTAGAGACAATAAAAAACGGGGCTTACGCCCCGTTTTATTTTCCTGTCTAACCCTAATTACAGGCTGTAGTACATGTCGAACTCGACTGGGTGAGTTGTCATGCGCATACGTGTCACTTCTTCCATCTTCAATGTGATGTAAGCATCGATGAAGTCATTGGAGAACACGCCGCCACGAGTCAGGAACTCGCGGTCTTTGTCCAGAGCGTTCAATGCTTCGTCCAAAGAGGTGCAGACTGTTGGGATCTTTGCATCTTCTTCTGGTGGCAAGTCGTACAAGTTCTTGTCAGCTGGATCGCCAGGGTGGATCTTGTTCTGGATACCGTCCAAACCCGCCATCATCAATGCGGAGAAGCACAAATATGGGTTGGAAGATGGATCAGGGAAGCGTGTCTCGATACGGCGTGCCTTGTCGCTAGCGACGTGAGGGATACGGATCGAAGCGGAACGGTTCTTAGCAGAGTAAGCCAACTTGGTAGGTGCTTCATAATGAGGCACCAGACGCTTGTAGGAGTTGGTACCTGGATTGGTGATCGCGTTCAAAGCCTTGGCATGCTTGATGATACCGCCGATGTAGTACAGCGCTGTCTCAGACAGACCTGCATAACCATTGCCTGCGAAGGAGTTCTTACCATCTTTCCAGATGGACTGGTGCACGTGCATACCAGAACCGTTGTCGCCCACGATAGGCTTAGGCATGAAGGTCGCTGTCTTGCCGTACTGGTGAGCAACGTTGAACACAACATATTTCAAAGCCTGTGTTTGGTCTGCGCGGCGTACCAATGTATTGAACTTGGTACCAATTTCGCACTGACCTGCATTCGCCACTTCGTGGTGATGCACTTCAACTTCGATGCCAATATCTTCCAATGCCAAGCACATAGCGGCACGGATGTCGTTCAAGCTGTCGACTGGAGGAACTGGGAAGTAACCACCCTTGACTGTAGGGCGATGTCCGGTATTACCGCCTTCGATCTTGTCGCCTGTGGACCATGCTGCTTCTTCAGAGTTGATCTTGCTGAAGCAACCTGACATATCGATGTTCCATTGCACGGAATCAAAGATGAAGAACTCTGGTTCTGGGCCGAAGAATGCGGTGTCACCAATACCAGTGGACTTCAAATAAGCTTCTGCGCGCTTGGCGATAGAGCGTGGATCACGGTCATAACCCTTGCCATCGGTAGGATCGACCACGTCACAGGTGATAACCAGTGTCACTTCGTCCATGAAAGGATCGATGTAGGCTGTATCAGCTTGTGGCATCAACAACATGTCGGAAGCTTGGATACCCTTCCAACCTGCAATCGAAGAACCGTCGAAAGCATGACCATCTTCGAACTTGTCCATACCTACATACTTTGCAGGAACACCAACGTGGTGCTCTTTACCGCGCGTATCGGTAAAACGAAAATCCACGAACTTAACGTCGCGATCCTTGATCATTTGCAATACATCACTAGCTGACATCGCCATCACACTCTCCCAATAAAAAAACAATCAATCAAATTTCTGTTGTAGAAATAACCTTGCCTCTACTAAGCAGTAACCATGCCAGCACTACGCCATCTAGCAATCGCGCATTCTGCCATAAGCTAGACATGTGGCGAAGCAAAAATTGCGCACCGTACTTGGGCGCGCTATCTAGGTCGCGCACCACTAAGGTGCGCCCAATCTAAGTACCAATATCGATCGGAATATGGCGTCCGACTTGACCAGCTCATCACAGCGTTGTTGCAATGCAACAGCCTGCACCTCATCTCCCAGCAGATAGATCTCCGCATCAACCTTGCCGTCCAGATAGTGGAAGACAAAGCGCTGCTTTAACAATGCAGCATCATCCAACTCCGTAGCCAAGTGCTGTAGCAGCCCCAATCGATTGGGCAGATGTGCGTTAGGCTTGGCCTGCATATCATCCTCAGGGTCGATATGTACCATCACATCTAGCACATGGTGAGCCTTCAGTACTGCGTAGCGCGCCGCTTCGGCGATGTAGTGCCCTTCAGATACACTGACCTTGGGGTCGACGATGATATGTGCATCGACCAAAGCGTTATCCGCCATCTTGCGGGTACGCAGATCATGCAGACTTAATACTCCTGGCGTAGTCAGCAAGGTATGGCGTATCGCTTCGACTTCTTCTGCTTCCAACCCCGTATCTATCAACTCTGCCAGTGCTTCGAAAGCGAGCTTGCCCCCCATGTGACCGATCATCACACCCACGACGGCCGCCGCAACCAAGTCCAGAAAGGTATAGCCCATCAGATTGCCGATAATGCCTACTACGACCACCAGCGAAGATGCCGCATCGGAGCGTGCGTGCCATGCATTCGCGACCAGCATTTGCGAACGCACCCGCTTGGCCACGGCGAGCATGTAGCGGAACATGCCTTCCTTGGCAATCAATGCAACGATTGCGATCGCCAAGGCCAACGGGTCGACTGACTGCAAGGCATGTGGCTGTTGTAAACGCATCGCTGCAGCCACCAACAGACCTACGCCAAGTGCAGCCAAGAACACGCCCAGCACCAGCGTTGCTGCGGTCTCTACCCGAGCGTGCCCATAGGGGTGATTGGCATCTGCATGACGGTTCCCGTGACGGTTGGCAAACAGCACCAAGATGTCCGACATTAGATCCGATAAAGAGTGCAAACCATCCGCCATAAGCGCCTGCGAATGTGCAAAGAAGCCGCCCACGACTTGCAAAAATGTAAGTACGAGATTGATGACGATACTGACCCAGGTGCTCTTCTTTGCAGCGGCAAATCGCTCAGGGTGGGCTGGCTCAAAAGCTTCTTTATGCTTATGACTGTGATGAGAGTGACTATGTTTTTCCATCTTTATTGCGCTAGTATACAAAGCAGCTGCGCAGCATATCACTTGCGCCTTACCGATTGAAGCATGCATTTAAGAGGCCATCATGGGAAAAATCACTGCAATCTTAGAATCCGCACAACAACGTGCCCAAGAACTAGGTTTACCCTATCAAGGATCCTTATCACCAAGCGACGCTTACGAGATACTTCATTCGGCGCCAGGCGCAAAGTTGATAGACGTACGTACCCGAGCTGAACAAGATTGGGTAGGTCGCATACCTGAAGCTGTTGAGATTGAATGGATGACTTATCCAGGCATGAAAGCCAATCCGCATTTTTTGGCCCATCTGGAACAGCAGGTAGACAAAGAAGCTTTACTGTTCTTCATCTGCCGCAGTGGTGCTCGCTCTAATGCCGCGGCCATTGCTGCTACGCAAGCTGGTTATACAACTTGCTACAACATCACAGAAGGTTTTGAGGGTGACTCTAACGAGGCTAAACATCGCAATGCAGTAAATGGCTGGCGCGCTGCAGGCCTGCCCTGGCAGCAAAGCTGATCAATCTCGGTAATCAGTGATTAATGGCGCGTGATCCGAGAACCGTTCTTGCTTATAGATACTCGCCGATAAGGCACGGGCTGCCAGACAGGGAGTGGCAATCTGGTAATCGATACGCCAACCTACGTCTTTAGCCCAAGCCTGCCCACGGTTGGACCACCATGTATATGCCTCAGACTCTGGGTACAGCTTTCTAAAGGTATCTACCCAACCCACTTCGTCGAACAGCTGCGTTAGCCAAGCTCGCTCTTCCGGCAGGAATCCCGAGTTCTTTTTGTTACCGCGCCAATTCTTGAGGTCTATCTCGCGATGCGCAATATTCCAGTCGCCGCAGATCACCACCTCTCGTCCGGCAGCAATCAGCTCTTGCATATGCGGCATAAAAGCTGCCATGAATTCAAATTTTACTGCCTGCCTCTCCTCTCCACTGGAACCCGATGGCAAATATAGGGATACGACACTGTAACCGTCAAAATCCGCTCTTATATACCTACCTTCTGCATCGAACTTCGGTATGCCCAGACCGACCACTACTTCTTTAGGCTTAACGCGGCTATATATCCCAACCCCGCTATAGCCTTTCTTTTCTGCGTAATGGAAATAGCCGTGATATCCATGAGGTGCCAGCATCAACTCCGTCATGTCCTGTTCTTGGGCTTTTAGCTCTTGTAGACAGATTACATCAGCGTCCTGCTTGGCCAGCCATTCAAAAAATCCCTTGTTTGTGGCAGAGCGGATGCCGTTCAGATTGACAGAAATAATGCGCATGATAGTTATGGTGAATTCGGGCATACCATTATAATGGCCGCAGTCAACGACATCTATTCAGCTCACCATGTTTAATTTCAGACTCGATTTTATCCGCTTCGCCGTACAGCAAAAGGTACTCTGCTTTGGTGAGTTTCAAACTAAAGCAGGCCGTCTATCACCGTATTTTTTCAATGCGGGTCTATTTAACGATGGTGCTTCGTTGCACAAATTGACCCAATTCTATGCTCAAGCTATCCTCGCATCCGAGCTCCCATTTGATATGTTGTTTGGCCCGGCATACAAGGGCATACCGCTGGCCGCAGGGACAGCCATTGCATTGGCCGAACAAGGTCGCAACTTGCCATACTCTTATAACCGCAAAGAGGCCAAAGACCATGGAGAAGGCGGTACCGTAGTAGGTGCCAAGTTACAGGGACGTGTATTGATCATTGACGATGTGATCTCTGCAGGAACATCGGTACGTGAGTCTATAGAGCTGATACGAGCTGCGGGTGCGGAACCTTGCGGCGTAGTTATCGCTTTGGACAGGATGGAACGCGGTACCGGTGAACTTTCTGCAGTGCAGGAGGTACAAAAGCATTACGGAATGCCCGTCATAGCCATCGCAAATTTGGATGACTTATTAGGATATTTGCAAGGCGAAGCGGAGTTGGTGCAGAATCTTAAAGCGACTCAAGACTATAGAAATCGATATGGGGTCAAACATGTTTAAAGCTCGGCATATCACTACTCTCATCGCCCTGTCGATGCTCAGTTTGACTAGTTATGCTGGCCCTGAAAAGATCTACAAATGGGTCGACAGCAAGGGTGAGACCCATTATGGCCACACCATCCCTCCCGAATTTGCCGATCGTGATCGCTTTGAGATCGACAAGACTGGCCGCATCATCAAGAAGACCAATATACTTAACGCAGAAGAACGTGCTGCTAGTCGGGTTACAGAGGCCAAGCAGCAAGAAGAAGCAGAGAAAGAGCGCGACAGAACACTACGCGACAAGTCTCTGCTCAACACCTATAGCAATGTCAAAGAAATCGATTTAGCTCGCGCACGGAACTTGCAGCAAATAGATGCACGCGCCGCAGTTGCGCATAAGCAACTTGGCAATGCTAATGATGCTTACGAGGTGCTGAAGAATCGTGCTGACACTTTCGAAAAGGCTGGGAAACCAATTCCTGCATATCTGCGTGAAGACCTCAATGATGCACAGATTAATGCAGAGAATCTGACCAAGGAATACGCCAAGTTGAATTCGGAGAAGTCCGCTTTGGAGGAACGCTATGACGATGATAAGGCGCGCTACAAACTGCTTACGGGCAAGTAATTCCTAGAGTTGTACGAACCGCGAGTTTTCTTCCTCGTAACCCAGCAACTGCCCCTGTTCGATATCGAAATACCATCCGTGCAAGGTCAACGATCCAGCGGCCACGCGCTCTGTAATCCAAGGGAAGGTCCTTAGATTTTGTAAAGAGACCAGTATCGCGCGCTTCTCACACTCATGCTGCCTTTGCGCGTCACTTGCAGATGCAAGATCCCTTGCAACACTCACTCTTGCAGCTTCGGCCAATTTCATCCAGTCATCTATGAACGATTCGGAATCTGTGTTCCCTGCTGTTTTCATCAGCGTGGCAATTCCGCCACATTGGGCGTGCCCTAAAACCACGATGTGCTCTACACACAAATTACGTACGCCGTACTCGAGTGCTGCAGTCGTTCCGTGGTGACCCGCACGACCTTCGACTGGCGGAACAAGATTCGCTACGTTACGGATAACGAATAAGTCCCCCGGGGCACAATCGAAGATTAAGGCTGGATCCACACGGGAGTCACAACATCCCACGATCAAAACCTTGGGCGTCTGACCCTGTTCGACCAGATTGCGGTACATCACATCCTCAGCTGAGAAGTGGTTACCGCGAAAGCGCGCAAATCCCTCTATGAGTAACTTGGGTGCACTCATGCGCCTAGCAAGCGGGTTTGTGCTTCACGGTATTTAGCTGCAGTTTTTTCGAGCACTTCAGCTGGAATGCGCGGTGCCGGCGCTTGCTTGTTCCACCCAGTAGACTCCAACCAGTCCCTAACGAACTGCTTGTCAAAACTTGGCGGATTGCTACCGACCTTGTATTGGTCAGCGGGCCAGAAGCGTGAAGAGTCAGGCGTCAATGCTTCATCGATCAGATACAAAGTACCGGCCTCATCCACACCAAATTCGAACTTAGTATCGGCAATGATGATGCCCTTGGTTGCAGCATAGTTAGCTGCTTCCGTATATAAGGCTAAGGTGGCATCACGTACTTTTTCAGCCATCTTCTCACCTAGCAACTCTACTGCTTGTGCATAGGAGATGTTCTCATCATGATCGCCTATAGCTGCCTTGGTCGAAGGAGTAAACAAAGGTTGAGGCAACTTTTCAGCTTCGCGCAAACCTGCAGGCAACGCTAAACCACAGATGGTGCCGGTCTTTTGATAGTCCTTCCATCCCGAGCCTACCAGATAGCCGCGCACGATAGCTTCTATCGGCAAAGGCTTGAGCTTCTTGGTGACGAAAGCACGACCCCTTACTTGTGCGATTTCTTCCGCCCCCTTCACCACTGATTCGGGAGCAATCCCAGAGAGATGATTGGGAATCACATGACCCAACTTTGCGAACCAAAAATTTGACACTGCGGTCAGCACTTCCCCCTTACCAGGGATAGGATCATCCAGTATCACGTCGAATGCTGACAGACGATCTGTCTGCACGATCAACAGATGCTGGGCGTCCACTTCATAGAGGTCACGAACCTTGCCTCTATGCAAGAAGGGCAGGCTGGTCAGATTGGATTGATGTAGAGCACTCATGATATTCCTTAACTAGATAGTCAAAAGCGAGGTGTGACCTCGCTTTTGCTTTGCCACTGTCACTTCCAGAAACGCTTATTGCAGTTCAGGCAATGTCGTTGCCGCAATCTGCTCCGCTTGCTTCTGTCTATAAGCCTTTAACTTCTCCGCCAGCACGTTGTCATTCAACGCCAGCATAGATACTGCGAACAGTCCTGCATTCGCCGCGCCTGCTTCACCGATGGCAAACGTCGCCACTGGTATACCCTTGGGCATCTGCACGATGGACAACAACGAGTCCATGCCTTTTAGATACTTAGAGGGGATAGGCACACCCAGCACCGGCAGTGTGGTCTTACCAGCGATAACGCCAGCAAGATGCGCCGCACCACCTGCACCTGCGATAAAGCACTGCACACCCTGCGCGCTGACTTCTTTGATGTAGTCAAACAACAGATCGGGCGAACGGTGTGCAGATATGACTCGCGCATCGTAGGCCACGCCAAAATCCTGCAAGGCGCGCGCCGACTGTTGCATGACATCCCAGTCGTTGGCACTACCCATGATGATGGATACCAGCGGCTTGTTACTCATGCTTATTGACCCTTGTGGTAACCGACTACACGGTCAACTTCGTTCTTAGAACCCAAGATCACCGGCACGCGCTGGTGCAGGCCTTCTGGTTTCAATTCCATGATGCGCTGACGACCAGTTGAAGCAACACCACCGGCTTGCTCAACAATGAAAGACATAGGATTAGCTTCGTACAACAAACGCAACTTACCAGCTTTGCCAACTTCTTTTGTATCGAACGGATACATGAAGATGCCGCCACGAGTCAGGATGCGGTGTACTTCAGCAACCATGGAAGCAACCCAACGCATGTTGAAGTTTTTCTCGCGACCGCCTTCTTTACCCTTCATACATTCGTCGATGTATTTCTGTACTGGTTTTTCCCAGTAACGCTGATTAGACATGTTGATGGCGAACTCTTGAGTATCCGCTGGGATTTGCATATTTGGGTGCGTCAGGAAGAAGTCGCCTACGTCACGATCCAATGTGAAACCATTCACGCCGTGACCGGTTGTGATCACCATCATGGTGTTAGGACCGTACAACGCATAACCTGCGCAAACTTGCTTTGTACCTGGTTGCAAGAAGTCAGCAGCCTTAGGATCGGTTACGCCTTCAGGGCAACGCAAGATAGAGAAGATGGTACCAACGGAGATGTTCACGTCGATGTTGGATGAGCCATCCAATGGGTCGAAAGTGATCAGATATTTACCGCGAGGATATTGCTTAGGGATCTCATACACATCATCCATTTCTTCAGATGCCATACCTGCCAAGTGACCGCTCCACTCGTTGGCTTTGATAAACACTTCGTTAGTGATGATGTCCAGCTTCTTCTGTGTCTCGCCTTGCACGTTCTCGCTGCCAGCAGAACCCAACACGCCAATCAGCGCGCCTTTGTTTACGTCATGCGCGATTTGTTTGCAGGCTGAAACGACATCGCTCAACAGACCAGTGAAGTGACCACTAGCATTAGGAATGTGACGTTGCTCTTCGGTGATAAATTGGATAAGACTCTTGCTCATGCTTTTTTCTCCTCGGTTTTTAATGTGATTTCTAAAAATTAACGCGCGATTCTACCGCTTTTCAACCTACTCTTGCTTGCCTATCGCTACTTTTGCCTATTTTGTAAGCGAAATGAACAGTTGCGGCAGCTTCTCTGGCAGCTGCGTGACCTTATCAATAATTGTGTACTGCTTGCCAAAGATGTCACGTACATACTCATCGGCCTTGGGATCCAAATTGATACAGTACGCGTAAATGCCCTGTGTATCTAACTCCTGTACCGCTTGGCGCGCATCCTCGATCAAGATACGTCCGTCCTTGCTGTCGATATCGGCAGGTTCGCCATCCGTCAATATCAACATCAGTTTTTTGTCAGCCTGTTGTTTCTCAAGATAGTGCGCAGCATGCCGCATCGCTGCACCCATGCGGGTTGAGTAGCTCGCATCCATGGCGGCTAAACGACCTTTTACCTCATCGCCCCATTGCTCACTGAAGCCTTTGATATGCATGAAACGCACATCATGGCGAGTGTTGGAATGGAAGCCAGCGATGGCGAATGGATCACCTAACTGCTGTACAGCCCAGCCGAGCAAGGACACCGCTTCCTGACTTAGTTCCAAAATGGTCTGATCACTGCCAGCTGCTTTTTCATTCAGCGACTCAGACAAATCTAGCAATACGGTGACCGCGATATTGCGGCCATCGTTGCGGTGGCTCATATTGATACGCGGGTCTGGAGATGAACCGCCCTTGAAGTCGATTAAGGAGCGCAATGCGACATCCAGATCCAACTCGCTGCCTTCTTCCTGATAGCGAATGCGCACCTTATCTTGCGGCTTGAGCAGATCCAACATCTTCTTCAGTTGCTTGGCGAGCCCAGCATGCTTCTCCAACAGTCTATCGATATCACTGGCGTTGCCTTGCGGATGCAGACTTTCGTACAGACTCACCCAATCCGGACGATAACTCTGACTGTTGTAATCCCACTCAGGATAATGTCGCGGCGGCAGGCCTTTGATCTCTTCATCCGCGGCCGTACGCTTGTTATCGTCAAACATCTCCTCGTCATCGCTCTGCTCATAGAAGCGCCACAGATGACGGTTGTCGTCGCGGTAGCTGACCTCCGTATCCTTGAAATGCGTCTTGGGCAACTGATCGCTCTGTAAACGAGTCTTGGCTACAAAGGATACGGCGAGATCCGCCATCTCCTGAGTACCCGGTTCGCCTTGTTGCATCAAAGTATGGAATCGCTGCGCGAAATCTATGATGTTCTGATTTTTGTATGGATGCTGTGGATCCAAGATGGCACGCGACAACATTGTCAGACGATGACGAACACCGGATTCCTGTGTTGGATCGCATGCATCTTCTGCAGGTACTGGATGTAGCGCAAGGTACAGACGACGCAAGCCGGGATACTCGTGCATGCTCAGATATTCAACGCGACTGTCCTCTAGGAACTCAACTGCCATGCGTTGGAAGGGGCTGAGATTGTCGGCGAAGATCGCGGTGCTCCAGCGCTTGTGTCCCATGATGTGTGCGAGCACCGCGCGATAACGATCGATACCGTTCACGTCATTTATATCGTTGTAGACATCCGGCAGCCTGATACCCAGCGCGTCAAAGTAGGGTATAGGTTGGCGCAGTTCGTCGAACATATTGGAGTAGGGGATCAACAGATCCTCTTCCTGCCATAAACCCCGCAAATACATCCCTAGCTTGCGGTCACTATCCATCAGCAATGTGCCATGACGCTCACGCTGTAATACCGCGCGACTATCTGCAGATTGCAAACTGAAGTAGTCGGTCTGTCGCTCTGGATGATCGTTATAAAAACGTATACCGTAGTCCACCCACTTCTTTAGCCCTGCTAATGACAGCTGGTTGACCAACACAGGTACCTGTTTGAAAAAGACCGGCAATCCGGGGCTGGGGAAGGTCTGATGTATGCCATGTATAGAACCAGTGGTACGTTCCATGAAGTCCGTTACCAGCTCAAGGTAATCCATCATCTGCGGCTTGGAATGCAAGCGACGTGCGGCACTAGGCAACGACTGCAGGAATGGCGTGATCGCCTTGCCGTTGGGCGACTTGTACATCCTGCGTATGCATTCAGATACGGCAGGCAGCGTATCTTCACCTATAGACTTGGCGATGTTCGGCCACTCTTCCAGGAAGATCAATATCGGTTCCGCTCCACGCCCCATTCTGCCCAGAAAGCCCGCGTATTCGATATACGCGGCTATGCCTTCATTCGTGAGTGATTTCAGCGCTTCCTGCATGCAATCTGGAAATACTTCAGCGACTCGCGGAAAACCGCATGCGAGCTGCTTCCAATAGACTTCCAGTTCTTCTGGTATGGTTTTCATCGCTACCTTATTCGCAAGTTCTGCGGCTAGCTTGCTGCCGCCACTCCCGCATCAGCGGGAATACAGATGTATGAACATCCCCGTTCTAGCCAAATGCATCCACGATTACTCCGTAGACATATCCAACCACGACTTATTACTTAAGCAAACACCGCATCGATGGCATGGTCCAAGGTGTCGCGTATATCACGGTCGTCGGTGATAGGACGAACCAGTGCCATACGACAGGCCGCCTTAGGCTCAACGCCGCCTTTGATCAGCGTTGCTGCGTATACCAGCAAACGAGTTGAGATACCTTCATCCAAGCCGTGACCTTTTAGGTTACGTGCAGTCGTACCGATTTTTACCAACTTCGCTGCGATGTCTTTTGACATGCCAGTCTCTTTGGCCAAGATGTCGGTCTCGACTGATGCGGTTGGATAATCAAAATCGAATGCGGTGAAACGCTGCTTAGTCGATTGCTTCAGATCCTTCATCAGACTCTGGTAGCCGGGGTTGTAGGAAATCACCAATTGGAAATCTGGGTGCGCTTGGATCAACTCACCTTTCTTGTCCAAAGGTAAGGTACGACGGTGGTCGGTCAACGGATGGATCACTACAGTGGTGTCTTGACGAGCTTCTACGATTTCATCTAAGTAGCAAATCGCGCCGATTCGTGCGGCTGTGGTCAAAGGACCATCCAACCAACGTGTGCCGTTTGCATCGAGTAAGTAACGACCCACCAGATCGCTGGCGGTCATATCTTCGTTACATGCGACGGTGATCAAAGGCTTGTTTAACTTCCAGGCCATGTATTCAACGAAACGTGACTTACCGCAACCGGTCGGCCCCTTCACCATCACTGGCAAACGCGCCGCATAGGCCGCTTCATAAAGCGTTACTTCATCGCCTTGCGCCTGGTAGAACGGCTCATTTTCAACTTTGTATTGGTCTTTATCTATCATGCTAATCCCCAATCATTAACCACGTATCCGCGTGGCTTATACGGTTTTGTACTTTGGAAAAAAACGCCCCCAGCTAGTGGGGGCGCGTTTTCATACACACAAGCTATAAGACAACTTCAGCTTACTTGTGTACGCCCAACTTTTCACGCCAACCTGGGAAGATCTTGTCCGCATCTTTAGGGAAGGACTCGAATGCGCGAGCGAATTCTTTGTGCTCTTTCGCAAATTCGATAGGATCAGCACCAGACTTCCAGCACTCGTACGACTGACGCAGAGAGATCGCGCCTGCTGCTGGTGAATCGATGTGACCGTAAGAGCCGCCACCAGATGTGTTGATTACGTTACCGTGACCTAAGTTCTCGAAGAAGCCTGGCAGACGCAACGCATTCATACCACCAGAGATGATAGGAGTGGTTGGCTTCATGCCATGCCATTCTTGATGGTAGTAAGGACCTTGAGCTGAATCACGTTCGATCATGTAAGCAATCGCGCGATCATCTGCGCCGCCTTCCATCTTACCGAAGCCCATCGTACCTACGTGGATACCAGAAGCACCTTGCAGACGAGACATCTTAGCCAACACGAACGCTGTGTAACCGCGAACTGCTGAAGGCGAAGTGATCATGCCGTGACCAGCACGGTGGTAGTGCAAGTACTGTTGTGGGTATTGACGACGAGCTGTCGTGATCATGCCTGGACCGCCAACAAAACCGTCAACCAAGAACGCCAACTTGTTTGCATCAGGGCCGAAAGTTTCCAGTGCGAAATCAGCACGAGCCAACATTTCGTAGTGGTCATCTGCAGTGATGTTCATGGAGAACAACTTAGCATCGCCAGTTTCATCCATAGCGCGCTTCATTGAGTCATAGACCAAAGGCAATACCTTCTTCAAAGGACAGAAAGTTTGGTTACCTTGTGGCTCATCATTCTTGATGAAATCACCGCCCAACCAGAACTGGTAAGCAGCTTTAGCGAATGGCTCAGGACGCAGACCCAACTTAGGCTTGATGATGGTACCGGAGATGTAACCGCCGTTAACACGTGAGCGGCCCAAGATATCCCACATATCTGTGATGTCCTTTGCTGGACCGTCAAACAGACGCAGCATCGACCAAGGCACGTAGAAATCTTGCATTTGCAACTGCTTAACGTCGCCCATACCTTGGTTATTACCAACCACCAAGGTCAAGAAGGAAACGATCATCGCACGGCCGTCAGTGACGTTGCGATCGAACAATTCGTTAGGGTAAGCCACCTTCATAATGCCCTTGGCTTCATCGATGAAGTAAACCAGAGCGTCAACGCCCTTGGTGAAATCATCGGTAGTGCTCACTTCAACGTTGGTGCCAGTAGAAGATTCAGCCGCAATGTGCGCTGCAACTTCCAGATAGCCGTAACCGGCCATAGGCTGCATGTGGTAGGCGACCAAAATGTGCTTGTCACCCTTGATCAGATCTTCTTCTTTCAAGCTCAGATCTGCATAACGATTCGATTGATCCATTACGTGTTCTCCCTAAAATTAACGTTTGATTTTCTTTTTCACTACTTCAGCGACTTGCTACGGAAGCAACTATAAGGGGCTTGCCATATAAGCGATAGTCAATTATTTTTATAAAAACCATAAGCAAAGCTTATAGTTCTCTATAATCACAAGCACTCACACAAATCACATCCGACCTACCATGCTGCATTTCACACTGCGACAGCTACAAGTGTTCGAGAAAGTGGCTAGCCACTTGAACTACTCGCGAGCAGCCGAAGAACTATACCTATCCCAGCCTGCCGTGTCGATGCAAATCAAACAATTGGAGGGACATATTGGACTGCCCTTATTTGAGCAGATGGGCAAGAAGATATTCCTGACCGAAGCGGGTAGAGAACTGTTTCACTATGCACGCAGCATCGCGCAACAGCTTGCCGAGATGGAATCTGTGTTCGATGAAATGAAAGGAGTAGGGCAGGGCAAGTTGACGCTTTCCGTAGTGAACACCGCCAACTATTTCACTCCGCAACTCTTAGCAACTTTCTGTCAGCGCCATCCCAACATCAACATCATCTTGCAAGTGGCCAATCGTGATGCCGTGCTCAAGCAGTTAGCAGACAACAGCACCGATCTCGCCATCATGGGTCAACCGCCTGATGACCTAGATATCGAGGCTGTACGTTTTATGGATAACCCACTAGTCGTAATTGCATCGCCGTCTCATCCCTTAGCGCAACAATCGCAAATCAGTTTTGCTCAGTTAGCAGAACAAAAATTTTTATCACGAGAAAAGGGGTCGGGTACAAGAAGTGCGATGGAGCGCGTGTTCGCGCAGCACAACATCCAACCCCACATCAGCATGGAGATGGAAACCAATGAAGCGATCAAGCAGGCTGTACAAGCGGGTATGGGGCTAGGGATATTGTCGCTGCACTCTATCGAATTGGAGCTGGAGACCAAAAGATTAGTCATGCTGAATGTTGAGCACTTTCCTTTGCTACGTCATTGGTTCGTATCACATCGCACGACCAAGCGCCTTTCCAGTGCTGCTCTTGCATTCAAGAGTTTTCTTTTACATGGAAGCTGACAATATTCGCATGTTTAAATACAAACGCCCCGAATAAAATCGGGGCGTTTGTATTTTACTTCTAGGCAATTAGTACGCTACCAAGGTTTTGCGCCATTGGGTAAAGTCCACGTTCTACGACCAATAGAATCGATGGAAAGTATCCCATCATTTGCTTGCTGTTTGCCCACTACTGGCGTTGCAATAAAGGTGAAGCTGTTTGCCGTGCAATTTGCTGCCGGACATGTGTATCCATACTTACCATCCTTAGACAAACCTTGCTGTCCTATGCCACCTGCCGCCAAACCTGTATAAGGGTCGGTGACGACATTTGCAGCAATGCTGTAGCTGTTGGAATTCAAATATATCCTTTCTTGTGCTGCTGCCATTTGCAACAGCTCAGTCTGCGCCGCCTCTCTACTAGCCCGTATCATGTAGTTGGTATAGGACGGGATTGCAATAGTCGCCAATATACCAATTATGGCCACTGTGATGACCAGCTCTATCAGCGTAAATCCATTATTTTTTTTCATATCGTTCCTTAGCTAGAATGGGGTGCTATTCGCACCCCATTCCCTATATTACTGGTTGATCAACTCGTGCCACGACACACGACCAGTTCTTGTCGGGACTAATTCCTCATTACATTGCCCTATACATGGCTCCGCACATTTAACTTCCCCAGCAGCGCCACAACAAACAACGCCAATCGACGTCGATAGGCAAGCCGGCTGATTTGCCCCGCCACAACCAGTACAAGATTTCGTACATGGACTCTGGCCTGGGCCGCCACAAGGACTACAAGCTGCCTGCCCCGCCCCGCCACAACATGCGGGTTGATTCAGTCCGCCGCAAGCCAAGCGTACTGAACCCGTGAGTTTTGTCGCTCCTCCCAATCCATTCGCTACTGTCGTCGTGACCACAGGGCAAGTAGGTTGACCTGTTCCGCCGCAAGTGGTTGTCGTAACTCCCCCCGTAGTGCCTGGTGAAGAGGCCACAAAACTTGCGGTACGTGGATCATCCGCTGTCTTACTGTAGACAGGGCAAAGTGGCAGTGTATCGGCCGTATCCAATGGCGGAGTCATGGTGAAGCCTTTGGGTGGCCAGCCCGGTGGAGTAGTCCATGCGGCCGGAGGTGTTGCCCAAGTATCAGGTGGTGTTGTATTGATCCATGCGGGATTGCTGTTACCATTTCCTGGACCGCAACGTGCCGGCGTACCATCCGCATTGGTGCCGAATGTGGTTTTTCCCACAAGGTCTGGATTATTGCCAGACTCCTGAGTTGGCCACCATGGATCACCGTCATTATTTGCAGTTTTCCATGTGCTAGTTGTATCCCCATAGCAAGTCCCATAAGGATGGTGCCAATAGACGACGTATTCTGCATATACATAATCGGTAATCGGGGTATCACAGGTAGGTTGCTTTTTACCGCCACATTTAGTCACAACCGCAGTTGCTGATGGCGTACAACTTGCACTGTACGCGTCTACAACCCTGAATCCCAAATCTGGGCGACCATGTGCGTTCAACTCGACGCAAGCATCTGGCGTCGTATCTTTAACGACTTGTACCGTCAGCACACCATCATTGCGCTCTCCAAGCGCGCCTATATACTGTTGTGCCTGCTTGGTACCATTTGCAGGTTCAGTACCATCCTTATTGCTGTTGTCGGGACATTGTGGCGCGGTGGGCATCACACCAGTTTGCACTACGCCATCATTCCACCAATCTAGCAGTTGAAACGCCGTGCTAGGCATAGAGAACTCGAAGCCACCGACACCATCAACTGCATCAGGCTGGCGTACCCCAGTGGTCACCGAATTTACGTTGCAGGGTGGCACAGTTGTGAAGAGCGGCTTACCATTCAATATACCACCGCATCCGATAGAACCAGTTGTTTTTACAGTATTAACGGTAATCTTGTTAAATAGCGGCGTAGGTGCCGTTGCGCCTGCTTGGGTAAAGGTGACCACGCTGCTGCTGTTACCTGTGTAGGTAGGTAAGGTAGACATGTTAAGTGCGCCCACACCCGTTGCCCCCGGCGTCCAAAGTGCGGCGTAGCTTGAGTTATAACCGCCCACCATAGGGTTGTAATCTAGGCCAGTAACTGGATCCAGCGTCTGATACGGCCCCGTTAGGTAGTCTTTGCTGCTCCAAATATTCTTACCCAGCGTAAGCAATATCGCGCGGTTCCAAGATTGATTCATCATCAATACTTTATAGGGAGTCGTCGCGCCGACAGCTAAACTCAGACGCTTATCGGTCTTATTCGGATTTAAGAAGTTCAGACCGTTCGTATCGTAGATTTTGTCGTATTCGTGATCATGCGTGTTAGGGATGCTACCTGAGCCCCAAACTCCGTTGTACCACATGTCAACGTCAAAGTGGCCGCCGCCGATACCCGTACTACTCGGCGTGGTGGTCGTAGTTGGCGCACCGGCAATGTCGGGATTCTGATTGTAGAAAGTAACCGAGTAGCTGCCTACTGCAGCAACCATAGGTTGTGACTGCACACCGTTGGTGGTCATGTAACCGACTGGAAGCCCCCAGCTAGGCAGGATAGGCATACCATAGGTTGTTGCAGGGGAGGTAACCGGTAGCGTGTCTATTCCTGCGGTATATTTGATGCGATCTGCATCATCAAACAATCCATTGCCGTCCATATCGAAAAATGGCGCATTGATGTCTTTAGGTGGGTCATTCGGGCTACCACCAGTCAGATAATTCAATTCCATCAACCAATTTTCGCCTAAGCCTGATGGCGTGGTCATACCAGCAGGTGTGAACTTGATGTTGGGGTTAGTTCCATTGAAGTAGAAGCGGCGCGATTGTATCGACACGTTGTCTCCGACTACACGTTCACCTCCCACTCCATTACTGGCAGGGAGCGCTGCTACCCAACCTAGATCACCACCGGCATTCCAGTTCAAAGGATTGGCGGTTGCGTTTCGCGTTCTAAATGTTGAGGTTGCACCGGCTGTGGGTATGTAGTTACGCTCCGTGATGGTTTGCGTGACCAGTTTGGTATTAGAAGCTGGCGCACCATCCCAAATGCCGTAAACGCTATAAGTACCAGTGTCGGTTGCATCTGCTGCAGTCAACATACGGCCCGTACCAAAGTTGACCATGTAACCGCCATTGGGATGCTGTTGCAATGTCGGTGCACTAGTGATGGATTGACCGGTCTTATACAATAGTTTCGCCGTGTAAGTGTTAAGGTCAAATTTCCACAGATTTCCATCTATGTCGCCTGCGTAAACCGTGTCGATCAGATTGTCGCCGCTCGCATCGATCGCTACAGGGCTTGAAAGTCCATTAGGGCTTGCCAGACTTCCAGAACCGGTATCGATTTCCTTGATCACCGTTCCGTCTATCGCATTGAGTATAAATAATGTCGCATGACCATTGCCCGCGTTGTTATATCCATTGCCAACGATTACAGCATCCTGGCCGGACTGCACTTTTGCAATGATAGGGTTGCTGTAGGTATCACCCAAATTGCAATAGGCGCCGCCAGGACACGCCTGCGTGGTTTTGGAAGTGTTGGTCAAACTAGTTGGCGTGATCTCCCATAGGATCTTGTTCGCTGCATTCTGGTCACTTCCAGCGACTAGACTGCTTATATCCAAGGCATATATTCCCTTACCACCTGCCCCCAATACACCGGCCAATATCGTTTTGCCACCAGAAATGGATGCGATATAGGTATTACCATCTACGTAATACTCATGCGTATAACCACCCGTCCACAACTTACTAAGTTTGGGTATCAGCATCGAAGGTACATAGGCCCAACGCTCTGATCCACCCGTGCCAGGTGTTGCATCGATTGCGTGCAGCATGCCATCGTTACCACCGTAAAATACGGTCGGATTTACCCCATCCGTCCAGTAATTGGGACGTGAATGTATGGTGTCACCTAACGCTGAGGTACGTGCGCGCAGGGTCCCAGCTGGCGGCTCTTGAGAACGATCGCCACGGATGTAATTCACATTGTTGGCACTGACCAAAGCCGCTGCATAAGAGGTACTCAGGCTAGTCCAGAGAAATGGCACTTTGGTGCCGTTACTCGCCAATGTTCCAATATAGCGCTGCCCTAATCCCGCGAGTGGCTGATTATCGACCTTGGATTGTGCGCCCACTAAGGATTTAGTCCCGATAGTCCCAGACCAACAAGGTGCAGCTAGGTCAACGGCACCTAGGCTGTCTACTGGATAACATGAAAGATTGCCGGACCAAGTGCCCTTCTCATATTCACCACGATAGATACTTGCCCCCGTTACTCCAATGTTATACCCCGACATCACTGGCTGCGCCGCATAGCCTATAGGCTGATTGGCCGGTACAAATATAGTCGCCGCTTGCGCTATACCCACAGAGAACATAGACAATGCCAAAAGGCTTAGGGATATGTGTGACTTGTTAATGGCAATATGGCTAATCATGATTGCTCCTTGGTTGCTTAGTATGGACAGTTCTTAACTTGGAATACGCTCTGTATGACCCTCACCGCTCCGCGTGCATTCGTGCCACGCGCGGTAATTCTGAACACATTGAAACGGTTGCATATAGTCGGGAGAGGATTGGGAACACTGCCTCCCGTATCAGGATCACGACCCATGGGTGCTGCTAACTCTATCAAGTACCTACCAACTGCTATGCCATTTGCATCGAGTACCTGAGCCGAATTGGTGTCATCCCATGTCATTGTCAAAGGATCATTATTAGGCGCCACTTTCGCAGCCAGACATCCTAAGGGATGTATAAATTTATTATTCAATACTGCATTGCACGCGGCTGTGAATTCCGCATTATTTGCATTCGTCGGCCTACCGGCTCCATCTACCGCACTCAACCATGTCTCAGCAGCAGCTGCACTATTTTCAGCTCGTATCTTAGCTTCTGCTTCAAATTGCAAATTGCCCGAAAGCTTTGATTGGGTATTGGAGCTCATCACCGCACCGACGCCCAATATCATCAGTACCACCAATATAATCAGCGCCACTATCAAGGTGGCTCCCTTTTGTTCGCTCAGTCTGCGCATATTCATGCTTGTCCTTAATTTCGCAGTTGTACTGTCGTTGTGTACAGCTGACGACGGAACGGGTCATTCGGTGTAAAAACTTTATTCCCCATCGTGTAGGTAGTTCCATTGACATATGGATCGTTACGCTCCGAACCATTGTTGCGTGCCAAGAGCCAAATCCTCGCCGAACTGACCGCATTCCATTTACTCTGCGCAGTCGCGCTATTCACTCCAGCGGTTGGGTCGACTTGGTCTGCGTTTTCGAATCGAGCATTTCCCGATGGCATTCCGTCTGGGGTATATACGAGCGTGCCATCTACTTTAGATTCCTCTACGCCATACTGTACTTGCATGTCCTCTATTCCTGTCGCGACCGACTCATCCACCATAGCGCCTGTCGTGTTGTCCAATACGACTCTACGTAACGATGGAATTTGTGGATTTTCTGCAGCACTGACCGACCAGGGGCAGATGTAATACACATGCACTTGTACGATATGGTCGAACGCAGGGGCTACGTTGACTGTTGATACAGTTGTTTGTGTGATATCACCCACTCCATATGCAGATCTCAGATATAAAGTCTTGTTCGGTGTGCCTGGTGGCACAAATGCTGCTGCATTGGGCAATGCTCCCGCCACTGCTGGCACACCTGTGGTACTAGCATAACGAACTACAAAAATATCACCGCGGGCATAGTTGGCTGCTGGTATGCAGGGTGCTCCCAAACCATTTACATCATCACTTCCCCATATCTTTTGTGGAAAGTTGGTCGCGAATCCAGCTGCACAATCATTGGCTATATTGACAGGATTCTTAGGTACACCGACCATGGCCGTCAAATCACCGAAACCACCATGTTGCAGATCTCGTTTCAGGACTTCAAGTGCGTATCGGCCATTATTTTGGATTTCAGAGGTTCTATCATTTGCCCTAGAACTTCTAGCACTGCTGATGATGACTGCGGTCAGCGCGGCAATGATCAAAAGTCCAATGGTCATCGCGATCATCATCTCGATCAAGCTAAAACCTTGGTTGGTCCTTATGTTTCGGCTATTGGTCATATCGACTCTCACTCTAATTTGCATACTCAGTAGCGAATCCATTTAGTGGTTGTCACTGCGAAGTTCTCTCCCGTACCGCCGTTCGCAACTGCAGGGCCTACAGACTGTTGATCTGTTGCTCTATCTACCCAGGTCACTACTATCGTGTAGGTCGCCGGATTGCCGGGTACTGTTTGAGTGATGGTTCCTGTACCTTGGGGCAAAATCGCAGCTACAGCCGCTTGCCATTCCTGTAAATCGAACTGCGTCAATTCCGCTGGTGTGCATATTGCCTGCCCTGGTGTATCACATGGCTTTGCCGCTCCAGCCAATGGGGCCGCATATCCGGGCGCAGTGATCGCATCCTTCCGGTTACCTTCCATACGCTCTGCAATATCATTGGCTAAAAATACCGCCTGATTTCTATACTGGCTACCCAGATTCATCTTCATTGCGTATGCCTGTAGACCTGCTGTGCCTAACAACGCAGTTCCTACGATCACTAAGGTGACTAGGATCTCTAACATAGAGAATCCCATTTGTTTTGCTATATAGAAGTTTGAATTTTTCATATTCTCAATGACTCGCTATATTTCCAGTGTTTGATACTGTCACACTACGGGTGCTGTTATATCCCACCCAATTTCCCGAAATTGCAAATTGCACTCCCGCATTGCCAGGTACTCCTTGCGTCCCAATCGGGTTGTAGTACATAGAAGCAGCAGGAACCGCAATAACCAATCCATTTGGTGCTGTACGTAACGGAGCGCGGACTAAAAATGGATTGGGGTCTGTACCATCTACCGCAGCTGCGTCACAGATGTCGTTTCTGTCCGCGTCGTAGCACAATATCCAACCGCTTAAAGCCCAGTCTGCATTTGCTATGCAGCCTGTTGCATCACCACTACAAATCAATACGCGTTTATTACGCTTTATCGCTTCACTTCTCGCTGTATTCATATCAGCGACCACTTGCATACGGGCAGAGGTCAATTGATTATCGCGAACAAAGTTAGTCAGTGAAGGAACCGCCATGGTTGCAAAGATTGCCACGATTGCTATCACCACAAGCAGCTCCAACAAGGAGAAGCCTTTTTGTTTGCTGCGATTATTCATTGTCCGACCCCCTTATTTCACGACTACATACTATCTATCTGCATTCGCAATGTAATCAAGTTGCCGATATTAGGCATAATTTTTCTCATCAACGGCCTTTATTGATTACCAGCGGTCGATATGAGGTTACATCTGTATAACGAAAAAGGGCGACCATCTGGTCGCCCTTCTTGATTTGCTACCTTTGCTACTTACTTAACGACAGCCTTCAATTCACCCTTAGCATAACGTGCTGCCATGTTATCCAGAGAGATGACTTTGATCTTGCCAGCTTGGCCAGCAGAACCAAATGCTTCGTAACGTGCTTTACAGATCGCCTTCATCGCCTTGGTTGTTTCTGCCAAGAACTTACGTGGATCGAAATCCTTAGGATTCTGTGCCAAGTAACGACGTGTCGCACCGGTAGAAGCCATACGCAGATCGGTATCGATGTTCACTTTACGCACGCCGTGCTTGATGCCTTCAACGATTTCGGAAACTGGAACGCCGTAAGTCTGAGGCATTGCCCCACCGAATTGGTTGATGATCTCCAACCATTCTTGAGGAACTGAAGAAGAACCGTGCATCACCAAGTGGGTGTTAGGGATACGTGCGTGGATCTCTTTGATGCGGCTGATCGCCAATGTGTCACCGGTAGGTGGTTTGGTGAACTTGTAAGCGCCGTGTGAAGTACCGATAGCGATTGCCAAAGCGTCAACTTGAGTCAGCTTAACGAATTCAGCAGCTTCATCTGGGTCGGTCAACAGTTGGTCGTGGCTCAGAACGCCTTCAGCGCCGTGGCCGTCTTCCTTTTCTCCGTGTCCAGATTCCAATGAACCCAAGCAACCCAATTCGCCTTCAACAGACACACCAACTGCGTGTGACATCTCAGCCACGCGGCGGGAGATTTCAACGTTGTATTCGAATGAAGAAGGTGTCTTGCCGTCGGTCATTAGAGAACCGTCCATCATCACGCTGGAGAAACCAGAGCGGATAGCGTTGATACATACAGCTTCGGATGCGCCGTGATCTTGGTGCATAACGACGGGGATATGTGGGTACATTTCAACCGCTGCTTCGATCAGGTGACGCAGGAAAGGCTCGCCTGCGTACTTACGTGCGCCAGCTGAACCTTGCATGATAACTGGGCTGTTGCATTCATCAGCCGCTTCCATGATCGCTTTAACTTGTTCCAGGTTGTTCACGTTGAACGCTGGCAAGCCATAGCTATGTTCTGCTGCGTGATCGAGCAGTTGACGCAAAGATACTAAAGCCATTTTTCTCTCCTATTGATATAAAACTTGCTGTTGCAAAATTACTGCTAATTAATGTTTGTGGTGATCACCAACTTTGACGATTTTCATCGTGTTGGTGTGACCTGCTTGTCCGACTGCTTCGCCAACTGTCATCACGATCAAATCGCCATTCTGAATCTTGCCTCTGCGTAACAATTCAGCTTCTGCTGCGAGCAATGTCATCGAGTGGTCAGATGAAGAGTCATTGAATGCAACCGGATGCACACCACCGAACAGGGTGACCTTAGTCAAAGTAGCTTCTACAGGCGTCATAGCGAAGATAGGCACACCCACGTTAGTACGAGACATCCACAGCGCAGTAGAGCCAGACTGTGTCAATGCCACAATTGCTTTAACCTTTAGATGGGTCGCTGCGTAGAGAGCCGACATCGCGATGGACTGATCCACACGGGTAAACTTCTCATGCTGTATACGACGATCGACTGCATGAGTATCGAACTCGCGCTCAGCACTCAGACAGATACGCGCCATTGCCTCGATAGTCTCGATAGGATAATCACCCACCGCTGTCTCAGCTGACAACATGACCGCATCAGTACCATCCAACACCGCATTCGCCACGTCCGAAACTTCCGCACGTGTAGGGATAGGGTTAGTGATCATGGACTCCATCATCTGCGTCGCAGTGATGACCAAGCGATTCTTGGCACGAGCCATCTTGATCATGCGCTTTTGCAAGCCAGGAACAGCCGCATCGCCAACTTCAACAGACAAGTCACCACGAGCAACCATGATGGCATCGGATGCGTCGATGATGTCACCCAATACAGGGATAGCCTCGGCACGTTCGATCTTTGCCATCAGCAGACTTTTACCGCCTGCCGCGTGCATCAATTCACGAGCCATACGCATGTCATCACCGGTACGAGGGAAGGAAACAGCCAAGTAGTCGGCTTGTATCAGCGCCGCTGTCTTGATGTCTTCTTTGTCCTTGTCTGTCAACGCAGGCGCAGTCAGTCCGCCACCTTTGCGATTGATACCTTTGTTGTTAGAAAGCACACCACCACGCACGACTACGCAATGGACTTCAGTGCCTTTTACACTGGTCACATGGAATTCCAGCATACCGTCATTCAACAACAGTACGGTGCCGACATCCACGTCGTTAGGCAGTTCTTTGTAATCCAGACCCACACGCTCTTGATTACCCAAACCATCAAGAGACGCATCGAGGATGAAAGAGTCACCCTTGTTCAGGATGATCTTGTCATTCTCGAATTTGCGCACGCGTATCTTAGGACCTTGCAAGTCGGCCAGGATACCCACGGTACGACCCACGGCTGCAGCAGCAGCACGTACGGTTTCGGCACGTTTCATATGATCTTGCGCCGAGCCATGGGAGAAGTTCATACGCACTAGGTCTACCCCAGCACGTATCATGTCTTCCAACACCTTCTGACTACTTGAGGCAGGGCCTAAGGTTGCTACTATTTTGGTTCTACGCAGCATGTGATTCCTATCTGATTATTTACTAGCGCGTTGCTCAAGGATCTCGACTGCAGGCAAAGTCTTGCCTTCGAGGAACTCAAGGAACGCACCGCCTGCGGTAGAGATGTAGGACACCTTGTCATAGATGTCGTACTTCTGGATTGCCGCAATGGTGTCGCCGCCACCCGCGAGGGTAAAGGCTTTGGTGTTGGCGATGGCCATGGCGATCGCCTTGGTACCTTCACCGAATTGATCGTATTCGAACACGCCAACTGGGCCGTTCCAAACCACGGTGCCTGCATTCATGATGATGTCAGCGATAACCTTTGCGGACTCAGGGCCGATATCAAAGATCATTTCGTCATCAGCAACGTCCTTGGCATTCTTTAGAATAGCTGGTGTGTTCTCATTGCCTGGCAAGAATGGTGCTGCAGTGCCAACTACGACGTCTGTCGCGATAGGAATGATCGCTCCGCGAGCTGTCATCTTGGCGATCAGCGCTTGTGCAGTCGGAACCAGATCGTTCTCGCACAAAGACTTGCCAACTGGATGACCAGTTGCTTTCAAGAAGGTGTTAGCGATACCACCGCCAACCACTAACTGCTCGCACTTCTCGGACAGAGATTCCAGTACGGTCAGCTTGGTGGACACCTTGGAACCGCCAACAATCGCGACCATAGGACGGGCTGGGCTGAGCAATGCTTTGGTCAACGCTTCCAGTTCTTCAGTCAGCAACACGCCGGCTGCTGCAACAGGTGCAAACTTAGCTACGCCATGTGTAGAAGCTTCAGCACGGTGAGCCGTACCAAACGCATCCATCACGAAGATGTCGCACAAAGCTGCGTATTTCTTAGCTAACTCATCGGTACTCTTCTTTTCGCCTTTGTTGAAACGGCAGTTCTCCAGCAACACCAATTCACCATCAGCAACTTGGAAGCCGCCGTCGATCCAATCTTTGATCAGACGCACAGGCTTGCCCAGCTTGTTAGCAACGGTATCTGCCACTGGCTTCAAGGAGTTTTCTTCAGAGTAGACGCCTTCTTCTGGACGACCCAGATGAGAAGTCACCATCACTTTAGCGCCGGCCTTCAGCGCGAAGTTGATAGTCGCCATGGATGCAGTGATACGCGCATCGGAAGTTACTTTGCCGTCTTTAACAGGCACGTTCAAATCAGAGCGGATCAGGACACGTTTGCCCTTGAGATCCAAATCGGTCATTTTTATTACAGACATTTTTTTCCCCTAAACTTTATAAAGATAAACAGAAAGTGGATAGTGGATGATCGTGGCAGGATTTCTTCCCACTATCGATCTCCGACTATCCACCTCTGCTTTTATTTATTACTTGGCGATGTGACGAACCATGCGCATCAAGTTGCAAGTGTAGCCGTACTCATTGTCGTACCAAGCAACCACTTTAACGAAGGTTGGATCAAGTGCGATACCCGCTTCAGCATCAAACACGGAAGGGCAGGTGTAACCACGGAAGTCTGTAGAAACAACTTTCTCAGTAGTGAAACCCAACACACCCTTCAAAGGACCGCTTTCTGAAGCCGACTTCATCGCTGCAACGATTTCGGCGTAAGTCGCTGGCTTGTTCAATTCGCAAGTCAGATCGACCACAGAAACGTCAGAAGTTGGTACGCGGAAAGCCATACCGGTCAGCTTTTTGTTCAGAGCTGGGATGACCACGCCTACTGCTTTAGCGGCGCCAGTAGAGGAAGGAATGATGTTTTCCAGAATGCCACGGCCACCGCGCCAATCTTTGTTGGAAGGACCGTCAACGGTTTTCTGTGTCGCAGTTGCTGCGTGCACAGTAGTCATCAGACCACGCTTGATACCAAATACATCGTTCAACACTTTGGCTACTGGAGCCAATGCGTTGGTGGTGCAAGAAGCAGCAGAAACAATAGCCTCGCCCTTGTAGGTATCGTGGTTCACGCCGTATACGAACATCGGTGTGTCGTCCTTGCTTGGAGCGGACTGGATGACTTTTTTCGCGCCAGCGTTGATGTGCGCTTGGCAAGTGTCTTTAGTCAAGAAGAAGCCGGTACATTCGATAACGATGTCCACGCCTACTTCGTTCCACTTCAGGTTAGCTGGATCACGCTCAGCTGTCAGACGGATGTTCTTGCCATTCACAACCAGATTGTTGCCGCTTACTGCTACATCACCATTGAAACGGCCATGCACTGAGTCGTACTTCAACATGTAAGCCAGGTAATCAGGCTCCAACAGGTCGTTGATTGCGACTACTTCGATTTCAGGAAAATCCTTCGTTGCTGCACGGAACACCATGCGACCGATACGACCAAAGCCGTTAATACCAACGCGAATTGCCATTTTTTTCTCCCAGTTCTAAGTTATAAAATCAACAGCTATCAAGACCAACCCTGCGCTATGCGCAGGGACTGGATCAAGCAGCCAAAACCTTCTTCACAGTAGCGACTACATTTTCAGTGGTGAAACCGAAGTGCTTGAACAACTCTGGTGCCGGTGCGGATTCGCCGAAGCAATCCATACCAACTACCGCGCCATCCAAACCAACATACTTGTACCAACCGCTAGTCACGCCCGCTTCAACAGCGATACGTTTCATGCCTTTAGGCAATACGCTATCTTTGTACGCTTGTGTTTGGTTATCGAACACGTTAGTGGAAGGCATAGATACCACGCGCACGTTCACACCTTCTGCAGCCAAAGCTGCTTGTGCCTTGATCGCCAGATCCACTTCTGAACCTGTTGCGATAATGACTGCTTGCGCCTTACCACCCGCAGCTTCAGACAATACATAGCCACCCTTACGGATGTCCGCGATCTGAGCATCAGTACGCTTCTGGAATTGCAGATTCTGACGGCTGAAGATCAAGCTGGATGGACCATCTGTACGCTCAACTGCTGCAACCCAAGACACAGCAGATTCAACGGTGTCGCAAGGACGCCATACTTCCATGTTAGGGATGTAACGCAGTGTTGCAGTCTGTTCAACTGGCTGGTGAGTAGGGCCATCTTCGCCCAGACCGATAGAGTCGTGGGTGAACACATAGATCACGCGCTGCTTCATCAGTGCGGACATACGCAGCGCATTGCGTGCATATTCAGAGAACATCAGGAAGGTGCCACCGAAAGGCAACAGACCACCGTGCAATGCCATACCATTCATGATGTGGGACATACCGAACTCACGTACACCGTAGCTGATGTAGTTACCAGTAGACTTGGCTTTGACATGCTTGCAACCTACCCAGTTGGTCAGGTTAGAGCCGGTCAAGTCGGCAGAGCCGCCCAAAAATTCTGGCACAGCGGGTTGTAATGCGTTGATTGCGTTCTGTGAAGCCTTACGTGTCGCGATGGTTTCGCCCTTGGCGTTGATCTCAGCGATTGCTTTAGCAGAGTGAGCAGCCCAATTCGCAGACAAGTCACCCTTCATACGGCGCACAAATTCAGCAGCTTCTGTTGGGAATGCAGCCTTGTATGCAGCGAACTTCTTGTTCCACTCTGCTTCCATCGCAGCGCCCTTGGCTTTCGCATCCCAAGCATCGTAAACGTGCTGAGGAATTTCAAAAGGAGGGTAGTTCCAACCGATGTGCGCGCGTGTTGCAGCAACTTCGGCATCACCCAGCGCAGCACCATGCACGTCGTGAGTACCTTCCTTGTTAGGAGAGCCCGCGCCGATGACCGTTTTGCAGCAGATCAATGTAGGTTTGTCAGTAACTTTCTTGGCTGCTTGAATAGCCGCTTCGATAGCTTCGCTGTCGTGACCTTGCACATTAGGAATGACGTGCCAGCCATAAGCTTCAAAACGTTTAGCAGTGTCGTCAGTAAACCAACCGTCAGTGTGACCGTCGATAGAGATCTCGTTGTCATCCCAGAATGCTGTCAGCTTGCCCAGACCCCATGTGCCTGCGAGTGCACATGCTTCATGTGAGATGCCTTCCATCATGCAACCGTCGCCCATGAACACGTAGGTGTTGTGGTTGACGATTTCGTGACCGGGCTTGTTGAATTCAGCCGCGAGCAATTTTTCCGCCATCGCAAAACCAACTGCGTTGGTGATACCTTGACCCAATGGGCCAGTAGTTGTTTCTACGCCTACTGTGTAACCGTACTCAGGATGACCTGGAGTCTTGGAGTGCATCTGACGGAAACGCTTCAGCTCGGACATAGGCAAGTCGTAGCCTGTCAGATGCAGCAGTGCGTAGATCAGCATAGAGCCGTGGCCGTTCGATTGTACGAAACGGTCGCGGTCAGCCCACTTAGGATTAGTCGGGTTGTGACGCATGTGGCGATTCCACAATACGTCGGCGATTTCGGCCATACCCATAGGGGCACCGGGGTGTCCGGAGTTGGCTTTCTGTACAGCATCCACCGCCAGCATACGAATCGCGCCAGTGATGTCATTGAATTTTGGTGGGTTTACATTACGTACGGCTGACATACTTACTTCCTCCTAAACATCCCACTGGGACGGGTTACATTTCAAAGCTTATAAAGCGGGCAATTATGCCGTAGGCCAATGTTTAGGGCAACTGCCCCGTTTTTATTGGCTTACAAGGCATCTTTCAGTGATTGTCAGCTTGGCCTCTCTTATTTAGCTTGATGCCAAGCTGTTTCAATTTTCGGTAAAGATGAGTACGTTCCACTCCTATCTTTTCGGCGATACGGGTGATGTTCTCGTCTTCTTTTTGCAGATGATACTGAAAATAAATCGAATCAAAATAGTCACGCGCTTGGCGTAAAGGTAAATCTAGCGGTAAGGCATATTGCTTTTCGACTCCCGCGATCTCTACCGTCAAATTATTCTGTGACTCTAGTGCTACCTCTTGAACTAAGTTGACTTCTGTATTGATAGCGCGCGCCACGGTCGCCAATAATTTCTGCAGACTGATAGGTTTTTCCAAAAAATCTACCGCACCAATACGTGTCGCCTCTACGGCTGTTTCTATCGTGCCATGACCAGACATCATCACTACCGGCATCGTCAACAGATCTTGCTCCGCCCACTCCTTGAGTAAATCTATGCCGTCGGTATCTGGCATCCAGATATCAAGTAACACCAAGTCCGGCTCATGTGCGTTGCGTATCACCCTCGCTTGCTCTGCACCCTCGGCTAATTCCACCTGATAACCTTCATCAGACAAAATCTCGGCCAATAACTCGCGTATCCCGATCTCGTCATCTACTACTAATATCTTCTGTATTGTCATTACGCCTCCACTACGATGGGTAGATAGATGGTGACTGCCGCACCACTATGCTGCTCATTTTCGATATTGATACGACCGTTGTGTTCTTCCACTATCTTCTTGACAATGGCAAGACCCAAACCGGTGCCCTTGGTCTTAGTCGTCATATAGGGTTCAAAAGCTTTCGCGAGTACTTTGCTCTCAAAGCCAGCGCCATTGTCCTTCACCTGCAATATGATCTCGCCAGCCTCATTCTTCGTAGATATCTGTATCGCTGGATTGGGATTGTCTGTGAGTGCATCCTGTGCGTTCTGCAATAGATTGTGCAGTACCTGCCTTAGACGAGTCGCATCAGCTAGCACACTGACTTGTTGGGCATCCAACTGTAACGATATCGCGACCGCATTCGCCTCGTATAGCGCAAGAACCTCTTCGATTAGATTGTGCAGATTCAAAGGCACCAGCTTCAATACGGGGCCGCGTGCATAGTTGGCAAAATCGCCCACCATATTCTTCATGGCGCCTACTTGCTTGACGATCGTTTGGGTGGCACGTTCCAACAGCTCGGCGTCAGCACCCGTCAACTTACTGCTAAGTTTGTGTTGCAAACGCTCCGCTGAGAGCTGTATCGGCGTCAATGGATTCTTGATCTCATGTGCCAATCTTCTGGCAACTTCGCCCCAAGCTGCCTGTCGTTCTGATTGCAAAAGATGGCTGATATCGTCAAAAACCACTACAAATCCGCCACCCGAGGCTTTGGGTAGCTGAGTACCACGCATTAGCAATATCTGGTCACCTTGCTTGCTCAAACGCTGTATCTGTCTCTGCCATTCGCCATTGGTTGTTTCTATGAAGGCGACTTTGATCGTGCTGCAAAAGGAGTTGAGCAGACTGTATCGCTCCGCTAGGTTAGCCAATGAGCTGCGTTGTAACTCTTGCAATGGCACCGCCAAGATCTGTGCAGCACTAGTATTCACCGAACGCACCTTGAACTCATCGTCCAAGCCGATGACACCGGAAGATAGATGCGTCAACACACTTTCCAAATAGCCCTTGGCACTTTCAACTTGGTGCTGCTGCAACTCACTTGCCGACTTCGCGTCCGAAAGTTGCCGGATCATTTGATTGAACAAGCCGGTCAGGGCGCCTAGCTCATCTTTGCTGCGTATCGGGTATTGCCCAGTGAAATCGCCTTGTGCCACCGCTCTTGTGCCCTCAGCAAGGGACTCCAAAGATGACCCCAATTTTTCACTGATAAAGAATGCGGCGGATATTGCCGTCAACAGCACGACCAGCAGAGAGAGGGTCAAAGTAACCGCATAGAGTCTCTTTAACCCCAGCCTGGAAAGCACTAATGCCTGATAGTCCCTATAGACAGCTTGCACCGTCTCCGCATCATTCTCTATCTGCCTCTCAACTGGCTGAGTGAACTGCAAGATGAAGCGCTTTGGTGTTGGGGCATTCAATGTCACCAGCGCCAACGATCGCAAAGTCAGACCCTTGCTGATAGTGTTATCGATCACGGAGTAAGAACCCTTGGTAATCGTTTCACCCAACATATAATTATCCGGCACAGCGGGTAACAGAGCATCACCATTCGTTGCAAAGGCCAAGGGTTTTCCAAGCAAGGTAAATACTGCCGCTTCTTGAGTCGCACCTTCCTCTATTAGTTTCGCCAAATCTATCTGATATCGACTCGGTGGTTTTTCTGAAAGTAATAGTGCGATGAATTGGGTCTTCTTGGTAAGCTCTTTCAGGCTGTTGTCCAAACCTTTCTTGCCCAAGTTCAAGCCGCCTTCCAGCGCTTTTTCTACACGTACGTCGAACCAGGACTCTATGCTTTTTCCTAAAAAATCCACCGATACCGCATAAAGCAATATCCCAGGTACGACAGCTATGCCAATAAAGAAAAGGGTCAATCGCAACGTCAATCGTGCGCCAAAGACTTTACGTTTGATTTTGTCGCGCAAACGCCAAAATTGATACCCCACCAACACGGCCAGTGCAACTGCTAAGGTACCAGTCAGAAGGAGGGCGCCGTAATATTTCGTGGTGAACAGTTCATTGTTGGCACTATTGCTTGACAGCAGATACAGCAGCAGGCTGCCGGCGAACACGCATGTCAGGATGAGGTATTTCAACGGCTGGCCTCAGATTGACTTTGCTGGTTAGCTATATCTTGTGGACGAATCTCCCAGCGATACCACTTGGAATCAAGGTCCCAATCTTTGCCGGTCCAAACGTTCACCTGTAATAGCTTGGGTAATTGATCGACGTCCAATCGCAATCTAGTTCCAGCCAGATATTTACCGCTTTTTTCCACGAGTTCACGAGATATCGGAGTCGAGTTTTGCCTTTGCAACACACCCAGCGCTTCTTCTAGTGTCGGGAAGCTTTGGAATAGTGGCCCACGTGAGATGCGATACTGGCGCGTCAATACGTTGTAATACAGTTTGGTGACTTGCTCGCTCACCGCAATCTGCTCATCTAGCCAATACCAGCGCGAACGTATGAGCGTGAACTCACCAATGAAATACAAAGTCACGCCATGTGAAAGCGCTTGCTGAACAACGTAGTTCAAATTGATATCGAAGTCGGCTTTGAGCTGGTAGCCCTCATCTGTCAATCTGGTTTCAGCCTTATTGACTGATATGCCATCTGCATAGGCATACAGCGGCATCAAGCCGCATAAAAAAATAATCAGTAGGAGTTTTCTAAACGCTCTTTTGTAGTAAGGCATAGAAGAACCCATCATGCTGCTGATTTGTGACCAACTGACCCGAACTATCATCCGGTAACACTACAGATAACCTGATCGCGTCTGTATTTTTGGCCACGAACTTTTCTATCACTGATTCGTTCTCCTGCTTGAATACCGAACAGGTTGCATATAACAACTTGCCCTCTTTTTTCAGCAATGGCCACAAGGCGTTCAATATCTCCAGCTGTTGCGCCGCAAAGCTGTCTATATCTTCTCTACGACGCAACCATTTGATATCTGGGTGACGCCTTACCACGCCTGAGGCCGAGCAGGGTACATCGGCCAATATCCGATCAAACTGTTTACCATTCCACCAAGTTGCTGGCTCCGCTGCATCGCCCGCTAACAACCTCGCATTCAGTTCTAGTCGGTGCAGATTGTCAGCGACCCTTTGTAGTCGTTTCGCATCTTTATCAACGGCGACCATATCTACCTCCGCCAACTCTAAGATGTGTGCCGTCTTTCCACCCGGTGCCGAGCAAGCATCCAACACGCGCATGCCGTTTCGCACATCTAATAGTGTGGCCGCATATTGTGCGCCAGCATCTTGCACAGAGACCCAACCCGAAGAGAAGCCCGGCAGACGATCCACATTAACCGGTTTATCCAACAATAATGCATTAGGAGCAACCAAACTTGCTGGCATTCCTTGCTCTGATAACAGTTGTTGGTACTCCACAGTAGTGCCGCATCGCTGGTTCACGCGTAATGTCATGGGCGGATGGAGATTCCCAGCTTCCAATATTGAGGTAGCTGTCTCAGCACCATACTGCACATTCATTTCAGTGATCCACCACAAGGGGTAACTGAATCTTGCTTCACGACGTGAAGACACTTTTTCCAAAAGTTCAGCTTGTTGCCTGATGTAGTTGCGCAGAATCGCATTCACTAAGCCGCCTACTTGGGGTTGAATTCCCTGAGCGGCCCGAACTGCTTGGTCCACTACGGTATGTTGAGTAGCTTTGCTGTATTGCAATTGGTAGAGCGCAACCAATAACAAATAGCCCACGCTATCGTCTGAAAGTGGCTTGTGGAGTAGCAAATCAAGAATGGCTTTTAGCTGACCGTAGTAACGTATCGTCCCATAGCATAAGTCCTGTATGGCCCCTCGCTCGGAAGGCTCCCATGCTGGCTTCACGTTAAGTGTATTTTCCAAGACCTGATTTAGGTTGCGGCCTTGCAACAGGACTTGGCTGACTACCTTGCTTGCTGCTATTTGTACTTTTTGCATCATTCGACCCGCAAGACATCGCCAACCTTGATGGGGCATGCTTGTATAAATTGCGCTACAGGTTGCGCCTTACCGCCGGGCTTTTGCAAGGCCTCCAGTCGGATCGCATCTTTGCCACATGCCACGGTTATACCTTGCTTATCGACTTGAAGAACTTCCCCTGGACTTCCTTGCTTATATTGCACGCTGGCCTGCCAGACTTTAATCACGATATGTTCGTGCTTGAAGTTGCTTAATGGGTAGGGGTTGAATGCTCGTATCGTCCGTTCTATTGCACTTGCATCATTATGCCAATCTATTGGCGCTTCGTTCTTTTGTAGTTTTGCTGCATAGCTGGCCAAATCGTTGTCTTGCTCAATCGCCTCTATGCCAAGGGGCAAACGGTGCAGCACTTCAAGTATGCTGCTCGCCCCAAGCTCCGCCAATTTATCATGGAGTGTTTGTGCATTCTCTACTTCAGTAATAGGACATGACGAGCGCAACAGCATCGCTCCTGTATCAAGCCCCACATCCATTTGCATGATAGTGATGCCAGTCTCTGAGTCACCTGATTGTAGTGCGCGCTGTATCGGCGCCGCCCCACGCCAGCGTGGAAGTAAGGACGCATGAATATTCAGACATCCATAATGCGGTAGCTCCAATACAGCTTTGGGCAGCAACAAGCCATAGGCCGCCACCACCATCACGTCAGCATTCAATTGCTTGATCAGTTCTTGCGTGGCTTGATCTTTTAATGAAACCGGTTGCATAACCGAAATGCCATTTTCTACGGCAAGTTGCTTTACCGGACTGGCAGTTAATTGCATTCCTCGCCCCGAAGGCCTGTCCGGTTGTGTAAGCACTGCTACAACCTCATGTTGGGAAATGATCGCTTTTAACGCTTCTGCTGCGAACTGCGGCGTTCCTGCAAATATTATCTTCACGCGTTCTTTCTAATCACATTGCTTCACGTTGGCGTTTCTTCAGTTTTGCCTTGATTCTTGATAGCTTCAATTGAGAGAGATATTCAACGAAGACCTTACCCTTTAAATGATCCATCTCATGTTGAATACATACCGCAAGGAATCCATCGGCCTCCAGTGTGAATGTCTCACCTTTTTCATTCATCGCCTGCACAGTGATGCGCTCACATCTTTGCACTTTCTCGTATACACCGGGCACAGATAAGCAGCCTTCCTCACACTCTTCCACGCCAGTGCTTGAGATTAACTTGGGGTTGATGAACACGCGCAACTCATTATGATCTTCAGATATATCTGAAACAAAAATCTGCTCATGTACATCTACTTGAGTCGCTGCCAGCCCCACGCCAGGCGCGGCATACATAGTCTCAGCCATATCTCTGATCAATTTGCGAGTAGCTGATGTAATTTGACCCACTGGTTTTGCAACTTTATGTAAGCGCTCATCAGGGTAATGTAATATTTTTAGAAGGGCCATACGAATTCCATAAAAGCTTGCTAATTTAGATAACTAGATGCAGAATTTAATGCAACACAAGAACTTTGTGTCTTTTTTTAGACTCTGCCGGAGTTTCCTATGCGCAAGATTATATCGCTGATTTGTTTTTTACTGCCCGTGATGGCCAATGCGGACGTTGTTCAGGTTCGCCCAGATGCGCCGGATCGCCATATCGTAGTCAAAGGCGATACTCTTTGGGATATCTCTGCAATGTTCTTTAAGGATCCATGGAAGTGGCCCTCGATTTGGAACATCAACAAAGACTCTATCAAAGATCCACATTGGATATACCCAGGAGATGTGGTCTATTTGGATAGAAACACAGGACTGCTTTCCTTCAACGGAAAGGGCAGCGCTGATTCATCCAATTCTGACACCGATAAATTTAACCCACGTATACGCTATGGCTTGAGCCAACATGACGCTATACCTAGTATTCCTTATAAGGATCTAAAACCTTTTCTCTCACAACCTTTAGTCGTTGATGATGCTTCTCTTTCAAGCGCTCCCAAAATTGTAGCTTTGCAAGAAGGTCGTGTGATATTGGGTGACAACCAGCTTGGGTATGTAAATGCGCTTCCCGCAGACCAAGGCAATAGATGGCAAGCCTATCGCCCTGGCAAACTTTTTACTGATCCTGAAACAGGTGAAGTGTTGGGGCGTGAAGCTATCTATCTCGGCGATGTTGAAGCTACACAATTCGGTGAAGTGAGTACTGTAGTTGCAACAAAGACCAAGCTGGAAATAAATATCGGTGATCGTTTGGCGAGATCCGCTCCTGATTCAGCAGACAATTACCTACCTCGCCCTCCCAACAAAGCGATAGATGCAAGCATCATCTCTATTTATGGTGGTGTTTCCTTGGCTGGACAAAATACTGTAGTAACTTTGAACAGAGGTGCTCGTGATGGTCTAGAGACCGGAAACGTACTCGCTCTTTTTAGCAAAGGAAAAATTGTTAAACAGGATGGTGACGAATACACCCTCCCAGATGAGCGTTATGGTCTGATTTTTGTATTTAGAGTATTCGATAAGGTCTCCTATGGCTTGGTAATGCAAACTAAGTTACCTGCTCAACTGTTGGATCGAGCTCGTAATCCCTAATGTCCATTGATGTCTCGTTAAAAGCTTGGCTTACCCTGAGCTTGATACGGGGCTTAGGTGGAGAAGCTGCTAGATGCCTACTTAAACAGTTTGGCTCACCTGAAGCGGTATTGGATGCGTCTGTTTCCTCATTATCTGAATTTGTAAAAGCCGATTTAGCTACTATTGTACATACTGGCGTTTCAGACCATTTGCTTCAAGCATCCTTTGATTGGCTTTCAGATCCCACCAATCACATAGTTACGTTAGCTGACTCAGCTTACCCTCAGTCTTTGCTCAATATTTCAGACCCCCCCCTCCTTTTATATGTCAAAGGTGAGTTAGGTTTGCTGAACAAGCCGTCGTTGGCTGTTATTGGTAGCAGGCATGCCACACCACAAGGGTTGAGGAACGCGGAATCTTTCTCGTCTTCTCTCGGTGATGCCGGCTTTACTATCGTCAGTGGTCTAGCTCACGGCATAGATGCTGGGGCTCACCGGGGTGGACTTACAACTAAGAGCAGCACCATAGCAGTTGTCGGTACAGGACTCGATAAGGTTTACCCTGCTGCCAACCGTGATTTGGCCCATCAAATTGCAGAGTGTGGTGCCATCATCTCCGAGTTTCCCTTAGGAACACCTCCTTTAGCAGGAAATTTTCCACGCAGAAACAGATTAATTAGCGGCCTAAGTCTTGGTTGTCTTGTTGTTGAAGCCTCTATTCAGAGTGGCTCATTGATTACCGCAAGACTTGCAATAGAGCAAGGGCGTGAGGTTTTTGCTATCCCTGGCTCTATACACTCTCCACAAAGTAAGGGTTGTCACACTCTCATCAAGCAAGGCGCCAAACTCGTCGAAACTTCTCAGGATATTTTGGATGAATTGCACTGGGTTTCAACTAATACTACCTCTCTTATAGCGAACTCTGATGGCACAGCACCTCCTGTTTTATCCTTTCTTAGTGATGAACCTACAGATATTGAGACCTTATGTATCCGTAGCGGCTTGACGGTAGGCGAGCTATCGGCCATGCTATTAACGCTCGAGCTGAGCGGCCAGATTGGTTGTCTACCTGGTGGCCTATATCAACGACTCCACTAGTTTTATCACCATACATGTTTGAAATCCTGATGTATCTTTTTGAAAGTTACTTTGATGCTGGCAGTTATCCTGAGCCGGATAAACTGACTCGCAAACTTACTGCAGCCGGCTTTGACGATGATGATATCAACGAAGCCTTAACTTGGCTGTCTGGTTTGCAGCAATATGATGCGAGTAGTTATCCTTTGGAACTTATCCATACAGGTACACGTCATTTTGCAGTTGTCGAACTCGAATCCATTAGTATGGAGGCACGACAATTTCTTACTTTCACACATCAACAAAAGATGATTTCTACCGTAGAACACGAGATGATCATCGATAGGGCGGTCGCCTTACAGCAACCAAATCTTAGTTTAGAGAAAATGAAGCTTATTATGTTGATGGTTCTTTGGAATCGACATAAAGATCTGGATGCTTTGTTGATAGAAGAACTACTCACCCCATTTCACTCCAAGCAATTACATTAAAACCTCGCATGGCTTCTAATCTTCTCATCGTTGAATCACCTGCCAAGGCCAAGACACTTAAGAAGTATCTTGGCAAGGATTTCGAGGTGCTTGCCTCATATGGCCATGTTCGTGATCTCGTTCCCAAATCTGGAGCAGTTGATACAGACAATGGATATGAGATGCTCTATGAGACCATCGCTCGCAACAGCAAGCATGTGGATGCAATTGCCAAAGCCGCTGCTCTTGCAGATACCATCTTGCTAGCACCCGACCCTGATAGGGAAGGGGAGGCGATTGCTTGGCATATCTCGGAGCTACTAAAATCTAAGCGTGCCCTTAAAGGCAAGGTAATGAAGCGAGTTGTCTTTTATGAGATAACGCAATCTGCCGTGTTGGAAGCTGTTGCTAATCCCCGTGAAATTGCTATGCCGCTGGTTAATGCTCAACAAGCTCGTAGAGCACTCGACTACCTTGTTGGATTTAATCTTTCACCATTGTTGTGGCGCAAGATACGTCCCGGTTTATCAGCAGGCCGCGTGCAAAGCCCCGCATTGCGTATGATCGTTGAGCGAGAACTTGAGATAGAGGCTTTCAAGACTCAGGAATACTGGACCATACATTTGGATAGCCAAAAGAGCCAGATTCCGTTCACAGCTAGACTTTTTCAATATCAAGGTAAGAAGCTTGAGCAACTTAGCATAAGTAGCAAAGACCAGTTTGGAGCTATACATTCCAAACTCGGTGACGCTAAGTTGCCACCAAAAGTTGTTCGAATTGATAAGAAATCTAAGCAACGCCACGCCGCTGCGCCATTTACCACATCAACATTACAACAAGAATCCGTACGTAAACTTGGCATGACTTCCGATAGGGCTATGCGCACGGCTCAGTCTTTATATGAAGGGGTTGATATTGGCGGGCAGACTATAGGTCTTATTTCTTATATGCGTACCGATTCCGTTTCCCTTGCTAAAGAAGCAGTCGAGGAGATTCGTGGCTATATCACTGATAATTTCTCTATTGATTTTTTGCCTTCGAAACAACCTGTTTATAAGAGCAAGACTAAGAATGCACAGGAATCTCACGAAGCGATTCGACCTACTTCTATCCTCCGCACTCCTGATAGTGTCCGCGCACACCTTACCGCTGATCAGATACGTCTATACGAGATGATATGGAAGCGCACACTTGCTAGCCAAATGTCGCCGGCTCGTTACGATACTGTCAGTGCCGATATTCGATTGGGTGGTGACGATACCTTATTCCGTGCTTCTGGCCAGACTTTGGTATTTCCTGGCTTTATACATGTTTACATGGAAGACGTGGATGATGCGGAGGAAGAGGAGGGTAGCAAACTACCTCCTTTGGTTGAGGGTGATGTTCTAGAGGCACTTAAGATTTACGGCGAACAGCACTTTACACAACCTCTTCCTCGCTACTCTGAAGCGAGCTTGGTTAAATCACTTGAAGAGTATGGCATAGGTAGGCCTTCTACTTATGCGACTATCATCTCTACTTTGCAGGCACGTGAATACGCGATTTTAGACAAAAAGCGCTTTATGCCCACGGATGTAGGCCGGGTTGTGACCAAATTTTTAACTGAGCACTTTACTCGTTATGTTGATTTTGACTTCACAGCCAATTTGGAAGATGAACTAGATGAAATCTCAGAAGGTAAACGCGACTGGATCCCTGTACTTGATGCTTTCTGGAAAGGTTTTTCGGCACTGCTGAAAGATAAAACCAACATTGATAGGCCTGTTGAATTATTAGACGAACTTTGTCCTGAATGCGGCAAGCCTTTGGCCAAAAAACTAAGTCGCTATGGTAGTTTCATCAGCTGTACTGACTATCCAACATGTAAATACAAGCGCAGCTTATTGGGTGACTCTGTCGATGATGCTGGTTCTCGTGTTGAGATGGGTACACATCCAACAACTCAGCAACCAGTCTTATTATTGCGCGGGCCTTACGGTCATTATGTACAGTTGGGTGAAGTAATTGAGGGTGAAAAGGCCAAACCCAAGCGTGTTTCTTGGCCAAAAGAACTTCCATTAGATGCGGCTAGCCTTGAGGATGCCTTAAAACTATTGTCTTTACCTAAGGATCTTGGTCTGCATCCAGTATCCTCTAAAAAAGTTATAGTCAATATAGGTCGCTTTGGTCCCTATATTGGTCATGATGGGAAATTCAAATCCATACCCAAGACCGACAGTATCTTCGACATTGATTTGGCTCGAGCGGTTGAACTTCTTGCTCAAGCGAAAGATAATAATACTGTACTACGCGTACTTGGTGATCATCCCGATGATAAGGCCAGTGTTGAGGTCTGTAGTGGTCGTTACGGTCCCTATGCTCGCCATGGTAAGGTCAATGCCACACTGCCGAAGCACATATCACCAGATGACATAACCCTAGCTGAAGCACTCGAACTAATTTCTACCAAGGCCGCTAAAGGATCACCCGTAAAGAGCTCTAGTAAAAGGGCTGCAACCAAAAAGCCAGCCCCTGAAAAGGAGAAATCAACAAGCATAAAAAAACCAAAAAGCTCAACTACTAAGGTTGCAAAGAAGTCTGCCGTTAAATCTTCCACCTCAAGCAAACAAACCTCAAAAAAGTCTGCCTGATATAGCTGTTTAGCACTTCAAAAATAAAGGGCCGCAAGTAAATTGCGGCCCTTTATTTTTATATCAACTCATTATTTAGTCAAATCCTCCAAAACCGATTAAATCGCGCATTTTCTCCATTTCACATATCTTCTCTAACGTAACCATCAATTTGGCTTTAACAGCGCAATATAGCCCTTTCTAAGAGGAGTCTGTTGTCGCCGACCGAAAGTTGACCCATCTATAGCCGTTATGCCGACTTAAAACTGACCCAGGTGTTCTACTTTCCCTGCCCAATTTTTGGGCAGGAGATAAAAGGTGATCACTATGGAAATGTTAGGCAAGATTCGACGGATGTATTTACGCGACAAGATGTCGCTCCATGAAATAACGAAACGCACAGGCTTATCGCGCAACACGATACGTAAATGGTTGAGAGAGAAACCAAAGAAACGGCCCCACCCAAGTACCAACGTAGGCAGCGGGATTCCAAACTGACCCAGTTACTTCAAAAAACAACTCTCGTGCCTGGGTCAATATTTAATCGGCGAATACAAGGAGTCCTCTGTAACCCATGTTTTATATGGGGTACAGACTGTTTTTATACATTTTCATCTTCACAAATAAAAATGGCCACGCTTTATCGTGGCCATTTTCTAAATCATGCTTTATCACCAACTTTTAGTACCTATTTACAAAGGATTTTTATTTCTATTTTTCAGCTAAACCCTTTAATTACATTCAGTTGGTTCGCTTTTGGTTTTTTAAAGTAGTGAGAATTTTTCAACCTATTTTGATAACCTACAATTAAACGTCTAGATTTTTTACACCAAGCGCATTCTTTTCTATAAACGCACGACGGGGTTCTACCACATCACCCATAAGTGTAGTGAATATCTCATCAGCACTGATAGCGTCTTCAATCCTAACACGTAGTAGTATTCTATTTGTCACATCCATCGTAGTTTCCCACAGCTGTTCAGGATTCATCTCACCTAGACCTTTGTAGCGTTGAATATTTACACCTTTCTTAGCTTCTTCCAACAACCATTCGATTGCCTGTTTAAAGCTGGATACAGCCCGCTTTTGTTCACCGCGTGCTACATACGCACCTGGTTTGATTAGGTTATTGAGAATATCAGCAGCCTGTCTTATCTGAGCATAATCAGTACCCTTAATGAAGTCTTTGTCCATATAACTTACTGAATAGTTACCATGGAAAAGTTTTTCTAATCTTAAACGGCAATCATTGGATTCATCCTCCTCAACAGTGACTTTGATGTTGCCACCACATGCCAACTCCAATAGTTTTGCACTAGCTTCAGCAGCATATCTATCGTTTAAGGACAATTCAGGGAGTATCAAAAGGGCATGTGTAGCTTCTGGGGCTATGAAACGTGTCAATCTATCAATCACCGCTTCAGCCATAAAATACTGTTTTGATATTTCTTCTAAACTTCCGCCCTGTATCACATCAGCATTTCCACCTGGATGAAGTGCTGCATTATTCAGACCTGATTTGAGCATGTATATCTTCATCTCTTGGTCATCTTTTAGGTAACGCTCATCTTTTCCCTGTTTTATCTTATACAGTGGAGGTTGAGCAATATAGATGTGTCCTCTTTCCACTAATTCTGGCATCTGTCTATAGAAGAAAGTAAGCAACAATGTTCTAATGTGAGATCCATCCACATCGGCATCCGTCATAATGATGATGCGGTGATAACGTAGTTTATCCGCGTTGTATTCCTCTTTCCCTATCCCAGTACCCAATACGGTAATCAGTGTTGCAATCTCTTGAGATGCAATCAGCTTTTCAAAGCGCGCTTTTTCTACGTTTAAAATTTTTCCTTTGAGGGGCAAAATTGCCTGGAATTTTCTATCTCTACCTTGTTTTGCTGATCCACCCGCAGAGTCACCCTCAACCAGATAAAGCTCTGATAGTGCTGGGTCCTTTTCCTGACAATCAGCCAATTTCCCCGGCAATCCCATCCCATCTAATATACCTTTTCGTCTTGTGAGATCCCTAGCTTTTCTTGCTGCTTCCCGTGCGCGAGCTGCATCTATAATCTTATTTACAATTATTTTTGCATCCAATGGGTTTTCTAGGAGGAAAGCGCTCATTTGTTCGGCAACCAGTTCTTCAATCACTGGGCGAACTTCTGAGGAAACAAGTTTATCTTTCGTTTGGGATGAAAATTTTGGGTCTGGTAGCTTTACTGACAACACTGCCGTCAACCCCTCGCGCATATCATCTCCAGCAGTATCTACCTTCGCTTTTTTGGCGATCTGCTCCGCTTCTATATATCCGTTAAGGGTCCGCGTCATCGCTGCTCGTAATGCGGTGAGATGGGTACCACCATCTCTCTGCGGAATATTATTTGTGAAACACTGAACGGCTTCTTGATATGAGTCATTCCACTGCATCGCTATTTCCGCAGTAATTCCATCCTTTTCTCCTATCGCGTAGAAGACTTTAGGATGCAAAGCGGATTTATTCCGGTTCACATACTCAACAAATCCTTTAATTCCACCACTGAAAGCAAAATTTTCTTCTTTACCAGTTCTGTGATCTACAAGAGCAATCTTGACTCCGTTATTTAAAAAAGATAACTCTCTCAGCCGTTTGGCTAGCAAATCAAAATGAAACTCCACTAAACCAAACGTCTCTTTTGCTGCCAAAAAATGAACTAAGGTTCCTTTTTTATTCGAGTCACCTACTACCTTTAATGGAGCAACTGGATCTCCATGGCGAAACTCCATGAAATGCTCTTTTCCATCCCTATATATTGTAAGTTTTAGCCATTCTGATAATGCATTTACAACTGACACACCAACACCATGCAAGCCACCCGAAACTTTATATGAATTACTATCGAATTTTCCGCCCGCATGCAAAATCGTCATAATTACTTCAGCAGCGGATCTATTTTCTTCTTTATGTATATCTGTTGGTATTCCACGACCATTATCACTAACACTTATAGAGTTATCTGCATGGATGATTACGTTTATCTCATCACAATGGCCAGCCAACGCTTCATCAACAGCATTATCAACAGCTTCGAAAACCATATGATGAAGTCCTGTACCATCATTGGTATCTCCAATGTACATACCAGGACGTTTACGAACAGCCTCTAAGCCTTTTAATACTCGTATGCTGTTTGAATCGTAATCACTCATAATTTTCTTCCATTTATATTTGTTTCACGTGGAACACATCGATACTTAATAATTAGTAGTTCCCTAAATTCTCATCGGCATTACTACGTATCTGTAATCTGCGTTACCTGGTGTTGTTATTAGAATTGAACTATTTGGGTCCCCAAACGAAAATATGGCAGTTTCTCCTTGGATATTATTTAAACCATCCATTAGATAATTTACATTGAATCCAATATCTATTGCTTCACCTTGGTAGTCAGTTTCAATCTCTTCTTGAGCTTCTTCTTGCTCGCTGTTACTACTTATGATGGTTAATTTCTTCTCAGTCAGTACGAATCTGACACCACGAAACTTTTCATTAGATAGTATTGCTGCGCGCTGTAATGCCTGCTGAACTTGCTGGCGCTGCATCAGTAAGTGATTTGTATATTTTGGAATTACGCGTTCGTAATCTGGGAATTTTCCATCGATCACTTTCGATATAAGAGTGATGCCTGAAAACTCAATTTTAATTTGTTGACTTGAAAACTCTATTTCAACAATTTCATCTGCATCAGACAAAAGTTTGCTCATTTCTACCACAGCTTTTCTAGGCAGTATTATTTCCTGTTTTGCGTGTGATCCACCGATATCGATGTTATCAAAAGCTAATCTATGACCGTCTGTCGCTACTGCCTTTAAAGAATTGCTTTCAATAATTAGTAAAACGCCGTTTAGATAATATCTAACATCTTGCTGAGCCATTGCATATTGCACTGAGGCAAGCAAGCTCTTCAACTTTCCTTGAGATAAGGAAAATTTTCTTGGCTCTATCAATTGATTACTTAATTTAGGAAAATCTTCATATGGCAGAGTTTGCAAGCTGAATTTACTCTTATTAGCCTTAATCTGCGCTTTGTTATCTTTTGTTTCTATTGATATTTCACTCGACTCAGGCAGTATTCTTAATATCTCCTGTAACTTTTTACCACCTACTGTTACAGCTGATGTAGTTCTATCATCATCATTAATTTCTACGGTTGTTGTTATCTGAATTTCTAAATCAGTTGAAGTGAACCGAACCTTTCCAGGTTCTTTTTCTATTAACACGTTAGAAAGGATAGGTAGTGTCTGTTTGCGTTCAACTATACCAATTACAACTTGCAGTGGTTTTAATAAGGTTTGCTTATCTACTTTTTTAATAAACATAATATAAATACCTAATAATACTAATAATGAGGGTTAAAATTGTGTCCAACTCAAATAAACACTTATTAAACAATCTGATAATACGTTTATTGCACTGCTAATTCCTGCTGTATAAATTGTTTAGTATTGTTTATAACTTTTATGATTTATAAACTTACAAAGTTATAGACAAATTACCAACAGCTTTCCATTGAGGTTATCCTTTTAAGGTCTGTAGTATAGTTTTGTAGTCATTTGATATATTACTATCGCTTCTTTTTAATTCTTCAATAGTCTTGCAAGCATGAATCACTGTTGAGTGATCTCTGCCACCAAAAGAACTACCTATCTCAGGCAAACTCATGCTGGTCAATTCTCTTGCTAACGTCATTGCTATTTGTCTTGGTCTAGCTATGTTTCTGGTGCGTTTCTTTGATAGCAACTCTGATGTTTTCAACCTATAAAACTCTGCAACAGTTTTTTGGATATTTTCAATTGAAATTTGTCTGCTTTGCGCAACTAAAATATCCTTAAGTGATTCCTTCGCAGTTTCTACAGAAATATCTCTTTTGTGAAACTTTGCGTATGCCTCTACGCGCTTTAGCGCACCTTCTAGTTCTCTAACATTTGAGTTCACATGCTTAGCAATAAAGAATGCAACCGAGTCATCTAATTTGTAACCGCCTAATTGTGCTTTCTTTAGAAGAATAGCAACGCGCATTTCCAATTCCGGTGGCTCTATACAAATAGTCAAACCCCAACCAAATCTTGAAACCAACCTTGTTTCTAACCCTGTAATTTCTTTTGGGAAAGTATCGCTGGTTAATATCACCTGCTTATGAGAGTCGATCAAATTATTGAATGCATAGAAGAATTCCTCTTGCGTCTTATTTTTACCAGCAAAAAATTGTATATCGTCGATCAAAAGGATATCTAGAGAATGGTAATACTGCTTAAACTCCTCAAATTTATTTGATTGATAAGCCCTTACCACGTCAGCAACATATCTTTCCGCGTGCATATAACAAATCTTTGCATCCGGCTTATTAAGCTTGATCTGGTTGCCTATTGCTTGAGTTAAATGAGTTTTACCTAAACCAACACCACCATATATAAATAGTGGGTTGTATGAAACACCTGGCAATTCAGAAACTTGAGTTGCAGCAGCAAATGCAAGCTGATTAGCCTTACCTATGACAAAGTTATCAAAAGTAAGGTTGCTATTTAATTTCCCGTAACCTCTGAAGGAAGTTTCTATCTTTGGCTTTAATTCTGGTTTGATGAGTGAAACAGGGGCTGGTACATCATTTTTGATTACTTCATCAATATCTTGTATTCTAAATTCGAAATTTGGGATATCGGGATATAAAAAAGATGCCTGCCTGGAAATCTCTGAAAAAAAGCGCTCCTGAACAAGCTTAAGAGTAAAGCTATTTGGGGCAGTCAGTATCAATGAGCCGTTTTCACGTAACAATCTTAGTGGTTTAATCCAAGCTTTAAATTGCTGTGGCGATAGACTTTTTTCAAATGAAACAAGGCATGATTCCCAAAGTGTTTTTTCCTGCATAACTTATAAGTAATCCAAACTACAAAATCGAGCCGTATTCTACAGTTCAAGTCCAAACTTATCCACAAGCTTTCGGCTAAATTTTGCTTGACATAAGTAGGTTAAGGTATTGTAATGCCGCGTTTTACGACTCACCGAGGATTTTGAAATGAAACGTACTTACCAACCTTCCGTAACCAAAAGAAAACGTACCCATGGCTTTTTGGTTCGTATGAAAACACGTGGTGGTCGCGCAGTTATACGCGCACGCCGTGCTAAAGGCCGTGCAAGACTCGCTGTATAAGCTTAGTAATAGCTTCCCTGCAGATCAGCGCATACCGACTTCCAAGGGCTATGCGCATTGCCTAAAATCAAGCAGCATCTCAAATAGCTACTACAAAATTTTCTTTTTACCCAACCGTGAGTTGTCATCTAGGTTGGGAATTATCGCGAGCAAAAGATTAATGCGCCGAGCGATAGACAGAAATACCAACAAGCGTGTTATAAGAGAATTGTTTAGAAAGCATAATATCAAGCTTAAAGGTTTAGACTTGGTTGTTATGGTAAGACGTACTGAAAAGCCAGTCTTGACACAACAATTATTAGAATTGACCAATTTGTTTGATAAGTTAGAAGCAAGATGCGCTTGATTTTAATCAAATTAATTCATGGCTATCAGTACTTGATCAGTCCGCTTACACCACCGAGTTGCCGTTTTACACCCACTTGCTCTCATTTTGCTTGCGAGGCATTAGGACGTTATGGTGTGATAAAAGGATCTTGGTTAAGTATTAAGCGAATTTTCCGCTGTAACCCCTGGAGTGCCGGTGGTTATGACCCTGTACCGTAAATTTATCTTTAAGACATAATGGATACCCAAAGACTATTCTTGTTTGTAATTTTCTCATTCTCTCTAGTTTTGGTATGGGATGGATGGCAGCGTTACCAACATCCACAAGAAATAGTCGCACAGCAACCCCCAGTTAATGTTACTACTACGGCTACGGCTGATATTAAGCATGAGGTTGTTATTGCCCAAACTGCTACCCAAACTGCTGGCGGCAAAACAATCACTGTAAAAACGGACACGCTTTCCGTTGAAATCAACTCTCTAGGTGGAGATATTCAGAAACTAGAGCTACTCAAACACCCAGATAGTGCAGATAAAACTAAACCTTTTGTATTATTTCAAAAGGGGGCTAGTACACATAACTATTCTGAGCAAAGCGGTCTGATTGGCGACGGATTACCGAACCACAACACTTTATATTCAACAGATAAAGAAAATTATGTACTGGCAGATGGTAGTAATACTGTCGAAGTGAAGCTGTCGGCTAAGACTGTAAGTGGAATAAATGTCATCAAGACTCTGACCTTTCATAAAGGTAGTTACGAAGTTCTAGTATCTTATGATGTTGAAAATGGCTCTAATACCAAACTAGAGACCTCAGCATATTTTCAGTTGATACGTGATAGTGAAGCACCATCAGGTGCAACTATGTTTGTACCAACCTATACTGGTGCAGCCATATTTACTGAAACTGCTAAGCTGCAAAAAGTAGATTTCAGTAACATCGACAAAGGCAAACTTGAATATCAAAAAGAATCGAAGGATGGCTGGATAGGCATATTGCAACACTATTTCGTGTCTGCTTGGATACCTAAAGAGGGAATTCAGCGAGAGTACTTCACAAGAAAACTTGATAATGGTCTATACAGTATAGGTACTGTAGTTGCTATGGCAGCTCTGGAGCCAGGGTCGAGTGGTCAGGTGAACGCGCAACTTTATGCAGGCCCCGCACAATCCAGCTTAGATAAACTGGCACCCGGTTTGGGATTGAGTGTGGACTACGGTTGGTTGACAGTAATCGCCAAACCAATGTTCTGGATGATGACGTTGCTTCACTCGTGGGTGCAGAACTGGGGCGTAGCTATCATCCTGTTGACGGTTCTAATCAAACTTCTGTTCTTCCCACTATCTGCAGCTAGCTATCGGTCTATGGCTAAGATGCGTATTGTTGCTCCTAAATTGGAAAAGATTAAAAAGCTGCATGCAGATGACAGAGAAAAGCTGAATCGCGCCATGATGGATCTATATAAAACTGAGAAAATCAACCCTTTAGGCGGCTGTTTGCCTGTGTTGATTCAAATCCCAGTATTTATTGCGCTTTATTGGTCTATTTTGGAGAGCGTGGAGATGCGTTTCGCACCATTTTTTGGCTGGATACAAGATCTTTCCACTGCGGATCCTTACTATATTCTGCCGCTCATTATGGGCGCCAGCATGATTTTGCAAAGCAAATTAAATCCAACCCCACCAGATCCTATGCAAGCGAAATTGATGCAAATCATGCCCATAGTATTTAGCGTGGTCTTCTTCTTTTTTCCAGCAGGACTTGTACTCTATTCTGTTGTTAATAACATCCTCTCTATAAGTCAGCAGTGGTATATCACACGCAGCCTTGAGGCCCAAGGAATTGCCGCCAAGAACTGATACGATTGCAGCCGTAGCCACGGCGCAAGGTCGTGGTGGCATCGGAGTAATCAGGGTATCTGGGCCCATGTCCTTAGCAATCGCCCAAGGAATATTGGGTAAGGCACCTACAACTAGGCATGCTCACTACACGGACTTTCTGGACGGCAATGGTCAACCTATAGATCAGGGCATACTTCTATTTTATAAAGCACCATACTCCTACACTGGTGAAGATGTAGTTGAGTTACAAGGACACGGTGGTGTTGCTGTGATGCAGTTGATGTTACAGCGCTGCCTAGCCTTAGGAGCCAAGCTTGCTGAGCCGGGTGAATTCACACGCCGCGCATACCTCAATGACAAATTGGATCTAGCTCAAGCCGAAGGTGTTGCCGATCTGATCGACGCAACAACCACGCAGGCGGCTAGAAGTGCGATTCGTTCATTAAATGGTGAGTTTTCATCTGTAGTCGAAAATTTGGTCTCTCAACTGATCAATCTCCGAATGTTGGTTGAAGCAATGCTTGATTTCCCCGAGGAAGATGTAGACCAGATCGATTTAGATAAACGCAACAAGCAATTAGCCACTATACGAGATTCGGTTCGGGTTACGTTAGAGACTGCAAAGCAGGGAAGTTTACTTCGTGAAGGCGCATATGTAGCATTGGTTGGCCAGCCTAATGTAGGAAAATCCAGCCTCTTGAATCGCTTGTCGGGAGAGCAAGTCGCTTTAGTAAGCGACATCCCTGGCACGACGCGTGACGTAATTCGGAAAGAGATTCAGATCGATGGCGTCCCATTACACATCATGGATACGGCTGGTCTGCGAGAGTCTAGTGATTCAATAGAGATGATGGGTATAGCGTTAACCCATGAAACCCTACAAAAAGCTGATCTGATACTGCTATTAAAGGATGCAAGTCGCGCAGATAGTACTGAAGATCTGGAAATATTGAGACAACTGCCTAAATCTATACCACGATTGCTTGTGCTTAACAAAATTGACCTATGCCTTGGTCTGCTGCCAAATCCGGCAGATACAGAAAGTATTGCCGTATCTGCCAAATCCGGACAGGGGATAGACAAGCTGAGGGCGCGTTTGTTGGAACTCGTTGGATGGAGCAATCAAGAGAATGGCATCTTCATGGCTAGGGAGCGACACCTTATCGCACTGACGGATGCAGAGAGTAAACTAGCCCAAGCCGCTGCCGTCATAAACTACCCTGAACTATTTGCTGAAGAGCTGCGCCTCGCGCAAGCGTCCCTCAATTCAATCACGGGTGAATTTACTGCTGATGATCTATTGGGTGAGATCTTCAGCAGATTCTGTATCGGAAAATAATAAGCTATTGTTTCACGTGAAACATCCCGTTTGGGAATGTGTTGATGCTGTTGTATGATGCGCATCCTTTTCGAGTGGTAGTTTATGAATTTCCCAAAAATATTCGATGTAATAGTGATAGGCGGTGGTCATGCCGGCACAGAGGCGGCGCTTGCTAGCGCGCGTGCGGGATGCACAACTTTACTGCTGTCGCATAACATTGAAACGCTTGGGCAAATGTCATGCAATCCCTCTATAGGTGGAATAGGGAAAGGTCACTTAGTAAAAGAAGTCGATGCTCTGGGTGGTGCAATGGCAGCAGCCACGGACGAGGGCGGCATCCAGTTCCGTATATTGAACTCAAGTAAGGGGCCCGCAGTGCGGGCGACTCGAGCTCAGGCGGATCGTTTGTTATATAAACAGGCAATTCGTAGTCGTTTAGAAAATCAAGAAAATCTCTGGCTTTTTCAACAAGCGGTTGATGATCTGTTGGTGGAAAAGGATCGCGTAACTGGCGTAGCTACCCAGCTGGGCTTGCGCTTTAATGCCAAAGCAGTGGTACTAACAACAGGTACATTTTTGTCTGGGTTGATACACGTCGGGCAGGCTAACTATCCGGCGGGTCGTGCAGGTGATGCACCAGCAATAAGCTTGGCACATCGTTTGCGAGAATTAAAGTTACCTGTTGGCCGACTGAAAACGGGTACGCCACCGCGTATAGATGGAAGAACCATCAACTATGCGGTTATGCAGGAGCAGCATGGCGACACGCCATTGCCAGTATTTTCCTTCATGGGCAATGCGGCTCAACATCCCAAACAACTGCCTTGCTGGATAACAGAAACCAGCAGCCGAACTCATGACATCATTCGTTCTGGATTGGATAGATCTCCACTCTTTACGGGTGTAATAGAAGGAGTAGGGCCGCGCTACTGTCCATCAATTGAGGACAAGATCACGCGCTTTGCCGACAAAGATTCTCACCAGATATTCCTAGAGCCCGAGGGTTTGACAACGCATGAGGTATACCCTAATGGGATATCTACCAGCTTGCCTTTTGATGTCCAGCTGGACCTGGTGCACTCCATTAAGGGATTGGAAGATGCGCATATATTGCGACCTGGTTACGCCATCGAATACGACTACTTTAATCCTATAGGGTTGAAAAGCTCCTTAGAATCCAAGGCGATAGATGCGCTATTCTTTGCTGGTCAGATTAATGGCACGACGGGCTACGAAGAAGCCGCTGCACAAGGGTTGTTGGCTGGTCTGAACGCAGCGTTGCAAGTTAAAGAGAAGGATGCGTGGTGTCCGCGCCGCGACCAAGCTTACCTCGGCGTGTTGGTGGATGATCTGATTACAAGCGGTGTTACTGAGCCATATCGCATGTTCACCAGTCGCGCTGAATACCGCTTGCAATTGCGTGAAGATAATGCAGACCTGCGCTTGACTGAGCTGGGCAGGAAGTTGGGCGTAGTGGATGATTTACGTTGGCAGGCATTTGAAGACAAGCGTGAAGCAATTGCGCTGGAGGAACAAAGACTCAGGCAAACTTGGGTGAATCCCCGCATGCTGCCAAATGAGGATGCGATGCGTGTATTGGGCAAACCTATCGAGCATGAGTATTCCCTATACGAGTTGTTGCGTAGGCCGGATGTGAATTATGCGAGTCTAATGACATTGCCGGGCGCGGGTGCTCCGGTGGCTGATTTGGCTGTGTCTGAGCAGATCGAAATTCAATCGAAATATCAAGGTTATATCGAACGCCAGCGGGAAGAGATTGAAAGAGCTCAACAATATGAGAGTTTGGAACTCCCAGACGAAATGAACTACCTCGACGTGCCTGGACTTTCTAATGAAGTGCAGCAGAAGTTGAATCAGTTCAAACCGCAGACGATAGCGCAGGCTGCACGTATCTCAGGCATAACACCGGCAGCGATATCCTTGCTGTTGGTACATTTGAAGCGTGGTTTCCGCTCAAACACCATTAGTCAGAGCGAAGCATGAGTTTGGACGCAGCATTACGATCGGGTGTGGCTGAGATGGGTATTGCTATGACACAGAGTCAGCATGAAACTCTGATAAGTTACATAGCATTACTACACAAATGGAATAAGGTCTATAACCTGACTGCAATACGTGAGCCGCTGGAAATGATTAGCCATCACATACTGGATAGCTTGTCAGTATTGCCGTATCTCTGGCCAAAGAATTGGTTGGATGTTGGTTGTGGCGCGGGTTTGCCCGGCCTTGTACTGGCAGTGATGAGGCCAGAGTGGCAATTCACCTTGTTGGATAGCAATAGTAAAAAAACCGGATTCGTCCAGCAGGCAATCATAGAGTTGGGACTGAAAAATGTAAGTGTCCACTGTGCTCGGGTTGAAGAGTTTATGGTGGAAGAGCGATTCGATGGTATCACTTCGCGTGCATTCACAGAGTTGGGTGATTTCATTGAGATGACACAACATTTAGTGGCAGAACAGGGTCGCTGGGCAGCAATGAAGGGTATTGCCGAAAAAGAGCTACAAACAGTACCAGAAGGATATTTAGTCGATAGAGTAATCTCATTGCATGTGCCAAAGATAAAGGCGGCAAGGAGTTTGGTTGTCGTGTCCCGTAACGGAGCAATAAATCCATGATAAAAATTCTTGCAGTCACGAACCAAAAGGGCGGCGTGGGTAAAACGACAACCACGGTTAACCTAGCCGCAAGTTTGGCGACATCGCAAAAGCGAGTATTGCTAATCGATCTAGATCCGCAAGGAAATGCGACCATGGGGAGTGGGGTTGAAAAGCGCGATTTGCAAAGCAGTGTCTACGATGTGTTGTTGGGAAATAAGACTATCGCCCAAGCCCGCAAGCCTGCAGGGACAGGGGGATACGATGTGTTGCCGGCAAATCGTGAATTAGCTGGAGCAGAGTTAGAGTTGGCTGATTTGCCTAGGCGCGAGATGCGACTCAAGGAAAGTCTACAAGCTGTATTGGAAGAGTATGACTATGTGTTGATAGACTGTCCGCCGGCATTGAATCTGCTCACCTTGAATGGACTATGTGCGGCTAAGAGTGTGATGATACCGATGCAGTGTGAATACTACGCATTGGAAGGTCTGAGTGATCTGGTCAATACTATCAGGAAAGTAAGGGCTAACTTGAATCCAGTGCTCGAGATAGAAGGATTGTTGCGTACCATGTTCGATCCGCGTAACGCACTGGCTCAGCAAGTCTCTGCGCAGTTAGAGACGCACTTCGGTGACAAGGTGTACAAGACAGTGATACCAAGAAATATCAGATTGGCCGAAGCGCCAAGTTATGGAATGCCGGTGCTATTCCATGACAAAGCCTCCAAGGGTACTCAGGCGTATATGGCACTCGCAGGCGAGATGCTGAACCTAAATCAATAATCCATAGCAGTAAAAGGAAGAAAAATGGCGAAACCCAACAAAGGCTTAGGACGCGGCTTGGATGCATTGTTGTCCGGAAGCAAAAGTGAAAAAGACGATGTATTGCGCGACTTGAGTGTCACACTGCTGAAGCCTGGCAAATATCAACCCCGCTCATTCATGGATGAAGGATCCTTGAACGAATTGGCCGCATCTATCAAGTCTCAGGGGGTGATGCAACCCATTTTAGTGAGACAGTTGGATGACGAGAGTTACGAGATTATTGCTGGAGAAAGGCGCTGGAGGGCGGCTCAGTTGGCCGGATTGACACATGTGCCGGTGTTGGTACGTAGCGTCAAAGACAATGTGGCATTGGCGATGGCGCTGATTGAAAACATCCAGCGTGAAAATCTAAATCCGCTTGAAGAGGCGATAGGCATGCAACGCCTGATAGACGAATTCGATATGACGCATCAGGGGGCAGCCGACGCGGTAGGAAGATCACGCAGCGCCGCGAGTAATTTGTTGAGGCTATTAAAGCTGTCGCAACCTGTACAAGAGATGCTGATGATGAGCAAGCTTGATATGGGGCATGCACGTGCACTACTTGGATTGGAAGGTGCAGATCAGATTTCGGCTGCGAACCAGATTGTGCTGGAGCAGATGTCGGTGCGGGATGCTGAAACGTTGGTGCAAAACTGGGCCAAACCTAAGCAAACTAAAAATGGAAACAATTCGTCTAATAAACAATTGGATAGGGATGTTGAGAGATTGCAGGAGCAGCTGGCTGATACGATGGGGACCACCGTTTTGATCAAGCACGGAAGTAAGGGTTCGGGTAAGTTGGTTATTAGCTATACAAGCAATGATCACTTGGAAGAGCTGATAGCTAGAATCAAATAAGTCATTGACTCGGTAAGTTAGGCTTGGGTAAAATACCACGCGTTTAAAAGAGGCAAAGTTGAATAGAGCAGTTCGTCAAATAATTACAGTACAAGCGACGGTAACTGTCATAATTGCCCTGTTGATGTGGATAGTGCTGGGAAATCTGGCTGCCATTTCAGCGCTAATGGGAGGTGCAATCGGTTTTGTCACAGCACTGGTATATGCGAAAAAAATGGTTTCTCCGGATGACGGGGAGGCAAAAAAAATTGTAAGAGCGCACTACAGCGCCGAAGCATATAAGTTAGTGTTCACGATTCTGTTGTTTTCCTTGGTATTCAAAGAATTTAAAGAAGTACAGGCGTTGCCGTTATTTGTCGGTTACGTGGGGACCCTAGTGGTTTATTGGGCAGCATTAATTTTTGTGTGAAGATTATGAGCGCTGAAGGTCAAACAACATCTGAGTATATCCAGCATCACCTTACCAATCTGCATGCAGGTGAGGGATTTTGGACTTTCCATCTGGACACAATTTTCGTGTCTATCGTTTTGGGCCTATTGGTTTTCGGCACGATGTGGCTTGCGGCACGCAAGGCAACCGCCGGCGTACCGAAGGGCATGCAGAACTTCGTCGAGATGGTGGTCGAGATGGTCGATTCCCAAGTCAAAGATACCTTCCATGGCAAGAGTGCGTTGATTGCACCCTTGGCATTGACTATCTTTGTTTGGATTTTTGCGATGAACGCGATGGACGTTATTCCAGTAGATCTGCTGCCACTAATCGCACGATGGTTCGGCGTTGAGCATTTGAAGGTTGTGCCTTCAACGGATCTAAATGCGACATTTGCAATGTCTATCAGTGTGTTCTTCCTGATCTACTTCTACAGCTTTAAAATCAAGGGTTTCAAGGGATTTAGTAAAGAAATTCTGTTCTCACCATTTGGTAAGAATCCTCTGCTGATTCCAGTGAACATCCTGTTCCGTATCGTTGAAGATATCGCTAAGCCTATCTCACTGGCACTGCGTCTGTTCGGTAACATGTATGCGGGCGAGATGGTGTTCATTCTGATTGCCTTGCTGCCTTGGTATCTGCAGTGGATGTTGGGTGCACCATGGGCGATCTTCCATTTGTTGATCATCACGTTGCAAGCGTTCGTATTCATGATGTTGACCGTGGTATATCTGAGCATGGCTCACGAGAGTCATTAAGAGTTTGTAAGTCGTTTTTTGTATTGTTTTTTAACTTGTATTAACTAAACCTCCAAGGAGATAAAGATGGAATTAGCACTGTTGTTGGGTAATGTATCGATCGCTGTTGCGTTGTTGATTGGTTTTGGCGCTTTGGGTACCGCTATTGGTTTTGGTCTGTTGGGTGGTCGCTTCTTGGAAGGCGCAGCTCGTCAACCTGAAATGATTCCTACATTGCAAGTTAAGATGTTCATCGTTGCTGGTCTGTTGGACGCGGTAACCATGATCGGTGTTGGTATCGCTCTGTACCTGTTGTTCGCTAATCCATTCATCGCAATCGTTAAGGGTTAATTCTTTAAACCCCCTGTAATTGACCGAAAGGGATCACTGTGAATATCAACGCAACCTTACTGGGACAGGCAATCACTTTTGCCATTCTCATTTGGTTCACCATGAAGTTCGTATGGCCACCATTGTTGACGGCCATGGAAGAACGAGCTAAGACCATCGCTGATGGTCTGGCAGCTGGTGAACGTGCTAAGCACGACCTTGAGTTGGCTGCAAAACGCTCCGCGGAAGTTATTCGTGAAGCTAAAGAGCAGGCTGCCGAAATCATCGGCAACAGCGAAAAGCGTGCTAGTGAAATTATCGAAGCGGCAAAGCTTCAAGCCAAAGCAGAGGGTGATCGTTTGGTTGCCGGTGCTCAAGCAGAAATCGACCAAGAAGTCTTCCGTGCAAAAGAACAACTGCGTAGTCAAGTATCGTCTATCGCATTGGCTGGTGCCGGCAAGATCCTCGGTCGTGAGATTGATGCTAAAGCACACAATGATCTGCTCGACAAACTCGTTGCGGAAATCTAATCACCATGTCCGAAGCCAATACTATAGCTCGTCCCTACGCCCAAGCGGCGTTTGAGGTGGCACAGAAGCAAACCGACCTTAAGGGTTGGTCTGCTGTTCTACAAACATTGTCAGATCTTTTGGCTAATGCAGAAGTGAAGGCTGTTGTTTGCAGTCCGCGCATAAAGCAGAGTGAGCTGGAAGCTTTGATGTTGGAATTGGCAGGCAAGCTGAATAAAGAGCAAAGTAATTTTGTTCGCGTGTTGGCGCAGAGTGGTCGTTTGGAAGTTGTTGCAGAAATGGCAGCGATGTTTGAAGCGCTCCGTGCCGAAGCTGAAAAGTCTGCACAAGTTACTGTCAGTTCAGCCTTCGCCTTGAACGATGATCAACAGCAAAAGATCGCTGCTGCTCTGAAAGTTCGCCTAGGGTGCGACATTAAGCTCAGCTGTAACGTAGATAAGGCCTTGCTAGGTGGAATTGTTATTCGCATGGGCGATAAGGTGATCGATGGCTCTGCCAACACCCGTCTGGCTGAATTGGCATACGCACTAGCTTAATGATCGAATAATCGAAATAAGGAAAACTCAGATGAAGCTCAACCCTTCTGAAATTAGCAATTTGATTCGCAGTCGCATCGAAAACTTTGATGCTGCAACACAGGCCCGCACAGAAGGTACCGTAGTCAGCGTGACTGACGGTATCGTTCGCGTTCACGGGTTGTCTGACGTGATGCAAGGTGAAATGTTGGAATTCCCAGGCAATACATTTGGCTTGGCTTTGAACTTGGAGCGCGATTCAGTCGGTTCCGTTGTTCTGGGTGAGTACGAACATATCAAGGAAGGTGACACAGTCAAGTGCACCGGCCGTATCTTGGAAGTTCCTGTAGGTCCAGAGTTGTGTGGCCGTGTGGTCAACGCGTTGGGTCAGCCCATTGACGGCAAAGGTCCTATCAATGCCAAGATGACAGACAAGATCGAAAAGGTTGCGCCAGGCGTTATTCAGCGTAAGTCTGTTGATCAACCAGTACAGACTGGATTGAAGTCTATCGACTCCATGGTTCCAGTTGGTCGTGGTCAGCGTGAATTGATCATCGGTGATCGTCAAACAGGTAAGACTGCTGTTGCAATCGACGCGATCATCAATCAAAAGGGTCAGGGCATCACCTGTATCTATGTTGCTGTTGGTCAAAAGGCATCTACTGTTGCTAACGTAGTACGTAAGCTGGAAGAGCACGGCGCTTTGGGTTACACCATCGTTGTCGCTGCAACTGCTTCTGATTCTGCTGCAATGCAATTCCTGGCACCTTATGCCGGTTGCACAATGGGTGAATACTTCCGTGACCGCGGTGAAGATGCGCTGATCGTATACGACGATTTGACCAAGCAAGCTTGGGCTTACCGTCAGATCTCCTTGTTGCTGCGTCGTCCGCCAGGTCGTGAAGCTTACCCCGGTGACGTGTTCTACCTGCACTCCCGTCTGTTGGAGCGTGCTGCACGTGTGAACGCTGATTACGTAGAAGCCTTCACTAACGGCGCAGTAAAAGGTAAGACAGGTTCTTTGACCGCTTTGCCTATCATTGAAACTCAAGCAGGTGACGTTTCCGCATTTGTTCCTACCAACGTGATTTCGATCACTGACGGTCAGATCTTCTTGGAAACCGACTTGTTCAACGCTGGTATCCGTCCTGCGATCAACGCCGGTATCTCGGTATCTCGCGTGGGTGGTGCTGCTCAGACCAAGGTCATCAAGAAATTGGGTGGCGGTGTGCGTCTGGCATTGGCTCAGTATCGTGAATTGGCTGCGTTTGCGCAGTTCGCCTCCGATTTGGATGAGGCAACACGTAAGCAGCTGGAGCGCGGTCGTTTGGTTACAGAGTTGATGAAGCAGTTGCAGTACTGCCCGTTGTCGATTGCTGAAATGGCTGTGACACTGTTCTCCGTCAACAAGGGATATTTTGATGATGTTCCTGTCGCTAAGGCATTGGCATTCGAATCAGCAGTACATGCATTCCTGAAATCGAACAACGCTAGCTTGATGGAAGCGATTGAGACAACTAAAGATCTGAACGCAGATAACGAAAAACTGTTGTCGGCCGCGATTGAGAAGTTTAAAACATCCGCTGTTTACTAAGTCGAGGTGACACATGGCTGGTAGTAAAGAGATACGCACGAAGATCAAGAGTGTAGAAAATACACGCAAGATCACGCGCGCCATGGAAATGGTCGCAGCAGCCAAGATGCGTAAAGCGCAGGAGCGTATGCGTGCAGCTCGTCCCTATGCGGAGAAGATTCGTGCTGTTGCAGCTCACCTTTCTCACGCTAATCCGGAATACAAGCATCCATTCCTGGTTAAGCGTGACAGCATCAAAAAGGTGGGTGTGATCGTTATCACTTCTGACAAAGGCTTGTGTGGTGGTTTGAATACCAATGTCTTGCGCCTCGCTATCAATCGCATGAAAGAGTGGGAAGCAGAAGGCAAAGCAGTTGCAGTCTGCGCGATTGGCAATAAGGGTTTTGGATTCATGAATCGTGTCGGTGCTGAGGTTAAATCTCACATCATCGGTTTGGGTGATGTGCCTCATGTAGAGAACCTCATCGGCGCGGTTAAAGTGATGTTGGACGCTTATGTTAGTGGCGAGATCGATGCCATCCATATCAGCTACAACCACTTCGTCAACACCATGAAGCAAGAGCCTTGCATGGAACAGCTGTTGCCGCTGAGCAGCGAAAAGCTGGGCGAAGCGAAAGGCAGCTGGGACTATATATATGAACCTGATGCCAAGCTGGTAATTGACGAATTGTTGTTGCGCTACACCGAATCATTGGTTTACCAAGGTGTGGTGGAGAACATGGCTGCCGAGCAGAGCTCACGTATGGTGGCAATGAAGGCTGCTTCGGACAATGCGAAGGACGTTATTGCAGACCTGAAGTTGGTCTACAACAAAGCACGCCAAGCTGCGATTACACGTGAGATTTCAGAAATCTGTAGCGGTGCGGCGGCGGTTGGCTAAGTCGGCAATATACAAATTACAGAATTAATTTAGACGGGGAAGCTCAAAATGAGTCAAGGAAAGATTGTTCAAAGTATTGGCGCGGTGGTCGACATCGAATTTCCACGCGATAAAATGCCTAAAGTTTACGATGCGCTGACATTAGCTGCTACTAATAGCACGGTTGTCGAAGCGGGTCTGACATTTGAAGTGCAACAGCAGTTGGGTGATGGCGTGGTTCGTACTATCGCTATGGGCTCTTCAGATGGTCTGCAACGCGGTATGTTGGTAAATAACACCAACAGTCCAATAACTGTTCCAGTCGGCGCCGGTACTCTGGGCCGTATCATGGACGTGCTTGGTCGTCCGATTGATGACGCTGGTGAAGTTCAGTGCGAAGAGCGCCGTTCTATCCACCAGAAGGCACCAAAGTTCGACGAACTGTCTCCTTCCGTAGACTTGCTGGAAACCGGTATCAAAGTTATCGATCTGGTTTGCCCATTCGCTAAGGGTGGTAAAGTTGGTCTGTTCGGTGGTGCGGGTGTGGGCAAGACCGTTAATATGATGGAACTGATCAACAACATCGCTAAGCAGCACAGCGGTCTGTCAGTGTTCGCAGGTGTAGGTGAGCGTACTCGTGAGGGTAACGACTTCTACCACGAAATGAAAGATTCCAACGTTCTGGACAAGGTTGCGATGGTGTTCGGTCAGATGAACGAACCACCTGGTAACCGTTTGCGTGTTGCGTTGTCTGGTTTGACCATGGCTGAAAAATTCCGTGATGAAGGTCGTGACATCTTGTTCTTCGTAGATAACATCTACCGTTACACATTGGCCGGTACTGAAGTTTCCGCGTTGTTGGGTCGTATGCCTTCTGCTGTGGGTTACCAACCTACTCTGGCTGAAGAAATGGGCCGTCTGCAAGAACGTATCACTTCAACTAAAGTTGGCTCAATCACTTCGGTTCAAGCTGTTTACGTTCCAGCGGACGATTTGACCGATCCAGCGCCAGCTACAACCTTCTTGCACTTGGACTCTACCGTTGTTCTGTCTCGTGACATCGCATCTTTGGGTATTTACCCAGCGGTTGACCCACTGGATTCTACTTCTCGTCAATTGGACCCATTGGTCGTTGGTGAAGAGCACTACTCAGTTGCACGTAAGGTTCAGATGACTCTGCAGCGTTACAAAGAATTGCGCGACATCATCGCGATTCTAGGTATGGACGAATTGGCTCCTGAAGACAAATTGGCTGTGTCCCGCGCTCGTAAGATCCAGCGTTTCTTGTCCCAGCCTTTCCACGTTGCCGAAGTGTTTACCGGCAGCCCTGGTAAGTATGTGACCCTCAAAGAAACAATCAAGGGCTTCAAGGGTATCGTCGACGGTGAATACGACCATCTGCCAGAACAAGCGTTCTACATGGTAGGCGGTATCGAAGAAGCAGTTGAAAAAGCCAAGACACTGAACTAATTAGTAGAGGGATATCATGGCAATGACTGTTCATGTAGACATCGTAAGCGCGGAAGCATCGATATTCTCCGGCCTCGCGGAACTGGTCATTGTTCCAGGTGAGGCAGGCGAGCTCGGCATTTATCCACGCCACGCCGCGCTGTTGACCCGCATCAAACCCGGTTCAGTACGTCTGAAATTGCCTAATCAAGCTGCTGATGAGTTGATTTACGTTTCTGGAGGCATGTTAGAAGTGCAACCAGACGTAGTCACTATCTTGGCAGACACCGCAACTCGTGGTGCAGACTTAGATGAGGCTCGTGCCCTGAAGGCGAAGCAAGATGCAGAAGAAGCGATGCGTAATCGTACTTCTGATATCGACTACGCTCAAGCGCAAGCTGAATTGGCTGAAGCGATTGCACAGTTGGCAGCAATCAAGCAATTGCGTAAGAACACAGGCCACTAAGCCAGCGTTCAGAGCATAAATGAGGGCAGCTTAGGCTGCCCTTTTTTTGTCCATAGAATTCGAGACAAATAAAAAGGGCTACCCTAGAGTAGCCCTTAGTTTGCTAGTAAATATTACTTATTCTTCTTCTCGATCATGTCGTGCATGATAGGAGCAAGAATGATTTCCATGGCATGGCTCATCTTGCCGCCGGGCACAACGATGGTGTTGGCACGTGACATAAATGAGTTAGGGATCATGTTCAGCATGTAAGGGAAATCAACTCCCTTAGGGTTGCGGAAACGGACCACTACGAAACTTTCATCAGGTGTTGGGATATCACGAGCGACGAAAGGATTAGATGTATCCACGGTTGCGACACGTTGGAAATTGATGTCGGTGTATGTGAATTGTGGAGTGATGTACTTGATGTAATCAGGCATACGACGCAGGATGGTGTCTACAGTCGCTTCAGCTGAATAACCGCGTTCAGCCTTGTCGCGGTGGATCTTCTGGATCCATTCCAGGTTGACCACTGGAACAACACCAATACCCAGATCAACATACTTGCCTGCATCTACACCTTTGGACTCATCCTTTGCCAAGCCATGCAAACCTTCGTAGAACAACAGATCAGAACCAGATTCGATATTTTCCCAAGGAGTGAACACACCAGGAGTCAAATCAGTCAAGCCAAAGTGCTTGTTATGCTCAACAGCTTCTGGTTCGCTATGAACATAGTAACGACGTTGGCACATACCGCTTTCGCCGTACTGCTTAAACATAGATTCGATCTTGTCGAAATGGTTAGCTTCAGGACCGAAATGGCTGAATGTATTGTGACCGGCCTTAGCAGCATCAGCAGCAGCAGCGCGGAAAGCCATACGATCCAAGCTATGCAAGCTGTCACCTTCGATGACGGCAGCTTTGATATTTTCACGGCGGAAGATGTTTTCGAAAGCTCGTTTGACAGTGGTAGTACCAGCACCAGAAGAACCTGTGACCGCAATCACGGGGTGTTTACTTGACATAGTTCCAATCTCCTCAGAAGTTTAAAAATTTTTAGTACGCGATTCTAGCAGAGGAAAGCCATAACTGTAATCAGTGTGAAACAGTAGGTTCCAATGCTCCCATCTTGCCTTGCACAGAAGCGGCTAGATGCTCTGCATCAGCACGTGTAGCGAGTTGAGTAATTAGAAGTTGATATTGATATCCGTTACTTGCTGCTATTGGATGAATCTTGACGTCATAACCAGCATTACGCCATTCATCATAGGCACTCAGGGCTTGAGTGTCATCGTTGACAGCAAATAGAGTTACCTTCCATGAACCGGATCGTGTGGCTGCACCCTGCTTTGGAGAAATCTCGGTTTCTAATGCCCATTTAGCGAGTTTATCAGTAGGTACAGGTGCGACGGCCTTTATTGGCAGATCCTTGGGCATCTCATAGAAAGTAAGTGCCTTATCCATAACAAAGGAAGCACTATCTTTGCCTTGTACGGATATCTTGCCCTCTATCAAACAAACAACACGCTTGTCTTCGCCATCTTTACCCCAAACGTCCGTGCCACGGATACCTATCGTCGCATCGGCGACACGGATAGAAACATCTCTGTGTCTAAGTTTAGCAACAGCAGATGTGGTGAAGCGAAATGCGCCCCTAGCAACGTCGAGAAAAGCGGTAAAAAGAGTGGGGTCGCTGCGCTGTTTAGATAGTTGGCTTAGAGTCAACGTGGCATTTTCACCTAACTTGATATCACTACCATCGGCAGAACGTAGTAACACTCTAGCCTGGCCGCCAGTGGTTAAGCGATCACCATCGACAAGTGGCATGCCAACAGAAAGAGGACGCGTGCGGCCTTCATGTTGTACCCAAGCTGGCATGATCAGGCTTTGGACAACAACATCTGATTCGGCATGAGCGAGAGAGGCAGAACAGCAGAGAGACAAGATGAGTGGCAAAACGTGTCGTGAACCCATGGGGTGCTCCTATCTAAGCAGTGATGAAGGTGAGCGCATCAGATGACTGAGCCGTTATAATGCCACAATTTCTTCAGTCTAGAATTCATCAAACCATGCAAGCCAATTACCATCCCGAATCGATAGAAAAACAAGCACAACGCGACTGGGAAGACCAACAAGTGTTTCGCGCCGACGAGCACAGCGATAAGCCCAAATACTACTGTCTTTCCATGTTCCCCTATCCATCGGGCAAGCTACACATGGGACATGTACGAAACTACACGATAGGCGATGTGCTGAGTCGTTACCATCGTATGAAGGGTTACAACGTCATGCAGCCCATGGGGTGGGATGCATTCGGCTTGCCTGCAGAGAACGCGGCGATGGCAAATAATGTCGCACCGGCAACTTGGACCTACTCCAACATCGAGTATATGAAGCAACAGCTGAAGTTGCTGGGATTGGGCATAGATTGGTCGCGCGAAGTAAAAACTTGCACGCCTGAGTACTATCGTTGGGAGCAATGGCTGTTCACGCGCTTGTTCAAAAAAGGAATCATCTACAAGCGTACCGCTGTTGTAAATTGGGATCCGGTCGACAATACGGTGCTGGCCAATGAACAGGTAATAGATGGACGCGGCTGGCGCTCCGGCGCCTTGGTAGAGAAGCGTGACATTCCCATGTATTTCTTCCGCATCACACAATATGCAGACGAACTACTAAGCGGGCTGGATGGCTTGGATGGCTGGCCTGAGCAGGTCAAGACCATGCAGGCAAATTGGATAGGCAAGAGCTACGGTGTGCGCTTCGCATTCCCATACGGAAATAATGAAAAACTATGGGTGTACACCACCCGTGCGGACACCATCATGGGCGTAACCTTCGTTGCGGTCGCCGCCGAACATCCGCTTGCCAGCAAAGCAGCCGAAGCCAACCCAGCACTCAAGGAATTTATAGAAGAATGCAAACGGGGCGGTGTGGCGGAGGCGGACATCGCCACGATGGAAAAGAAAGGGATGCCTATCGGCATCAGCGTCACTCATCCGCTAACTGGTGCACAAGTTCCGGTATGGGTCGGCAATTATGTGCTGATGGGATATGGGGAAGGCGCGGTCATGGCTGTACCCGCGCACGATGAACGCGATTTTGGCTTTGCAAAAAAATACCAACTACCCATCAAGCAATCAATCGCCAAGCAGGGCGAGACCTTCAGTGACGTGGCATGGCAGGAGTGGTATGGAAGTAAGGATGGTGTATGCACGAATTCTGGTAAATACGATGGGCTCACATACGATCAAGCTGTAGATGCAATAGCTTCAGACTTGAGCGCAAAGGAGCTCGGTGAAAAGAAGGTACAGTTCCGCTTGCGCGATTGGGGTATCTCACGTCAACGCTACTGGGGTTGTCCTATCCCTATCATTCATTGCCCCAGCTGTGGTGACGTGGCTGCTCCCGATGAACAACTACCAGTAGTATTGCCAGAGAACGTGGTGCCGGATGGCGCGGGTTCACCCCTGGCCAAGATGCCTGAGTTCTATGAATGTGCCTGTCCCACTTGCGGTGGCAAAGCACGCCGCGAGACCGACACCATGGATACCTTCGTGGAGTCTTCTTGGTATTACGCACGCTATGCTAGCCCGCAATGCACCACGGCTATGGTCGATAAGGCCGCAGCACAACGATGGCTGCCGGTAGACCAATACATAGGTGGCATCGAGCATGCAATCTTGCATCTGCTGTACGCACGCTTCTTTCATAAACTGATGCGTGATGAGGGTTTGGTGCAAGGTGATGAGCCTTTCAAAAATCTGCTCACCCAAGGTATGGTGATCGCACCAACCTTCTATCGCGAGGCTGAGAACGGTAAGAAGCTGTGGCTCAATCCGGCGGACGTCGATGTAGTAACCGATGACAAGGGCCGTCCAACCGGCGCAACCTTGCGTGAGGATGGACTTGCGGTTGTGATTGGCGGTACGGAGAAGATGTCCAAGTCCAAGAACAATGGCGTAGACCCACAAGCTATCATCGATCAATATGGTGCGGACACGGCACGTTTGTTCATGATGTTCGCAGCGCCCCCAGAGCAATCATTGGAGTGGTCTGATTCGGGAGTGGAGGGCGGATTCCGCTTCCTTAAGCGCGTATGGAAGGCAGTGCACGATCATGTTGAGCAGGGTGTGGTGAGCGCATACACACACGGAGAGCTGGATGCCAAAGGCAAGGCAATGCGTTTTCAGTTACATCAGACAATACAGAAGATTGATGACGATTACGGCAGACGCAAGACTTTCAATACAGCAATAGCGGCCGTAATGGAGCTGCTCAATGCATTGGCCAAATTCGAAGCGAAAGGCGTACTAGAACGAAGCGTGGGGCAAGAGGTGTTGGAAGCAGTTGTTTTATTGCTGTCTCCTATCGCGCCGCATATCACCGAGGCACTCTGGACAGAACTGCGTCCTAATACAAGGTTGGTAGAGCAGGCTTTCCCCAAGGTAGATGACGCAGCGTTGGTGCAGGACGAAATTGAACTGGTGATACAGGTGAATGGCAAGTTGCGCGGCAATATGCGTGTCGCTAAAGACACCGCTAAAGCAAAGTTGGAAGAGCTGGCTTTAGCGCATGAAGCAGTACAAAAGCAGTTGGCAGGTGCGGCGGTGAAGAAGGTCATCGTGGTGCCGGGGCGATTGATCAACGTGGTGATGTGATGGTGAGCAAGCGCTGGCTAGTGCTGATATCGGTGTTACTGCTAAGTGCCTGCGGCTTCCATCTGCGCGGACAAGCTAATCTGCCATTCAATACAGTTTACCTAACTGCACCAGATACAAACTCGCTGTTCGTCAATGAACTGCGTCAAAACCTGCAAGCCAATGGCTTACAGGTGGTAGATAACGCAGAGCAAGCAGGGTTGATTATGGATATCGTGAGCGAGATTCCCGACAAGCAAATCTTGACCTTGGGTGGTAGCGGGCGAGTAAGCGAATACCAACTTCGCTTCCGCGTTTCGCTAAGAGCTCATGACAACAAGAAGCAAGATTGGATAGCGGCGACCGAGCTGATGCAGTTCCGTAACTACACCTATGATGATACTAAGATCCTTGCCAAAGAGGCTGAGGAAAACCTCTTGTATCAGAGCATGCGTAAGGATATGGCGCAGCAGATCATGCGCAGATTGAGTCACGCAAAACCACTGGCGGAATAATGGCCCATATCGACAGCGAACAACTGACGCGACACTTAGAGGCTGGATTGAAGCCACTCTATGTCGTGACGGGGGATGCGCTGTTGTTAGCGATAGAGGCTGCGGACAGCATACGTAGCGCAGCACGTAAAGCCGGATACAGCGAACGTGAGACTTTCGTCGTCGAGCAATACTTCAAATGGGCGGAATTGCGCAACAGTGCTCAGAGCATGTCATTGTTCACTGAGCGCAAGGTGATGGATATTCGTATTGCATCAGGAAAGCCAGGTATAGAAGGCGCACAGGCTTTACAAGATCATGTGGAGAATCTGAGCCCAGATATCCTGACGCTCATCAGTCTGCCGAAATTGGATAAAACTACACAGAACAGCAAATGGTATAGCGCACTACAAAAACACGCTGTGGTTGTGCAAGCAGATGACATCTCACGCAATGCATTGCCCAACTGGCTGGCCGGTCGATTGAAACGACAAGGGCAAAGCGCTGAGCCCGCCACGATGGAATTTCTCGCCGACCGTTCAGAAGGAAATCTGCTGGCGGCATATCAAGAGGTACAAAAACTCGCACTGATTTATCCGGCAGGGATGCTGAGCTTTGATCAGGTTAAAGATGCGGTGATGGATGTGGCCAGATATGACATCAGCAAACTGTCAGAAGCGATGTTGAGCGGAAACGCAGAACGCTATGCCCGCATACTGGAAGGGTTGCGCGCAGAAGGCACAGCGACGGTACTGGTGTTGTGGGCGGTGAGTGAAGATATAAGGAAGCTGGGCAAGGTTCTACAAGCGATGCAGCGTGGTAGCAATGTCAATAGTGCGATGCGGGAAGCACGTATCTGGGGGGCCAATCTGAATCTTATCGAACATGCGGCACGCCGTTTTAAGTTGGTGCAGATAGAGCGTGCGATGCTGCAAGCAGCACGTTTGGACAAGACCATCAAAGGATTGCGCACAGGCGACGTTTGGGATGAACTGCTGCAACTGGGGCTGCGCTTCGCAAGAACAACATGATGCTGCTCGTTATCACCAATATGCCGGATGTAGCCAGTGCTACTGTTCTAGCAAACGCCATCATCGAGCAGCGTGCTGCGGCTTGCGTCAATTTGCTCGCCCCCTGCACCTCTGTGTATCGCTGGCAGGAGAAGATTGAAACGGCCACGGAGATACCTGTACTGATTAAGACTACACAAGCAGCTTATGCACAGATTGAAACTTTGATACGCGCTTCGCATCCATATGAGCTGCCAGAGATCATCGCCGTGCCAGTGAGCGAGGTCTCTTCAGAATATTTAAGCTGGGTAATTGCAGAGACCCAGAGCTACAAGGAATAACCATGCGTTCAGTTTTATTGTTTCTTTGCCTATTGTTAAGCCCGCTCGTGCAGGCCAGCAACTTCTTGGATAGCCTGTCTGGCTTAGGGGGAAATAAAAAGCCAACATTCTTGCCTCCTGATCAAGTCTTTCAGGTGCAAGTAGTCGCACAGGATGCGCATACATTGCAAGCCAACTTCAATATCGCACAAGGATATTACCTCTACCGCGATCGCATCAATTTCAAAGCAATGGATGGGACTGCAAAATTGGCAGCACCAGCGTTTCCGGAAGGGGATCTAAAAGACGATCCAAACTTTGGACGCATCGTGGTGTTCCATCACACCTTCCAATCTACAGTGCCAGTTCAATCGAACAAGCCCGCAGAAAAAATAAAAGTCGTGGTGGAGTACCAAGGTTGCAGCGAACAAGGTTTGTGCTATCCGCCTATAGAAAAAACCTTTGAGGTTGCTATGCAGGAGCGTAGCGCTACAAATGTGCCGCCTTGGTCAGGCAAGATCGATCCCGGTGCGACCGCCGCCGCACCTCCTGCTGTTACGCAGAGTGAAGGCTCCAAGATAGAGCGATTGCTTCAGCAAGGCAGCTTCTGGTTAGTGATATCGTTCTTCTTTGGTGCCGGATTGTTATTAGCGTTCACACCCTGCATTTTTCCGATGATCCCGATACTGTCAGGCATCATCGTAGGGCGCGGCGCACACATCACTAAGATGCACGCATTCATGCTGTCACTCGCTTATGTGATAGGTATGGCGGTGACTTATGCATTGGCAGGCGTGGCAGCAGGATTCTCTGGAGAATTGATATCCAATGCGCTGCAGACGCCGTGGGTGTTGGGTAGTTTTGCAGCGGTGTTTGTGCTGTTGTCTTTATCCATGTTTGGCTTTTATGAGTTACAACTACCGACCGCTTTGCAAAGTAAATTGGCGGATACCAGCAACCGCTTGCATGGCGGTCACCTGAGTGGCGTTTTCATCATGGGCGCGCTGTCAGCGGTGATCATGGGCCCATGTGTCGCCGCACCACTGGCAGGCGCACTGTTATATATCAGCAAGACCCATGACGCGGTGTTAGGCGGAGTGGCATTGTTTACCTTGGCCTTGGGTATGGGTGCGCCACTGTTGTTGATAGGCACATCGGCCGGAGCACTGCTGCCTAAAGCCGGTGCATGGATGGACGCGGTCAAGCGCTTCTTTGGTGTGATGTTACTTGCGCTGGCAATCTGGATCATTCAGCCGTTGTTGCCCATCGCTGTTCAGATGGCATTGTGGGCGTTGTTGTTGATACTGACAGCAGCCTATTTACATGTGCTAGATGCTTTGCCTCAGCGTGCAACCGGTTGGCACAAGTTGCGCAAAGGTGTGGGCCTGCTCTTACTGTTGTTGGGTATCTCTTATCTTGTAGGTGCGTTGTCGGGTGCGCATGACATATTGCGACCACTGGGAGCATTGGGCAAAGCCGAGACTAGTGTCTCTACGCCATTCCCATGGCAAAGAGTGAAGGATTTGGCCGAGTTAGATAGCCGTATTGCAGAGGCCAAAGGTAAGGTAGTGGTTCTGGATTTTTACGCTGACTGGTGTGTGTCCTGCAAAGAGATGGAGCGTTATACCTTCAGCGATGCGCAGGTGCGTCAAAAGATGCATTCCGCGGTCTTGTTGCAGATGGATGTAACTGCTAATACGGCAGATGATAAGACGGTGTTGAAGCGCTATGGTTTGTTTGGGCCACCCGCTACTTTGTTCTTTGATGCGCAGGGTCAAGAGTTGGAGGATGCGCGCGTGGTGGGCTACCAAGAGGTGGCGGATTTCCTAAAAAGCCTAAAAAATGCAGGGCTTTAAGGTGTCTAAGCTATCTCCCGAAAAAATCTAGACAAATCACCCCAATTTACGGCAAACTGCGCGGATGAAAACCAGTAGTGCACATCAAAACAAGCCTATCGACACCATCTTGGTGCTACATGGCCCTAATCTCAATCTGCTCGGAACGCGTGAGCCAGGTGTGTATGGAAGCGTCACTTTAGAAGAAATTAATGCCAGCTTGGTGGATTTAGGCGCCAAAAACGGCACAGATGTACAATGCTTTCAGAGCAATGCCGAATCAGCCCTGTTGGAGCGTATACATCAGGCTAGAAATGATGGTACACAGTTTATCGTGATTAATCCTGCGGCCTTTACGCATACCAGTGTTGCATTGCGCGATGCCTTGGCAGCCGTCGCTATACCTTTTATAGAGGTGCACATATCCAATGTGCATGCTCGCGAAGCATTTCGCAAAGAATCATTTTTTTCCGACCTCGCAATCGGGGTCATAACCGGCCTAGGTGCATCGGGCTACGAATTCGCAGTGCGCTATGCACTGAGTTATAAAAAACTATAAGGAGTGGACAATGGACTTACGTAAACTGAAAACACTGATTGAGCTGGTCGAAGCTTCTGGTATCGCCGAATTGGAGATCAGTGAAGGTGAGGAGCGCGTACGCATCACGCGCACAGTCGCTGCAGGTCAGCAAATGTATTCCTCTGCACCACAACACATCATGACCAGTGCTCCGGCACCGGTTGCAGTTGCGGCAGCACCGGCAGCTCCAGTTGAAGCTGCCAAGCCTGCAGTTGCTGAAGGCCATATCGTAAAGTCTCCAATGGTGGGAACCTTCTACCGTTCCGCCTCCCCGGGCTCCAAGCCTTTCGTGGATGTAGGTCAGAACGTAAACAGTGGCGATACATTGTGCATCATCGAAGCGATGAAGCTGCTCAACGAGATCGATTCCGATCAAGCCGGTGTCATCAAGGCTATCTTGGTAGAGAACGGTCAACCGGTCGAATTCGGTCAACCGCTATTCGTCATTGGTTAATACAACGATGCAACGGCGTTCTTTCATCAAGCGCCCAAGCCCGGAGCCCACACAAATGTTTGAAAAAATCTTAATCGCCAATCGCGGCGAAATCGCATTACGCATACAACGCGCTTGTCGCGAGCTCGGTATCAAAACCGTGGTCGTGCATTCAGAAGCGGATGCAGATGCAAAATATGTAAAGCTGGCCGACGAATCAGTATGTATTGGACCGGCTGCATCTTCACAAAGTTATCTGAGCATACCCGCAATTATCAGCGCGGCTGAAGTGACCGATGCACAAGCTATCCATCCGGGCTACGGCTTCTTGTCCGAGAATGCGGATTTCTCCGAGCGCGTGGAAAAGTGTGGATTCGTATTCATCGGCCCTCGTGCCGAGACCATACGCCTGATGGGTGACAAGGTCAGCGCCAAGATCGCCATGAAAAAGGCGGGTGTTCCCTGCGTACCTGGTGTCGAAGGCGCATTACCGGATGATCCGGCCGAAATCATCAAGATTGCGCGCAGCATCGGTTACCCAGTCATCATCAAGGCTTCTGGAGGCGGTGGCGGCCGCGGTATGCGTGTCGTGCATACCGAAGCGGCACTCTTGAATGCGGTCACCATGACCAAGACCGAAGCGCAAGCGGCGTTCAACAATCCCATGGTGTACATGGAAAAGTTCCTCGAGAACCCACGCCATATCGAGATCCAAGTGTTGGCTGATCAACATGGCAATGCCGTATATTTGGGTGAGCGAGATTGTTCCATGCAGCGTCGTCATCAAAAGGTATTGGAAGAAGCGCCCGCACCGATGCTGGATGTGAAGATGCGTAACAAGGTTGGGGAGCGCTGTGCCGAAGCCTGTCGCAAGATTGGTTACCGCGGTGCGGGTACTTTCGAGTTCTTGTACGAAAACGGCGAGTTCTTCTTCATCGAGATGAATACCCGTGTACAGGTTGAACACCCTGTCACCGAGATGATCACCGGTATCGACATCGTACAGCAGCAGATCCGTATCGCTGCAGGCGAGAAGTTACCTTTCCGTCAGCGCGACATCCAGTTCAAGGGCCATGCTATCGAGTGCCGTATCAACGCTGAGCATCCTTACAAGTTCACCCCTTCGCCAGGTCGTATCACCACTTGGCATACACCAGGTGGTCCTGGCATACGTGTTGACTCGCATGTATACGCAAACTACTTCGTTCCTCCTCATTATGATTCGATGATAGGCAAGTTGATCGCCTACGGTGACACGCGTGAGCAAGCGATGGCTCGTATGCGCACCGCGCTGTCAGAGATGGCGGTGGAAGGTATCGATACCAACATCGCGCTGCACCGCGAGCTGTTGCAAGACGCAGCCTTTATTCGTGGTGGCACCAGTATCCACTATCTGGAAGAACGTCTAGCCGAACGTAACAAAGTCAAATAATGGCTTGGTTGACCTTGATCGCAGACACCGATGCTGAACACGCTGAGGCCTTGAGTGAGGCGCTGTTGGACCGAGGTGCCTTATCTGTCGATCTGCTAGATGCAGATGCAGATACGCCAGATGAGCAGGCAATCTTTGGCGAACCTGGTGAACCTCCTCCCGGTGTCTGGCAGCATAATCGCATCAGTGCATTGTTCGACAATGACATGGACGTGGTCGGCATCTTACAAGGAGCCGCTACATCAGTAGGCTTGGACAACGTTCCCGTATATCGTATCGAAACACTGGAAGACGATGATTGGGTGCGTCTCACTCAATCGCAATTCGAACCTATCCCCATTTCCCCGCGTCTTTGGATCGTGCCGACGTGGCATACACCAAGTGATCCTGCGGCTATCAACATCGTGCTGGACCCCGGTCTGGCCTTTGGTACAGGCAGTCATCCCACTACCCGCCTTTGTCTGCGTTGGTTAGATAGTCATATGGCTAAGGGCGTCTCAGTGCTGGACTATGGTTGTGGCTCTGGCATCTTGGCCATCGCCGCATTGAAGCTTGGTGCGTCCTTTGCAGTTGGTGTGGATGTGGATAAACAGGCCGTTATAGCGAGCCGCGATAATGCCTTGGCGAATCACGTGAGCGCAGTCGAGTTCTTCCTTCCGGATGCTGCACCCAAAGCGGAATACGACCTCGTCGTGGCCAATATCCTGACCAACCCATTGCGCATGCTGGCCCCGCTGTTGGCGGGTGCGACCAAGCAAGGTGGCAACATCGTATTGTCTGGTATCTTGCAAGAACAGGCGGAAGATGTGATGGCCATCTACGGAGAGTGGTTCGATTTGGCTGAGCCTGTCTTTGAGGATGGCTGGTCCTGTCTTTCAGGACGGAAACGATAGGTAGACCAGATGGACGGAACCACACGTTGCCCGCATTGTGAGACGCGCTTCAAGATAGGCGTCACACAACTGGAAGCGCATCAGGGCATGGTGCGTTGTGGCAAGTGCATGCAGATCTTCGATGCACGTCCGGACTTCATTCCTGATCTACCCAGTCCTCAACTAGAGTTGGTGATTGCCGATCTGATTGAAGCACCAACAGAGACTATCATTCCAGAGGAAGTTGAACTTAGCACGCCAGAAGTATTTGCTGAGTCCGAACCCGGCGCAGCCACAGAAGAGGTTGTTACCGAAGTTTTTCCTGAGCATGTATCACATCAAGAAGACGCGCTCGATTTCGTCACCCCCCGCCCCCCTGTACATCAGACTAAGCAGGACAATGGCAGCATATTCCTCGATAACGATGACACTATTGATGAGAGCATCCATCATGGCAATTCGGATGAAGATGAAGTTCAGCCTGAAGTAGCAACGCGTAGATGGTTATGGGCCGTGCCTGCTGCGGCACTCACCTTACTGTTGATCGCTCAAGCTGCTTACATATTCCGTGCCGAGATCGCGGCCCGTCAGCCTGAACTAAAGCCCGTATTGCTACAATATTGCGAATTTTTAGACTGCAAAGTTGGACTGCCCCAGAGCAATGAGTTGATGAGCATAGAGTCGTCAACCTTAGAGGCCAACCCTAACTATAGCCGCCATATCACGCTGAAGGCATTGTTGCGTAATAGAGCCAGTTATCCTTTGGCTTACCCTAATCTCGAACTCACACTTAACGACAGACAAGATAGCCCTGTGGCCAGACGTATCTTCAAGCCATCTGACTATCTTCCCTCCAAGGATAAGGTTGATTTGGGTCTACAAGCCAATAACGAAATCAGCGTCGAACTCTATCTAGACACCACGGATCTGAACCCTAACGGCTACCGTTTGGTGTTGTATTACCCTTCTAAATAAATCCATATCAGCGTTGTAATGAGCTAGCCAATTGTAAGTAAGGCTAGTGTGTAGCTCGCGTATTTGCTGATAGTGTCGATGGAGGTGCAGTTTAGAATTAATTAGAGTACTGCAAAAGAAAAGGGGTAGAGACTTTAGTCTCTACCCCTTTTAGTTCAACTTAGTTTAGGCAGAGGTCGTTTGCACGACCTCAAACTATCCTAGATTAGAACAATACTTCTGCCACGATAGAATCTGTGGATTTGCCCAAAGGTGTAACGCCTGCAACTGCGTTCCAATGTGCGCCAGATTGACTAGTGTGTGTGTAATGCAACTCAAAGTTCTGAGCCAGTTCGTAAATTACACCGACCATGATCGCATTGTCAGACAGATTGTCAGCACCGTTAGTCGCTTTACGCAACGCAGCACGTGCAATCAGTTCGTGACCGACGTTCATATCCATACCAAAGTTCAGAGTAGTAGACTTGAAGATATTCGCTACAGCAACACCAGCATCACCCGCGCCAAACATTGAGTTTGCAGGAGCAGAACCGTAGGAAGCGTACAGGCCAGTAGACATGCCAGCCAAGTCACCTTGAGCTTGTAAGTCAATCACGGTTGCATCATAGTTACCTGGAACCATAGCAATTGGTTGAAGTGGGTTCAGACCATTTTGGATGGCGCCAAACTGCTGAGAATCACTTACACCCATCCAGCGTTGTACGCCAGCAGCCATATCGAAACCAGCAGCATCGAATGTAGCAGCAGCACGTGCGTAAGTCAGCGGCATGCGGCTAGCGCCAGTGCCCATAGCTTGAGGAGCAACGTCGTATGCAGTCACGTTGATAAAGCCCATATCGTTCAAACCGACGATAGAAACGCCAGTTGTAGCGTTGTTAGTACCCAGCCACTGAGCAGCAGAGTAAACGTTGATGTGAGTTTGACCCAAAGCGATCTTGTGTACGTTAACCGCGCCGGTGTTCAAGATTTCGAAGCCGTGAGCAACACCTTGACCGTTGTTGGTGTCGAAAACCACACCCAGACGTGTACCAGAAGTGATTTCTGGCATGTACAGCAACTTAGCAGCGCCTACAGCCGCGCCAGCACCACCCATACCCAATTCAGCCAAGAAGCCAGAACCGTCCATTATACGGCCGCCCATAAACAATGACAGTTCGCCACCGTTAGAAGGAACAGTCCATGCGCCAGGAGATGCACCAGGAGCGCCACCATGAATCTTTTCGTAGCCAGTGGTAGTCAGAATCGCCATGTTCACGCGATCGGGAATTGACAGGTTTTCGCCTTCAACTTTTTCTTGAGCGCCCATCATGCTGTAACCAGCAGATTTGAAAGCGCGACCGAAGCCGTTCAGCAGCGGAGCGTGGTTAAAGTGACATGCAGAACATGCCATGCCCGTTTGACGTGCGAAAACTGGCAAAGCAGAAGCTTCTGGTGCGAATGCGACAGCAGCCAAAACACCTGCCAAAGATAGAACGACTTTCTTCATTGCGTTTCTCCTCCGAGATTTCAAAAATGTAGGGTATCTAACTGCACACCCCTATTCGATAAAAGCTTGCGTCTTTCTTAAGACGAGGCAGATGCTAGCAATGGCTAAGTAAATCGAACGTAAATGCAGTGTGAAGTAATTGTGAATTTGTGTTTTTTACAACAAATCCGTTAATGAAAATGAGAGGAGTGGTGAGAAAAATTAGAGGAGAGCAGGTGTTGCAGGGGAAAAAACAATCTCGGCAGTAGTACCATGTCCTTCCTGACTACTAAGCGATATGGTCCATGAATATCGATCGCAGATACGCTTAACCAATGACAAACCGACACCAGAGCCAGCACTTGAGGGCCCCTTGTAATGCCGTTCCATGGCATGGGCGAGTTCCTCGGGGCCCATGCCATGCCCCGTGTCTTGAACGACTAGACGCCCCGCTTCTAGAATCACAGAAATGGAGCCCGACTCAGTATTGAAAACTGCGTTGCGTATAAGATTGCTAATCACGATCTCAAGCAAGGGTCGTTCGACATACAGATCAAAGCTTGCAAGCAAGTTGACGTTAAGCGTTATGGGTCGACCTTCAACTAGATTTTGATACTTTAGAACACAGTCGCTCACCACCAGGCCCGCACTACAGCTTTGATCTACAGTCGTTGAAGAATGCTCACGCGCCATCAGTAGTAATGCGTGAGTAAGTTCTATCATGTCCTGAACAGCGCGTCTGATGCGCTCTATGCGTAAGAGCTGCTTATCATTGAGTGAACCATCTTGCTCCAATACCTCAACCGTACCCAAGATTACGGCAAGAGGTGTACGTAGCTCATGGCTGACATCGGCAGTGAAATAACTTTCACGTTCAATAAACTCCTGTAAACGGCGCAGATAACGATCGAAGGCACGCGCGAGCTCGCCCACTTCATCATTACGAGTTAATTTACTTAGGGAAAGGTTGACGTCGTAAGGCTCGGCTTGAGTAACTTGTTCAGCAAGGCGACTCACGGGCGCAATGATGCTCGACGCCAGCCAGAATCCAACGCCAGCTGCAGCGGCTGTCATAGCTAAGGCAAACACAATTAGAAAGTTGAGTAACTCCACTTCTTGCTGGCGTTGACTATCGGTCTCGAACATAAGGAAATAACGAGCATCCCCTCTATCTTCAACAAGCACACGGTAGTTACCTTGATCTAAAGAGAGATTTTGTGTGCCGATAGGTAATGATTTGATTTCATCAGGGATGTCGCGACCGACAGCTTGGTCGGTAAGTACATACCCTTTAATAGAAAGAGTGTCAGGTGGGATGAAATCAGGATTGCGCTGATGACGCACCACCGAATCCTCTAATTCAGCGTGTAGCGTCTCTTCTATCAACCTGTCGCTAATCTTGAGGGCAGCGAAGTAAACACCTCCCGAAAGTAGCAGACTAAGACAGGCACCTAGGAGCGCAAAGTAGAAAGCAACGCGAAAGCGTAGGCTATGTGTTTGGAACATCGAGTGAACCAAGCTGGTAACCAAAGCCACGCATCGTTCGCAGCAACTTACGTTCAAAAGGCTTGTCGATCAACTCTCGCAAAAGATGTACATGGGCACGCAAGGAGTCACTATCAGGTCGACTCTCTCCCCACACGACACGCTCTATATCTTCGCGACTAACGACCTGCGGAGAGCGCGTCATGAGCAACTCAAGTATCTTGTATGGGATAGGTGGGACATCCAAAACTTTGCCGCCACGACGGACTGAAAAGTCATATGGATCCAGAATAAGGTCCTCAACAGTAAGTTTCTGACTCTTAGCATTGTCACTGCCGCGACGATTCAAAACACGCAGTCGCAGTTCAACCTCTCTCAATTCAGAAGGTTTGACTAAATAATCGTCTGCACCAGCTTCCAAACCGAGAATCTTGTCGTCCAAAGAATCTCTAGCTGTAATCATCAGGATGGGTGTGTTCTTGCCTCCCTCGTGACGCAATTTTTTGCATAGCGTGATGCCGTCCATGCCAGGCAACATCACATCCAAAACGATTGCATCGTAATGATTAACCAAAGCCAGATGCATGCCAGTGATGCCGTCGCCCGCAGCATCGACGGTATGACCCTTAGCTTCCAAGTAGTCGAACATGTTGGAAGCTAAGTCACGGTTGTCTTCAATGATGAGTATGCGCATAGATAAAATTCTTTCATTCACAGTACGGTTGATTGAATACCATAACATCAACACGGACAAGGCGGAAAGCAAGTCAGAGAATTTGTATTCAGACAACAATTACCTTACAGATAAATAACGCATCTTTAACTTTGCAGCAGGAAAATCTAAATATCATCAGTTGCAATAAAACTTGTATAAGCGCGGGGCATACGTCCTAACAGTGCAACAAAGCCCGTGGAGTCGGCCGTATTGCCAGCCTCTAGCATCGCGTAGGTATCACTGCACAAGGGTGCTGAGGGGATGAAGTCGCCCGTCCACGCTGCGATACGAGCCAAAAGTCTGGGCATAGAGATATGTATAGCAGCGCTATGGCCAAGTTGAGCTCTGTAACTATCTAACATGCCGCGCATCGTAGTAGCCTCAGCGCCCACTGCAGCGACTAAGCTAGTCTGAGCATCTGGATCGGCCAACCAATTTGAAATGGCAGCGCAGATATCATCGATGTGCACAGGTTGTAGCGTCTGCACACCTCCCATGGGTAGAAACTGCACAGGTAGATGTGCCATCTGCCTGAACATCTTCGCACTGGCGCCATCCTCACCGTAGATCACAGAAGGTCGCAGGCATAAAGTGCGAACCGAGGAGGGTAGGGCCTGTAAACCAGCCTCGGTAGCTAGGCGAGTAGAGAAATAGGGAACAGGTATGCCACTATCCACCCCTAGTGCAGAGATATGTACGATGCGCGCGACTCCCGCCTCGGCGCAGGCGGTGAACAAGGCTAATGGCGTATCGGGATGTAAGCGCTGCATAGGATTAGCTGAACTATCACGCAGAACGCCTACCGCATTAATGACTACCTCTATTCCTTGCAGCCTAGGGATCCAGATAGCGGCATCGGTATCATTGATGTAATCAATGGCTATATCTCCCTCTTCTTTAGGAGTACGCACGCCCCTGATGACAATATGGCCGGCGGAGCGCAGATCCTGCACTAAGTGCTTACCAACAAAGCCAGAAGCACCACAGATCAATATCTTCATGTCGATTTAGATAGTTGCATAAGAGGGAATCATCCTAACCGAAATGGAATAGAGAAATGAGCGCACAAAATTGCATTGTTACGGCATAATCCTGTAGCCGTTTAAACCAATGGGAGAGTGTGGCAGCGATGCCCCGCCGAAGGCGTAACACCCGTAACCGCTCAGGCACAAGGACTATTGGGACAGGCAAATCTGGAGAGTGCTGCGTGAGCAGCCACCGAAGGGGCACACGGTCGAGCATCATGCCGTAATCTCTCAGGTACCAAGGACAGATGGGGCGCAGCACGGATTCGTGCTGCGCCTTTTTTATCTTCTGGAAAAGACCTATGACGACTTTAAAAGTGACGCCTCTCAATGCAGCACACCGCGCGATGGGTGCCAAGATGGTAGATTTCGGTGGCTGGGATATGCCGGTCAACTATGGTTCCCAGATAGACGAGCATCATCAAGTTCGTAACGATTGCGGCATGTTCGACGTTTGTCACATGCGCGTAGTCGATGCCAAGGGCGAGGGGGTACGCGCCTTTTTGCGCTATCTGCTAGCTAATAACGCAGACAAGATCACCCTACCAGGTAAAGCGCTTTATTCCGCCATGCTGCGCCCCAATGGCGGCGTCATCGATGACCTGATCATCTACTTCATGACTGAGCAATGGTTCCGCATCGTCGTCAATGCCGGTACGGCCGACAAAGACATCGCTTGGATGAAAGAACAGGCACAGACCCACGCTCCTAATCTCACTATCACTTCCCGTGACGACTTAGCCATGGTCGCCATACAGGGCCCGAATGCCCGCGCCAAAGTCTGGCAAGTGTTGCCTACGACCCAAGCAGCAACCGAAGGCCTGCAGAATTTCCAAGCAGCAGATTGCGGCGAGTACTTTGTGGCGCGCACTGGTTACACCGGAGAAGACGGCTTTGAAGTGATGCTGCCAAAAGAGAAAGTGGAAGCATTCTGGTATGCACTCAACAAGGCTGGCGTGGCACCGATAGGCTTGGGTGCACGTGACACATTGCGTTTGGAAGCCGGCATGAATCTTTATGGCCAGGATATGGACGAGACAGTAGGCCCCTTGGAATCAGGACTGGCATGGACGGTAGACCTGAAGAGTGAACGAGACTTCATCGGTAAAGCTGCGCTGTTAGCAAACCCACCCAGCAGCAAATTGGTCGGCCTGTTGCTGTTGGACCGAGGCGTGTTGCGTGGTCATCAGAAAGTACATACCGCACAAGGTGTGGGTGAGATCACCAGCGGCTCGTTCTCACCAACTTTAGAGAAATCCATTGCCCTGGCGCGTGTACCTAAGGACGTTCAGATCGGTGACAGCGTGCAAGTCGCGGTGCGCGATAAGATGTTGGCAGCAAAGGTAGTGAAGTATCCCTTCGCCCGTAACGGCAAGGGCTTGATCGACTAGTAACACATGCAGGCTGAGTGAAAAACCCAATAACGATTAGGAGACAACATGAGCAATCCCAGCAATCTGAAATACACCGCTTCCCACGAATGGGTAAAGACTGAAGCCGATGGCACCATCACGGTGGGCATCACCCAACATGCGCAAGAACTGCTTGGTGACATGGTGTTCGTCGAAGCACCTACCGCAGGTCGTAAGCTCAAGGCTAAGGAAGAATGCGCGGTTGTTGAATCTGTTAAGGCTGCTGCCGATGTATACGCGCCTGTATCCGGTGAAGTGATCGCTGCTAACGCTGATTTGGATAGCTCACCTGAGAACATCAACAGCGACCCTTATGGTGCGTGGATATTCAAGATGAAACCAGACAATGCAGCCGATGTGGCCGCTTTGCTGGATGCTGCAGGCTATCAGGCAGCGGTCGATAGCGAAGCACACTAACCACTCATTCCTTCCCTCTCGCAGGGGGAGGGCTAGGATGGGGGTGTGGTAGAGCACAATGTTTCTACTTCCTCCCTAACCCTCCCGCTGCATAGGGGAGGGGATGGCGTCTCAATAACTCATTTGAAATTGACCATGTACAAAACCGACCAATTCGTAAATCGCCATAACGGCCCGGACTCGCAAGAAGTTCAGGCCATGTTGCAGAAGATAGGCGCAGCCAGTTTGGAAGCCTTGATAGATCAGACTGTGCCAGCAGCGATACGCTTGAAGCAACCACTGAGTCTGGCAGAGGGCATGTCCGAGCATGACTATCTGCAACATCTGCGCGGCTTGGCCGGTAAGAACAAACTGTACAAAAGCTATATCGGGCTGGGTTATCACGGCACCATCGTGCCGCCTGTCATCCAGCGTAACATCTTGGAGAATCCGGGTTGGTATACGGCTTACACACCGTATCAGGCCGAGATCGCACAGGGGCGTTTGGAAGCGTTGCTGAATTACCAGACCATGATCGTCGATCTGACCGGCATGGAGATCGCCAATGCCTCGTTATTGGATGAAGCCACGGCAGCAGCAGAAGCGATGACCATGCTCTATGGTTTGCGCAGTCGCGAGGCAGCAGAGCAGGGCAAGAACAGCTTCTTCGTCTCACACGAATGCTATCCACAAACCATAGAGCTATTGAAGACACGCGCCAAGCCGTTGGGCATAGAGCTGGTGATAGGTGACTTCAAGACCGTGACGCTGAACGAGAAGATGTATGGCGCGCTGCTGCAATATCCTGCGGCGAACGGTGTGGTACATGATTACGCCGCATTTGTCGCGCAGGCCAAGGCGCAAGGGATGAGCGTCGCGGTTGCGGCCGACATCCTCAGTCTGGTACTGCTGACACCACCAGGAGAATGGGGCGCGGACGTCGTGCTGGGTTCGACACAACGCTTCGGCGTGCCGATGGGTTACGGCGGCCCGCATGCTGCCTACTTTGCTTGCCGCGATGCGCACAAGCGTTCTATGCCAGGCCGCATCATCGGTGTGTCGGTGGACGCGGACGGCAATCCTGCGTTACGCATGGCCTTGCAGACACGCGAGCAACATATACGCCGCGAAAAAGCCACTTCCAATATCTGCACCGCGCAAGCGCTGCTCGCCATCATGGCCAGTATGTATGCCGTGTATCACGGTGCGAACGGATTGCGCGGCATCGCCACCCAAGTACATCAATCTACCGTCGCGTTGGCAAATGAGTTGCAAAAGCTGGGCTACGATTTGGCCTATAGCAGTTACTTCGACACCATCAAGTTGAAGCACACCGACAACGTGGCGATACACAGTCTGGCCGAAGCGGCACATATCAACTTCCGCTACAGCAGCGAAGGGTTGGTCATCACGCTGGATCAGACCACGAGTGTGGACGATCTCAACGCCATCCTTGCAGTGCTTGCGCAAGTGGCGGGAATAACCGCGCCAGTGCTGAGTGCGGCACAGATTAAAGCGCAAAAGCCGGTCATATCTTTGCGCAAGTCTGAAGTGCTCAGTCATCCAGTATTCAATCGCTATCACTCTGAAACCGAGATGATGCGTTACATCAAACGTCTGGAGAATAAAGACCTGTCGTTGACGCACTCTATGATCTCGCTGGGTTCGTGCACCATGAAGTTGAATGCCGCAGCCGAGTTGCTGCCGCTGACTTGGCCAGAGTTCGCCAATCTGCATCCCTTCGTGCCGGTAGAGCAGGCAGAAGGCTATCAGGCGGTTATCGCTGGGCTGGATGCCGCTTTGTCCGAGATCACCGGTTTTGCGCAGATGAGCTTCCAGCCTAACAGCGGTGCGTCGGGTGAATATGCCGGCTTACTGGTGATACAGGCTTATCACCGTTCACGTGGTGAAGGTCAACGCAATGTGGTGCTCATCCCTTCATCCGCGCACGGAACCAATCCTGCCAGTGCGGCAATGTGCGGTATGCAGATCGTAGTGGTGAAGTGCGATGCGCGCGGCAACATCGATGTGGACGATTTGCGCGCCAAGGCCGAACAGCACAAAGCTGATCTGTCCTGCTTGATGGTCACTTACCCAAGTACGCACGGCGTGTACGAGGAGAGTATCAAGGACATCACCGCCATCATCCATGACAACGGCGGCCAAGTTTATATGGACGGCGCCAATATGAATGCGCAGGTTGGTCTGACCAGCCCGGGCAATATCGGCGCGGACGTGTGCCACCTCAATTTGCATAAGACCTTCGCCATTCCCCACGGTGGTGGCGGACCCGGTGCAGGCCCTATCGGTGTGGCCGCGCACCTCGCGCCATTCTTACCATCGCATCCGGTGATCAAAGTCGGCGGAGCGCAGGGCATACATGCAGTATCGGCTGCACCTTACGGTAGCGCGCTCATCCTGCTCATCTCTTACGGTTACATCAAGATGATGGGCGGTAGCGGCCTGACTGAAGCGACACGTATCGCTATCCTCAACGCCAACTACATCAAAGAGTCGCTCAAAGATCATTACGCCACCTTGTATAGCGGTAGCAACGGTCGTTGTGCGCACGAGATGATCCTCGATTGTCGTGAATGGAAGAAGGAAGGCGTGGAAGTTTCAGACATCGCCAAGCGCCTGATGGATTTCGGTTTCCATGCGCCTACTACATCTTTCCCAGTGGTGGACACGCTGATGGTTGAGCCTACCGAAAGCGAATCTAAAGCTGAACTGGACCGCTTCTGCGAGGCCATGATCGCCATCCGTGGCGAGATAGAAGAGGTGCTGAGCGGCAAGGTAGACAAGAAGGACAACATCCTCAAGCATGCGCCCCATACCGCCAAGGCTGTGGTTAGCAGCGACTGGAACCGTCCGTACACACGCGAGCAAGCGGCCTATCCGCTGCCTGCCGTGCGTGAGAATAAGTTTTGGCCGTCCGTCGCCAGAGTGGATAATGTCTACGGCGACAAGAACCTTATCTGTTCCTGCCCACCGATAGAGAGCTATCAGTAACACAACATTCCTTCCTCTTACGGGGAAGGAGTCGCTCCGTAACTTAACGTAGGACCAAGTAAAAGGAGACCATCATGTCCAAAGATATCAGCAACAAAACAGCCGTCACCCTAGGCGGCGCACCGCTCACCTTGTTCGGCGCATTCCCCACCGTCGGTCAGGCTGCCCCAGCATTCACTCTAGTGAACAAAGAACTGCAAGACGTCACTTTGCAAAGCTTTGCAGGTAAGCGCAAGGTTCTCAACATCGTGCCCAGTCTGGACACGGCCGTATGTGCCACCTCCACACGTAAATTCAACGAAGCTGCCAGTAAGTTGGATAACACCGTCGTGTTGGTTATCTCCGCCGACCTGCCTTTCGCCATGAGCCGCTTCTGCGTGGCCGAAGGTTTGGATAATGTCGTTACGCTGTCGCTGATGCGCGGCCGTGACTTTATGCGCAACTACGGCGTGAAAATCGCTGACACCAAACTCGCCGGCGTCACCGCCCGTGCCGTGTTGGTCTTGGATGCCAACGACAAAGTCATTCATGCCGAGCTGGTAGACGACATCACCCACGAACCGAACTACGACGCAGCACTTAACGCATTGAAGTGAACGACTACGGTCCGCGAAGGTCGAACCTCGCGGAAATAACCCGTACACACAACACAACTCGAAAGGAGCCATCATGCTCACCCTCAAACCCACCCTTATCCTGATCTTTGCCGCACTCGTGCTAGGTGGCTGTGCCTCCAGCATGTCCGGCGGCGCCTATACCCGTGGCCAAGCAAGACAAGTCGAAGACGTCAAAATGGCCACTGTAGAAAGCGTGCGCGATATTCAAATAGAAGGCACCAAGACCCCAATAGGTGCAGGTGCAGGCGCCATCATCGGTGGCGTGATGGGCGGCAATAGCAATAGCCGCAATGTGAGTGCCATCGGCAGCGTGGTTGGTAGCGTGGTTGGCGGTATGGCCGGCGCAGCTGCTGAGGAAGGTATCACCCGTCAATCTGGTTATGAGATCACCGTCAAGTTCGACGACGGCAAGATGATCGCCGTAGCCCAAGGGGCGGATGAGAAGTTCGCGGTTGGCGATAGAGTCAGAGTGTTAACCGGTGGCGGTGTGACGCGTATCAGCCACTAAACCGACTGCGCGACTCGAGGAGTAGGCCGGTGGGTTCCCAGCGGCAATGCCGCCACCCATACGCTCGCGTAGTCGTACGGTACGCGTAATATTTGCCAGTGAATTTGGTATTGTCGTTTTATAGATTTAACTATCGAGGAGATTGGATGATGCGTTACTTGTGGATTGCGGTAGTGACGATGTTGATGAGCGGTTGCGGTTACAACGACTTCCAAACTAAGGACGAGCAGGTAAAGGCAGGCTGGGCGGAAGTACTCAATCAATATCAACGCCGCTACGACTTGATTCCTAACTTGGTCAGCACCGTCAAAGGTTATGCACAACAAGAGAAGGACGTGCTGATTGGCGTTACTGAAGCGCGCGCCAAAGTTGGAACCATCCAAGCAACACCTGAATTGATCAACAATGCGGAAGCGTTCAAAAAATTCCAAGCTGCGCAAGGTGAGCTGACACAAGCTTTGAGCAAGCTGATGATGGTGACGGAGAATTATCCGCAACTTAAATCCGACACCTTGTTCCGCGACCTACAAGCGCAACTGGAAGGCACGGAAAATCGCATCACTGTGGCACGCAATCGTTATATCAAGGATGTGCAGGAATACAACGTGCTGGCACGTTCTTTCCCCACTAACCTGACCGCGATGATGTTCAGCTACAGCGTCAAACCCACGTTCACTGTGGAAGACGAAAAAGCGATTTCCAAGCCACCCAGTGTGGATTTCGGCGCGCCTACACCCGCACCAGCTAGGTAAATGACAGGCCAATCTTCCCTCGCCCGCTTGCGGGCGCAGAGGAAAACAAGCAGCGATATGGCGCTCGCCCACAAGATGCAGTGGGCGATGTTCGTGCTACTTGGCTTGTTATTTTGCGTCACAGTTCAAGCCGAAGTTGCGGTTCCCCAACTCGTACAACACGTCACCGACCTCACGGGCTCGCTGACTGCTGGCGAACAGCAAGCATTGGAATCCAAATTATCAGCGTTTGAACAATCTAAGGGCGCGCAGATTGCGGTGTTGATGCTGCCGACTACCCAGCCTGAAACCATAGACCAATACAGCATACGCGTGGTAGAGGCGTGGAAGCTGGGACGCAAAAAAGTGGATGATGGGGTGTTGTTACTCATCGCCAAAGAAGATCGCAAGCTACGCATAGAGGTCGGTTATGGCTTGGAGGGTGCATTGAACGATGCCACTGCCAAGCGCATCGTTTCCGAAGTCATCTCGCCACTATTCAAGCAAGGGCGGTTCTACGCGGGTGTGGATGCTGGGGTGGATAACATCATCAAGGTCATCGAAGGCGAGCCATTACCGTCGCCCACATCGTCACATCAATCGCCGAGTGCTTATAGTGACAAGCTCAATAATCTGCTCGGCGCGGGAGTCGTCATCTTCATGGTGGGAAATTTCATCCTGCGTCAGTTATTAGGACGCCTGCCGGGTGGACTGATTGTCGGCGGCTTGATTGGCGGTGTCGCTTGGCTGATATTAAGCTCGATCGCAGCGGGAGTAATGATCGGTTTTATGGCTTTCGTGTTGTCGTTGCTGTTTGGTCAGAGTGGACACAGCGGTTCATCATTTCCAACCGGATGGGGCGGAGGAAGTTACCGTGGGGGCGATAGCGGTGGTGGCTGGAGTGGCGGCGGCGGGGGTGGATTTGGCGGTGGCGGCGCTTCGGGGGATTGGTAATGAATATAAAACGTATCCTGAAACATCTATCAGTCGGACAAGCGACGGTGAACCGCAAATTTCCTCGCGCCACGCTGAATAAAATTGAGCAAACCATCGCCGAGGTCGAACGAACTTGTGCTGGCCAAGTGCGCTTTGCAGTAGAACACGCGTTGGAATTGTCGCCTTTGCTAGCAGGGCAAACAGCGCGGGAACGCGCCATCGAAGTCTTTTCGCAACTGCGGGTATGGGATACCGAGCAGAACAATGGCGTGTTGATCTATCTGCTGCTCGCTGATCGAGATGTGGAGATCGTCGCGGATCGAGGCATACACGCCAAGTTGGGCCAGCAAGTTTGGGAAAGCATCTGTCAAGAAATGGAAAGCGCGTTTCGCAAGGGCGACTTTGAAGCGGGTGTGATTGCAGGTATTAGCAGCGTGGGAGCGCACTTGGCACTTCATTACCCGGTCTCTAGCGATAACAAAGTGAATGAACTACCGGATAGTCCGGTGGTGCTGTAAGCACTTAGTAAGATGTGCTGCGCAACGCTGCCGGTCAGAGGTTTGTTGCCAGAATGAAATTGGCTGCCAAGTTAAAGACGGTGAAATCTGCAACTCGACTTTTTAAAATTGGTATTACTGCCGCTCACATACTGCTCGCCAAATCAGCTTAACTGGAACATCAGAAGACATGCCTCCGATAGAAACCCATCTACTATGAACCGAGTCAGTGTGAATTGTTTGACCGCCGCCCATATGTCCTGAATGGTATGAAACAAAGAGCGTCCTTAATTTCTGCTCCCTGCAGTCGAATTCATCTTGGATTTTTACCGACAAATGCGGTTTACTATTGGTTGCCGATGGCGGTAACCAAGCATTAATCAATTGCTCTGGTTTGCTGAAATCATTTAGGCGCCATACGGTTACAGTGTCGCCAGACTTTGTAATTGTGGCTAAATCAACATAGATGAAGTAACAGTCTTTGGTACAAGGACTTTGGTGGTCATAGTTACTGTCAGTAATAACCTTGACCCATCCTGCCACGGCACTATTACTGACAAGAGAAAACAGTATCAACAGGAAAACTTTACGCAATTGATTTCTCCTAAGTTTAGACACATATGAAGTACAACGTGGATTGCAATTACGATCTAACGAGAATTGTGGATAATCTGCTGTCTAGCTCTAATATCAGCGGCTTGTGTTTCGAGGTGATAGACCCATTCTGACTCTGTAATTGAACGATTATCCATTTTTTCAGCTAGCACCCTCTGATATGCCGAAACCTCGACGAGGTTGACTGTATGAAACCCCGGAAATAGATCTGCACATTCCAAATAAAACTGATCAACAAGTTCAACCCAGCGAATGCGTCCTGCCCGAGCATCTGAATAAAGTTGAGCTTCATAACGATCAAGTTGTTGGGATCGTTTGTCTCTTGATCCACTCGGCTCAGGTTTGGGAGATAGAATCATCGGGCAAGTCGAACCATCCCACTTGGGGGAGGGAGACTTACTCTCAGTCTCGACCAAAGCAGGAGGAGAGGGCGCAACAGTACCGTCAGATAGACATGGCCTACTTGTGTACTCAAACATCCCATCAGAGTTCACGCATCTATATGTCTCGCCAAACGCTACAGCTGAGAATGCCAACACTAGCAGGGCTATTCCCAATGAAATCTTTCCAAAAAAATACATTTAATAATCCCCGTCTGGCGCAGCTAACAGTGTTTGTGGTATTCCAGGAAAATTGGGGTCAGACTCGAATTAGCCCATGTTTAGCCTGAATGATGGCCAGCCGAGAGCCTTACGACAGCCTGTTTCATCAATACTCCAATCGCATAAACCGCCACCAGTGGATCGATCAAATAATCCCATAGATTAGTCGATTCATACCATCCCAACGACCACGCCAGCGTCGCCAGCGTCAGGCACAAAGCTACTAGATTCTCACGTATCAACAGCGCCGCGATAGCGAACAGCAGGACGGTGGCGATGAACAGCATATTGCTGTAACCCAAGCGGTAGGGATCATACATTCCTACACCCAAGGCTAGGGGATAGAGGCATACGGCTGCTACAACGAGCACGATGTAAATATGGCGCAGCTCATGGTTGGCGACGACCACACAGTGTGGCCGCAACAGGGCGATGAGCATCAACACTACGGTAGTGACACTTAGGTCACCTACCATGCCGCGTACATAGGCCGCTGCGGGCAATGCACTGAAGGGTATCAAGCTGAGCAGGATAGTGGCCGCTGTTAGCAGAGCGAGATAGCGGCTGGGCAGACGTTGTATGCGCGGCAGTTGCAGCACGGCAACGGCGATCAGCAAGGCGCTACCGATAAGGCCTGTCAGGTCAGTGAACACTGGCATCGTGTCCTTTCATGCGCTCGTCCAGCCAAGCGCGGCTGAAGGCGACGTGTTTGATAAAGCTGCGATTCCAGGTGTAGACCAAGTGCAGGTCTCCATCTTTCGTCTGGATCATGTAAGGGTAGGAGAACTCGTAGCTGCACTGCTCGCCCTCGCATTTATTGCGTTGCGCAGACTTGGCGTACTCGGCCGCATCGTTGATGCGAGCGTCACTGGTGAGCGCGAGACTGGCGTTGTTATGCAGATAATCTTCCAACTTGCTGGAGCTATCGCGCTGGTCTTCTAGACGATAGATGTTCTGCCAGCTTGCGCCGTGATCTTTTGACATCAGTAAAGACAATGCCGCACGGCCTTGCTCAACATCGTTGGCGACCAGCAACATACGACCGTCGTTCAGCACGACTGCACTCACAGCCGCATCGGGATTGGGCAGCGCAGTTTTTCCAGCCGCCTCCCAAGTCTTGCCGCCATCATGGCTGCGCGTGGCGACCAGACGCATAGGGGGCGCACCGGTGTAGCGCATCAAGACCAGCGCTTTACGTTCATCCTCTATCAGCATCACCGGCTGTATGCTGGTCTTACCGGCACTCAAGCGTTGTTTGTCTAGAACTTTGCCGTCAGCTGAAAGGTGCAGCAGTTCGCCGAATTTACCGAGGAACTCGTGATACACCGGCAGGCCAATTGTGCCGTCGTTATAGGAATAGGGTGTGCCCTTGATCAGTGTGCTGATGTTGATAAAGGGTGAGGTGATTAAACGTTGCGGGGTGCTCCAAGTTTGCCCTTCGTCTTGAGAGCGTATCAGGGTAAGCGAGCTGCCCGCCCAGCCGCCCAAGGAGACGGTGACATATGTCAGCCACAACTCACCATTTGGCGCGCGCATAGCGACAGGATTACCCAGTTTTTTCACGTAACGTTGCAACTCCTGTTGCGTATGAACGCGGTCGGTGACGCTGCGCTCATCGCTCCAAATCGAGCCGTCATACACCGCAGTGCGTATCTCTACATCCTCGGCACCTTCGCGGCTACCCGCGAACCAGAAAGCGCGCAGCTTGCCGTCTTTGAGTTCGATAAGTGAGGCTGCATGAGTGGAGACCTGCTGTTGGTGGGAGACGAAGTCGCTATGCAGATAGGCTGGTCCACCCTGCGTCTGAACCGGTGCGGCGTGCAGCGTGCTGGCGACCGGTAGACGGAACAGGTGATAGGCCGCGCTCGCACTGGTAACGATGATCAGTGCGAGCAGCAAGCGTTGCGGTTTGAGCAGACGTTTAGGCATCAGCGGCACACCTCGGCGGGGATGGTCGAGGGCGCGAGCTTGGGGGTGACAGCCGAGCTCATCAGCACTTCGCGTATGAACAGATGCTCAAATACATGGCCGCGTAAAAACATGTCGCGCAACTCGTCGGGGCTTTGTCGTCCACGTATGTCCAATCGCTCGCCCATGATGGTGCAGTCTGCACAAGCGCTGTCCGAGACCATGGCTTGTAGCGGCAGTTGCACAGCGAACAGGTCATAGCGCTGTGCTAGTTGCGCTACATTGAGGTGCTGACTTTCGTGATAGCCAACGATGTTGGCACCTGGCAAGAGGAAGCGGTAACCTTCGTCATGCGCGCGGAAGTTGCACGGCACGGCCACGGTCTTACCTTGCACAGCCTGTTGCGTAAGGTCGTTGTACAGGGAGTAGCGTTCATCCAGCGGGTGCAGCACCGCAGCGAAAGTGAGCAGTACCAAAAGAGCGACCACGTTCACGGCAAGACGCGTCAGTTCAGACACGAACAGCGCGACGGATATCAAACAGGCCGTGATTGCAATCAGCGACCAAAAACCCAAGCCATATAGCAGCTCGTCACTCATGTTTTGTTGCAAGCGCATGGCGAGCATAGCCAGACCCAGCACCGCTGCACCGCACAGGAGCAAAGTTGCGATAAACACTTTTCGGCTGATGTGTTGCCAATTCAGCGCACATAACAAGGCCACGGCAGGCATGGCGGAGAGTAGATAGCGGCCGGAACGTTGGCTGGGCAGTAGGAAGCTGAAGAATAAGGCGGCGATCCACAACCATAGCAGTCGCTCCGCGTTGCTCATTTCACGACGGCGCTGCCAAGACACAAAGAACAGCGCGACCACTAGCAGCGTGAGCAGCCCAGCGTTGGTGAGGAAGGCGGCGCTGTAGCTCCACAAGCTGGAGCCGCTCCATAATAGTTTGGACAAGTAGCTGGGGCCGTGCGGGTCGAACTTGCCGACGTTCTCGCCGATGATGAATTCCTTCCATACCGCCATCGGGTCGGGATCGAACGCGAACCACAGACCGAACATCGCAACCGCCACGCAGATAGCGATGGTGACTTTCAGCGCATCGTGTTTGATAAATTCCAGCAAGCGATACTGGCGCTGATGCAGATACCAAGCGGTCAGCCCCAATGTGGCGGGCAGACCCAAGGCGAAAGATTTATACAGAAAAGCCAAACCTATGCTGACGCCCAACAAGACTGGCACGAGCAAGCGTGATTGAAAGGTCTTGGGCCAATACAACAGAACGAAGAACGGTAGGAACAGCCAGAACACTTCGGGCGGATTGGTCAGAAAAGGGCGACCGAAGCGATAGGTGGTGAAGAAAGCGAGGAAGGTCAGTGCCGCAACAAAGCCGGTCTCGGCTTTGCCGCCCAGCTTGCGTCCCAATAGAAATAACAGCGCAGCGGTGAGCAGGGTGTAGATGACACTGGGGTAGCGCAAGTCCCACAAGTCCCAATGCTTGCCACCGTCCGTGGAGGCGATGCCTTGCCAAAACAACAGTGGCGGCTTGGTGTTGCGCATGTTCTCCATCTGCGACTGTAGTGGCAGCAGATGGCCGCTATCGGCGGTCAAACGGGTGATGTGTTCATAGGGATATTCGTCGCCGTTCTTGGGGATGTACTGGCTATCCAGCCCATAGAAATAGGTGAACACGGCGAGCAAGACCGCCGCGATATACCAATATTTAAGTCGCGACGGGTTAATCATGATCAGCGCTTGCCGACCTCGTTATCATCTTCCGGTACCAGCGGCAGCGCCATTTCATCTGCGGGCTTATGGTGACGGAAGGTCCAGAAGTTGTTGACTAAGAAGTTGAACACGCTAGCCATTACGATGGCTGAAGCGTTCGCCAGCAAATAATGCATGTGTTGGACGAACAGTTTGGTCAGGATGAATTGCAGCGCGATACCCACCCATACGGCGATAGCGTATTGGCCGAAATGTAGCAGCAGATGTTTATCGGGATGATGCTGGCGATCGCTCCAAGTCCAGGCGCGGTTCCAATAAAAGTTGTTGGCAGTAGCGAAGAAGATGGCTACTGCCAGCGAGGCGTTCAAGCGCATTCCGCTGCTGGTGATGGTGCTGAACAAGAATTCTTGGCATAGATACAGCACGACCAAATTCACCACCACGCCGGACGCGCCAACCATGCCGAACTTCATAAAGCGCCGTTTGAATATCCAGGCCAGCAAAGGGTGTTGCGCCCCGCTTGCTAACCGACTCATGCAGACTTACCAGCCAACATCTCATGCGCCTTGGCCAGTACGCGCTCGGGCAGGATCTGCTTCAGACACTGGTTGTCACCATCGCAAGGTGAGGCGCGGTGGTTGTACGCAGTGAGGCAGGGCGAGCAGGGTAGGGCGCTATAGAAGCAATAAGAATTGTCGCCCAGTGATTTGTATAGCGCCGGTGTCTCAGGGCCGAAGAAGATGATGGTGGGTAACTTGGGCGTGAGGGCGGCGAACTGTCCGGGGCCGCCGTCATTGGTCACCAACAGCGAGGCGCGATGGAACACGGCCAGTAGATGACGCACCGAACGAGTATAGCCAGCCAGATTGACGCATGCGCCGTCCTTGCAGAATTCCACCACTTGTTGAGCGATGGCACGGTCGCCGGGGAGGCCGATGACGCCGACCGCATAGCCCTCTTCCAGCAAGGATTTTGCCAACTGGCAATAGTGCTTGAGCGGCCATGCGCGTATCGGCAGGATGCCGCCGCTGGGGTAGATCAGCACCAGCTTACGGTCTTTGATGGTGGGGAAGAAGTTATGCAACTCCTTGGTGATCTGCATCAGTTCCACATCGGGAAATTCCACCACTGGCAAAGCGCCGGTATAGGGCTCAGGCAACATTTTGTTGGCCGGTGTGGTGTCAGATTCCAGTGCAGCGGCTAAGCTGAGGAACTGCTGAGTCAGATGGCGGTAGGGGTTGTAAGTCACGGCACGGTTGATGAAGTTACCGCGGTACAGACCTTCTTGGGTGTGTGGATGGAAGCCGACACGATAGGTCGCGCCAGACAGATAGGAGAAGATGCTGCTGATGCGCGCGAACAACTCGCAATCGATGGCGGCGTCTATCTTCAGCTTGCGCATGGTCATGATGGCCTGGAAGCTATCTTTGACCAAAGTTTTGAAACTGCTGTCATCCAAGGTGATGACATTTTCGCGTGGCACTACGTCCAGCAGATCCAGCACTTCGCGGTTCTTGGCGAACATCAGCACATGCAAAGTCGCATCGGGATATTGCTCCTTGAGGCGCATAAACATGGGGTGTGCCAGTACCAGACTACCCATCTCGGAGAGCAGGATGATCAAGATGTGCTTGGGCGGGATGCCATCGGGATCGTTGCTGATGATACGGTTCACGCCCGACAACAACTTGCAGATGGGCACGCCTATGTATCGGTCTATGCTGCGCTGTTGCTTGATGTCCATATGTAGTGAGTCGCTCGTGATTGGCCCTTAAGGGCTGGATTCGATGTTGCCAGTCTGCTGGCAGTTGATGCTATCCGACCATGCAGCACAGGCGGTCGGGCGTAAACGCGCAAATTATCGGGCATTTCATAAGCTCAGGCAACTTGCAGCATCATGCGCTGCAACCTACACCGCGTCACGCGACTGATTGAGTAAGCGAAACGGGGCCGCTTCACCATGCTTGTCTTGGCCGGCGTAGACCGTCATATGTGGATAGGGGATCTCGATGCCGGCACGGTCAAAGGCTTGTTTGAGTTTGCCGAGGAAGGCGCGCCGCACGTTCCATTGCTCTAGCGCGACGGTCTTGAAACGGCATCGTATGATCACCGCGGAGTCGGCCAGATCCTGCACGCCTTGTACCTGAATATCAGCCAATATCTTCACGCCTATGGCTTCGTCTAGGCGCAGCGCCGCCCCGACTTCTCGTATCACGCCGTACACATGATCTAAGTCCTCGCGGTAAGCCACACCCACATCGATGAGCGCATAAGCATAGTCTCTGGATTTGTTGGTGACGGTGGTGATCTGGCCGTTGGGCACGTAATGCACATTACCTTCCACATCGCGCAGACAGACATAGCGCAGCGTGATGTCCTCCACATCGCCGACCTTGCCGCAGATCTCCACGGCATCACCCTGACGAATCTGATTCTCCAGCAATATGAAGAAGCCGTTGAAATAGTCTTTGATCAAACTCTGCGCACCAAAACCGACTGCCAAGCCGACTACACCAGCCGCGCCCAAGATGGGCGCGATGGACAAACCTAGCTCGCTCAGCGCCAGCATCCCAGCCACCAAGGAGATGACCAACGTGTCTATATAACGGAACACTCTCGCCAGTGTCTCGATGCGGCGTTTGTCCTCGGCGGTCTCGCTACGCGAATTCATATAGTTGCGCAGCATACGAATCAAACGGCGGCTGATCATTAGTGCAATCCAAGCGATGATGAGTATCAGCAGCACGTGCAATATCTCTTTAGGCAGTTTGATCATTTCGGAGAGGGGGGAAGGTGACATGGCTTGCTCCAGATGCAGAGAGGGAATGGTCATTGTAAGGCATGGCCACAGCCAGACCGCTTGGTGTGTGGTCGGCTATGCGGCACACTAGCGACTCAGCTCAGACAGGAATGTAACTAGCACATGCATCACTTACCCTATCAGCCGCCGCCACAGCAAGAGATCACACCCGTATTTCTGGACGAGTATCTACTAGTGGTGGACAAGCCTGCTGGCTTGCTGGCCGTGCCGGGGCGTGGCGCGGACAAGCAAGACAGTTTGAGTAGCCGCTTGCAGGCCGCGTATCCCGATGCCTTGATCGTGCACAGACTCGATATGGCCACCTCGGGCTTGATGTTGTTTGCGCGAGGGGTAGCGATGCAGGATAAGTTGTCGCATCTATTCCGCGAGCGTGAGGTGTACAAGCGCTATGAGGCGCGCGTGGCGGGCAGGCTAGAACAAGACGCGGGCGAGGTCGATCTGCCCTTGGGTCGTGATTGGCCCAACCGTCCCAAGCAGCGCGTCGACATGTTGGAGGGTAAGCACACGCTGACGCGCTATCGCTTGCTGGACTGCGATGTGGCGAGCGATAGCTGCCGCGTTACGCTAGAGCCTGTCACCGGCCGTACCCATCAATTACGCGTGCATCTTGCAGCACTGGGCCATCCCATCCTAGGGGATGCTTTGTATGGTGATGAAGACCGAGCACCGCGTTTGTTGCTGCATGCCAGTGAGCTGCGTTTCATCCATCCAGTTACCGGTGAGCGAGTGGAGTGCGTAAGTCATGCGGCTTTCTAGCCGCTGAACTCTCATGTAAAGCGCGGGCATCCGCTATAATCCGCGCTCGTTGAATTAAGGCGCTCGCGCGCGACCCTCACAGGAACATCACATGCCCACCCCCAAACGTGCCGTTATATTTGGCTTAGCTTTTATCGTCGTCCTGCTGGGTGTGTTCGCCCTTTATGTCTGGTTGGCGCTGCACTGGAACTACTCGGAAGGTGAGCGCGCAGGTTATGTGCAGAAGTTCTCCAATAAGGGCTGGCTGTGCAAGACTTGGGAAGGGGAGTTGGCGCTAATCACTTTGCCGGGTGCGGTGCCCGAGAAGTTCGAATTCACGGTGCGCGATGACAAAGTGGCAGCCGATATTAATAAATTGGTGGGGACTCGCGTCACCCTGACTTATGAACAGCATAAGGGTTTGCCCGGTAATTGTTTGTCAGACACCGAGTATTTCGTTACTTCAATCAAGTCTATGCCGGCGCAGGGAACTTACGACAATCTGATTGTCCATTAACAGCCACGGCACGTGCCGGAACATGCATCACTATTATTAATGAGGAAGATATGAAACGTTTTTTGATGATCCTGACCATCCTGTTGACCAGTATCAGCCTGTTTGCCGCGACTGCTGAAGCCAAGCGCTTTGGTGGCGGCGGCAGCTTTGGTAAGCAACGCACCATGACTCCACAAGCTGCGCCTAAAGCACCGACTGCTGCACCTGCACCAGCCGGTGCACCTGCAGCTGCTCCTGCGGCAGCTGGTAACAAATGGTTGGGCCCATTAGCAGGTCTGGCGATAGGTGCAGGCCTAGGCGCGATGCTGGCGCATTTTGGTTTGGGCGAAGGCATGGGTAGCATCTTGATGATCTTGTTGGTGGTCGGGGCTGTGTTCCTGCTGTTCTCCATGTTGCGTAAGAAACAGCAGCCGGCCATGCAATACGCCGGTGCGGGCGCACCCTATAGCGGCGCTACGCCTGCGCAGACTGAAGGCGCTACTGCCAGCGCAGCTCCTATGCAGGCAAAGAACATCCCAGCTGACTTCCCAGTAGAGAATTTTTTGCGCAGCGCGAAGACTTCCTTTATCCGTTTGCAAGCTGCTAACGACCGCAAAGATTTGAACGACATCCGCGAATACACCACACCGGAGATGTTCGCTGAGATCTCCATGCAGATGCAGGAGCGTGACAACTCCCCACAAAAGACCGATGTGGTGCGTATCGATGGTGAGTTGTTGGAAGTTGCATACGAAGGTGACATGGCCATCGCCAGCGTGCGCTTCACCGGTAGCTTGACCGAGAACAACGGTGCGCCTGAAGCGGTGGACGAGATATGGCACGTGCAAAAAGATCTGCGCGATGACAAGGCGGTGTGGCTGCTGGCAGGTATCCAGCAGACCGTGCTGCACTAAGCGTTATGTTCGCCCTGCCTTCTGCCGCCGCGCTGAATCATTTGCTCGCGCAGAACAGCTGGGCGCAACCACGGCTGCTGCGTTATGTTGGTAAAACGGTGCGATTCCATATCGCACCGTTTTCTTTTGCCTATCTGATCTTGAGCGATGGAAGTCTGCAGGCCACCGATAAGGAAGCAAGTGCCGACGCTATCTTGCAGATTGCACCATCATTGTTGCCGCGTTTGTTGGCTAAGGATGATAGTGCGCTGACGGGCATTGTCAGCTCTGGTGACCCTGCGCTGCTGGCCGATTTGTTCTATTTGTCGCGCAATTTGCGTTGGGACGCAGCTGAGGATATCAGCAAGGTTACCGGCGACATCGCCGCGGAACGCATCGTTTCCACTGTGCAGGATGCACATGCGCAGCTCGGCGATGCCGCGCTGAACCTCAGCCAAGCAGCAGCCGAATACTGGACAGAAGAGCGTCCGCTGCTCGCCACCCCTGTGCGACTGGCGAACTTCGCGGCCTCGGTCGATATCTTGCGTGATGACATCGCGCGTCTGTCGCTACGCGTGCAGCGGCTTACCGATAAGAAAGCGAAATAGCATGCGCATCTTCCGTCTCATCAAGATCATCTATGTCGTCCTACGCTTCGGTCTGGATGAGTTTCTGTTGGCTCATGAGCGGGTGCGCTGGTTGCGTGTCCCTCTCAACATCCTGCTGTTTTTCCGTAGTACCAAGCGTCCACGCGCTGAGCGTTTGCGTTTAGCACTAGAGAAGCTAGGCCCTATCTTCGTCAAATTTGGCCAGATGCTGTCCACGCGCCGAGATCTGATGCCGCCCGACATCGCGGACGAGTTGGCCAAGTTGCAAGACCAGGTGCCCCCCTTTCCTTCGTTGCAGGCGGTCGCGATTTTGGAGGCCAACTATGGAAAACCGCTGAGTGAGGTGTTCCAGAGTTTTGAATCTGTGCCGGTGGCAAGTGCTTCGGTGGCGCAAGTGCATTTCGCAGTGTTGCCGGATGGCCGCCATGCGGCAGTGAAGATCCTGCGCCCCGGTATCACCAGCATCATCGAGCACGACATCGCGCTACTCAAAGTCGCTGCGGAGTTGATGGAATCGCTCTGGTCAGATGGCCGCAGACTTAAGCCTAAATTGGTGGTCAACGAGTTCGAAAAGTATTTGGGCGACGAGTTGGATCTCAGCCGCGAGGCCGCCAACGCCAGCCAGTTGAAGCGCAACTTCGCCACCTCTAAATTACTAAAAGTGCCCGAGATGTATTGGGACTTCTGCAGCAGCGGGGTGATGGTGATGGAGCGTATGTATGGCACGCCCGTCAATCAAGTAGACAGTTTGCGTGCAGCTGGCGTGAACATCTCCAAGCTGGCTTCAGATGGCGTGGAGATCTTCTACACACAGGTGTTCCGCGACGGCTTCTTTCACGCCGATATGCATCCGGGCAATGTGCAGGTGGCTGCCGATGGCAGCTATATCGCGCTGGACTTCGGCATCATGGGCACACTCACCGACAGCGACAAACATTATCTGGCGCAGAACTTCATCGCCTTCTTCCGCCGCGACTACAAGCGTGTCGCCGAAGTGCATATCGAGTCCGGCTGGGCGCCTGCTGACACGCGTGTGGACGAATTGGAAGCTGCGATACGCGCGGTTTGCGAACCCATCTTCGATAAACCTTTGCGCGAAGTGTCGTTCGGTAAGGTGTTGTTGCGTTTGTTCCAGACCTCGCGCCGTTTTGGCATCGAGATCCAGCCGCAGCTGGTGTTACTGCAAAAGACGCTGCTCAATATCGAAGGCTTGGGGCTGCAACTGGACCCAGAGCTGGATCTGTGGAAGACCGCTAAGCCTTGGCTGGAACGCTGGATGAGCGAGCAAGTAGGTTGGCGTGGTCTGCTCAAAGTGTTGAAGCAAGAAGCGCCTAGCTACGCCACCTTATTGCCGCAACTACCTAGGTTGATCCATCAACGTCTGCACGAAAAAAACTCTCGTGCCGAGCTCGACAACACCCTGCGTCAGCTGCTGGTACAACAGAAACGCCGCAATATACTGCTGCTAGTCATCGTTGCGGTCTTGGTGGGACAGATGGTGTGGGTGATGGCGCTGTAAGTCCCGGTTCACTGGGGGCGGCACTAGCGTCCCGGGTTAAGGAAGCCGACTTCCAGTGACGCTAGATAGATCTCTCGCAAGAAACACAGCAGCCCCAAGATCAGAAAAGACATCGCGGCGATAAAAGGCAGAGCGATGAAGTCGGGTGAATTCAAGGCCAGTTTCACTTCCACGAACAATGACACGATGGACACACTCACGCACAACGCAGCCAGTGTGATGAGTCCGATTGAGCGTCTGATCCAAGCGGTACGTCTGACGAGAATATTGAACTCGTCCTGATGTTTTGCGGCGTTCTCAGCGTCCATCCCATAGAGGATACGAGCTCTATCCACCGCTCTGCCTAATCTATTCACCAGTACACCCAATATAGAGCCTACACCAGTCAATAAGAAGACTGGCGCGACCGCATCACGGATTGCGACCGAGACGCTTTGCACTTCAGCGAAGTTGTTCAGCATGAAGGACTTACTCTACAGTCACCGATTTGGCGAGGTTGCGCGGCTTGTCTACGTCCGTACCTTTTTGCAAGGCTACGTAGTAAGACAGCAATTGCAACGGGATGGTATGCAGGATGGGGCTCAACAAACCGGCGTGTTCAGGCATATGGATGATATGTATGCCTTCCGCTTCGGTGATATGGCTATCGGCATCGGCGAACACGAACAACTCACCGCCACGCGCGCGTACTTCCTGCAGATTGGACTTCAGCTTCTCCAGCAGGGCATCGTTAGGCGCGACCGAGATCACCGGCATATCTTTGTCTACCAGTGCCAGCGGGCCGTGCTTGAGTTCTCCGGCCGGATAAGCTTCGGCATGGATATAGGAGATCTCTTTGAGTTTGAGTGAGCCTTCCATGGCGATGGGGTAATGCATGCCGCGGCCTAGAAACAGTGCATTGCTCTTGTTTGCGAACTGCTCGGCAAGCTTGGCAATGATAGGCTCCAAGTCCAATACCTTCTGTACTGCAGTCGGCAAGTGGCGCAAGTCTTTGAGGTGCGCGCTTTCCTGTGCAGCAGTGAGGCGACCGCGTTGCTTGGCTAATACCAGCGTCAGCAGGAACAAGGCAGCCAGCTGTGTGGTGAAAGCCTTAGTGGAGGCCACGCCGATTTCGGGGCCGGCACGGGTCAGCAAACGTAGTTTGCATAAACGTACCAGTGCGCTTTCCGCGACGTTACAAATCGCGAGCGTGTGTGTATGACCCAATGATTTCGCATGGTTCAGCGCAGCTTGGGTGTCGGCCGTTTCGCCGGATTGGGAGATGACCACGACCAAAGACTTGGGATTCGGCACGCTGGTACGATAGCGATATTCGCTCGCTACTTCGACGGTACAAGCGATGCCCGCAACTTCTTCTAGCCAGTAGCGAGCTACCAGACCTGAGTGGTAGCTGGTGCCGCAAGCAAGAATCAACACGTGGTTGATATCATCAAACACTGCACTGGCCTCGGCGCCAAAGATGCCCGGCACCAGCGATTGGCTGTTGCACACCGATTCCAATGTGTCAGCCAAGGCTTGTGGTTGCTCGTGTATCTCTTTTTGCATGTAGTGGCGATACTGGCCCAGTTGCACGCTTTCGTTGCTCATCTCGCTCTCGACGATGGCGCGCGTTACGGGTTTACCTTGGGCGTCGTAAATCTGGTAGTGCTTGCGCTCAAGTTGCACCACATCACCTTCTTCGAGGTACACCACACGGCGGGTCACTGGCAGCAAGGCCGACACGTCAGAAGCGATGAAATGCTCTTCTATACCAATGCCCAGCAGCAGCGGGCTGCCGCGGCGAGCACAGACCAATTGGTCTGGGTTGTCGGAGGCGATTACGCCTATGGCATAAGCGCCAACCAATTCGCGCAATGATTCCTGTGTCGCAGCAAGCAGGGTCTTGCCTTGCACATAATGGGTATGGATCAGGTGGGCGATGACCTCGGTGTCGGTGTCCGAAGTGAATACATAGCCGGCAGCGGTGAGGCGGGTGCGCAGTGCTTCGTAGTTTTCGATGATGCCGTTATGTACCACGGCGATCTTGTCTTTGCTCAGATGCGGATGTGCGTTGCGCTCGGAAGGCACGCCGTGAGTCGCCCAACGGGTGTGGGCGATGCCGATCTGGCCGTTGGTATTCGCACTCTTGGCGGTCAACTCGACCACACGACCAGTGCTACGCTGACGTTCTATCTGACCGTCATGTACGACTGCTAATCCGGCTGAATCATAGCCGCGATACTCCAAGCGCTGCAGGCCTTCCAATAAAATAGGCACTACGTTTCTTTGGGCTACTGCTCCGACGATTCCACACATATCTAACCTCAAATAATCTACTGAGCGATCCGATAGCCGCGTTGCGCGGTGCTCGTTCCTCGCCTACCTTGCGGTATGTCTTCGTTCACTGCGCTCCGTGCGCCTTGCTCTCGAATCGCTCGCGACGATTCTTTGAGCTTAGCGTACACCATTACTTCTTTTTGACTGGACGTTTCCAGCCATTGATCGTGATCTGTTTGCTACGCGACAAGGTCAGCTCACCATCCGGTGCATCTTTGGTGATGGTCGAACCCGCGCCTATGGTAGCGCCTTTACCGACGCGTACCGGCGCGACTAGTTGCGTGTCGGAACCGATGAAGGCGTCGTCCTCAATGATGGTGCGGAACTTGTTCGCGCCGTCGTAGTTGCAGGTGATGGTGCCCGCGCCGATATTGACGCGGCTCCCCACGGTGCTGTCGCCGATATAACTCAGATGGTTGGCCTTGCTGCCTTTGCCGATTTCGCTGTTCTTGATCTCGACGAAGTTGCCCACATGTGCATCGTCGTGCAATTGGCTACCTGGACGCAGACGCGCATAGGGTCCGATATGACAGTTGGCACCGACCGTACTGGAATCGATATGGCTGTAGGGTGCGATCTGTGTACCTTGGGCGATGCTGGCGTTGCGGATGACGGTGTATGCGCCGACGCGAACGTTGTCGGCCAATTCGACCTTACCTTCAAAGATGCAGCCCACATCGATCTCGACATCGCGCCCGCAGCTCAATGTGCCGCGCACATCTATGCGTGCTGGGTCAGCTAAAGTCACGCCTTGTGTGAGTAGTCGCTGCGCTTCCACCATCTGCCAAGTGCGCTCCAAAACCACCAGCTGAGATTTGCTGTTGATGCCGTCGACTTCCCAAGTGTTAGCCGGTTGCACGGTGTGTACCGCCACGCCTTGAGCCACGGCCATCGCGACGATGTCAGTGAGGTAGTACTCGCCCTGTGAATTGTTGTTGTTGAGATTCGCCAGCCAACCGCGCAGCAGCTTGGTCGGCGCCAGCAAGATACCGGTGTTCACTTCTTGTATCTTGCGCAACTCGGGCGTGGCGTCCTTCTCTTCGACGATGCTAGTCACCATACCCTGTGCATCGCGCACGATGCGGCCATAGCCGGTAGGGTTGGGCAAGTTCACGGTGAGCAATACCAGCCCGTTACCCGCTGTACGCATGCGTTGCAATGAGTCCAGCTGAATCAGCGGCACATCGCCATACAGCACCATGGACAAACTGTCGTCCTTGAGATGCGGCATAGCCTGTTGGACGGCGTGACCGGTACCGAGCTGTGGTTCCTGTATGACGAACTGCGCCTGATATTGCGCCATCGCCTGTGGAACGGCATCGCCACCGTGGCCGTAAACCACGCAGATCTGCTCGGCCGCCATGTCTTTGGCGCGGTCCAGTACGTGTTGCACCATGGGTTTGCCCGCCAGCGCGTGCAGCACCTTGGGCTTGTTGGAATACATGCGCGTGCCTTTGCCGGCCGCGAGGATGACGATGTTCAATGGACTCATAGTGGGGCGTTTCCTGAAGAAGCGCAGATTATAGACAATCCTTTATATGTCGGGATTGCAATCTTGGCCTATATATTTAGAAGTCGTATCAGGCCTTCTTGACAAACTCAGTCTTGAGTTGCATCGCGCCTATGCCGTCTATCTTGCAGTCTATGTCGTGATCGCCATCAATCAGACGGATGTTCTTGACCTTAGTGCCGACCTTGACGACGGATGAGGAGCCCTTGATCTTCAGATCTTTAATCACAGTCACGCTGTCGCCATCTACCAATACATTGCCAAAAGCATCCTTGTATACGCGTGCCTGTTCGGCGCTAGCTACGGGGCCATCTTTGGACCACTCGTGGGCGCATTCTGGACAGACATAGTTGCTGCCATCTTCATAGGTAAATTCAGAACTGCATTGTGGGCAAGGAGGCAAGGTGCTCATGAAAAAAATCTTTCTGTGTGGTTTGCACCCATTACCAGTCTATCGACCAGCAAGGTGAACAGGTAGATTTTACCTGCTCACCCGAGTGCATACACAGAAAGATTAGGGGGAGAGACGGGGTAGCTTAGAAGTCCATCGCGTACTGCAAACGGGCAGTCACTGCAACTTTGGCACCATTGTTTGCATTCAAGCGGCAATCGATGGTCGATTCCAAACGGCTGTTCTTGCTCAAAGGTGCAAGATAGTTGAACTGCATATTTGCTTTGCGAGTGCTCAACATCGACAACACTTGAACCAGCTTAGTAGTCGTAGTGCTCAGAGGTTGAGACACAGTACCAATAAAAGACAAGGTGTTGCTTACAGTGCGAGTAGGAGCGGTCATGCTGAAGCTACTATGGTCGTTGCTCAGAAAGTCGTTGCTAGACTCTGCACTAGCTACGCGGTTGTCTACGCGAAAGATTTTGGCACGGAAGTCATTACGCTCTTGTGCCAATGTGCTGGCAACTGGCTCAGCAGCAGCCTTGTTGTCTACAGGAGTGTAGTTGACTTCAACGAAACGGTAGACCACAGAAGCAATGCGGTCTGTCACGCCAGCTGGGCCATGAGAATCAGGTACATCACCAGAGATTGCAGCGAAAGCACGAGTGCTCATTAAGGTGATTAGGATAGAAACGATACCGCGGATAAGTACATTCATGTCTGCCTCCTAGAGGTTTTCATGGCAGCCCCGCTATCTTTCCGGATGGTGAAGATCGGTGGCTTTGCGTCACCTGATTTCTCAGGTTTTGCCCCATGTCTGTGAAACGAAAGATACAGGCACCCTGCGATATCACCAAGGTTACCGGTCGGTTGAGCGACAGACGGAATAAATGGCTGTTTGGGGCAGATAAGCGGTAATAATTTTGGCGTGAGCGGTAATATTAGCGAGTGGTAATGTGCTGAACGACGAGAAAAGACAGCTTTAATCCCAATGCAATCTCAATTAATACAATGGGTTGAAGATTTATTGCCGCCGAATTGGACTATAAAAAGTATGTAGCTGTACGTGCTGGATGAGCGGTGATGCTGTCCAGCACGCGTTTGAAATTCAATTAATAGCTATATAAACAGACTATTAGCGGAGTATCAGAGTTTGTAGCCGCGATGTACGGCGACCACGCCACCAGTCAGATTGAAGTATTCGACGCGCTCCAAACCCGCATCGACCATCATCTGTTTCAACTCTTCTTGGCCTGGATGCATGCGGATAGACTCGGCAAGATAGCGATAACTAGCTGCGTCACCGGCGATCATCTGTCCCATTTTGGGGAGTAGCTTGAATGAATACAGGTCGTATATCTTCTCCAGCGGCTTGGCCACTTTGGAGAATTCCAGCACGATGACACGGCCTCCTGGCTTGATGACGCGGTGCATCTCACGTAGCGCGGCCTCTTTGTGAGTGACGTTACGCAGGCCGAAGGCGATGCTGACACAATCAAAATAGTTGTCGGGGAAGGGTAGATGCTCGGCGTCACATTGCGTAGTCGGGGTGGTTATGCCTTCGTCCAGAAGACGGTCACGGCCCACGCGCAACATGGCGTTGTTGATGTCAGTAAGTACTACCTGTCCGGTTTCACCCACAGCTTTGAGGAATAAGCGCGACAGATCGGCGGAGCCACCAGCTACGTCCAGCACCTTCTGTCCAGTGCGTACGCCACTGACACTTATCGCATAGCGCTTCCAGATGCGGTGCAGGCCCGCCGACATCAGGTCGTTCATCACGTCATATTTGCTTGCGACCGAGGTGAAAACGCCGGCGACCTTTTTGGCTTTTTCAGATTCGTCTACGGTCTCAAAACCGAAATGGGTAGTCTTACTCATAATTCTTACTCCGCTGTTTATAGGCCGCAGCTTTTGGGCGCTGATTCGCTGACTGGATAATCCGCAGGATCACGGCTTTCGTTCGCCACGTGCATCTGACGTATATATTCTTGCCACAACTCCGCCTGCCTTTTTCCCAGATTCTGCAAGTATTCCCACGTATACAGGCCGCTATCGTGGCCGTCGTCGAAGGTGATCTTCATCGCATAGCTGCCGACTGGCGCGACATCGGTGACGACCACATCGCGTTTACCTACCTGCAACACTTCTTGACCAGGGCCGTGACCACGTACTTCGGCAGACGGTGAGAACACGCGCAGAAATTCATAAGGAAAGCGGAAGCGCGTATCGTCGTCGAAAGCGATCTCCAGCTCTTTGGACTTCTGGTGCAGGGTGATCTCGGTGGGGCTCATAGTGAACGTATCTTCTTTAGTAATGCGGTAGTGGAGCGCTCGTGCAGGAAAGGGATGCTGTGAACTTGTCCGCCCCGAGCAAGTACTTCATTGCTACCAACGATGTTCTCGGGTTCCCAGTCGCCGCCCTTGACCAATACCTCAGGCTGACACGCTAGCACCAGATTTAAGGGGGTGTCTTCATCGAACTTTATAACAAGGCTGACAGCCTCCAAAGCAGCCAAAACTGCCATGCGGTCTTGCTCGCCATTGATAGGTCTATCGTCACCCTTGCCCTGTCGTTTCACCGAAGCATCGCTGTTCACCCCGACTATCATGGAAGCACCCAAGGCTCGGGCCTGCGCGAGGTAAGTGACATGGCCACGATGCAGTACATCGAAACAACCGTTAGTAAACACTAAAGGTCGCGGCAACAGGGCCAGTTTCTGGCACAGGTTGCTGGCATCACAGAACTTGGCTTCAAAGTCGGGGAGCGGATACATGGGTGATTTACTCGCCCAACAGCATGAAGTCGATGATGTCGCACATGCAATGCATGCTAACAAGATGAACCTCTTGGATGCGAGCGGTGCTCTTGGCATCTACACAGATCAATACATCGTTGGGGTGCAAAGCATCGACCATCGCGCCACCGTCACGGCCGGTGAGTGCCACCACACGCATGTTGCGATCATGTGCCGCATGGATGGCGGCGACCACATTGGGCGAATTGCCGCTGGTCGAGATTGCCAGCAGGCTGTCGCCAGGCAGGCCCAGTGCCCGTACTTGTTTCGAGAAGATTTGGTTGTATTCGTAATCGTTGGCGATGGAAGTCAGCACTGAGCTGTCTGTGGTCAGGGCCACACAGGCCATGCCAGGGCGCTCCTTCTCGAAGCGGTTGATCAGTTCGGCAGCAAAATGCTGAGCATCGGCAGCCGAACCGCCGTTACCGCACACCAAGATCTTGCCGTCATTGACGACGCAATCAAAGAACAGCTGAGAAGCTTCGGCGATAGGCGTCGCCAGCTCATCCATGACGCGCAGTTTCAACTCGGCGCTGTCTTTAAAATGTTGGGTGATGCGATTGTTGATGTCCATGGGGAGGTCGTCCAAAAAATCAGGGGTGGATATTAACCGAATCAAGCGCCGAAAGCATTCTTCAGCCATTGCACTTGCAAGCCCTGCGGGTCTTCCAGCAACAGTGCATCAAAGCGACAGGGAGGTAAAATAGGCAGCGTCGCGAGGTAATGCTGAGCGGTTTTGATGATGCGCTGCTGCTTACGAGTATCGATGCTGGCGGCAGCACCGCCAAAACTCGGATTACTACGCAACCTCACTTCGACGAAAACCAAAACCTCGCCGTCTCTCATGATGAGATCTATCTCACCTGCACGGCAGCGATAGTTCTGCGTCACTAGAATGAGTCCCTGCTGTTGCAGGTAGTGTGCAGCCCAACGTTCGGCCTGCACTCCACTGGTGGTCATGGCGTGGACTTGAACTGGTCGGGGAACATCTGTATCGCCGGTGTTGCAGTCACGGTTTCAGTGGAGACCGCGCGTCCTTGACTGAATACGCCCGCTACAGCCGTTCTTTGGAAGGTGTGGCCGTTTAAGCTTATCTGCCCAATCACGCCGTCCAAAGGCAGGTCTGAACTCAAACGATGAGCCAACATCAGTTGTGACAAACGGTAAGCATCTATGCCCAGTGCATACAGGCGCTCCTGCATTGCCGGCAGTGGTTGATTGGGATGCGGAAAAGCGATGACGGCCGGATGGTCGGGCTGCAGCAACCAGGGCATATCGACGAATCGGACACCGCTCAGGTCATAGTTGGTGAGCGTGTCTTCATTGTCGGAGAACACCTGAGAAGTGGCGTAGATAGGCATACGGCCTGGCAGATAAGGTCTGACCATGCGTGCCGGCTTATTGTCCAAAGCTAGGAACACCATGGTATCAGGCACCACTAGGAATTCTGAGATGGCTAGATCCTTAGGATCCTTGGAATCTTTAGGTATCGAGGCAAATGCAGGATTAGGGATGGTGAAGCCCTTCTTAAATTCTATAGTATCGCCGCGAAAATCGATCTCGCGTGCAACGGTGAGTCCCTGTTTAGTCCACGCCTCCTCGAAAGCCAGTTGCAGGCGCTGTGACATCGCTGTGCCGTTGGTGATGACCACCGCCTTATGGAAGCCCCTGGCTGCAGCAAGTTGAGCGACGGTACGTGCTTCGTCATCTGCAGGGAGACCGAAAAAGTACAGTTGCTCGGCTGGGTGCATGTCCACTGTGTTAAGCACCAGCGTAGGGACAGGGATCATCTGCTCAGCGGCCAAGGCGCTCACGCCGTTACGAGTGAGCGGGCCCACCACTGCATTTGCACCGTTGCTGACAGCCAATCGATAGGTATCGACCACACTACGATTCTCATCGAAGTCGCTGTATACGCGTATCGGCAGACCATGCGGATTCATACTGGCAGCAGCCATGAAACCATCACGCACTGCTTGGGCTAACTCAGAGAAGCGAGGGTCCTTCAAAGGCAGCAGCAAAGCGATATGAGCAACAGCATTGGGATTGAGGGAAATGGTTTGCATATCGAGCGGGGGCAGCTCCTCTACAGCTTGTACGACAGGGGCATTGGGGTTGACCAGCGGCACTTCGATCACGCCAGATTGCGCTGGGGCAGGCATGGGCTGCACAGAACCCAGAGGGGGCGGTGGTGTGGTTGTACAAGCGTATAGTGCGAACAAAATTGTCAGTAAGAGGAGCACACGTTGCATAACGATCACCTGCAAAAATTAGAACCAGCATTATATGTAGTTGCTACCCCGATAGGAAATTTGCGCGATATCACCTTGCGCGCCATGGAAGTATTGAGCAACGCGGATGTTGTCGCTGCCGAAGATACGCGCAACACCGCACACTTGTTAAGTCATCATGCGATACGCGCCAAACAACTGGTGGCAGTACATCAACACAATGAACGCGGCGCGGCAGAGAAGATGGTCGCGCAGATACAAGGCGGTGCCAGCATCGCCTTCGTCAGCGATGCCGGCACACCCGCAGTGAGCGATCCCGGCGCATTGTTAGTACAAGCCGTTTTGGCCGCTGGCCTACGTGTCATACCGATACCAGGGCCCAGCGCCGCGGTGGCGGCTTTATCCACATCCGGTCTCAACGATGCACACTTTCTGTTCTACGGCTTTTTGCCGAACAAATCTGCAGCACGGCGGACCGCTTTGCAGACTTTGCAGGATCATCCCTACACTTTGGTGTTCTACGAGGCACCTCACCGTATAGTCGAATGTGTGAACGACCTGTGTGCGGTATTGGGCGGCGAGCGACAGATCGTGTTGGCGCGCGAGATCACCAAATTGTTCGAGACCATACACTCCTGTCGCTTGAGCGAAGCAGCCGCATGGTTGCAGTCCGACAGCAACCAGCAACGCGGCGAGTTCGTCGTGCTGGTCTCAGCTGCGCAAGCGCAAACTGGTATACCGAATGAGGCGCAGCGCACACTCTCAGTATTACTTGCGGAACTACCCTTGAAACAAGCTGTGCAACTAGCCGTTCAGATCACCGGAATAGGACGTAAAGAGCTGTATCAGTTAGCCTTGCAGCTTAAAGGTGAAGAAGAGTAATAGTCGTCATGAATAAGTCTTTGCTCATTGTATTGTGTCTGTGTTCAGCCAGCGTGATGGCCGAACCGGAGCCGCCCGATACCGTTTTGGCGATAGAGGATAAGGCGTTGGGGGTGCTTGATGAATCACGCGATTACGTATCACGCGGCTTCGTGGATGTGGTCAAGGATATAGACCGCTTCTTCGGTAGCGAGCGCAACTTCCAAGAAAGCAATGATAGCGTCCTGCAACTCGACCTGACCCGTGTCTCGGGTTACACCGGCACTCGTCAAGTCGTACTGGCAGGCCGTGCCAATGTCCATCTGCCCAATACCGAACGGCGGCTGCACCTGCTGATAGAGAGTGATCCAGATAAAAACCTCACTACAGACGCAAGACCTGGCCAAGCTGCTCTGGCGCAGAACACCCAGACACCAAGCAGCTATGCGGCTGCGGTACGCTATGAAAAGCCGCAGGACAATCGCTGGAAATTTAGCGTGGATGGCGGCATCAAGTTTCAAGGACTGAGTTCACATTTATTTGCGCGTACCCGAGCTGCGTACACCGCAAAACTGGACGACTGGGAGATGAGATTCACCGAAACGCCGTTCTGGTTCAACAATCTAGGCTTAGGTAACGGAAACCAACTTGATTTTGACCGGCAACTGAGCGAGCCCTTGCTGTTGCGCGCAAGTAGCTACGCCACTTGGTTACATGACAGGCAGAACATGGATCTGCGTCAGGACATATCCCTGTTCCAGAAGTTGAACGAGCGTAGCGCATTGCTCTACCAAGCGAGCGCGATTGGAGCAAGTCAGCCGCAGTTTCATAGCAGCGACTATGTATTGATGATGCAATGGCGTTATCGCTTGCATCAAGAGTGGATGTATTTCGAGGTCAGCCCGCAGATGCACTACCCACAAAGTCTGGCTTATCACCCCAGCCCGATGCTCAGCCTGCGTCTGGAGATGTTGTTCGACAAGAGCTAGTTTTCTAGCATCTCCTGCTTTACTTTCAAACAAGCGTTTGATAGCCTCCAAACCTGACTGCGCCGCTCGGGTAAATTCCCTACAGCACTGCCCTCAGAACATCCAAACCATCGCCGGACAAGAACGTCTGGTCATCATCGGGACGATAGACATGACTGCTAACAAAACTCAGATCGCATTACTGTTCACTGCTTTACTTGCTGCCTGCGGCGATAAGCCAGCGGCAGGGCCAGGACCAGCAGCAGGAAAGATGCCTCCCCCACCTGAGGTCGAAGTCGAGACTGTGCATGCCGGTTCGACGACAATCACTCAAGATTTGCCAGGTCGTTTGCAGGCTTACCGTACCGCACAGGTTAGAGCGCGAGTCGAAGGCGTAATCGAGAAGCGCTTGTTCCGCGAAGGTAGCGATGTGAAAGAAGGTGAGTCGCTGTATCGCATCGACGCGCGCACTAACCGTGCGGCTCGCGATGCGGCCCGCGCTGATCTGGAAGCTGCATTGTTGAGCGTGGAGCGCTACAAATCGTTGCTAGAGATCAAGGCGGTCAGCCAGCAGGATTACGATCTAGCCAAAGCACATGCCAAGCAAGCACAAGCGGCGATGATACGAGCCGAGGAAGACCTCACCAACGCGCAAGTCCCAGCGGCGATCTCAGGCCATATCGGTCGTGCCATGGTTACCGAGGGTGCATATGTAAGCAAGGTGGATGCGACACCATTGGCGACCATAGAGCAGATCGACCCGATCTACGCTAACTTCAGCCAGCCCAGCGGCGATCTGTTGCGTATGCAGCAGGCGGTACGTGCAGGTAAGTTGAAGCATAGCGAGACAGTCAAAGTCGAGATGTTGTTGGAAGACGGTAGCGTCTATCCCATCAATGGCAAGATATTCTTCCAAGATATGGCGATAGACCCGAGCACCGGCGCGGTAGCGATGCGTGCCGAATTCCCTAATCCCAAGCATGAGTTGCTGCCAGGTATGTTCGTGCATATCCGTTTCCCGCAAGCCGAGTCGGTCAATGCCTTGGTGGTGCAGCAACGTGCCGTGCAGTCCAATGCCGATGGACAATTCGTGATGGTGGTGGGCGCAGAGAACAAGGCGATGCCAGTGCCAGTGACGACGGGCGGCATGGCCGGTGAAGACTTCATCATCTCTTCGGGGCTGAAAGGCGGCGAGCAGGTCATCGTGAACGGCTTGCAAAAAGCACGTCCCGGATCAGTTGTGACGCCAGTGCCGGTAGCGGCAAATCCTGCAGCAGATACTGCTAACGTGAAGAAATAGAGCCCACCATGTTTGCTAAATTCTTTATTGATCGTCCCATATTCGCATGGGTCATTGCGCTCATCATCTTGCTGGGCGGTGTGCTGGCGTTGAAGAACCTGCCAGTGTCGCAATACCCTTCGGTCGCGCCGCCGGCCCTGTCTATCAGCATCACCTACCCCGGCGCATCGGCGCAAGTGGTGGAGAACACTGCCGTCGCCTTGCTTGAGCAAGAGATGAACGGTATCGAGCATTTACTCTATATGGAGTCGGCTTCGGAACTGGGCAGCGGCAGCATCACGCTAACCTTTGAAGCGGGCACCAACCTCGATCTGGCTTCGGTCGAGACACAGAATCGCATCAAGCGCGTCGAAGCGCGTCTGCCCGAAGATGTACGCAGACTGGGGCTGACAGTCGCCAAGACTGCACGTAACTATGTGATGTTCGTAGCGTTGTACTCACCGGACAAGAGTTTGGATGACGTCGCTTTGGGCAGCTTCACAGCCGCCAATGTGTTGGACGGCATACGCCGAGTGCCGGGCGTGGGCGAAGCTATCATGTTCGGAACCGAATATTCGATGCGCTTGTGGCTAGACAACAAAAAGCTGGATCACTACAAGCTGTCTCCAGCGGATATCTCCAAGGCGGTGCGCTCGCAGAACGCAGAGCTGGCGACTGGTGAGCTCGGTCAAGTGCCCGCACTGCCAGGACAGCAAATGAATGCGGTGATCGTCACCAAGAGTCGCCTCTCCACACCTGAAGAGTTTGGCAACATCATCGTGCGCACCAATCCGGACGGCTCATCTTTGCGCGTCAAAGACGTAGCACGTGTGGAACTGGGCGCGCAGGATTATTCCCGTAGTGCACGTATAGACGGTCAACCCACTGCTGCTGTCGCGATACGTTTGTCACCCGGTGCAAATGCGTTGACTACGGTCAAGGACGTTAGAGCCAAGATGGCCGAGATGTCCAAGTTCTTCCCCAAGGGCATAAGTTGGGCCGTGCCGTACGACACCTCCAAGTTCATCGATATCTCCATCAAGGAAGTATTGAAGAGTCTAGCCGAGGCGCTGCTGCTGGTGGTGCTGGTGATGTATCTGTTCCTAGAGAACTGGCGCGCCACTCTGATTCCCGCCATCGTCATCCCCATTGCGCTGACCGGTGCGCTGGTCGGACTATATTTATTGGGCTATTCCATCAACGTGCTGACGCTGTTCGCTATGGTGTTGGCAATCGGCATTGTGGTGGACGATGCCATCGTAGTGGTGGAAAACGTCGAACGTATCATGAGTACCGAGGGGCTCTCCCCGCGTGACGCGACGCGCAAGGCGATGGACCAGATCGTCGGCGCGATCATCGCTATCACGCTGGTGCTGATGGCGGTATTCATCCCTATGGCCTTCTTCCCCGGCTCGACGGGCGCGATCTATCGTCAGTTCGCGGTAACGCTAGTGTTGACCATGATGTTCTCCGCACTGATGGCGCTGACCTTAACGCCAGCTTTGTGCGCGGCCTTGCTCAAACATCAGAAGCATCAGCTCACCAGTGGCGGTGGCTTCTTCGGCTGGTTCGATCGTTTCTTCGCACGTACCACCAATGGTTATGTGAGCACTGTAGGCAAGGTCACCAAAAAGACCACGCGCTATCTTTTGGTCTATTTGGCTATCTTCATCGCTATGGGCTGGATGTTCACCAAACTGCCGGGCAGCTTCTTGCCGCAGGAAGACCAAGGTTATTTCATCAACGTGATCCAGTTGCCATCCGGTGCTTCGAAAGAGCGCACCTTGGAAGTGTTGAGCAAGGTCGAGGACTACTACCTCAAACAACCGGATGTAGAACATGTCATCGGTGTGGCGGGCTTCTCCTTCTTCGGCCGTGGCCAGAACATGGCGATTGCCTTCGTGCCGCTGAAGAATTGGGATCAGCGTCCCTCACCCGAGAGTAGTTCGCTCTCACTGGTGGGCAAAGCCAACATGGCGATGTATCAGATCAAACAAGCGATGATCTTTGCCATCAACCCGCCGCCCATCCCTGAGTTGGCCGCGACGGGCGGCTTCGATTTCCGCTTGCAAGACCGTGGCGGTAATGGGCGTGAAAAGTTGATCGAAGCACGCAATATGGTGTTGGGTATGGCCATGCAGAATCCCGTCTTCGCGGGTGTACGCCCCGAAGGCCAAGAGGCCGGCCCGCAGTTGCAACTGGATATCGACCGAGTCAAAGCCGAGAGCATGGGTGTGTCCATTAGCGATTTGAACGACACCCTGCAATCGACACTGGGCGTTGCCTATATCAACGACTTCATTCGTCAGGGACGTATCTTGCGCGTGCAGATGCAGGCAGAAGCGGATATGCGCAGTACGCCTAAGGACATCATGAGTGTGATGGTGCGCAACAACAAAGGCGGCATGGTGGCCTTGTCCGAACTAGCCAAGATACGCTGGGTAGTTGGCGCACCTAAGCTGGATCGTTACAACGGCCTGCCTGCAATGAAGATATCCGGTGCACCGGCACCCGGCCGCAGCAGCGGTGAGGCAGTCGCCGCGATGGAAGAGATCGCCGCGAAGTTGCCCACGGGGTTCGGTTTCGAGTGGTCCGGTACTTCCTACGAGGAACGCATGTCCGGTCAGCAGGCGCCGTTGTTGTTCGGTATCTCGCTGTTCGTGGTGTTCCTCTGTCTCGCCGCTTTGTACGAGAGCTGGTCCATCCCGTTCGCGGTATTGCTGGTGGTGCCGCTGGGTATCTTCGGTGCGGTGATGGCGGTGACCTTGCGCGATCTGCCTAATGACGTGTATTTCAAAGTGGGCTTGATCGCCATCATCGGACTTTCGTCCAAGAACGCAATTTTGATCATCGAGTTCGCGCGCAAGTTGCAGGATGAGGGCATGAGCTTGATGGATGCGACACTAGAAGCTTGTCGATTGCGCTTCCGACCTATCCTGATGACCTCCATCGCTTTCATCATGGGTGTGTTGCCGCTGGCGATCTCAACTGGAGCGGGTGCGCAGAGTCGCCATGCCATCGGTACCGGCGTGATGGGCGGCATGATTGCGGCAACGGTGTTGGCGGTATTCCTCGTGCCGGTGTTCTTCGTCGTGGTACGCAAGATCTTCCCCGGCCATGCGCGCAGCCATAAGGAGAATGGACATGAGTAAGAAGATCGCGCAGCAAGAAAAAGCCGTTCGCACTGAGCTTCTCGAAGTGAAAACATTAAGTTCAGGAATTGTCGGTGGTGCTTCGACAGGCTCAGGCGGGTGCCCGACCACAAGGTTTACGGGACGAACGGTAACGATGTTGCTTGCCGTGATACTTGCGGCCTGCTCTATGCAACCCAGCTACGAGCGCCCAGCGTTGCCTGTCACGGATGCTTGGCCAGTAGCGGCCAGCGGTGTGCCTGCTACCAGCAGCGACATCCCGCATTACTTCCCAGATGCACGTCTGCAAGCTTTGATTGCCGCAGCACTGGAAAATAACCGCGACCTACGCATCGCCACCGCACGGGTCGAGGAAGCTCAGGCGCAATACGGCATACAGCGCGCCAGCGCATTGCCCAGCATCAATCTCAATGCGGGCCGAACTGCCTCGTTGACCCCGGCCAGCGCCTCTTTTACCGGCAACCAACTGCATATGCAGCGCTACGACGTGAACGTCGGCATCGTCAGTTACGAGTTAGATTTCTGGGGTCGTGTCAGCAGCTTGAAAGATGCAGCTAAGGCGAGCTATCTGGCGACAGAAGAAGCGCAGCGTGCTTTCCGTTTATCGCTTATCAGTGATGTCGCCAATGCGTATTTGTCTGTGGTGGAACTGAGCGAACGCACCGCCTTGAGTGCTGCCACCTTGCAAGGCAGAAAAGACGCGCGCGATATGGCGTTGCGTCGCTATGAGCTAGGTGCGGCGGGCGAGTTAGACAAGCTGCAGGCCGAGGGGGCGTATCAGTCCGTGGTGGCGGACAAAGCGAGTTTGGAACGCCAGTTAGCGGCAGCAGAAAATTTCTTGGATGCGCTGGTCGGCAAGCAGGTCGAGCAATTGAAAGATCTGCCAGCTGGCCGCAGTCTGGCTGAGCAAGGCATACAGTCCGACCTGATGGCAGGCCTGCCTTCCGAAGTGCTTTTGCAACGTCCCGACGTGTTGGCGGCCGAGCAGCGTCTGTTGGCATCCAATGCCAATATTGGCGCGGCACGTGCCGCCTTCTTCCCGCGTATCAGCCTGACCGGCAATGCGGGAACCGCCAGTAGAAATCTGTCCGGACTATTTGGCGCGGGCAGCGCGGCTTGGAGCTTCCAACCGCAGCTGTCTTTACCGCTGTTCGCCGGTGGCGGTGATGAAGCCAACGTCGATCTGGCCAAGGCGCGCAAGGTCATCGCTGTGGCTGAGTACGAGAAGACCATACAGCAAGCCTTTCGTGAAGTAGCCGATCTGCTCAGTGCACGTGAGAAACTCGCCGAACAACTCAGCGCGCAGACCGCCAACACTCAGGCGCAGCAGCAGCGCCTGAAGCTGGTCGACGCGCGCTATAAGGCGGGTATCTCCAACTATCTAGAAGTGCTGGATGCGCAGCGTGATGCTTATGCAGCTGAACAGGCCGAGTTACAGACGCGCCGTGCTTGGTTGAGTGCAGCGACGCAGTTGTTCAAAGCGCTGGCCGGCGAGGACAGCACAGAAGCCCAACAGGTGGCTACTAAATGACAGAAGCCGAACTGCGTGGTAACAGTGAGCAGACCCGCGAGCGGCTCATCGTTGCCGCACGTGAGGTGTTCTCACAGCAGGGCTTCCAGTCGGCTACCGTGCGCGAGATCTGCAAGCGCGCCGAGGCCAATATCGCAGCGGTGAATTATCACTTCGGCGGTAAAGATGGCCTGCTCGCCGAAGCGCTCAACTTCGCCCCCCTTAAAGCCTTGCAGCAGACCAATGCAACACTAGATGCCTGCCCCAAGGTGCGTACACAGGCCTTTATTCACGACTTCATGCATATGCTGCTGGACGAGAAGAAAGCCTCCTTGCAATGCCAGATCATGGCGCGAGAATTGGCCGACCCCACACCCGCGCTGGACCAGATTGTGCGTGATGCCATCGCACCCCTGCATGAGTATCTGGGCGAATTGTTGAACGAGGTCGCAGGCCGGCCTATGGGTGAAGCCGAACAGCGGCGCATGGTCAGCAGCATCCTAGGGCAATGTCTGTATTACCGTAACTCGCAGCCTGTATTGCAGCGCATGGATCCCAAGCTGCGTTACGACCATAAAGAGATCAACGCCATCGCCGCGCATATCGCTGCATTTTCGTTGGCTGGGATACTGCAAGTCGCGTCTACGAACTAGGCATTTTCCTAGATTGACAGCAACCAAGCTAACGTAGAGACTGCCACACGATTTTGCAGCGCGGTAACGCAAGGTCTAAGGTCATCAGCGGCACTAGCCGTACTATTTCAAGGAGTTCACATGATTACGAAGAAAACTGGCGGTACTTTATTGGCAGTATGTCTGTTGGGTGTGTCCATGAGCGCGTTCGCGGCTAAGCCCTGCGAAGAACTCAAGTCTGAGATCGATACCAAGTTTCAAGCTAAGGGCGTGAAGAACTACACGCTGGAAGTGGTCGAGAACGGTAAGGAAGACTCCGGCAAGACCGTAGGCACATGTGATGGCGGCACCAAGCACATCAGCTATAAGCGCGCAGGCATGGTAGTGGCGCCTGCTGCTGAAGCCGCACCCGCAGCGAAATAAGTAACAACTAGCCACACTAAAAGCCTGTACCGGAAACGGTGCAGGCTTTTCATTTGGCGTGTGTTGTTGCAGCGTGCTGCCTTACAACCACGGACATGCCCCTTGCGATTAGTCCCCTCCCTCTTTTAGGGGGAGGGCTAGGGTGGGGGTGAAAACGTAGATGATTACGCAACACCCCTGACATTGGGAGGGGATGTATGCGGAATTCCCCTACTTATCCATTACAATTCCCGCTGTTGAATCAATCTGGAATCTGCCATGCAAACGCTCACCCTTACTCGTCCCGATGATTGGCATCTGCATTTGCGCGATGGCGCATTGATGGCCTCGGTCTTGCCCGACACCGCGCGCCAGTTTGCCCGCGCCATCGTCATGCCCAATCTGCGTCCGCCCGTGACCAGCACCGAGATGGCCGTCGCCTACCGCGAGCGCATCCTGGCTGCCTTGCCTGCGGGTATGAAATTCGAGCCGCTAATGACGCTGTATCTGACCAACAACACCAGCGCAGCTGAGATCAAAAAAGCCAAGGCCAGCGGCATCGTGCATGCAGTGAAGTTGTATCCAGCGGGTGCGACCACCAACTCCGATGCGGGTGTGACCGATCTGCGTCTGACCTATGCCGCGCTGGAAGAGATGCAAGCCTGCGGCATGCCGCTGCTGGTGCACGGTGAAGTGACTGATAGCGACATCGACGTGTTCGACCGCGAAGCGATGTTCATCGAGCGCGTCATGCAACCGCTGCTCAAAGACATGCCCGAGCTGCGCGTAGTGTTCGAGCACATCACCACCAAAGACGCCGCACAGTTCGTGACCAGCGCGGGCGACAACATCGCCGCCACCCTCACCCCGCAACACCTGCTCTACAATCGCAACGCCATGTTGGTCGGCGGTATACGCCCACACTTCTATTGCTTGCCGATATTGAAACGCGAGATCCACCGCGAGGCCTTGGTTAAAGCCGCCACCAGCGGCAGCAAGAAATTCTTCCTAGGAACCGACAGTGCCCCACACGCACAACACACCAAAGAGAACGCCTGCGGCTGCGCCGGTTGCTACAGCGCGCATAACGCCATCGAGCTCTACGCCGAAGCTTTCGAAGCAGCGGGCGCATTGGATAAGTTGGAAGCTTTCGCCAGCTTTTATGGAGCCGACTACTACGGCCTGCCACGTAATACCGACAAGGTCACGTTAGAGAAAAGGGAATGGCAAGTGCCTGCGTCAGTAGGGTTTGGGGAGCATCAGCTTGTGCCGCTGAGAGCGGGGGAGATGATGAAGTGGAAACTGGCAGAGAATCAGGTTTAAGATTCTTCCGCAAATTTTTAGGCGGTCCTAAATGCAAGGAGGAAACCCAAGTGCTTGAAGATAAGAAATCTTGTTTCGAACCCGTTTGTATTAGGCGACATTGCTGCCCTATGAAAATGTTTTCTATATTACGTTATGCATCTGGTTCGTAATCTCTTCACACTGTTAATCCTCTTGGTACTTGGTATCCAGTGGGCGAATGCGTGCTCGTGCGTAAAACGTACCGATATTCAAAAATTCAGGGATGCTCAAGTAGTCGTCGTGGGAGTCGTCCAGGAATTGCACTATGTGGAGGACCAGAGCGTCTTCGGCGGCGGCTATATCCGTGCAGTTATCGAAGTCACCGAAACACTCAAGGGAAAAACCGAGCGTCGTATTGAAGTTACAGACCAAATTCCAGAAGGTGGAATGTGTTCCTCCTTTCTACGTGCCGGGATAGAGTTTGTGTTCTTCATTGATGAGAATCGTGAGGTTGGTATGTGCTCTGGTACCCGACCGTTGGGCGCGACAATCTACGACAGGCCAGAAAAATTGAAGGCTATCCAACTCCTTAAATCAAGGGCCGGGTCGTGATGCATAACCCGGCGCTCAACCCCGTTCGCTTCGCTCTCTGGACGCTGCGCGATAAAGCCGCGCAGCGCCGGTTAGCTCTACGTTAGGGCATCATGAAAAAATTGGTTCTAATTTTAGTTTGCGCTTTCAGTACGCCAGTTGGGGCAGAGCAAAACGCTTGTCCAGTTAGCCTGCCGATAGCAGTCGAAGCAAAGTTACTTCCGGTTCTGGTCGCCCGTGATGAAGCCAGCCGCAAAAACGACTGGTGGGATAAAGGTTATGAAAAGGCATTCACCGCGCTCCTAGAAGCTAAAGACGAGGCTTCAAAGGAAGCTCGTGTTGCTCTGATGGATTACTACGTCGGAGAGGCTTACGGTGAAGAGCTAGTCTGTGCTGTCGCCCTTGACGGTGGCCAGACCACAAGCTTGCTTGAATTGTATTCTAGCTGTGACATCAAGCCAGCGCATTCCACTGTACCGCGCAATCGCACGCTGCCGCTACGAGGCTATGCTTTGGAAAAGTTAAAAAAAGGTCACGTCAAAGAGAGTTGTACCTACGAATGATGGTCAACTCCCTAACCTTACATTCGAGCGGGACTGGCTACGCCAGCCCCTCAATTCAACGTTAGCTATGACAAATCGAAATTTGGCGCGCTTTGATTTTGCATTTGGGGTAGTCCTTATTCTGCTTGGCTTAGCCATCCTTTTTCTCATCCCCAATGAGGAGTTGTACCAAAATGGGCGTCGCTTGAAGCTGGGAGATATTTATCGAGGGCTTGAAGCATTACTTGGCCAAAACGGTGCACGTTATTTTTTGGCACTGCCATTTTTTGCATTTGGCTATTTGATTTTGCGGAGGCTTTTCAAACGAGAAGAGCTAACCCGTCATTCAAGCGGGTCGCGCTAGCGCGCGCCCCTTAATTTAACGTTAGCTGTTACGACAAAGTAAAAATATGGATATTGCAACTACAACAGAATGGCTCAAGAACACCATACCCGGCATTGTATTGCTTGGCGCAATCGGAAGTATTGTTGCTGCAATCATAATCATGGCCTTCAACCGCCTTATCTTGCCGGCGTTAAAACAGTCGCTTGTTGCGGCTTTTGTAAAACTGCTAATGCATTTCTTCCTCCCCGCCTCAAAACAATTGGTGCGCCTGCATTTTGTTGAGGGCGAAAACAAAGTACATGTGTTTTACGCGCTTCAAGTCATGAAGCTCACAATTGCTCTTTTTGTCGCTACGTGTGGCTTTTTTCTATTTGCGCTGGTCGTTTCACAAGGAGAGCAAAGTCTTTTTCGTGGCACTGTTCTCACTCCACTTATCGTGTCATTTCTATCTGTTTGGTATGCGTTACGCTGCTTGGCAGTCGCACTGGTTCCGCTTTATGTAGACATCGATAAATTAGTAACAGAGGCCAAAGATGAAATTATTAAGAAAATTATGGGAAAAAACAGCTAACCTAACGTTCGAGCGGGACTGCCGCGAAGCAGCCCGCGTCAGCCCCTCAACTTAACGTTAGCCCATGCCATGAAGTGCATCACAGAAACTGAATGTTCAGAGTGGTTGCTACAACACGGTGTAGATGAAACACCTTACGGACATGGTCTATCTCGAGGTGTTCACTACATACAGTTTGCACCACCAACCTCAAATGAAGATATAAGCCATTTTGTTCAAGCTCTGGTGAAATCACTCGGCAATTTTCAAGGCTGCCTTCTGCAAATCCACGATTGGATGTACGATTCAGAATACGAGGAAGATCCAACTTCAAGTATTCGTTTAAGGTGTGGTGAAGGCCGATCAATCAAGGAAGCGCCTGGATTTGTTTTCGAGCCTAGTGAGTTGTCAGATGCAATTGAACTTTGTGCCCTGATTCTAGAGCGCGACTGGACGGCATATTTGTACCTAACATCAAAAGCGGCAACTTTGTTGTTGTGGGAGGGAGCCCTAGTCGATTTTTGGAGCAATGACGCTAAAGTGGAGAAGCATGTTCATGCAGAGTTATGTCGTAGCAACCTTCGCATTACTCACCGTTACAAGGGCTAACCCTACGCTCAAGTTCGCTCCCTTTGGTCGCTGGGACGCGCCTTCGGCGCGCCCCTTAGCTACACGTTAGAGAGCTGAACCGTGAGCTATCTTAAGAAATTTCTACCTAATTCAAATAATGAGCGCTTGTTTCCATTCTTCGTCGCATTTTGCGTCGCTGGTTTTGGGGTGGCACTTGGGTTCACGGCTTTTGCTCTGTCCGCACACTGGCTTGCTCTTGTTGCTTTTTTCATTACCGTATTGGGTGTCCTCGCGGGCTTTCTGTTTATAGTGCAGCAATGGTGGCGTATATTTCGGGGCGCGTCACACAAAGTGAAAGACCAAAATGTTCAGTAGTTTTGCGCTGCCTATGCTCTCTAACCCTACGCTCAAGTTCGCTCCCTCCGGTCGCTGGGACGCGCCTTCGGCACGCCCCTTAGCTGCACGTTAGAAGCTACGAACAACTAAAAGGGTCAGACTCGAATTAATTTTCCGGCTTCTGAAATAATCACATGCCACTATCCAACTACCTCGACATCTCCCCCACTCTCGGCGACCAACAATCGGGGACAGGCCACAATAATTTGAGTAACATCCCCCTATCCAATTTTGGAGTATCGCCATGAGCGCAACCACATTTGAGATTCGACCTGAACTGAAAATCCAGCTCGACCATCTGGCAGAAGAAAGTCATCGCAGCGAAAGTGATTTGGCAAACGAAGCCTTGTCGCTTTACATCGCGCAACAACGCCGCATCACGGCGCGTATTCAAGAAGGTCTGGCGCAAGCGCAACGCGGCGAGTTCGTGACGGACGAGGAGATGGAAGCATTCTTCGCGCGTTACGCCGAGCCTCAGGCATGAAGCTACGCTATACCCCGCGAGCAAGATTAGACCTCACGGAGATTCACGACTACATCACTCAAGAAAACCCTCAAGCAGCAAGACGAGTAATTTCAATTATTCGCAAAGCAGCAGAAGTGCTTACGCAAAATCCTCTGGTTGGCAGAGCTGGGCGAGTTGCCGGGACACGAGAACTAACCGTTGGCCGTTTTCCGTTCGTGCTGGCTTACCTCGTGGATGCTGATGAAGTGCAGATATTGTCGGTGATCCACACGGCCAGAATGTGGCCAGAAAGTCTTTGATTGAAATGCCGCTAGCCAACCACCTCAATACCTTGCCCATCCTCGGCGAGCACGTCTGAGTGAGATCACTATGACGCAATATGTAGAACCGGAGTCCATGTATGACGGCGACCATATGGATGTCGTCATCATCAATGCGCTGCTACATTCTCTGTACAACATCTTTCAGACCATGGTCGGTGAGGAGATCGAGCCAGGCATGCCCGAACCTAAACACGATAAGACGGCGAGGGGTGAAGTCACCGCGCTGATCGGCATGAAAGCCAAGAACACCAATGGCAGTGTTTCGCTGACGCTGAATCGCGCCACCATCGATGAAATCGCGCCCAAGTTGATGGGCGAAGAGATCAATAATTTCGATAAAGACGCACCTGATCTGGTGGGCGAGTTGGTGAATATGTTGGCGGGTGGTGCTAAGCGGGTGCTGGCCAAAAATGGTTTGGATTTCGATATGCAGACACCGAAGATGATGGTGGGCGTGGGGCACGAGATCGAGCATTATTGCCCAGGTCAGACGGTGATCATTCCGGTCTGTTTGAACCAGACCGAGCTCTTTCTGGAATTGAATTTTGTGTGGAGCAAAGATGACGACCTCGCATTATCTTGAGTCATACCCGCAGCTAGGCGAGCGTGTCTTTTTGCACGCTTCCTGCCAAGTCATCGGCGATGTGACGATAGCGGACGATGCTTCGGTGTGGTGTAACACGGTGCTGCGCGGGGACGTGAACCGTATAGAGATCGGGCGCGGCTCTAATGTGCAGGATTTGAGCATGGGCCATGTGTCACACAAGACGAAAGATAAACCGGAAGGTTCGCCACTTATTATCGGTGACTATGTGACGGTGGGGCATGCTGTCATCTTGCATGGCTGCCGTATCGGTAACGAATGTCTGATCGGCATGGGCTCTATCATCATGGACGACGTAGTGATACCCGATCGAGTGATGATAGGGGCGGGTAGTCTGGTGTCGCCCAGTAAAGTGTTAGAGAGTGGCATGTTGTATATGGGGCGACCTGCGCAGGCAGTGCGCGCGCTGACTGAGAAAGAATTGACCTATCTGCGTTATTCGGCCGAGCACTACATGCGACTGAAAGACGACTATCTGAAAGTAGGTAAAGTGCATGTTTGATAAAGAGATACTGGCGGCATCCGAAGACGGACTGGAGCTGGTGATCGAGCGCAAGTGCATCGCGCTGGGATTGAATGTAGATGACCCGACCAGCGTTAAGTTGTTCGCGCAGGATTTGCTGCGTAATCTGGATGAGCTACGACAGAAGGCGATAGACGGCGACCGCTCTTCCACTCTCAAGGTGGAGATATACGGTTTGTCCATGTTGATGCATAGAACCAATACCGAATTGCTGGGGCCGGGTTATCTCACCCAGATCGTCGAACTATCCAAACAAGAGCGCGTCTGGTCGCTGATCGCTTTGGCGATATGGCGCGAATTAGAAATACGTAACCAATAATTAAAACTGAGGAAGAGTATGAGTGACACCGATATCAAAGAGATCAACCGCGCCAAGCTAAACCTAGAGACCGCGCAGATGGCCTGGGTCGACATGCAGCGTTATTTCGCTAGTGGCGTGGCCCTGTATGTTTCGCCCGAGCTGGACTTGGTAGAAGCGGCTTTTCAGATGTCTGAAGACAACATCGCGCAGATCAAGCTGTGGATGGAAGAAGGCAAGTTCGGTAAAGTCAGCGATGAACAAGCCGCCGAGTGGGTCAGCAGCGATGCCGTGTTGTGGACGGTAGTGGTCAGCCCTTGGGTGTTGGTACAGCTGGTTAAGAAATAAAAAAAGCGCGCCCGTTCGGGCGCGCCTTTGTTCAATCCAACTTAGTTCAATCCAGTTTATCCAGCGCCTTTTCGATACGCTCGCATAAAGTCTTCAGCACTTTGATGCGGGCATAGTTCTTGTCATTGGCTTCGACGATGGTCCATGGGGCGATCTCGGTGCTGGTGCGGTCTACCATGTCGCATACGGCTTCCTCGTATGCATCCCATTTCTCGCGGTTGCGCCAATCGTCTGCGGTGATCTTGAACCGCTTGAAGCTGATCTCTTCGCGCGCCTTGAAACGCTTCAACTGTTCTTCCTGAGTGATGGTGAGCCAGAATTTCACCAGAACGGTGTTGTGCTCGATGAGTTGCTCTTCGAAGTCGTTGATCTCGCCAAAGGCGCGCATCCAGTCTGCCTCAGTGCAGAACTTCTCCACTCTTTCCACCAGCACGCGGCCATACCATGAGCGGTCGAAGATGGCGAAGTGTCCAGTGCGCGGTACGTTACGCCAGAAACGCCACAGATAAGGTTGGGCGCGCTCTTCTTCGGTAGGTGCGGCGACCGGATGGATACGGTAATGCCGCGCATCTAGTGCGCTGGTGATGCGCCGTATCGCGCCGCCTTTACCCGCCGCATCCGAGCCTTCGAACATGGCGATGACCGATAGTTTGGCGAAGCGCGGATCGCGTGTGAGCAGGTTGAGTTTGCCTTGATAGCGTTCCAATGCGCTAGCGAACTTCTTGTCATTGAGCGTCAGCGTCATGTCCAGTTTGTCGAACAGGTCGAGATGGTCGATGGCAGCCTTGAGCGGTGCGGCATGAATGTGGGTGGGTTTGCCGGTCTGCGCGAGGCGTTGGCGCAAGGCATCCAAGATCACAGTGCCAGTAGTGAGGTTGCGGTAGCGCGCGTCCGCGCCTTCGATGACGATCCACGGTGCATGTTCGTTACTAGTGGCGAGCAGGGTGTGCTCGGAGACTTTGCGAAATTTGTCGTATCGTTTGAAGTTGCTCCAATCCTGTTTGGTCACACGCCATTGAGTCTTGGGATTTTTCTCCAAGGACTTGAGGCGCTTTTTCTGCACGTCCTTGGCCAGATGGAACCACAGCTTGATGATGAGCGCGCCTTCATTGCTGAGCATGCTCTCGAAATGATTGATGGCATGGATGCGCGCGTTGAGTTGGGTGGCTTTGCTCTTGCCCAGCACCCGTTCGATGATGGGTGCGGTATACCAAGAACCAAAGAACACGCCTATCTTGCCCTTAGGCGGTAAGGCGCGCCAATAGCGCCACATCGGTGGATGCTGGCGCTCTTCGTCGCTGTGTTGCGCCATGGCGTGAACCTGAATATGGCGCGGGTCCATCCATTCATTGAGCAGATTAATAGTCTCGCCCTTGCCCGCGCCGTCTACCCCGCCGACCAAGATGATGACTGGGAATTTCGCCTGCTCAGCAAGGTCGAACTGCGCGTTGAGTAAGGCTTCGCGCAGCGCTGGCACCTCTTTGTCGTAGGTGGCTTTGTCTATCTTGTGGCCTAGTTCAGCAGATTCGAACATGGTGATCTACCGGAATTTGGGTGGGACTACAACAGGTCAGGTGCGAAGACCAGACGCAAAGAGGTTTGGGCGAACTCGTCGCGTCCCCGACGTGTGAACCACCATAGTGCGCCTTTTTTGATGCTCAAAGAAGGTTCAGCACTTCCAAGCAACAAGGCGGCGACCGCACCCAAAGTTGGCTGGTGGCCGACGACAAGTATGGTTCCTTCGGCATTTGGCCAACGTGCTGCTTGTAATATGGAATGAGCGGAAGCACCCGGTGAGATGCTGGGTACGACGGTATATTTGTCGGTCAAGGACTCTACGGTTTGCCGAGTGCGCGTGGAGGGACTGACCAAGATGGTCGCGTCGGCAGGGAGGTGTTGCTTCAAGAATACTGCCACTTTGTCTGCGTGCTTCCTGCCTTTGGCAGTGAGTTCACGCGACATATCGGGGGAGCTGTCGACAGCTTCGGCGTGACGCCATAGTATGATATCCATGCTGGCCTCCTAAATATTACATTTCACTGCAAAGAATATACCGTATAGACTGTTTTTCTACATCAATCTTTTAAGGAACGATATGAACGCTGATACGCCCAAGGTCGCAACCACCAAGACCGAAACTGCTAAGCCCGCCACATCTGCAACTAAGCCTGTTGCCAAAGCAACTAGTGTGAAAAAAGCCTTAGTAGCGAAATCTGCTGCAAAGCCGGCAGTTGCCAAAAAACCTGTAAAAGCTGCAGTGACTAAAGTTGCCGCTCCCAAAACTGCTGCAAAGAAAGCTGCACCGGTGAAGAAGGCTAAGAAAGAAGTTAAAAAAGAGATCAAGGTGAAAGTCGTACGCGACAGCTTCACTATGCCCCAAGGCGAGTATCAGCAGATCGCCGATATCAAGGCGGCGAGTCTGAAAGCAGGTATGCATGTGAAAAAGAGCGAAGTGTTGCGTGCGGGTTTGAAGGTGTTGAGCGCCTTGACTGCGGCAGAGCTCAAGATTCTTTTGGACAGTCTGGATAAGATTCCTACCGGACGTCCTAAAAAGCACTAAGTCTCGCTAAGGTGTTTGACGGAGGATAGGGCGAGCGTAGCGAGGAGTTCTTGTTGCGCGCATTTAGGTTTGCTGCGCGCTGCACTCTTCAGTTTGTAGTGCCCCTCTCCGTCCATCTCCCAAGCCTGCTGATTGTCTTGCAGGTAGATTTTCAAACCTTCATCCAATACACGTTTCTTGAGTTTTCTGTCCAGCACAGGGAAACTCACTTCTATGCGTCTGAAGAAGTTGCGATCCATCCAATCGGCACTAGCGAGATACACGTCGTGTGCCAAATCGTTGCGGAAATAATAGATACGCGAATGTTCTAGGAAGCGCCCGATCACCGAGCGTACCTTGATGTTCTCGGAGAGTCCTTTAACGCCGGGACGCAAAGCGCACACGCCGCGCACCAGCAGATCTATCTTCACGCCGGCTTGTGAAGCTTCATAGAGCGCGTTGATGGTCTCGGGCTCAAGCAGCGCGTTCATCTTGGCCATGATGTGCGCGTTCTTACCCTGCTTAGCTAACTCGGTTTCGTTGTGGATGGCGCGCAATATCTGCGCGTGCAAGGTGAAGGGTGACTGCCACAGATGATGCAATGTGCGTGCTTTGCCCAAGCTGGTGAGTTCGCCGAACACCTCGTTCACGTCCGCGCAGATCTCTTCGTTACAGGTGAATAGGCCGAAGTCGGTGTATAGGGTCGCAGTGCGCGGATGATAGTTGCCGGTGCCCAGATGTACATAGCGGCGCAGCTTGTTCTCTTCGCGGCGCACCACCATCAGCATCTTGGCGTGGGTCTTGTGACCGACCACGCCGTACACAACGTGAGCGCCCACTTGTTCTAGTTTGCCCGCCCAGTTTATGTTGGCTTCTTCGTCGAAGCGTGCCAACAGCTCCACCACCACGGTGACTTCCTTGCCGCGCTTGGCTGCCGCAATCAGCGCATCCATCAGCGCGGAGTCCACGCCAGTCCGATATACGGTTTGTTTGATGGCGACTACTTTAGGGTCGCTAGCGGCTTGTTGGATGAAATCGATGACCGGACGGAAGGACTGGAAAGGGTGGTGCAGCAGCACGTCACCCTTGCGTATCACCTTGAACATGTCCGAGCCCTTCTTTTGCAACGTGCTTTGCACGCTGGGGGTGAAGGGTTGGAACTTCAGATCGGGACGCGCCACCATGTCAGGCACCGCCATCAGGCGTACCAGATTGACGGGGCCATGTACGCGGAACACATCTTCAGGATCGAGATTGAGTTCTTTGAGTAGCATGGACTCTATCTGCTCGGAACAGTTGTCAGCGATTTCCAGACGCACCGCGTCGCCGAAGTGGCGCTGTGGCAATTCACCTTGCAGACTGAGGCGTAGGTTCTTAACTTCTTCCTCATCAACGAACAAGTCACTATTGCGTGTCACGCGGAACTGGTAACAACCCAGCACTTCCATGCCAATGAACAGTTCGTTCACATGGGCGTGGATGATGGAGGAGAGAAACACGAAGCCGTGCTCGCAACCGCTAATCTCTGGTGGCATGGGGATGGTACGCGGCAACACTCGCGGCGCTTGCACGATGGCACGTGCCGAGTTGCGCCCGAAGGCATCCTTGCCGCTCAACTCGACGGCGAAGTTCAAACTCTTGTTCAAGACGCGCGGGAAAGGATGCGCTGGGTCCAGCCCGATAGGCGTGAGCACTGGCATCACTTCGCGGAAGAAGAAGTCCTTCACCCAAGCTTGTTGTGCTTCGTTCCAATGGGTACGGCGTAAGAAGCGTATGCCTTCTTGTGCGAGTGCCGGAACGATGTCTTGATTGAATAACTGGTATTGGTTGGCAATCAGCGGATGAGCTTCGTCGCGTACCCGTTTGAGGGTCTGCTTGGGTGTCATGCCATCCGCAGCTGCCGTGGTGATATTCAGTTTGATTTGTTCTTTCAGCCCCGCCACACGAATCTCGAACAATTCGTCCAGATTGCTACTCACGATACACAGATACTTCAAGCGCTCGAGTATGGGCAAAGCTTTATTCTCAGCTTGTGCCAGTACGCGACGGTTGAAAGCGAGCTGTCCGAGTTCGCGATTGAGGAATTGTTGCGGGGTGAATTTTTTGTTCAAGACTACTCTTTCAAATTACTAGTTCTTAGGCGGGACATAGCCTTGCACAGCATCGGTGCTACCGCCGAAGAAGTAGTTCTCCATCTGCGATGCCAAGTATTTACGCGCTGGCAGGTCGGCTAGGTTGAGACGGTTTTCGTTTACCAGCATGGTCTGGAATTTGATCCAACCCTGCCAGGCTTCTTTGGAAACGTTTTCGAATATGCGCTGACCCAATGGGCCTGGGTAGGGGAGGCGATCCAGACCTTCTGCTTCGCGTCCCAGTTTGATGCATTGAACCATTCTTGCCATGTCGTGTTTCTCCAGTGAGTATTGTGCTTGGTGTATGTGACAGTGTGATGACAACTCGGCATCTGCCTTGTAAGCCAATGGATATAAGGGGTGCGGCAATATGTCGCATAGTCTGCGCACCATATTTCTCTACAATCCGCCCCGTTCATTTACGGGAGTATGACAGTGAGATTGCGAGTAATTACGGTAAGTGTCGCCTTGGCATGTACCCAGTTGGCTTATGCCGAACCAACCGAGATTCTACCTGAAGTGAGTGTCTCGGCATCCAGATTGAAAGACCTGCCCGAGGCCGATGGCCCTAAACAGGACAAACTGAAGAGTGCGCACACTCACACCAGCGACACCGCCAAGATGCTGGATGGCATGGCTGGGGTGAGCATGGGCGCGGGTGGCGGTGTATCAAGTTTGCCTGCGGTGCATGGCATGGCGGATGACAGAGTGCGCGTCAAAGTGGACGGCATGGATATCATCTCCGCTTGCGCCAATCACATGAACCCGCCGCTGTCCTATATCGCGCCAGCCAATGTGGCGAGCGTAAAAGTGATGGCGGGCATCACGCCGGTGAGTCAAGGCGGTGACAGTATCGCTGGGACCATACAGGTCGATTCTTCTGCGCCACAATTTGCCAGCGATGCTGAGCATCTGTTGTTGCAAGGGCAGGCGAGTGCCTACTATCGCAGCAACAACCAAGCGCAGGGCGGCAGTGTGACGGCGACCGTGGCCAGCGAGACTTTGTCGGTGCGCTACACAGGCGCCACAACTAAGGCGAAGAACTACAAAGCGGGTGCTGTGTTCAAGGCACCGGGAGTATCCGCAGGTACTATTGCCAATGTCTACGTTGCTGGAGATGAAGTCGCTTCGTCGCAATACCAGTCGGACAATCATGCGCTGGCATTCGGTCTGCGTCGTGACAACCATCTCTATGAATTGACGCTGGGGCAGCAGCGCATCCCCTATCAAGGCTTCCCCAACCAATATATGGATATGCTGAAGAACGACAGTCAGCAGACCAACCTTAAATACAGCGGCGACTACACTTGGGGCAAGCTGCAAGCGCGTGCATACCATGAGCATACGCAGCATTACATGAACTTTTTGGAAGCCAAGACCAATACCATGTCTCCACTTGGTATGCCGATGAATACCGACGGCCAGAACAGTGGCTACGCGATCAAAGGGGATGTGGTGTTGTCGGAGCGTGATCTGTTGCGAGTCGGAGCAGAGACCCAGCGCTATCGCTTGAATGACTGGTGGTCGCCAGTCGGCCCAGTGGTTGGCATGATGGCGATGACCAATATGATGACCGGTGGAGATTTCCAGAACATCAACAATGGTCAGCGCGACAAGCTGGACGTGTATGGTGAATGGGAGGCGCGCTGGAGCAAGGATTGGTCGTCTCAATTAGGCTTGCGCGCCAGTCAGGTGAAGATGGATGCTGGTGTTGTGCAGGGCTACAACACCATCGCTTATCCGGCGGCCAGTTATGCCACATTCAATACAGCTAACCGCCAGCGCACCGACAACAATATCGATGTCACCGCTTTGGCACGTTTCACACCGGATGAAAGCAAGAGCTACGAGCTGGGTTTTGCGCAGAAGACCCGCTCGCCCAATCTGTATGAGCGATACACTTGGTCGACCAACAATGCCATGGCCATGCATATGAACAATTGGTTCGGAGATGGCAACGGCTATGTGGGCGACATCAACCTCAAACCTGAAGTGGCGCGCACGTTGAGCAGTACTGCAGCTTGGCACGATGCTAGTGGCTATGAGCTCAAGGTCGCGCCTTACTACACCCATGTGCAGAACTACATCGATGCGGCGCGTTGTACCGTGGTAGCCGGCACAGCTTGTACTGCCGCAAATCAGATCGCTACGACTGGCTTCGTCAATCTGCAGTTCGTCAATCAGAGTGCGCGTTTATACGGTGCAGATGTGAGCGCTCATATGCCCGTGGCGGCTGATCTGTCTGTGAGTGGCGTGGTGAATTATGTGCAAGGTAAGAACCTCACTACCGGCGACCATCTGTATCACGTCATGCCTTTGAACGCGACGCTGAGTCTGGAGCAGCGCAGCGGTTCATGGAGCAATACGCTGGAAGCTAAGCTGGTCAGCGCCAAGACTCAGGTGCAGGCGGTACGTAACGAGTTGCGTACTAGTGGCTATGGTCTGTTGGCTATGCGCAGCAGTTACGAATGGAAGCAAATCCGCTTAGATCTGGGCGTGGAGAATCTGTTAAACCGCTACTACGCTGATCCGCTAGGAGGCAACTACATGGGGCAACGCCCTATGGTGTATGGGACTAGCGTGCCCGGTATGGGACGCTCGCTCAATGCAGGATTGACAGTAAAGTTCTAAGTCTGACGATGAATCGATAGGAAAAAAGCGCCGCATTGCGGCGCTTTTGCATTCCGGTGCCAAGCTTAACGAGTGGAGAAACTCTTAAGCCTATAATTCTTGCCACGCTCTAGCAGTTGGTAATAAGGGGTCTCGGGGAAGTAGCTAGGCTCGGCTAGCTTGGTAACACGATTGAGCATGTTGTAGTACATGCGCACGTTCTCGACCAAGATCACCGCCTCGCCGCCACGCGCGTAACCATGCTTGAGTAACTCGAAATGCTGGGGCTCGGTGAGCTTGGGCATCCACTTTTTCACATCCACCCAGCGGTTCGCATTCATGCCCATACGTTGCGTCAGCACGCGTGCATCTTCCAGATGGCCATAACCTTGGTTATAGGCAGCGAGTGCCATCCAAGTGCGGTCTGGCTCAGGTATCTGTAGCGGCAACTGATCGCGTATCGAAGCCAGATAGCGCGCTCCAGCCATAGTGCTCTCGCGTGGGTCGAGTCGGTCTTTGACATGAAGTTGGTTGGCGGTCGCTTCGGTAAGCATCATCATGCCGCGCACATTGGTGAAGGAGGTCGCCAAGGGATCCCAATGCGACTCTTGATATGCCAGCGCCGCAATCAACTGCCACTCCAGCCCACTCCAATGACTGGCTTGCTCGAACAACTCGCGATAGCGCGGCAGGGTCTTGTCTATTTGTTCTAGATAGGCTGAAGCATCAAAGGGTGCCAGCCTGTCGTTCACACCATAGTAACGATCGACCAGACGATGTAATCGGCCATCTTTTTCAATGTCGCTGAAGAACTGTTGTACCTGTTCACGTAGCTTAGGGTCGCTATCAGCGGCAAAGGCCCAAGCCAGCTGGCTGGTAGGCGCGACGACGAAGCTCGCGGTCTTAAGGTTGGGCTGAAAATTACGGGCGAGTGTGAATTGCAGAAGATTGGCAAAAGTGAAATCCAACTTCTCAGCTGCCACTTCGTCCAGCAGCTCATCCACCCGCGTACCTATATGCGACTCCCAGTGCAGATCAGCGTGAGTTGTTTGCAGGTCTTTGAGCATCGCTTCCTGCGCAGAGCCACTTACCACGGCGATACGGAAGCCGATGATGTCTTCTAGGGTTTCCGGTTCGAAGTTCTCATCGTTGTAGACGAGTCGTTCGCTGACGGTTTGATAGATCGGGCCATAGATCAGGCCGGGGACGGGTGAGTTACTGCGGAAGCCAACGGCGGCGAAATGGGCACGCCGTAGCGCCAGCAAACCAGGTGCTTCCGCCACGTCAGCGGTTACCACGGTTAGTTTGGCATGCAGTTGGATAGCGAACATCTTAGCCAACTCATGATTGAAACGCAGACCCGCAGGGGGCTGGTTGTGATCCTCAATCACCACCAACTCACCTTCTTGCCAGTCAGGTAGAACACGCTCTTGGTCGTGTTGAAAAATGGCCACCAGTAAAAGCGCCAGCAACACGATGTACTTGAGCATGTGGCGGGGTAGCTTAAACAGTGCAGGTATTTTCGGCATGCCAACATTCTGCACGAGTTTGGCCCTTGCTGGTAGAATCCGCGCCGCGATACATGAAGCAAGTCGCGACTCGGAGAGGTGGCAGAGTGGTCGAATGTACCTGACTCGAAATCAGGCATACCGCAAGGTATCGAGGGTTCGAATCCCTCTCTCTCCGCCATACAGTTAATTTGCTGATTATTAATAACAAATTAACATAAAAATGCCCGCGACACCGCGGGCTTTTTTGTTTAATTTAACTCTCAGTTTTAGTACTTTTTCTACTGCGCTTGCAGAATAATGCGGTTCTCTCTGCAGCCCCCAACGCCGCTACCACTTTCAACGAATTTGTTGCTTAGATAACTTGGCATCACGATCAATAGTATCGACTACATGAATGAAAAAGGCCCACGCTGGGGTGGGCCGTAGATGTTCAGTGCAAACTGATTTAGTTGTGCATGCTAGCGATTCCAATGCAAGACCCACGACTTCTTTTGGGGCATAACGTCTCCCCATGAATAGAACATCGTATTTGGTTGAATCAGCGAACCTTGAAGTTGCGCCCCCCTTTAGCTTTTCAATGGCTTTTAGGAGGTGTTCCCTTTCGAGGCGGCCAATAAAATCGGTTACGGTAGTTGCCATATGGAATCAACCTCAATGTAAAAAAGGAGTAAGCATCAATCAGTGTTCAGCAGGAATTTCCTGGTTCTTTAGCATTCAGTTTTCCACCTTCAATATTGAGCTGTTTCTTGGCGAGTTTTACAACTTCATTACGCCAGTCTTCATCTGCGGAGCAAGTGGAGTCGATGTCGAAATCTTGAACTCCCCCAAGTAGCAATGAAAAAGTGGAAATCCGCTTCTTCATGATATTCACAAGCTTTTCATCTCGGGTTCCACCAAACGCAGGATAGGCATAACGAATTTTTTTGCCAGTGATGGCGGCCCAACTATTCACACGTCGAATGCGGCCATTTCTTTGAACAGTTCGAATCGGGCTCGGATCTAGTTCATAGTGAATCAGATGACGGCAATAGCGATGTAAGTCGATTCCTTCAGATAGCTTGTCTGTAACGACAAGCACTTCTGGCCCGAAAGGGGTGCCGAAAATCTTGATAATAGTGTCAGGCTGATTGTTGCGGATGAATAACTCTTTACGATCAGACTGTTCACTGGAACACACGCCAAATACATTGAAGGTTCCATTTTTCTGTAGGCTTCCGGGTAGGTATTCTGGGCTGTGTGCAGCTTGAAGTAGCACTGCTTTGCCAGATTTGGATTCCAGTAGTTCATTGAAAAGTCTATGCGCAGCCTGCGCAATGGTTTCCCCACGAGGAGCGTGACGAGCGCGCTTTCTTTCCAAAACATTGATGAGAGCAGTTTTCGATTTTGGCAGAACTCCGAGCCAACTTTCGGTTTGGGTACGCATCAAGTCTGAGCAAAGCCATTCGATGAAAGTATTCAGTAGATCTATATTTTGTGGAGTGGCGCTGTATTCGAAAACTCCTTGCCATGCTTCTTTCCAAATTGAGATATCCAGCGAGGATGTCCTAGTGATTTTGGGCAGACGAGATGCTATGCATTCGGTCAGCTCTTGAGCTGTCGCATGATGATGACAAAAGACCACCACCTTTTCACCATCGCGGATGGTTTCGGCAACCGCTTCAGCTACCGCGACCATTTTTGAATGAGGACCAACCTTCGAGCGCAGCTTCTTAATCTCTTTGATGTGTTTGCCAACCAAACTTCTTTCAAGTTCGTCTAACTGGCCCATTGATGTGCTGATGGTGTCCATCGCTTCATCGAAATGTTTCCACCCCACATGGAAACGAGGGTCGTTGGTTGCACCACTCCATTCTCCGCCAGTAACTTTAGCCATTCGTAAGACGCGATCCATTCGGAGAATTAGTTCGAGATCATCGCGCGATGCTTTTGGAATCGGCATCTCCCACTCTTCATAGACGCCGAGCGTCTTTTGCTCCAAGGGTAAGTCATCGATGCTGTGACGAATCACATGGTGACCAATTGAATTGATTGCATCTCTAGCTTTCTCTATCAATCGATTTGCAACCTGCTCAGGCCTGCGTGCCGTACTTCCTGAATAGAGATCATCCAATGCATTGCTGAATGCGCGTACTTTTCCATGATGGAAATGATCCGCTCCTACCAGTGTTAGCATGCGATTAAACTCTTCTAGCCTGATGCTGAAAGGAGTGGCAGTGAGGATCAGAACACGGCCAGCAACTTTTCTCTGCCTCTTAAGGGAACGACTGAAATCTGTGTGCTCGCCTTTGGCACGATGTGCTTCATCAATGATCAGCAAGCTGCACTTTAAATTGTTACCTTTACCAGCATAGGAATGTTTGGCTACCTGGATTGATCTTGAGGTCAGCCGTTGGACATCGCCAGTCTTTACGCGGCTGCGCTTCACGTCTTTTAGAAGGGGGGCACATTTATTAAGTAGATCGACGTGAGATATCAATTCCTCTTTCCAGCGACGTACCATCACATCGTTGGGAACCAGAATGCGAACACTTCTTGTTTCGCCTGCAGAAGCAAAGACCCAAGCAACTAGTGCTGCAACAGTGGTTTTCCCCAATCCCACATCGTCAGCCAGAAGCACGCCTTGTCGTGGCACTTCTCCGCAACATCCGTCCAATCTAGCCAGAATGTCCCGAGCAGTTAAGAATTGACGCTCGGTACTTTCTAATTTCAAAGTGCGTTCCGAAGAAGCGCTTTCTTCAACGTACTTTTCATGGTTCGATAAGAATCGCCATTGGGAGGCTGAAAGTCCGATTCTTGCAATGTTGGTCATCGACTTTCCTTCGGAAGTTGCTTGAGTCTTAATTCCATCTCTTCTGCCGCAATGATCGCACCAGTGTTGTGGCTACCACCTTCCTCTGCTTGCGCATGAAGTCGGGTGAAGGCTTCCATCAGTAGTCGTCCATCGCGACTTAGCATTTCCAATACTCGCTCACTGGATACTTGCTCAGCTTGAATTACGCGTGCTGCCCAGTTATCAACGACATTCAGTTTTTGGCGAGCGGCGGTAAGGGCCTCAACCGCATAGCTGTCATTATTATTGACGGATGTGTCCCCGTTGGAGTCGTCGGCATTCTGGTTATCGCCATCTTGAGGGAGGTCTGCATCTACTTCTGCATCTGGCTCGGATTCAATATCGGTTACAGCTTTCCCCCCATACTGTTCAAATAACAGTCTATCTCGAATTGATTGCACTTCAGATTCATCAATTTCATCAGGTAGGCTCCGCTCACGATCCTTCAATTTTCTGGAATCGAACACGACTACATTGAGCTGCTCAGTCTCACATTTCAGGAGCACAGAAGCAGGCGCGTTCTTCTCATCCTTCCATGGGATGCTAGTGCTGTGAATTCCGTTAGTAGTCTTTTTCCACTGTGAAATGCGTGGGGACTTCTTTCGGCTAATAATCTGGCCGGTTACCTCTTTCTTGCTTCTGCACTCCACAAGAATATTCTTACCATCCCATGTTGCTTGAGCCCACGAGATTAACCTTGATCCGATGATCAATTTATTGGAGCTAGTGGCAGCGTTGCTGATATCCAAAAATTTGGACAAATTTTCAAAGGGAGAATTTGCCTGTTCAATGCATACGCCCAATTCAAAGTTCTTGATTGTGAGTTTTCCTCCCTCCACCTTGCCCCAGGCTGAGGTGCTGAAGTTGGCTGAAGTTAGCAGCAGACTCTGGGTGCGACCTCGCTTGAATGCGTAGAGTTTGGCATGGCTCCACCGTATATCACTGGTCCTGTGCTCGACGTGTAATGAATTTGATTTTTTCTGGTCTATGCCGTCATGACGCAAATGAAGTAGCGCTCCACCCACGCCAACATGATTTTTTAATGTGGAAGTTGGGAGGATCCATTTGTCTGACCATGGATGATCTTTGTCAATCCAGACAAGGGAAATTCGTTCAGGCTTTCCTTCAAAGTATGCACACCACTGATTCAATGAGTTCTCGTCCCATGAGCCAATGTAGGGGCTAAATACCGTGGCACTTGTTGTTCCACGCCCAGCAGGAATGATGTCGCGAAGACCTGCCGCTCCCCATGGTGTGCGCCGATCATGACTGCCCGGGACACTGGCTACAAAGGTAATTCCTTGTGGGCAATCCGCTCTTGAAAGTAAGTTGATGAATCCATCAAGATGAGTTTCTCCGCCTGATGATGACGCTAGGGCGCGCATGAATTCTGGCAAAACTCCCCAACCATTCAATCTGACGTTCGTCGATTTTTGTTGAAGCGGCAAACAAACTCGCCATGCGGCTTGAATTTGATGGCGGAAGGCTGAGCGTGTGAGGTTGCATGATGAAACGACGATCTCAAGGAATTCGGCCCCGTCTTTGGTCCAATGCAGCATCCACAACTTTGCATGTTGTACGGCATCACCGTTTTTTCCAACGGTAAGTTGTCGTATTGAGCGCCATACCCATCCGTAGATTCCAGCACTCATGGCGGAATCATCATCACCTGGCTCATCTCGCAATGTCGATGAGACCACAACGATTCGGTCATGCAGTTGTTTTAGGCGTTCGTCTAATTCAAGCAGGAAGAAGCTACGCTCTACTAGATCGAATGGCCCATGCTTAAGCCCTAGCAGGGAGGGCAGCACGTCTTCAACCAATAGCCGCTCGTCAGTACGGTCATAGGTTGTAAACAAAGCTCCAAGAAGCACGGCGCCCTCGGGTGCTTTGGAGTCTAGTAGCGATGCCCAACCTAGGCTTTGGTTAGTTGTCATCATTGTCTTCTTCAGAATCTTCGAGATCAGCGTTCAGCGCTGCAGGCATTTTCTTGAGTACACCGCATTGCGCCGCTATTCGGCATAACGACCATAATCGAAATCCGTAATTTGTGGCTCTCCCTGTCAGAGGGAGGGTAAGGGGAAGAATTTTTCCATCTTGAATTTCAAACCAGCGGAGACCTCCGCCATAGAGTTTGTGATATTCGATTACAGAGCGCAGGCATTCAAGTGGGCTATCAGAGAGCATTTCCTGCGCGAAGCGATCGGCGGCATGAATGTGCCGAATCTGTATGGGCGGTAATTTGAGCCAAGCTTGTGCTGCCTTATTCAACTCATTGCAAATTAATACGGCATCTTTTGATTTTGTGATTTCACTAATTGTTACGGCAGGTTTATCTCCCAAGGATGCTGCAATGTATTCCATAGCGGCTATTCCGGCATCCGCCAATCTTGAAAAACTATATAGGCGAGATATGACTGGATCGTCCTTGAATTGACTACTCAAGTGTTGGCATAGTTCGATGTGCTCAGATGCGGAAGACTTCTTTATTGAGTTAACAATTTTGACCCGCGTCTGTCCGACCGTGTCGTCGCCAAATATGATCGGATTCAATAGGGACGCTTCTGGTAAAACTGAAAAATCATTTCTCGGGCGGGGTAGGGTATTTGTATCGGCATCTTTACCGGACTGTGGATATTCCTCCCAGTGATTTAGCCACCAGCCGCATTCTTTTCCCCTGCCTGCCTTCGCGCTTCGGCTCAACTCATCGCCCAGAGTTAATTGAGCACCTTTCAGTTTTGAGTCTAACCATTTGGAGAGCGCTATAGAGTTCTTGCCAGGTGTCCAGCCATCGTTACCCAAAGTCATTCCGGGCCAACGACGAAAAGCTCGGCGATATCCGCCATATGTTCCGGTTTGGCGGTAGGCACGAAACTGCTGATTCGACATTCCAAAACGTTCGGAATTTTGCTTCTCGTACCAAGGTGCCACACGGCGGCGCCCAGCGAGTGAGCGTTGCTTCCAGTCCTCCTTATCAAGGAGGGCAATCGTTCGCGCTACCCACATGAGTTCTAGCGGCTGAAGCCAGGCGTACCTTTCTTCTTGTTCTTTGCGAGAACTTACAGATTTACCGCCACTGGCATCGAACACTATTTTCGATTTAACTAAACACCAGGCAAGAATGGTTACCCAACGACCGTCACGAATTCTGTTACTGAAGCCAGGTGCAACAGCGTCGGCAAATTGATCGGCTAGTGCTCCCAGTCCCAGCGCATCACCACGGCGTACTGTTACGGGCTCCCACGGTTCGGTGAAGAAGAAGCTTGCTTCGTTGACTGGAGCATTCTTTTTATGGGCCATCGCGTCTCAACTCTTTAGAAATACATTCAATCTAAAAGCCTGCAGATACTCTTCAGGTGAAATCGGTAATTGCTGACGGATTATGCGTCATTGCAGTCATGGCTCAGAGCCAAATATCCAGCGACATGCAGAATTTCGTTAGTGTCACCATTGAAATAGCAACTGTCTAGTTTGTGATTAAACAGCGGCTTCCCACAAGCCGCACATTGATTATCGTTTTCGCATCTACAGCGGACTACCCAAACCTTGTCGCCGTAGCAATCCGACTCAGAGTAGAAGCACTCGCCCTTTAGCTCGCCGCACGTTTCACATTGCGTCAGCCCGCTAGGAATGATGCTGTCATGTAAATCGCCCAATGGAGCGTCAGCATTTGTTGCATCGCGTACACAGTTTTCTGGATCGCCAACGAGATATCCGCCTTTGTGCATACTCGTCTGTGAGTGTTCATTAAGAAGCTGGTTGCGAATCACAATGTCAGGATCAGACGAGTAATCTTGTTGAGTTTTCAGTCTCCCGTTTACAGTGAGGCCTCCCTTGGGGATGAATGTTTTCCATGTCTCTTGCCCCTCAACATCAAACCATAGCCCCTGGTTCCAACCAAGTACTAGGCATGCATTCAGTTTATTGGCGGCCACTTGCTGTCTGGCGAGTTCAATCAACTCTAGTTCAGGCAGGCGGCTTGGTAAAAGATTGATGTTGTATAGAGCAGGGAATACTCGAGTGCTTAGGTAGGGGAAGCTGCTGAAGGTTTGCGAGGCAAGCTTCTTTTCTCGAAATAGTCGACTAGGATTTCTGCGACTTTCTTTTTTGCATCCATGGGCTGTCATGATTTTCTCCTTCCCCAATGCCTGACGCGGGCAATCTCAGGGGGGAGAATTGACAGCGCTTTAGCAGTATCTATTTCCGCCCTGCAAGTTGCTTTTAAATCGGCGGCACAACAAAAAACCCGTTCAGCTTTGGCTAGAACGGGTTTATCTCCGCATTAGCAGGAATTTATTAATCGCCCCGCAAGCTGGTTCAAATCGGCGATGGGGTCATTATGATCCTTCGGATGTTGGTGTCAACGAAATAATTCAACAAATCGGTCTGATGTAACTCTCATCAATTTACTAGAAGTGTTTTGAAATATGCTCGGAAGATAAGACTTCTTTGCTATTCAACAGTCAGCTTCCAAACAAATCCTTCTGAACAAGGATGGCCTCGCCTACGCGTGTATCTTCGAAGTGAAAAATGATTTCCATCAAACTTAAGGTCCCAGCGGATTCTTTTTTCAATCCACTTTAGAGCTTCAGTATCCCAGACGCCCCAATTTTTATTATTTACTTGGACTTCAAGATAAATTGTTCTGTTGCGCCAAGTTTGGAAGAGCTCGTCATTCAGATCGTATTTGCGGTTTTTTGAAGTTTCAACGAAACATTTATGCTCGTCGCACACTAGAAGGTGCACACCGCGAGGCCACATAATCATGTGTGTGGGTGGTTTTAACGGCATATGGTTCTTTCAAAGTGAATTATGAATTTGGTTCGTTGCAGTAAGTGTCATTCCAGAGCAAAACAGATTACTTGGCCTCATTTATTGTGAAGGATCATAGCGCATATGGTGTCGTAGCCCATTGCAGATGCCCAATCCGGTGAGCATTTATTCTAGGAGGATTACGTGAAAGCCCAATACACAAGAACTGAGATATTCGATCTTCTGTGGGAGACGCCCACTACTAAGATCGCAAAGCAGCTTGGCATTTCCGATGTCGCATTAACCAAGTGGTGTGCCAAGAATGGCATTCCCAAGCCTCCTTTAGGATATTGGGCAAAGAAAGAGCACGGTAAGCCCGTCCCACCAAAGCCAACACTAGCTCCTTGGGAGTCAGGTGGAAGCCAGCCGGTTTATTGCGCTCACGACCCCAATCTCAAGCCTAGCCCCGCTCCCCTTTCAGCCGAACTTAGTGTGAAGCTGGCGAACGCACTTTCATTGCCAGGGATTTCTGCGACAGCTAATGAAGATGCGCCCTTGGGGTCCGTTACACGAAGGACCGCTAAGGCATTGGACCGCAAACCTGATGTTGATGGATTCCTCTATGGGAAGAACGATACATTTAATGTTCGTATCTCTACAGAAAATAAAGACCGTGTAATTCGAATTCTCAACACACTCGAACTAAGCCTCGCTGCTGCCGGCATGAAGTGGGAGCAGAAAGAGAATCAACGTGGCGTAGTAGGACACTTCTTAGAAGAAACCATCGTATTCAGCATTGTCGAGGCATCCTCTCGCACAGAGCATGTAGAAAAGCATCCGACCTACGATTGGATGAATAAGCGCACCTATACATACCAGTTCCTTGGGGACCTCAAGATTGCCATTGATGGATATTACGAAGGACGTAAGTCATGGAGAGATGGCAAAACTCAGCGCCTTGAGGAAAAACTACCGCAAGTCATTGAGGGTTTTATCGCTGCCGCCGAGGCGATGCGGCGAAGAACTGAGGAAAGGAAGGCGCAGCACATTCGTTGGGAAGAAGAAGCCGCTATTCGCCGTGAAAAAGAACGCATTGCGTATGAGCGACAGCAATTTCTTGATGGGGCGCTGAAGGAGGCTAGGGCATGGTCTGAAGCCGCCCAACTTCGTCAGTATGTGGCACATCTGCGTGAAGTCGTGGCGGTTAGCCAAACAGAACTAACCGATTACGGCAAAAATTGGCTCAATCGTGCCGATGAAGCGATTGGCTGGCTTGACCCAACGGAAAAATGGCGCGGCAAGACTAAGGAATCAAATGTTGAGCTGGAGGACGACGACGAGTGACCATTGATGCGCTCTGGGGCATAAATGAATCAAAATACACGGAAGACTGTTTATTGAATTTTCCACTGATAATTCCCTGTCCCACATTTCCCGTAAATAACTGAATTGTTACGAAACAGGCCTAGTTATTGGGATTCAAGCTGGTGTCTTGCTAGGGCAGTGAGGTATCGTCATCAAGTTCGCTGTATTTATCCCTGTTAGCAGGGGGAAACAGCAGAGAGAAGTTCGGTGGAGACTCTGTCCACCGCCAAACAAGAAAGGACATCCGCAAGGGTGTGCTTTCTTGTTTCCAAATGATGGTATCAATTGGCCTAACGAAAAACCATTTTGGAAACGCGCATTCTTGACCAGTTGCTGGGGTAGGTGCACGATGCGTCTCTGCTCGGAATGTATTCGTTCCGAGAATGCGTATCTAGCTGATACCTGACGACAAGGAGAACTAAAGATGAAAAAGATTGCGATGACGATGTTGGCATTATTGGGTTTGGCACTGGCGGGTAGTGTCTATGCGTGTGACTCTAGCCATCCACACCAAGGTAAATCTAGTACCAGCGCACCTGCGACTCCCGCTAAGTAAGTTTTCTGCTGAGTGTATGCCGCATTGTTGCGGCATACACTCAATCCCTGTTCGCAAAGACGGGATGACACCTAAGCAAGTCTGCTCGTTCACATAGCTCATGCATTATCATGGCATCCCGAAAGATCGGAAGCCGCTGCCATGTTAGAGATGCTCAAACTTTTCCTTCCCCACCATCTACCTGTTTCGATGGCCGAGAAAGCGCGTAGTGGCTTAGCGGGTGGCTTTGCCATACTGTGGTTGGGGCTGCTGATCGAATTCATGCCACATGGTGTGTTCCCACTGCTCATGTTGGGCTCGATCGCGGCGTCCACCGTATTGCTGTTCGCCGTCCCGCATAGCCCCATGGCACAACCTTGGAATCTCGTGGTCGGCCACGGTGTCTCGGCATTGGCCGGCTGGTATGTTGGCACTTTGGTTGCCGATCCGGTGATCGCTGCGGCACTGGCGGTAGGGCTGGCGATCTGGCTTATGCACCTGCTCGATGCGCTGCATCCGCCGGGCGCGGCCACCGCGCTGACGCTGGTGCTCGGGAGCGCCGAATATCATTTTATGGGGAGCATGTGGGCCGCGACCATCGTGACGGTGAACGTTGCAGCTTCCCTGTTGTTCGCTCTGGTCATCAATAATCTCCTGCCGGGCAGGCGCTATCCCGCACCTCAAGTGCCTAGCTCGGCCCCCTCCCGTTACATACCACTGGGCGCAGTCACCCCCGCCGACATACAACATGCATTAGCGAATATGGATGGCGTGATCGACGTGAGTGAAGAGGATTTGCTGCAACTCACCCAGCTTGCGGTACAGCACGCTTACCAACGCGAGACCGAATGATGAGCATCACCATCCTAAAATTAGTGCATGTGGGCTGTGTGTTCATCAGCTATATGCTGTTCGTGGTCCGCGGAGTGTGGAGTTTGAACGCCTCCGCCAACTTACAGCGGCGCTGGGTCAAGGTGTTGCCGCACACGGTGGACACCTTGCTGCTGGGCAGTGCGGTGACGCTGGCCTGGATGTTGGGCATCTCTCCCTTCGCCGCACCATGGTTGGCTGCCAAGATTATCGCGCTGCTGTTGTATATCTTGCTGGGCACCATCGCTATCAAGCGTGGCAAAACCCGCGAGGTGAGGTTGCTCGCTTGGATACTGGCGCAACTGCTGTTCGCCTATATCGTGCTCACTGCCGTGACTCATGATCCCGTGCCTTGGCACATCTTGAGCAGGTAAAACGATGATATTCCCCGGCATGAGTGATGCACCTGGATTTGACGACCCATTAGAGATGTTGCGTGCCTGTCATGGGCGCATCCAGTCGCAGTGTGCAACGTTGGAAAAATTGCGTGTGCATCTCCCAGTTCACGGATGCGATTTGCAAGCACGTCAGGCTGCACTAGCCATATTGAGATATTTCGACACGGCGGGTCGCAATCATCACCAAGATGAGGAGCAGGACCTGTTCCCCATGCTGATGTCAACAAGTGATGCGCGTGCACTACGCTTAGTCGATTTTCTTTTATCGCGTCATGTGGAGTTAGATGCCGCTTGGGCGGCATTGCGCGTAGACCTGACCTGCATCGCTGAGGGTACATGTGCGAGCATGGAAAATACCAAGGTGAGTGGATTTATTGCTGCCTATCAGTCGCATATCGAAACAGAGAATGCTGAACTTTTGCCGCTGGCTAAGGAGCTGCTGTCAGCTGAGCAAGCTGAGCGTTTGGGCAGAGCGATGTCTACGCGGCGCGGCGTGATCTATCCAGCACCGGACTGAATCCAAGTCACCCAATAGAAAAGGGGAAGCTAGTTACTAGCTTCCCCTTTTGCCTATTGCTTATACTTCAAACTAACTTAATCCCAATCTGGAAAGTTAGGGATGTTGACAGTGTCAGAATCAAACACGCCTTTGGCTGCCTGAGTATGGCAAGCATTACACATGCTCAAAGACTTAACGTCTTTGTTGCCTTTGATCATCTTGGCAGGGATTTCTTCGTGCACGCGAGCGATGTAGCGAGTTTCAGTGATGCGCAAAGGAGCCGGACCATTAGCTGTCGAAACTGCGATCTTGCGAGCACGTTTGTACCAAGAAGTCTCCGCTGCATTGTTTAAAGCGTAGTCGCGAACTTCATCCAGTGTCGCAGTATCCAATTCAGCGTTGTCGCCGAAGTGGTTCTTCAAAGCTTGAGGAGTTAACAGCTTTTCCCAGGACTTAGCAGGCAACAGTCCGGGTTGGTAAGCGAAGTGGCATTCGCCGCATTCTTTCGCATACTTTCTGTCGGTTACAGGCTTAACACCCTTCATACGTTCGAAGCTCAACAGCCATTCACCGGCAGTCTCACCCGCATACGCCGCATTAGCCAAAAACAATGCACTGGTCATCAGTGCTACGATTTTGAATTTTTTCAACATTCTGTCACCCCTTACCAAGTCAATTTAACTGCGACAGCCATTGCTACGCCGCCGAGTTCTGCGATGCCAGCGTGGCTGACAGGCGTAGTTGAATTAGCCGACTTGTTGACTGCGTACATCATCATCGCGGCGCCTACGGTACCTAGCATCACGTGCAGGTTATCCGGATCGCTGAAACCGTCTTCCATGTGGAAGTCATCCCAGTGTGTGAGCAGGCCGTCCACTACAGTGAAAGCAGCCATGGCAGCAGCTGCCTTGGCGATCTTGGCGTGCGTGCCGTTGGTTTGACGTGGTGCTGGGTTTGGAGGGCAGTTTGCCTCACAACCTTCACCAGGAGCGCTGAGAGCAGCACCGGCGACCAGTGCCAAGGTGGCCCAACCTGCATATTGGTGCAGATTGTCTGCAGTGAAAAAAGCAGGTTCGAACTCAGCGTTAGGGGTAGAGCTGGTCACACTGGCTGGCAGATTTGCTGGTGTGTCGTTAGCTGCAAGGATGAAAGAGTGGGATGCCTTGCTTGCTGCAGGCATGCTCAGATCCAATGCTGCATCTTGGGCATGAGCTACACCTGATGCGGCCAGTATGCACAGGCCGGCTAGGGTGCTCTTAAGTTTGATGCTGCTTTTATTTTTCATACTTACTCTCCTAGGTTTATAGATTACGTGGTTTTTATAAAGATATTTGAGCCGCCAGATAGATATTAACGCAGATAGTAAGCGCCGAAGCACACTACGATAACCAACATCATTGCTGCCAGCCAGTTGTAGGCAGTTTTAATGCCTTGGCTGTCTTCGCCGGGTTTGAAACCGGTGATCATTGCGCGTACCAAATTCTCTTTGTGCAAAAAGCTACTGGCAAAAACACCTATCAGGTGTATCGCAATGACGATCAGCATCGCATTGGTAGCGTAGTCATGTATCTCTTCAACGATATCTTCGAAATCATCTTGCAACAGCATCACGCCGGTTACGCCTAATGTAAGGCCACCACTTAACAGCAACCAGATGGCGACACTGCCAATCGGATTATGACCAACAAAGTGATCGGCCTTACCTTTGAAGAGCGATACTAAATAACTGATTATCTTGCTTGGACCATACGCGAACGAGCTGAATTTGGCGTAGCGGGTGCCCACAAAGCCCCACAACAAGCGGAATACGATCATGCCGAACAGGATATAGCCCAAGGCGACGTGAATATCGCGGGTCTTCTCTGAATCAGAGGTGAGATATGCGCCTAGGAAACAGAGCGCTTGAACCCAGTGGAACACCCGAGTTGGGGCGTCCCAGACTAATACTTTTTGCGACATGGAGAGGGTTCCTAGTTATTTTTTGTTATTTGAGGGCTGCTATTTTTGGTGTCTTTTTTACGATACGGCTTTTTTTTTAGCAACGGGCTTCTTGCTCGTTGCGGCAACTGCAGTAGCCGCAACGGCTGCTGCTGCAACTGGAGCTGCTACTTGTGCGTGTTGCACAGGCGCTTCAATTTTTGGTGCTTCTACGTGCTTGGTGCCAACGCCCAACAAATAGGTCATTACATCTCCCTTTTCTTGAGCGGTACATTCGCGATTCAATACGTCATTGCAGTTACGCTTGAACCATTTTTCGACCTTCTTTAGTTCAGTAAAACGCTCGGCATTGGCTGCAGGAGCCAATGGCTTAATCAACTTTTCAGTCTTGGCGTGCTTGCCTTCATTCATAGGGTTGTCGGTATGGCAGGAAGAGCAGCTCCACTCGTCGCCATGTTTGACATGAAAGAATTTTTCGCCGCGCGCGGCGGAAAATTCTTGGTAGCCGGCAGCGGCGGACGCCTCAGCTTTAATCATGGCAAGAATCTCGGCTGGAGTTTCAGCCATAGCTGCCTGCGAAGTGAATATGGTTGCAACAACCAGACCTAATGAAAGCAGTACGCGTGACATGTTTGTATTCCTAAAAAAGTAGCGGAGTATAGTAGATGAAAAATTTGTGTAAAGGTTCAAATCGCGGTCTGCCGACGAGTGGTTAAACTCCAGTAACCAGCGGAATATTTGTAAAATTTACGTTAAATCAGTTTCCAGACCAACTCACTGCGCCGGTGTAATAAGTACCCAGAACAATCAGGCCAAAAGCGATGCGGTACCAAGCGAATACGGTGAAATCGTGGCGACTGATATAACGCAATAAACCACGCACGGCGATGAAGGCACTTATGAATGACGCGATAGAACCAACCAAGAAGATGCCTATATCGTCAGCGTGGAAGTCATGGCGATATTTGACCACTTCATAGAGTGTCGCCATGGTCAGGGTCGGGATGGCTAAGAAGAAGGAGAACTCCGTTGCCGCCTTGCGCGATAGACCGAAGAACAAACCGCCGATGATGGTCGAGCCCGACCGCGAAGTGCCAGGTATCAAGGCCAGCGCTTGAGCGAAGCCCATCTTCAATGCATCTTTCCAGTGCATCTCATCCACGCTCTCTATGGTCGTAACATGGTTGCGCTTCTCCGCCCACAGGATGATGAAGCCACCGATGATAAAGGCCATCGCGACGGGAATAGGTGCAAACAGATGCGCTTTGATCGCTTTGCCAAATGCCAAGCCCAAGATCGCCAGCGGCAGAAATGCTATGAATAGATTGAAGATGAAGCGCTGCGCGACCTCCTGCTTTTGTACCAAGCCAGTGGCAACAGTCGTCAATTTGGTGCGGTACTCCCAACACACAGCCAAGATGGCGGCGAACTGGATGACGATCTCGAACACCTTGCCGCGGTCATCATTGAAGTCGAGCAAGTCGCCGACCAAGATCAGATGTCCGGTGGACGAGATAGGCAAGAATTCAGTCAGACCTTCGACGATGCCGAGTATGGCGGCTTTGATGAGTAACAGGATATCCATAATGATTTAGCGGGGTGATTGCAGAAGGGCGATACGGTGATTCACAGCGTAACGGTCATCCTCACTCATCTCCACCCAGCGAGTGATCTCGTCGAAGGTGCGCAGGCAGCTGCGGCAGACGTCGTCACCCAGCACCGTGGTGCAATGACCTATGCACGGTGAAGCGGAAGTGACCGCGCTGAGAGAGTGGGAGGGGGTAGAACGCATGGGGCGGCATTATACCTGCGGACGCGTAGCCTGCTCTAAATGCGTCAGCCAGACCAAGGCGTGCGCTTTGTTCTCGCCACACATCTCGACTTCGGGCTGCAAGCCACCACAGAAAGCAGGGCGCTCTGGCCTGCCAAACACCTTGCAGCCGAAGTTCTCATCTAGCTGTATGCACGGCACCCCAGCGGGTTTACCGTTAGGCATGCCCGGCAGGGGAGAGTTGATGGAAGGCGCGATGCAACATGCGCCACAATGGGGTCGACAGTTCATGGAGCGAGAATATTAGGAATTAAATTTGTTCAGATAGACATAAACGAAACGAGCCGCATGGCGGCTCGTTTCGTTTAGCAAGTTAGTACGTGTTAAGCCTTGTGATAGACCTGAGCACCCTGTTTGACGAACTCTATGGATTTCACTTCCATGCCTTTAGCCAATGCCTCTGACTCCGCGATACCTTCCTTGGCGGCGAATTCGCGCACGTCCTGAGAGATTTTCATCGAGCAGAAGTGCGGACCACACATGGAGCAGAAGTGCGCAATCTTGGCGGATTCTTTAGGCAGAGTTGCATCGTGGAATTCTCGCGCGCGATCCGGGTCGAGGCCGAGGTTGAATTGGTCTTCCCAGCGAAATTCGAAGCGTGCTTTCGACAAGGCGTTGTCACGCACTTGCGCACCGGGATGTCCTTTGGCAAGGTCGGCGGCATGAGCGGCGATCTTGTAAGTGATGATGCCTTCCTTCACGTCGGCCTTGTTCGGCAAGCCCAGATGTTCCTTGGGCGTGACGTAGCACAGCATGGCCGTGCCGAACCAACCAATCATTGCCGCGCCGATGGCAGAGGTGATGTGGTCGTAGCCAGGCGCGATGTCTTGCGTCAACGGGCCAAGCGTGTAGAACGGTGCTTCTTTGCACCACTTCAGTTGCAGGTCCATGTTCTCTTTGATCATGTGCATAGGCACGTGACCGGGGCCTTCGATCATCACTTGCACATCGTGCTTCCACGCGATGTCAGTGAGTTCACCCAAGGTCTTGAGTTCGCCCAGCTGGGCTTCGTCGTTGGCATCGTAGATTGAGCCGGGACGCAGGCCATCGCCCAAACTGAAGGTCACGTCGTAGGCCTTCATGATTTCGCAGATGTCTTCGAAGTGCGTGTACAGGAAGTTCTCTTTGTGATGCGCCAAGCACCACTTCGCCATGATGGAACCGCCGCGCGACACGATGCCGGTCATGCGGTTCGCGGTCATCGGCACGTAGCGCAGCAACACGCCGGCATGGATGGTGAAGTAATCCACACCTTGTTCAGCCTGTTCAATCAGGGTGTCGCGGAAAATCTCCCAAGTCAGGTCTTCGGCTTTGCCGTTGACTTTTTCCAAGGCCTGATAGATAGGCACGGTACCAATAGGCACAGGTGAGTTGCGGATGATCCACTCGCGTGTCTCATGGATGTTCTTGCCGGTGCTCAAGTCCATTACCGTGTCGCCGCCCCAACGGATCGCCCAAGTCATTTTTTCCACTTCTTCTTGGATGCTAGAGCCCAATGCTGAATTGCCGATGTTGGCATTGATCTTCACCAGGAAGTTGCGGCCGATAATCATCGGCTCCAGTTCGGGGTGGTTGATGTTGGCGGTGATGACGGCACGACCTGCGGCCACTTCATCGCGCACGAATTCAGGAGTGATCTTCTTCGGCATCGCTTTGCCAAAGTTCTCGCCGGGATGTTGTTTGAGCATCATCGCGGACAGACCATCTACACGCTGGTTTTCGCGGATGGCGATGTACTCCATCTCAGGCGTGATGATGCCCTGACGTGCGTAATGCATCTGCGTCACGTTCTTGCCCGGCTTGGCTTTGCGCGGCGCGTGTTGCAGATTAAAGCGCATCTCGGCGAGTGCGGGGTCATTCAGGCGTTGCTGGCCATAGTCGGATGTTAGTTGCGGCAATGCTTCCGTATCGTCACGCTCGGCGATCCAGCCGGCGCGCATCTCAGCGAGGCCGGAACGGATGTCGATCTTGACCTTGGGGTCGGTGTACGGGCCGGAGCAGTCGTAGACATAGATGGGCGGATTGACTTCTGCGCCCATGCTGGCTGGCGTTTCGTCCTGCGAAATCTCGCGCATCGGCACTTGAATGTCGGGGCGCGAACCTTGCACATAGACCTTGCGCGAATTGGGCAAAGGCTTGATGGCAGCCTCGTCCACGTGGGCAGCGGTAGCTAAGAATTGAGGATTGGCGTTCATTGTGATGCTCCAAGTTAACGGGGGCATCTGAGGATGCTTCCCTACGACGGCATGACCCGTACAGGTTCAAAGGGTGTTTCTCACTGCGCCGGATTTGATTCCGTGCAGACCCCTAGCGAGGGGCGCAAGGTACTGGAAATATGGGGGAATGGCAAGTACGCCCTGAGTGCCAGTGGGGTTGTGGTCTATGTCCATATGCTGTGCTGCGCACGTTGCAATTTCGGCAGTGCTCCCCTACAGTCCGTGCCTGCTGTGGATACCCGATTAATAAGACAGATACCGAATCAGTAGTGTCCGGTTAACTTACAAATTCCAGAGCCAAGATTGAGTATTGGCGCAGGTTACAGAGCAATTTATTTTGGTGCCGATTTGAAATCAGTTTACCTACATTCTGCTTCGAGTAACTTCC
>JAQTTY010000033.1 GCA_028710525.1 Gallionella sp. | reverse complement strand
TTTTACGTGCTGACTTCTGCAGTGACCGTAGTGGTGCTGGTCTATCTATTTGTTCAGATCGGTCCTGGTGAACAATCATCAATCTGGCTCATCAACGAAGGCCGTGAATACATCGAAGCACCGCGCTGGGCTGACATCGGTATCGTGGTCAGCGTACTGGTGTTCTTCTACAACGTCGCTGCGACTTTTTCCAAAGGTAAGTACACCGGCATCGCAGGCGTATTGGTGCTCGATCTGCTGGCCTTGTTCGGCATCTATTTCGCAGGCATGTTCTACACCACCAACATATCCATCGATCAGTACTGGTGGTGGTGGGTGATCCATCTTTGGGTGGAAGCTACTTGGGAAGTATTGGTCGCCTGCATCATGGCCTACGGTTTGATGAAAGTATTGGGTGTACGTCGTAAAATCGTTGAGACTTGGTTGTACATCGAAGTCGCACTGATGTTTGGCTCTGGCATTCTAGGGCTGGGTCATCATTACTTCTGGATAGGGACACCGGAATACTGGTTCACCATCGGCGGACTGTTCTCGGCGCTTGAGCCTATCCCGCTGGTGGCGATGGTGGTGCACGCAGTATTCGATGCGGGCGCCAAACACATCAAGAATTCCAACCACCCCGCTATGGCTTGGCTGATTGCACATGCCTTCGGTAACTTCTTCGGTGCGGGCGTGTGGGGCTTCATGCACACCCTACCGCAGATCAACCTGTATACCCACGGCACCCAATGGTCGGCTTCGCACGGGCATCTAGCCTTCTTCGGTGCCTATGCCACGATCATCATCGCGGTCTTCTATCTTGCGATGCAACAATGGCGAGGCAAGGTTTGGATGGCGGGCGACCTACCAGGAAATGGCTGGAAATGGAAGTGGGCATTGGGCTTACTGAACATGGGCATGGTCGGCATGACTGTGGCACTACTCATCTCAGGCTATGAGCAATCGCAGATCGAGCGTGCTATCGGGGGATCGACTTGGATGGGCTACTTCGCCGCTCAAGCACATCCTTGGTTCATGCAAGGCATGTGGTGGCGCGAGGTATTCGGCACGATGTTCGCCGCTGGGTTTGTGATTCTGATATGGGACTTGTGGAGCATAGGTAAGCATGAAAAACGCCCCATGCAAGTGGCGGCCTCACAAGAGTAACAATCTGTGTTTGCAATACACCAACCTAGCCGCACAACTTGATAATCAATATGTCCCCTCACGATGAGGGGAAGCGAGGCTTTGCTGAGCTTTTGTGGCGAGCCTTTCATGGAGCAGTCCACCGAGAAAGAAGTACCGCGGTATATTTTTCACGTTCGTCACCGCTCTGAATTGTTGGCGCACTTGGTGGAGTTGGAGCGTAAACACCGATTGCATCAAGAGGTGAAGTCATGAAAAAAACTGTAACTTATTCATTCTGTAATAGCATCTAAGATGGAAATTGTCAGGAAAATTGCAGGATTCTGGGGCGTGTCTTCCAATGCCACCGGTCACGCTGAAAAGCTCATCTCTGGCATCGGTGGATTCATCGGTATTTTATTGACCATGTGGATCAGCCACCATTATCTCGGCGTGCAGGGCGCTGCACTGCTGGTTGCTTCGATGGGAGCATCGGCGGTATTGCTGTTCGCCGTGCCACATGGCGCTTTATCCCAACCCTGGGCGTTGCTGGGAGGCCATTTATTCTCTGCGTTGATCGGGGTGACCTGCGCGCAGGGTATCGCGAATCCGCTGATTGCTGCCCCGCTAGCCGTGGCACTAGCAATAATCGCAATGCATTATTTGCGTTGCACACATCCTCCTGGGGGAGCGACTGCGATTACGGCAGTCATCGGCGGCGCGCAAGTACATGCGTTGGGCTATCAGTTCGTGCTGACACCGGTATTGGTTAACGTGCTCATTATGCTGCTTGCTGCCATTACAGTGAATTACGCTTTCCCTTGGCGTCGCTATCCGGCCAGTTTCAAGCTGCAGGTCGTTAAATCCGACGTGCATAACAGGGTCGCAACAAGCCAGTTGATGCACAACGATTTTGAATATGCCCTCAGAGAGCTCGGAACTTACGTGGATATAAACGAAGCAGACCTGAGCAAAATTTACCAGTTGGCCGTCAAGCATGCCTGGCAACTATCCCTGCAGCCTGAACAAGTCACAGCCGGTCTGTATTACAGCAATGGTAAGTTAGGTAGTGATTTGTCGGTACGTAAAGTCATCGAGTTGATGAGTGAAAAGTCAGATACTGAGGTGATATATAGGATTGTCGAAGGTGATGGGGCGGGTGCGATACAAACGTCGACATTGCTGGAGTTTGATAATTGGCAGCAATATGAAGTCATCATGAAAGAGCATTCATGGCACCGGATAAGGCCATTTGATAGTTAACCCTACCTGCTTTAGGATTTTCATGGCGACACAGTAGTACCTGACTGTGAGTGATTAAGACACAAACTGGATAGTTAGAGAGTATGGAAGCATGCTACGTCTGAAGGAGAATTTTGATGTTAATAGAGTTGTTTATTCTTATAGTGCTGGTTGCTGTTGTTGTTATTGCAATACGCCCACCACGCCAATGAAAAGAGTTCTTGAGTGAATTATCCTAGTTTCTTTGATGAAGTACCTAAGATTAGTTTGTACGATCCGTTGGCAGAACTCCTTGGCGCAACAGAGCAGGGCATTCTGCAGTATGGATATTTTGATGCAGTGCGACTGGCAGGCCACTCCTGCCCGACTGTCGCCTCAGCCTATTGGGCAACCTATAAAGCCTTATCATCGCTCTATCCCGATGCGATGCCCGTGCGTGGCGATATACGAGTGGAGTTAAGACGGGACAGCGCAAGCGGGGTCACGGGGGTGATTGCGAATGTTGTCAGCATGCTGACTGGTGCTATGTCCGACAGTGGCTTCAAGGGGATTGGTGGTCGTTTCGACAGGCGCGAGCGATTGTTTTTTGCTGTGGATATGCAAGGAGAAATCCGCTACACCCGGCTTGATACCAATCAGGCTGTTGAGGTCGCCTTCAATCTACAACGCGTTCCGGCATCTCCGCGTCTGACTGGGTTACTTGCGAGTTGTTTGTCCAACACGGCAAGTCAAACTGAG
>JAQTTY010000032.1 GCA_028710525.1 Gallionella sp. | reverse complement strand
AGGCCGGGATACACGCCAATCCAAAGGGTGTTGTTCATCACCGTATCGGTACTGGTGAGCTCGCCGCTGATGCGGTAAGTGCGGCCTTCGAAATACGGCTGGCGCGTGAGGTTGCCCGCGAACAGCAGGCGCGTGCCGATCTTGTATTGATCCAGATATTTCAACAGTTCGACACGCTCAACTCCCGCCGCTTCGCGCAGGGTGATCGGGAAGCCGAACCAGGAGGGTTCGCTGCATGCGGTGGCTTCGGGCAGGATCAGGAATTCTTCGCAGGATTTCAGGCGCTCTTTGAGGAAGGCGAAGTTGCGTTGGCGCGCTTCGATGAAATCCGGCAGTCTGTCCATTTGCGCCAGCGCACAGGCCGCTTGCATGTCGGTGATCTTGAGGTTGTAGCCCAGGTGCGAGTAGGTGTACTTGTGGTCGTAACCTGAAGGCAATGAGCCCAGTTGCTGGCCAAAGCGTTTGCCGCAGGTGTTGTCGCAGCCCGGCGCACAATAGCAATCGCGTCCCCAGTCGCGGAAGGATTCGATGATGGTGCGCAGTTCGCGGTCTTTGGTGAACACCATGCCGCCCTCGCCCATGGTGATGTGGTGCGCGGGATAAAAGCTGCAAGTGGCGATGTGGCCGAAGCTGCCGACGTGCCGGCCTTTGTAGCGCGAGCCGAGTGCATCGCAGCAATCTTCGATGACCCATAGCTTGTGTTTTTCAGCCAAGGCCATGACGGCATCCAGATCGAACGGGTTGCCCAGCGTGTGCGCCACCATGATGGCTTTGGTCTTGGGGCTGATCGCCGCTTCGATTTTGTTCGGGTCGATGTTGTAGGTGGGGATGTCCACGTCCACGAATACCGGCACCATGCCATTCTGCAACATGGGGTTCACGGTAGTGGGGAAGCCTGCCGCGACGGTGACGACTTCGTCGCCCGGTTTCAAGGCGCGCGCGCCCAGCTTGTGCGAGGTGAGTGCGGTGAAGGCCAGCAGATTGGCCGATGAGCCGGAGGTGGTGGTCAGCGCGTAAGGCACGCCGACGAATTCGGCGAAACGGTTTTCAAATGCTTCGTTGAAACGCCCGGTGGTGAGCCAGCCATCCAGAGAGGCTTCGACCATGTTCTTCAGTTCGGCAGCACCCAGCACTTTGCCGGAAGGCGGGATGACGCTGCTGCCCGCGTTAAACGGCTTGGCCGCATATTGCAGTGCGCTGTATTGTTCGACCAGATTCAATATTTGTTGTTTTATTTCTGTCTTTTCCACTTCCAAACTCCTGCTTAGTGTCTTTGAATGCTTTTGTTGTAGGCATTGATTTGGCGCAAGGTCAGTTCGCGCATGTCTTTTCCGTCATGATGGGCGCGATGCCATTCAACGATCGCGCTCAATGCGTCTTCGAGATGCCATTTCGGATGCCACTCCAATCGCGCCTTGGCTTTGGAACAATCCAGCTTCAGGTAATGCGCTTCGTGCGGATGCTCTCCGCCATCCAACACCCAGCTCGCGCCATCGCCCCACGCCCCGGTCAGCTTTTCCACTATCCATTGCACGGGTTTGGCATCTTCGTCGGCTGGCCCAAAGTTCCAGCCTTCGGCATAGCCCGCGCCTTCTTCGTAGAGCTTTTGTGCCAGTTGCAGATAGCCCGCCAGCGGTTCCAATACGTGCTGCCACGGACGGATGGCATGCGGGTTACGGATGTTGACGGGCTTGCCTTGGGTAATGGCGCGCATGATGTCGGGGATGAGCCGGTCGCCCGCCCAATCGCCGCCGCCAATGACGTTGCCCGCTCTGCCGGAGGCGATGGCGACTCCGTGGGTTTGATATTTGTCCGGGTGGAAATAGGAGTTGCGGTAAGCGGCGGCCACCAGCTCCGCGCAACCTTTGCTGCTGCTGTACGGGTCATAGCCGCCCATGGCTTCGTTCTCGCGGTAGCCCCACACCCATTCGCGGTTCTCGTAGCATTTGTCGCTGGTCACGTTCACCACGGCTTTTACGCTGGCTGTGCCGCGTACCGCTTCCAGCAGGTTTACCGTACCCATCACGTTGGTGGAATATGTCTCGACCGGTTCGATATAGGAGTAGCGCACCAGCGGTTGCGCCGCCATGTGGATCACGATTTGCGGCTGGTATTCGGCGAACACGCGGCGCAGGTGTTCCAGATCGCGGATGTCGCCGACGATGCTGGTCATGCCGTTGGCGACTTCTGCGACTTCGAACAAACTGGGGCTGGTCGGCGGCGCGAGTGCGTAGCCCACCACGTGTGCTCCCATGGATTGCAACCAGAGCGACAGCCAGCTTCCTTTGAAGCCGGTGTGTCCGGTCAGCAGGACGCGTTTGCTTTGCCAGAATGACGGGTTCACTTCCACACCTTCCACGGCGCTTTGCCGGATTGCCATAATTCTTCGAGGTGCATTTTGTCGCGCAGCGTGTCCATCGGTTGCCAGAATCCCTGATGGTGGAATGCCGCCAGGTTGCCTTCTTCCGATAGCCGTTCCAGCGGTTCGCGCTCCCAGGTTGTCTTGTCGTCAACGATGTAGTCGATGACTTCGGGCGATAGTACGAAGAAGCCGCCATTGATCATGGCTCCGTCGCCTTGGGGCTTTTCTCGAAAACTGTTGACTCTGTTGCCGTTCATGTCCAAAGCGCCAAATCGTCCGGGCGGCAAGGTGGCGGTGAGGGTGGCTTTGACTTTCTGCGCTTTGTGGAAAGCGATCAGTTCTGTGATGTTGACATCGCTTACGCCATCGCCATAGGTGAAGCAGAAGGCTTCTTCGTCCTTGACGTAGTTCGCCACGCGTTTCAGGCGTCCGCCGGTCATGGTGTCTTCGCCGGTATCCACCAGGGTCACTTTCCACGGCTCGGCATAACGCTGGTGTACTTCCATCTGGTTGTTCTGCATGTCGAAGGTCACGTCCGACATGTGCAGGAAGTAGTTGGCGAAATATTCCTTGATGACGTAGCCCTTGTAGCCGCAACACACCACGAATTCGTTGATGCCGTGCGCGGAGTAACCCTTCATGATGTGCCACAGGATAGGTTTGCCGCCTATCTCGACCATGGGCTTCGGACGGGTCGAGGTCTCTTCGCTGATGCGTGTGCCCAAACCTCCTGCTAGTAGGACGGCTCTCAT
>JAQTTY010000031.1 GCA_028710525.1 Gallionella sp. | reverse complement strand
ACCATGGGCGTTCTGATGATGTCCGGTAGGCTCTGCCCGGATTTGAGACCTAGCTGCTGCACGGTAACTTTTCCGTCTGCAGTGACAAAAAAGACTGCTCTGGAGTTTTTCATTAGGTGGGCACCTGTGCCATGGCGTGCTCGGCGTTGCGTTCTCGCTCAAGTTCCTCTTCCTCGAGGTCGATGGCTGCCATGTCTGAGACGTTTTTGCCCTGCCGTTTGTCCAGCCAGAACAGGCGAACGTCGAGCTCATGTTTTATCTCGAGAGCTAATTTGTTGAGGACAGGTAGCTCCTTTGCGAGTTGCTCCAGCACTTTTTTCTCCTCGGGGGTTGCAAGGGCTTTGACGAAGCTCTCTATGGTAAGAACAGAGTTTTTCAGCTGGCGCTCTAGCTCCTGGTAGCTCTCGCCGATTTCGTTGAGTTTGACTTTTGACTCTAAGAGGAATAGGCCTTCGGACTCGATTTTTATGCGTTTGCGCAGCGCTGAGAGGTCCTGCTTTAACTCGTGGAGTTTGACGTTGTGTACTGCGATGGTTTTGTCTGTCCATCCTCGTTTTGCTCCGCATTCGATGCAGATGGCGTTGCCGCTGTCGGCGTGGAAGTGTGCCCAGTGCCCAAAGGGTATTTCTGCTCCGCAGTCGAGGCATTTTAGGTCCAGGGTGACTCTGTCGAGTTTTATTGGGGAGTACTTGAGTGACTCTGTGATGAAAAGCTCCCGTTCTGCGATGCGTTCTGCGATGCAGTTTCCGCAGCAGACATCCTTAAACTTGCCTCCCAGCTTGCGTGTTTTAGAGGCTTCAACGGCTAGCCGGTGTGCCTCCTTTTTGGTAGGGGCTAAGACGAATTGTGTCTCAGCTCTCCAGCCGCAGTCGCATTTTGAGTCCTTTGGCATTTGGACTGCGATAAGTTTGTTTTGTAGATCAGCCGGCATTGCTCTATCTCCTAAAGGCTATCCGTGAGCTGCTCATCGTTGGGGCAGTGTCCGTTGAGGTCTAAGGGAGCGCCGCATTGGCAGCTCTCCTCGACGACGTCGCCTAAGCTGAAGACTAAGCATAGCGCTGTATCTACATCCTTTTTGCCCTGTTCGCTGAAGGTCTCCCGGGGAGTTTTGGTTCGCTGTATAGCTGTGATTTCTCTGACGTGTTTGGTGCCTTTGCCGGAGGTGAAGACTGCTTGGATGCCGAAGGTTGTTGCGTCGTTGCCTACTTCTGCAGCGAAGGGAATAAGAGGAGAGGTGTTGAGCCAGTCTTTGATGCCTCTGGTTCGCTCAATGTATTTGTTTAGGTTAAGCAGGACTTTCTGCCAATACTCAGAATTCCTGCGTATCTCTTGGGTTTTTGTGCCGGCTACTATTTTATCGTAGTAGCAGCGGCGTATGCGAAAAATAATTTTGTAGGTCTGTTTAGAGGTTCCCATTTCATAGCCTCGCTGCAACGTTGTCTATTTTTTTGGGTATAAAACTTTTATTACATCTCTCGGTCAGCGGCTGCCATATGGCAAAGCATATAATATATTCCACAGAATTGTAGAAAACAGGGGGGGTACCCCTGAAACTAAACAAGGAACAACTATTAAATCGCCGGCGCCGTATGGTGACTCTGCTCTCTCTAAACAACAGCTTGTCAGCTATCGCAGAGCAGCTCAGCGCTGATTTTAAGTGCAGTAAAAAAGCGATCTACGCTGACTATGAGCGGCGCAAAGAGTGGATTCCAGAAGTTGAGGCAATGGACTTTTACGCTACTAAAATGCAGGCTCGGCTGGACTTTCTGGACCGTGAAGCCGTGTCGATGATAACAAGTATTGCCAACAATGACCCGGTGAAAAACCGGTTCCTCAAGTTGGGCGCCATTAACGCAGCTGCTAAGATAACGCACGAGCAGATAGCCCTAGCCCAGGAGCAAGGCTACATTGAGAAACGCCCTATTGCGATTGTAGAGTGCCCAACTGGCTTGCCGTTTGAGCGTGACTCTGATATTAAGAAGATTTTGCTTGCGGAGATGGAGCGCCAAAAAGAGCAGCGTCGTTTAGAGGATGAGCGGAGAGCAGCAGATGCCCCTGAAAGTAGAGAAGCTGAGCCTAAGACAGGGAATTGACTGTTTCGGTTACTGCCCACATCCTGCGCAGGTGCCTTTTCACGCTGGTCGCTATTATTATATGCAGCGTGCTTGCAGCTGTGGCACCGGTTCGGGTAAGACTAAATGCGGGCTAGCCGAGGATATTCATTGGGCGCTTGAGTACCCGGGGAGTGTCGGCTACATTTTTGAGCCTAACTACCCTATGATGAAGCGTATTTTGTTTCCTACGCTGGAGAGCAAGGACTTTTTCGGCTGCCGGTTTCCCTACACGCAGAACCCCCTAGTGGCTAACTTCAGCAGGGATGATCTGCGGCTGGATTGGGTTAACGGTTCGCAGTGGTGGTTTGTTAGCCTAGAGGATCCTGAGCGTGCTGAAGGTCCTAACGTTGACTATGCGCATATTGACGAGGCTCGCCTGGTACGTCACATCGATACTGCTTGGTTGACTGTTATTCGTCGGCTGCGTAAGTCTGGGCGCTGCACGGTACCGATAAACCCGGGGGTTTGGGTGACAACAACACCTGACTCTCCCGGCACTTCACTCTATGACATACTGGAGAACCCTGAGACAGCTAGCCCAGAAATGCGTGTTTATCGCTGGAGCATCTATGAGAACCCGACGCTGCCCAAGACCTTTATTTCAGAGATTGTGCGCACTCACCATGGCGGGCTTGCTGACCGCTTTATCTACGGCAGGTTTGCTGCAGTGGGCGCCGGTACTCTGCCGTTTGACTCTGCTAAGCATGTCCGGGAGATTGACAGAGACTTTATTGAGTACATGCGTTATGGGGTGGACATCGGTTGGAGTGCTCCCTCAGCTGTGATGGCTAACGCTTTTGACCATGACGGCAGGGGCTACTTTGTCGATGAATTCTACAAGACTGAGACTACTGATGAGCAGCTGCTGGAGGCCTGCGTTGAGCTCGAGGACCTCTGGGGGAAGGGCAAGTTTTTTGTCGACGGGCGGTTTCCTCAAACTATTATGAAGCTGCGCAGGGGCTACACTAAGCCGGATGGTACCCGTATAAGGGGTGTGGATGCTGTGCCCTACACTATCAAGCGAGAGGATGGTTTAAGGGAGCTCAACAGCCGTTTTGCAATTGCTGGCGACGGGCTGCCTAGACAGTTTGTGAGTAAGCGCTGCGTCAATTTTATATCTG
>JAQTTY010000003.1 GCA_028710525.1 Gallionella sp. | reverse complement strand
CTGGAAGTTACTCGAAGCAGAATGTAGGTAAACTGATTTCAAATCGGCACCAAAATAAATTGCTCTGTAACCTGCGCCAATACTCAATCTTGGCTCTGGAATTTGTAAGTTAACCGGACACTACTGAAATTAAACGACGATTAATTGAAGTGTGAGCCGTATTCAAGAAAGATTGTTGCGAGTGTTTGAGTGCTGGGCTACTTAAAAAGTGTCGATTCCTGTGTAAGTTCACCTCACCGTTGCCGATAATTGTTGGCTTGAATGTATGTAACTCAGTGCCCCCAGTGCATCGACGGCCATGCCGCTGCTGGTCTTGCCGGCCAAAGCTGGCAGGATTCTACCGCCTTGGGTGATTGCGCTCTTCACGTCTGCATAGGTATAGCGTGGGTTATGAGCCCACACTAAGGCTGCGACGCCAGCGGCATATGGCGTTGCCATCGAGGTGCCGCTCATGGTCTTGTAGCTGTTGTTATCCAGCGTGAGGGTGTCTATGCGCAAGGCAGTCATCGCCACGCCGTAATTGCCGGTTGAGGTAGGAGCAGTTAGGAGTTGCAAGCCTATGCTGCAAGCTGGGCCGATATTGGGGGTGATGTCGTAGGCGATGCTCTTCACGCTTACCAGACCAGTATCCAGATTGGTGCTGGAGAAGATAGGGCTACCGCCGACAAAGGGGTCGCCGCCGGTCGCGCGGATATTTGCATTGAAGTAATCGCCAGTGTTGACGCTGACTGCCGCGGTGAGGGTCAGTCTGGCGATGCTCACACCGGACAGGTTGTAGCTTTTATAGATACGGTCGTCCGTGTTAGCGGAATAGCGCGTACCTGCCCATGGGTAGGGCGAAGTTAGGCCGGGGCCATTCAGTCCATAGCCCCAACCGCCGCCGTTCGCGGCATGGTTGGAACTGCCTGCCCAGCCGCCCGCTGCAGGGCTGAGCGCATCATTGATCTGTCCCTCGGTGCCGTTCCAAGTGCTATAGATATAACTACCCGGTGCGGCGACATCGACGCTGTTCACTCCCCAGTTCGAATAGCTGGCTAGGTTGTAGTTTTGATCCAGCGCCGCGACACATACCACGTTCGCATGGGTGAAGTTGCACGGCCAAACGGGTGTCACTTCGTTGTCGCGTGCTGCGTTGCCAGCCGCGACCACCACCAGCACATTGGCTGCTAGTGCACGGTTGAGTGCATCGTTGAAGACTGGGTCGAACGGCCCACTACCACCCAGACTGAGGTTGATGATCTTGGCGCCATGCGTAATCGCAAAGTCTATGCCTTGCACCACGGTAGAAGTCGTACCCGCGCCATTCGCATCCAGCACGCGTACCGCCATGATGTTTGCCTTCCAGCACACGCCGGTTCCACCTATGCCGTTGCCGCCCACCGCACCCAAGATGCCTGCCACATGGGTGCCGTGACCGTTGTAATCCATAGGGTCGTTGCTACCCGCGCCTACGAAGTTCCAGCCATGCAGTGGCGCTGCCGCGCCGCCATTCCACATGTTGGCGGCCAGATCGCTGGCGTTGTAGTTGATGCCGGTATCGACCATCGCGACGGTCACGGTGCTGCAGTCGGATTGTATGTTCCATGCGGACTCCAGTCGCATATCCGCGCCCGGCCTACCTTGAGTGGTCGATGTGCCGGTCGAGATGGTCTGGCCGTAGTTGCGCGCCGCCCAAATCTGGTTGTAGTTGGGGTCGGGTATAGGGCCGGGCTGGGCGGTGCTCTGGTAGACGTAGTCGGGTTGCACTACCGCGACATTCGGGTCGTTGGCATAGAGCTGCAGTGCCTGTGCAACACTAAGGCCAGCGGGTAGATGATGGATGCCCCAGTCTTTACCTTCGCTACGTTCGTCTTCACGCCCCCCATGCCGCTGGGCGGTCTGCAGTCGCTGATTACGGGACACGTGACTCTTGTATTTGACGATGATCTGCGCGCTGGCGTAGTGATGGTCTGATTCGGACTCGAAACTAGCCGCAGCATGTGAGAGGCCGATAGACTGTCCTAGTGTAGCTACCACAAGTATCGTTCTGATAAGGAATTTGGCGTTCATGGTCTCAGGGCACATAGACGGAGAGTGCGACGGAAGGGCGGCTGTAGTTGGCGATGGCCGCTGCGGTCAGCCCCGTGGCTGGGTTGGTCGAGCTATAGGCGGTAACCGTGACGTTGTATTGTCCAGACGTGAGGCTGAGCGTGACGCTGGGGGCCTGAGGATAGGGTACGTCGATGACGCTGCGACCACTGATAGCGACCTGATAGCCGCCCCCCGTAGTGTTGACGTCGGCTTCGCGGTTAGCTGTCCAGCTGAGTGTCACTTGATGAGCATTGGGCGACTGCGGCTCACTGCCGCCGCTACCCCCTCCGCCGCCACAGGCGACGAGTGTTGCTATCGCACAGAGCATCAGGGTTGTCTTCAAGATTCTTGTAGCACTCACGGCGGTCCCTAGTTTCCGATTGTTGATGTCTGGGTCTTGCAGAGATTGGGTCTCGCTTTACCTTGGCCAGTTACGCCTAGGTGATCGCAGTACCCGTATCCGCCAGCCTTGTTGTGTATATCGGCATGCGGGTGAGTTTCTTTAGGGCAGGGGAGAGGGGAAATTCAGCTGTGTATAGAGGGGGCGGTGTTAAACTTCTCGCTATGGAAAAACTTCACCTCATCGTCCCCGATCTATTGTTACCGCAACGTTTTGCTGCCGAAGTCACTGTCGATCTGGCCTTGCCCTGTCTGCAAAAAATAATGGCGCGTGCCGATCATTTGGTTATGCCGGCGCGCAGCATGGAAGCGGCTTTGTGCGATGCGTTTGCTGTGGAGGCGCAGCACGATCTACCTATCGCGTCTATCACGGCCGCGTTTGATGGTTTACCAGCAGGTTGTTGGATGCGAGCCGATCCGGTGCATCTGCAATTGCAGCGTGATCAGATGCTCTTATCCCTACCTGAGGTGGAGGTGGATGAGGCGGTGCAGTTCTGTGCTGCGCTTAATGAGTATTTCGTTGGGCAGGGCATGACGTTCTATGCCCCGCACCCGCAACGCTGGTATGTGCGCGTGCAGCAGCTACCGGACATGCAGACCACGCCGCTGTCGGAAGTGATCGGTGGCAATGTGCGCGGTGCATTACCGCAAGGTGCCGATAGTCAGCATTGGCATCAGTTGTTCAACGAAATGCAGATGTTGCTGTACTCGCATGCCTTGAACGATGTGCGCGAAGCGCGCGGTGCGTTGGCGGTCAATTCGCTGTGGTTGTGGGGGGGCGGTGAGTCGGTGAAATTGCAAACGCCTTATGCATCCGTCCGCTCGGACGACAGCCTGAGTGAGATGTTCTGTGCCGCAGCGGGGATAGCGCCGCTACCCTTGTCCGTAAAGGAGTTGGATGCCGATGGCGAAGGATTGATGGTGTATTCAGCGTTGCGCAGCGCTATGCAATCCGCTGACTTGCATGCCTGGCGCGAGGCTTTGTTAAGGCTGGAGTCTGACATTGCAGCACCTATCTGGCAGGCATTGCGCAACGGTAGCTTGGCGTCATTGCAACTTGATATATTGGCCGGCGAGAACTCGCAGCGTCGCGTTTTAACACGTGGCCAGACATGGCGCTTGTGGCGGCCCGCGAAACGCTTGGCGGCGTATTCCTTGGTGTAGAATCGGTCACAGTTAACGCATCAGGAGCAGGCGATGGAATTTTGGCATACCGCGATGGCGTTCTTCTGGCGTGAGGAATCACTGCTGGTGGTTCTGATGAGTCTGGCACTTACCTTCATCCTGTTTCACTTTCATAAAGAAGAACGTCGCAGCATCGTCAACACGCTGAGTTTCTTCCTCGCTTGTCTGTTCGGACAATTCGTTAGTAGTCTGTTGCACGCCATGATGTTCACCGGTGCGGCCTCCACTTTGCGCGAGGTGTTCGTCATTGGCGGGGGCATTGCTGTCATCCGCTTGTGGGGCTTGCTGTTGTTCCGTTTGGTGTTGCCCTTCGCACGGGTCGCCCCACCGCGTATTGCAGAGGATTTCTTCGTCATCGTCGCTTATATCGTGTGGGGTTTGGTGAGACTGCGGTATGCGGGTTTGGACTTGGGCAGCATCGTTGCCACGTCGGCGATGATCACAGCCGTTGTCGCGTTCTCTATGCAGGACACGCTGGGAAATATCCTCGGCGGTCTGGCCTTGCAGATGGACAACTCGGTGGGCATAGGCGACTGGATCAAGATAGACGATGTGGTGGGCAGGGTGGTCGATATACGCTGGCGTTCTACTTTAGTAGAAACGCGCAATTGGGAGACCGTGGTCGTCCCAAACAGTCAGTTGATGAAGAACAAGTTTGTGGTGCTGGGACGGCGTACCGATAAGCCGGTGCAGTGGCGGCGCTGGGTGTGGTTCAACGTCAGCCTCAACACCACGCCTACCAAGGTGGTCACGGCTGTGGAAGACGCTATCCTGCAGGCCGAAATCAACAACGTGGCCAAGACACCCGCGCCCAGTTGCGTGCTGATGGAGATAGATAAGGGCTGCGCGCGCTATGCCTTGCGCTATTGGCTCACCGATCTGGCGATAGACGATCCCACCGATGCGGCAGTGCGCTGGCATGTCTACACCGCGCTTGAGCGCGTGGGCATCAAGCTGGCCGTGGAGGAGCAGAACGTGCACTTCATCAAAGAGAACGAGAAATACGAAGAAGCGATACAGCAACGTGAGATGGTCAGACGTATCAAGTCGCTCAAGCGCGTGGAGCTATTCGCCCAACTGGATGATGACGAATTTCAGAGCCTGGCGAAACGACTCAAATACGCACCGTTTGCCAAGGGCAATATCGTCACCAAACAGGGGACGGCGTCTCAGTATTGGTTGTTCATCATCATTAGCGGTGAAGCCGAAATATATCTGGAAGGCACGAATGGCAATAAACGTGTCCTCAATGTGTTGGGCAAGGGGGATTTCTTTGGCGAAATGAGTCTGATGACGGGTGCCCCACGTTCTGCTTCGGTGATGGCTAAGACCGACGTGGAGTGTTACCGCCTAGATAAGGCCGCTTTCGAGGAAGTCTTGCAGCATCGCCCCAGTATCGCAGAAGAGGTCGCTCACGTATTGGTTACGCGCCGCGCTGAGTTGGATAGTGCGTTGCAGAATCTAGACGAAGAAACCAAGCATAAAGAGATACACAAGCAGCATTACGAGGTGTTGGAGACGGTAAGGCGCTTCTTTGGGCTTTAGCTTGGCGGGGAGTAAATGAGTGCTTCCTGAGGTCGGCTGTAGTATCATCGCGCCGCGTTTTGACCAGCAATATTGATTACCTTTCTATATAGAAAGAGGGATGGGAAGACTATGAAGATTACGTTTCTGGATTTTGAGAGCTCGATAGCCGAACTTGAAGAGAAGATAGAGCAATTGCGCGAGATGCAGGATGGTTCAGCTTTGGATATCAAAGATGAGATTGATAATCTCTCGAAGAAGAGCGAAGCATTGACCAAGGAAGTTTATTCCAAACTTACTTCTTGGCAGATATCGCAGGTATCACGTCACCCCCAGCGTCCTTACACTTGGGATTACATCGAACATCTGTTCACCGATTTCGAAGAACTCCACGGCGACCGTAACTACGCGGATGACAAAGCCATCGTCGGTGGTCTGGCTCGTTTCAATGGTCAGAGCGTCATGGTCATCGGCCATCAGAAGGGCCGCGACACCAAAGAAAAAATCTTGCGCAACTTCGGCATGCCCCGTCCTGAGGGCTACCGTAAGGCGATGCGACTGATGCATCTGGCTGAGAAGTTCGGCATTCCCATCATGACTTTCATCGATACACCAGGTGCTTATCCCGGCGTGGGCGCTGAAGAGCGCGGTCAGTCCGAGGCTATCGGCCGCAATCTTTACGAGATGACCGAACTGAAAGTGCCGGTGATCTGTACCGTGATCGGCGAAGGTGGTTCCGGTGGTGCGCTGGCAGTTGCGGTAGGCGATGCCTTGCTGATGCTGCAATACAGTACTTACTCGGTTATCTCGCCGGAAGGCTGTGCTTCCATTCTGTGGAAGAGTGCTGCCAAAGCTTCCGAGGCTGCAGAGACGCTGGGTATCACCGCCACACGTTTGAAGTCATTGGGGCTGGTGGACAAGATCATCAGTGAGCCTTTGGGCGGCGCACACCGCGATTACGAGGCTACCATGCGTAACGTCAAGAAGGCCCTGCAGGACGCTCTCAAGGTCGCGCAGAGCAAGCCTACCCAGACACTGCTGCAAGATCGCTTCAATCGTTTGATGAGTTATGGCAAGTTCAAGGAAATCGAACTCGGTTGATCTAGCCCAAAGACTGGCGGGGAAATTAGCGCAGCTGATCCCCCCGCACAGCTCCATACTGATTGCATACAGCGGCGGGGTGGATTCCGTCGTACTGCTGCACCTCCTACACCACCTCGCGCATCGCAACTCTTGGCAACTCTCCGCCTTACATGTTCATCACGGCATCAGTCCTGATGCAGAGGTTTGGGCTGAATTCTGCGAGCAACGTTGTGCTGCCTATAACATTTCATTCCATCTGGAACGGGTAGACATCACCCCCTTGCGTGAGCAAGGCATAGAGGCGGCCGCCCGCCATTTGCGTTATCAAGCTTTCGCCAAACATCACTGTGACTTCTTAGCGCTAGCCCATCACGCTGACGATCAGGCCGAGACGCTGATGCTGCAATTGCTGCGCGGCAGCGGAGTGCGTGGTGTCAGTGCTATGCCGATGTTGGCAGAGCGCGGCGTGCACTGGTTACGTCCGCTGCTGGATTGCACTCGTGCTGAGATTGTTGAATACGCGCAAACCCACCATCTAACCTGGATAGAGGATGCCAGCAATGCGGATGATGCCTATCCGCGCAACTTCCTGCGTCACAAGGTGTTCCCAGTGTTGGGACAGCGCTTTCCTTCCTACCGTCAGACCTTGGCGCGCAGCGCACAACACTTCGCCGAGGCCAGCGGCTTGCTGGATGAGTTAGCCGAACTCGATGCTACGTCAGCGATCGTGGGGCAGATTTTGCAAGTTACTGCACTACAGAAATTGAGCTCGGCACGTGCCAAGAACCTGTTGCGCTATTTTCTGCAGCGCCGTAATGCTCCCATGCCCCAGACCGTGCAACTCGATGACATGTTGCAGCAACTTTGCCATGCACGCGGTGATGCCGAGCTGTGCATCGCCTATGCGGGCTGGGAGGTACATCGCTACCGAGACGAGGTGTATGCCGCACCAGCACTGCCTATACTCGACGTGAGCTTGCGATTGCCTTGGCATGAGGAGGCGACGCTATTTTGGCCCACCATGGATGCGCGCATAGATTTTGTAGCGACACATGGAAAGGGCATCAGTCTGGCCAAGCTGCGCGCCGCCCCCGTCACCTTGCGTGTCCGTCAAGGGGGCGAGATGCTGCGTCCGAATGCACGCGCCAAGACACGCAAGTTGAAGAACTTGCTGCAGGAACAGAGCATCTTGCCTTGGCTGCGCGACCGTACGCCTTTGCTATTCTGTGGTGAGGAATTAGTCTGCGTGCCCGGTGCCGTCGCTGCTGAATATCAGGCCGGTGCGGATGAGGAAGGGGTAGAGATGCAGGTCTTTCCACGTCCCTAAGCTAGCTACACACAAAACAAAAGAGCCGCACGAATCATCTTCGTGCGGCTCTTTTACTTGCAGCGACTACTTATGCTGCGGGGTGCTGAGTCTCGATCTGTACCAAAGGCTCTTCCACATACACTTCGCGTTTGCGTTCACGGCGACGTGGCGCATGCGATTGCGGATGATGCGGTGCGGTGTAAGCGATCTTTGCTGCCTTGTTCGGATCAGTCTCGATCTGTGTCAGGCCAGCATCTGTAGGAGTTGCGACCGGTGCTGCAACCGCTGCCACGGCCTTAGCCACACTAGCCACGACAGGAACGATGGTCGGCATCGCGAGATACTCGGTCGGTCTCACCATACCGCTAGGGAACGCGACATACTCCGACGGTAGCAAACGCTTAGGCGCAGCAGGTGCTGACTCGTTCACTGGCGTGCTAGTTGCTGCATTGTTCTGCTCGCCACCCATTTCGCCATTTGCCTGGATATTGTCACGACGCTCACGTTCACGACGGCCACCACGACGACCACGACGACGAGAACCCTCGCGTGCTGCGGTTTCTTCACCGGCTACTTCAGGATTTGCTGCTACGGCTTGTACTGCTGCCTCTATTGCGGGCTTAGGCTCGCGTGGAGGACGTGCCTGCTTAGGCGGACGGGGTTCACGTGGTTCACGGGGTTCACGTGGCTCGCGCTGCTCTTGCGGTTTCGCCTGAGCTTCGTTAGCTTTTTCACCACCGCGTTCACGACGCTTGTTACCGCCTTCGCCGCGCTCGCCCTTTTCACCACGTTCGCCGCGTTCGCCGCGTTCGCCGCGTTCGCGACGCTTGTTACCGTCACCGCGCTCGCTGCGCTCACCACGCTCTGGACGATCACCGCGCTGAGGGCGGGAAGGAGCAGGTTTGGCTTTGGGTTTTTCTTCCTTGGCAGGTGATGCGAACCAGCCCAGTATCTTTTCGAAGAAAGATTTCTGCACTTCAGGCACCTTCATCGGTGCAGGCTGGGCAGGGGTAATGCCCTGTACCACGGCTTGCGCGCGCTTGGCTTTCTGTTGTTCAGGATTGTTCTTCTGTTCTTTATCTTCAACTGGCTTTTCGACCAAATTGTAGCTAGCGATCGTTTCACCGGTCACATCATCGTGCTTGATACGGGCGATGCTGTAGTTAGGTGTTTCCAGATGCGGATTAGGAATCAGCGTGATCGCGACTTTCAGACGCGACTCGATACGATGGATGTCGGAGCGCTTCTCGTTCAACAAGAAGGTCGCGACGTCCACCGGCACTTGCACCTGCAGCGCTGCGCTGCTTTCCTTCATCGCCTCTTCCTGCAAGATGCGCAGGATGTGCAATGCGGAAGACTCAGTACCGCGGATATGGCCGATGCCACTGCAACGTGGGCAAGCCATGTAGTTGCTTTCGCCCAAGCTAGGCTGCAGACGTTGACGGGACAGTTCCAATAAACCGAAGCGTGAGATCTTGGCGGTCTGCACACGGGCACGGTCGTAACGCAGCGAATCGCGCAGACGGTTCTCTACGTCGCGCTGGTTACGGCTGTTCTCCATATCGATGAAGTCGATGACGATCAAGCCACCCAGATCGCGCAAACGCATCTGGCGAGCGATCTCTTCGGCCGCTTCGAGGTTGGTGTTGAACGCGGTGGCCTCGATGTCCGAGCCCTTGGTGGAACGTGCCGAGTTGATATCGATAGAGGTCAGCGCTTCGGTGTGGTCGATCACAATCGCACCGCCGGAAGGCAGACGCACTTCGCGAGCATGGGCCGATTCAATCTGGTGTTCGATCTGGAAGCGTGAGAACAGCGGTACGTCGTCTTGGTAGAGTTTGATGCGGTCGACATTGTCGGGCATCACAGTGCTCATAAAAGCCAGTGCTTGTTCGTAGACTTCAGCAGTGTCGATCAGGATCTCGCCGATCTCAGGGTTGAAGTAGTCACGGATGGCGCGAACCACCAGACTGCTTTCCAGATAGATCAGGGAAGGGGCTTTCTCAGATTGGGCTGCACCATCGATGGCTTCCCACAACTGGGTCAGGTAGTTCAAGTCCCACTGCAGTTCTTCCTGATTGCGGCCGATACCTGCGGTGCGGGCGATGATACTCATGCCGTTAGGCACTTCCACGTGGGAGAGGACTTCACGCAACTCGTTGCGCTCTTCACCTTCGATGCGGCGTGATACGCCACCACCGTTAGGGTTGTTAGGCATCAGAACGATGTAACGACCCGCCAGACTGATGTAAGTGGTGAGGGCTGCGCCCTTGTTGCCGCGCTCATCTTTCTCCACTTGTACTAGCAGTTCCTGACCTTCGCGCAACGCTTCCTTGACGGAAGGACGGCTAGGGCAACCGGGTTGATAGTATTGAGGAGCAACTTCTTTGAAGGGTAAGAAACCGTGGCGGGAACCGCCGTATTCGACAAAGCATGCTTCTAAGCTTGGTTCGATACGGGTGATGACGGCCTTGTAGATGTTGCTCTTGCGTTGTTCTTTACCGGCTGTTTCGATGTCGAGGTCGATGAGTTTCTGACCGTCGACAATGGCGACACGGAGTTCTTCCGGTTGTGTCGCATTGAATAACATGCGTTTCATTTATATTTTCTCCCGCGCTCTTACACGGGTAAAACTGTCGCTACTCGCGGCTAGGCGAGTCTGACGAGCAAAGGCTGAGCAATCGTCCAATTCAGCATGCTACTTGGTGTGTACGGTTGGTCGTTCTGTATCTCTATCTTAGCGAGTCTTAAAAATCGGGTGCGGTTGAGCAAGTCATGAACACGATGAGAGGGAGTCTCCGGAAGATCGGCAGGGCGGGTGAACCGCAACGCGCGCCGACCTAGGTCTCGACCTAGTCATAGTGCCTAAACTCAAGCAACCCCACGAAAAATCCACAGGTGCTTTGAGCGCGTAAATCAATTACTATCGTTGCTGGTTCCGGTGAACGATATTAACCGGGCGGCGGGGAGATGGGGGGCGGCAACGCCGTCACTTTCAAATTCATAGAGTTATCCCGCAGGAACATACCTATAAGACACCCAACTCCAAATCGCGCGAGCGGCGAAGTATATTCATAATGAATGGTTTAAGCAAAGAATCTGTCACATTTTTAGAGATAGACGAAAGCGGTGCAGATCAGCGCATCGACAACTTCCTCTTTAAGCATCTAAAAGGTGTTCCCAAGAGTCATATCTATCGCATCTTGCGTGGTGAAGTGAGGGTCAATAAAAAGCGTATCGACCAGACCTATCGCCTGCAATTGGGCGACTCTTTGCGCATTCCGCCCATACGCGTGGCGGAAAAGACCGAGGCTCAGGATGCCTATATACCTGCGGTGGAGTTCCCTATCATCTATGAGGACGATGCCTTGGTCGTCATCAACAAACCCTCGGGGGTGGCGGTGCATGGTGGCAGTGGCGTGAGTTTCGGCGTCATCGAGCAGATGCGTAGAGCTCGTCCTCAGGCCAAGTTTTTGGAACTGGTACACAGGCTGGATCGCGAGACCTCGGGGGTGCTGCTGCTCGCCAAAAAGCGTTCGGCCCTAGTTGCCATGCACGAGATCATGCGCGAGGGGAACAGCGACAAGCGTTATTTCGCCATGGTGTTGGGTCAGTGGCACAACACTCGGCAGCACGTAAAGCTTCCTTTATATAAGTTCGACACCCCGCAAGGAGAGAAGCGGGTGATGGTCAGGGAGGATGGTCAGGCTTCGCACACCATCTTCAATCTGCAAAAGAGCTGGCCAGGCTACAGTCTGTTGGAAGCCGAACTGAAGACCGGACGCACTCATCAGATCCGCGTGCATCTCTCCCATCTGGGCTTTCCCATCGCTGGAGATGACAAATATGGCGACTTCGCCGCGAATAAAACGCTGATGAAGAATGGGCTTAAGCGTATGTTTTTGCATGCACATAGCATTGCGTTCGCCCATCCTCTGAGCGGTGAGCCTTTGCAATTGAATGCGCCTTTGCCAGCTGATTTGCAAGGTTTTGTGGATAGATTGGACGCGGCCCAGCCCTAAACTTCGTGGCGGGGCGGCCGATAGTAGACTTATAGTAATCACCTTCTATAAGGAGCGAGTGATGCGTATCGACAGCCAACCACCCCCCATTATCGCGGTCAAAGACCGTCGTGAGGTCAAGGGACCGACCGCAGTTTTTGCGATCAAACCGGTAGCGGAAGAAGAGCGCGCACCTCAGGAAACCGAGACGCACCGCGATGCCCAGCCTACCTCGCCGTACCAGACCGAACAAAGAGGCTACGAGGTTGACAGGCGCAAGATGTGTAGGCGCGTCAGTAAACAGGCAGTCTTGATCGAATTGCGCTCCGGTGTGGATAGACGCAGGGTCGATCAGCGCGATGGTGATGAGCGTATCCATATCGATGCACAGGCTTGAGCTTCAAGGCATGGGTGTGTGGGCTGGCGTTTTGGGCGTAATATGCTGGCTATCGTAGTCTTCCTCACATCACTCAAGAGAGCAGTACATTGGACAATGTAAGTTTTGCCGATCTGGATCTGGCACCGGAAATCCTCAAGTCGCTCACCGAATCAGGTTATCTCACTCCCACTCCGATACAAGCCCAAGCCATCCCCAAGGTGTTGCAAGGCCATGATTTGATGGCGGGTGCGCAGACCGGCACCGGCAAGACCGCTGCTTTCGCCTTACCCGTGTTGCAGAAGTTATTGCCCTTCGCCAGCACTAGCACCTCACCGGCGCGCCATGCGGTACGCGCCTTGATCCTAGTGCCGACCCGTGAGTTGGCGATACAGGTGGAAGAAAGCGTGCGAGCCTACGCCAAACACACGCATCTGCGCTCCTTAGTGGTGTATGGCGGAGTGGATATCAAGACTCAGACGCCTAAACTCAAAGCGGGCGTAGAGATATTGGTAGCGACGCCAGGGCGCTTACTCGATCACATCGAGATGAAGTCGGTGCAACTTAACCAAGTACAGATGTTGGTATTGGACGAAGCGGATCGCATGCTGGACATGGGCTTTATGCCTGACCTGCGCCGCATCCTCGCACTCTTGCCCAAGGCCAGACAAAACCTGATGTTCTCCGCCACCTTCTCGGGCGAGATCAAAAAACTTTCCGAAGAATTCCTCAAAGCACCCGTGTTGATCGAAGTGGCACGCAGCAATGCCACTGCCGAGAACGTGGTGCAAAAAGTCTATCTGGTCGGCCATGAAGATAAGCATGCCTTGCTGGCGCAGTTGCTACGCGGCAGCGATGCCACCCAAGCCATCGTGTTCACCAAGACCAAGCTCACCGCCAGTCGTTTGGCGCGTCAGTTGCAGCGCGAAGGCGTCGCGGCCGATGCTATCCACGGTGACAAGACCCAGCTAGAACGTATGCAGGCATTGGATGCGTTCAAGACCGGCAAAGTGAGTGTGTTAATTGCCACCGATGTGGCCGCGCGTGGTTTGGATATCGACCATCTGCCCATGGTCATCAACTACGAGATCCCCCATGCGCCAGAAGACTATGTACATCGCATCGGTCGTACTGGCAGAGCTGGTGCTTCAGGCACCGCCATCTCGTTGGTAGCCCCCGAAGAAGAGCGTTATCTGCAAGAGATCGAGAAACTGATCAAACGCGAGATTCCCAAAGAGACCAGCAAGCTCCCGCCGACACCCGCGCGCCCTCATGCTGCTAGAGTCGAGCACCACGAGCGTAGCTACGCACCGCATCCCGTCAGCAAACATCCCAGCCGTGATGCTTGGTTCGACAAACCCTATGAACCCAGCGTGCGCAGCACACCCACCCCAGCCGTAGAACAACCGGTCAGCAGACCCAAGACCCAGATGCCCGCTTTGTTTATGCGCCGTAAGACCGAAGACGCAGCTTGAGCGTTTTCTCATCAGCCACTTTCAGTCCCTAGGGATTTCCTGATGTTCAAATAGCTGCGCGCCTGCTTATACTGGGGGTTCATGGCGTGAGAGTTTTGAACGGGGAAGTTCGTAGCAACAACAAAAAAATCTAATCTCTCAAGCGCAGCACAGCTACCCTACCTTCACTGGTGCAGTGCAGCTTGTTGAGTTGAATAGACCCAGCGTATCAAGTTGTGCTTTGCATCGTGAATCAGGGGGCGATATGCAAGGGCTGTGGAATATAGAGCGAACAATATCTAACCTGAGCAACGCAGGTGGACGTGCTGCGTGCTGCTGGAAGGGCTTGCAGTTCGCACTCTCTGTTCAGCACACTCAAACGCGCGATTGCACCCAACGGGTTGCACCAGTCGACAAGTACAACCACCACTACACCGCAATTCAAGGAATCAGCATCGCAGAACTTTGGGGTCAAACATGCCAGGACTAATGGCGCAGGCCACAAAGCGAGAGTTGAAAATCAATCTGGTTTTGGATTTTGAGCAGGAGAAGTGAAATGAGAAAACTAAATGCGATGCTCCTCCCTTTAATTGAAAGGGAAAGGCAGCAAATTAAATGCGAAGCGGCGAATGATGCGGAAGGGAGGATGTGCGCATGAAGCTTACTTTGAAAAAAATTGTATCGGCATCCCTTCTGATTGTGTGTGGTTTGGCGATGCAGTCGTGCAGTGCGCGAGAGGAAAAAGAGACTTTGCCGCCTGAGGTGAGGCAACGAGTAGGTGTGCGTATTTCAGATACAGGAGTGCCTAGAGAAGAGCTCGTTTCTGGTTGGATCGCGAATGGCTTTGAGAGCATCTATATTTCACCAGATAAATCGTTGATACGAACAATGGCTATGTTTGAAAAGAACGACACGAGTATTTTTGCAATTATTTCTTTAAACACTAAAGAGAAATATAAAACCATTCTGGATGCACAGTTGCTACCCAAAGAGCTTCTTACGTACTACTTCAAAAATGGGAAATCAGTGACAAAAAAACAATGGTGGAAATTCTATTCTCCTACTGCCATTTGTTATCGAGAGCGTGAAGAAATAATCGTTGGTCTTATGCGTCCAGAGCAGGGTAAACAGGACTGTTCACACAAAACTAAACAGGTAAAGAAAGCTTGGAAAGTAGATCAAGAGAGTGGGCATATTTCAGAAATACCCACACAGGGAATCGTATGCAGTTACATGGGCGGCGAATATTCGTGCGACTCTGAATAAACCTATCAGTTAAGGAGACTAAAAATGGCACAACGGAACTATTTGAACATTGTGAGCTATAAACGTGTGAGCAGTCCCTTTTCAGAAAGTAGACTTCATCCAGTATTAAAAAAATGGAGAGGGCATAAAGGGGTTGATTTGGCGGCTACAGCAGGCACGTCAGTACATGTGCCATATGATGGGATTGTGGTGGCTACTCTCCCCGAAAAAACGAGTGGGGGTAGGGGTAACTTTGTAGTTGTTAGACATGATTTGGTAGATGGTGGCGTTGTTTTTACCTCGTATATGCATTTGCAAAAAGACATGAGTTCTTTGATGCAAAATCCAAAGGTGTTAGCCGGTGACGTAATTGGGCAGGTGGGTAGTACAGGGGTTTCAAGTGGCCCGCACCTGCACTACCAAGAAATGCTTGCTAGAGATGTGAATGGGGATGGGCAGTTCACTTACGATGAGGCTCTACCATTAGACCCCAATCTGGACTACTTCAAATTTTCCGTCGGGCTACCAGATAGTTCCGCATTCGTCTCAGGGAATGGACTCAATATTCCCAATCAATCGTCCGAACCTGGCATGCACTACTACGAATTTGCTGGCGATCCTCGAGCAGGCCGCCTCTACGACAACGGCGTGTTGTATACCAAGGACGCCCTGACGGGACAGGAGTATTGGAGCATCCCGACCCAAAGTGGCGGTCAAACAGACGTTACTAAATTCAGCAACGGCCTCATCACCACACAAACTTTCCTGCCCGACGGCACGATTGATGCGAGCGTTCCTGCCACCGTCACGCTTGATGCCAGTGCCAGCGCGGATATGCAAGCCGCTTTTGCCGCATGGAAGGCCGCAGGGGGCGACCCTGCCAAGGTTAATCCCGCCGACCTGCGTCTTGACCAGACCACGGGCGGCACCTCCACCTTACTCGACTCACGCCTGTTTAACCTCGCCGGTGTGCCATACAAAAACAACGCCGTCCTCATTGGCGAAAGTTCCAGCGATGGCAGTGGCGGCGACATGCTGCAAGGTGGCGATGGCAACGACTTTTTAATTGGCAGTAGTGGCAACGATGTGCTGTATGGCGGCGCGGGCAAAGACGTGATGGCAGGTGGCGCGGGAGACGACACCTACATCCTAGATGGAGCAGGGCAAGTCACCATCGAAGACAAAGTAGGCAACAACCGCGTATTACTCAACGGCAAAGAACTCAAAGTTCTGATTCGTCAAACGGACGGCAGCTTTAAATCAGCGGATGGCAAAATCACTGGCGCACTGAATGGTGGCGACTTGATATTGCAGGATGAGATGGGGGCGCAAGTCACCCTCAACAAGAATTTCCAAGAAGGTGATTTTGGGATCACGTTCCAAGACGCACCGGTAGACACCCCTGCGATCAACGTCCAAGTATTCAACCCCCTTCCTGGTCAAGGCCAATGGACGACCATGCACCATATGACCGATGAGTTGAGCGCGGACTTTGTAGATTTCAAAGCTGTGTACGACCTCACCAATAACCAGCCACTGGCATCAGAAAGCACCATGGGCTATATGACGTTAACCAGCGGAAGTGACAACTACACTGGCTCAGATGGAAATGAAATGATTGGGCTTGTAGTAGATGGCGACGGCGGCAATGACACAGTTGATGGCGGTGGTGGACACGACTACATCCGCACCGGCTCCGGCAATGACATTCTAATTGGCGGTACAGGCAGTGACTTGCTAGCGGGCAGCGCAGGCAATGACCGCCTCTATGGCGAAGCACAAAGCAGCGCAGCGGACGCGATAGACACAGGCAACCTAGCGGGCACAGGCGTCGCCCAACGTGGTGACTGGCTATCGGGTGGAACAGGCGATGACCAACTGATCGGCAGCACGGCAAATGATGTACTGATGGGCGGCGAAGGACAGGATTTACTCATTGCCGGGGCAGGTGATGACAACCTGTACGGAGACTTAAACTGGGATCCCATCCAATTTGAATGGACCCAAGATCCATATTTTATATGGAACATAATCGACACCCCGAGCCCTCTGCTCGCTGGCGGCGCGGACACCCTGTATTGCGGAGCGGGTGATGATAATCTAGATTGCAGTAAGACGAACGGCGCGGTGTGCGCCGTTTTGTTTGGGCGAAGCGAATGCAATGCGGTGAACGATGCGCGCTACCAAACAGAAAGCAAGGTGGCTTAAATGTTTGGGTTAGTGGTGTTGATTGTAATGGGACTGTACTTGGCGTTGTTGGTGTGGGCGACCAAGCGTGGGTGGCGCTGGGGCATCGAGAAAAAGGGATGGACGGGCAAGAAGCGTTGGCTCGGTGCGGCCATCGGTTTTTTGATCGTCTACCTGCCCGTGTTCTGGGACTGGATACCGACGGTGGCGGTGCATCAATATTACTGTGCGAAGGAGTCGGGCTTCTGGGTCTATAAAACCTTAGACCAGTGGAAGGCTGAGAATCCGAGAGATATGGAGGGGTTAGTGGCGAATAAGGTTCTGATTCAAACAGTCGGTGATGATGAAAATCACACGGATACTCAGGTGTTGAATCAACGATTTCGCTGGGTAACTGAAAAGAAGAATTTGATTCCATATTTGCCGTTTTATCAATGGAAAAGTCAACTTATAGACACCCGTAATGGTGAAATCGCTGCTCGCTGGATTGATTTTACAAGCGGTAAGGGGCGTGATTATTTGAAATTTTGGCTGAACATTGAAAGTTGTCCGAATGGAATTGCAAATAGAAATAACTTGTTTTACTTCGTAGATGCTCTTGTTAAAACGACCGATACTTCTCAGAGGAGTGCAAAATGAACACCATTCAAAACCTGTTTCAACAAGCTCAACTGGCCGAAGCTGCATACGCAAATTTAACGGGCATGACGACCTCGACATCTCCTGATGTTTTGGCCTTAGCACTTAGGATCTTAAAGGGTCAGACTCGAATTAATTTCTTGGTTGTTTGAATTTCATCCTGCAGGATGGGTTAAGCAACGTGCTACCTATCTTTGACTAGGTAGGGCGCAGGACTCCACCCATGCTGCAACAATCCGGCTCAGCTACCCCTCAATAAACTGTGCGAATTTTTATTCAAAAGCAAGCGTAGGGTGGGCATGCATCATCTGCCCACGCGGGCAAAGGAACATTGGGGTCTAGCATCGTAGCATCGCCACTTCTAACTCATCCCGCTGAGTTATCGCGGTCTGTTTGGCTATCAGCTTGAACCTTCTGTTGGTCGAGCGCCTTAAGAAAATCTGCGATATCCCATTCGCAACCACCACAACCTGAGAGCGCGCCGGTCCAACGGGAGATCGCTTGCACATCCATGCCTTGCTCGTACAAGCTTTGTATATAACCGCGTTTGGTGCCGCTGCACTGGCACATCACTTCATCGGCGGGATGGACACTCTCGTCACTCATGTCTGCTGCTAACTCAGCCCTTGGTCTTGGTGAGAAATACCGTGATTTCTTCACGGTCGTGATAAAGCTGCTTGGCGCTCATGCGGTAGTTGATACCGTCATCGTCGAGCTTCTTGCGTATCGCGCCCAGTGCGCTGTCCACTGCGCTTAGATGTTGTTTCATCGGCAGCTTTAGATTGAAGATGGCGTGTTTGCACCAGCCCGCGACGAACCACGCGGCCATTAAATCGGCGACCTTGGCGGGTTTTTCCACCATGTCGCAAATCAACCAATCCACCGCTTTGCGCGGTGCAAACTTGAAACCGTCCTGACGCAGATGTTCCACCAGCGGGTGTTTCGCCAACACGCCCTTCATCGGGCCGTTGTCCACTGCGGCGACGCGTATGCCGCGTTTCACCATTTGCCAGCTCCAGCCGCCAGGTGCCGCGCCTAGGTCTATCGCCGTCATGCCCGCGCGCAGCAAACGCGATTGCTCACCCTTATCCATAAACACTTCGATGGCCTCGGCCAGCTTGAGTGTGGAGCGGCTCGGCGCTTCGGCGGGCATGTTCTGTCTGTGTATGCCCATCAACGAGGAAGAACTGTTGTAGGGGTCGCTGGTGCCGATTAGTGCGGATGACTTGTCTGGAAAGAAGACATGTAAGCGCGGCAGATGGTTGAGTTTGTAACTCTCAGTCTGGGTGCCATCTTCAGATACACCATCTTGCAACTTGCCCTGTTCACGTAGCGCGGTTTCCAGCAGCGGCTGAAAGCGGCGTGTGAATGCAGAGACGGTTTTGCCGTCGTTGGTGTCGGCCACTTCTAGCCATAAGGCACCAAAGGTCTGCGGCAGCTTGGCGATGGCAGCAAGCAGCGGAGTGAGGCGGTCGCGTTCAGGCAGCGCTTCTATGCTGTGCTCTAAGCGTATCAATTGGCGCGCGAAGATCAGGTCTTTGTAGCTCAGGGATTGCGCGTTCAGCGCGATCTGTACATAGCCGGTGTCTGCTGCGATGGGCGCTTGCTCTACACCTATGATGGGGCGCTGTTGCTTGGCCTGACGCAGGGCTTCTTGTGCGCAATCTTGTTCGAAGCCGGGGCGGCAATAGAGCAGCCAGTCTTGTTGTTTCGTGTGTGTCATAGGTGTCCTTTGTGGTTCAAGCCTCGGCGCCTAGGCGCGGCAGGTGGATATGCCAACGTATCGCAGCGAGTCGGATGATGACGATGCTGCTCATCGCCAGCAGCATAGATGCATTGTGCGTCATGCCGAGTGACTCCAATGCGATGAATAACAGGGCACCCGCCAGCGAAGCGGTGGCATAGATGTCGGTGCGCAAGATGAGCGGTACTTCGTTACACAGGATGTCGCGTATCACGCCGCCGAACACGCCGGTGATGACGCCCATCAGGCTGGCGATCAGCCAAGGCGTGCCTAACTTGAGCGCGACGCTGGTGCCGATTACGGTGAACAGCGCCAAGCCCAAGGCATCGGGGATGAGGAAGAAATTCTTGGGTAGGCTGAGTCGGCGGCCGAGGAAAAAGGTCAGCGTACCGGCCACGATGCCCACCATTACATAGACGGGGTCATGCACCCAGTACACCGGCAAGCGCCCCAGCAGGATGTCGCGTACCGTGCCGCCGCCTATGCCGGAGATGATGGCGATGACCCACACGCCGAATAGGTCTAACTCGCGGCGGTGGGCTTCTAGGGTAGCGGTGATGGCGCAGACAGCGACGGCGCTCAGATCAAGCAGGTAAATCAGACTCATAGTGCGGACAGAAAATCAAAGTCGCGCATTATACGAGTCGCGCTGGTGCGCCGTCGGATTATTGCAGCATGGGGGCCGATTCGGCCTTTTTGCGTACCTTTTCGTTGAAACGGTCGCGGTCGATGATGAAGCGCTCGTGTGTGCCTTGCGCGATCATGTCCACACCGTCATCGGCTTCCACTTCAAAAGTCACACGACGACCTTCGACAGCAACGATCTGTACCTTAGCGGTGACGATCATGCCGGGTGGGGTGGGGGCGAGATGGCTGACATTTATATGGGTGCCGAGCGACTGTTCGGTGGGCCAATCCAGATGCGGGTTGAGTGTGACGATACAAGCCCACTCGAGAAAACCCACCAGAAAGCCGGTGGCGAACACGGATGGCATCTGTTGGAATTCGGGCGACTCGGGATAGAGCGCTGGGACGGTCTTGTTGTCGGGTACGCGCATGCTGAAGCTATGCCGGATGCCGGGTTTTAGCGTGTCTTTCAAGTCGAACTCCTAGCTCATCAAGGATAGAAACCAGTACGGACTGTACGGATTTGTAGGCCTAGGGTCAATCCAAGAATGTCAGCCGCTGACATAGTGCCGGTAACGGCAAAGTGATAGACTCGCGCCTCTTTTTTTGGCAGGTGTAGTGATGAGTAAACGATATGATCTGATCGTGTTCGATTGGGATGGCACGGTGATGGATTCCACGGCGGTGATCGCTGGTTCTATACAGATGGCTTGCCGTGATTTGGCACTGACCGTCCCTAGCGACGAAGCCGCACGCCATGTGATCGGCTTGGGCTTGCAGCAGGCGCTGCGCCATGCCGTGCCCGATGCGCCCGAAGAGATGTATGAGCCGTTGGTGGCGCGTTACCGTCATCATTTCCTGGCGCAGGATGGTGCGATCCCGTTGTTCGAAGGCGCACGCGAGACCATCGCTGAGTTGCATGCCGCAGGCTATTGGCTGGGCGTGGCGACGGGCAAGAACCGCAACGGTTTGGATCGCGCTCTGACTGCGACGGATATGAAGCAATATTTCCACGCCACCCGTACCGCCGAACAGACTCGCTCTAAGCCAGATCCAACTATGTTGTTTGAACTGATGGAAGAACTAGGTGTCAGTGCACAGCGCACCTTGATGATAGGCGACACCACGCATGATTTGTTGTTGGCTCAAAACGCCAAGGTCGATGCGGTAGCACTAGGTCATGGCGCACATCCACCCCATCAATTGGAAGAGCTGAATCCTTTGGCATTGCTGGATGATTTCGTGCAATTGCGGGCGTGGTTCAAGGTCAATGCTTAGTTATTTGCCGTTCGCCCTGAGCCGGTCGAAGGGGGCATACCTGCTTTATGTTCATGCTTCGACAAGCTCAGCACGAACGGATAGTGAAATTTAGACGAATAACATAGGAAAACATCATGTCAGATCAAAACTGGGAACGCGGCGTATTGGAAAAGCTCGCCATGTCTGCCTTGCAGGAACAACGTCGTGCGCGACATTGGAATATCTTCTTCCGCACACTGACCTTTGCTTTCCTATTCTTGGTGTTGTTTATCACCATGGGTTGGTTCGATAACAAAGAAGCCTCACTCACCAGCGGCAAGCACACTGCGCTGGTCGATATGCAGGGCGTGATCTCCTCCGACAGTGCCGCGAGTGCCGACAACCTTATTCCAAGCCTACAAGCGGCGTTCAAGGACGGTGGCACACAGGCAGTGATTCTACGCATCAACAGTCCAGGTGGTAGCCCAGTACAAGCTGGCCAGATCAATGATGAGATCCGCCGCTTGCGCGCCAAATATCCTGCCATCCCCTTGTATGCTGTGGTGGAAGATATCTGTGCATCGGGTGGTTATTACGTAGCAGTGGCTGCGGACAAGATCTTTGTCGACAAGGCCAGTTTGATTGGCTCCATCGGCGTGCGTATGGATGGTTTCGGTTTCACCGGTGTGATGGATAAGATTGGTGTCGAGCGTAGGCTGGTCACGGCTGGTGCCAACAAAGGGTTTCTCGATCCATTCAGTCCAGCCAATCCTGCCCAGCAGGAATATGCCAAACAGATGCTGGCCGAGATACATCAGCAGTTCATCGATGTGGTGAAGCAGGGTCGCGGCAAGCGTCTCAAAGAGACAGCCGATACTTTTAGTGGTTTGGTGTGGAACGGCCAAAAGGGTGTGGAGATGGGCTTGGCCGATAGTTACGGCAGTATAGAGTCGGTGGCGCGTGATGTGATCAAGAACGAGACCATCGTCGACTTTACCGTGAAGGAAGGTTTTGCAGATCGTCTGGCTAAACGCTTCGGTGCTGGCGTGGCGAGTGCCTTCCCCGGTTTCTCTACCATGAGCGGTGTGTCACTGCGTTAGTCAGCAGATGCGTTCGTGTTGAGTGGCCTGATTATTTGAGTAGTGGCTGTAATGAACGCATTACATTATTCAAGAGCAGGGGCTGCGCTTCCGCAACGGGATGTAGATTGTCGGCTTGGAATTGCGTTGGGCCCACGCCGTCGAGTAGGAATGGCAGCAAGCTCACGCGATGTTTCTTTGCCAGTTTGGGGTAGCTATCCTGAAATTGCTGCACATAGCTTTTTCCGTAATTGGGCGGCAGACGCATTCCGACTAACAGCACTTTTGCGCCGCTGTGCAGCGCGGCTACTATGATGAGGCTGAGATTTTTGCGCATCTCTGTCAGTGGACTGCCACGCAAACCGTCATTGCCCCCTAGCTCTACGATCACGATGTCAGGCTTGTGTTGTGTTAAAGCTGCCGCAATGCGGCGCACTCCGCCAGCGGTCGTTTCGCCAGCTATGCTGGCATTCACCACGCTGTAATGTGCTTGCTTTTGTTGTAGCTCAGTCTGTAACAATTGTGGCCAAGCAGCTTCGCGAGCGATTCCATAGCCCGCTGATAGACTGTCGCCGAATACGAGTATGGTCTTCTCAGCATGTGCGAGTGGACTTAGCAGTAGCAAAGCACTCAGCAATAATTTTGTTAAGGATAGATATTTCATGGCAGCGATTGTGCAGGTAGCGGGACTGGGTAAGCAAGTGCAAAGCGGAGATATGCCACTAACCATCTTGCATGATGTCAGCTTTGAAGTTGAAGCGGGCGAGAGTCTGGCCATCGTCGGCACATCAGGTTCGGGCAAGTCTACTTTGTTGGGACTGTTGGCAGGATTGGACGTGCCCAGCAGCGGTAGTGTGATTTTACAAGGCACTAATTTGTTTGCTCTAGATGAGGATGGTCGCGCGCGCTTGCGCGGTGAGTTGGCCGGCTTTGTATTCCAGTCCTTCCAGTTGTTGCCTGCGCTGAACGCGCTGGACAATGTCATGCTGCCTCTAGAGTTGGTCGGTGCGAAAGATGCACGCGAGCGTGCGACTAAGGCATTAGAGCAAGTGGGTCTGAGTGCACGCGCCCATCATCTACCCAAGCATCTCTCCGGCGGCGAACAACAACGTGTGGCATTGGCGCGCGCCTTCGTCACTCGCCCCAAGATACTGTTCGCCGATGAACCCACCGGCAACCTAGATGCCGCCACCGGTGCGCAGATTATAGAGTTGATGCTGAACTTGAATCGTGCGCAGGGCACGACTTTGATACTGGTGACGCACGACGAGGCCTTGGCCGCTCGCTGTAACAAGCAGATGCGCTTGGAAGCTGGCAGGGTGATGGTTTAAGCGCTTAGTTTGGAGTTCAGCGTGCGCGTAGTTGCTTTAAACGTTTTTGAATTTCGGCAATTTCTTGCTGCGTCAGTCTGGCAGTTTCTAATCTTTGTTCCAACATCTGTATCTGTTCTTCACGCGTACCGGGCAGGCGTTTACCGCGCGCCTCCACCAGAGCGTCTTTGATGATTTTTTCGTACTGTGTGTATTCGTCGTCACTCATGAGGTGATATCCAATCAGACAAGCGCGTTTGTCCCTTAGGGCCGAAGTTTAGCGCGCCTGCCACTATTGTCCAACCCTACCGTTACAGAACCTTGCTGACTTTCATGATGGCGGGATCATCTTCGCTACCGTGCATGGTGAAGCCCAAACGGTTCATCAATTTGAGCATGTTGTGGTTGTTGTTCAACACTTCACCCTCGATGACCTTCAAGCCTTTGTCGCGTGCAGCATCCATCATCGAAGTCATGAGCTTATTGCCCAAGCCTTTGCCAGTGATATTGTCGGCGACCACCAGCGCGAACTCGCAAGTCTCGCCATCTGGATTGATGGCGTAACGTGCGACGCCTAACTGGATTTCTTGGGCGTTGTCCTCGGTCACGGCTACCAATGCCATCTCACGGCTGTAGTCGATCTGGGTGAAGCGTACCAACATAGACTCGGTGAGTTCCTGCAGGCTGTTCATAAAGCGGAAATACTTGGTTTCGTCTGACAAATCGTGGACGAACTTCTGCACCAGTTGTGCATCTTCTGGGCGGATAGGTCGGATGGTGATGTCGGTGCCATCAGCAAGTTGCCATCTGCTCACCAACTGGGTCGGGTAGGGATAGATCGCCATATGTGAATAGCGGTCAGCGCTGGGTTGAACGAACTCCACCACGATGCGCGCATCCGCTGCCAGCGCACCGTTCTCATCCAAGATGAGCGGATTGATATCCATCTCTTTAATCAGCGGCAGTTCGCATACCATTTCGGAGACGCGCAGCAGGACTTCTTCCAGCGCGTCCATATCAGCCGCAGCCATATTGCGGAACTTGCCCAGCATCTTGGAAATACGCGTGCCTTTAATGAGATCTTTGACGAGGAAATTGTTCAGTGGTGGCAAGGCGACTGCACGGTCACCCATGATCTCGACAGTCGTTCCGCCCGCACCGAAAGTGATCACTGGGCCAAACACCGGATCGGTGGTCACGCCTATCATCAATTCACGGCCACCCGACTTGACGATCATAGGCTCGATCGAGATGCCATCGATGCGCGCACTAGGCTGGTTACGTTGCACGTTGTCCACGATGTGCTGATAGGCCGCGCGAACTTCTTGAGCGTTGCGCAGATTGAGCATCACACCACCCACATCACTCTTGTGTGAGATGTCGTGCGAGTTGATCTTCATCGCTACTGGGAAGCCCAGCTGTTGTGCGATCAGCAGCGCCTCGTTAGGCGAGTGCGCCACCATGGTCTTGGCGACTGGGATATGGAAGGCCGACAGCAAAGCCTTGGACTCCATTTCGGTGAGCACTTTGCGATGCTCTTGCATCGCGCCCTCTATGATGAGTCGCGCACTATCCACGTCCGGTTCAATATGGTGTGAGAACGGGCCGGGCATCTGCATCAGCAGCTTTTGGTTTCGATAGTAAGCGGACAGATGGGCGAACACTTCTACCGCAGGCTCGGGGGTACGGAAGTATGGTTTGTGTGCTGCAGCAAAGGCTTTACGTGCCTCGGCTACTTGGGAATCACCCATCCAACAGGTTAGCAGTGGTTTGCTGTGGCTGTTGGAAAGTTCGATCATGACCTGCGCCGATTCCAGCGGTTTTGTCATCGCCTGCGGCGTGAGGATGGCGAGTACGCCGTCGACGTTGTCATCTTCCAAGCAGGCTTTTACCGCATGGAGGTAGCGGTCGGCTTGTGCATCACCGATGACGTCCACTGGATTGGCGTGTGGCCAGGTGGCGGGCAGGTATTGGTTGAGGTATTCGATGGTGCTATCCGACAAGGTCGCCATGGTCAGGCCTAGATCAGAGGCACGGTCGGTCGCCATCACGCCGGGACCGCCGCCGTTGGTGACGATGGCGAGACGGTCGCCTACTGGACGGAAGCCGCACGACAAAGCTTTAGCTGCGGTAAATAATTGAGTGATGGTCTGTACGCGTACTGCACCGGCGCGGCTTACTGCCGCGTCGAACACATCATCCGCACCGACCAGCGAAGCGGTGTGCGACATCGCCGCCTTGGAACCGGCGGCATGACGACCGACTTTCACCAGCACCACCGGTTTGATGCGTGCCGCCGCGCGCAAGGCGCTCATAAAGCTGCGCGAGTTGCGTATGCCCTCTATGTACATCAGGATGCTGTGGGTTTTTGGGTCGGACACCAGATAGTCAAGGATCTCGCCGAAGTCCACGTCGGTGGAGGAACCCATCGAAACGACACTAGAGAAGCCCACGTCGTTGTGTTGCGCCCAGTCCAAGATGGCGGTGCACAATGCGCCAGATTGGGACACGAAGGCGATGTTGCCAGCGTTCGCGCCGCCCTTATTAAACGTGGCATTCAAGCCTATGGAGGGGCGCATGATGCCCAGACAATTAGGGCCGATGAGGCGGATGTTGTAGCGGTGTGCGGCTGCAATCAATTCTTTTTCCAGCGCTACACCTTCTGCACCGGCTTCGCCGAAACCGGCAGTGATGATGACGGCTGCCTTCACGCCGTGTAGGCCGCATTCTTCTATGATGCCGGGCACCGACTTAGGCGGGGTGGCGATGACGACCAGTTCCACGGGCGCATCGATATCGCTGATGGAAGCGTAGGCTTTTTGGCCTTGTACTTCGGCACTCTTGGCGTTGATGGGGTAGAGCTTTCCTTTGAAACCGCACTCCAACATGTTCTTGAAAACAATCTGCCCAACTGCATCGACGCGGTCGCTAGCGCCAAAAACTGCGACGGATTTGGGTGCGAAAAGGGTGTTCAGGTAATGCTTGCCCATGAGAATTATATTAGCCGTATTGATAAGCTGGTTATCATAGCACCGTATCCTTGCTAAACATTGACGGAGTATGACTTGCAGACCGCATATATCAGCCATCCACTGTGCCAGAAACATGATATGGGGATACATCACCCCGAGTGTCCGGCACGCATCCCCGCTATCGAAGACCAGTTGATCGCCTCCGGTCTGATGGACTATCTACAGCATCACGATGCACCGGAAGCCACGCGCGAACAGTTGTTACGCGTGCACGATGCACACCATATCGATCATGTGGCAAGCAGCACACCAACGCACGGAATCGTGCATATTGATGGTGATACCGCACTCAATCCCTATAGCTATCAGGCCGCTTTACGCGCTGCGGGGGCGGGCGTGATGGCGGTAGATTTGGTGATGGCGGGCAAAGTGGAGAACGCTTTCTGCAATATCCGTCCGCCTGGCCATCACGCTGAACGTGCCCAAGCGATGGGCTTCTGCATCTTCAACAACATCGCGGTGGCAGCCACGCACGCCTTGGATCATCACGGCTTACGGCGCGTCGCTATCCTTGATTTCGATGTCCATCACGGTAATGGTACTGAGCATATATTCCATGCGGACGAGCGCGTGATGTTGTGCTCCACCTTCCAACATCCCTTTTATCCGAACAGCGGTGCAGATAGTGGTAACGAACACATCATCAATGTGCCACTCAAAGCCGGTACCACAGGAGCCGAGTTCCGCGCCGCAGTCACTGAGCATTGGTTACCTGCCCTAGAAAGATTCCAACCTGAGATGGTATTTATATCCGCCGGCTTCGATGCGCATCGAGATGACGATATGGCCATGATGGGCTTGGTCGAGGCGGACTACGCCTGGGTTACCGCTGAAGCAAAACGCATCGCCGCACAATACGCACAGCGCCGCATCGTCTCGGCGCTTGAAGGTGGCTATGAACTGCACGCGCTGGGTCGTAGCGTTGCCGCGCATATCAAAGTGCTGAGCGGGTTGTAAACGAAATTTGAAGGACTAATTTCCTAATGAGCAATGAGTTTTCAACTTTCTACCAAAGTCTAGATGTAGATTCTGCCAAGCGCGGCAAGCAGTTCGAGCATTTCGTAAAGTGGTTTCTCAAGGCCGATCCTGAGTGGTCCACCCAAGTCGATCAAGTCTGGCTGTGGGAAGAATGGCCGCAACGCTGGGGTGCGGACTGCGGTATCGATCTAGTGTTCCGCCACAAGAACGGCGAGCACTGGGCAGTGCAAGTCAAGTGCTATTCGCCCGACTACGACATCACTAAACACGATGTTGATAAATTCCTTAGTGAATCGAACCGTCCACTCATCCAGCATCGTCTCTTGATCGCCACCACTGACGGCATAGGCGCGAATGCCAAACAAGTTTGCGATGCGCAAGACAAACCCGTCATCCGTTTCCTGCTGTCCGACTTCGAGAAATCCGCGCTCAACTATCCCGCCAACTTCGCCGCACTGTCCCAAGCAAAACGGAAACCCCGACCCACACCCAAAGAACACCAGCTAGAGGCCATTGAAGCAGTAGTAGACGCACTTAAAACTGCCGACCGAGGCCAGCTCATCATGGCGTGCGGCACAGGCAAGACCTACACCACGCTTTGGATCAAAGAAAGATTGGTGACCCAGCAAGCGTCGAACTTAACAGCCGTTCGTGCTGAGCATGTCGAAGCACAAGAATCCACTCACATTTCGACAGGCTCAATGCGAACGGATTCTGGGACAAACACGGCTGAATCCATCGGCGCAACCCGCACTTTGGTATTGCTACCCTCACTCGGCCTGTTGGCGCAGACCCTGCGCGAATGGACTTTCGCCGCCGCCACCCCGTTTGAAGTGCTGTGCGTCTGCTCGGATCAAACCGTCGGCAGCAAGGGCAGCGACGAAGCTATCCACAGCGTGGCCGACTTGGCCTTCCCTGTCACATCGGATGCCAACGAAGTAAAACGTTTTCTCAGCGCCGCAGGCAACCGCGTGGTGTTCTCCACTTACCAATCTTCCAACGTCATCGCCGCCGCCCAAGCAGATGCAACCATTCCCGCCTTCGATCTGGTCGTGGCGGACGAAGCCCACCGTTGCGCGGGCAAGGTCGGCAGCGGCTTCACTGCCATCCTCGACAACGAACAGATACGCAGTGCCAAGCGGCTATTTGCCACCGCCACTCCGCGCACCTATTCCAGCACCGTGCATAAAGCGGCCGAAGAACGCGGCGTTGAAGTCGTCGGTATGGACGATGCAGAAAAATTTGGTGAAGTGCTGTACGCCTTACCTTTCGGCAAAGCGATAGAACGCAAACTGCTCACCGATTATCGCGTCGTCATCATCGGTGTGGATGACCCCACCATCGCGCAGTGGATAGAAAACCGCGAACTGGTCAGCCTTTCGCCCCATGCCCTCTATCCAACTTTCCCCCAGAGGGGGAAAGGGCAATCGATTCCTCTCCCTCTGGGAGAGGGTGTGGGTGAGGGTGCTTTTGATAATCAGAAAGGTCAGCAAAGCCCTACCCGAGAAACCGACAGCGAATCTCTCGCCGCGCAGATCGGCCTGCTCAAAGCCATCAAGGACTACGACCTCAAGCGCATCATCAGCTTCCATAGCCGCGTCAAACGGGCGGAAGACTTCACCACAGACATGCAAAACACGATGCAGTGGATCGGCGACGAACACCGCCCCAGCGGAACCCTGCGCACCGACTTCGTTAGCGGCAACATGCCCACCAACAAACGCAAGATCAAACTCGATCAACTTAAAGCACTGGGCGCAGACGAAAGAGGAGTGCTGAGCAATGCGCGTTGTTTGTCCGAAGGCGTGGACGTGCCCTCGCTGGATGGCGTGGCGTTCATAGATCCGCGCAGCAGCCAAGTGGACATCATCCAGGCCGTGGGTCGTGCCATACGCCTGAGTCCGGACAAGAAGGCAGGCACGATCGTGTTGCCTGTGTTCATCAAGGCTGGCGAAGATGCGGCAAGCACGATAGAGGCGAGCAACTTTAAGCCCATCTGGGAAGTGCTGGATGCGTTGAAGGCGCACGACGATGTGCTGTCCGGCGAGTTGGATCAGATCAGAACAGAGATGGGCAGAAAGTCGGGTTCGGCTTTCAACGTAAGAGACCTCAACAAGATCACAATTGACCTGCCTGCCACGGTGGATGCGAATTTCAGCAGTGCACTGCGCACCTATCTGGTGGAGAAAGTCACGGCATCATGGAACTTCTGGTTTGGGTTGTTGGAAGAGTTTGCGGAAATGACGGGACATTGCATAGTACCTAACCGATACAAAACTACAGGTGGATATCAAGTCGGCAACTGGGTGGCAAGCCAACGTGCTGCAAAAAACAACATGTCACCGGAGCGCAAAGTCCGGCTGGAAGCGTTACCTGCTTGGACTTGGGATGCGATTTCGGCGCAGTGGGAAGAAGGATTTCGCTATCTCAAGGATTTTGCTAGTCGCGAGGGGCATTGTTTGCTCCCAGCGCGATATAAGACGGCAGATGGATACCCAGTAGGTAAATGGGTAAGTCACCAGCGAGCAGCAAAATGCAAGATGCCTTCGGAGCGTAAAGCACGGTTGGAGTTATTGCCTGGTTGGAAATGGGATGTACTATCTGACAAGTGGGAAGAAGGATTCTTTCATCTCAAGGAATTCTCAGATCGAGAGGGGCATTGCTTATTTCCTGCGCTATATAAAACAGAAGATGGTTACCCAGTCGGTTACTGGGTAAGTAAGCAACGGGCAGCAAAAGACAGCACGTCAATGGAGCGTAAAGCACGACTGGAAAAATTACCCGGTTGGAGTTGGGACCTATTGTCAGATATGTGGGAAGAAGGATTTCGCCACCTCAAGGAATTCGCAGATAGAGAGGGGCACGCCAAGGTTCATCCGCATTACAAAACGGCAGATGGGTATCGAGTTGGAAACTGGGTAAGTACTCAACGAGCAAAAAAGGATGGTTTGTCACTGGAGCGCAAAGCTCAACTGGAAGCCTTGCCCGGTTGGAGCTGGGGTACGGTGTCTGATAGGTGGGAAGAGGGATTTCAATATCTCAAGGAATTCGCAGAACGTGAGGGGCATTGCTTGCTTCCTGCACGATATAAGACGGCAAATGGATTCCAAGTCGGTAAATGGGTAAGTCACCAGCGAGCAGCAAAAAGCAAAATGCCTTCGGAGCGTAAAGCACGGTTGGAGTTATTGCCTGGTTGGAAATGGGATGTACTATCTGACAAGTGGGAAGAAGGATTCTTGCATCTCAAGGAATTCTCAGATCGAGAGGGGCATTGCTTACTTCCTACGCTATATAAAACAGAGGATGGTTACCCCGTCGGTAAATGGGTAAGTCATCAGCGAGCAGCAAAAAGCAAGATGACTTCGGAGCGCAAAGCTCGGCTGGAAGCATTACCCGGTTGGGTTTGGCGAGTTGAGTTATCGGCTAAGAGCAGATTTCTTAGCTCTGCTTCCACAAAGGATTTAAAGTAAACATCCATGAGCTGGAAAAACATCGACAACTTTAATTTTAAAGACCCTTACGAAGGGATTGCTCTCGATGAAATACATTCATTGTCGGAACGTGCTGCCAGTCATATAGCCAGAAGTCGAAACCTGCCCATGCTGAAACACTCATTCGTCAATATCTATGGCGCTATTGAGATGATGCAGGGGTTAACTTATCACCATGCTCGTTTTATGAGCCTCATCGAGAGTTGCTATACGACAGTACCAACAATACAAACAGCGGGGGCACTGCGTCATGAGGCCGTTGCATATCTGAACAGGCTTGGACAATTTTGGTCTTTTTCAAAATCAGACTTGGTAAAAAAATGCTGTTCCTTCCCGGAAGAAACACTGCCGACACTTAGCAAGTTAATTGTCTTCAGAAATAAACATACGGCACACAGATCAATAGATAGCCCCAAACCAGAAGATTCTGATGGCCTTCAAGTAATGAATGCCATTTCACTATCAATATTGGGAGAGCAATTATTTTGTCCAAAACCTGGATACACACCAACGGACTTGTTCTCTGTGAACACAGGCAAAGATTTAGATGAGTTAAGGTGCAGCCTTTATAGAAATGAATATTTAGGATTTCAAATATACGACGTTAAAGATTCAACTCATGTGAATTTTTATATTGAACAAGACCATGAATTGATAATGCGTGAAGCATATTGCTTAATCAGCATCCTTCTTCCGCTTACTCCATCTTTGTAATTAATCTGTGACAGACCAAGATTTTCCCGTGAATAGAAAATGAACCTCCTCCGCCTCTCTCTCAATCACCTGGGCCGCGACTGGCATGTCGGGAGAGAGTCGCGTAATGTTGTTGGCTTTAGCCCGCGTAGGGCGCAATCATTATTGCGCCGAATGGAACATCCGGTGCAATGCACTACGTTTATAGCACCCTACACGATCTGGCCACGAACTAGTCCTAGGAGGCCGCATCGCATTTGATTCCCAGACATTATTTGACGCTCCTCCTCATGATGTATAGACTGATGTTTATACATTTTTAAAAGGAGCGAATCATGTCTGAGGCTGTGCTCGATATCAAGCAGTGGGGTAATAGTCTGGGTGTGCGTTTACCGGCAGCAGTGGCAAGAGCAGCCCATTTGCATGTTGATCAACGTGTGCGTGTTTCGGTCGAGGGCGATCAGGTTGTCATTAGGCCGCTTGAAGATGCTTGCCTGACTTTGGAGCAGCGTGTTGCAGCTTATGATGTCAAGCGGCACGGCGGCGAGCAGATGGTTACAACGCAAATTCTGGGAGCTGAGCGTTGGTAGCCTTGACCAAGAAATTGGTCAAGCAACGCTGGGTGCCGGATCGGCAGGAGATCATCTGGATTGATTGCAATCCGCAGGCGGGACGGGAAATGCGTGACGTCCACCCATTCTTGGTTCTATCTCCCCGACTCTTCAACGAAAAGACTTCGCTGGTCATCGGTTTGCCGATGACCACAGTCGAATATAACTCGGACAACCCGTTTGCCGTTGCTGTGGGTCGCGCATCGGGGAAGAAAGCGGGGCAAACGAGTTACGTGCTTTGCCATCAACCCAAATCTTTTGATTGGCGTTTGCGTAAAGCCAAAGCGCATCCTTTGAAAACCTTGCCCGATGAACTGTTCGCGCAGGTTTGTGAACGCCTGAACCAGATCATTAAATTGGGCTAAGATCACGATTCAAATGAAGCTTCAGGACTGATCACGATTTCTCCTCAAATAGAATGAATCTCCTCCGCCTTTCCCTCACTCTTCTGCGCCGCGACTGGCGAGCCGGGGAGTGGCGCGTGCTGTTGCTGGCATTGGTGTTGGCGGTAGGCAGTTTGTCTACGGTCGGTCTGTTTGCTGACCGCGTGCGGCAGGCTTTGCAGCAGCAGGCGCAGAGTCTGATTGGCGCTGATCTGCGTCTCACTTCCACGCGGCCGTTTTCACCGGACTATTTAGCGTCAGCTAAAGCACAGGGCTTGCAAGCGATACAGAGTCATACCTTTCCCAGCATGGTGATACACGGCGAGCAGGTGGTGCTAAGCGAGATACTGGCGGTCGAAGCAGGCTATCCCTTGCGCGGCAAGATCGTGATTGAGACTAGCTGTGCATTTGAATCGAACCAGCACCTTCCCCCTTGCAGGGGGAAGGGTGGGATGGGGGTAGAGCAGCAGGATGGTAATGCTTCTACCCCCACCCTAGCCCGCCCCCTGCAAGAGGGCGGGAATGTTATTACTCTCGGTACAGTCTGGGCAGATGAACGTCTGTTGCGCCGACTCAATATCAAGCTGGGAGATACAGTAGAAATCGGTGCGAGTAGTTTCATCGTGGCGGCGCGCATCGTGAAGGACATAGATATTTCCATGGGCTTTTCCAGTTTCGCGCCGCGTGTATTGATGAACGATGCAGACCTAGCGGCGACAGGTCTGATGCAAGAGGGCAGTCGTGTCAGTTTTCGCCAGATGTATGCCGGTGATGCCCAGCAGATAGTTGAACTACGTAAGGTCTTGGAAGCCCAGCTCACAGGCAATGAAAAGCTGGAAGATGTGCGCGATGCCCGCCCTGAGATACGCACGGCACTGGAGCGTGCTGAACATTTCTTGGGCTTGGCTGCGCTGACTGCCGCGATATTGGCTGGGGCGGCTATGGCTTTGGCGGCGCGCCGCTTTGTCGATCGGCATCTGGATGCTTGTGCTGTGATGCGCTGTATGGGGGCGCAGCAGTCGCAACTGCTGTGGCTGTTCCTTTATCAGTTCATCGTCTTGGGCTTGTTGGCCATCGTTGCTGGATGCGTATTGGGCTATGTGACGCAGGCACTATTGATCGCCAGTGTGGCGGCGCTACACGAGGCGAGTCTGCCGCAACCTAGCATCGCGCCCTTGCTGAATGCCGCTCTGAGCGGTTACGCCCTGTTGCTGGGCTTTGCTTTTTTGCCGCTGCTGCAATTGCGTAAGGTGTCGCCGTTGCGCGTACTGCGTCGTGAGTTGGGTGCGCCGCAGGCTAGCGCATGGTTGGTCTACGGCTTCGCGATACTGGTGTTGTCCGCCTTGTTCGTCTGGCACTCGGGTTCGTTGAAGTTGGGGATGTCAGTGTTGGCGGGTGTGTTGTTTGGCATGTTGCTGTTTGCCGCCGCTGCTTGGGCTTTGCTACTGGTCTCGGTGAGATATACCCAAGGCATTGCGGCACATTGGCGGCATGCCTTTACCAATCTGGCGCGACAAGGACGCAGCTCTGCCGTGCAGATCGTGGCGCTCAGTCTGGGCGGCATGGCTTTGTTGGTGCTGACCTTGGTACGTGCTGATCTGATGGCGAGTTGGCAGGGGAAGTTGCCACCGGATACGCCCAACCGATTTTTGGTCAACGTTCAGGTCGATCAATATCAGCCGGTGTTAGATTTCTTTAGGAGTAACAACCTACCCGCTCCCGAATTGCAACCCATGGTGCGCGGGCGTCTGGTGGAGATCGGCAATCATGTCATCAGTCCTGACGACTATCCCGATCCACGTGCCCGTGGGCTGGTAGAGCGCGAATTCAATCTGTCCTATATGGAGCAGATGCCATCATGGAACGAGCTGGTGAGCGGCAAGTGGTGGAACGCCGGTGCCGCAGGCGAGTTGTCGGTGGAAGAGGGAATTGCCAAGACCTTGGGCATCCATCTGGGCGATACGCTTACCTATGATGTGGCGGGGAGTCGTTTCACCGCACGCGTTACCAGTCTGCGCAAGGTGCAGTGGGATTCCATGAAAGTGAATTTCTTCGTTATCACCACGCCGGATGTGCTCAAAGAGCAGAGCGCCAGTTATCTCAGCAGCTTTTATCTGCCTGCGGATAGGGCGCGCTTAGGCGATGAGTTGGCGCGCGCCTTTCCTAATATCTTGCTGATAGACACCGGCGCGGTCATCGCGCAAGTGCGCGACATCATGGCGCGTATCGCCCAGACGGTCAGCGCGGTGTTTCTATTCACCTTATTGTGCGGATTAGTGGTGCTGTATGCGGCGCTGCTGGCGACTCAAGATGCGCGCCGGCATGAGGCAGCCATACTGCGCACTTTGGGCGCTGACAGTCATTATCTGCGCCGCATGCATCTGGCCGAGTTCGCCGTGCTGGGGGCGATGAGCGGTTTGTTCGCGGCGGCGGGTGCCGAGTCTTTGGGCTGGGTGCTGGCACACTTTGTATTTGAGATACCGTATCTACCTGATCCCAGCATCTGGTTGATAGGCATAGCAGGCGGTGTGGCAGTAGTGACGGTCGCGGGTTGGTTGGCGACACGTGAATTGCTGACGGTCGCACCTCTGGTCTTGTTAAGAGAGTAGTGCCGCGCACGGCGAATAACGTTACATTAACGGCTTGGATTCTAGACACAGGAAAACAGACATGAGCACGATACGTCAGCAGGATTTCATCGATAGCGTCGCGGACGCACTGCAGTTCATCTCCTATTACCACCCTACCGATTTCATCAAGGCTTTGGCGCATGCCTATGCCAAGGAAGAGTCGCCCGCAGCCAAGGATGCGATGGCGCAGATACTGACCAATTCGCGCATGTGCGCGGAAGGTCACCGACCTATCTGTCAGGACACCGGCATCGTGGTGGCCTTCGTGCGGGTTGGCATGGAGGTGCGCTGGGAAGCGGATATGGATGTGGTGGAGATGGTCAACGCGGGCGTGCGCAAAGCTTATCTGCAACCGGACAATGTGCTGCGTGCGTCCATCGTCGCTGATCCTGCTGGGAAACGTAAGAACACTGGCGACAATACGCCGGCGGTGGTGCATGTTGAGTTGGTCAAGGGCGACCAAGTCGAGGTGCGCATCGCGGCTAAAGGCGGCGGTTCGGAGAACAAGGCAGTGATGGAGATGCTCAATCCCGGCGACGATATTGTGGAGTGGGTGTTGCAGCGTGTACCGGAGATGGGGGCGGGCTGGTGTCCGCCCGGCATGCTGGGCATAGGTATAGGCGGTACGGCGGAGAAGGCGGTGCTGCTAGCCAAGGAAGCCTTGATGGAGCCTATGGACATGCAAGAACTGAAGGCACGCGGCGCGAAGAATCGTATCGAGGAGTTGCGCATCGAGTTGTACGACAAAGTAAACGCACTCGGTATAGGCGCGCAGGGTTTGGGCGGTCTGACCACGGTGATGGATGTGAAAATTCTAGATTACCCTACCCATGCTGCCTCTAAACCTATCGCCATCATCCCTAACTGCGCGGCGACCCGCCATGTCGATTTTCATCTGGATGGCAGCGGTGTGGCCCAGTTCACTCCACCCTCGTTGTCGGATTATCCCGATGTTCACTGGCATGCGGCCGAGAATGCGCGCCGTGTCGACTTGGATACCGTGACGCGTGAGCAGATCGCGCAATGGCGTCCGGGTGAAACGGTGTTGTTATCCGGTAAGTTGTTGACTGGGCGGGACGCGGCGCACAAACGCATCACGGAAATGTTAGCGCGTGGTGAGAAATTGCCCGATGGCGTGGATTTTACTGGCCGCTTCATTTATTATGTCGGCCCGGTTGACCCCGTGCGTGATGAAGCGGTCGGCCCAGCAGGCCCAACCACTGCGACACGTATGGATAGATATACCGAAGCCATGTTGGCGCAGACTGGTCTGATGGGCATGGTAGGTAAAGCGGAGCGCGGCGCGGGTACGATACAGTCGATCAAAAATCACGGTGCAGTCTATCTGATAGCGGTTGGTGGAGCAGCGTATCTGGTCTCCAAAGCGATACGCAGTGCCAAGGTATTGGCATTTGCTGACCTAAGGATGGAAGCAATTTACGAATTCGAAGTGCAAGATATGCCTGTCACCGTCGCGGTCGATACGCAAGGGCGTTCGGTACACGACATCGGTCCGGCGGAATGGAAACAACGCATCGGGATGATCCCGGTGAAGCAGGTTTAGTTTTAAAGATTTACTAAGCGCGAAGATTGGTTTGCGCGGGTATTTAAGAGTTACCAACCGTAGCGAGCGACAGGAGAGCAAGGCGCGAATGATGCGAGAAACCGGAATGTGCTTGTGCTTGGCGCTTTGCGCCCCCGGATTTCGAGTGATTGAGCAACGCAGCTATCGTGGCGCGCAGTAGGTTGGTGTAGCAGTGTGTTAAAAGCGTATCGAGCGATGGCAGAACTAGGCGCGCGAAAATGAGGAACCGGAATGTGCTCGAGCACATGAGGATTTTGAAGTTTCGGGCAACGCCGTTATGCCGAGCGCAGTAGTTTTGAACAAACTGATAATGAATTGGCGGGTCTCCCCGCATTGCAAGGTAGTGAACCTGGTCAGGTCCGGAAGGAAGCAGCCACAGCTATTTATTGTAAGTGCCGGGGGTAAGGCTCGCCTCCTTTTAAGCAACGGCTGCGCTGGTGCGCACGTTGTGAATCACAGTGATGTGATGGAGTTTGCACGATGATGTATCGTTCAGTTTCAACTACAGGAAGTCCTCATGGAAATCACTAGAAATTCGTCGCTTAAGGATGCCGTGCGATGCACAGCGACAGGTCATATTGATAGACGAGTAAGCGAGTATCGTGCAACACAGCGATGCGCCCGAAAGACGGATTTATAGGATTCCAATTGTCAGCAACTACCGTATTAGCGCGTAAATGGCGGCCCAAGAACTTTGCCCAGTTGGCAGGGCAGGAGCACGTCGTGCAAGCCTTGAGCAATGCGCTGTCACAGAATCGTCTGCATCATGCCTATCTATTCACCGGTACGCGCGGCGTCGGCAAGACCACCATCGCCCGTATCTTTGCTAAATCCCTGAATTGTCTGACTGGTATCACTGCTACACCGTGTGGTGAGTGTAGTGCCTGTAAAGAGATCGATAGTGGGCGTTTTGTTGACCTTATTGAGTTGGATGCGGCTTCGAATACTCAAGTCGATAGCATGCGCGAGTTGTTGGAGAGTGCGCTGTATGCGCCAACCAGCGCGCGCTTCAAGGTGTATATCATCGACGAGGTACATATGCTGTCCAAGTCGGCTTTCAACGCGATGTTGAAGACCTTGGAAGAGCCGCCCGCGCATGTGAAGTTCATCTTAGCCACCACTGATCCGCAGAAGATTCCCGTTACGGTGTTGTCGCGTTGTTTGCAATTCAATCTCAAACAACTCCCACCAGTATTGATCAGCGAACATCTGCAATATGTCTTGGGTCAAGAGCAGATTGCCTATGAGGTTGCGGCAGTTAATTTAGTGGCGCGCGCGGCATCGGGCAGCATGCGCGACGCGCTGAGTCTGATGGATCAGGCCATCGCTTTTTCGGCAGGGAGTGTTGCCGAAGAGGTCGTGCGAAATATGCTGGGCGCGATCGATCAGAGTTATCTATTTGAATTGCTAGAGGCCGTGCAGCAACACGATGGTGTGCGTCTGCTGGGTATCGCTGACAATATGGCTAGTCGCAGTATCGCTTTCGATGTGGCGTTGCAGGAATTGGCCAGCCTGTTGCATCGCATCGCGCTGGCGCAGACAGTGCCGCAGGCCATTGCAGAAGATGAGCCGCAACGTGCCGCATTGATGGAGTTGGCAGGGGCGTTTGCTGCAGAAGAAGTGCAGCTGTACTACCAGATCGCCATCCATGGTCGCGATGAGATTGATCTTGCGCCTGACGAATACGCGGGATTCACCATGACCTTGTTGCGCATGCTGGCCTTTGCGCCGGCGAAAGGTGGCGTACGCGCCACTGTGCCCGAGAACAAAACATCCGTGACATCTGTCAGTAAACCTGGTGCGCCAGCACCGCGCGCGCAGAGTGTCGCGCAGGTAACAGTAGTTGAGCCAGTAAAGGCGGCAGTGGTGCAGCCTGTCGTGCAGCAAGCGCCGGCACGTTTTGCTGTGGGCGCGCCGCTTCCAGATTGGATGACTTTGTTGTCGCAATTGAAAGTACAAGGTTTGGCCGGAGAATTGGCCAAGAATAGTGTGTTGGATAACTATGCTGATGGTGTAATGACTTTGTCTCTGTCACCTGAGCATAAGAGCCTGCAAAGCAACAAGGTGGCTTTCGAGCGACTACAGAGTGTGTTGAGCGAGTATTTTGCGCAGCCGGTCAAATTGCAGGTGGTGCTGGGCAAGGCGAGTGTCGCTACGCCTGCGGTGGTCGCTCAACAAGTCAAGCAGGACAAGCAAGAGCAAGCGAATGAGGCGATTGCAGCAGACGGCTTTGTGCTGGCTGCGCAGGCCGAGTTGGAAGCACGTGTGATACCAGATTCGATACGACCGATATAGTTTTTTAGGAGAGCAAGAAGATGATGAAGGGTGGATTAGGCGGCTTGATGAAACAAGCCCAGATGATGCAGCAGAACATGGAGAAGGCCAAGCTGGAACTGGCGACGGTCGAAGTGGAAGGTCAGGCAGCTTCCGGTATGGTCAAGGTATTGATGACTTGTGCGCATGAAGTGCGCCGCGTCACCTTGGATGACAGTGTGTTGGGCGACGACAAAGAGATGCTGGAAGACTTGTTGGTACTAGCGATGAATGACGCGATGAAGAAAGCTGCTGCGACTACGGAACAGCGTATGAGTGGTTTTTCTGCCGGTTTGCCACCCGGTATGAAGCTGCCGTTCTGAGATCGGTGAGACCTCCCTCGCATCTTGAGGAGTTGATTGCTGCGCTGCGCTGTTTGCCCGGTGTAGGGCCGAAGTCCGCGCAGCGTATGGCTTATCATTTGTTGCAACGCGACCGTGCGGGCGCACTGCACTTGGCTAAGTCGCTGGAGTTGGCGACCAGCCATATATTGCATTGTGAACAATGTAATAACTTCTCGGAATATGAGATATGTGAGTTATGTGCCTCGGAGCAGCGTGATGACAGCATGTTGTGCGTGGTGGAGATGCCTGCCGATTTGCTGATGATGGAGCAGACCCAGTGCTATCGCGGTAAATACTATGTATTGATGGGCAGATTGTCCCCACTGGATGGGATAGGAGCCAAGGAGTTGCATCTGGAGCGTTTGCAAAAGCGTGTGCAGGAGCATCCTTGTGAAGTGATATTGGCGACTAATTTCACTGTGGAAGGAGATGCCACTGCGCATTATCTGGCCACTTTGCTACAGGCTCAGGGTATAAGGGTGTCGCGTATCGCAAGAGGGCTGCCAGTGGGCGGCGAGTTGGAGCAGGTGGACGCGGGAACTTTGGCGCAGGCCGTGATGGAAAGACGTGAGATGGCCATATGAAGAAAAAGATAGAACAAGAACCGTTGGTCGAAGTAATCGAGCGCGGTGAGAAATTACAAAAAGTGTTGGCCCAAGCAGGCTTCGGCTCGCGTCGAACCATGGAAGAATGGATCGCGGGGGGCGCGGTTAGCGTCAATGGCGAACCTGCAACCTTGGGTATGCGCGTGGTGGAAGGTGATTTGATACGCACTAGCCGTCGCACGATACGTGTTGGCGAGCGTGAGCACGATGTGCGTATCCTGCTATATCACAAGCAGGAAGGCGAGATCGTCAGTCGAGATGACCCAGAAAAACGCACCACTGTATTCGACAAGCTGCCTAAATTGCGTGGCCAAAAATGGACTGCCATAGGACGTTTGGATTTTAATACCAGCGGCCTATTGATCTTCACCACATCAGGTGAATTAGCCAATCGTCTGATGCACCCGCGTTTTGAAGTAGAGCGTGAATATGCCGTGCGCGTGCAAGGCAAGATGAGCGAAGCGCAGATGGAGCAGATGTTGGGCGTAGGTATAGATCTTGAGGATGGTCGAGTCATCTTCGATAAACTACTGGATGAAGGTGGGGAAGGTTACAACCACTGGTATCGCGTGATGCTCAAGGAAGGGCGTAACCGTATCGTGAGACGTACATTTGAAGCATTAGGTCTGACGGTCAGCCGTTTGATACGAGTTCGCTTCGGTTTAGTCAATCTGCCTCCTCGTTTGAAAAGAGGGATGACTGCTGAACTGGGTGACGGTGAAGTTGCGCAGGTGCTGGAGTGGGTCGGACTGACTGGCGAACCGGTAGTAGAAGAGCCTGTGTTAGAGGAAGATACTGCCGATTTAGCTCAAGCTAAGGTCAAAACAGTTGCTCCCAAAAGACCTGCACCGAAAGCAAGAACCACTACAAAATATGGACAAACGGGTAGAGCAAAAAGTAAAACTGGTGTTAAACGTTGAGTACCACTAAAATCCGCCCGATGGGGTTAGTCTGCAAAATAATAAGATGTCACAGGGCTAGTTAGAGCGCGTCCGGTTTTTGGAAACCTAAATGGAACAACCTAGCAACAAAACGATCATGTGCAGCGTGTTTTTCTTGGATATCGTTGGATATTCCAAGCGTTCTGTCACAGGTCAAATCTCATTAAAAGAGCGTTTTAACAGCTATTTGTCAGCTGCGATTCGTGACGTACCCTTGTCAGACCGTATCATCCTAGATACAGGTGATGGTGCCGCAATCAACTTCATGGGTGACGTGGAAGACGCACTCAAAGCTGCGCTGAGTATGCGTTCCAGCATGCTGCACGAAGACCCGAACATCGAACCTCCGTTATTGGTACGTATGGGTGTCAATCTGGGCCCAGTCCGATTGATTCGTGACATCAATGGCCAACCTAATATCGTGGGTGACGGTATCAACGTCGCGCAGCGCGTGATGGGGTTTGCCGATGCCAGCCAGATTTTAGTATCGCGTTCATACTTTGATGCAGTTTCGCGCCTCTCTCCGCAATACGCGGGTATGTTCCACTACCAAGGTTCGCGTACCGACAAACATGTGCGCGAGCACGAGGTGTATGCCATCGGTTATCCCGGTGATAAGACCACCAGACCCATTGTTGTTCAAGATAGTGCGGATCTCGAACCTCCAAAGTTGGCATGGTTGATTACGCCGATGGAGCACGTTTGGGCGAAGTGGATGAAAAAAGTCGAGGGATGGATAGTCGCGTTGGCCGATGCCTACCAGCATATTGATCCGACTAGACGCCCTTATTATGTCGCTGCTCTAGGTGTTCCATTGGTATTGTTGCTGGCATTCAGCTTTAAGTCTGCATTGCGTGATTCAGGACAAGATATTAAAGCTGTGGCGCAACCCACTAAAGTAGTGTTGCCGGCTAGTGCAGCCGTGCCAGCTGGGACAGTAGGAGGGCCTAAGGTAGTCAAGGTCGCTAAACAACCTGCCCCCGTACAAAAGCCTCCCACTATGGTCCCCAAGCCTAAACCAAAGCCCAAACGCTTGACTGAGAAAGAGAAGGCAGAGCTAGCTGCTCATCACGCCGCAAGCAAACTTTTGGGCTTCGCCCGAGGGGATAATGAGCGCAGCATGGGTAGGATTGCATTAAGTTGTCTGCAGGGTACCTTGATGTTTGTCGATGGGGCGCAAAGAGGGAAACTGGGTACTGAGGATATGGTCGCTGAAGTGACCGCTGGTAGGCATGTGGTGATCGCTATCTTGCCTAACCAGAAGTTATTCTCTCAGTCTGTGAACGTACCGGCAGGAAAGATATTGAAGATCAGTCCTTCAATGTGCAAATAGTCAGTCGTTTTAGTTACAAATATATTTTTATCAAGATATTTAGTTAGGTGGGCGTGATGATTAGCCAGTTGGGACGATATGAGGTGATACGGGAGCTGGGACAAGGCGCGATGGGCATCGTCTATCAAGCCAAAGATCCCTTGATAGATCGTGTCGTCGCGATCAAGACCATCAATCTTGGTTTGGCAATGGAAGGTAAGGACGAATACGAGGGGCGCTTTTACCAAGAAGCCAAGGCCGCAGGTCGTTTGAATCACCCTAATATCGTCACGATCTATGATGTGGGTAAGAGTGGCGATATAGCGTACATCGCTATGGAATACCTGCAAGGTCGTGAGTTGCGCGACATTATGAATGACGCCGGCCTGCTACCAGTGAGCAATGTGCTAGACATTGTTGCTCAAGTCGCTTCAGGCTTGGCTTATGCGCATGAACACGACATCATCCATCGTGACGTAAAGCCTTCTAATATCATGGTGATTCGTGACGGGCACGTGAAGATCACAGACTTTGGTATCGCACGTATGGCCTCTTCAGCTGTGCGCACCCAGACCGGTATGGTCTTGGGTTCTCCAAAGTATATGTCCCCCGAACAGGTTATGGGTAAGGAGATCGATCAACGTTCCGATATCTTCTCGCTTGGCGTCATGTTGTACGAGATGCTCACTGGTCAGGCACCGTTCAATGGTGACAACGTCAATGCGATCATGTATCAGACACTGAATGCCGCTCCTGCGGCACCGAGTACGCACAATGAAGCAGTGCCTGAGATGCTCAACTTCATCGTTGCAAAAGCACTGGCCAAAGGCCTCGATGATCGATATCAGAATGCCAAGGATTTTGCCGATGATCTGCGTGCTTGCCGCGACACCTTGCCTGACTCTACTCATGAGTACAACGTGGCAATCCCAGCCTTCGGCGGTGACAAGCTTTTGGCAGATGCGATTCCAGTTAGCGGAAGAATGGAGTCCACTGCTGATGATATGAGTTCCAGTACGCAAGGCTTGTCCAAGACTTTCGATTCGGCTGCCGCCACGATGCGCTTGGCTGCGATGACGGCCAGCACCGAAGAGGTTGAAGATCTTTCACGTACACTTAAGATGCCCAAGGCCAGTGCCGCTGAGATCAATAAGCTAGCCAGCAAAGCCAGTGTATTGTCGGCAAAGCCAAATAACCCGCGACCCATACAGTTCGTGAATGAGTTCGATGTAGCACCACCAACCAATAACAACCAGATGATGCTGGTCGTGTTCGCTTTGGTTGCTTTGGGTATCGTCGCCATCATCATGTTCTGAGTTATGCGGCATAGTTGATATGCCTGTAACTATCCCTCTCCAACCTTCACGCTGTCAGTTGCTCCTTGCTGCGGTGCTGCATGTCACAGTCTTGCTGGTGGTTTACTTCACTCATTTGCCTAAACTGCCCTTTACTTTACTGATCATGGTCGTACTCCTGAGTCTGTGTATCGTCCTGTTACGTATCTCTGGGCGCTTGGGAGGATCAACACTAGATGCGTTGAGATACGCTGACGGACATATAGTTTGTTACGCGAACGGACGGAGTGTCTTCACCGGTACTTTGTTGGCAAGTAGTGTAGTCACCCCCCACTTTATCTTGTTGTCCTTGAAGAACTATCCGAATAAAAAGACACGTCGTCTATTCTTGTGTCGCAGTCAGTTTTTACTGGAAGATTTCAGGCAACTAACAGTACGGCTGAGGTTGTCTTAGTCCGGTACCGTCGGAGTGAGTATGGTGGGAGCAGAGTCGGGGAGCGTATTGGGATAGTCTTTGCTGTAGTGCAAGCCGCGGCTTTCTTGTCTTGATAAGGCGCTGCTCACGATCAGCTCTGCATTGGTCACCAGATTGCGCAGTTCCAATAGATCTGCACTGATGTGGAAGTTTGCGTAATACTCTTGTATCTCGTCTTGCAATAGTTGGATGCGGTGCTGTGCACGTTCAAGTCTTTTGTTAGTACGTACGATGCCAACATAATCCCACATGAAATGTCTTAACTCCGCCCAGTTGTGGGAAATGACGATCTCTTCATCTGCATCAGTTACACGACTCTCATCCCATGCTGGCAATGTCACCGCAGGTTTAACCGCGCCTGCTAGGATGTCACGCGCCGCAGCTTCAGCAAACACCAGACACTCAAGCAAAGAATTGCTGGCCAATCGGTTGGCACCATGCAATCCGGTATAGGCGGTCTCACCGACTGCATATAGATTGGGGATGTCGGTTTTAGCATCAAGGTCGGTCATCACGCCACCACAGGTGTAGTGCGCCGCAGGGACGACAGGTATGGGTTCTTTGCTGATGTTGATGCCGAGTGCAAGACAGCGCGCGTAGATGGTGGGGAAATGCTCTTGCAGAAACTCCACTGACTGATGCGAGATATCCAGATAGACGCAATCCAGCCCTTGCTTTTTCATCTCGAAGTCTATGGCACGCGCCACCACGTCACGCGGCGCGAGTTCTGCGCGTTTGTCATGCCAGGGCATAAATCGGGTGCCGTCAGGTAACTTTAATATACCTCCCTCACCGCGCACTGCCTCACTGATCAGGAACGATTTCGCATGGGGGTGATAAAGGCAGGTTGGGTGGAACTGGATGAACTCCATATTGGCTACTCTGCATCCTGCCCGCCACGCCATCGCGATTCCATCCCCAGTCGCGGTGTCGGGATTGGTCGTGTACGTATAGACCTTACCCGACCCGCCGGTGGCCAGTATGGTGTTCTGTGCCGAGATAGTAATGACTTCGTCACTCAGGCTATTAAGTGCATATGCGCCCAAGCAACGGTTGTCACTATGGCCCAGCTTTACTGCGGTGATCAAATCGACCGATATGTACTTTTCCAGCACGGTGATATTGGAGTGTTGCAAGACGCGTCTCGCTAAAGTCTCTTGCACGGCTTGACCGGTACGGTCGGCGGCATGAATGATGCGCCGTTCGCTGTGCCCACCTTCGCGGGTCAGATGATATCCGGCTTGTGGTGTGGCGGCCTTGCTGAAAGGGACGCCCTGCGCGATGAGCCAATCGATCGCTTCTTTGCCGTGTTCTACGACGAAGCGCGTGGTTGCCTCATCACATAGTCCAGCCCCTGCGACGACCGTATCATGGATATGTGATTCCAATGAGTCTTCGGGAGAGAGTACAGCGGCGATGCCGCCCTGAGCCCAATTGCTGGCACCATCTAATAGCGATTTCTTAGTGATGATCCCGACTTTTTGATGGTCGGCCAGCTTCAGTGCCAAGGTTAGCCCTGCCAAGCCGCTACCGATGATGAGTGTGTCGAATTCTAGCAATTTGTATGCTCGTGATAACGATGTGAAGACTATAGCAAATGTATTGCTTACAATGAGCCGGTTTTTTTGAAATCGAGTCGCAAACCGCCTCGCCCAGTGTGGGTTAGAAGTGATAGTTGTGTTCAATAAGGATACTTATGCATCAGGCTGATAGTTGGGACAACAAAGTTGTTTTCGATGTGGAGCACAACGCAGCGTTTGCTACTCATGTGTTCGATGCTTACTTTCGCACACCTGATGCAACGGGTAAGACCTATGACGCATTCCCGGATTTCTTTTTGATCAAACCTCACGTGCTGGACTCGATGCGACTCCCATTGCATAGCCAGGAAGAGCAGTCTTTGCTGGCTTGCAAGACTCAGGCGCTAGCGCGGAACGGCTATATTGGGGTGACCAAATATTTTGATGAAGAGTTTGCCTACCATTGGATAAAGTTCTCCCCCTATCCTTTTAAACTGGGTGATGACGCCTGTGAAAATCAGGCGGAGTTCTACGCCTTGTTCAGCCGTTTTATCCTCTATACCCGAGAACACACGAGTATCTATGGGGATTTGACCACGCCCAGTGATGCTGATCATGACGTGGGTTCGCTGTTGCGAGATATAGGTGACCGGGCGGCACAACTGAATGAAAAGTTGAAGCGCTATCCGGAGTTAATGCTGATTTCATTTGATCCGCTTTGGCCAGCTAGCGAAGTACGTAAATTACTTTCCACATTTACTCGCAATGACGAAGGTGGACATAACTTGTTTATGGAATATTTGCGTCACGCGATGCGTAATAAGGCAGGGGTAGGGCGGCAATGGCGAGTACCTAAGACTTCGACATCTATTCATTCTGCGGCTGACATGCCCTTGCTCGGAGGGAGAGAGACTTCGATTAAGCAATCTGATTCCAGCGTGCTTGCAGATCGCATAGAGATGGCAAAGGTGCGCTCCTTACATCTTGCTAAGCTAAGCGATGAGACTCATAGCAAAGCGCTGCAAGCAGAGGAAGAGAAGGTGCGCTTGGAAGCACTTGCCGTTGTAGCGGCACGCAAACAAATTTCGGATGCGCAAGCCGCAAGTCGTGCTGCGTTAGAACGACTTGAGCAGATACGCCTCGCTCGTATCGCTGAAGAGGAAAGAATCATTGCGTTGGAGAGGAAGCAAATGGCAGAAGAGCATTTGGCAAGTCTGGAGCTGGTAAAACGCTCTGAACTTGCTGAGGGTGCTCAGCCTCGTACGATACCGGGCTCGCAAGTTAAGCATGAAAAGTCACATGGAGGATTGGCAGCTCAAGCTCGGGGAGTTGCAGAACCTTTGATTACTTTGGATTTTAAATCTATTGCGATACCTCAAGCGAAGAGTGACTTAGCAGTGATCAAAGCGCCTGCATATGATCCATTTGCCTATGAGGAGAAGTTACTGGTGCAGAATCATGATGTTGTTTTTTCTGGGCAGTTAGATTCCGAGTCTCGTCATTTGGCTGATGTCGGAGTGGGGGCGATAAAGACTCGGTCGAGGAAGCGAGGCGTCAACTCTGTGCAAATACTATCGGCCATATTGTTTTTGTCCTTCGGATGGGTAGGAGGTCGCTTTTTGTTCCCACAACATCAAGCGGCAACTTCGCCGGTCAAGGTTCAGCCTATTTCCTTTGTTGTTGAGCCTACCGAGGCGCATCCCCCTGTCAGCGGTGTGATTGCTACCGAATCGAATAAATATAAGGATGAATATACCGCGCCTGCGGGTGCCATCCCCCTGAAAATGAGTGAGCATCTCACCTTGAAATAGATGAGTATGGGGGCAAAATCATCAAGCTAGGCCTAATTGGTATTAGAATGTGCGGCTTATTGGGAACTATTCTGAATACTTGCAGTCAGTGTGCCGTTGCGGTGATTTGATGACTTAAGGTTTAAGTATTCCCAGTCAGTCGTTCAGTGTCGTTATTCGACCCGCAAAATAATAAATATTTGGAAATTTCAGGGATGGCAGACCGAGAAGTCGATCAGCAATTGGTAGAACGCGTTCAGCGCGGGGATAAGCATGCATTCGATTTGCTGGTCTCGAAATATCAGCGTCGTTTGGGGCGGCTGATATCGCGTTTTGTGCGTGATCCGGCCGAGGCTGAGGATGTGACGCAGGATGCATTTATCAAGGCGTATCGTGCTTTACCAGGCTTTCGTGGTGAAAGTGCTTTTTATACATGGCTGTATCGCATAGGTATTAATACTGCGAAGAATCATCTGTTGGCGAGTAAGCGTAGGCCGCCCACAAGCACTCCTTTCGATGCCGAAGAGTCTGAGGGTTTTGAGGACGCAGGTTTGTTGCAAGAAGTTAGTACCCCCGAAAATGAACTCATGAGCAAACAAGTTGTCGATGTGGTGCAGCAGTCATTGCAGCAGTTACCTGAAGATCTTCGTAGTGCGCTGACGTTACGTGAGATCGAGGGACTTAGTTATGAAGAGATCGCAAGTGTGATGAATTGTCCGGTCGGTACAGTGCGGTCTCGAATATTCAGGGCGCGCGAGGCTATAGCCGAGAATCTCCGTCCATTGTTAGAAACAAGTAAAGGTAATAGGTGGTGACCATGAAAAACAATATCTCTACAATGATGGACGGGGAGCTCTTTGAGGATGAAGCAGATGCCTTGCTAGATGTGATTAAGCGTGATGCCAGTGCGCATCGTGATTGGGCGACTTATCATTTGATAGGCGATGTGTTGCGCCAACCTGAGTATGTGCGCAAAGATATTAGTGCCGGCGTGCGTGAGCGTATGAAGAATGAAGCCACCGTACTTGCCCCGCGCACCCGTGGACTCACGCAGAAAGTCAGAAATATCGCGCTTTCTGCCGCGGCTTCTTTGATGGCCTTGGGCGTGGTTACATGGATGTCGGTGCAGATCACACCCGAAACCAACCCTCAACTTGCTTTGCAGCAATCTAATATACGACCGGTCAGCATGAAGGCGCAGGCTAAATCAAACGATTACCTGATGGCCCATCAGGAGTTTTCACCCAGTAATGATATGAATGGCGGTGCTTCATATATCCGTACCGTGGCATACAGCCCAGAGGAAAAAGCACAATGAGACGTTGGTTCGTCTGTTGTGGTTTGCTGCTTACGATCAGTCAAGCCTATGCATTGGAAGGGCAAGCCAATCTGAATTGGCTTAAGACGGCTGCATTTGCTGGGCACCAGACTGAGTACACCGGCATCTTTGTCTATCAATATGGAAATCGTCTCGAAACTTCCAAAATCACACATCTGATTGAGGCTGATAGCGAGTACGAAAAGCTGGAAAGCCTAGATGGCCCCAAGCGGGAGATCGTCCGCCATCACGGTCAAGTCTGGTGTTATCTCAATCATAAGATGGTGCAAGTGGATAGTCAGCAGGGGCGAGGAGGTTTCCCTAGTCTGTTGTCTGATGAATTGTCCGCATTGAACCAGAACTACATAATCTCCGATGTTGGGCAGGGTACGGTGGCCGGTTACAACGCACAGATAGTGCTCTTCAAGCCCAAGGATGATCTACGCTACACCCATAAATTGTGGGTCAATACCGATACTGGGCTGTTATTGAAAGCCACAGTATTGAGTGAGCGTGGTCAAGTGGTCGAGCAATATGCTTTCACTCAATTGAAGATAGGCGGAGATCTGGATAGGTCCTCGCTAGTGCCGAGCAAATCGGCGGCAAAAGTACAAGTTGAAGCTCCTAAGGCGAATTCAGCTAGAGTTGCAATGTATAAAAGTGGCTGGGTAGCTGATGCGATTCCCGTCGGCTTCACCAAGATGACTGAGGTTCAGCGTCCTATGCCGGGCAAGCATGCGCCGGTAACGCAGATAGTCTATTCAGATGGTTTAAGTGCCATATCGGTCTTTATCGAGCCGGTCGATTCCGATGAAGATGATGTGGAGGGTATGTCCAGCCGTGGTGCGGTGCATATGTACCACAAGGTGGTCGACAAAAATCTATATACCGTAGTGGGCGAAGTGCCACCCCGCACTGTGATGCGGGTGCTGGATTCGATACGCTACAACGGCAAGTAGAATGCTAGAGACGCGTGCCACTATCGTTCAGATTCATGATGGCCGGGCTATGGTCAATGCCAACCAGGTCAGCGGTTGCGAGCAATGTAACGGTCAAGGTTGTGGTTCCAGCAAGGTCGCGCAACTATTCTGCAGCAAACCCAGATATTTTGAAGTTGATAATCCAATCGCAGCCCAGCCCGGCGATGAGGTCATCGTATCGGTTGCGGACGGGGCTGTGCTGCGCGGTATAGGCCTAGCTTATCTGCTCCCAATAATTTCTATGGTGTTGGGTGCGGGCTTGGCAAGTTGGTTGTCCGGCACGACGGCAAATGGTGACTTGTATGTTGCTGATGGTGGCATGCTGGGATTGGTAATAGGTTTTTGGACGTCACATAGCCTTGCTAAGCGTTTGTCGCGCTCACAGAATCGCCCCTTTGTGGCTAGGAGATGGGTAGAGATCGTTAAGTAGTTTGTTCTGTTCGACGGGAGAGTGGAGTATGTTCAGTAGAGTCAGTGCTTTGTTGTTTGGTTTGTTAGCCAGTTTGATTTTCAGTGCGGCTACCTATGCTAAAGAGTTGCCCGATTTTACAGAGTTAGTCGAAAAACAAGGCCCAGCGGTCGTCAATATCAGCACCACCCAAATCGTTCGTACAGAGGGCGGTATGCCCAATCTGCCTGAGGGGGATCCTTTCTATGAATTCTTCAAGCGCTATGCCCCACAGATGCCTCGTGAGCAGGAATCTCAATCTTTGGGTTCCGGTTTTATCATCAGTGCGGATGGTTATATCCTGACCAATGCACATGTTGTCGATCATGCCGACAAGATCACAGTACGACTAACCGATAAACGCGAGTTCAGTGCAAAGGTCATCGGAGCCGATAAACGTACCGATGTCGCCTTGATCAAAATCGATGCCAGCGGTCTGCCCAAAGTCACGGTAGGTGACCCTAATAAGATGAAAGTCGGGGAATGGGTAGTTGCCATAGGTTCACCATTCGGTTTCGACAGCAGCGTGACGGCCGGTATAGTCAGTGCCAAAGGTCGTTCATTGCCGCAGGATAATTTCGTCCCCTTCATTCAGACCGATGTCGCCATCAATCCTGGCAACTCAGGCGGTCCGCTATTCAATATGAGCGGTGAGGTGGTAGGTATCAATTCCCAAATATACACTCGTTCCGGTGGTTCTATGGGGCTGTCCTTCGCTATCCCTATCGATGTTGCCACTCAAGTGGCGGATCAGTTGCGCAGCACCGGCAAAGTGACGCGCGGGCGCATAGGAGTGACCATACAGGAACTGACCAGCGAGTTAGCTGAGTCCTTCGGCCTGGCTAAACCTAATGGGGCGCTCATTAGCAGTGTGGAGAAGGGCGCCGCAGCTGACAAGGCAGGGATAGAGGTCAGCGATGTGATTCTCAAATTTGATGGCAAGGCGGTCAACAGTTCCAGTGATTTGCCACGTATCGTCGCAGCGACTAAGCCGGGAAGCAGTGTGGTTGTGGAATTGTGGCGCAAAGGTGCATTGAAGAAAGTGAATGTGGTCATCGCCAAGATGCAGGACGAAAAGGTGGTGGCACAGTCTTCTTCTAAGAATGGAGGCGAGGCATCTGAAACCATCTCACGTTTGGGTTTGGCCGTTAGTGAGTTGACGCCAGAACAAATGCAGGAAATTGAGGTGGCTGGAGGATTGCTGATACAAGATGTCAAAGGTAGTGCTGCGCGTGCCTCTGGACTACAGCGTGGTGATGTGATCTTGGCGATAGGCAATGTTTCGATACGCTCACTCAAGCAATTCAGCCAGATACTGAAGCAGGTGCCGCCTCACCGCAATGTTGCCTTACTGGTTAAGCGTGAAGATGCTGCGTCCTATATCGCCATCCGGTTGGACGAGAAGTAAACATAACAGTCCTACGTATCCCGCCCAATTCGGCTAGAATTCGCGCTTTGCGAAAACGCCGGATTAAGGCGGGATTTTTATTTGGAACCCCATGCAGCTAATACGTAATTTTTCCATCATTGCCCATATCGACCACGGTAAATCTACTTTGGCCGACCGTATCATCCAATTGTGCGGTGGACTTTCCGATCGCGAGATGGAAGCACAGGTACTCGATTCCATGGATTTGGAGCGTGAGCGTGGTATCACAATCAAAGCTCAGACAGCGGCACTGTTGTACAAAGCTAAAGACGGCCAGATATATAACCTCAACCTCATCGATACGCCCGGACACGTGGACTTTTCATATGAAGTGTCCCGTTCCCTGTCTGCGTGCGAAGGTGCGTTACTGGTCGTAGATGCTTCACAAGGTGTGGAAGCACAGACTGTAGCGAACTGCTACACCGCTTTGGACCTGGGTGTGGAGGTAGTTCCGGTCTTGAATAAGATCGATCTGCCTTCGGCCAATCCAGAGAACGCAATTGAAGAGATCGAGGAGGTCATCGGCATAGAAGCTCATGATGCCACCTTGTGTTCTGCAAAATCCGGACTGGGTGTTCAAGACGTATTGGAAGCGTTGATAGTTAAAGTGCCGCCGCCCGTGGGTGATGTTGATGCGCCGTTACAAGCGTTGATTGTTGATTCTTGGTTTGACAATTATGTTGGCGTGGTGATGTTGGTACGCGTCAAGAACGGCACGCTTAGACCCAAGGAAAAGATATTGTTCATGGCCACCGGCGCACAGCATCTGACCGAGCATATCGGTGTGTTCACGCCCAAGGCGCAAGACAGAGATACCTTGAGTGCAGGGCAGGTAGGTTTCATCATCGCTGGCATCAAGGATCTCAAGGACGCACGCGTCGGTGACACTATCACTCATATTGCTCGTCCAGCGGCACAGGCTTTACCTGGTTTCAAAGAGGTGCAACCTCAGGTGTTTGCAGGCTTGTTCCCTGTTGAGTCCAATCAATATGAGGCACTGCGTGACTCTTTGGAAAAGCTCAAGTTGAACGATGCTGCTTTGCGCTTCGAGCCGGAGGTATCTCAGGCACTGGGATTCGGTTTCCGCTGCGGTTTCTTGGGCTTGTTGCATATGGAGATCGTGCAGGAGCGCTTGGAACGTGAGTTCGACATGGACTTGATTACCACGGCTCCTACCGTAATCTACGAAGTGGAGTTGCGCGACGGATCTGTGGTGATGGTGGATAACCCGTCCAAGATGCCGGATCCTGCCAAGATACAGGAAATACGTGAGCCTATCGTCACTGTGAACCTGTATATGCCCAACGAGTATGTGGGTGCGGTGATCACCTTGTGTACGCAGAAGCGTGGTAACCAAATCAATATCAGTTATCACGGCAAGCAAGTCAATCTGGTCTATGAGATGCCCATGGCTGAGATCGTTATGGATTTCTTTGATAAGTTGAAATCGAACTCGCGCGGTTACGCTTCGATGGATTATGAGTTCAAAGAGTATCGATCTGCGGATGTGGTCAAGGTCGATATGCTGATCAACGGAGATAAGGTCGATGCGCTAGCAGTTATCGTGCATCGAGCCAACAGTCAATATCGTGGTCGCGAAGTTGCGGCCAAGATGCGCGAATTGATCCCTCGCCAGATGTATGACGTGGCGATACAGGCCACCATAGGTGCCAACATCATTGCGCGCGAGAACGTCAAGGCGATGCGTAAGAATGTCTTGGCCAAGTGTTACGGCGGCGACATCTCACGTAAGAAAAAACTGCTGGAAAAACAAAAGGCAGGTAAGAAACGAATGAAACAAGTGGGTAACGTCGAGATACCGCAAGAAGCCTTCTTGGCTATCCTGCGTGTAGACGGTTAAAGGAAGAATATGGATTTTGCATTGATCATGTTTGTGCTGATGCTGGTCACCGGAGCGATCTGGTTGCTGGATATCTTGGCACTCTCCAAAAAGCGCAGCACAGGGGAAGTGGAACCTTGGTGGGTCGAGTACGCCAAGAGTTTCTTTCCCGTCATCTTGCTGGTGTTCTGCATACGCTCGTTTCTATTCGAGCCTTTCAAGATACCTTCAGGTTCCATGATTCCGACCCTGCAGGTGGGCGACTTCATCCTAGTGAATAAATTCACCTACGGTGTACGCCTGCCTATAATCAATCAGAAGCTCGTGCAACTGGGTGACCCGCAACGTGGCGATGTGATGGTGTTTCACTATCCGGAAAATCCTTCAGTAGACTATATTAAACGCGTAGTTGGCGTGCCGGGTGATCGTGTTGAATATAGAGAAAAGCATCTGTATATCAACGATGTCGAGCAGAAGCAGAACGCTGAAGGCGAGTATAACTATGTAGAGAGCGGCTTAAATTTCGTGCATACAGAAAGGCGCAGCGAGGTATTGGGCGAGCATACACATGACGTGCTGATCAATCCTGATATGCCCAATGCTCATCTGGGATCAGTCGCTGATTTTAAAGGTCGTGAGAATTGTGAGTACCAAGAAAAACGTTTTACCTGCAGGGTGCCAGCAGGCCAATATTTTATGATGGGCGACAATCGTGATAATAGTCGCGATAGTCGTTACTGGGGGTTTGTGCCGGATAATCAGATTGTCGGTAAGGCTTTCTTTATCTGGATGAACTTCTCAGATTTGAAACGTGTAGGTTTGTCGATCAATTAACCAAGGGGATCATCATGAGTATGCCTAAACAGCAAGCGGGAGTTTCATTTAGTGGGTTTATCGTTCTCGCCTTCCTGCTAATAGTGGTAGTACTGTTCGGATTTAAGCTGGTGCCGGCTTATATCGAGAATGCAAAGATCCAGCATGTGTTCGAGGAAATATCTCACGATGCCACGATGCAGGGTGCGAATATGCATGATCTGCTCCTATCGTTCGATAGGCGTGCTTCGGTCGAAGGGATAGATGCTATTAGATCCAGCGACATTGAAGTAGATAAAGGACAAGATGGACGACCCATATTGAGTGCCAGTTACCCGGTCAAGGTGAAAGTGGGTGGAAATGTCAGCCTGCTAATTGAATTCCAACCTTCGAGTGCAGGTAAGTAGTTCTCTTTGAATACCCCAGTGACAAGCGTGGAAGCACTACACGTGCAATTGGGCTACCGTTTCAAACAACCCCAGTTGTTGCAACGTGCGCTCACCCATCGCAGTTATGCTGCCGATCACTACGAGCGTTTGGAGTTTCTAGGAGATAGCGTGTTGGGTTGTGCCATAGCGCATCATCTGTGTTCTGCATTCCCTCAGCTCACCGAAGGCGAGCTGTCTCGATTACGATCCAATCTGGTCAAAGAAGAGACCCTAGTGGTCTTGGCGCAGCGCTTAGACTTGGGGCGTCACCTCAAGTTGGGTGACGGAGAACGCAAGAGTGCGGGCCATCGTCGTCCTTCCATCCTAGCTGATGCTATGGAAGCAATATTTGGTGCAGTGTTTCTGGATGGTGGCTTCGAAGCGGCGGAACAAGTAGTGTTGCATTTCTATTTACCTTATTTGGCGCAGGTGGACATTAAGACCCTGGGTAAGGATGCCAAGACCCTGTTACAGGAATTCTTGCAGAGTAAATATATAGCCTTACCCAACTACACCGTACTGGAGATACGCGGCGTGGCGCACGAGCAGATCTTTCAGGTGGAGTGTGCCATTCCTGCACTCAATATATCCACACGAGGCGAGGGTGGCAGCCGCCGTAACGCCGAACAACAAGCCGCGCTGGCAGCATATCAATTGATTGGAAAATAGTATGACCGAAGAAAATAACGTAGCAGACACATCCTTTCGCAGTGGCTACGTCGCCATCGTGGGGCGCCCTAATGTAGGCAAGTCCACCTTGCTCAACCATCTGATTGGACAAAAGATCAGCATCACCTCGCGCAAGGCGCAGACCACCAGACATCGCATCCACGGCATTTATACCGACGAGCATTCACAGTTCGTATTCGTCGATACGCCTGGTTTCCAGACCAAACATCTGAACGCGCTCAATCGCGGTATGAATCGTGTGGTCACTAGCAGTCTGCGCGATGTGCAGGTGGTCATGTATGTGCTCGAAGCTTTGCGTTTTGACGAGCGCGATCAAGAAGTGCTCAAGCTCTTGCCTGATAATATTCCTGTGCTGCTTATCATCAACAAGATTGATGAAGTGGAAGACAAGGGGCAGTTGTTCAGTTTTGCTGAGCGTGTAGCGAAGGAATTTAAGTTCGCCGAAATCGTACCTGTGAGCGCCAAGAAGAGCATACGTCTGGAAGAGTTGAAGCAGTCCTTGCGTCGCTTCCTACCCGAGAGCGAGATGATCTACGCTGCAGATGACATCACCGATCGCACTGAGAAGTTCCTCGCTGCTGAGATGTTGCGCGAGAAAGTGTTCCGATTTACCGGTGACGAACTGCCGTACTCGGTCAGCGTGATCATCGAGCAGTTCAAGATGGAAGGTAAGTTGCGCCGTATCAGCGCGGCTATCCTCGTCGATAAGGAAGTGCACAAGGCCATGTTGATCGGTAGTAAGGGCGAGAAACTCAAGGAGATCGCTACTCAAGCTCGTTTGGATATGGAAAAGTTGTTCGATGGCAAGGTGTTCCTAGAAGTGTTCGTCAAAGTCCGTAGCGGTTGGGCGGATGATGCGCGTGTGTTGCGGACCTTGGGTTACGAATGACCTCAGCCACGCGGCACAACAAGCAGCAGGACGAGATTGCTTTTGTGCTGCACAGCTACCCTTTTCGCGAGACCAGTCTGATACTGGATGTCTTCAGCCGTAGTCACGGGCGCTTAGCCATCGTCGCACGTGGCGCACGTAGGCCTAAGTCTAATCTGCGCGGGCTGCTGATGAATTTCCAACCAGTGCTATTGAGTTGGTTTGGCAAGGGTGAGGTGCGTACCTTACACAGTGCACAATGGCAGGGTGGTCAGCCCTATCTGCAGGGTACGGCGTTGATGTGCGGTTTCTATCTCAATGAGTTGATGATCAATATGCTGGCACGCGATGATGCGCATGAGCAGTTGTTCGATTACTACCGCGCCACGCTGTATCGCTTGGCGCATGAGACTGACCATGCTGCCACCTTGCGCTGTTTCGAGAAGCATCTGCTGCAGGAACTAGGCTATGCGCTGGTGCTGGAGCATGAGGCTGGCAATGCTGTCCCGCTGCGCCTCGATGCCGCATACCGCTATGCCTTGGATCATGGCCCGGTATTGGATGACGGTGATGCACGCGCTGGGGTGCCTGTGTCGGGCAAGACCCTGCTGGATATGGCGGCCGATGACTACCGTGATGCGCAGACTGCGCAGCAGAGCAAACAACTGATGCGGGTGCTGTTGAACCACCATCTGGGTGGTAAGGCATTGCACACCCGAGAATTGATTAAGGAGTTACAGAAGATATGATCAAACTAGGCTTGAACATCGACCATGTCGCGACCTTGCGTCAGGTGCGCGGTTCGCGCTATCCCAATGTGATACGTGCGGCATTGTTGGCAGAGTCGGCAGGTGTTGATGCCATCACGCTGCATCTGCGCGAAGATCGCCGCCATATTCAGGATCACGACGTCATCGCTTTGCGCGAGATGTTACAGGTGCGGATGAATCTAGAGAGCGCGGTCACTGAAGAGATGATCGCTATCGCCTTGCGCACCAAGCCGCATGATCTGTGTCTGGTACCTGAGCGCCGCGAAGAGCTGACCACCGAGGGCGGTTTAGATGTGGTGCGTTATTTCGACATCATACGTTCCGCATGCAAACGTTGCGCGGAAGCAGGCATACGCGTGTCCTTATTCATCGATCCGGACCAGAAACAGATCGATGCGGCGCAGCGCGCTGGCGCACCTGTCATCGAATTACATACCGGAAAATATGCCGAAGCCGATAGCGTGCCCGAGCATGCGCATGAGTTGCAGCGTCTGCGTGTCGCGAGTGCCCACGCTCATGCGCAGGGTCTGCAGGTCAATGCAGGACACGGCTTGCATTACCACAATGTGCAGGACATCGTAACCATACCGGAACTGGTTGAGCTCAATATCGGCCACGCCATAGTTTCTGAAGCGCTGTTCATCGGGTTGGAAGCGGCGATCACGAAGATGAAGCAACTTCTGGTCAGATAACCATGATCCACGGCATAGGCACGGACATCGTCGCATATGCGCGTATCGTGGATATGTATGCGCGCCACGGTGAGCGTTTTGCTCAGCGCGTACTCAGCCCTGCTGAGTTGTCCGAGTTCTCATTAGTTAGCGATCCGGCACGCATGTTGGCCAAACGCTTTGCTGCCAAGGAGGCCTTTTCCAAGGCCGTAGGCAGCGGCTTGCGTCATCCGGTTAGCCTGCGCCGAATCACCATCGAACACGATTCTGCAGGTAAACCCGTGCTGTGCTTTGATGAAGTGCTCAGCGACTATTTGTCCGGTTTGGGTATAGCTGGATGTCATCTGAGTTTGAGCGATGAACGCGACATGGTGGTCGCCTTTGTCGTATTAGAGAAACGATAGGAGTACTTATGTTGGGTCCGGTGATGCTGGATGTGGTGGGGACGAGTCTGACGGCAGAGGATGAGGCACGACTGCGTCATCCCATGGTTGGCGGTGTCATCCTGTTCAAGCGCAACTATGAGTCGCCCGCGCAGTTGACCGAATTGACCACCGCGATACAGGCAGTGCGCACACCACCGTTGCTGATCGCGGTCGATCACGAGGGTGGTCGCGTACAACGCTTCCGTGAAGGTTTCACTCGTATCCCAGCTATGCGAGAGCTGGGCAAGATATGGGATAGCCATCCGCAGAAGGCACGCCATTTAGCGCAACAAGCTGGTTATGTGTTGGCTGCTGAATTGCGCGGTTGTGGGGTGGACTTCAGTTTCACGCCTGTACTGGACATGGACTACGGACAAAGCAGTGTGATCGGTGATCGCGCCTTCCATACCGATCCGCAAGCCATTGCCGAATTAGCACATAGTCTGTTGCAAGGACTAAAGCAGGGTGGCATGCATACCGTGGGCAAACATTTCCCCGGTCATGGCTATGTCACAGCAGATTCGCATCTGGACATCCCAGTGGATGAACGCGAGTTCGTCGATATCGAGTTGGCCGACATCGTCCCGTTCCGCCAGATGATCTCCTACGGACTGACTGCCGTGATGCCTGCACACGTGATTTATCCCAAGGTGGATGCTAGGCCGGCAGGTTTTTCACCGGTCTGGCTCAAGGATATCTTGCGCGGACAACTGAGTTTCGACGGTGTTATTTTCAGTGATGATCTAAGCATGGAAGGTGCAACGGTGGCAGGCAACATCGTGCAGCGCGCTGAAGCGGCTCTGCATGCGGGTTGTGACATGGTGCTGGTATGCAACAAGCCGGAATCGGCCGATGAGTTGCTGGCCGGTCTGCGCTGGGAAATGCCGGTTACCAGTCGTGCACGACTCGCGCATATGCGCGGCATGCCGCATGCAGTCGCATTGGCCAAATTGCATGAACAAGCAATCTTCCTTAAGGCGCTGGATGAAGTTGCCAGCATAGGTATGAGTAATAGTGAATTGCCGCTGGCCTAATTGAATGGTTGAAATTCGCGCATTGCTTTGCCATTTGACCTACCCCTTGAGATAATCGCCCCACGTTCCTTCACGCAGTGCAATCGGGAAATATGTTATGAGTGAATTACAGGCCGCCTTGCTGGCGATAGGCATAGGCGTGATGCTGGTAGTATATCTATACGGTTGGTGGCAACAGCGCCGCCTGAGCCACAAATTTGGCGCCGCCTTCAAAGCGAGCCATGTCGATGCCTTGTATCAGGAGAGTCCGGGCCGACCTGCATCTTCCCTAGACGAAGTGCACCACGTCATCATCGACGAACAAGACCCAAAACTCGATGACGAGGACGACTACGCGGAGAGAGATGTCGGGGTTGTGACGACCACTTTACTCGACGAGTCATGTTCTTTGTTGAACGAGCGTAGTGACTACATCATCGATCTGCAACTGCGTGAACCCGCCAACGGTGCGGTGCTGGGTAGCTTCTGGCAGCGCAAGTTCGACTTTGGCAAGCCTTTGCAGGTCTGCGGCCTGACATTACAGTCGCAGCGTTGGGAGCGTGTCATCGCGGATGGTCCTACCTTGTACGTAAGCCTGCGTATCGCCCTGCAACTGGTAGATCGTGGGGGCGTGATCTCGGCGACCAAGTTGGCCGATTTCCGTGACTTAGTTTTGGTCGCCGCGAAACAGATACAAGCGGAAGTCGAAGTGCCCGATATCCAAGCCTGTCATGCACGCGCTGTCGAATTAGATGCATTGTGTGCTGAGGTTGATCGTATGGTGGGGATCAATCTGATTCCTTCTGGTGATCGTATGTTGCTGGCGAGCCGCATCGCGCAAGCCGCCGCCTTGCAAGATTTGCGGCTGGAGTCCGACGGTGCATTCCATCTGCTGAATGCACAAGGTCTAAGTCTGTTCAGCCTGATCAATCAGGACACCAAACCTTTCCAGCATCACACTTTGGCCACGGCCACCAGTGCGGGAATCACCTTATTGTTAGATGTGCCACGAGTGGAAGATCCTGCTAGGCAGTTCGATCTGATGACACGGGTCGCGCAAAAGCTCGAGCAGGAGCTGCAACTCAATATGGTCGATGACCATCGTGTGGTGTTGAGTCCCAGCGGTTTGGATCTGATACGCGCGCAGATCGCTGAAGTGGAAGCGCAGATGTGCGACAACGACATCGTGCCCGGCAGCGCACAGGCACGCAGGCTGTTCTCCTGATGGGCGTGGCAGAACAAATCGCGCAACTGCGCGCCGAGATTGAGCAGCACAACCATCGTTACTATGTGCTGGATGAACCCAGTATCCCCGATGCGGAATACGACAAGTTGTTCCGCGAGTTGCAGACGCTAGAGGCTGATCACCCCGACTTGTTGGCACCAGACAGTCCCACACTGCGGGTAGGTGGGGCACCGTTAAAAGCCTTCAAAGAAGTTCAGCACCATACTCCTATGTTGTCCCTCAACAATGCCTTCAGTAATGAAGAGGTTCAGGCCTTCGATGCGCGTATCCGTGAGACCTTGGGCGTGGAGGAGGTAGAGTATGCAGTCGAGCCCAAGTTCGACGGTCTGGCGATCACGCTGAGCTATAAAGATGGTGTGTTCGTGCAGGGTGCTACTCGCGGCGACGGTAGTGTGGGCGAGGACGTCACCGAGAATCTTCGTACTGTGCACGACATCCCCTTGCGTCTAAAAGAAGCCGTTACTGAACTTGAAGTGCGCGGCGAAGTGCTGATGTTCGATCGCGACTTCGAGTCGCTGAATGAGATGCAGCGTAGCAAAGGTGAGAAGGAGTTTGTCAATCCACGTAATGCAGCAGCTGGATCCTTGCGCCAACTTGATTCACGCATCACTGCGGCACGTCGTCTGAGTTTCTTCGCCTATGGTGTGGGGCGTTGCGAGGGCTTGGATTTGCCCAAGGAGCACCATCAACAGATGGCCATGTTGCAACAGTTGGGCGTTGCCGTGGCGCACCAGCGCCGTTTGGTGCGGGGTGTTAGCGGCCTGCTGGAATATTACGAAGATGTAGGCAAGATGCGCGCTACGCTACCTTTCGCCATTGACGGCGTTGTGTACAAGGTCAATGACACGGTGTTGCAGCAGCAACTGGGTTTCGTGTCGCGCGCGCCGCGCTTTGCCATCGCGCATAAATTTCCTGCCGAGGAGGTGACCACCACCTTGTTAGACATCGAGGTGCAAGTAGGTCGCACCGGTGCGCTGACGCCCGTGGCGCGACTCGCGCCGGTGTTTGTAGGGGGTGTGACCGTGACCAATGCCACGCTACATAACGAGGATGAGATACGCCGCAAGGACGTGCGCATCGGAGACACGGTGGTGGTGCGTCGTGCCGGTGATGTGATACCAGAAGTAGCGCGCGTGGTGCTCGAGCGCCGTCCTACAGATGCACCTAAGTTCCTTATGCCCACAGTCTGTCCGGTGTGTAGCTCCCATGTTGCCAAGGGGCCGGATGAAGCGGTGTCGCGCTGTACAGGTGGGCTGTTCTGTCCCGCGCAACGCAAACAAGCTTTGCTGCATTTTGCGAGCCGCCGCGCCATGAATATAGACGGCTTGGGCGACAAGCTGGTCGAGCAACTGGTGGACGACAACATAGTACGCACACCTGCCGACCTGTACCGCATGGGCCTGTTGGCGGTGATCAATCTGCAACGCATGGGCGAGAAATCCGCAGTCAATCTGCTAGAGGCGATAGAACGCAGTAAGCAGACCACGCTGGCGCGCTTCATCTTCGCGCTCGGCATCCGCAATGTGGGTGAAGCGACTGCTAAAGATCTCGCTCAGCATTTTGGTACCTTGGATGCTTGGATGGAGGCGGATGAAGCAGCCTTGCTAGAGGTGCGAGATGTCGGGCCGGTAGTCGCGAGCAGCATCGTGGCCTTTCTAGCCGAATCACATAACCGCGAGGTCATAGAGCAGCTGCGTGCCTGTGGTGTGAGCTGGCAAGAACAGGCCGTGCAGCGCAGTCAGGATTTGCCCTTGCTGGGCAAGACATTTGTACTCACTGGCACACTGGTCGGGATGAGTCGTGATCAGGCCAAAGAGCGCTTAGAAACGCTGGGTGCCAAGGTCAGCGGCAGCGTCTCCAAGAAGACCGATTTTGTGGTTGCAGGTGCTGAAGCTGGGAGTAAATTGGAAAAGGCTCAGGCCTTAGGGGTCATCATACTGGATGAGGCGCAACTTAATACCCTGTTGGCGACACCCTAAAAGTAATAAATCCGTTGTATCATCACGAGTTATAAGCCTGATAATCGCAGTTTGCAGGATTTGTCTCCGCGCTGAACTCGGTAGGCACAGCCCAACCCGTTTTAGGAATGCACATGTCACAGGATAATTTCGAGCAATATTTCCGTACGCAACAGATCAGTTTGCAATGGTTGCCGATATTGCGTTCGCTCTCTATAGAACTCGAACGTCATGCGAGCGTGGAAGATTTGCGTATCTTGTTTTCTAATACGGGAAAGAAGTTTGCTGAGGAAATTGCTCCACGCTGTGAAGGTATCTCTACCTTGAGCGAATTGCAGGAGACGCTCAATGAGTTCTGGATGCAATTAAATTGGGGATGGGTGGAAATCAGCGAATCTTCTGCTGTTGTGGAAATTTCACATCAGGCCGCCCCTTTGGCCGAGGCATTCGGAGAATCTTCTTTGGCGTGGAGCGTTGGTCTGCTGGAAGGTTTTTACGATGAAGTATTCAAGTTATTAGGTGCATCTGCCGATATGCATGTCAGTGTAGTGATGGAGGAGTCTACTGCCATGAGTTTGCGTCTGGAGTTAGGACGATGACCGTGGCCGGGCTCACTGACGGGATAGGGCGATGAAAAAAGACAACGACGATATTAAGAAGCTATTCAGGTCTTTCGGGGCAGATGCGAATGAGTTTCAGGAATTAGCTAGAGAAGCCGACGCGAGTGAAGCACAATCGCGCTGGCCTTTGTTATCCTCTGTGCAACCAGATAAACGTGAATTGCCACCGCTGCTCTCCAAAGCAGAAAAATCCCAATCCTGGCGAGCACCTGAGCAACATGCGCAACGTGCGAGCAAGCCGACCAAACAGGCAGGCGGTCTGGGCGATAAACTTTCCAATAGTCTCAAGCAGCAATTAGCGGCTAAGCAATCCAATCCTAGCTTGGCGCAGCCGGTAGCAGCACCAGTGCAAGCTGCAACTAGCCGTGGTAATCGCAACACCATGTTGCCTAAGTTGGGCCAAACTGAGGTCACTCCACCAGCGCAGGGTAAGCCCAAGGGAATGTTTTCTTTTGCGGGCGAACAGAACGCTCGTACTAAGTCCAAAGCCCAATCTGATGATGCTTTGTCTAGCGTCTTTAAGCGCATAGGACAGCAGACTGAAGAGACCGCTGCACCGGTGTTGCGCAAAGGCCTGTTGGGTCGTCTGGGCCGACCATGATCGTAATCGCCGTAATCTCCATGAAAGGCGGGGTGGGCAAAACCTCTGCCACCGCCAACATTGCCGCCGCACTGGCGAAGCAGTTAGGGCAGGGGGCCGTCGGCGTTATAGACCTTGATCCGCAGAATTCTCTGCGTTTACACTTTGGACAAAGTAACGCAGTCACCACCGGATTGTCATCGCAGTCAGTGCAAGGTGTAGGTTGGCGCGAGGTAATGTATCAGAGTGAGTACGGCGTGGACTGCGTGCCGTATGGGGATGTTACCGAATCTGGACGTGAGGCCTTCGAGGCGTTGTTGGAAGAGCAGCCTGACTTTGTCTACCAGCAAATTTTGCATGCAGGGCTCTCTGAGAAACGCGTGGTATTAATAGACACGCCGCCCGGTCCTTCCGTCTACCTTCGTCAAGCTACAAATTGCGCAGACCTCGCGATTGCCGTTCTGCTAGCCGACGGGGGTTCCTATGCCACTATCCCCGCAATGGAGGCTTGGTTGGCGGAAGTGCAAGCTGAACGTCCTGATTTCCAAAGTCTGTATCTCTTCAATCAAGTGGATGGCATGAATACTTTGGGGCTGGATGTCATCGAAGTCGTGCGCAGCCATTTGGGTAAGCGGGTCATTAAGAACGTTATTCATAGCGATGAAGCGGTTGCTGAAGCGTTGGCTTTCCAGCAACCTGTGTCCATTTACGCACCCCACAGCCAATCCACCCGTGATCTCGATAATATCGCCAAGCAACTGGCGCTATATTTGGCACAATGAAAATACGGCGGAAACTAGCCAGTTTTAGAGCGCGCTACCGCTGGAGTAGTCGTTCTACCGTCAACTCGCTGTATCGCTATGGCCTGCCTAATAAATGGGGAGATTTACTCATTGATCATCAGGCCTGGTCTATACCGGGTGTGATGTTGCTGGTCGGGGTGGCGTGTGCATTGATTGCGCTGTTCATCATTGCCGTGCCTTTTACTTTGTGGGAGCAGTTCCTGTTCTCGCTGGCCTTCGGTGGATTGGCAATGTACATCCGTCGCTATGTGGGGACACTGGTGACACTGGTGCTGATCTTCATGTCACTCATTGTGTCGACCCGCTACATCTATTGGCGCATCACGGAGACTTTTGGAGCCTCGCTGGATTTCGATATGCTCTTCGGTGTCGGTCTGATCGTTGCGGAGTTGTATGCTTGGGCGGTACTGGTGATCGGTTTCTTCCAGACCATTTGGCCGTTGAAACGCAAACCTATCCCTATGCCCGAGGACACCTCTTTGTGGCCTAGTGTAGATATCTTCATTCCGTCTTATAACGAACCGCTCGCGGTGGTACGCCCAACTGTGATCGCTGCATTGGCCCTAGATTGGCCGCGCGATAAGCTCAAGGTCTATATCCTCGATGATGGCAGACGTGACGAGTTTAGAGTGTTTGCAGAGTCTGTCGGCGCAACCCACGTCACGCGTACCAATAACTTCCACGCTAAAGCGGGCAATATCAATGCGGCTTTGCCTAACACAAACGGCGAGTTGATTGCGATCTTCGATTGTGACCATATACCGACGCGATCTTTCTTACAGATGAGTGTGGGTTGGTTTTTGGCCGATAAGAAGTTGGCCATGGTTCAGACGCCTCACCATTTCCTATCTCCCGATCCTTTCGAACGTAATCTTGGCAAGTTCCGTCATATGCCAAACGAGGGTGAGTTGTTCTATGGCTTAGTGCAGGATGGTAACGATCTGTGGAACGCGACCTTCTTTTGCGGTTCTTGTGCGGTGATACGTCGTGACCGTCTGCTGGAAGTAGGTGGTATCGCGGTCGAGACGGTCACTGAAGATGCACACACCGCGCTCAAGTTGCACCGACTCGGCTACAACACCGCGTATCTGGGCATCGTTCAAGCCGCAGGTCTGGCGACTGAAAGTTTGTCTGCGCACGTCGGTCAGCGCATCCGTTGGGCGCGGGGAATGGCGCAAATCTTTCGAGTCGATAATCCTATACTCGCAAAAGGTCTGAATTGGCCGCAACGGCTGTGCTATGCCAATGCCATGATGCATTTCTTCTATGGTATTCCGCGCATCATCTTTCTCACCGCGCCACTCTCTTATATGTTTTTTGAAGCGCACGTGATACAGGCCTCAGCTGATTTGATTGCGGTATATGCCTTGCCGCATCTAATCCACGCCAACGTTGCCAATTCCCGAATCCAGGGCAAGTATCGCCACACTTTTTGGGCCGAGGTGTACGAGACCGCACTGGCTTGGTACATCTTGCTGCCGACCACCGTTGCGCTAATCAACCCCAAATTGGGTAAGTTCAACGTGACCGCCAAGGGTGGTATGGTGGATAGGGAATACTTCGACTGGGACATCGCAGGTCCTTATTTAACCATCCTAGGTCTGAATATACTTGGTCTCATCTTCGGTTTCATCCGGCTGTTCTGGTGGAACTCGGACGAGTGGGGCACGGTGTTGCTGAATCTGCTGTGGACTGTGTATAACCTGATGCTGTTGTTCGCCACCTTGGCGGTAGCTTTCGAGACGCGCCAGATACGCAAACATTGGCGCGTCAATCTCAATCTGCCTGCTATGGTGCGATTGCAGAATGGTCGTACCATGACTTGTCACACCGAGGATTTTTCCGAAGGCGGTTTCGCGCTGCGTATGCCAGCGCATCTGGATGTAGAGCAGGAAGCGCATTTGCATTTGGCGATATTCCGTGGCGACCGCGAATTCAGTTTTCCTGGCATCGTTGCATCAAATCAAGGCAAGGTGCTGCGCATCCGTTTTGACGACATGCAGATGGAAGACTACCAGATGTTGGTGGCGGCAACCTTCTCACGTGGAGATGCATGGCAGGAATGGCTGCGTGAACACAAGACCGATCATCCGCTTACCGGCTTGAAAGAGGTGTTTCAGATCAGTGTTACGGGATTTTTACGCTTCAACACACTGTTGGGCGAGTTAACTAGAAAGTATTATTCGAGCTTCAAAGCCAGGAGAGAACAAGCATGACTAGCAAGGCCGGAATGAATAGGGGATTGCGCACGCAAATGGGCGTGGCGATGGTGATAGCGGCATTGCTGTGTTCTATGCTCAGCCTCAGCGCTGAAGCCAAGACGCGCAAAGACGACACAGTCATACAGCTAGGTACGGAAGATGCCAGCCAGAACAAGGTGAAGTTGCGTGTCGTCAACTACAGCCTCAAGCAAATGGGAGCGCAAAAGCCTGTCATGTTGCGCGGTGTGGAAGGCTCTATGTTATTTCCCTTCTCGATACGTTCTGACGAGGTCGTGGTCGGTGCCAAACTCAAGCTGAACTACAACTATTCTCCGGCCATGCTGCCTGAGTTGAGTCATCTGATGGTGATGATGAACGACGAAGTCGTGCATGTATTGGCCTTGCCACACGATAAGGACAAGGGCGATGCAAATCGTACCGAATTCGATATCGATCCGCGTTTCTTCACTGATTTCAACAAGCTCAAGTTCAAACTGATTGGCCATTACACCTACAAGTGCGAAGACCCTATGCACTCTTCCTTGTGGTTGGAGCTGAGCAATCTGGGTGTCATAGAGTTGACGCTGGCACCGCTGACCTTGGAGAACGACCTCAAACTGTTGCCTTTGCCGTTCTTCGATAGACGCGACAATGCCAACCTCGACCTGCCTTTCGTATTCTCTGCCGCCCCCTCGCTGGGGACGTTGAAGGCTGCCGGTGTCACGGCATCTTGGTTCGGCGGACTGGCCAGCTATCGTGGTGCCCGCTTCCCAGTGACGCTGGATAAATTGCCAGAGGGCAATGCGGTGGTGTTCCTGCAGAGCAATGAACATATCGGCACGCTCAGTGGTAGCAATGGTGCTTCGGTGTCCTTGCTGTCCCACCCTACGGTGCCGGGGGCGAAGCTACTGCTGGTGTCGGGTAGTAATGATGAGGAGATGCTGCGTGCCGCGCGTGCCATCACGCTCAATCATAACTCCTTGACCGGGCAACACGCTTTGATCAGCGAATCGACTGAACCGCCTGCACGTAAACCTTACGATGCACCTTCTTGGTTGCCCACGGATAGGCCGGTGCATTTTGGCGAGTTGGCTAAATTGGACGATCTGCAGGTACACGGTTATTTCAACGATCCGATTAAACTCGATTTCCGTATTCCGCCTGATTTGTTCACTTGGCGTAGTGCCGGTGTGCCGGTGGACCTGAAGTACCGCTACACCAATTTGCCTTATAACAAGAGCTCTAGTCTGAACATCGATATCAACAATCGTTTTGTGCAGGCGATGGCGCTCAATGATTTTATGGGTGATGGCAGCATCACCGAGAAGACAGCAGCCTTGCTGCGTGATGGAGACGAGGCAAAACGTGAGGAATCGGTGCTCATTCCGCCCTATCAATTGATCGCACGGAACCAGTTGCAGCTCAACTACTACTTTGATATGACCAAGGAAGGTGAGTGCAGGGATAACTATCTGAACAATATGCAAGGCTCCATCGATGCTGATTCGACCTTGGATTTCAGCCAGTTCCCGCACTATGCGCCGTTGCCCGATTTGGCTGCCTTTGCCAATCTGGGATTCCCTTACACACGCATGGCGGATTTGTCTGACAGCGCAGTGGTACTGCCTGCACAACCAAATGCAGGTGAGATTGGTCTCTATCTTTCTGTGATGGGGCATATGGGCGAATCGACCGGTTATCCAGCGCTGCGCCACACGTTGGTGTCGTCCGCTGATATTGACCAGGTCAGTAAGGATGACTTAATCGTCATCGCCTCGTCTCAGCATCAGGATTTACTGCACAAGTGGGCCGATTATCTGCCTATCGTGGAACAGGACGGCGAGCGTCACGTGCGCGAGCCCAATATCTTTAAGCGCCTCTATTATCGATGGGCGGGACTGGACACCTTGGGTAGCGATCACCCCGAAGCCAAGTTGAGCTTCAAAGGCGGCAGCAGTCTGGCGACCATCATGGCGTTTGAATCGCCCTTACATTCCAAGCGCAGTGCGGTGGTGATGTATGCCGATGACGCATCTGACTTGACGAAGATAGGTGATATTTTCTATAGCCGCACTCAAATAGCCGATATGCAGGGCGATTTCATCATTTTGGATAATAAGAATGTAGTGAACGCGAGAGTGTCGGATACTTATTATGTAGGTGATTTGGACTGGTACACCAAGTTGCGTTGGTTGATCACCCAGCATCCGATTATCGCGGTGTTGCTGGGCTTGCTGATCGCTATTCTGTTGGCGGTGTTGATGTACCGCATGCTGCGTAAGATCGCAGCAAAGCGTCTGAGTACCAAACATTGAGCGGGACGATAGTCTGAGTGAGTTATACGCGTCGTCATTTCATCAAGTCTAGCGCGGCGATGTTCTGCTCGGTGCTGGCCGGCTGTGCATTAGAAGGCAATGCCGCCGGCTTATCGGGCTGTGCAGGCTGGCCGGCTTGGGATACGTTTAAGCAGGATTTCGTGCAAGAAGATGGCCGTGTCATCGATACCCGTATGGGGGGCAGCACCACCTCGGAAGGGCAGGCATACGCTTTGTTCTTTGCGTTGGTGGCGGATGACCGCAAACACTTCGATGTCATCTTGGATTGGACACGTAACAATCTGGCGGGTGGCGATTTCACAGCACGCTTGATGGCATGGAAGTGGGGCGAACGGCCCGACCATAGCTGGGGCGTATTGGACGAGCATGCTGCCAGCGATGCCGATATCTGGTTGGCCTATACACTGTATCAAGCCAGCAACCATTGGCATGAACCCAAGCTAGGTGCGTTGGCCGAGTTGTTGCAGGCGCGCATCGCAAAAGAATTGGTCGTCGATGTGGCTGGAGTTGGCCCAGTATTATTGCCCGGCCCACAAGGTTACTCGTTATCATCGGGGGCTTATAAGCTCAACCCTAGTTATCAGCCGCTGTTCTTGCTTGCAGGGCTGGCACATCAGGTCAAACAAGGGCCGTGGGCAGCTCTGGCAAAGTCCACGATGGATATGTTTGCGGCGACTACACCTGCAGCATTGGCAGCAGATTGGGTGGTGGTAAAGCCCAAGCAGGGATTCGTAATCGATGCGAATGTGGGCCTACAAGGTGGTTACGAAGCGATACGTGTGTATCTTTGGGCTGGCATGTTGTCGTCTCATGATCCGCGACGTGCGATATTATTGCGGCATTTGGCTGGTATGCGCGCGGCAATCAAGCGCGATATGTTGCCCCCAGAAAAGATAGATGTGACGGATGGCAAGGTCAGTGGCGCAGGGCCGGTAGGTTTCTCGGCGGCGGTGCTGCCCATACTGTCGGCGTGGGGAGACCAGCAATCTGTGCATCTGCAGCAGACACGTATCGTCGCCATGGGGGGTATACCCAAGGTGTATTACGAACGAGCGCTGGGGTTGTTCGCGCAGGGTTGGATGGAGCAGCGTTATCGCTTCGAATCGAATGGGAGTCTGGTGTTGAAGAAAGTAGCGCAATGCACAAAATGACCAAACTGGCTTGTCTGGTGCTGGCCCTCACGCAGGGGGCTGGCCCAGCTTGGGCGGCAGTTGATAACGCTTCCCAAGTGCTGATCGAACAAGCCACATATTGGCAGCAGAAGAACCGTGACGACTTAGCCGGTGACGCTTGGCGCAAATTGTTGCGCGCCGAACCGAATCATCCGCAGGCTTTGATACAGCTGGCCAAGATAGAACTGCGTGCTGGCAATGTGACAGAAGCGCAAGCGCTTTACGAACGTGCCGCCAGATTGAGTCCACCACCCGTCGGGCTGACCGAACTCGCCTCAAGTTTGCGCATGGGTACAGTGCCCGCGAGCGAGCTCGATGTGGCGCGCAAACAGGCACAGGCCGGACAGCCCGATGCGGCAGTCAAACAATACAAGAAGGCTTTGAAAGGTGAGCGTCCCTCAGGCGCACTTGGACTGGAGTATTACCAAACCCTAGGCGGCACCCGTGAAGGTTGGGGTGAAGCACGTCAGGGCTTGGAGACGCTGGCCAAGAACCATCCCGGCGACAAGACCTATTTGTTGGCACTGGCTAAGCATCTGACCTACCGCGAGACCACGCGCCGCGAAGGAATACGCCAGCTGGTGGCCTTGTCCAGCGATGTCGAGGCAGACCGCGCTTGGCGTCAGGCCTTGGTTTGGCTGGACGCCAAGAAGAGCGATCGCAAGTTGTTCGAAGAATTTTTAGCGCGACATCCAGAAGATGCGGGCATTAAATCTAGACTGGCTAGTTTGGATAGACCTACACGTAGCTACAGACCAAGTGCCGAAGCCTTGGCACGTCAGAGCGGTTTCCGTTCGCTGAACCAAGGTGATCTAGAGCAAGCCGAGGCGCGCTTCACTACCATACTCGCCAAACATCCACATGATCCGGATGCCTTGGGTGGTATGGGGCTGATTCGTTTGCGTCAGGAGTCGTTCGCTCCCGCCATAGACTATTTTGATCAAGCTAAGCGTTACGACAGACACGGCAGACGTTGGACGCAGGCCCGCAACAGTGCGCGCTATTGGTTGTTGGTGCAGCAAGCCAATGTGGCACGTGATGCAGGCGATATAGGTGAGACTGAGCGCGATCTGCAAAGTGCTCGCCGCATCGATGCGAGCGAACCAGCAGCGACGGTCATGTTGGCCGACCTGCTCTCCGAACAGCGCCGCTATGATCAAGCCGAGTCCTTGTATCGTGGCGTGCTGCGCCGCAAGCCTAATGAAGTGAATGCCTTTGCGGGCCTACTTTCATTGTTGATCCAGACGGGTCGCGAGCGCGAGGCACGCACGATGCTGGCTGACTATGAACACTCCAGTGCGCTGCAGAGCGCAGGCAATGAACAGATCAAATCCGCGGTATTGGTGCAGATGGCGACGTTAGATGAGAAGAATCACGACTATCGCAGCGCGGCCAGTCGTTTGGAAGACGCGCTGTTGCTCGACCCTGTCAATCCTTGGATACGTTTATCTTTGGCTAGACAGTATCAAAAGTTGGGCTACCCATCTGAGGCGAATGCCTTGCTAGACAATCTGGTCGATGCCTATCCTGATTTTCCCGAGGGTATCCATGCTCGTGCTTTGCTCTATGCAGAGCAGAAGGGTTGGGCAGAGGGATTGCGTACGCTGGAACGCATCCCACCTGCGTCGCGTACACCTGCGCTTAAGCGTGAGCAACGTCGCTTCTGGATACATGCCCAAGCGCAACGTGCGCAACAATTGTTCGAGGCCAAACAAGCGGCTGCCGCACAGAACACCATGCGTCTTGTGGAACGCGAGTCTGGCAATGATAAGGAGCTATTGGCGGTCACCGCCACGGGTTGGTCGGACATCGGTCAGAGTGACGATGCATTGCGGGTGATGCGCAAGGTAATGGTAAGTTACCCGAACAGCAGCATAGACACGCGTATCCAATATGCTGGGCTATTGTTGAATGGCAGACAGTATGTGGAACTGGGGGCGCTGCTACGCGCGCTCTCCGCCGCACCTGAGCGTCTGAGCGTCTCGCAACAGAAAGATTTGAACGACATCATTCTTGCTTACACCATACGTCAGGCCGACAGCCTACGTGAAGGGGGGCATCTTGCCGATGCCTACCGAGTCTTGCAGCCTGCGCTGGCGCGCTCCGACGACCCACGTCTACAAATGGCTTTGGCTCGTTTGTACAACACGGGTAATGAACCTGACACGGCCTTGCGTATTACCGAAGAGGTGTTGGCACGTAACTCGGATGATTTCGACAACCACTTGTTCGCCTCCAGCATGGCGTTGTCGGTGAATCAGAACGACAAAGCCTTACAACACGCACAATTAGCACTGGCCTTGCAGCCCAATCATCCTCGCGCATTGGCTGCCGCCGGCAGAGCCGAGAAGGCCAATGGCAACTATGACAAGGCGATGGAGTACTTCCAGTACGCCCAAGCTTTGGAGCGTGAAGAAGCGGCGTTCGATGGTTCCAGCGGTGGCCTATCTTTGCGACTGGTCGATGAGTTTCCGCAGGAGGAACGCCCTGAGCTGCTTCCTGTGCCGGCTGACCTGACACCACGCCGCGATGATTTGCTGCCTGTGCCCGATGTACTAGACCGTAACAGTCTCAAGATGTCGCGCAGTGTTGGCCCACATTCCGATGCCAGCTCAGTCGCGGTGCAACCTCGCGCTGCACGTAGCGAACTGCCCGCCGCATTCGCCGAAACTGCGCCTAGCGAGCGTGCCCCCGTTGCGCTGGCTTATGCCGAAAATCCGCCTGTACGTGCCCCGGCGCCACAGTTTGGAGAAGTCCCCGCGACACCACGACGCGCAGCAACAGTGAGCGACGAGATTGCTGCGATGCAATCTGCATCGTCGGATAGCATCCTTGCGGGTGCTGGATTTCGTAACCGTACCGGCGAAGCAGGCTTGAGTACACTCTCTGAAATCGAGATGGCAGCGCAATACGATATGCCTATGGACCACGGTGCACAGCTCAGCCTGCGCGCCACCCCAGTGCTATTGAGTGCGGGCACTTTGAATTCTGCCGTACCACAGAATGCTGTGCGTTTCGGCTCGGTCGGACTGGGGCCTTTCCTCGCGGCACCTACTGCTGCGACTGCTCAAAATGCTGCGGGCGTCGCATTGAACGGTGCTTATAGACAGGGCAATATGACTGTCGATCTGGGTACGACTCCCTTGGGTTTTAAGGTCACCGACTTCGTAGGTGGCTTGAGTCTGGCGAGTAAGGTCGGTCCGGGAGTGGGGGTACGTGTGGGTGTAGATCGCCGTGCCGTCACAGACAGCTTACTGTCTTATGCAGGTGCGACCGATCCTCGCACCGGTAAGGCATGGGGTGGGGTGGTCAAGACAGGTTTGGGTGTCTCGGCCGATTATGACCGGAACGGTAAAGGTGTATATGCTAGCGCTGCTTACTCCGCGCTGACGGGTTCAGGTGTGATGACCAATAATGAGTTGGAGTTGTCGGCGGGCGCGTATACCAAACCTTACCGCACGGCGGATATGGAGATGACGGTAGGCGTGAACTTCTCCTTTATGAGTTATCGACATAACCTGAGCTATTTCACTTTGGGGCACGGTGGATATTTCAGTCCGCAAAGTTATGTCAGCGCGGGGGTGCCATTCGATTTGAGCGGACGCAACGGAGATGTGGTCTACCAGGTGGGTGCTGATATAGGCTTGCGCGCTTTCCGTGCGGACCCCATCGTCTACTATCCCGGAGATCCTGCCATGCAACTGGCTTGGCAGACACAGATTGCAGCCTTACCCGGCTATGCTTCCCAGTATGCGGGTAGTTCGGTCAACGGTTTAGGCTATGGTTTGTTCGGCAGTGCCGAGATGCCGGTGGGGACGCAAGTTTCGGTTGGTTTCAAATTGGCGATGGATAACAGCAGCAACTATTCTCAGCAATCTTTGATGGCCTATCTACGTTATTCATTCGATCATTTACCGCAGCCTTTGAGCTTCCCGCCCAAACCGTTGCGATCTATTGCTCAAGGGGGATGGCTATGAAGTCCCTAGTACTGACTATACTTGCCTTGCTGCTTGTGGGTAACGCACAAGCAGTCGATAACATGCAATATGGACGCGCCTATCTAGCTGAAGGTGATAACGCCGCAGCGGTGCGTAGTTATAGCCAAGCTGTGGACCTCAACCCGTTCGATCCGGTTGCGCATAACAACTTGGCTGTGGCCAAAGCGGCACAGGGTGACTATCAGGCGGCTATGGATCTGTTACAGCGAGCTGTAAAGCTTGCGCCTAAGCGCACCGATATACGTGACAATATGAATCGCTTACGTGATTGGATGCGTCAGGACAACGGCGTGCGTAATTCAGCACAAGTGAGTCCTATCTGGCACAAACCGACGCGTGAATTCGCCGAACTGCCTCCGTTATGGGGTTCAGCCGCAGCGGCCAGAGTTGCAATCGAGATTCGCCCCAAACTGAGAATGATCAAACAGTTGCACTATGTGCCGGGCGTGTATCCTTAAACAGCTGACATCACTTAGCGCAAAACAATAACCAAGGTTCAAAAGTATATGCAGGTAATAGCACTAGTCTCAGGTAAAGGCGGCGTCGGTAAGACCACAGTGACGGCCAATTTGGCCATCGCACTTGGTCAGCACCGCAAACGCGTGCTGGTTATAGACCTAGACCCTCAGAACGCCGTATCCATTCATTTGGGGTTGGATCCCAACGAGATCGCGGGCTTGGCGCGCGAGGGCATCTCTCCCGAGTCTGTATTCGAGAGTCCATTTGGAGTCAACTTCATCCCCTTCGGAAATGTGGCCGACGACGAGTTGGCCGAGTTTGAAGCGGTATTGCGTAGCGATCCCAACTTCATCCACAAAGGCTTGATGGCGCTGGATCCAAAACAAATAGACTACGTGCTAATTGATACGCCGCCTGGAGCGACTGTCTTTCTAAAACAGGCGCTATACGCAGCTCAGAAGGCTATTGCGGTAGTGTTGGCGGATGCAGCATCTTTCACCACCATACCCAAGCTATTGTCTTTGACAGCCGAGCACACCAGCGGCCGTAGTGAATTTAACGGTCTGAATCTGTTGGTCAATCAGATGACCGAGAAGAGTGTCTTGGGCCAGCAGGTGCGTGCAGCCCTATACGACAACTATGCCCATATCATGGTCCCAGTCGCCATCCATAAAGATGCATCAGTGGCTGAAGCGTTGGCCTATGAGCGTCCTGTGCTGCAATACAACCCAACTGGCAAAGCTAGTCTGGATATCAATGATCTCGTCGATTGGCTACTGATACATTGTGAGGCGTAGCTTGCTGCGTCTTTTCCTCGCGGCACTGTTCCTCTGCGGTACGCTTAGTGCGCAAGCACAACCACTTAAAACTTGGGGCTATGTAGCAGCGTGGATGTCAGATGGTTGGCGAGATCTTGCGCTGCAGGATTTCGAACGTTTGGTGTTCTTCGAGTTGGCGATAGACGAGCAGGGTAATATCTCAGAGCGTAACGGTTGGCCTGAAAACTGGAGTGAGTTTCGCAGCGCCGCTAGCCTTACACCAATCGATGTCACTGTGCGCTGTTTCGACGCCAACATCGTGAGCAATGTCTTCGACAAGCCGGCCGCAGTAAAGCGTTTGCTAGTTGAGACAGAGCGTATCGCGGCAGATGAGGGCGTGGCGGGCATACAGCTGGACTTCGAGATATACGATGCGCTCAAGCCAGAAACGATAGCAGCTTATCGCCAGTTTCTGAGTACACTTTCCTCACATCTGCATCAGATGAGTCCAGCCCGTAAACTTACGGTGTTTTACAGCGTGGGCGATGCCACGGCTTTGTATGACTCAGAGTCTCTGGCTCAAGTTGATTATGTAGTAGTGCAGGGCTATGACTCACATTGGCAACGGGGGGATGAGTCAGGCCCGCTCTCGCCTTTGGCGGGAGATGAAAGAGAGACTTGGGCTAGCTCATTACAGCAGGTTTTGGATGCGGGCGCTCAGCGCGAGCAGGTGGTGATGAGTTTTCCTTTGTACGGTTATGAATGGCCAGTGCAATCATCACAGCCAAAATCCAAGACCATAGGGGGGGGCCGTGTGCTGTACTACTCGGCCGCAACAGATGAAGGAGACGGTAACAGCATACGAGATCGTTTAGATCACTATGGCTATGTCTATGATGCTGTCAGTGCTTCCTCTTACTACACCTACCAAAAAAACAACGTCTGGTATGTGGGCTGGTTCGAGGATGGATATTCCTTACGCAAAAAGAGTGAATTCATAGCAGCACAGGGCTTAAGAGGCTTGGCATTCTTCGCGCTGGGTTACGATCAGGGGGCGTTGGTACGCAACCATTTGAAAGAGCATGCTAAGGCTAGGTAATTGTGAAATGCTTTAAAGCAACTATAGCGACAGTCTCTTGCTGGCCGACAATAGACCATCGCTAGACCATCGCTTAATATTCCTCATCTATGCAATGTATTTATGCATGCGTGTATCTAGTGCAACTATTACTCGAAGGTCACTTGATAAGCGTAGTTGCCAGGCTCAAGCCTGTCGAACTGTACTGATACCCTATAGTCATCGATACGCACGACTTTGACATCGGGCATACCGGTCTTGATGCCTTGGATATTTTCGGTCATTCCTTTTTGCGGCAGCATCAGTGTCAGGCTTGCTCCATCGAAAGGTTTTTCGCCTTGTATCGTGACGTCGAACTCCATACGCTTGCCCAGTATCTCGGAAGACACTTTGAGCCTATCGCGCTCGCGCCACCATTGCGAAACCTCGGAACCGGAGGCGAGCCACAGTTTGTCTTTATGCTTTTTCAGTTCTGTCAAAAAGGTAGGCATTGCCTTAGTCAGATTGGCACCGTCACTGTAGTTCTGACTATGCACGCTGAGTAGTCCTAAAGCACCCATATCCATGGTGTAACGCAGATCTTCTATCAGCGCTTGGGCGGTTTGCTCTACACTCAGTTCTTGATTAGCCAGATTGATATCGTCCCGTTGAGTACGCGGCAGAATCACAATGGTGTCAGCATTGTCTACACCTTCAATTTTGTCGAAGAAGGGTAGACGTGCTTCTGTGCTGTTTGGGTCGGCCACGTGAAAGCGTATGCCTCTGGCCTGTAGCAACTTTGCGGTAGTTTTGTCATAGCCCTCGGTCGGGGCACGGAAACCAGTCAGTAGCGATTGTTCGGGTAATAGGGCATGCATGTCCGCAATCATGGTGTCGATACGCTGAGCCTGCTGGGCCTCTGGCTGATCCTTGAAGCTGATATGTATATCGCCGTGATAGCCGAGATCGAAGTCTTTGGCTAAGGTATACAAAACATCGGGATAGAGTTTTGCAACCGAGGTCAGAATAAAGAAGCTGCCTTTGTAGCCCACGGAAGACATCATAGAGGCGAAGCGTAAGGCATTGGGGAAACCATCCTCGGTATCCATCTCGACGACTTCCGCGGCGCGCTTGCCATTAGGCCAGGCTGATCTGACGATGGCAGGACGATGTGCTAGCCAACTCAGGGTGTCATCGACCAAAGTGTAGATAGGTTGGGGTTGTGATTCCCAAGAGGATTCGGCAAAGGAATACACCGCACAGCGACCGCCGTTGGAAGCTCCATTAGAGTAGACGATAGCGCCTTGGCCAGCCTGTTCGATGACGGGGATACGCGCCCAATCCATCACACGTCCAGCTAGCTTTTCGCCTGACAGTAATAATGGGTGTTCTGCAGTCTTGCCCATCCAGATACGCATGCCCGCGGCATGGGTGTAGGACAAAGGAGATTCACCATCCAAGACCAGATAGTGTGCCTCCGAGTCGGCTGGCATTTCTCCCCAAGACTTTGCACCCAGCTTGGCTAAGAAATCCCAGCCTAGCCATTCGCTCTTCTGGTCGCGTGTGCCGGTCGCCCAAGTCGCCAAGACAGAGCCGCCCTGACTTTGGAACTTCAATATTGCTGACCTTTCATCATCGCTGAGCGCAACTGCTGAGGGCAGGATGAGGATTCCACCGTCGTAATCATGCAAGGACTCGATCGTGTTTAGTTCGCTTACATCAAGTTTTCGGTCTTTGAAATAGCCACGCCAAGGATTGGTCAGGCGCTGGTAGTTGCCGCCAATCTCGCTGAAGTAACGGTCCGTGTTGGGGGAAGAATAGATTGCGATATCGCTGTTTTTCACGCTAGGGCGGGACAGGGTAGACAGGGCACTGTTGCCACCAAAGAAACTAGGTACTTGCCATCCTAATACCTTCATAGATGCAACGAATGAAAGGATGGTGATGGATAGGCCGATGATGATCAGCAGGGGCAGGTATAAACCCACTCTTGCATAAAGTGGGGGTTTCTCATTGATGTTGAATTCGCGATTTGGCATACGTAATGAGGTGTAGAGACTGATTGCCATTAGGCCTCTTGGTCTGCTTTAGGATCGTAACGTTTCAGGAAGATCGGGTTGTCGAACTGGTTCTGGTTGGCGGTCGGGTCCTTCTTCTTTGGGCGGCGTTTGTCGCGCAATTTAAATGCGGCGTAGGCGGCGACACCGACTACCAGCGTACCTATGGTGGTGATCAGGATCACGGTTGCAAGTATGGAGATCAGATCCATTTAGAGTTTTCCTTCACGCTGTAATTTTCCCCAAGTCATCGTGGTGCCTCGCCATTCTTCTATGGTGGCAAAGACTTTGGAGATGTCGATTATTGTAATGTAAAACAGTCTGAACCCTACCGAGTACATGATCAGCGAGGGTGATTCCTCCTCTACGATGACGCAGTAAGAAGCCGCGACGATATCCAAAATGGTGAGTTGCAACCACCAATAAAATAGGAAGATCACCACGCCGTATTTCAAACCAATATAGACGAAAAATAGATTGCCCAATACAGTTGAGAACGGCCACAAGATGCCCTCGAACAACATGTACCACAAGATGAAGAAGTTGATACCGGCCTTACGCGGGTTCCACATGGCAGAGCGATGCTTGCGTGTTGCCTGCAAGATGCCGCGCGTCCAGCGATAGCGCTGTTTGAGTAGGTCCAACAAACGACTGGGGGTCTCCACCCAAGCGATCGCGGTGGGTTCATAGGCGATATGCCAACCGCGCATCAGCAATTTGAGCGTCAGGTCGCAATCCTCAGCGAAAGTATCGTGGTCATAGCCGCCTGCTTGTTGTAGTACGGTCTTGCGGAACATGCCCAAAGGACCAGGGATGATGTTCACCGCGCGCATGAAGCTTTGTGCCTTGCGTGCCATTGCCAAGCCCTCGACATATTCCAGTGCTTGCAGCTTGGTCCAGATATTGTCGCGGTTCAGTACTTTGACGTTTCCCGCCACTGCGCCAATGCTGGGATTATCGAAATGGCGTATGCAGGCTCGCAGGGTGTTGCGCGACAACTTAGTATCCCCATCCATATTCAGGATGAACTCTCCGCGCGCATGGGTCATACCGGTATTGAGCGCATCGGCTTTCCCGCCGTTGGGTTTGGTAATGACGCGTATGGGCACATCGTGATCTTCGCGCGCCACAGCCAGTGACTTCTCGTAGGTGTCGTCCGATGAGCCATCATCTATCACCAACACTTCATAATTGGGATAGTCCAATAGCAGCAAAGAGCGTACTGCAGCTTGAATCACCATACCTTCGTTGTACGCGGGCACCACCAAGGTAATCATAGGCAGCGCTGCATCCGAGATCGGATCGGCATGAGATTCTTCGTTGCGTTTGACCAGATATTCCAGATGCTCCATAAAGGAATACATGATCAATACTGCATAACGGATGATCAGCAGCGTAAGGAAAATCAGCAGATAGATGGAGATCGCTGTGAGGATGGTGCTTTCAAGGATGATGCTGAAAGAGGCCAAGTCATACTGACGCACCTTATAGAAGCCATAAGCACCCAATACAAGTATGCCGCCCAGCACCAGTGCGGCAGTGAGATAGCGCTTGAATTCGTTCAGTCCCAAAGTTTTTCCAGGCCCAGATTGAAAGATTTTGCCCTGTAGGTGGAGTTGTTACGCCAGCTCTGCATCTTCCACAGATTAAGATTGATTGCGATGTCACGCGTCAGCCAGTACTTTCCGCCGCCAGAGATGCTCCAGCTGGTGCCGGCTTCGCCATACAGATGTGTACCCAATTGCCCACTGCCAAACAGACTCCATGACTCTTTCCCCCATTCGGCTTGAAGCCCTGCATAGGCGGTACCAAAGCCTATGGCAGGAGACCAGTACAACAGAGTGTTGCTCTTGGCGTCGCGCGTCTCCATACCTAGGTATGGTTTGATATGGGCACCTAAAGGTGTCCATGCAGGTTTGTAATCAAGCTTAGTGGTACGGATAGAGTTACCGTCTGAGATGGAATAGAAGTCGGCCGCAGCCAGTATTTGCCCAAAATCGAAGACATGGTTCGCGCTGGCACCTAGATGATTAGCCCCCAGTCCGTATATCAGTGCTGGTGTGGTTGCCGCAGTTTTACCCCAGTTGTCACGACCGGCCTCTAGCGCAATTTCGTTGTCAGCGAAACTCACGCCAACTTTTCCAAACAGATGCTTGGCAGGCTGCACTTGTTGTGCCAGTTCGAACTTGGGATGAAAGGGTAATGTCATCGACTGGTAACGAGCGGTCAGATCACCTTGGTTAGTGCGTGCCAAATTTTGATGAGACGCGATGAATCCACCTTCAAGCTCAAATAGATTCGTGCCGCTGGTATCCCGCCAGCGATGGTTGATTAGTCCGGGATGGCGCGTCTCCCCCCCTGAATCGGAAGACCCACTAAAACTGATCATGGTGCGCGGTTGCAGTTCGCGTTTGGCCAGTGTCAAACCCTCAAGCGCAGCTTCGTTTTTCGGATTTTCGCGCAACACATTTTGATAGAGCGGTAAGGACAAGTCATCGCGGCCACGCCAACGGTACAGATTGGCTAAACCGATATCGGCATCGCTCTTGTAGCGGCCTGGGCCTATCAATTTGTACTGGGCCTCAGCTTGTTTGGGACGTCCAGTCCAAGCCAGGCTGTTCGCGACCATCAGACGTGTCTGGTCATCAGGACTAGTGTGCGCAAAACTGCTCATTCCCCGGCTGCCTAAAGCCTGATAGTCACCGGCCGCGTTGAGGTCATAGAGGTGCTGCAGGGCGGGGTTGTGGACAGGGGGAGTTTCAGCCGCAGGTAACAGCGTGTAAGCAAGACCACGGTTATTGGAAGGTGCTATCACTGTGGCGGGCACTTGGGGTTCGGTTGGCTGCGCGGGAGTATTCGCTTCGACGCTACTCAATATTATCGGCTCAGTAGGTGGAGTGTTAGTGCGTATGGCATTGAGTCTGATCATGGCACGTTCGGCGTACGGTGTGCCCTCTAGTGCCTCAAACTGTATTGCCGCTTCTTCGAATTTTCCCTGACGTTGCAGACTGTCTGCAACCAAGAACCGCAGCTCATGGTTCCAGGGTTCGCTCAATAATTTTTCCAGTCCAATTTTGGCGGCTTCTTTATAGTTTTGCGCCTCGTAGAGCTGCTGCACATTACTTGTGTCTGTGGTGGTTGTTTGAGCCGCTTGAGCTACGTATACCTGTGACAGCAATAAACACAATGCAACGGCAGGTAAATCGGTGCTGATGTGGAACAGCACTTTCTGCAGTCTGGATGGCATATCGACTGGGGATTTTGGGGATGTCAGCCTCATCTGGATTTGTTGTGATGTGGCTTATCTATGCTGCGCTTGGCACGCGGAACAGGCTCTTTGCCAAACACGATATGACCGGAAGGATGATTACGTGCAAAAGTGGCATTGGGGGCGGAGGGAATCTCTACGACCCCATCTTGTTTCGACACTTGCGGAACTTCAACTACGCGAGCAGCAACCTTGGGAGCGATACTAGCAGTCTTGATGAGCGGGCTCTGTGCAAACAAGCGTGGCGCAGCTTGGGGTTCTGATATCGGGCCTGGTGTTTCTGGTTGAGCTGTAGAGGTTGGCACGGTGTCAATAAGTGCAGTCTGAATCTCAGGGCGTGGAGTAGTCTCAGTTGTTAAGCTGCTTTCAGGTTTCGCACTACGGAAGTGTTCGCTGTAGTCGGGCAACTCTCTGACGGTTGCGGTTCGGTTCAGCGCATCCAGTTCAGCTTGGATATCATGTTTACGGGTGACGAAGCGGTGGCTCTGGAACACCGCATCGATATCCATACCCAACAAACGCTCTATCGTCACCAAGATGGCGGACTCGGGGCAGCCATTTAGGAATAGGTAACAGTATTCACCATCACTGCAGCTCAAGTCACCGGCGCGACTCAGCACGATGCCAGACAATAGCTCGCCGATATCAGTGCCGTTCACGGGCACACCTATCAACAAGGTGCTAGGGATATTGATGCGCTCGCTGCGCACCAAGATGTTATGAATTTCTTTGGTGAAGCGGGCGGGTGGTTGGTAGCCGCGCAAGGAGGAAGGAAAAACGCTGGCCAGTGCCGCTTCGAAATTCACTTCCATATTGCGTTCAAATACTTGGCCTTTGACCGATTCCAGCAAGAGTGGCAATCGACCGGTGGCAACATCACGATGAATCACCAGATTGACGCCCAAGCGCAACAACAGCGCCTCGTTCTGGTAGCGCAGTGAAGAAGCTTTTTCATGTACCACGATACAGGCGCGCTTACCTAGACCTAGTCTGAGTGTGTGCACGGTCTCGGCTAGTTCGCGCAGATTGGTGGTCTTATCGTAACTAAGTACCACGGTGGCGAGCGGGTTGCCGCGAGTGGCATAGACCACGCTGACCATCGAGTCGACGAATTGCCAATCTCCAGGCAGTTGCTTATACATGCTGTCTAGCTGGGCATCCATGTAATAGAACTTCTGTTCGCCCAGCGGTGGCTGAGCGGGAATGTCAAACCCAGGGTTGGTCTGCTCTATCAAACGTATGGCTTTGTATAATCCGGACACTTCTGGCGTCAGCGGGTAATGCTTTGCTGCGATAGTGCCTTCCGGCGATTGCCAGTAATCGAAGGACAGCCCCAAGCCGTCACGGTCACCATCCAGATGGACCATGCCCGATAGTTTGTCCATCAAGGATTGCAGCGTACCGGCTGCGGCACTGGATAGGTGCGAGAAACAAAGCAAAGCGGTGACGTTGCGCTCGGCGCACCAGTCGGCAAGGGTGTCGGCCTGTGTCAGCGCCAGCGAAATGTCATGCAAACTGAATAGATCGTCAGCTTTGTCAAAGATCAGCAAGCCGTTAGGACGAGTGTCGAAATGATCTAGCTCTTTGGCAAAAGTGTCCGCGCCGAAGCGAAACATTTTCTTGGTAAAGTCGTTTTGGCAGAGCAGGACTTGCAAGGTACCATCGCTGATTGCGTAACTGGTATTCAATTGACCGAAGGATTCAAGTCGCTCCAGAAAGTTCGCCGCTTGTTCGGGCAGGATGATAGTGCAGGGCAGACCATCTTGCAGGGCGGCATGTAAGCAACTGGCTAGTATAGGAAAGCGGGTAGGGGGCGTCTCTGTGATAAGTGCATACATGCCACCTTTGGACATGCTGTCCGTCAAGCTGGGCAATTCTGATATGTTCAGTCTGGCGCAGACCTTGTCTATATTTGGTTTTTGCATGGTTGATTGAGCCTTGATACTATGCGGTAAAGAGTGCGTGTATGTTAGTGCGCATCGATTCTAACACGCATTAATTGCATGCTATTGTTAGTTAAACCTAAATAACCCCTCATAATTAGCATTTTTAATTACTAGCTACACAAAGCTTTTGTCCGGTTGTTCGGCGATGGAAAGTATGCAGCTATGTCCATGAATTCAAGGAATACCATGCCAGATTCGCTCAGATTCGCACTAAAGTTTACCAGCTACCTGTTGCTAGTGTTGAGTCTGTCTCTACTGCAAGCTTGTACCTCTGTTACTCAAACTAAAGCGCCTGCGCCATCGTCCGCACCATCCGTGCAACCCACTGCCGTGCCAGTCTTGCTTAGCGTGCCGGCGGCCCATGTGCAGCGTAAGGAAGGCGCTCAGCAAGCCGCAACCAAGCCAGCAGAAACTGCAGCACCTGACGTACAAAGCCATTGGCTGTTTGATAGTGCCAAAGACGGCAGCCTCCCCCCAGGATCTATCCTGCCGCCCGGCATTTTCAAGACTATGCGTGCTCAGGTCGCCGCTGTGCCAGCATCGCGTGCGATGGATAGTGTGGCGGGCGCTGAGTTAGCGCTACTCAGCCTGAGCAATACAAACGTAGAGCGGCAAACCTTAGGTCGGGTACAAGCCGCGCCTGCATTGAAAGTAACGTTGTATTCGTCTCCTACGACGTTCGCGCACTTTGCGGTATTAGGTGTGGACTATCAGCTCAGCTTGTCGGTCTGGCAGGAATTCATGGCGCGTCATGGGATAGAGTACGAGGTTGTTAAAGACATGGATGTACTGCGTTACCATCGTCCAGCAGGAGTTTTGATATTGCCTTCTGCGGTTGCACTAAATGCAGAAGAGCGAGATGCACTTGCAGATTATCGCAAGCGCGGAGGTTCGGTACTGGCAACATGGTTGAGCGGGGTGCGCGGTGCTTTGGGCGAGTGGACGGGCTTTGATTTCATGGCGGGTAATCTCAACACTGCCGTAGTAGGAGATACTAGTGACGATGAGGACGATGTCTATCTCATTCCTTACGGTGATAGTCCCGTAACGCATCACCTTGCGGCGGGTCTGAGGGTCTGGACACCACGCGCTGCAGGATGGTATCCATTGCGTTTGGCAGGAGTAAATTCTGCTGCGGCCATAATGGATTGGTCACGCAGTGTGCATGCTGAAAAAGCGAACAGCGTCATTAGTTATAACGAGCGCATGCAGGCAAATGGTCTCTCTTCGCGAGTCGTAGTGTTGGGTTATCCCGAGCGTACTTGGTTTGCCGCTGATCCAGTTGCAATGGATGCGATTGCGCTGGATGCACTCACTTGGCTGGAGCGAAGACCTGCTGCGTATCTGGGAACTTGGCCAGCACATCATCGCAGTGCAATGGTCATAGCGCTAGATGAATCCACTCAATGGGGCGACACCGAATACCGTTATGCAGATCTTGCAGAGAGTCTCTCTGGACACGTCAGTTATTATGTTTTATCTCAGCAAGTGACTGATATAAAGAGTCAAATGCAAATCCTGTTGGCACGTGGACATGAGCTGGGCTGCATGGGAGACAGCTTCGATGGTTTTGGTGGTCAGAGCACTCGAGTACAAAAAAAACGAGTTAAGCAGATGATGGGTGAGATGGACGCTGCTGGCTTCAGCATTGCATGTAAGGGTTTTCATGCGCCGATGGAAAGTTATGATCCCACGACTATCAAGATGCTGCAGGAAAATGGTTTTCGCTATCTGATTGGAGATTCCAGTTCCTCTGAGTCGCGTTTGCCCAGTTATGCGGGTGATGCTGTAACAGCGGGGTTGTTGATTCTCCCACGCACCCAGAATGGTCCTGATGATGTGCTTGGTGAAGGTCTGGATTTCAAGGATTTTCTGGCCGAACTCTCGCTTTCAGAGCGTATGGGGGGGCTGAATGTCTTGCGTATACCTGGCGACAGTATGATGGATGACAAGCAATGGGCGCAGTTTGGGGCAAAACTGAAGCAGTTCGATAAATCTATGTGGGTGGCGAGTGGTATAGAGGTTGTGGACTGGTGGCAAGAACGTGCGCGCGTGAGTGTGAGTCTTGATAGTTCGGTCACGCCGGCCATGTTGACCGTGGTTGTGGAGGGAGCACAGCCATTGCAGCAACCTGTAACGGTAATGGTCAATCTGCCTCGTCCGAATGCGAGTATGCGATTGCTCCAAGATGATACAGAGCAATCCTATCCAGTCGTGGTCCGCCGAGACGTGTGGCGCACGGATATAGAGTTAAATCAGTTGGCTCCAGGGACTCACCATTGGTTCCTGCAGTTTGGTTCGGTAGCAAAATAATCACTTTTTTATTTCAGGGGATAACGATGCAAAGAGTATTCGGTGCTGGGATTTTGTTCTGCATATTGATGGGCTCAGCTTATGCGCAGGGGTTGCTTTATGATCCCGAACCACCAACGGATTCGGCTTATGTGCGCGTCATCGCAGTATCATCGCGAGAGGCTATGAATGTACAAGTCGATGGTAAGGCACGTGGATCTCGAATTGAACAAGGCATGCCTAGTGACTATATGGTAATACCCGCCGGCAAGCACACCCTCATACTCTCAACGGCGGATCACCATGAGCCAAAATATACCGCGACATTGGATGTAATCGCTGGTCGCGCCATGACGGTTGCATTTACCTCAGAAGATGCAAAGGTTGCGCCACAATTGTTCGAAGATCACGCTAATGCCAACAAGCTCAAGGCAGTACTAGCTGTTTATCCGCTTGCGCAGGGGATGGCTGGATTGGATATACGCAGCGCCGACGGCAAGGTTAGTGTTTTCAAAGCACTGGTGCCAGGGGCGATGCGCACTATCACCGTTAATCCAATCAAGATCAAGTTGGGAGCATTCCAAGAGGCGCTTAGTTTGGCCACTATGTCCCTAGATATGGCGCCGGGAGGTACTTACAGCATCATGTTACTACCTGCTCCACATGATGGATTGAAGGCATACGTGGTGCAGAACAAAGTAGAACGATACACAGGTAGATAGGCGCATACAGCACGTTATCAATTAACAGGAGAAGAGGATGCAACGTTTCAAGAGTCGTATGGCTAGATTTTTCATATTGGCGGTAAGTATTGCTGTTACAGGTGTTACGAATGTATGGGCGGCAGGTGATACACCTGGTATTGCTGGTAAGGATGATTGGCTGTTTTACAGTTACGAGATCAGTGGGCCCGCAGATTTGCATACGACCGAGCAGTCAATAAGTTTGGTGGCCAAATTTAACCGTGTGCTGTCCCGTAATGGGGTAACCATGGCTTTTACTATGGTGCCCTTGAAGGCCCGTATTTACGCTGAACATCTTCCAGATCAAATCAAACTCACTCCCTATTTGTCGGGTAATTATGAGCGTATGAGCAAGGCATTGCGTGACCAGCAGGTCGCAATCTTAGATCTAAATTCAGCTTTTTTTAATGCGGTAGCTAAGAACCCAGAGGAGCCCCTGTATTTTCGTTTGGATACGCATTGGGCGCCTTCCGGAGCGATGTTAGCAGCCGAGACGCTACGTGCTGGAATGAGTCAGTATCCTTCTCTGCAACAGGCACTTAGTGCAACACCTGTCAGCGAATATGATATGGAATGGTCCAAACGCAAAGTTAGAACTCATTCGCGCGATTTGGTAGAGCAACTCCCTGCAGGGGCTCAGTCTTACTCACCCGAAATCACCCGTTTGTTCTATGTGAAGCGAAGCAAACAATCTAATACAGAACTACTGGGCGAGGCAGATGATCCTCAAGTCACTTTATTGGGCAGCAGTTATTCCATGAAATGGACAGGTTTTGCTGATGCCCTACGTTACACCTTGCAGCGTGACATATTGGATGTTGCAGTGGGTGCAGATCGCGGTTCATGGGTAGGCATGGAGTCTTATCTGCGTGACGATGCCTTCCAGACCCAGCGTCCCAAGCTGATGATATGGGAGATGCCAGAGCGCGATATGCGTGCACCACCTGACTATCGTTTCCGAGATGCACGTTACCTCAGTGACAACACCGAGTGGTTGTTGCGTGCCGCTGCTTGGGTGGAAAAAGATTGCAGACCTGCGGTGACTAAAGCAAGTCTTACTATCGGAGGGTTGGTCAAGCGAGCTTCAGCAGCGTTGGAAACGGTAGCGACTTCGGATCAGGACTATGTAGATTTGGCCTTCGATCAACCACTGCAACAACTCGATTACATCAGTATGGATATCTCAAATTCGGGCTCTAAGTCCATGCGTATAGAAGCCAGCGTAGAGGGTAAAAGCCGCAAGTTCGAATTTGCTTTGGCGGGAGATGGCGATGCACATGCATTTAAGACGCCGCTGCCTTCGGCGAAAGGTGGTTATACCAGTGCGCGAATCTATCCAGGTATCAATAGCGCATTTTCATTGCGTGACTTAAAAGTTTGTCGCCAGCAAGAGGATTTGCTGCGCTGATAGGTACGACTGAACCGGCCTTAGTGAGGTCGGTTCAAACCCACTGATTCCAGCCAGTGGACCTCTGTATCCAGCGGCGTTTGCAGAAAGCGTTCTGGAACTTCCCATATTAGTACGCGAGGTGGGGTAGTGCGGTAGGCCTCGTCTTGAAGATAAGCTGTGATGGAGTTGAGAAAGCCACCGCCATCCTTGGCGGTGTTCAGCACTTCGCTGGACAGTGCTTGCTGCAAGTAACCGTGGAAATTACCCCGCAATGAGTAGGAAGTGCCGCACAGTACGACTGCTACTTGACTATCCCCGAATAGAGATTCACCGGAGTCTGCTTCAGTTCGTGTCGTTGTGGCTATCATTTCTCTATCGGGTGTAGGCCTTAGCATATCGGGAGCGTGTTCTAGTCCCATCAATCTGATTAAATCACCGGGACGCTCTTCTACTGCTCCAACCGACTGCGTAACGTAGTTTATCATTGCCAGATCATTGGTGTTGCGTCTTACGATCGTAGCGACCGCATCCGCAGCTACTCTGGCACCCACCTGATTCCAATGTGTGTCGGTGCGGTAATAAATTTCTTGTTTTTGAGCTGCCGCGACTAACGGTGTTGCCAGATCGACAGCGTCTACTCCCGCTTGTTGTAAAGCAGCGAGTGTGTCCTTATAGCGCGGCAATAGCTCGGCGGGTCTAGTCGCTGAGTCTAATTGATTTTCGTAGATTCTCGATTTATCAGGCACTAAGGCGACAATCAGATGTACGTTAGCTCGCTGTAGAGCTGAAGCGGCATTTTCAATCAGCTTAATGCGTGCATCCATGTTTTCTTGAGCTTGGTCATATACGCGTAGTTCATCGCTCAGGAAGAGCCAATTTTCCTTACCCAGTTGCACTTGCTCTCCTGCCCCATGCAAGACGATATAGCGCAGGATGTTGGCTGTGCTGATGAGTCCCTCTCTAGCCGGCAAGTATTTTTCCAACTGGGACTCTAGGTGCTTAGCTGTTTTGCCAGTTAAGACGTCGTGTTGACTGCTGGGTATCTCCTTGTATGCGATGTCACGGGCCGCAAGAAAGAGTTGCCATAAACCTAAGGTGAGCGTTGCCAGCAAGGTGAGTGCTGCCGCCAAGTGGTGAGGTGCGATGCGCGGTGAAGGTTGTGATGGGATTTTCATGACCGATCAGAATTGGAAATATAGAAAAGGGGTGTAGCTTTGCGAGGTTAGCGTCACCAACGCCCAAAGAAATAGAGGGATGAGCAGATAGTTGTTCACGGGAGCGAGTTGTTGCTTGAATCTAGGTAGTAGATAGATGATCGCAATCCCGACTAGCAACATGATCCAGTGGTCGGGCGTCAAGGTTAACGCCACATTGGGACTGAAGGAGTAACCATTGACACCGGCCATGCCACGGTACATTTCCACCGCCATGTGCAAGTCGGTAGCGCGGAACATCACCCAACCCAACATCACTAACAGCATCGTTTTGCAGGTGGCCAGCCAGACCGGCAGCAGCGGCGCACCTATGCGGTCGTGCCAGTAGCGTTCAGCCATCAGCCATGCGCCATGCCATGCACCCCATAGGACAAAGGTCCAATTCGCACCGTGCCAGAGTCCTCCTAGCAACATGGTGAGGAATAAATTCACGTAGGTGCGCAATCGTCCTTTGCGATTGCCGCCTAGAGCGAAATAGAGATATTCCTTCAGCCAGTTAGACAGTGACATATGCCAGCGTTTCCAGAAGTCTGTGATGGAGTTTGCCAAATAGGGTGCGTTGAAGTTCTCGGGGAATACGAAACCTATCATTAGTGCCAGCCCGATAGCCATATCGGTATAGCCACTAAAGTCGAAGAATAACTGGATACTGTATGCAGTCGCACCAAGCCAGGCATCTGCCATTGAGGGGGAGTTTGTGGAGAAAGCGATGTCAGCTAAAGGAGAGACGGCATCTGCGATGAGGACTTTCTTACAAAATCCTGTCATGAACAATGCGCTGCCACGTGCGAAACGCTCCAGACTATGCACACGTTGGCGGAACTGTTCTGCCAATAGGTGATAACGCAACACCGGGCCTGCCACCAAATGCGGGAATAGCGCGATAAAGGCCGCAAAGTCGATCAGATTGCGGGCAGGTAGTGCTTCCTTGCGGTAGATGTCCACGAGATAACTAATCGCATGAAAGATATAGAAAGACAATCCGATCGGAAGCAGGACTTCGGTAAAACCGATTTTTTCATAGCCCCATGCATGCAACAGGCTATTCATGCTGTCTATGCCAAAGTTCGCGTATTTAAAGTAGGCTAGCGCTGCCAAGTTCAGGGTCACACCCAGCGTCAGGATGCGGTAACGTTTAAGCTCGTCGCTGCTTGACGAAATCGCCAGTGCGCTGGAGTAAGTCATTACCGTGATTCCGATTAGAAGTGCGAGAAACTCTACGCGCCACCAAGCATAAAAAAGGTAGCTTGCAATCAGAATGAACAGAGACTTTGCGCGTGTTGGTGTGAGGTAATAGCCAATCAAAAACAAAGGCAGGAATGCGAACAGGAATAACTGCGAACTGAAGACCATAGCGATAAAAATAAAATTTTAAGAGGAAGCGTTTGACGCGCTGCCATTCGGCGACAAAGGCGGCTAAAATCTAGACACTTGTCAAAGTCGCAGATTGTAGCCTTAGACGGAAGTGCAGTGTGTATGGTGAGTTCAAGGAAATAATATTTATTGACCCCCCACAACTTTTATCTATCGCATGTCCAAATGAAATTGAATACACAACAAGCCCGAGAAATCTTGCAACAAGCCGATCTGCTCTATACCGAGCAGCAGGTGCAGGCAGCCTTACATGCCGTCGCGGCCCAGATCAATGTTGCGTTGTCTGAGCAGTTTCCCTTGGTATTATCGGTGATGGGCGGCGCTGTTATTTTCAGCGGCCAGCTCTTGCCCTTGCTAGATTTCCCGCTAGATTTTGATTATGTCCATGTGTCGCGCTATGGCGATGCGCGGCACGGTGGTGCGATGAAGTGGAAGGTAGAACCGGGCGAGCATGTGCGCGGCCGTGTTGTGCTGTTAGTGGACGACATCTTAGACGAAGGCCACACACTTCATGCACTGCATGAGCGTGTCATGGCTTTGGGTGCGCAGCGTTGTTACAGTGCGGTGTTCGCCGATAAACTACATGGTAAGAGCAAGCCGATATATGCGGATTTCGTCGGTATGCAAATACCGGACAGATTCGTGTTCGGTTACGGTATGGATATACAAGGCGCTTGGCGTAATCTGCCGGCCATCTACGCAGTAAAGGAAGGATGATATGTTAGCCATCATAGGCGGGAGAGGACTCTCGCAATTAGCCAATCTTAAGATCACACACCGTCAGGTGATGCGTACGCCATACGGCGAACCATCGGGTGCCTTCCTATTCGGCACCCTAGACCATCACGAGGTGATATTCCTCGCACGTCATGGCTACGGCCACACCATACCGCCGCATCTGGTGAACTATCGCGCCAACCTGTGGGCCTTGCGCGAGCAGGGCGTCACCGAAGTCGTGTCAGTAGCGACGGTTGGCGGTATACGCGCTGACCTAAAACCCGGTGTGATCGTGGTGCCGGACCAGATCATCGATTACACACACGGACGCGACTCGACTTTTTATGAAGTGCGCGACAAAGCCTATAGCAATGCCGACTTCACCTTGCCTTATAGCAGCGAGTTGCGTGAGCGCATCTTGAGTAGCGCCGTGACCGCAGGCCAGCAGTTCGTCGACGGTGGCGTCTATGCCGCCACCCAAGGCCCACGTCTAGACAGTATCGCCGAGATCAACCGCTATGAGCGCGACGGTGCCGACATGGTAGGTATGACGGGCATGCCGGAGACCGCTTTAGCCAAGGAATTGGAACTGCATTACGCCACCATCGCGGTGGTGGCCAATCATGCCGCGGGGCGCGGCGACAACACCCATCGCATCAACATGGAAAGTGTCAATGCCACGGCCGAAGCAGCGATGGAGCGGGTGCGCAAGGTGTTGGAATGTGTAGTCCACTGTAGCGTGACTTGAGATGACAATCCGTACCGTATTGCGCATGGGTGATGCGCGTTTGTGGGAAGTATCGCAGCCGGTGGTGAAGTTCGCTACGCCTGAGATGGCAGCTTTATTGCAGGATATGCGTGACACCATGCAAGCCATGAACGGCGCGGGTCTTGCAGCTCCGCAGATAGGCGTGAGCTTGCGAGTGGTGATCTTCGGCGTACAACAAAACTCCCGTTATCCCGATGCCGACAGTGTGCCCGAGACGGTGCTGATTAACCCAGTCATCACGCCGGTAGGCGATGAGACTGACATGGCTTGGGAAGGATGTCTCAGCGTGCCCGGTATGCGCGGGGTAGTGGAGCGCTATAGTCAAATCCGCTATCAGGGTTTTGATGATCAGGGCGCCTTGATAGACCGCACTGTGAGTGGTTTCCATGCACGCGTGGTGCAGCACGAATGCGATCATCTCGACGGCATACTCTATCCCATGCACATACAGGATATGACGCAGTTCGGCTTTACCCGAGAGTTGTTCCCCGACGCAGACATACAGGACGATTAGATGGAACTCTCGGAGTTGCAACGTTCGAATGTGCTGCGCAATCTACTGATCGCAATCGCCGCACTGTGGGTGGTACTCCTCATCGGCACTGTAGGTTACCGCGTGCTTGGTGGGCCGGCCTATTCTTGGTTGGACTGCTTTTATATGGCCTTCATCACCATCTCCACTATAGGCTATACCGAAGCGGTAGATGTGACCCATTATGAGTATGGGCGTTTATTTACTGTGTTCATTGCCATCTCAGGTATCGGTGTGTTGGGTTATGTGTTGTCCACCTTCACGGCTTTTATGTTGGAAAGCGACCTTAATGTTGCATGGCGGAGAAAGAAGATGCAAAAGAAGATAGATAAGTTACACGACCATTACATCGTCTGCGGGGCGGGTAGGATAGGCAGCAATATCGCGCATGAACTTGCCATGACAGGCCGCCCCTTCGTGTTGATCGACGCCAGTCTAGAGAATATCGGGAGCTATCTGGCCAAACATCCTGAACAACTCTATCTGCATGGCGATGCCACCGATAACGATGTGCTCATGGCAGCGGGACTGGGGCAAGCGAGAGGCATCTTCGCGGTGGCACATGATGACACGCTGAATCTAGTGATCTGCCTGAGTGCACGGCAACTCAATGCCAAGATACGTATCGTGGCGCGTTGTCACGATATGAAGAACGAGGAAAAGACTCGCCGTGCGGGTGCCGATGAAATCGTCTCGCCTGATTTCACCGGTGGCCTGCGTTTGGTCTCAGCCATGGTGAGGCCGCAGGTCGTATCCTTTCTCGACGAGATGCTCAAATCGGATGAGAACCTACGTATGGAAGAAGTCATCGTGCCCGTCAGCTTCTCGGGCAAAAACTTGCAAGCTCTGTCCACGTATAGCCGAGACTATATGTTGCTGGCGACACGCAAACCGCTGGGTAAGTGGCTGTTCAATCCGCGCAGCGACCACCAGGTCGAGGACGGTGATGTATTGATGGTGATGGCCACTCCGCAGGGCCGTACCGCTTTGGTGCGACTACTACAGGGCGGGGTGTAACTCAGTAGGTGAAGAGCGCCTGCATGAACAGGGTGTTGTGAGTTGTACTACGGCTCATAGGAGCGGCCTTGGCCACACTACCCAATCGACCATAATTCAGTCCCGTCATCACCATCCACTGCTTATCTAGTTTGTACATATGACTCACGGTGAGGTCTACTTCACGTATTCCTGCGCCCGGCGTGTACTGCGCGTAACCGCTGTTCAAAGCTTGTGTCGCATCTACGCCGAAGTAGCTCTGCATATAGTTGCGGTTGGCATAGCTGGTCTTGACGCCGAAGATAAAAGATTGCGCGTCGTCGTAAGGCAAACGATAGTTCACACCCAGATCCAGCAGCATCCCCTTGCGATCTTGCCCCGAGCCATAGCGTAAGGCGGTATCTACCTTCACTTGTTTGATCAAGGGGAAGTTGTAAAACACACCCAGTTCTGCTCGTGGCGATATATCACCCAGACCGTTCAAGGCCATGGAAGCATTTTGTTTGCGTCCCATATCCGCAGTCATACGTACGCCGTATTCCATATAAGGACGATCTGAGAAGTTATAACCTACGCCGCGCGGGAAGCCTGCGAACCAACCGTTCTTCCACACCGCGTTCAAACCGGGCAGGACGCGGTAGCGGCGTTCGTTCGAACCTATATAGCGGGCAGTGTTGAGCAAACCTATCCCCATCGTGATACGCACATCTTCATTGACGTTACCTCTAGCTTTGGGCGTGGGCATTGCGGTTTCGTTAGTATCTGCGTAGGCAGCACCAGCTAGTAAGCACGGGAGTAGAGTGGTCAGTGTGGTCTTGTTCAGTTTCATAATCTTGGGACTCAAAAAAATCCGGCGACTTGTGGCAAGTAGCCGGAAGATGGTTCGTTACAGCGGATGGTTACACCCGCTGACTAGGAGGTTTAGGCCTTGGAGACGAGCTCTTTCAATACGAAAGGCAGGATGCCGCCGTTGTTGTAGTAGTCGACTTCGATAGGCGTGTCGATGCGCAACAACACGCTGACGTTTTGCTTGCTGCCATCTTTACGGGTGATAGTCAGTGTCACATCCTGTTGCGGTTTCAGCTTATTGCTGATGCCGATCAGATCGAAGCTTTCTTCGCCTGTCAGGCTCAAACTCGCCACGCTATCGTTACCCTTGAACTGCAGAGGCAATACGCCCATGCCCACCAGATTGCTGCGGTGGATACGTTCGTAGCTCTTGGCGATGACTGCCTTTACGCCTAGCAACTGCGTACCCTTGGCTGCCCAGTCGCGTGAGGAGCCAGTGCCGTATTCTTCACCTGCGAAGATCACGGTTGGTGTGCCATCGGCAATATGTTTCATCGCGGCATCGTAGATCGCCACTTGTTCGCCCTTATACAAGGTGTAACCACCTTCTACGCGTGAGCCATCCGCATTCGGCGGCAGCATCAGGTTCTTTACGCGTACGTTGGCGAAAGTGCCGCGCATCATGACCTCGTGGTTACCGCGACGTGAGCCGTAGCTGTTGAAGTCCTTCACCGCCACTTTGTGATCTTGCAGGTATTTACCTGCGGGGGTGGTTGGCTTGAAGCTACCCGCTGGGCTGATATGGTCGGTCGTGACCGAGTCACCCATCACCGCTAGCGCCTTGGCACCTTTGATGTCGCCGATTTCGGGTACGGCAGCATCAAAGAAAGGAGGACGTGCGATATAGGTGGAGTCGTCCCACTGGTAAAGATTGCCAGTAGGCGCTTGGATGGCGTTCCACAGCGGCAGGTCCTTGGTCAGGTCGCTGTATAGCTTCTGGTACACGGCAGGGTCAGAAGCGAACTTCATCACGGTCTGGATCTCGGCGCTGTTCGGCCAGATATCACGCAGGTAGACAGGCTTGCCATCCTTGCCATTGCCCAGCGGCTCAGTGTCCAGATCGATGTTCATCTTGCCGGCGATGGCATAAGCCACAACCAGCGGTGGCGAAGCCAAGAAGTTGGCCTTGAGGTTAGGGTGGATACGCGCTTCGAAGTTACGGTTGCCAGACAATACCGCGGCACAGATCAAATTGTTGTCGGTGATGGTCTTGTCTATATCTTCACGCAACGGACCGGCGTTACCAATACAAGTGGTGCAACCGTAGGCGGCCAGACCGAAACCCAGCTTGGTCAGCGGTTCCAACAGACCGGCATTGGTCAGATATTCGGTCACGACACGTGAGCCAGGAGCCAAGGTAGTCTTGATGTGGGGTGCGACGGTCAGGCCTTTGGCGACTGCCTTTTGCGCCAACAAGCCAGCAGCCAGCAATACGCCAGGGTTGGAAGTGTTGGTGCAAGAAGTGATGGCGGCAATCAGCACATCTGCGTTGCCGATCTCCAAACCGTCTTTGCCGGTGGCATAACGGGTATTCAATTTGTCAGCAGGCTGGTTAAAGCCATTCTCCGCGATAGGTTTGCTGAACAAGGAGTTGAAGGTGTCCTTCATCTTAGGCAGTTCGATGCGGTCTTGAGGACGCTTAGGGCCGGCCAAGGAAGGAACGATGCTATTCAAATCCAGTTCAACCACGCTGCTGTAATCGATGCTGCCGGCTTGAGGGATGCCGAACAGACCTTGTGCCTTGAAGTACGCTTCAAATGCGGCCACTTCATCCGCTGTGCGACCCGTGTTCTTCATGAACTGCACGGTCACGTCATCTACTGGGAAGAAGCCCATGGTTGCGCCGTATTCGGGTGCCATATTGGCGATGGTGGCGCGGTCTGGCAGGGTCAGCGCGGACGTACCTTCGCCGAAGAATTCAACAAATTTTCCCACCACTTTGTGTTTACGCATCAGTTCAGTGACGGTCAGCACCAAATCGGTCGCCGTTACGCCTTCGCGCAGCTTGCCTTTCAGATTCACACCGACCACGTCTGGGGTCAGGAAGTACACCGGCTGACCCAGCATACCGGCTTCTGCTTCGATACCGCCCACGCCCCAGCCGACTACGCCTATACCGTTGATCATAGTGGTATGGCTGTCGGTGCCGACCAGTGTGTCGGGATAAGTCACGCCGTCTTTTTGCAGTACGCCGCGTGCTAGATATTCCAGATTGACCTGATGCACGATACCGATGCCTGGAGGTACTACCTTGAAAGTATCAAAGGCCTGCATGCCCCACTTCATAAAGCGATAGCGCTCGTTATTACGTTCGAACTCCAGCTCCATATTGATCTTGAGTGCGTTCGGGTTGTTGTAGCTGTCGATCTGTACCGAGTGGTCTACCACCAGATTTACCGGTACCAATGGCTCGATCAATTTGGGGTCGCAACCCTGCGCAGCGGCGGCATCGCGCATCGCGGCCAAGTCGGCCAGCAGCGGCACACCGGTGAAGTCTTGCAACACGATACGGGCCACGATGAAGGGGATCTCTTCGGTGCGCTCGCCATTGGGTTTCCAGTTTGCCAGTTGGCGCACATGTTCCTCGGTGACCTTCTTGCCGTCGCAGTTACGCAACACCGCTTCCAGCACGATACGGATAGAGACGGGTAGGCGTGAGATGTTACCGATACCGGCGGCTTGCAGCGCGGGCAGGGAATACAGCGTGCCTACTTTGCTATTCGAGATGTTGAACGACTGGCGAGTGTTGAACAGGTTGTGCGACATGGCTAGGGCTCCGTTTAGGCGTGTGGTTCGAAGCCTTGATTATAGCCGCAAGCAGCCAGCGTATGGGAGCTCGGCAGCGCACTGTATAAGTGCATTTGCGCGACTTCCTCAAGAAATCCATAGACCTGCCGATATACCGTTTGGATTGAGTCGAGTCGTGCGCTGCGACTTTGATTACAGCGGTTTTTAGCTAGCTATTCGGGTCAAGTAGGAGAACGGTATGACTTTATTATCACGAACAGTCAATTAGAAGGGTCATTGTGCCTATCACTTGGAATCCATCGCTCGTACTGCTCTCAGTATTGGTCGCTATCATCGGTTCGTACACCGCGCTCACTCATGCGCAGCGTATGCGCGAGAGCGGCGGGCGTACTGCGACCATCTGGATGCTGGCCGGCGGAGGCACCCTGGGTGTGGCGATCTGGAGTATGCACTTCATTGGCATGTTGGCCTTTCATTTACCCATACCCTTAGGTTATGACCCATTACTCACAGTGCTTTCCTTGATTCCTGCGGTGCTGGCAGCCTTGTTGGGATTCCGTGTGTTGCGCGATCGTGTCATCAGTAAACGTCGCATCCTAATCAGCGGAATTTTTATGGGCGTGGGTATCAGCTTCATGCATTACACCGGTATGGCAGCGCTCAAGATGTCGCCTACCATCGAGTTTCACTCTGCTGTATTTTTCCTGTCTGTGATCATCGCCATCGTCGCCTCATGGGGGGCCCTGTTCATCATGTACCGGCAAGACTGGGTGGCTTGGACCGAAACCCCGAGGTTGCTGCTGGGTTCGCTGATTATGGGCTTGGCAATTTCCGCCATGCATTACACCGCCATGCTGGGCATGACGGTGCCAGCAGATGCGCTCTGCACAACTGACGCCTTACGCATAGAACCAAGCTTGCTTGCGCAGATGCTAGCAGGGACAGCCTTTGTTTGGTTCGGTGGCGGGCTGTTGGCTAATCTCTTCGACCAAAGGATGGCGCGCAAGAATGCAGATGCACTGGAGTTCCTGAAGCTGGAACATCAGGCTTTGCTACAGAGTAGTGAAGCGAAATCTCAGGAAATGATTGCTGCGTTGCGCGACAGCGAAGAGAAATGGCGTATGACTTTACAGAACGCGCCAGATGCGGTCTTCATCGTGGAGGCAGACGGTGACATCGTCTATGTTAACGATGTAGTGGTGGACCTGCTGGGTTTCGAACGTACTGAGTTGTGCCAGATGACTGTGTTCGATCTGGTTCCCAAGGATTGGCGCCGCACTTACCGACAATATTTTTCGCCCATCTTGTCGAATCATGAACGACATGTTCATGAGATACGTCTAGTGACTAAGCGGGGCACAAGCCTGCCTATGGAGTTGAACGCGGTATTGCTACCTAACGGACGTATCTACGGTTCTTGTCGTGATATGAGTGAACGCAAAGCAGCACAGCGTGCCGTTCAAGAGTCTAGGCAAGATTTGAAACGGATGATGGATGCCATCTCCGAGGGCATGTACGGCGTCGATTTGCAGGGCAACTGTACCTTCGTCAATAAAGCCTTACTCAATATATTGGGGTATGAGGATGAGAACGAGGTCATGGGCAAGCATATGCATAGCTTGATCCATCATTCGCATTCTGATGGGAAACCCTATCCTGCTAAAGACTGCATCATGTATCAGGCGTTCCGCATCAATCAGTCGGTGCACTCGGATCAAGAAGTCTATTGGCGTAAAGACGGTGTTGCCGTCCCGGTGGAATATTGGTCACAGCCCATAGAAAAAGATGGTGTGGTGATAGGTGCGGTAGCGACCTTCCTCGATATCTCGCTGCGCAAAGTGAATGAGGCGCACATCCATCAGTTGGCTTTCTATGATCCATTGACCGCGCTCGCTAACCGTCGTTTGCTGATGGAGCGCGCGCAACAGGCGCTGTCCATCAGTGCACGCAATGGACGGTATGGAGCAATCATCCTCCTTGATTTAGATAACTTTAAGAAACTCAATGACACCAAAGGGCATGATGTCGGCGACTTGTTGTTGCAAGAAGTAGCGGCACGCTTGCAGACGGTGGTACGTGAAGGTGACACGGTGGCGCGTTTGGGTGGTGACGAATTTGTGTTGATTCTGGAAGGCTTGAGCACCTGCCAAGAAGAAGCTGCAAAACATACTGAAATGGTCGCCGAGAAGATACGCACAGCCTTGAGTGCGCCTTATTTGTTGGGTGTGACCCGCCATCAAAGCACACCTAGCATAGGGGTGGTGATGTTCCGAGGTCATCAGGAGAACATCGATGTGCTTTTCAAGTATGCCGATATCTCCATGTATCAGGCCAAGCAGGCGGGGCGTAACGCAATACGTTTCTACGATCCAGAGATGCAGGCTGCTATCGATATGCGCATCGAACTGGAGGCCGAATTGGAACTCGCTCTACAGCGTGACGAGTTGCATTTGTATTACCAAATTCAAGTTGATTCACGCAGGCGTGCGCTGGGAGCCGAGGTCTTGATGCGTTGGGAAAGTCCCAAGCGTGGCTTGGTCTCGCCTGCGCAGTTCATCCCGCTGGCGGAAGAGACTGGTCTCATCATTCCCATGGGTATATGGGCACTGCGCACCGCTTGCAAACAACTTAAAGTCTGGCAAAAAGACAGCCTTACGGCCGACCTGTCACTCGCGGTCAACGTGAGTGCCAAGCAGTTCCGCAAAACCGATTTCGTTGAGCAGGTCCGTCAGGTGCTGATGGAAACGGGTGCCAAGCCTTCGCACTTGAAACTTGAATTGACCGAGAGCACGGTGCTGGAGAATGTGGAAGACACCATCGCCAAGATGCGCGAGTTGAGATTGTTAGGTATCAGTTTCTCTATGGATGACTTCGGTACTGGCTATTCCTCTTTGTCTTATCTGAAGCGTCTGCCTCTGGACCAGATCAAGATAGACCAGACCTTTGTGCGTGACATCACCACCGATCCCAACGATGCGGCCATCGTACAGACCATCATCGCGATGACCGAGGCGATGGGTTTGAACGTCATTGCGGAAGGGGTGGAGACCGAGGAACAACAGGAATTTTTGGAGTTGCGCGGTTGTCACGCCTTCCAAGGCTATCTGTTCAGCAAACCAGTGCCCCTCAAACAATTTCAAGCACTGTTGTGCGGGGAGCATGCATGAACACACGCTCCTCACTATGGCCAAAATATCATCAGACCTTCCTTGTATTTATGGGGATGTATGGGCTGGTGGTGTTGGGGCTATCGACCCAAGGGGCGGAGAGGTTCGTCAATCTGCATCTCTTGCTGGATACCGGTAATGGCATCTTGTCTTTAATGTTGGCAGTGTTTCTGCTTGCTGAGCAGAGCGCTATCAAGGCCAATGTCAGAAAATACCTAGTAGTGGGATTTGCTTTAGCAGCCTTCACCGAGATACTGCATGCCGTTATAGGTATCGAGTGGGTGGGCAGTCTGCAATGGATATCTCAATCAGCCGGCTTCCTGCGACCCGCGACTTGGCCACCCTCGACCTATGTTTTGCCTATCGCCTTGTTTTGGGCCTTGTATCTGAAAGCTGGCCAATCCAAATTTTCTCCGCGTCTGTTCGCACTGGGTATGTTCTTTATCACGCTAGGCTTGTTGGCGCTGTCCTTATATCTACCTAAATATATGGACACCGGATTGCTGGGGATACAACGCCCGACCCAAGCTCCACTGTTACTGTTGTGGTTGGTCGTAATTTATATGGCTTGGCGTGAGCGTGCCACTCATCCCTTATTTGAAGGATTGGCTTGGATGGGCGTGTTGCTGTTCTTGTCTGACCTGTGCATGTTGTATTCGACTTCACCGCATGAAAAATACACCATGATGGCGCACGTTGGAAAACTGTTCGCCTATATGTTGTTGCATATCGTGCAGATGCGCGTGGCAGCAGCGGATAGTCGTGCGCGCGTCGTTGCGGAAGGTGAGTTGCAGCAGGAAAAGAAAAGGCTACAGCTCGCACTGCATGAATTGCGCTATCAGAAATTCGCCTTGGATCAACACGCCATCGTCGGTACTACTGATGTGGCGGGCAATATCACTTATGCAAACCGCCAGTTCTGCGAGGTCAGCGGCTACAGCCTGGACGAGCTGTTGGGGCAGAACCATCGCATCATAAATTCCGGCGTGCATCCCACCGAATATTTCACCGAGATGTATCGGTGCATCGCTTCTGGGCAAGTGTGGAGCGGCGAGATATGTAACCGCGCCAAGGATGGACATCTCTACTGGGTGATGAGCACCATCGTGCCTTATCTCAATGAATTCGGTAAGCCTACCCAATATATCTCGATACGCACCGATATTACTGGTCGCAAATCGAATGATGAAAAAATCCATCAGTTGGCTTTCTATGATGTGCTGACCAATTTACCCAATCGCAGATTGCTGGCCGATCGTATGCATCAGACCTTATTGATGTGTGCACGTAACGGTGAGTATGGTGCGGTGTTGTTCTTAGACCTAGATAACTTCAAGGCCCTCAACGACTCCAAAGGTCATGACATAGGGGATATGTTGCTAATAGAAGTTGCGCAACGTTTGCAAGCCAGCGTACGGGGAGAGGACACGATAGCTAGACTGGGCGGGGATGAATTTGTGGTGGTACTGGAAGGGTTGGGCAAAGACAGTGCTGAAGCTGCGATCCACGCCGAGTTAGTGGGCGAGAAGATTCGCGCCACATTGGATCAGCCCTATGTGCTTAAACAATATGAACATCGCACTACGTCCAGCATAGGGGTCGTGTTGTTCGACGGACATAGCGAGAGTCTAGATAGCTTGTTAATGCATGCAGATGCGGCCATGTATCAAGCCAAATCGGCAGGTCGCAACACTATACATTTCTTCGATGCGCAGACCCAGACGGCGATAGAAGAGCGTTTGAGTATGAGTAACGATCTGCGTGACGCTTTGGCCTTAGAACAGTTTCAACTCTATTACCAGTTGCAGGTGGACGGTACGGAACGTCATCTTGGTGCAGAAGTGTTGCTGCGCTGGATACATCCGCAACGCGGTATGGTGGGACCGCTGGAATTCATTCCGCTGGCCGAGCAGACCGGGCTGATTGTGCCCATAGGGCTGTGGGTGTTACGTACTGCCTGTTTACAACTCAAGCGCTGGCAGCGCGATGTGCATACGCGTGAGCTGACCTTGGCGGTGAATGTCAGTGCAAAGCAGTTCCGGCATGTCGAATTTTTGGAACAAGTGGGCCGGATACTGGAAGAGACTGGTGCACCAGCGCGTTGTTTGAAACTGGAATTGACGGAAGGCATCCTGCTTGATGATGTCGAGGGCACCATACTCAAAATGCTGGAGTTGCAGCATCTCGGCGTGACTTTCTCCATAGATGATTTTGGTACCGGCTATTCCTCGCTGCAATATCTCAAGCGCCTGCCGCTACATCAAATCAAGATAGACAAGAGTTTCGTCAACGACATCACCACCGATAGCAACGATGCCGCCATCGTACAGACCATCATCGCCATGTCACAGATGCTGGGCCTGAATGTCATCGCAGAAGGGGTAGAGACCGCTGCGCAAAAAGATTTTCTTGGCAGCCGCGGTTGTCAGGCCTATCAGGGTTATTTGTTCGGCAAGCCTATGCCTATCGATAAATTCGAATCATCCATACGGGAGTTAGTGATATGAACGCTATCTTCCGTAGAGTCTGGTCAGTAGTCCTAGGGATAGCGATGCTGTTAGTCATAGGACAGGCGTGCGCGGCAGACCAGCAAGTGCGTGTGGGTGTGTTGTCGTTCCGCTCGCTGGAGCAGACCCAGCAGCGTTGGCAACCGACCATCGATTATCTCAACGCTCATGTAAATGGCGTGCATTTCGTCATGACCCCGCTCTATTACACCGAGCTGGATCTGGCCATCAATCGTCACGACTTCGATTTAGTATTCACCAACCCCGAGCACTACGTGACCATACGCGAAGATCATGGCTTGTCAGCCATCGCTACGCTGATGCCGCTGGCGAATGGTCATCCGGTTAACGTCTTCGGTGCGGTGATCTTTACCCGTGCTGACCGTAGCGACATCAATTCCTTACAGGATGTGCGCGGCAAAGTGATCGCATCGCCGGCCGAACAGTCACTGGGCGGCTATCTGATGCAACGTTGGACGCTCTATAAAGAGGGCATAGGGCTTAAAGAGATGGGGCCACTGCACTTCACCGGCATGCCGCACGATAACGTAGTGAATGAAGTGATGGCAGGCAAGGCAGAAGTGGGTTTTGTGCGCACCGGTGTGCTGGAGAGCATGCTCAAAGAAGGTAGCCTTAAAGAAGGCCAGTACAAAGTATTGAACTTGCAAGCCGCAGAAAAATATCCCCAGAAGTTGTCCACGGACCTCTATCCCGAGTGGCCCGTTGCTGCGATGCCCAATGTGCCGGATGTGTTGGTCAAACAGGTTACCTTGGCTCTGCTCAAGATACAGCCTGATGATGCCGCAGCCAAACTGGGCAACTACTATGGCTTCTCACCTACGGGAAATTACTCCGCGATAGAAGCGATGATGAAGCGGCTCAAGGTCAATCCCGAGATGGCGCACGAGTTCAATCTACGTGACGTCACGCGCAAATACACGTTGGAGTTGATGGCTGTAGGCTCATTGCTATTACTGTTGGCATGGACGGCAGCGCTCTATCTGATACGCAACAATCGTAAGCTGCAAAAGAGCTATGCCGAACGGCGTGTACTAGACAAAGAGTTGCAGAACGTGAACCTAGGTCTGGAAGAGAAGGTGGCCACACGTACCCATGAACTGCAACAGAGTGAGGCGCGCTTCAGGAATATGTTTGAAAATCATGCCTCGCCTATGCTGCTGATCGATCCCGATACGGGCGATATCGTCAATGCTAACGAAGCTGCGGCTATCTATTACGGCTATAAGGTCGAGCGCATGAAGGAGATGCGTATCTCCGATATCAATATCCAATCTCCAGATGAAATTGCCGATGAGCGCCTCCAGGCTCAGCGCCAAGAGCGCAACTTCTTTGTGTTCCTGCATCGCCTTGCCAATGGTGATGTCCGTACTGTGGAAGTTCACTCTTCCCCCATCGAGGTGGAAGGGCGTGCGCTGTTGTTCTCCATTGTGCACGACATCACCGAACGTAAGCAGTTGGAAGGCCGTATGCACGATATGGCCTTCTACGATCCACTCACCAAACTTCCTAACCGCAGACTGTTGGTGGATAGGCTGAGCATGGCTTTAGCGAGTTGCGCGCGTACCCAAAGACATGGCGCGTTGATGTTCCTCGATCTGGATCACTTCAAGACACTCAACGATCTGCATGGCCACGATGTGGGCGACCAATTACTGGTCGAGGTCTCTGTGCGCATCCTCTCCTGCGTACGTGAGCAGGACAGTGCTGCGCGACTAGGTGGCGACGAATTTGTGGTGATGCTGGAGGGGTTGGCCGAGGATGTGCTGGAAGCGGTCAATCAAGCTGAAGCGGTAGCCGAGAAGATACGTGCAGCTTTAGCCATGCCCTATGTACTGCATCAGGGCGACGAAGAGATCGTCCATCATTGCTCATCGAGCATAGGGGTGGCGATGTTCCTAGAGAGTGGAGAGACACAGGAGCAGTTATTGAAGTGGGCTGACATGGCCATGTATCGCGCCAAAGATGCGGGTCGTAACGCGATACGCTTCTACGACCCTGATATGCAAGCTGCCATCGAAGCGCATGCCGCGATGGAGGCTGATCTACATACGGCCTTGGAAGAGCAACAATTCAGATTGTTCTATCAGGTGCAAGTCAATGCGAAAGGCCGGGCGCAGGGTGCCGAGGTGCTGTTGCGTTGGCAACACCCTCAGCGCGGCCTGATCCCCCCTCTCAAATTCATACCATTGGCCGAGGAGACCGGACTCATCGTGCCGATAGGTGCATGGGTGCTAGATACCGCTTGTGCACAGATTAAGCGTTGGCAGAACGATAGACAGTTCGCCAATCTAGCCTTATCGGTGAACGTCAGCCCACGCCAGTTCCGTCAGGCTGATTTTGTCGCCCAAGTGCGTGCGGCGGTAGAACGTAACGCGATCAAGCCGACTTCCCTCAAATTGGAACTGACCGAGAGTCTGGTGTTAGACGACGTGGAGGACACTATCAGCAAGATGAATGAGCTGCGCGATTTTGGCGTGAGCTTCTCCATGGATGATTTTGGTACCGGTTATTCCTCACTCAGTTATCTGAAACGTCTGCCCTTGGACCAGATCAAGATAGATCAGTCCTTTGTTCGCGATATCACGACAGACAATGCAGATCGGGTGATGGTCATGATCATTGTCGATCTGGGCATGAACTTCGAGGTCGATGTGATCGCCGAGGGCGTAGAGACTGAGGAGCAGTTTCAGGTGTTGCACCGCTATGGCTGCGCCAGCTTTCAAGGCTACCTGTTCGGTCGCCCTGTGCCGCTGGATGAGTTTGAAACAATGTTGCTGCAGTCCTACCCCAATATATTTAAAGAAACAATCGAGCATCGTGGGGTAGATATGAATATGCCAGACGATATCTTGCAGCATGAACTAGGGAGTGTGATATGAGCTGGTTAAGCCGATTTAGTCCTGTCAGTGGGCTGCGCAAACAAATCAGCTTGGCCAGCGCCTTGATGGTCGTCACGCTGTCCTTGGTATTGAGTTTCTACGCAGGCGAAAACAGTAAGCGCCAAATTGAGCAACGCGAGGGCGAAGAATTTGCCCGCCGCGCCAAGAGCATTTTGGATGTGATGGACAGAAGTATGTTTGAACGTGGTCGCGAGATACAAAATGTCGCGGGATTGGAAGAAATGCGCTCTTCCAAGGTGAGCCTAGATCGCAAGCGCGCTTTGTTAGAGAACCTTCAGCGCAATTTCAACGCCTATGCGTGGATAGGTATGTGTGATGAACAAGGAATAGGTGTGGTCGGCACAGGCCATTATCTAGAAGGAAAAAATCTGAGCAAGCGGCCTTGGTGCACTAAAGGTCGTAAAGGCGCCTATGTGGGCGATATGCACGACGCATTGTTGTTAGCCAAGTTGCTACCCAATCCATCGGGCATTCCATTTTATCTGGTTGATGTGGCAGCGCCGGTAATTGATCAGCATGGAAAATTGCAAGGCGTGCTGTGCGGGCATATATATTGGAACTGGGTGGAGGAAGTATTGGACAGTAAGAAGTCCCCCGGCAAAGATATATTCGTGGTCAGCCAAGACGGTTTGATTCTATCTGGCCCTGCTGCGCCACGTTCTACCCTGAGTGAACTAGCCCCTAAGACTATGCAAGTAATCTCTGGCACAGGCAAAGATAGCGGCTATCTTTTTGAGCGCTGGCAGGACGGTAAGACGTATCTGGTGGGCTACGCCAAGTCATCCGGATATCACGATTATCATGGTATGGGGTGGATAGGCTTAGTGCGTGAGGATGTGACGCATGCTTTTGCGCCTGCAGTACAGTTGCGTAACCGTATCTTACTGACTGGTGCCGCACTGGGTGTGCTATTCGCTTGGCTGGGTTGGTTGTTAGCAGGACGTATCGCACGTCCCATCGTGCTGATCAGTCAGGCTGCGGACAAGATCGCTGCGGGTGACCTCACGCAGAATATGCCGCAAAAAGAAGGCGCAGGTGAGGTGGCACATCTCTCCACTGCAATACACGGTATGGTCTCCCATCTGACACAAGAGATAGAAATGCGGCGCTTCGCAGAATATGGTCTGCGCTTGTCTGCGCAAGTATTTGCCCAGAGTAATGAGGCCATCATGATTACGGATGCGCAAGGCAGTATTGTGATGGTGAACCGCGCCTTCATCGAGATATTTGGCTACAGCGAACAGGATGTGTTAGGCAAGAATCCGCGCATTTTTAACTCCGGCCAGCAGACTACTGAGTTCTACCAAGGATTTTATGCTGAGCTGGAAAGTACTGACCAATGGCGCGGCGAGATATGGAATAAGCGTAAAAACGGTGAAGTATTCCCCGAGTGGGTTGGTATCAGCGTGGTGCGTGATGAGCAGGGCGAAATCATTAATTACATCGCAATCTATCTGGATTTAACTGCCAGCAAAAAAGAACAGGAGCGCATCGCTTACCTCGCCAGTTACGACATGCTTACCGGTTTACCCAACCGCTACCTGCTCAACGACAGGTTAGGCCAAGGTCTGAATCTGGCGCGTCGCCACGGAAGCAAGATGGCTGTGATGTTTGTGGACCTGGATCACTTCAAAAACATCAACGATATTCTCGGTCACGATGTGGGTGATGAGATGCTGAAGATGGCCGCAGAGCGTCTCAAGTCTTGTTTGCGACGTTCGGATACGCTAGCGCGTCAGGGGGGGGACGAGTTCGTGGCGGTGCTCGGAGACATCGACTCTCCAGACGAAGTTACTTTCGTTGCTGAGAAGATGATTTCATCCTTGAGCGGCCAGTTCGGTATACGAGAACACCAGTTAGCCATCACCACTAGCATAGGAATAAGCATCTTCCCTGATGACGGTGAAGATGCTGTGACCCTGCTGCGTAATGCGGATATGGCGATGTATCGCGCCAAGGATGCTGGACGTAACCGCTTTCAGTATTTTGAGCAGGAGATGAACGATAAAGCCATGTTGCGCATGCAACTGGAGAACGACTTGCGCAAGGCGATGACCAAGGGACAGTTGCTGTTGTACTACCAACCAAAAGTGAATATTGCCAGCGGCGCCGTGGTCGGTATGGAGGCCTTGTTGCGTTGGCAGCATCCTGAACTTGGCTTTGTTTCACCCGCGCAATTCATTCCTGTTGCGGAAGAGAACGGCCTAATCAATGAAATCGGTGATTGGGTGTTACGTCAGGCCGCCCTGCAACAACGTATCTGGCAGTCGTTGGGTTATCGCATCGTGCCGGTTGCAGTGAATCTGTCGGCACGCCAGTTTGCCCAGCACGATCTGGTAGAGAAGATATCGACCATCGTGCGCGAAGTTGGATTGTCTAGCGAGTACATAGAGTTAGAACTCACCGAAAGCATGTTGATGGATGTGGGTGTGAACAGTCTGGACATCATGCAGCGTCTGGACGAGGCGGGCTTCGATCTGGCGCTGGACGATTTTGGTACCGGTTATTCCTCGCTCAGCCGCTTGAAGTTATTACCAGTTAAATCGCTGAAGATAGACCAGTCCTTCGTGCGTGATATCGCGACTGATGAGAACGACGAGAGCATCGTCAGTGCGACCACGGTCTTGGCCCATGCGATGGAGATGAAGGTCATCGCGGAAGGTGTGGAGACGCAGCAACAGCTGGATTTCTTGCGTGACTTGCATTGTGAAGAATATCAGGGCTATCTGTTTAGCCGCCCAGTACCGGCCACTGAGGCAGTGGCATTCTTAGAGAAGTTGAGTGTTTAGAGTGTTGGATTTTGTTGCGTCATTTTGACGCGAATATAGGGTCTGTTGATACAAGGAAAAATGGATATGAAGAAAAGTACTCCTCTACGTGTACCTGTTACAGCCGGTTTGAAGGATAGTTATGCGCTGGATATGCATACGGCATATCAGGCTGCTTGCTTAGGAAAGCTCAATGTTGAACTATTCAGTCGATTAGCAAGCGCCATCGCAGTGGTATTGACTGCACTGGAACACAAGGACACACATCTCCCCAACGCAGTCGAGACGCTGGATGCAGCGGTTGCCGCACTGGTGCAAATTAGAGTCAGAGGAGATGCGACTGATGTTTGGGCATTTACTGAAACTGAGTTCCCCGTCGTTTTAGACGGTATCTTTATGGTCGAACAATGTATAGGTACGCTGGATGTGGCGCTATTGGAGCGAACTGCGGCCAGTTTGTCTGCAAACGCTTCGGCTTGAGTGGGCCTATCTAGGTTATAGGGGGTAATTACAAGCTACAGCCTTTGGAGCTGGCTTTCTTTGGTAGGTTTTGGTCGACAGACTATCTTTGTGCTCTGTAATATGTGTACGAGAGACGCACAGCGCTCAGTACAACATAAAAAAAGAATACGATATGAATCGAACAGAAGATACAGCCTTGGAGGGGGCAGTTCGGCTAGAGCAGCTACGCGTGCTTTATTCCGGGCAAAAATTGGCAGTCAGCAGTGGCTTGGTCTTGGCGCTGATCTTGGTTTCTTTTCTATCAGAGGTGATTAGCTTACAAGCTACATCGAGTTGGTTTCTGACGCTGATCTTAATTGGGATACTGCGACTTTGGGATGCCAGTCTGTTTTTGCGTGGAGCTATCGAGGTCAATGAGGGAAACCATTGGCTGATACGTTTTCGCTTGGGCGTCTATGCCACTGCAATGGTGTGGGCCTCAGCATGTATCTTCTTGTTTCCTGAACATGATATTTGGCACCAGACTTTCATAGGTTTCGCCTTGGCTGGACTCGGTATCAGTGTAGCAATCGGCTATGCTGTGGATCTGCATTCGGCAATTCCATTCTTCACGGCCGCCACAATTCCGTTCATGCTTCGCATGTTTTTACCCCTAGAGGCCTTTGCGATTTCAATGGGTTTTGCCACTGTGTTGTTCCTCACTGTGGTGTATAGCAGTATGTGGCGTATCCATCATTATCTTATTGAGAACATCAAGTTAAGACTAGATTCTGCGCGTAGGAACACAGTCTTGCTCAGCAGCGAGCAGCGCTTCCGTCAGATGTTCGAACGTCCCGTCACACCGATGATGTTGATTGATAAGACAAGCAATCGGATTGTGGCAGCGAATGAGGCGGCGGCTAAGTTCTATCAATATAGTGTTGAGCAATTACAGGAAATGAGCCCTCAAGACATAGAAATGTCCTGGGTGGGACTTAATTCTGAGCAGGATATAGGGAGCCATGTTTGTAGACACCGTTTGCACGATCAGAGCTACCGAGATGTCGAGATATATGTCTCGGCGTTAAGTGTGGACGGGAGAGATTTATATTTCGCCATCATCCATGACATCACTGAACGTAAGCGGGTTGAAGCCGAAGTCTTTCAGTTGGCTTTCTATGATGCGCTGACAGGTTTGCCAAATCGACGTTTAATTCAAGATAGATTGCAGTCGGCTATCAAGCATTCCTGTGTTGAGCACGATAGGGGTTGCTTGATCTATCTTGATTTGGATCATTTTAAGAGTATCAATGACATACAAGGGCACGAGTTGGGGGACCGACTACTGATAGAGGTAGCTCGTCGCATGATGGATAGTGTGGGTTACGCCGGAATGGTAGGGCGCTTGGGCGGTGATGAGTTCGTGGTGTTACTGCAAGGATTGGGCCCGCATGCGCATGAGGCAAGTGTCAAAGCAGCTGTGATTGCGGAGAAGGTGCGTGAGGTATTGTCGCAACCGTATTTCTTCGAAAGTTCTATTCCCTCGCAGACCAGTTTGATGTTGGCGCATTACAGTAGCTCAAGCATGGGGGTAAGCTTTTTTGGTGATGCTCTGATACCTGCAGCCGAGTTATTGAAGCAAGCTGAAATGGCCATGTATCAGGCCAAAGGTGATGGACGCAATATGATCCGTTACTTCGATCCATCCATGCAGCAGGCCTTGGAGGATCATGCTTTGTTGAGTGCAGAGTTACGTGATGCCTTGCTTAATGATCACTTTGAGTTGTATTTCCAAATGCAAGTTGATAGTGCAGGTCTACCTATAGGCGCAGAAGCATTGTTGCGCTGGAAGCATCCTGAGCGTGCAGTGGTTGGGCCGGAAAAATTCATTGGCCATATAGAGGAGTCTGGTCTGATAGTGCCAGTAGGCAATTGGGTCATGCAATATGCCTGCCAGCGTCTTAAAGAGTGGCAGGCGCATGAATCAAGCAGGTGTAGGGTATTGGCGGTCAATGTAAGTGCGAAGCAGTTCCATCAGAATGACTTCGTCGAACGGGTGACTACCATCGTGGCTGAAAGCGGCATCGATTCCAATTATCTCAAATTGGAATTGACTGAAAGTGCTGTGATCGGTGATATCCACGATACGATAAGCAAGATGGAACGCCTCCGTGCACTGGGCTTGCGATTCTCGCTAGACGACTTTGGTACGGGACATTCCTCTTTGAAATACCTCAAACACCTGCCTTTAGATCAACTGAAGATAGACCAGTCCTTTGTGCGTGATCTGACGACAGACGCGAACGATGCGGCTATCGTCGATGCTGTGATTGGTATGGCGCAGGCTTTACAGTTAGAAGTTATTGCGGAAGGAGTTGAGACTGAGGCACAGCGAGATATTCTGTTAGCCAAAGGTTGCAAGTATTTTCAAGGCTTCCTGTTCAGTAAACCGCAACCCGTTAAAACTTTTGAAGCCAGTTGGTTACGCTAAGTTGTCGTTTCGCCTAGTTTGAAATCACGCATATAGTGGCAGGTGTAGCCCATGGGGTGTTTCACCAGATAACGCTGATGATAGTTTTCGGCGCGGTAGAAAGCCTGAAAGGGCGTGACTTCAGTGACGACCGCAGCGCCCCATTCTTTTGAGGCATCCACGCTAGCGATCACCTGCTTAGCTATCTCCTGTTGAGCCGCATCCACATAGAAGATCACCGAGCGATATTGTGTGCCCGTATCATTACCCTGACGATTCTGTGTGGTTGGGTTGTGCATACGGAAGAACTCAAACAATAGATGTGCATAGCTCAAGTGCGCCGGATCAAAAGTTACTTTCAACGATTCAGCATGACCCGTGTTTCCGTATTTGACCTGCTCGTAACTAGCAGTTTCACCAGCGCCACCGCAATATCCGACCTCGGTAGCAATCACCCCCGGTATCTGTCTGACCAATTCTTCCATGCCCCAGAAACAGCCGCCTGATAAGTAGGCTATAGAGTGTTGATTATTTGGCATTTGGTGAAATTCTCCTAAATATTTCTCCCGGTTTTTCGCAAATTTTGGTATAAATTCACCAAGGATTCACCAAAAAAACTAAGCCAAATTCACCAGGAGTTCAAACAAACCATGTCCAGCACTGTCATTCCACGTGGGGTCACTGTTGTTAAATGGAAGCACAAAACTGATAAGACCACTCAAATTAAATACCGTGTTCGCATTGTAAGAAAAGACTACAAGGCAGATAAGCTATTTAGTGACTTGGACGAAGCTATTGAGTTCCTGAAACTCAGCAAATCCAAAAGGGGTAAGGATGTTATCTACAATTTATCTGAGAAAGAAGAACAAGAACGAAAACGAATTGCAGACTTCATTGCAAACCCACCTGTGAAAATCTACATCGACAAATATGTTGATGACTATGTAAAAACCAAACCACAGATTACAAGACAACAAATTCGTAATGTTGCTGGAACAGAAAGTTTCTACAAGACCATCAAAAATACTGAAATCGAGTACCGTGACAGTTTCGAAAAAAATCTGAAAGGGCTCTTATCATTTGCTTTAGCAAGTAAACGGAAGAAGAAATTTGGAGACCTCAAAATATCTGAAATTACATCGTTGGAAATTAACAACTATGTAAGAGCGAGGCTTGCAAATGGATTGAAGAAGTCTTCAGTCTCAAGAGAAATGACTCTCCTGAACAAGTTTTTCAAGAAGCTGCGGCATATAGATAATCAGTTCTTGAATCTTGTTAACCCATTGGATAACTACGATAGAGAGCTATTGCAGAATCGAACTACCAAAAGAGAATTCAGATTATCTGAATCTGATGAAAAAACTTTGTTTGATGCTCTTGAGATTTATCCAAATCCAGAAATGAAGCAGATTATTTTGTTATCGCTTCTAACTGCTATGAGAAGGTCCGAAATAGTTTTGTTGGAATGGAGCCAAATAAAAGAGAACCACATTCAGTTGATTCATACCAAATCTGGTCGTCCACGAAAAGTTTATCTAACAGCAGAAGCCAAACAACTTCTGAATAGCATTGAAAAAAAGGAAGGGCAGGATAGATTATTCAGTTATTCAGTAGATGGTTTTAATGGCTCATGGATGCATCTAAGGACGAGGTTGGGTTTGTCTCATATTCGATTCCATGATTTTAGACGGGAATCAATTAGCAGATTCATTCAGCAATTGGGTGGTGGTAACTCAATCCTAATAACGGAGATCCTTGGTATAGCTAATGTGAAAAAATTTGAAGAGAACCATTTGCCAGATGAAGAAGCTTCGATTTCAACTGAGCATGGTTTATTGCAATCCATAGGTCATGCTGATAAAGAAACAACCAAGGTCTATACGAATCTGATCTCTAAATAACAAAAGAGCCACTGTAAGAAGTGGCTCAATTTTTTTCAGCAGTGCCATCTAACGAATCAATTTGCAGTAGTGATTCGTAGAACAAGCAAGCTCGTCTTGCTATGCCTTTCCCAAAATCCTGCCTGTACGAATCTATCCGCCTTTGACTTTATTGCACACAAAATAAATTCAACCAACTGCAACACGACGAAAATCGAACTGTACAAGTAACACTTATTCTTTTTTTCTCCACCTCAAAATCATTCAAGCAAACAGCACAACTAACCTTCACCAGCAAGTCAAAACCATCCCCCAAAAGCGAAAACCCAGAGCCGATAGCACCACACTTCCAACTGTCGTTGGAAAAGCGAAAACCCATATTTACTGCGGGTTAAAGCACCGGACTAACTAAAGTTGACGTTTCGTAAATTTCGATTATGTTTGTACTAAACAACATGGATAAAATTTATGACAGCAGCTACAAAGGAGACTCAAGCAAAGAAGCACGAATGCAAGTTCTATTTGTCAATGCAATCCAAAGAAAAGATTTCATTATTGGCACTCGATTTGAAAATAAATCAGTCTGCACTGGTGGATAAATTGATTGGGGATTTTGATGAAACTAAGCAAATTATTTCCAACATTAGTTACATGAAAAGCCGTGAAGCAATCTTCGAACAGATGGCTAACGAGGTTTTTAGTTTAAAGGAAGCACAGAAAAAATATCTGGAAGATGTCCAATACATCAAAGACGAATTGGCTTGCACAAAAGAGTTGATTCGTTCCTTTGAGAATTATCAGGATGATGTCAGATATATCCAAGATGAGTTTATTAACACAAAGGAGTTGATTGTTTCTTTAGGGAAGCATCTGAACAAGAAGTTTAAGGAGAACAAGCCAGTTGGATTTATAGGTTGGTTCAAGAAATTTAAGAAGAAGGAAAGCTAATGTTCGTTGTTGGAAAAATTGGAGAAAAGAGCTACTACACCAAGAGCCAAGCACAATTGGATGTGAATAAGGCTAAATCTTTTGCCGACTATCTGACAAAGAATAATTCCAAACAGCCCTATTTTTCAGGAAAGTTGGCAGAGACTTATGGACTGGTTGATAAGCCGTTTGATAACGATGCATTCTGCAAAGTCTTTGATGGCTTCAAACCAGATGGCTCAAAAGCAGTTAAGAATGCAGGGGCGGAAGATCACCAACCTGGTATTGAGTTTTGTCTGACTCTACCTAAATCCTTATCCATCCTTTATGCAAGTGCCGATGATGAATTGCGACAGAAGATCATGGATCTCGTGGATAAGTCCTGCAATGCAGTTTTGATGCCAGTTGCAAAAGACTTGCTACCAAGTAACCAACGAGCTGAATACAGGTGTATTGACCCAACCAAAACAGAAGCTCTAATTTCTACCTTCACACATTACGAAAACAGATATGTGGACCCTCATCTCCATAAACACATCCAAATTTTCAACCAAGCCAAGTTCTATTTTGAAGATGGGACATCTCAAATATTGGCTGTTGATTATCAGGATGTGTTCAGACATCAGAAAGAATACTCATCAAAGGTCAATGCACTTATTGCCGCTGAATTGGAATTGATTGGTATCAAGACGATTGAAGATGTTGCCAATGAGCATTCATTTAAGGTTGCCGGGATTCCAGATGATGTAGCTGACAAGTTCATTGATAGAAGCAAAGAAATCCAAGCATGGGCAAAAGCTAACAAATTGAAGTTTTCATCCTATGATGAGTTGGAGGAAAAATACACTGCATGGCAGAAAGAACAAGTAAGGAAGGCATCTGCTGAAGATAAGAAAGACCTGTCCTACAACGAAATCATGGCAGAGTTCAAAACCAAACTGGATGCCGTTGGTTTCGATTTCGATAAGTTCAAATCCAACAACCTGGCACAAACACCAACTGAAACAATGTCGGTTCTGGATGCCTTGTTATCAGTTGATAAGCAGCTTATTGAATCCATCGAAGAGAAGTTAATAAGCAAGTCCGGGACATTCTCCAGAACACAATTCAATACCGAAATCATCAACACCTTTAAGAACAAGGTGCGGTTTAAGAACTTGGCTCAAATAGAAACATTCGCAGAAAAAGCATTTAATCGTTTCAAGAATGATTCCAGTGTCGTTCAGCTTGATAAAGACAAATTCACAACGAAACAGGTCATCGTCACAGAACACAAGGTTGTTGAATTGGCCCTTGAGTTGGCAAATCAAAAATCAGTTATTTCCCTCGATAAAGCCCGTCAAATCTTAGCTGAGTTCAATGGCAACAAAATCACTCTCAATCAAGGCCAAAGCCAAGCCTGCAAACTGGTTTGTATGGGACATAATCTAGTTTCTATCACTGGAGATGCAGGTACAGGTAAGACCAGTACCGTGATTAAATTTGCTAACCAGTTGCATCAGGACACCCACACAGTTTATGGATTGGCGACAGCCGGGATTACTTCAAATGCATTGAAGGATGCCCATATTCAGAACACATCCAATATCGCCAATTTCATTGCCAGCTATAACAACGGCAAGATTGATTTTGCCAAACCGCCTTATTTCATTATTGATGAAGCTGGCATGGTTGGTTCGGTACACATGAAAAAATTGTTGGAGATTGCTACCAAGCACAATGGAAAAGTTTTGCTTGTGGGTGATACAAAACAATTCAGTGCCGTTGATTATGGGATGGCACTAACCAACATCAATAAAGCTATTCCACAAATCAATCAGGCTCGTTTAGATGAAAACATGAGGCAACAAAACAAGGTTGCCAAAGACATTGCAGAGTGTTTCAGAGATAAGAAAGTGGATGAGGCATTGAGCATTTTGCAATCCAACAATCTATTGCATGTCAGTAAGAAACCAGAGGATGCAATCACCAAACTGGTGAATGATTATTTTGCAGATACCACCGACATCACTAGAAAAACAGTTCTTGCCGGCACCAATAAAACAGTCAATCAGATTAACGACAAAATCCGTACACAGCTATTAGAGACTCATGCATTGGATGCATCTAAACAGGTTTCTATTCGAGTTAAGAAAGGAAAATCCACCGTACTGACTGAAGAAAGGTACTTCGTTGAAGGTGACAGAGTTATTCTGAAAGAGAAGACCAAGCTATCAATGGGTATGGCTCTGGACAATGGAACTGTGGCAACCATCAAGAGCATTGATACCACCAATGAACATGCTGTTTTAACTTTGTCCATCGATAGGGATGGTGAGTTTATCGATGTACAGTTTGATACTGGCAAACACAACAATTTCAATCATGCATATTGTCAGACTGCTTATAAGAGCCAAGGTCAAACACTGGACAATGTTTATGTCTATAGCGATGGTAGAACTAGCTCTAATCAGTCTTATGTTGAGTTCTCAAGGCACAAAGCTAATGTGAACTTGTATATCGCAGAAGGCAACCTGAATGACTTTAAAGAAAATGCAAAAAGATCACAGGACAAATTCAATGCAGTAACGAATGACAAATGCCAAGATGTCTATAAGGAATTCAAGAAGACAGAAGACTTCACAAAACAGTTGAGGGAACAGGGGAAGAAGAAGGCTGTTAGGGATATGGTGAGAAGGACTGGTAAACATCCATCGGCACTTACTATTGATGACCTTTCAATAATCGTTCCATTGATTCCATCAGCACCAGCCAATACCCAACAACAGGGACGGACGATAGCAAATCCGACTCCACAAATTCATTCTGGTATAGCGATGCCACCACCAAAACCAAGTAAGAAAAACAAAACCAGTGAGGTTGAGTTGATTAGATAAAAAACAACAAACAAAAGGGGAGAGTATGAGTGAAACAATAGATACGAGAGTAGAAGAACGAAATTTGGTTATCAATAAAGAAGAAGTGGCATGTACAACATGCCCACATGCAATGTGGTTTAGTCCAACTGTTAGCGATACACGATGTTTCTGTCAGATCATGCATCTCGTCACATGGAATTCAAAATCACCATACCGAATTGAATTATGTGATGGCCATCACATATAACAAGTAAATTCGCACCTTCCAGAGTAGTTGCCGTTGACTTCCCAACTTTTTCATCTATATCAAAGTATAGGAAACATATTCCTTCAAGGAATATGAAAAAGGTGAATGTGACGATGAATAATTCTGGGGAAAAAGGTTTTACCCTAATTGAGCTAATGCTTGTGTTGGGTATTGTTTCATTTGTGATGACTGGATTGATTTCATACATCTCCCGTTATGCAGAACAACAAAAAGCTGAAGCTGTTGGTGAACAATTTGCCGAAGTAGGGAAGGCATTGGGTGCTTATCTCAGTAGGGAATCTGGAACTTTATCAGCCTGCATTCCATCAGGTGCAAGCATTACTGGTGTTCCTTTAACAGTCTTAACAACAGCAACAGGCACAACAACCTGGATGGGTTGTACCTTAAACAACCGTCAGTTTTTATCTGCAACCACATCACCAACAAATCTATTTGGAACAACCTACAACATAGGAATTCAAAATATGGCATCAGGGGGACTTGGTGGAATAGTGTTGTCATCTAATCCAATAACAGACCCCGGTACAGTTGGTGTCGTTCGTTATGATTGGATTGGTATTGCAATGAGAAAAGCAGGAGCTCAAGCAGGTATGACATTTACAGTGTCAGGAGCTAATTCATTGGTTGGGCTTGGTGGTGGATGGATATTAACCAATGCCGATTATTCAACAATCAGCCAATTTGGATTATTTGGTTATCGAGTTAGCTATCAAGGAAACCAAGATGATATTTATTTGAGGTTGGATGGTGCATATCCAATGAGGGGTAATCTCAACATGGGTAACTTCAATATCGATAATGCTACGGATATTAGTTACAACGGCTGGTTAAGTGGCAACAATGCATTACTCAACAATCTCAAGACTGGTTACATCAGCAATAGCGGCAATATCCAGACCAACAGCATGACCTCTGGAACGATTAGCAATAGTGGGAATATCACAACAGATACACTTACTGCAACGACATCAGCAACCATTACTGGTGGATTACTAAATGCTGGAGGTTCTCAATCCAACTATGGGGCAATCACAATCAAAGGTTCTCGTGGTATTTGGAGTGGTATCAACTTTAAAGATTCTGCTGGTGCTAATGCTGGGACATTAATGATGAGTACAACTCATTCTGGATTCTATAATTCAACAGATAATGCTTGGAGATTGTATGTTGATAATGCAGGTAATTCATGGCAGCCAGGTAATGCAAGTGCAGCAACAGTTACAGCCAGATTAACTGTTGCAGATAACTCCAGTTGTGGTGGTTACACATTGGGAACCATCGCTCAAAGTAATGTAACAGCAGGGTTGATTCTTTCTTGCCAAGGTGGAACTTGGAAAGCACTGGGCGGCGGTGGTGGTAGTTTTGGTGGTGTATACAGGATATTCCAATCCACTTACTTGCCATCCACTGGTTATACAACGATTTGTGCGGAAATAAATGTTCAAACAGGGGGGTGTAGTTGCCCATCTGGTTATACTGCAATGGGTGCTTTGGGAGAGTATGCTCCTAACCCCTATATTGTTGGCAGGGGGACAAACTATGTTGCATATAACACCGTGTATACTTGCTACAAATAACAAATATCCGTAATGCATGGCTGGTTGAGAACTGATTCTGATTCAGATTCAATATGGTGAAAATATTTTTCACAAAGACCGTTGACTTCCCATGTTTTTTTACTATATTGAATCCTGAGCACGTCGTCACAGACATCTCAATTTCTTACAAACTAACCAGACTCGTTCTGGTTTTTTTGTTTCTGCACATTGACAACTGAAAAAAACATTTTATGGTTAAGGTAAGAGATTGAGATATACGTTAGGCGTCGTGCAAGATTGGTAGTTCTTCTGGGGACATGTTTATATCAGTTGGTGCATCACGATTCGCATATATCAAGATGTAGCTTGTTGATGTTTGTAATGCAGATGTTCGTTGAGTTAAAGGTAACTGCCATTAGAACGATAAACCAAACTAGACAAGAAAATTATCAACCCTGACCAAAATGCATAAGGGTAACTGGCTAGAATGGGAAAGTTGGACAGCCAGAAGGAAGACAAAGCAGACCCTCCAACTGTGTGAGTAGACCGCACGAACTGCTAAATGAAAATGGTTACTTATTTTTCATTCGGGGTGTTGTGGCAATGTCACACGATTCTGAAAAGTCAGGACTCAGATTTTTGTCTGGGTTAGGGTATGACTTTTTCGGAGCCGTGTGACAACACGGCGAAGAAAAACCAAAGCAAGTCCCCATTAGTACGATTTAAATTCCTGTACAGAGTAAGAGATAAATCTAATTGAGTATTATTCAATACCAACTCTCAACAGATATTAGTTCTCAATCTACAAAACTGTTCCGTAGGATAGATATTTACGATAGTAAATAAAAATGGAGCGGTGCCAAATTTTTCGCAATTCCCCATTTACGAATGATACTCATAGTCCGTGGTTCCATTGTCATCATGATGGTCTAATAAATCATGCCTAAACATCATGATGCTTTTCTAGTGCAGTTTGGTAACAGGGTTCGTTATTTACGCCAAATGTGCAAAATTTCTCAAGAAGAACTTGCCTCATTGTCAGGCATAGATCGCACTTACATTGGTGGTGTAGAACGTGGTGAACGTAATCTTGGGTTACTAAACATAAAGAAGCTTGCTGATGCCTTGGGTGTTACCCCAAAGGATCTCTTCGATGACAACTAACACGGATTTTCTGCTTCAAGTTCTTTCAAAGTTAAAGACCTTTCGAGAAGAGGCAAAATTAACACCAATTGAAGTTGAGCAAAAATTAATACTTGGTGCAGGCTGGGTTTCATCTGTTGAAAATGGCGAAATAGTGCCAACCCTCGATGTAATAGCTTCACTCTTATCCGTTTACAACAAAAGCCTAACAGACCTTGCTCAAGGTGCTACAGGTACCATCCCCAAAATATATCGCAGCATTAGTGCCGTCCAAGATGGAACAGGCATAAAAATCAACTTCACATATTCCAAATATGATGCGACTTACAGATTAGAAGATGCAACCGTAGAACAATTCAACCAGGTTGTTGGAGCTCTTCGTGATGGTCTATCACTGTTAATGCAGCCTAATGAAAATGGCGAAGCACTTAAAACAGAGAGTGTTGCAAATAGTTTTTTGACGGCTGTTAAATTATGGCCACATGCAAATCCATCAGACATTTGGTGGTTCCTTGTATCTCGTGCATATTGCGATCCTTATAACCATCCCTCCATTTTTTCTAGACTCGATTTTTCACAAAGTTGGAAACGAACTGGTGGATGGGCACTTGAAACAATTTTGGTTAAGCATTACTCACCAGAACTAGCAAAGCATGGAATTAATCTGTTTATCGCTGATACAGAAACAAGGCATAGGCTAATCGATGGTCTATTGGTTGATGACCGTCTTGAAGCAGATAAAATGGATGTGTTGCTAACCGTTGGATCAGGTGACAGTGAGAAGCTAATCGGTGTAATTCATGTGAAGGCAAGTTTTGCGGAACGTAGAACTGATGATGTTCCGATGAGTGGGGCATTGGTTAAGGCTGGTTATATATCGCCGTTGTGGACGATGGATTGCAAATCCAGTCCATCAACAAATCCCAATAACAAAGGTGAACTTGGGGCGACTTATTCTGGAGTAGGAGACGATCTCCGTAGTGCCAAACGTAAAGACATTGAAACTGACAGATATTTTTCTGGATGTTTTTCGTACAACTCTAAAACTTTGCCAACACCAACTGATTTTAAACAGTCGAAAGCAAAGGTTCAGGTGTGTAATTTCAAAGACCCAGATGATGAATTTGTGAAGTTCATCGTAACTGAACGAGCCAGAGTTAAAGGGGAGCTTGGGATTTAGCTTCTTGTACTGCCACCAATCGCTCGTTAGCTGCATCAACATGCACTTGGTCAATTTCAAACCCAATATATGAGCAGCCATGTTTTATAGCTGCCATACCTGTGGTTCCAGAACCGTTAAATGGGTCTAGAACCACAACATCCTTTCCTTGTTTACCGTATGCATCAATGCATCTAAACGGTAGTTCTTCTGGAAAACGAGAAAAGTGTTTAACACCGTCAATTTTCTCATTTGGGAATTCCCAAACACTTTTAACTGGTGGAGTTAAGCGGAATTGATGCTGCTCTTCTTTTGCTAACAAATAAATTGATTCGTGGTAACGATGTGGACGGCGGCATCTACCCTCAGGCATAGGGTTCAATTTTCGCCAAATAACTTCTCCACGAAAAAGATACCCATTATCCGTTAGTGCTAAAACCATCCGATATGGCAAAGCAAGCAAATTGCCATACTGCAACCAGTTAGTACCTTTCTCGATAAAAGCCTTACGTTTCATTCGTGGCTTTGTATAAGCTGAGTTATTGGCATTCAAACCTGATTTGTCAGCACCTAATGAAGAGAACTTTCTATCCTCTTCTTTCCAATTTACGGGTGTGTTGTATGCATCACCAATATTTATCCAGATGATGCCCGTTGGTTTGAGTTTAGGAAGGAGGGCAGTGAAGACATCCACCAAAAACTTAACATAGTCTCTTGGATCATTTTCTACACCCATGCCTGATGAATGACGTTGCCCCCAGTATGGTGGGCTTGTAACCACCACATCGATAGAATTATCTGGAAGTTGAGGTATCAGTTCTAAACAATCGCCCTGATAAACACGGTCTAGATTAAATGGTCCAATAGTCATTTTGCTTACTGTTATTGATGCTTATAGTCATCATAGCATGATTGGATTGATAAACACAGGTGACACATGCTTATGGAGAATCGGATTTCAGGAGTGTTTTAGTGTAAATTCACCAAAAATTAACCAAAAATCTTCTGGTTAATTTCCAACATCATTATTTATAAAGGAAAATAGCTTCCTGTTTCCTCCATGCCCCAGAAACATCCACCGGCGAGATAGGCGACTGCAGTTTGATTCGTGTTCATGGCTACTCCCTGTCACTTATCTGTAATCGGATGTGCTGCGGATAATCGCATAAGCGCTAATATTTTGCCTTCTTCATGGCTTGTGGGCGACTTCACTCACACTTTGTCTCGATAGCCGGCTTGTGGCTACGGCCGCTCGCTTCGCGAGCTTCACATTTGCTGCGTAAATATGAGCCTGCGCCGCAAACGGGCGACTCAGGCGTGACGCATTTTTTTCATAGCCTGTGCGACCTCGTGTTTCGCGTCTCTTTCCCTTCTAGGGAGCTTGTGGCTACGGCCGCTCGCTTCGCGAGCTTCACATTTGCTGCGTAAATATTAGTCTACGCCGCAAGCGCGCGACTCAGGCGTGACGCATTTTTTTCATAGCCTGTGCGACCTCATGTTTTGCGTCTCTTTCCCTTCTAGGGAGCTTGTGGCTACGGCCGCTCGCTTCGCGAGCTTCACATTTGCTGCGCAAATATGAGCCTGCGCCGCAAGCGCGCGACTCAGGCGTGACGCATTTTTTTCATAGCCTGTGCGACCTCATGTTTTGCGTCTCTTTCTTTTTCTGTAGCGCGCTTGTCATGCTGCTTCTTACCTTTGGCCAAGCCTATGGTGAGCTTGACGCGGCCATTTTTGAAATGCATGTCCAGCGGCATTACGGTGTAGCCGGCGCGCTTGACTCTGTTGAGTATCTTGTCTATCTCAGCGCGATTAAGCAGCAGTTTTCGCGTGCGTGTGGGGTCGGGGTAAATATGTGTGGAGGCGTTGATCAAAGGACTGATGTGCGAGCCGAACAGGAATAACTCACTGTTCTTGATGGTGACATACGCTTCTTTTAGCTGAGCGCGTCCGGCCCGTATAGCTTTCACTTCCCAGCCTTCCAGCATAATGCCGGCTTCGTATTTGTCTTCTACAAAGTAATCGTGAAAGGCTTGTTTATTCTGGATTATGCTCATTGCGGATGAATCGGGTGAGTTTTGCGGTGTGTTCGGCTATTCTAGCAGCCTTTGAAATTTAGGCAGTGATCGTAGCGATGGCTTTAGTAGAAAAAACAGTATTGGTCGCGTATAGCGCCGAGCAGATGTTTAATCTCGTTGATCGGGTAGCAGACTATCCCAAGTTCCTGCCTTGGTGCGGTGGGGCGAGTGTCGCTGAACAGAGTGGCGACACGGTCCATGCCACGGTGCATATCGATTACCACCACCTCAAACAGCATTTCACCACCGAGAATGTGCGCAAAGTGCCGTACCAAATTGATATGACTTTGCAGGATGGTCCGTTCAAACATCTAGATGGCAGTTGGAGATTCGTGTCTTTGAGCGATACAGCCTGTAAAATAGAGTTCCGCCTACATTATGAGTTCTCCAATAAGTTGTTGGAGAAGCTAGTTGGGCCGGTGTTTCATTACATCGCCAATAGTTTTGTGGATGCGTTCATCCACCGTGCAGATAAGGTTTATACGAATACATGAGCGACAGAATCACCATAGAAGTTGTCTATGCCTTGGCCCATGAGCAGACTTTACTCAAGCAGACCTTGCCCGCTGGCGTGACCGTGGCCGAGGCTATACAGACGTCCGGTGTGCTAGAAAAGCATCCCGAGATCGATCTGGCCAAAAACAAGATGGGCATCTTTGGCAAGCTGACCAAGCCCGATGCCGTATTACGCGACAAGGACAGAGTCGAAATCTATAGGCCTTTAATCGCCGATCCCAAGGAGGTACGTCGTCAGCGTGCCGAAGAGGGTAAGGTCATGAAAAAAGGCGGCGGCGATCTTTAATGCTAGATTTTGACTTCCACTGCCACTCCAATATCTCGGACGGGACGCTGACACCAACCGAATTGGTGCAGCGTGCTGCTGGGCGGGGGGTGAAAGCGATGGCATTGACCGACCATGATGATGTGGACGGCCTAGATGAGGCACGCGCTGTCGCTAATGAATTGGGTATCGCTTTCGTCAATGGCGTCGAGGTGTCGGTCACTTGGCGCAGCCACACTTTGCATATCGTGGGTTTGGGTATAGATCCTAGCTATCCGCCGCTGGTAGCGGGACTAAGCAGTGTGCGCAGCGGTCGCGGTATGCGTGCGCAGAAGATGTCGGATGAACTGGCTAAGGCCGGAGTGGGCGGCGTGTTGGCCGGTGCCTATAAATTCGCCAGTAATCCCAACATGATAGGCCGTACCCATTTTGCCCGTTATCTGGTCGAGTCCGGTCATTGCAAAGACGTGAAGAGCGTGTTCAACCGCTATCTAGCCAAAGGCAAGCCCGGTTATGTGCCGCATCAATGGGCAAATCTGGCAGATGCCATCGCTTGGATCACTGGGGCTGGTGGTATTGCGGTGATCGCGCATCCGGGACGTTATATGGTCGGCAAACATTCCATGGGTAAGAAGACTATGCAGGAGTTGCTGGCCGAGTTCGTCACGCTAGGTGGTCGCGGGGTAGAGGTGGTAACCGGTAGTCATACTCAGGAGCAGTACGCCGAGTTCGCCCGCTACGCCGAGCAGTTCCAACTTTTGGCTTCGTGCGGTTCGGATTTTCACGGGCCGCAAGAGAGTTACCGTGATCTAGGCCGTTTGCCCGATCTGCCTATGAGTTGTAAGCCCATCTGGGAAGTCCTGTCTTTACACTGAATCCAATAATCCAAACACATGGCTCAATTCTTCACGATCTATCCCACCAATATCAACACACGTTTGATACGTCAGGCTGTAGAGATCATCCGCGCCGGCGGCATAGTGGTCTATCCCACTGACTCATGCTACGCACTGGGCTGCCATCTGGACGATCGCGAGGCGGTGTCGCGTATCCGCACCATACGTGGCATGGATGATCAGCATATGTTGACGCTGATGTGTCGCGACCTGTCCGAAATCTCCAAGTATGCACGTGTCGATAATCAGAAATTCCGTTTGCTCAAGAGCAATACGCCAGGTAGTTACACCTTCATACTGGAGGCGACCAAGGAAGTGCCTAAACGCATACAGCACCCCAAGCGCAGCACGGTGGGCATACGCGTGCCTGATCATCCGGTTGCCTTGGCCTTGCTGGAAGAGTTGGGCGAGCCTATGTTGACCTCGACCTTAATCCTGCCCAATGAAGATTGGCCGCTCAATGACGCGGAATACATACGCGAATTACTAGAGAAGCAAGTAGACGCAGTGATAGATGGTGGCTCATCAGGGGCGGATTTCACCACGGTCATCGATCTGACTGGCGACGCACCGGTGTTATTGCGCCAAGGCGTGGGCGATGCAGCTCCGTTCGGCATCACGGGTTAAGAATATGCAGATTGATTCATTAGTACAAACCATCACCATCGCGGCCATCCCCATTTTGTTCGCCATCACGCTGCATGAAGCGGCACATGGTTATGCTGCTCGTCACTTCGGCGACAACACTGCCTATCTGCAAGGCCGCATCAGTCTCAATCCCATGCGTCATATCGATTTGGTAGGAACGATATTATTGCCCTTGTTGACATTGGTGTTAGGCGGGATATTGTTCGGTTGGGCCAAACCTGTCCCAGTCAATTTCTCTGGCTTACGTAATCCCAAGAAAGATATGCTATGGGTCGCTTTGGCAGGACCAGCTTCCAATCTATTTATGGCCTTAGGCTGGGCATTGTTCTATAAATTGGCTTGGATGAATCCCGACAGTTATTTTGCAGAGCCCTTGATGGAGATGGCCACCATAGGTATCAAAATTAACGCGGTGTTGCTAGTGCTCAATCTGCTGCCACTGCCACCGTTGGATGGTGGGCGCGTGGCGGTGAGTCTGCTACCGCACCAGCAGGCTTATCAGTTGGCCAGAATCGAACCTTATGGCATGTTCATCCTGATCTTCATGGCGCTCACGCCGGTGTTAGGCTGGATACTCGGGCCGCTGACCGGTGTGGTGTATCAATTAATTTCTTTATTGTTTGGAATCTAAGTATGTTTGCTGATCGTGTTTTATCGGGTATGCGTCCCACTGGGAGTCTGCATCTAGGCCATTACCACGGTGTATTGAAGAACTGGATAAAGATGCAGCACGAGACTGAGTGTCTGTTCTTTGTCGCCGACTGGCATGCGCTGACTACGCACTACGATACTCCCCAAGTCATCGAGCAAAGCGTGTGGGATATGGTGGTGGATTGGTTGGCTGCAGGCGTAGATCCTGCACATGCGACATTGTTCATACAATCAAAAGTCCCTGAGCATGCTGAACTGCATCTGCTCTTGTCCATGATTACTCCTTTGGGTTGGTTGGAACGTATGCCAACCTACAAAGATCAGCAGGAGAAGTTGTCGGGCAAAGACCTGTCGACCTATGGTTTCCTCGGATATCCCTTGCTACAGAGTGCGGACATATTGATTTACCGTGCGACTCAAGTACCAGTGGGTGAGGATCAAGTTCCCCATATCGAATTCACTCGTGAAATCGCGCGTCGCTTTAATCATATCTATGGACGCGAAATTGGTTTTGAGGAAAAGGCCGAGGCAGCAGTGAAAAAGCTGGGTGGTAAGAAATCCAAGCTGTATACCGAGTTGCGTGTGCGCTATCAGGAGCAGGGTGATGACGAAGCATTGGAAGCAGCCAAGGCCTTGTTGGATGAGCAGCAGAGTCTGAGTCACGGTGATCGCGAGCGCTTGTTCGGTTATCTAGAAGGCGGCGGCAAGATGATACTGTCCGAGCCGCAATCTATGCTGACCGTAGCCTCCAAGATGCCAGGGCTGGACGGACAGAAGATGTCTAAGTCCTATAACAACACCATCAGTTTGCGCGAAGATGAAGCCAGTGTGACCAAGAAGATACGCACTATGCCTACCGATCCGGCACGTATCCGTCGTACCGATGCAGGTGATCCTGAGCGTTGCCCGGTCTGGGCATTACATCAGGTGTATTCCAACGAAGGTATCAAAGACTGGGCGATGCAAGGTTGCAAGAGCGCAGGTATAGGCTGTATAGAATGCAAGCAACCTGTCATCGAAGCGGTGTTGGAAGAGCAACGTCCGATGCGCGAGCGGGCGCAAGTGTATCTGGATGATCCAACGCTAGTGCGTAACATCATCTCCGATGGCTGCGAGAAAGCACGCAAGCTGGCTTCAGAAACGATGCGCGATGTACGTGAGGCGATGGGCTTGAGTTACAGCTGATGACAGCCTCTAAATCCATTTTTCGGGCGAATCGCGGCGTCGCGTGCTCGCTCATTCCTCGCCTACCTTGCGGTATGTCTCGTCATTCGCTGTGCGGCTCCTTGCGCTTCATCCCGAAATTCTGAATTTTAGAGGCTCTCAAATAAAGTAACCAAAACCATGAGCGACAGCCAACTCCAACTGATCCCTTTTGCGCGCATCCACGGTGAACCCGTGTTGGAACTGCCGTTGGATCTGTACATTCCGCCGGACGCGCTGGAGTTGGTGCTGGAGACTTTTCAGGGGCCGCTCGATCTGCTGTTGTACCTGATCCGTAAACACAACCTCGACGTATTAGATATACCGATGGCGGAGCTGACCCGTCAGTACATGGGTTATATCGAACTGATGCAGAGTAACCGCATGGAATTGGCGGCCGAGTATCTGCTTATGGCGGCCGTGCTGATCGAGATCAAGTCACGCATGTTGTTGCCCAAGGTTGCCAAGATCAGCGACGACGGTATCGAAGATCCGCGCGCTGAGCTGATGCGTAGGTTGATGGAATACGAGCAGATGAAGTTGGCCGCGCAGCAGCTTAATGAGATGCCGCAAGCTGAGCGAGACTTCGAGATCGTGCAGGTGCTGATAGAGAACACGGTGGCCGAGCGTTTGCCGCAGGTCAGCGTGGACGATCTGAAGCAAGCTTGGCTGGGATTATTGACGCGCGCCAAACTGAACAAGCATCACACCATACGTCGCGAGCAACTGTCAGTGCGAGAACAGATGACACATGTGTTGCGCTGTCTTAAGAGCGGCGAATATGTCGAGTTCGAGGCGCTGTTCGATCTGGATGATGGTCTGCCTAAGTTGGTGGTGACCTTTATCGCGGTACTCGAACTGGCTAAGGAGTATCTGGTCGAGATACAACAAAACGAAACCTTTGGGAGCATCTATGTCCGAACCAATCGATCCATCAATGACGAGTGAGGTCGTAACAGAGTCTGCAGCGATACGCATCGACCTGTTCGACGGCACGATGAATAGAGAACAGTTCAAGCTGGTATTGGAAACAGCTTTGTTGACGTCTGACGAACCCTTGCCGATCTCCGAGTTGAAGAAGCTCAGTGACGTGTCTCTCGACAATGCACAACTAGAAGAGCTATTGGCAGATTTAGCTAAGGATTGGCAAGGTCGTGGTGTGGAGCTTACCCGTGTCGCCAGCGGCTGGCGCTTCCGTGCCAAGCCGCATATGCAGATGTATCTAGATAGATTGAATCCACAGAAGCCACCACGTTATTCGCGTGCGGTGATGGAGACGCTGGCCATCATCGCTTACCACCAGCCGGTCACGCGCGGTGACATCGAAGAGATACGCGGCGTGGCGGTGTCGGCGCAAATACTAAAGACGCTCGAGGCACGCGGCTGGATAGATGTGATTGGTACGCGTGATGTGCCGGGCAAGCCGGAATTGTTCGCGACCACCAAACAATTATTGGACGATCTTAATTTGCGTGGTCTGAGCGAGTTGCCGCCGCTGCAGGAGATCAGTGCCTTGCTGGAGCCAGAAACCGCTGCTTCGAATTAGTCTCGTTGTACTTGTCGTCGCGGCCAGTTCTGGCTGTCGATTTAATCGTTCCATCTGCTGTGAGGTATGAATGTGAGTGCGATCCATCCCGCCCAAATCGACCAAATGACGCGTCATGCGCCTTTCGACCGCATGGAGCGTTCCCATCTGCTCTGGATGTTGGAGCGTATGCAACTGGGCTATTACGCCAAGGGTGAGGTTGTGGTCTCACCGGCACAAGGTGTAGTAGAGCGTTTTTTCGTCATCAAACAAGGATTAGTAGAAGGCGAGCAGAGTGTTGCTGATGCCACAGAGTCAGATACTTGGCTGGAATTGGTTGAGGGGGAGAGTTTTCCCCTAGGCGCTTTACTAGCTAGTCGCTCTGTTGCCAGTGTCTATAGGGCAGGGCAGGACACCTTCTGCTATGAATTGCCTGTCGCCGACTTCCATACCCTGCTGGGGATGAGCGCACCGTTCCGCGATTTCTGCACGCGCCGCATCGCCAATCTGCTCGAACATTCCAAACAAGTCATCCAAGCGCAATACACGCAATCTGGTGCCGAGCAGCAGTCGTTGACTAGCCCCTTGTCTTCTATCATCCGTCGTACGCCGGTCACGTGTGCGCCCCACACGACCATCGCAGCGGTACTGGAGACTATGCATGCCTCGCGAGTCGGTTCCATGATCGCGGTTGATGAGGCTGGCCGGCCGGTGGGTATCTTGACTCTGCCGGATGTACTGGAGCGTATTGCCCTGCCGCAGATAGATCTGCATACGCCGGTGATAGAGGTGATGACCACTAAACTCACTGCGTTGTCACCACAATCCTTCGCTCACGAGGCTGCATTGTTGATGGCCAAACATGGCTTCCGTCATGTCTTGGTGGTAGAGAACGAACGCTTGGTTGGTCTGGTTTCCGAAAAGGATCTATTTGCACTTCAGCGCGTGGGGCTGCGCCAGATAGGTTCGACCATACGTCATGCCCAGACTACCCCAGAATTACAACAGGCCGCTGCAGATATTCGCAGCATGGCGCACAACATGATGGCGCAGGGTGTGGCACCCGAGCAGTTGACCCAGTTCATCTCCACCTTCAATGATCTGCTCACCGCGCGTGTGGTCGAGTTGGAATTTGGCGCAAGCGGCTTGATAGGCACGCCCATATATGACGGAATGTGCTGGATGGCTTTGGGTTCGGAAGGGCGCTTAGAGCAGACGCTCAATACCGATCAAGATAATGCCATCATCTTTGTCACCCCCGATGGTATGGATGCGGAGCAGGTGCGGACCACCCTGTTACCGGTTGCGAGGCGCATCAACGAGACCTTGGATCAATGTGGTTTCCCTTTGTGCAAGGGTGAGATTATGGCGAGCAACCCCAAGTGGTGTCAGTCATTGGAGGAGTGGAAGCATGGCTTTGCTAAGTGGATAGATGGGGGCGCGCCAGAAGCGCTGTTGCATGCCTCGATCTTCTTTGACTTCAGGGCGCTCTATGGCGCACATGATCTGGCAGACAATCTGCGCCAGTGGTTGTCACGCTATGCACGCAGCAATCCGCGTTTCTTGCGGCAGATGTCGGCCAATGCGCTGCGAAATCGGCCACCCTTAGGATTGGTGCGCGACTTCGTGTTGAACGATAGCGACCGTATCGACCTGAAGCTAAACGGTATCGCGCCCTTTGTCGATGCGGCGCGCATCTTCAGTCTGGCAGCTGGTGTGTCGCACACCAGCACTTTGCAGCGTTTGCGCCTGAGTGCCGAGGCCTTGCATATTCCAGCTACTGACGTGGAAGCTTGGATCAATGCTTTGTTGTTCATCCAAATGCTGCGTTTGCGCCATCACGATGAGGTGTGCGGCAAGCCTGACGCTGAGTGTCTACCTGCCATGGATAACCTGATCGATCCCGAGCAGATGAACGAACTGGACAGGCGCATCCTCAAGGAAGCTTTCCGTCAGGCGCGCAAGGTCCAAGCCAGACTCACGCTGGAATACCAACTTTGAAGCGATTGCTGCAACGTTGGTTGGCACCTAGGCCTAGCTTTGATGCTAGCCAACGGCAACGTTTGGTGGACTGGCTGGCTTTGCCGGTTGCAGATCGTACCGCTCCATTTTCTGGTAGCCGTTTCGTTGTGGTGGATGTGGAGACCACAGGGCTGAATCTGATGACGGACTCCCTGATCTCTATCGGTGCGGTCGCGGTAGTGAACGGCAAGATTGCGCTGGGAGATAGTTACTCGGTGGTCTTGCAACAGCGTGTCAGCAGTGCCAAGGCGAATATATTGTTGCACGGTATCTCAGGTTCGGAGCAGCGGGACGGTGTTGATCCGGCTGAGGCTATGCTAAGTTTTCTGGAATATCTGGGTAAAGACCCGCTAGTGGCTTTTCATGTCACTTTCGATGAGACCATGATCAGACGCGCAGTGCGGCAATACCTTGGTATGCCCTTTAAACACCCTTGGCTGGACCTGGCCTATGTGATGCCAGCCTTACACCCATCTTTGATGCGCAGTCATAGGGTGTTGGATGACTGGACGGGGCATTTTTCCATCCATAACGACGATAGACATAATGCCGTAGCGGATGCTTATGTCACGGCTCAATTATTACTGGTTGCCATGCATCTTTGCTCAGCAAAGACTGTGCCAAGTTTTGATGGTCTGCGTGATTTAGAACGTATGTTCAGACACGCTACCGGCAAGGTTTAAGAGTAGTCGTAGATTATGTGTGGTCATAAAAACAAGAGAGATGATATTTTGAATTTTCTTAAGCTATACTCCGCCTCGTCTCGAAGTACAGGGACTTCGTATACAAATTCGCATTCAAAATAACGATTAAAGGAGAACCACAATGGATAAGAGCGGCGAGGCCTATTGGAAGGCCACGTTAGGTTTGCTGACCAAGATACTGTTAGTCTGGTTCTTGGTCTCCTTCGGTGCAGGTATCTTGTTCGTAGACCTGTTCAATAAGATACATCTGGGTGGTTATCCATTGGGTTTCTGGTTTGCCCAACAAGGTTCCATCTACGTTTTCGTGGCCTTGATTTTTATCTACGCCAAGAAGATGAACGATATCGATCGCAAATTCGACGTGCACGAGGACTAAGGGGAAATCATGGATCTGCAAACAACTATCTATCTGGTGGTGGGCCTGAGTTTTTCGCTCTACATCGGTATCGCCTTCTGGGCGCGCGCTGGTAGTACCAGTGAATTTTACGTGGCAGGTGGTGGTGTAGGACCGCGCATCAATGGTATGGCGACTGCTGCGGACTGGATGTCTGCCGCTTCCTTCATCTCCATGGCGGGTCTGATCTCCAACATGGGTTACGGTGGTGGTCTGTTCCTGATGGGTTGGACAGGTGGCTATGTATTGTTGGCGCTGTTGTTAGCACCATACTTGCGTAAGTTCGGTAAGTTCACTGTGCCTCAGTTCATCGGTGACCGTTTCTACTCCAAGTCTGCTTCTACCGTTGCGGTGTTGTGTCTTCTGACAGCATCGTTGACTTACGTTATTGGCCAGATGACAGGTGTGGGTGTGGCATTCTCCCGCTTCCTCGGCGTATCCAGTGAAACTGGTATCTATGTTGGTATGGGTATCGTGTTCATGTACGCGGTGATGGGTGGTATGAAGGGCATCACTTACACTCAAGTCGCTCAGTATGTCGTGTTGATCTTCGCGTACACCGTACCCGCGATCTTCATCTCTATGCACTTGACTGGCAATCCTATCCCTCAACTGGGTCTGGGTTCTAACTTGGTTGGTTCCGATGTTTCTCTGTTGCAGAAACTGGACAGCATCGTGGTTGATCTTGGTTTTGGTCAGTACACTACAACGACAGCAGGTAGCACGCTGAATATGTTCGTGTACACCTTGTCCTTGATGATCGGTACTGCTGGCTTGCCCCACGTGATCATGAGATTCTTTACTGTTCCTACAGTTAAAGATGCTCGTTCATCTGCTGGTTGGGCATTGGTCTTCATCGCGATTCTGTACACCACAGCACCTGCTGTTGCGGGTATGGCTAAGATGAACCTGTTGCGTACTATCACACCAGGTGTAGTCACTCAGAATACCGATGTGTATGCAGCTGACAGTGCGATCGAATACGCACACCGTCCAGATTGGATGCAGCGTTGGGAAAAGACTGGTCTGTTGAAATTCGAAGATAAGAACGGTGATGGTCGTATTCAGTATTACAACGACAAGACCACTAACGAAGTTGCTAAAGCTAAAGCCGACGCAGCGGGTTGGAAGGGTAACGAGTTGACTGTGAACGCCGATATCATCGTGTTAGCTAACCCTGAGATCGCATTGTTGCCTAACTGGGTGATTGCTTTGGTTGCTGCCGGTGGCTTGGCTGCTGCGTTGTCTACAGCGGCGGGTCTGTTGTTAGCGATCTCTTCTGCAATCTCTCATGATCTGGTCAAAGGTGTATTCAATCCTAACATCAGTGAAAAGGGCGAGTTGATGGCTGGTAAGGTTGCAATGGCTGTGTCTATCGTCGTAGCGGGTTATCTGGGTCTGAATCCTCCAGGGTTCGCGGCAGGTACTGTTGCTTTGGCTTTCGGTATTGCGGCGAGCTCCTTGTTCCCAGCAATCATGATGGGTATTTTCAGTAAGAAGATGAACAAGGAAGGCGCAATCGCCGGTATGTTGGCAGGCCTGAGCATCACTCTGTTCTATGTGTTCGCACATAAGGGTATCTTCTTCATCAAAGGCACAGATTTCTTGCCTATGATTGGTGGAGCAAACTCCTTCTTCGGTATCACTCCTGAAGCTTTTGGTGCAGTGGGTGCCTTGGTTAACTTTATCGTAGCCTTCACGGTCGATAGGTTCACACCAGAACCACCTGAGCATATCCAGCATCTGGTTGAAGCTGTACGTACACCACGCGGCGCAAAAGCCGTAGATGGCGCACACTAAGTAGATTGAACGATCTGTAACACTGACCCCGCCGTATTCCGGCGGGGTTTTTTATTGGAGCATTTATGATTTTTGATATTAGCGTTGCGATGACTTGGGTATTGTTCATCGCACTATTTCCGATTTCGTTCTTCTGGTTGCGCCGAGCATGGCGCATCGCTATAAAACGGGATTTTTCTGAGGTGGCCTTGAAGCGTGGGGTGTCTCCCAGCGAGCCGAAGAAGTTTGCACCTTACACTGCGGCGATCAATCTATTGGCAGGCACGATAATCGTGATACTGATAGTTGGAATCGTGATGGCGTATTACGACTATCAGCAATGGAGCGCGGTAGCCGGTGTCACCATCTGGATGAAACTGATTGCGGATTTTATTCTGAGTCGGCACGCACACAAGGCTAACTAAAAGAGTCAGTCAGCCTTGTGGTCGTGGTGGTTTAGCGGGTGGGTGGGGGACTATCTTTCTTCCACTGCTCGTAGCAGTCTAGCCCGCAGAAATGGGCTACATAGTCTTCAATCTCTGGTGTAACTGCTGATGAGAACGGCACCTCCTTGCGGCACACTTCGCAAGTCAGCACTTCTGTCTCGGGTTGAATGTAGGATGGATCCATGATGCCCTCCTGTCTTCTATTGTGTGCCTTCAGACTATTCCGATTCTAGGTCTAGGGCAAGTCTACTCACACCCTCACAAGAATCTGTCCAGCAGCTTTTTGCTGTGTCTATCCAGCTTGGCGCTATCCGCAATTAGAAATGAGATACCCTGACTGTCAGTAATCAATAGTGCGGTGTCGTTCAGTCGGCGTATATGGTCCTCCGCCTTGAGCGTTAATGTTGTGTCGCCTCGGTCCGTCGTGATCTTCCAAACGCTGGGCGTGGCATAGCTGCTCACCGATTTGAGGCTGGCTATCTTGGGCATGAATTCACGAGTCGCCAATTCGGTTTCCACGATTATCCGACTGCTTGCACTGAGCCCGGTCAGCGTTGCTATCCAAATCAGTTCATGTCCATCATCTCCCAGCAACGAGATACCCTCGTCGGGAGCAGAGATAGGATAGGCTCGCACCACATGTACATTGTGGTGTTCATTGCCTGCTGCATCCGTGTAGATCAATTGTCCGGACGGATCACGCTGCAGTTGAAGTTCTAGCCCGCTCATACGATCACCTCATTTTCAGCTCTATCGTCTATATCCGCGTCGACATTGCGTGCCTGTGCTAGATACAAACGGTAATAAGCGCCTTGTCTGGATATCAACTCGTCATGGTTGCCAATCTCCACGATTTCACCTCTATCCAGTACCACGAGGCGATCGGCTTTGTGCAAGGTAGACAGACGATGTGCGATGGCGATGGTGGTACGGCCCTGCACCAGATTATCTAAGGCCTTCTGTATCTCTTTCTCAGTCTCGGTATCTACTGAGGCGGTCGCTTCATCCAGTATCAATATGCGTGGATCTATCAGTAGGGCTCGGGCGATGGAGATGCGCTGCCGCTCGCCGCCAGACAAGCCGTGGCCGCGTTCGCCCACCAAGGAATCATAGCCATGCGGTAAGCGCAGGATGAATTCGTGGGCATGCGCTGCGCGCGCTGCGGCGACGATCTCGGCGCGGCTCGCATCGGGTTTACCGTAGGCGATGTTCTCGGCAATAGAGCCAAAGAACAAGAACGGTTCTTGTAACACCAAGCCGATATTGCCTCGATATTCTGCGATAGGTAATTGTCGGATGTTGACGCCGTCTATGCTGATGGAGCCTTCCGAGACATCGTAGAAACGACACATCAGGTTCACCAAAGTGCTCTTGCCCGAACCGCTGTGACCAACTAAACCTATCATTTCACCGGGCGCAATATCCAGATTCAGTCCTTTGATGACCGCACGGTTGCCATAGCGGAAGCCCGCGTCGCGCAAAGTGATGCGACCGCTGATCTGATTAAGATGGGTAGGGCTCGTTGGTTCAGGGACGCTAGAGACATGGTCGAGTATGTCGAAGATACGCTTCGCGCCGGACGCGGCTTTTTGTGTGACCGAGACGATACGACTCATCGAGTCCAAGCGAGCATAGAAGCGGCTGATATAGGCTAGGAAAGCAGTCAGGACACCGACGGTGATCTGATCACGCGACACCAGCCAGATACCAAAGGCCCATACCACCAGCAAACCGATCTCGGTCAGCAAAGTGACACTAGGTGAGAACAATGACCATATCTTGTTGATGTGGTCGTTGACTTGCAGATTGCTCGCGTTGGCTGCGCGGAAGCGGGTCGCTTCGCGGTCTTCTTGGGCAAAGGCTTTGACCACGCGTATGCCGGGTATGGTGTCGGCCAACACATTACTCACTTGCGACCAGACGCGGTCTATCTTCTCGAAGCCGGTGCGTAGCTTGTCGCGTACCTTATGTATCATCCAAGCGATGATGGGTAACGGTAACAGTGTGACAAGTGCTAGCCAGGGATTGATGGAGATCAATATCGCTGCGGTCATCGCGATCATCAGTAAATCGGTCGCGAAATCCAGCAGATGCAAGGATAGGAAAACACAGATGCGGTCTGACTCTGAACCTATACGAGCCATCAGGTCGCCAGTGCGTTTGCCACCAAAATATTCCAGCGAGAGTTTAAGCAGATGTTCATAGGTCTCGGTACGCAGGTCTGCGCCTATGCGCTCGGAGACCAACGCCAAGATATAGGTTTTGGCCCATCCCAGTCCCCAAGCCATCATGGCAGATCCGAATAGGCCGGCCAGTAACCAGCTTACTGTGATCGTATCGATGGGCGTACCGTTCTGATAGGGAATCAGCACCTTGTCCATCAGCGGCATAGTCAGATAGGGCGGGACTAGGGTCGCGGCGGTGGAGGCTAGCATCAACAAGAATCCCGACAGCAACTGCCAGCGATAAGGTCGGGCGAAGCGCCATAGTCTTAGCAGTGTCCAAGTTGAGGGTGGACGCTCTTCGGCGTTATCACATTGCGGGCAATGTCCTTCCAGCAGATCTGCTCCGCACTGTTCGCAGCACGCTTGCACTTCGGGTACTAACGGGAGCCCGCTGGTCGAGCTGTCACGTAGCCTATCGAACTGGTGGATGAATCGCTGCACAGCCGGATCTAACGACAAGGTGTAGCGCCAGAACGCGATGCGGGTCTCACCAAGGAAGAGGGTCAGGGTGCCCAGACCCGCATGGTCATGCTGGCGTAGCGCACTTCCGTTTTGATAAGGAAAAGGCTTAATCTGACCTAAAGCGTCCAAACACAGCAGACCTTGGCTGGTGAGTAGCAGCAAGCTGTGTTTGAAATGCAGGTCTACATCCAGATCAAGTTCTAGACTATTCAATACGGGTTCGGAATCGGGCACACCGGTATGAACCAAGTTCTGCCAGTGGGGTGGTATGGCCGTAGGTGTAGCAGAGGGGTTCACAGGGATTATGTTTTACTTAGACCGAACGATTTTACATGGCAGTCTGATAAACTGGAACGCCAACTTGCATGTCGTGCAGGTCGGTGTAGGAATCATCTGATACTTACACTCTTTTCATCAGAAAGAACCGATGAAGTTCCTTAATATTCTGCCGTTGCGCGGCCCTAACATCTGGACCTACCGTCCGGTTCTTGAAGTCTGGCTGGATATTGGAGAATTGGAAGATTCTCCCTCTAACACCATCCCGGGCTATTACGAGCGTCTCACCGCTTTACTCCCCGCCCTGATCGAGCATCGCTGCGGCATAGGGGAGCGTGGCGGCTTCTTGCAACGCTTGAAAGAAGGAACCTGGCCGGGACATATACTTGAGCATGTCACCATAGAACTGCAGAACCTTGCGGGGATGCAGAGCGGTTTTGGCAAGGCGCGCAGTACCGGAGAGCGCGGTGTATATAAGGTAGTCGTGCGTTCGCGCAACGAGCAAGTCAGTCGCGCTGCTTTGCATGCTGGCCGCGATCTGATCATGGCTGCGATGCAGGGTAAGGATTATGACGTTGCGGCTACGGTCGCAGCCTTGCGTGACATGGTCGATGACCTCTGTCTAGGGCCCAGTACCGCTTGTATCGTCGATGCTGCCACTGAGCGTGGTATTCCTTCTATCCGTTTGAACGAAGGCAATCTAGTGCAATTGGGTTATGGCATCAGACAGCACCGTATCTGGACTGCTGAGACAGATCAGACTAGTGCTATTGCTGAGACCATCTCGCGCGATAAAGATCTGACCAAGAGCCTGTTGAGCGCCTGCGGTGTTCCAGTGCCTGAGGGGCGTGTGGTGGAAAGTCCCGCAGATGCTTGGGATGCGGCAGAAGACATAGGCGTACCTGTGGTCGTTAAACCTTCTGATGGTAATCATGGGCGTGGCGTGTCGACCGAACTGATGACCCGTGCGGAAGTGGAAGCTGCTTACGCGGTGGCAGATGCAGAAGGCAGCGAAGTCATCGTGGAGCGCTATGTGCGCGGTAATGAACATCGTTTATTGGTTGTGGGTGGCAAACTCGCCGCAGCGGCCAAGGGAGAACAAGCCAGAGTCACTGGGGATGGTAAATCCACCCTGCAACAACTGGTGGATGCGCAACTCAACATCGATCCACGCCGCGGCACAGCCGAAGAGTTTCCACTCGACCTCATCGATCTTGAAAGTAATCCGGTGTCCAAACTGGAGATCGAGCGCCAGGGATATAAGTCCGACTCCGTGCCTGCAGCGGGCAAGTCTGTATTAGTGGTGCGCAATGGCAATGTGGCCATCGACGTCACCGATGAGGTCCATCCTGAAGTCGCCGCGATGGTGTCGCTCGCAGCACGCATCATCGGGCTGGACATCGCCGGTGTGGATATGGTTGCTGAAGACATTTCTCGTCCATTGGCAGAACAGGATGCAGCCATCGTCGAGATCAATGCTGGGCCGGGACTGCTCATGCATCTCAAGCCGGAGCAAGGTCAGCCACGTCCAGTCGGTAAAGCCATCGTTGATAATCTATTCTCTGCTGAAGACGATGGGCGTATCCCCGTGGTCGGTATCTGCGGCAGTTATGGCAAGACTCAGGTAGCGCAACTGGTTGCCCAATTATTGGCTTTGACCGGACAGCATGTAGGCCTAGCTTGCAGTGCTGGTCTGGCTTTCGCTGGGAAAGTACAGGACACACGTGATTGCGCCACTTGGGCTGCAGCACAGAAGGTATTTCTCAATCGCAACGTTGAGGTTGCAGTGATAGAGAACAGCATCGCTAATATCCTTAATGAAGGTCTGGGTTACGACCGCTGTAAAGTTGGGGTCGTAACCAATCTCGCTCCTGAACACCACTATGGCGAGTGCTATATAGAAGAAGCCGACCAAGTCTGCAATGTGTTGCGCACTCAGATCGACGTAGTGCTGGACAGTGGTGTCGCGGTGCTTAACGCGGGCGATGCACTGGTGGCTGGGATGGCTGAGTATTGCGATGGCGAAGTGATGTATTTCGCGCACGATGCGGCAATACTTGCTGAGCACCTAGCTCAGGGTGGACGTGCGGTGACGCTACGTGATGACATTATCCTTTTGTGTACGGGCGCGAACGAACAGAGCCTCATTACACTGACGCGCATTCCCATGTTGGGAGAGTCGCTGGATAAGCAACAGCTGGAAAATATTTTGGCGGCCGTTGCAGTCGCTTGGTCTTTGCAGGTCGCGCCCGCGTTGATGCGCGCCGGTCTAGAGACTTATATCCCCTCATCCCTTACCGTATAGAGAGTCAGGAACCCACATGGACGTTTCTCGTACCCGCGCACTGCGCGGCCCTAATCTGTGGAGTCGCCACACTGCCATAGAAACTATCGTTGCTTGCAGTGAGGCGGAATGCAATATCGCGCAACTGAGCGGATATGAGGCGCGTTTGCGTGCGCGCTTTCCGCAGATCGGGTTGTTGCAATTGAACGGTCACGCCGAAGCCGTACCGATGGCACGCGCCTTGGAACTGGCCGCCTTGGGCCTACAGGCGCAAGCCGGTTGCCCCGTGACTTTCAGTCGTACCACCGCGACTCAACAGCAGGGCGTGTTTCAAGTAGTGATCGAATACAGCGAAGAGGAAGTTGGTCGTCGTGCTTTTACTTTGGCTTTGCAATTGTGCCAGTCCGCCAGTGACGATACCCCTTTCGATCTGGCTGCCGCCTTAGCTGAACTCAAAGAGTTGGATGAAGATGTACGTTTGGGGCCCAGCACCGGAGCCATCGTTGATGCTGCCTTAGTTCGTGGTATTCCTTATCGCCGCCTCACTCAGGGGAGTCTGGTGCAGTTCGGTTGGGGCAGCCAACAGCGTCGTATCCAAGCTGCCGAGACTGATCGCAGCGGTGCGATCGCCGAAGCCATCGCGCAGGACAAAGAGCTAACTAAGAAGCTGCTAGATGCCGCCGGTGTGCCTGTGCCGATAGGACGTCCAGTCAGTAGTTTCGATGATGCTTGGGCGGCGATGTGCGAGATTGGTGCACCTGTGGTGGTGAAGCCTATAGACGGCAATCAAGGAAAAGGTGTGACCGTCAACATCATGAGTCGTGAACATCTCCAAACAGCCTATCAATCTGCCTTACTGATCAGCGACGAGGTGATGGTGGAGCGTTTTATCCCAGGTAGCGACTTCCGCTTCCTAGTAATAGGCAATCATCTGGTGGCCGCGGCAAGACGTGATCCACCTACCGTCATAGGTGACGGCGTGCATACCGTGCGCGAGCTGGTCGAGCAGGTGAATACCGATCCGCAGCGCGGTTCTGGGCACGCCACCAGTCTGACCAAGATCCGTTTGGATGCTATCGCAGTCGCAAGGCTGGCGGTGCAGAACTACACCGTGGATTCAGTTCCGGATATGGGGGCACGTGTGGTATTGCGCAACAATGCCAACCTGAGCACTGGTGGTACCGCGACCGATGTCACTGACGACGTACATCCCGAGATGGCGGCGAGTGCTGTGGCAGCGGCACAGATGATAGGACTCGATATCTGTGGTGTGGATGTGATGTGCGACACAGTATTGCGCCCGCTGGACAAGCAAGGAGGCGGCATCGTGGAAGTGAATGCTGCACCCGGGCTGCGTATGCATCTGCAGCCCTCTTATGGCAAAGGTCGTCCGGTCGGTGAGGCGATAGTCGCCAGCATGTTTGAGCCTGGTCAGAACGGTCGTATACCTCTCATCACCGTCGCAGGTACCAATGGCAAGACCACCACGGTACGCCTCATTGCGCACATCCTTACTACACGAGGACTGCGCGTCGGCATGACCAACTCTGATGGCGTGTATATCCAAGGCAAGCGCATCGACACCGGTGACTGCAGCGGGCCTAAGAGCGCACGCAACGTGTTGATGCATCCAGATGTTGACGCAGCAGTGTTCGAGACCGCGCGCGGTGGTGTGCTGCGTGAGGGCTTGGCGTTCGATCGCTGTGATGTCGCAGTGGTGACCAATATCGGTATGGGCGATCATCTAGGTTTGAATTACATCAGCACCGTGGAAGACCTGGCGGTGGTGAAACGTGTGGTGGTGCAGAACGTCGCACCGCACGGCGTAGCTGTACTTAATGCTACCGACCCCATGTGTGTAAAGATGCGCGACAGCTGTCCCGGCTCGGTGATTTTCTTCGCGCGTGATCGCCATCATCCCGTGATGGCCACTCATCGCGCACAGGGTTGCCGCGTCGTTTATGTGGATGGTGCCGATATCGTCGCGACCAAGGGCAACGCATCCTTGCGTGTGCCTTTGGCCAATATCCCCATCACACGCAACGGCACCATAGGTTTTCAGATCGAGAACGCCATGGCCGCCATCGCCGCGATGTGGGGTCACGGTGTGGCGTGGGACACGATATGCCAAGGCGCTGCGACCTTTGTAAATGATGCACAAACGGCTCCTGGTCGCTTTAACTTCTTCGACTATCGTGGTGCAAACGTCATCGCCGACTACGGCCATAATCCCGATGCCATCTTGGCATTAGTACCCGCCATCGAAAGCATCCCCGCCAAAAAACGCGTGGTGGTGATCAGTGGTGCAGGTGATAGGCGCGATGAAGATATACGCCGACAGACTGAGATATTAGGTGACGTGTTCGACGAGATCATCCTGTACCAAGACCAATGTCAGCGTGGCCGCGAAGAGGGTGAGGTTTTGGTGTTGCTGCAACAAGGTTTGGTCCATGCTAAACGTGCCAAAAAGATCATTGAGATCACCGGTGAGTTCTTGGCGATTGATACCGCTTTGGCTGATTTGCAATCTGGAGATTTGTGTCTGGTGCTGATCGATCAAGTCGATGAAGCGTTGGCGCATATTGCGATGAGGGTGGCGGAGTAATGAGCTTTAGTAATTCCAATTTTGTTTGAGTGAATGGAGATTGTCGGGGGTGGCCCGACAGCCAGTCACTTTCTTTTGCTTCGCCAAAAAGAAAGTAACCAAAGAAAAGGCGACCCCGGTTTGCCGCCCCTGCGGGGTACCCGAGAAAAATGCCTAGAGAGCGGGGCTGCGGAACTCGCCCTGCGGGCTCAAACAGTCCTCGCCTAAAGCTCCGCTCCCCAGTCATTTTTCTCGGCGGCGCTCAGGGGGCCCAAAAGTCAAAGGCGGGTTATGTTTGCTGCGCAGTCTTTCTTTTGTTTGGTTTGTGATGCCCGCTTATGCGGGCATCACTGCTTTGCGCCTTTGAATTTGTTTTGGCTTTTGACTCATCTTCCCCTTAGCCGCCACCGAGTAGCACAGACACGTCAGGAGATTTCGGCGAGGACTGTTTGAGTGCCTCGCGGTCCTTGCGAGGCCGAGTTCCGCAGCCGCCTGACTTGTCGAGCAACGCAGGGAATCCCGTTAGGGATGGCGGGTCGGGGTCGCATTCTTTTGGTTACTTTTCTTGGCGAGACAAGAAAAGTGACTGGCTGTCGGGCCACCCCCGACAAATGCAGATGTTTCCGCAACAATCTGTAGGAAGAGCACTGAGTAGAACGCCCACTCAGACAAACCTTCATACCTCGCCTACACCTTGAAGTAAAATGCTTCACGTTCAAATCCATCCATCGCTGACGCGCATCCTCTGCAATGAAACTCATCACTTCCCGCGATAACCCTTTCTACAAAGAGCTGCTCAAGTTGAGCAGCTCAGCAAAAGCGCGTCGCGAGGCTAAACTCACTTTGCTGGATGGTGCGCATCTGCTGGCGGCTTATTTGGATAAGGGACTGCTGCCACAGCACATATTGCTGAATGCGGGAGCACTCAACGATGACGAGATCGTGGCGCTGTTGGCGAGGATAGATGGCGTGGCCATTACCCAATTGGACGATAAATTATTTGCCGAGTTGACTGAGTTGAAGACGCCCAGCGGGGTGTTGGCGTTGGTGCAGATTCCGCAGGTAGTAAGCGATGAGGCGCATTTTGCGTTGTTGCTGGAAGATATACAGGACCCGGGCAATCTGGGTTCTATGTTGCGTTCAGCGGCGGCTGCGGGTTGCGATGCGGTATTTCTTTCGACCGGTTGCGCTGATGTTTGGTCGCCGCGTGTGTTGCGCGCTGCGATGGGCGGTCATCTCTGTTTGCATATCCATGAGCGGCAGGATTTGCTGGCAGTTGCCCAAGCTTACAAAGGCAAGACTTACGCGACTAGTTTGCAAGCGCAGCGTAGTTTGTATGATTGTGACTTTCAGGGCGACATCGCATTTATGGTGGGTAACGAAGGTGCAGGCTTATCGCCGGCTTTGTTGGCGTTGGCAACGCAACCGATCACGATTCCGATGTTGGGCCGCGTCGAATCTTTGAATGCAGCAGCTGCAACCGCCATCTGCTTGTTCGAAGCACTGCGCCAACGACTGTAATATAGGCACGACGGGCAAGCTAGCCTGTGGCAGAATTAAAAAATCCATGTTCCAAACAGGGCAACCAACCCGATAGGGAAATCAGTTGATCAGTTTTTCCGTTTTGACGCTTACCTTGCTTGTCATCGCCTTCGTCATATTGTTGGTGGTGAGCTTGTGGCTGTGCAGCAGAATACAGCGTCAACGCACGGCCTCCGATACTAGCCTTGATGCATTGCAACAAAAGCATGCGCAGGACATGCGTTTCGAGCAGACACAATCTCTAGAATTTAAGAAAAGTAGCAAACGCAACGAGGCGCGTTTTCGCTCATTATTAGATTCAGCGGCCGAAGGTATCTATGGTTTGGATATGAATGGACGCTTCACTTTCGTGAATAAATCCGCACTACGCATGTTGGGTTTTCAGCACGAGGATGAGTTGTTGCGCAAGAACGCGCATCAAACCATACACCACACCCGACCTGATGGTAGTCAATTCCCACAAAGCCAATCAGGTATGTATATGGCGATGCGTGACGGGAAACAGTTGCACGAAGGGGTCGAAGTGTTGTGGACCAAATCCGGTCGAGCACTACCGGTGGAGTTGTGGTTCTATCCCTTGTTCGAGGGTGACACCGTCAATGGTTCGGTCGTGACTTTTATCGATATTAGCGAACCTTTGCGCATAGAGGCTGAACGTGCGGTTGTGGAGACTCGCCTAAGTCACATGATGGATAGTTCCTCCGACGCGATATTTATGACGGACCAGATCGGTACCCTGCGATACGTCAATCAGGCCGCTACGACCTTGCTGGGATACTCCCGCGAAGAATTGATGTCCATGAAGTTCTTCGATCTGGTGCCTGAGGAGTGGCGCATCACCTATCGCAGCAGTCTTGACGACCTGATCAAGAACAAGCGTCAAAGGCTGATGGAAACTCGCTTGGTACGCAAAGATGGCACACGCATCCCGCTGGAGCTCAATGTCAGTTGCGCATTCGATGATAGTTTGGTGTATGGCGCATTTCGTGATATCAGCGCCCGTAATGAGACCGCGAAGAAGATGAAGCAACTGCTGGAACGCTTCACGCTGGCGACTTCGGCGGCCAAACTGGGGGTGGTGGATTACAACATTGCAGACAATCTGCTCACGTTCGACAAGATAGGCTGCGAGCTGCACGGTTTCCCGATACAAGATGAATACAACGTCGACTATGCGACATACGAAAGATCATTACATGAAGAAGATAGGCCTTTAGTACAGGCCAAGGTGCAGGCGGCGATAGAGAGTCATCAGGATATGGAGATGCAGTTCCGCGTGTGCCTCCCCTCCGGACAGGTGCGCAATATGGAAGCCTTTGTCAAAGTTGCGCTGGATATGCGCGGCCAGCCGCTACGTATGCTGGGTGTCTGTCGCGACATCACTCAGCAAAAGTTGCATGAGTATGAGATCAATCTGCTCGCCTATTATGACCCACTCACCAAACTACCCAATCGACGCTTATTGCAAGACCGCCTTAAGCATGCTTTGGCCATCAGCGCACACGCGAAGTCCTATGGCGCCGTATTGTTCTTGGACTTGGATCACTTCAAAAACCTGAACGATAGTAGAGGCCACGATATAGGCGATATGTTGCTGCTGGAAGTCTCGGCACGTCTGCTGTCCTCGGTACGCGAGGGGGATACCGTGGCACGCCTAGGCGGAGATGAGTTTGTGGTGATACTGGAGTCACTCAGCACTAGTCACGAGTTGGCGATGCACCAGACTGAGCTGGTGGCAGAGAAGTTGGTCGACCTATTGGCGCAACCGTTCGACTTAGATGGTGATGCTTATCTGAGCGGTGGCAGTATCGGTATCAGCCTATTCCAAGGACATCAGGACGATATGGAAGATCTGCTCAAATATGCCGACAGTGCGATGTATCAGGCCAAGTCGGCAGGGCGCGGCGTGTACCGTTTTTTCGATCCGGTGATGCAGAATAGGTTGGAACAGCGTGCCGCTTTGGAAGTCGAGTTGCGCCGAGCATTAGATATAAAAGGAGAGTTGGAGCTGTATTTTCAAGCTCAAGTGGATGAGAGGCAACAGGTGCGCGGCGCGGAACTGTTGTTGCGCTGGCATCATCCGCAACGTGGTCTGGTCTATCCCAAAGATTTTATCGATCTCGCGGAGGAGAGCGGGCTGATACTGCAGATAGGCGATTGGGTACTGAAGTCTGCGGTGGTGCAGCTTAAGGTTTGGCAGGAAGATGCGCGTCTGGCCAAGCTGCATCTGGCGGTGAATGTGAGCGATAAACAGTTCCGTCGCGCGGATTTTGTTTCCAAGATCAGCAAGCTGCTGCGCACTAGCAAGATACGTCCAGAATCGCTCAAGCTGGAACTTACTGAGACTCTTATGCTGGAAAATGTGAGCGATACCATAGCCAAGATGAATGAGCTCAAAGCGTTGGGCGTGGGTTTCTCACTGGATGATTTCGGTACTGGCTATTCCTCTCTGTCTTATCTGAAGCAACTACCGTTGGACCAGATCAAGATCGATCAGTCCTTTGTGTGTGACATCATCAGCGACCCCAATGATGCCGCCATCGTGGTGATGATCATTGCCATGTCAAAAGCGCTAGGTTTGCATGTGTTGGCCGAAGGGGTGGAGACACAAGCGCAGCGCGACTTCCTGCTGGAAAATGGTTGCCACGCCTTCCAAGGTTATCTGTTCGGTAAGCCAGTGCCAGTGCGCGAATTCGAAGCTCTGGTATAAAGAACTAGCACCTGCGCGCTACAGTTTCATCCTAGTAGTAACTAAGCACCACGCGTATCTAGATATAGGGAGATAGCGTGTTCTGTGTCCTTAACTAAATCAGCCAGACTAGCTATTGCGAGAGCACGGGATTGCGATATATCGCCCTGTTGTGCAGCGATTTCGATATTGGCACACAGCCTTTGCAGAGCATGCGCACCAACCATACGTGCTGCACCTTTGATGCGGTGGGCACTGCGCGCCACTAATTCGCATTCCGACCCTGCCAGCGCTAGTTCAAGGTCGTCCAAGTCGTCACGATTATGGATGACAAAGGCTTGCAGCAACTCGAACTGTGCATCTTGGTTACGCGCGATTTTCTTCAGTACCGAGAAGTCGACCAGTGCGAGTTCATCGCTAGTGGGAGATATCTCTGTGGGCGGAGCCAATTGTTTCGTCGAGATGGCAAAGGGTAGCCATTTCATCAGCATCGCTTGCAGCGTATGAAGTTCGGTAGGTTTGGTCAGCATATCGTCCATGCCGGCTCCCATACTGCGTCCCCATTCGTCACTCAGGACATTGGCCGTCCAAGCGATGATAGGCGTGTGGCGACCGCCTTCGGCCTGTTCGATATTGCGGACATTGCGAGTGAACTCATAGCCGTCCATCTCGGGCATATGACAATCGGTGATGATGAGATCGTATTCAGCATCCTGCCAGAGCGCGAGCGCCTCGGCGCCATCTGCTGCCGCATCGACTTCCACCCCGAATATCTCTAACTGTTGTTTTAGCAACATACGGTTAACTGGCTGATCATCGACCAGCAGTATTCTAATGGCGCGGTCATTTATGATCAGTTTGCCAAAGTGCTGATGTGATTCCTCGCAGAATTCGCCCGTTTGTAGATTAGGCGGGAGGTCTGACTCGGCAGCAGTAGGTAGCGCTATCGTTAGACAAAAGGTCGAACCATGACCTATCTTGCTCTCCACGCTCAGCGCACCGCCCATCAATTCAGCCAAGCTGCGGCAGATCGCCAAGCCTAGGCCGGTCCCACCATACATGCGCGCCGTATCTGCACTGGCTTGCTCATAGTGTTCGAATAGTCGCTGTATCTGTGTCGCAGAGATACCTATGCCTGTGTCCTTGACGCAGAGTCGTACCACTTCGCTGTCTTGCTCACGTGATAGTTGGGTCGCGCTGATCTCTATGCTGCCTAGCTGGGTGAACTTCAATGCATTACTGGTGAAGTTGTGCATGATCTGTGCAACCCTGATGGGATCGAAACGATGCACCATGCTTAGGCGTGGGTCTATGTGTACTTGAATTTTGATGCCTTTTGCGGCGGCAGCTGCACTATAGCTCTCGTTGATGAGGTGCAGTGTCTTGTGCAGACTTGCAGGGCTGGGGGTGATGGCTAGTTTTCCGGCCTCTATCTTGGACCAGTCTAGGATGTCGTCGACGATGCGCAACAGGCTCTTGCCAGAGTGGCGTGCCACCTCCAGCATGTTCTGCTGTTTGCTATTCATATGGGAGAGGTGCAGCAACTCCATCATTCCCAACAATCCACCCAAGGGTGTACGTATTTCATGGCTCATGGTGGCAAGGAAGGCGTCTTTCGCCTTATTGGCCAAAGATAGTTGGGCGGTGCGCTCTTCCACACGCTTAGCCAACATTACACGCTCTTCCTCGACCTGTTGGTTGGCTCGTTCGAGTTGTAGTGCTGTGACGCTCAAGGCTTCCAGTGCGACGTCGCGCTCATGTCTGGCTTGCAGTGATTTCACGCCAAAAGCCAAATCGTTGCTCATTTCGGTCAACAGCTCGACATCTTCTGTACTAAAAGCATGGCTCTGGTCGGCATAGATTACCAGCACACCGAACACTTTGCCTTGTTGCGCCAAGGGCAAGGAGATGCATGAGCGATAGTTGCGGTCGCGCGCTGCATCACGCCACAAAACCATACTTGCATCGTTCTGCATGTCGCCGGAGATCTGTGCCTTGCCGGTTCGGATGGCTCGTCCGGTCGTACCCGCACCTCTGGGTGTATCTGACCAAACGATATCGGCGTTCTTTAGATAGCCCAGTTCCTTACCGACTTGCGCAACTGGGCGGATGTTGCAAGCCTCGTTATGTTCCACATAACCCACCCAAGCCATGCGATAACCGCGTTGATCAACGATGGTCTGACATACCGATTGCAGGAAACTTATTTCGTCGGTTGCATGTACTAGATTGCGGTTGACTGCACTGAGTATGGCTAAGGAGCGGTTGGCATGCTGCAAGGCAGCTTCGCCCTGTTTGCGCTCACTGATATCGGTATGCACGCCCACCATGCGTAAGGGTTGATGTTGCGCATCCCATTCGGTGACCTGTCCGACTGAGCTGATCCACATCCATTCGCCGTGGATATTGCGGCGACGATATTGCATGGTATGAGGCTCACCAGAGGCTAGGCAGTTGCGGAAAACTTCTAGGAGCTCTTCTCTATCTTCATCATGGATATTGGCTATCCAACTATCAAGATCGGTGTGATAGGTCTGCGGTTCATGCCCCAGCATCTGGATATATTCGGGGCTGACCAAGACTTCGCCAGTCTGGATGTTGACGTCATACCAGCCTTGTTTGGCGGCATTCAGTGCCAAGCGCAGACGTTCTTCGTTCTGGCTCAGTGACTGCTCAGCGAGTTTACGTTCGGTGATCTCGCGTGACAGGATGATGTAACGAGGGTCGTTATCATCCTGTGTAGCTTTTCTTGAGACGGAAAGTTCAAACCAGTGTGGCTTATCGGAAAACTTGAGCTGTATCACTCTTCCGCGCGAACTTCCGTCGCGATGCGCTTCTACCAAAGCGGTCATGATCGTTTGTGCAGCTGCACTGGGCAGCATCTCTCTCACCGTATGGCCCAGCAATCTCTCTCTCTGTATGTAAAGCTGATTCGGGTCTTGTGCCCAGAGATTCAAATAAGTGCCTTGCTGATCTAACTCGAATAAAAGATCTGGAATGGCTTGTAGCGTCGCGGCCATATAGTCATTGAGTTCTTGTAGGTGCTGACTGGATGCGATGCGTTCCGTGATGTCCTCGGCGATGCACAGCAAATAGAGTGGATTGCGCAGTTCGTCACGCAGCACTAGCTTCTTGCTGTGCAGGATGCGTGGGCCGCTGGTTGTCTCGATACGTTCTTCGGCTATCTCTATCGTATCGTTGCTACGTAATGCGCGACGGTCATCTCGTAGCGCACTCTCAGCTTGTGTACGCGCGAACAGTTCGTGGTCATCGTGCTCCAGCACTTCTTCTCGGCTGTAGCCCAATAAGGACTCGCCACGGCGATTGAGCAGGGTATAGCGCAGATCTGAAGCGCGCTTAAGGTAGATCATCACGGGGATGTTCTCGATGATACTGTCCAGCAGTTTGTTACTTGCCCTCAGCTGTTCGGTTTGTTCCAGAACGATTTGCTTGCGCTTTTGGAGACGCAGGTTAGAGAGATATAGATTGAATCCCAATAGGGAAATCAATGCCAGAGCACTCATGCTGAGTATCAGTTGCCAGCGATACTGTAACCAAATATCTTCCACAGTAAACACGGGTCGCATATCGAAGGGCGGCATGCGCAATTCGCGCAATACTGTTTCAACGCTACTGTAATCAGAAGGTACATCGAAGCCATTGATGTTCAATGCCTTGGTTAAAACGCGATTCTCATTGATGGTCAGCAAGTAGGCCGCCAACTTGCGCTGTAGATCCCTGTTGGTCTGGGGTAGGGCAGCCAAAGGCCATTCAGGATAGAGCCTAGTAGAGACTGCGACAGGAAAGCCAGGCAGATCCTGAAGATTGATGACCTTGATTTGTTTAAAGTCCAACTTGTTTTCGTCAACCATGCTCTCCAGCATTCCGGAGCGGATAAAACCGACATCGCTTTTTTTGCTCAACACCGCTTCCACTACCTTGTCGTGCGGCATACCCGTGGTCATAAGATGCAAGTCTTGCGGAATACGCAGGCCGCTCTGGCTGAGCTCATAAGCCTGCATCTCATATCCCCCCAGCGAGGCCGTAGTGGTGAGTGCCACTGTACGACCACGCAGATCTTGCAGCTTGTTGATGTCCTGCCGATCGGCACGGGTAAAGATGACGCCGCCCATGGCACTCACCGGCTTGCCTTGCTCCAGATTGGACAGTGTGACTAAAGGTGCGGTGAGTCCGCTGCGGTGTGCCATCAGCAGATAGCTGCCGGGATTGGTGAGGACGAAATCTATCTGGCGTGAGGCCACGGCAGCGAGCAAGTCATCATAGACATAAGCGTCAATGACAAAATGACAATCGGGTAGGGCTTTATTCAACGCGGCGGCGAGTGGCTGCCATTTCGCCTGCACCATCGCTTGCGGGCGGTAGGCGAGTATGCCTATCTTGACCTCTTCTTTGGCCCATACGGGGGAGCACAAGAGCAGCAGGCTGCAGAGGAGCAACCATCTGGACGTAGCTTTCGTCACTGGGCTTTCCTAGGTAGATACTCCGGATGGATCAGGTCGTTCATCGCTGTGTCACTATGCAGGATGCCGGCCTCATGCATCGCCTTGCTTACGCGCTGTGCGCTGTCCAATAAGACTGGGTGCTCACCGGCTAGGAGTCGTATGTTGTTGTTAAGGTCGGGCAGTATCAGTCCCTTGAAGGTAGACATCACTTCTTCTGCGGGTAGCTTGAGTCGTGCCGACATACGATAGGCAGCATCGTTGGGGTTGATGGTGAGGTGTTGCAAGGCCTTGAGTTGCATCTCGGTCAGATGGTGCAAGGCTGCACTGTGTTGCTTATCCAGAAGGTTGCTGCGCACCGCGATGACATCGAAGATCAGTTCCGGAATCTGACGACTATCGAACAGCAGCTTGCCACCCTGTGCCTTGATACTCCGTGAGCTAGGTTCAAAAGTCACCGCTGCATCGATCTCGCCGCGCTGCCAAGCGCCTATCTGCTGATCTATGGTCAGTGACACGGTACGCACATCGCTGCGTTTGAGGCCGGCTGCTTGCAATATCTCATACAACATCAACGTGCCCAAGGCGCCATCTTCCACGCCGATGCGTTTTCCCTTCAGCTCTGAAAGTTGCTTGATCTCGGGGCGAACCAACAGCATATCTGCTCCGGCGGAGATATCGCAGACCAGCAGTATGGAGAGTGGCATGCCAGTGGCACGTATACGCAGCACCTCATCTAGGGTCAGCCCAGCACCATCAATCTTGCCAGCCTCTAGTAGCTTTATAGAGTCTGTTGCGGAGTCAGTCTCTATAAGCTTAACCAACTGCTTGTCCAACCAGCCCAAGTCGCTGGCCAGCGATAGTGGCTCATAACCTGGCCACATGTGCGTGGCGATGGTGATAGTTTGGTCGGAAGTGTCGCAAGCGCCCAACATAGAAACGCCTGCGACAGCGGTGAGAGTCTTGAGAAAACGGCGTCTAGAAAAGGGTTCGTTCAGCATCTCTCTATCGTTATTAAGCGTGGCGATGCACCGATGCCAAACACAGGCAGGCGGTTGAAGCATGATGCTGCGCGATGTCCATCGGTGTGGTTTTAGCCCAGCAGGTGTTTCACATGAGCGCGTTCTTCAGTCAACTCGCGATAACTGTCTTCCATATGCTTGCGTCCCAGATCGCTGATGGGCAAGCCCTGTACGATCTTGTAGTGGCCGTTCTTGCAGGTGACGGGGAAGCCATACAACACGCCTTCAGGTATGCCATAGCTGCCGTCAGACGGAACGCTCATAGTCACCCAGTCGTTGTGGTGGGAACTGAGCATCCAGTCATGCATATGGCTGACCGCGGAATTTGCGGCACTGGCGGCACTGGAAAGACCACGCGCTGCGATCACGGCGGCACCACGTTTTTGTACAGTAGGGATGAACTCGTTTTCCACCCAATCTTGGTCGGGCAGGATGTCGCGCACTAGACGACCGCGTATCTCGGCGTGATCCAGATCAGGATATTGCGTGCCGGAATGATTGCCCCAGATGATCATTTTCTTGATGTCACGTATCGGCTGGAACAGCTTTTGGGCGACTTGAGCAATGGCACGGTTGTGATCCAGACGCATCATGGCGGTGAAGTTACGCGGGTCCAGATCGGGCGCGTTCTTCATGGCGATGAGGGCATTGGTATTGGCGGGATTGCCCACCACCAGCACTTTGACATGGCGTGCTGCGAGTTCGTTGAGCAACTTGCCTTGCGCGGAGAAGATCGCGCCATTGGCTTCGAGCAGGTCTTTACGTTCCATGCCGGGGCCACGTGGGCGAGCGCCAATAAGCAGGGCGACCTCAGTGTCTTTGAAGGCAACTCGTGGATCGGAAGTGATGATGACTTGCTGCAGCAAAGGGAAGGCGCAGTCTTCCAGTTCCATCTGCACACCTTGCAACATGCCTTGGGCTTGGGGTAGATCCAGCAGTTGCAAGATCACCGGTTGTTCTCGTCCCAGCATGTCGCCATTGGCGATACGAAACAATGTTGCGTAGCCGATCTGGCCGGCGGCGCCGGTGATGGTGATCCTGATGGGTGCTTTCATGGTGCGCTCCTTGGACGAGAAGCCAGCATCATAGTAGTTTTATTTTTCTAACGCCATGCGAAAGGTGTAGCATTGCGCCATTATTTTTTACCTCATGGCAGAGAGCATAGTAATGAATAAAAAACGACCCAAGCACCTAGCCTTGCATCTCATCAAATTGCCGCTCCCCGGCTTCGTCTCCATCCTGCATCGCGTCAGCGGCCTGCTGCTCTTCCTATCCTTGCCCTTGTTATTGCTGATGTTGCAATACAGTTTGAACTCCATAGAGAGCTATACCACCTTGCAATCCGTTTTCGCCCATCCTTTGGTGAAGCTGATGCTGTTGGGATTGTTGTGGGCTTTCTTACATCACTTCTGTGCAGGTCTGCGCTATCTGGCGATTGATTTGCATTATGTGAAGAACCTTGCCCAAGCACGCAACAGCAGCAAATTGGTGATGGCGGTGAGTTTGATCCTGACTGTTTTTCTGGGAGTTAGATTATGGTGAACCGTGTCGTCGTAGGGGCTCATTACGGTTTGAGCGATTGGCTGGCGCAACGTATCAGCGCCGTGGTGATGGTCATATACAGCGTTGCGCTGGCGGGCTATCTGGTAATGCAAGACCATGTGGATTATGACGTTTGGATAGGGCTTTATTCTAGCCAGTGGATGCGCACCTTCACCTTGCTGTTCCTCCTTGCGCTGTTCTATCACGCATGGATAGGTGTGCGTGACATCGTGATGGATTACATCAAACCTGCCAGCATCCGCTTGGTGATACACGTATTAGTTATCTTGGCACTGGTCGTTTACACAATCTGGTCCGTACAAATTCTTTGGGGAATGTAGGAATGGCAATCGCAAAAAGAACTTTCGATGTGGTGGTGGTAGGCGCGGGCGGTTCCGGTATGCGCGCGGCTTTGCAGTTGGCGCAAGCCGGGCTCAAAGTGGCTGTTCTTTCCAAGGTGTTTCCGACCCGTTCGCACACCGTGGCCGCTCAGGGCGGCATCGCCGCTTCATTGGGCAACGTCACCGAGGATAACTGGCTGTGGCATATGTATGACACAGTTAAAGGCTCGGACTATCTGGGCGATCAAGATGCTATCGAGTTCATGTGTCGTGCCGCGCCTGAAGTCGTTTATGAGTTGGAACATTTTGGTATGCCCTTCGACAGGTTGGATAGCGGCAAGATCTATCAGCGTCCCTTCGGCGGACATATGCAGAGCTTCGGTAAGAACCCGGTACAGCGCGCTTGCGCGGCAGCCGACCGTACCGGCCATGCGATGCTACATACCTTGTATCAACAGAACGTCAAAGCCAATACTAATTTCTTTGTCGAATGGATGGCGCTCGATCTGATTCGCAATGCCGAGGGCGATGTACTGGGCGTGACCGCGATGGAAATCGAGACTGGCGAGACCATGATCTTCCATGCCCGTGCGACTTTGTTTGCCACGGGTGGCGCGGGTCGTATCTTCGCTTCCAGCACCAATGCCTTCATCAATACTGGCGACGGTCTGGGCATGGCGGCACGCGCCGGCATCCCGCTGGAAGATATGGAGTTTTACCAGTTCCACCCTACGGGAGTTTACGGTGCCGGCGTGCTGATCACTGAGGGCGTGCGTGGTGAGGGCGGCTATCTGGTCAACAAAGATGGCGAACGCTTTATGCCTAAGTACGCGCCCAATGCCAAAGACTTGGCCAGCCGCGACGTGGTGTCCCGCGCCATGACCATAGAGATCAACGAAGGTCGCGGCTGCGGCCCCAATGCCGACCATGTGATGCTCAAGCTCGACCATTTGGGTGAAGATGTCATCAAGCAGCGTCTACCCGGCATACGTGAGATCGCACTGAAATTTGCCCATGTCGACCCCGCTAAAGCGCCGATTCCTGTAGTGCCGACTGCGCATTACATGATGGGTGGCATACCTACTAATTTCCATGGTCAAGTCGTCGCACCCTACAAGACCGGCCCAGATGAAGTGGTGCACGGCTTGTATGCGGTGGGCGAATGCGCCTGTGTATCAGTGCATGGCGCGAACCGTTTGGGTTGTAACTCTTTGCTCGATTTGCTGGTGTTTGGTCGCGAGGCTGGCAGGCAGATCATTGAAGATTTGAAGAGCAATCCGCATGTGAAGCCTTTGCCTGCTGATGCAGGCGATTATTCACTAGCACGTTTGGCACGTCTGGAGAACCAGAAGAACGGTGAGAGTGTGGCCGAGGTGGGTGCCGCGATGCGCAAGGTGATGCAAAAGCATTGTGGCGTGTTCCGTTTCCCAGAACTATTGATCGAAGGTGTCAGCCAGATCAAGGAAGTCGCAGCACGTGTGGCCAACACGGAAATCGGTGATAAGAGTCGCGTTTTCAATACCGCCCGTATCGAAGCACTGGAGTTGGATAATCTGATCGAGGTGGCGCAAGCCACTATGATCGCCGCCGAGGCGCGCAAAGAAAGTCGTGGCGCCCACGCACGCGAAGACTATCAAGAGCGTGACGACGTGAATTGGCTCAAACACAGTCTGTATTTTAAGGAAGGATACCGTCTCGATTACAAACCGGTGCGCCTCAAACCACTCACGGTGGATTCCTTCCCACTTAAAGCAAGGTCGTATTGAGGTAACTGCTGTAACGTCTTCATCTTAGGAGGCATCATGAAAAATTCATTGTGGTTATTGGCGGCATTGTGTTTAAGCAGTGTCGCTCAGGCGGCGGGTAATGATGAACTTTGGGCGGTGACTACCAAGATGGAAATGGAAGGCATGCCTTTTGCGATGCCTGGGCAGACCAGCAACGTCTGTATCGAGAAGGGTAAGCAGAACGACCCTAATCGTGCGGTACCTGCCGACAAAGATCAGAATTGTAAAATGTCCGATGTTAAGGTGTCGGGCAATAAGTCCTCGTGGAAGATGAAGTGCACCGGCAAAGAGCCGATGACTGGTAGTGGTGAGATGACCTCCGGAAATGGTTCTTACACTGGCAAGATGCAGATGCATTCCGCTGACGGCGATATGAACATGCGCTATGACGGTAAGCGGATTGGCACTTGTGATTACGCCACAGAGAATCCTTCCGCCAAAGCCAATGCCATGATTGCGGAACATCAGGCCCTGTCTGAGCAAGAGCGCATCAAGGAATGCAGGAAGGCGGTGGATGACAATAGCTACGGTCATTTTTTGAAGCCTGATTGCAGTTGGGCTAAAGACCCTCAATCCAAAAAATTATGTGCAGCTATGGCTTGTCCTGATATGCGTCCCCAGATGTGTGAGCGTTTGAGTAAGAAACTATCCGCGTCTGATGATGATTATCTGTACGTTGCCGACCACAAGGAGGCGCGCAAACTAGCGCTGGAGTGCGGTTTGCCTTTTGAGAAGGCCACGCGTGCCTACTGTAAGCGCCAAGTGGATGCTAAAGACTATCAGAAGGTTGCTGAATACTGTGATAAAGAGGCCAAGCCTTTATTTGATAAGCATTGTGCTGGACGTGATTACACGGCAGCGATGGATAGTGGCTACGGGCCTATCTGTCAGCGATATGGTAAGTGGAAAGAAGCGACTGATGCCCCTTCAGATGCGCAGGACAAGCAGTCTGTTGATAGCAAACCTAACAATACCAATCCTGCCAAAGCCATACTCGATGGCGCGAAGAATCTGAAAGGCATGTTCGGATTCTGATCTTATGCGGCTTAGTCTGATTGCGTGGGTGTTGTGTGGTGTATTCATCACAATATCCGCGAGCTTTGCTGCTCCTTTACCATTCCCAGTCACAGCCCGCTCCTATCTCATACAAGTGAACGACCAGACGCGTTGGTCGCGCGCTGTGGATGAGCGTCTGGCACCCGCCAGTCTGACCAAACTAATGACTGTCTTATTGCTGATGGAGCGCTATCAGCCGGATGTCGAAGTCGTCATCAGTACTGCCGCGGCACGCGAGACGGGTAGTCGCTTGGGATTGAAGTCGGGCGCACACATGCGCGCGCAGGATCTGTTGGTGGCCAGTCTTTTAAACTCTGCTAACGATGCTTGCCATGCAATAGCCGATCATGTGGCGGGTGACCAGCAGCGCTTTGTAGCACTGATGAATCAACGCGCAAATGAGTGGGGCTTGCGCGATAGCCATTTCAGCAATGCCTGTGGACATGACGATGTGTCGCACTATTCTTCCGCACGCGATATCACAGTGCTAGCGCACAAGGTGATGGAATACCCCGTGTTGATGGAATTAATTGCAAAGAAAACCCTAGAGATCAGCTCAGCGGATGGTCAAGATCACTTTCACTTGAGCAACCACAACGCGCTGGTCGGCCGTTATGAAGGTGCGATCGGCATGAAATCGGGTTACACCGCTAAGGCAGGAAAGTGTCTGGTCGCGCTGGCTAGACGTGATGGTGTGACGGTCTTGTTGGTGATGCTGCATGCAGAGAATCGCTGGTGGGATGCCTCGGATATGTTGGAATACGCGTTCGCACAGTCAGCTCATGATTGAGCAACGTCACGTACCCTTTGTTCTGCTACTCGCTGTACTCCTGTTGTATAGCAATGCTTGGCTCACTCCCTTTCAGTTCGATGATTACAACGTCATCGTTGATGCTGCTGGCGTAAGCAGTTGGGCGGCATGGTGGGCTGACTTGGGGCATGGTCTGCGTCCTTTACTTAAATTCACTTACACATGGAATAACTTCTTAGGCGGAGAGGTGTGGGGCTTTCATCTATTCAATCTGGCACTCCATCTCGCCAATGCATTATTGGTCTATGCACTGGCCAGACGCGTGATGATTCTGTCCAATCATGCTGAGCATGCCCTATCTGTCGCAGTTTGGACTGCACTGTTATTCATCGCACATCCCGCACATACCGAAGCGGTGACCTATATCAGTGGACGCTCAATGTCATTGATGACGGGATTCTATCTCGCCGCCTTGTTGTTGTATGCACAAGGTCGAGAGCGCGCTGATAAGCGTGCGCTTTATTTTTATTCACCCTTGCTTTTCTTATGTGCCGTGGCGAGCAAGGAGACCGCACTGAGCTTACCCGCGGTCTTGTTGATCTGGGAGTATCTTTTCTACCCCAGTAGCGATTGGAAGTCGCGGGTCAGGAATATGTTGCCGCACCTACTCTTGTTTCTGGCCTTGCTACTACTACTGCTGATGCAGCAGCGCTATTGGCAGATGATCGCGTTTAGTGTGAACCTGCATGATTGGACTGTGAATCTCTATACACAGTTACACGCCATGAGTTATCTGCTCGGGCAAGCACTGTTTCCTTGGGCTATGAATATCGACCCAGATATTCCTATTCTGTATGAATTATCTGCAGTATGGCCGGACCTGCTGTTATGGCTAGTTGTATCTCTATGGTTGGCATGGCTGTCGCGCCGCGAACGCCTCTGGGCGTTCGCCTTGCTGTGGTGGGTGTTGCAGTTGTTTCCGCTCTACGTGTTTCTGCCGCGTCTGGATGTGGTCAACGACAGGCAACTCTATCTGGCGGATTGGCCACTGTTACTCTTACTGGTATGGAGTGCACACAACGGACTCAAGCAACTCATGTCGCGCCGTATAGCATTGCTAGGCATTTTTTTATGCTGTGCGATTTTTACTTGCTTGAGGAATGCAGACTACCGCAGTGAAATCGCGTTATGGCAAGCGACGGTAAGCGCTTCACCGAATAAAGCTAGACCGCAGAACAACTTGGGTTATGCCTACTTTTTGAGTGGACATACTGCCGAAGCGGAGCAAGCCTATCTTGCTGCGTTGAGAATCGATAAAAATTATTGGAAAGCTGAAAATAATTTGATACGACTGCACGAGAATAGGCAATAATTCGCAACCGGAGGAATCAGTCATGCGTTTTTCGATCTATCGTTACAACCCCGACACCGACAACGCGCCTTATATGCGCGACTATGAGTTGGAAATCTCATCGACCAATATGATGTTGCTAGATGCGATAGTCTTGCTCAAACAACAAGACGACAGTCTGTCCTTGCGTAAATCCTGCCGCGAAGGTGTGTGTGGCTCGGATGCAATGAACATCAATGGTCGCAACGGTCTAGCCTGCATCACGCCATTGTCGTCACTGAAGCAACCGGTGGTGTTGCGTCCTTTGCCGGGCCTGCCGGTGATACGCGATCTGATCGTGGATATGACCCAGTTCTTCAAACAGTATCACTCCATCAAGCCTTATCTCATCAACAACGATCCGCCCCCCGAGACCGAGCGTCCGCAATCACCTGCGCAGCGTGAGCATCTAAACGGATTGTACGAGTGTATCTTGTGCGGCTGTTGCACGACTTCTTGTCCTTCATTCTGGTGGAACCCTGACAAGTTCGTTGGGCCCGCCGGTCTGTTGCAGGCCTACCGCTTCATCGCCGATACCCGCGATCAAGCTACCAGCGAGCGACTGGATGATCTGGAAGACCCGTATCGTTTGTTCCGCTGCCACACCATTATGAATTGCGTAGATGTTTGTCCCAAAGAGCTCAATCCCACCGAGGCGATCGGGCATATCAAAGATATGATGGTGAAGCGTCTGGTTTGAGTGTGGTTTTAAGATAGGAATATCGTGGTCAGCGAAGTGAACGCAGTTAATCTAGAAGTTCCCCCCAAGCATGAGGCAGCCGAGCTGAAGCGTATGCTGTGGCGTTGTAGGCGCGGCCTGCTCGAGCTGGATATCATGCTCAAGCCCTTTGTTGCCAATCAATATGCAACTCTCAGTGAACCTGAGTTGTATGTGTTCGAAGCCTTACTAGATCTACCAGACAACACCCTGTGGGACATGATGTCTGGCCGCCTGGAAGTCGAAGACGTCGCGCAGCGCGCGCTGTTAGAAAAAATCAAATCCGCCTAATTTAGTTATAGATAGGAATGAAAATGGAAAAGAAACGCGTAGCCACCCTGACCCTAGATGATGGTCGCAGTATCGAACTACCTATGATGTCGGGTACGTTGGGGCCGGATGTCATTGATATACATGGTCTGGCCCAGTTGGGGGTGTTCACCTACGATCCAGCGTTCTTTTCTACTGCAAGCTGTTCTTCGGATATCACCTATATCGATGGTGACGCGGGTTTGCTGTATTACCGCGGTTATCCTATCGAACAGCTCGCCAAGAGCTCCGATTTTCTGGAAGTCAGCTATCTGTTACTTAACGGCGAGTTGCCGACCGCCGCGCAGAAGAAGGAGTTCGACTCGCAGGTCATCCATCACTCCATGGTGCATGATCAGTTGGCGCGCTTCTATAACGGCTTCCGCCGCGATGCGCATCCTATGGCTGTTATGGTCGGGGTGGTGGGCGCGCTATCGGCCTTCTATCATGACTCGCTGGATATCAATAATCCCGAGCACCGCGAAATCTCTGCGCTGCGTCTGTTGGCCAAAGTACCGACCATCGCCGCGATGTCGTACAAGTACAACACTGGCTTCCCCTTTATGTATCCGAAGAATAAGTTCACTTATGTGGAAAACTTCATGTACATGATGTTCGCTACTCCTGCCGAGGAGTACGTGCCCAATCCCAAGTTGGTACGCGCCTTGGAGCGTATCTTCATCCTACATGCAGATCATGAGCAGAACGCGTCCACCTCTACGGTGCGTCTGGCCGGTTCCAGCGGTGCCAATCCTTTTGCTTGTATCGCATCAGGTATCGCAGCCTTATGGGGCCCGGCACACGGTGGTGCCAACGAAGCTGCACTGAAGATGTTGGAAGAGATCGGTGATATCTCGCGTGTGGAAGAATATGTACAGGGTGTGAAGGACAAGAAGTATCGATTGATGGGCTTTGGTCACCGCGTTTACAAGAATATGGATCCGCGCGCCTCGGTGATGCGTGAGACTTGCTACGAAGTTTTGGAAGAGCTGGGTCTGCACGATGACAAGCTGTTCAAGCTGGCGATGGCATTGGAAAAGATCGCACTAAGCGACCCATACTTTATCGAACGCAAACTCTATCCTAACGTGGACTTCTATTCCGGTATCGTACTGCGCGCTTTAGGGATACCGACCAATATGTTCACGGTGATCTTCGCCGTGGGGCGCACCGTGGGCTGGATATCTCAATGGAACGAGATGATTGCTGAGAAGGGTCAGAAGATAGGCCGCCCCCGTCAGCTCTATACGGGTGCTGCACGCCGTGATTTCGTCGCGGTGGATAAAAGGTGAGTCAATCCGACAATCTGATGCAAAGGATGCGTGCTAGCTCGGCGCTGTTCGGGGCTAATGCTGCATTCGTAGAAGCGCTGTACGAGACGTATTTGCAAGACCAATCTGCCGTGCCACAGGAATGGCATGCGTACTTCAATGATTTGCAGACCTCATTGAAAGGTGCGCCGGATGTGGCGCATAGCCCGATACAGCGTGCTTTTGAGGCGCTGCCCAAAGTCGCCGCTGTCAATTTGGTATCACCCGAAGCTGAATTGGAGCGCAAGCAGGTCAAGGTTTTGCAACTCATCAATGCCCATCGTTTTCTCGGCGTTCGTGTGGCCAATCTGGATCCGCTCGCCAGACACGTTAAGCCTGTAGTAGCAGAACTCGACCCCGTCTATTACGAGTTGAGTGAGAGTGATCTGGATTGCACCTTCGATACCGGTTCGCTAGTGGGTGGCGCGCGCATGACCTTGCGCGAGATACTTCAACTGTTGCGCCAGACCTATTGCGAAAGCATAGGTGCGGAATATATGTATATCAGCGATGTAGCTCAGAAGCGATGGATACAACAGCGACTTGAAAGCGTACGTGGAGTGGCAGGTTATGATGTAGCGCAACGCAAACGCATATTGGAACGCATCACGGCAGCCGAGACGCTGGAACGCTATTTACACACCAAATACGTGGGGCAGAAACGCTTCTCATTAGAGGGCGGTGAGACTGTCATCCCATTGCTGGATCATCTATTGCAGCGCTGTGGCGCGCAGGGCGTGGAAGAGGCCGTCATAGGTATGGCGCATCGCGGTCGCCTCAATGTGCTGGTGAACATACTGGGCAAGCAGCCATCCATGTTGTTTGCTGAATTCGAAGGAATACACGCTGAACATCTAACTTCTGGTGACGTGAAATACCATCAGGGTTTTTCGGCCGATATCGCGACACCGGGTGGCGAGTTGCATGTGGTGCTGGCCTTTAATCCTTCGCATCTGGAGATCGTCAATCCGGTGGTGGAAGGTTCGGTGCGTGCCCGTCAACATCGTCTCAAAGATCATGCGGGCGCCAAGGTTCTACCTATATTGATACACGGCGATGCATCTTTTGCGGGGCAGGGCGTGGTGATGGAGACGCTGGCGATGTCTCAGTTACGTGGTTTCCGTACCGGCGGCACGGTGCACGTCATCATCAATAACCAGATTGGGTTCACCGCTTCTGATTCACGCGACACCCGCTCCTCAAGTTACTGCAGCGATGTGGCGAAGATGATCGATGCGCCCATTTTTCATGTGAACGGCGACGATCCCGATGCGGTCATGTTGATCACGGAAATCGCGCTGGACTACCGTATGCAGTTCAATCGTGATGTAGTTATCGATATGGTGTGCTTCCGTAAGTTGGGACATAACGAGCAGGATGAGCCTTTGGTCACGCAGCCGTTCATGTACCGCTATATACGCAAGCATCCCGGCACCCGCGCGGTGTATGCGGAGAGACTTGCTAAAGATGGGACTATCAAAGCGGAAGAAGCAGAGCAGATGATTGCGCTCTATCGTCAGGCGATGGATGAGGGTCGCAACTCCATAGAGCCAGCGCTGTTATCCAAGAGCAACAAGGTCACCACCGACTGGACTCCGTTTAAAGGGGATATCCGTTGGGATATGCCGGTGCAGACCGGCGTGCCTATGACCAAGTTGAAGCAGCTTGCTGCCCATCTGTCGGTTATACCAGAAGGTTTTGTGTTGCAATCACGTGTGCAGAAGATCGTAGATGATCGAGCCGCTATGGCGCAGGGAGATTTGTCGTTGGACTGGGGTATGGCAGAGAACCTCGCTTATGCGACGCTGCTCACCGAAGGGCATCCAGTCCGTCTATGCGGCCAGGATAGTCAGCGCGGTACCTTCTTCCACCGACATGCAACTTGGCATGATCAGAATCGTACCGTTTGGCACGAGGGGGCTTACACCCCGCTGCAGCATCTCTCACCTGAACAGGCTAACTTCACGGTCATAGACTCCTATCTTTCTGAGGAGGCGGTGCTGGGCTTCGAGTATGGCTATGCCACGGCCAGACCGAACTCGCTGGTGTTGTGGGAAGCGCAGTTCGGTGATTTCGCCAATGGTGCGCAAGTCGTCATCGATCAGTTCATCGCTTCTGGAGAAGTGAAGTGGGGACGCTTATGCGGTTTGGTGATGTTGCTACCGCATGGTTATGAAGGGCAGGGCGCTGAACATTCCTCTGGTCGTATCGAGCGCTACTTGCAGCTATGCGCTGATCACAATATCCAAGTTTGTATACCGTCCTCGGCAGCGCAGATGTTCCATCTTTTGCGTCGTCAGATGCTGCGTCCCTATCGCAAACCCCTGATTGTTTTTACGCCTAAGAGCCTGTTGCGCAGCAAGGATGCCGCATCACCATTGAGCGAATTCTCTCAGGGCGGATTCCAGAATGTGATCGCGGAAGTTGATGATCTAGACAAGCGTCATGTGCGTCGCATCATCGCCTGCAGCGGAAAGTTGTACTACGAACTGTTAGCGGCACGACGTAGTAAAGGCATCACCGACATGGCCATCATCCGGTTGGAGCAACTCTATCCTTTCCCGCATGTGGAATTCATCAAGCAGGTGGATGACTATCCCAATGCCAGTGAATTTGTATGGGCACAGGAAGAACCGGGTAATCAAGGTGCATGGCATCGCATCCAACATTATTTCTTGCGCCATATGCGTAAGGGCATGAGGCTGGACTATGCGTTGCGTCCATCTTCTGCGGCACCAGCAGCTGGCTATCTCGCTGTCCATCAGGAACAACAAAAAGCGGTGATCGAAGCGGCGTTCCGTGAAGATCTCGATATCAAACCTCATCCAGGAGCAGCACATCATGAGCATCATTGAAGTCAAAGTCCCGCAACTCTCAGAATCGGTTTCCGAGGCCACGCTCATCACTTGGCACAAGAAGGTCGGCGATGCAGTGAGTGAAGGCGAGAATCTTATTGATGTGGAAACCGATAAAGTCGTACTGGAATTGCCTGCATCTAAATCCGGCGTATTGACCAAGATCGTAAAAGCCGATGGTGCCAAGGTACTCAGTGAAGAGCTCATCGCCCTGATCGACACCTCGGCAATTGCGACCACACCTGCTCCGGCAGTAGAGATAGCTCAGCACGCGGCGGTGTCACCTTCAGCACGCAAACTGGCGCACGAGTTAGATGTGGATGCCACACGCTTGTCGGGTACTGGGCGTCATGGTTTGGTCACCAAGGAAGATGTCATGCAGGCGATGCAGCAACCCATGGCCGTTGCAGAGTCAGTGCCGCATGTCGCTATCCCTCAGGGTAATCGTCCAGAACAGCGCGTTCCGATGACACGCATACGCCAACGTATCGCCGAGCGTCTGCTGCAATCACAACAGAACGCAGCCATCCTGACCACGTTCAATGAAGTGAATATGCAGCCGATCATCGATCTGCGTAATCGTTACAAAGATGCTTTCGAGAAGAAGCATGGCGTAAAGCTGGGTTTCTCTTCCTTCTTCGTCAAAGCGGCGGTGTTGGCCTTGCAGAAGTTTCCTATCGTCAATTCATCTGTGGATGGCAATGACATCATCTATCACGGCTACTTCGACATCGGAGTCGCGATAGGTAGCGAGCGTGGTTTGGTCGTGCCCATACTGCGCGATGCCGACAAGCTCTCTTTGGCAGACATCGAAAAGCAAATTGTCGATTTTGGAGCTAGGGCCAAATTGGGTAAGTTGACGATGGAAGAGCTGACGGGTGGAACATTCTCCATTTCCAATGGCGGGGTGTTCGGATCTATGTTGTCCACGCCTATCATCAATCCTCCGCAGGCTGCCATCTTAGGTATCCATGCAACTAAGGACAGAGCGGTAGTCGAGAATGGTCAGATCGTGATACGCCCCATCAACTATCTAGCGGTTTCGTATGACCACCGCATCATCGATGGTCGTGAAGCGGTGCAATTCCTCTCTACCATCAAAGAAGCGCTGGAGTTTCCTGGGCGCGTTTTATTGGAGCTGTAAATGCAGACATTCAAGGCATATCGTATCTTCGAAGAGGGCGGTAAGTCGGCAGGACGTTTCGTCGATCTAGCCTTGGATGAATTGGATCAGGGCGAGGTCGTGATCGACACGCACTATTCCAGTGTGAACTACAAAGACGCTTTGGCGGCAACAGGAGCTGGCAAAGTGATACGCCGGTTTCCGTGTGTAGGCGGGATAGATGTCTCAGGTGTCGTGGCTAGCTCCAGTGATGCTCGATTCAAGGCGGGGGATGAAGTCTTGGTCACCGGCTATGACATGGGGGTGGCACACGATGGAGGATATGCGGAAAAAGTCAGGGTTCCTGCAGACTGGGTAGTGCATCTGCCCAAAGGGATGTCTTTGTTCGAAGCGATGGCATTGGGTACGGCGGGCTATACCGCAGCATTAGCCATACACCGCATGGAACAAAACGATCTGCGTCCTGAAAACGGTAAGGTGATCGTAACTGGCGCGACTGGTGGCGTATCTAGCTTGGCGATACAGATGTTGGCGCAGCTTGGCTATAAGGTAACAGCATTGACCGGCAAAGAGAGTGAGCATGATTATCTGAAGTCTTTAGGGGCGAACGAGATATTGTCACGCAAGGATTTGGTCATGGGCAGTAGGCCTATGGAAAAATCACTCTGGGCAGGCGCGATGGATTCAGTTGGAGGTGAGACGCTTGCTTGGTTGACCCGCACTATGCAACAGGATGGCTGCATCGCTAGTTATGGAAATGCCGGTGGCTTCGAGTTACACACTACGGTCTTGCCCTTCATTTTGCGCGGCGTTCGATTGTTGGGCGTGGACTCGGCTGCTACACCCATGCACCAGCGTCAGCATGTTTGGCAGCGTTTGGCGACAGATTTACACCCCAAGCTATTGGAAAAAGTAGTTGAAAGAGTGCATTTTGCTGATTTACCGCAGGTTTTCCCCAGATTGATGCAAAGTCAGCTGCGCGGACGCGTCGTAGTCAGTATGAAAGCAGTTGTATAGTGTTATAATCTTGCGTCCCAAGCTGGGAACAATGCGAAAGTGGCGGAATTGGTAGACGCACTGGATTTAGGTTCCAGCGCCGCAAGGCGTGAGAGTTCGAGTCTCTCCTTTCGCACCAGCACCTAATTCATCAATTAATATCAAGGAATTACAGCATGTCCAGCGTAGAAACTGTTAGCGCGTTAGAGCGCCGTCTGAACGCATCTATCCCTCAACAAGCCATAGTCGGCCAGGTCGCCGCTCGTTTGAAGAACATCGGACGTACCGCGAAGATCGCTGGTTTCCGTCCTGGCAAGATTCCTAACAAGGTTCTCGAGCAATATTATGGCGCGCAAGCTCATCAAGAGGCTTTGGGCGAGGCTCTGCAGCGTTCTTTCGAAGAAGCTGCGCAGACCAATAATCTCAAAGTGGCTGGTTATCCAGAATTTGATATCAAGACTGCCGATCTGAAGGCAGAGAGCATAGAGTATAGCGCTACTTTTGAGGTCTATCCTGAAGTGGTATTGGGTGATATGACTGGTGAATCCATTGAGCGTACTACTTATGAATTAAGTGATGCTGATGTTGAGAATACCGTTGCGACCTTGCGTAAGCAGCGCAGTGTATTCGTAGTGGCCGATCGTGCTGCTCAGACTGAAGATAAAGTCGTTGTAGACTTCACTGGCAAGTTGGATGGTGTGATTTTCCAAGGTGGTGAAGCTAAGGACTATCCGGTGCAACTGGGCGTAGGCCGTATGCTGCCCGAGTTTGAGGCGGCTATCATCGGTATGAAGGTCGGCGAAACTAAGTCTTTCAATATGACTTTCCCTGCTGACTACCATGGCAAAGATGTGGCTGGTAAGGAAGTAACCTTCACTATCGCCTTGAATAAGGTAGAAGCGCCGCAATTGCCTGAGTTGGATGCGGAATTTGCCAAGTCTGTCGGTATTGCTGATGGTGATGTGTCTAAGTTGACTGCTGAGATCAGGCTGAACTTGCAGCGTGAGTTGGATCGCCGTCTGAAAGTGCGCAACAAAGATGTTGCCATGGACGCCTTGCTCAAAGTGACGCAGTTCGATGTGCCTAAATCTTTGGTGGATTGGGAGTCGCAAAGTTTGATGCAACAGACCGTACGTGATATGGAGCAGCGCGGCATGAAGTCTGGTGGCATGAAGTTGCCTTTGGAGTTGTTTAAAGAGCAGGCGACTAAGCGTGTGAAGTTGGGTCTGATATTGGCTGAAGTGGTACAGAAGCACGATTTGCAGGCCAAGCCTGAGCAAGTCAAGGCGCTGATCAAAGATTACGCGCAAAGCTTCGATGAGCCAGAGCAAGTCATTCGTTGGTATGCTTCAGATGTTAAACGCATGCAGGAAGTCGAGAATCTGGCATTGGAAGAGAACGTCGTTGCTTGGGTGATGAGTCAAGCTAAAGTCACCAACAAGGCTGCTGTATTTAGCGAATTAATGGGAAATGCATAATTATGCTGCATGACTTTGAGACCAAAAACATAGGCATGATTCCGATGGTGGTTGAAACCAGCGGTCGGGGTGAGCGTGCTTACGATATCTATTCGCGTCTGTTGAAAGAGCGTGTGGTGTTTCTGGTGGGCGAGGTCAATGATCATAGCGCGAACTTGATCGTGGCGCAGATGTTGTTCTTGGAATCGGAGAGTCCTGAAAAGGACATCCATTTCTATATCAACTCTCCTGGTGGTTCGGTGACGGCGGGTATGGCAATCTACGATACCATGCAGTTCATCAAGCCCAATGTGAGCACTTTGTGTATCGGTCAGGCGGCTAGTATGGGTGCATTCCTGTTGACCGCGGGCGAAAAAGGTAAACGATTCTGTCTGCCCAATTCGCGCGTTATGATTCACCAACCTTTGGGTGGCTTCCGTGGTCAGGCTTCGGATATCGAGATTCATGCACGTGAGATATTGTATTTGAAGCAGAAGTTGAACCAGATGTTGGCCCATCACACCGGTCAATCGGTTGAAACTATAGAGCACGACACTGATCGCGATAATTTCCTCAGTGCCGCAGATGCTGTTGCGTATGGTCTGGTTGATCAGGTCTTAGATAAACGTAATTAATCAGTTTCTCTCCGATAATTCTACGAAAGGTTGAGAGATGGTTGGCGAAAATAAAACTGGCGACAAACTTTTGTATTGTTCCTTCTGTGGCAAGAGTCAGCATGAGGTCAAAAAGCTGATTGCCGGTCCTTCTGTGTTCGTTTGTGACGAGTGCGTCGCACTGTGCAACGACATAATGAAAGAAGAGGCGCAAAGCGCCAATATCAAGCCCGAAAAGTCCGAACTACCCACGCCCAAAGAAATTAGCGTCTCGCTAGATGACTATGTGGTCGGGCAGGAGAAAGCTAAGCGTATCTTATCGGTCGCTGTCTACAATCATTACAAGCGTTTGAAGAGCGATAGCCAAGATGGCGTAGAGCTTTCTAAGAGCAATATCTTGTTGGTCGGTCCGACTGGTTCAGGTAAGACTTTGCTGGCTCAGACTTTGGCGCGTTTGCTGGATGTGCCTTTCGTGATGGCCGATGCGACCACCTTGACCGAGGCGGGTTACGTTGGTGAAGACGTAGAGAACATCATTCAAAAGTTGTTGCAAGCCTGTGACTACAACGTGGAGAAGGCGCAGCGCGGCATTATCTATATCGACGAGATCGATAAGATTTCACGCAAGTCTGACAATCCGTCTATCACCCGTGATGTGTCAGGCGAAGGCGTGCAGCAAGCACTGCTCAAGTTGATCGAGGGTACCAAGGCTTCTATTCCTCCTCAGGGTGGTCGCAAGCACCCGAACACTGAGTTCCTGCAAGTCGATACCACCAATATCCTGTTCATCTGTGGTGGCGCTTTCGATGGTTTAGAGAAAGTGATACGCAATCGTTCCGATAAGGCTGGCATTGGTTTTGGTGCCAACATCGTCAGCAAAGACAATCGCAAGACAGGCGAGACTTTGCGTGATGTCGAGCCTGAGGATCTAATAAAGTTTGGTCTGATCCCTGAGTTTGTCGGCCGTCTACCAGTGGTTGCCACTTTGGAAGAATTGGATGAGGCTGCTTTGGTGCGTATCCTGACCGAACCCAAGAACGCGCTGACTAAGCAATATCAGAAGTTGTTGGCAATGGAGAACGTGGAACTCGAGTTTCATGCGGGTGTTTTGCAGGCAATCGCTCGCAAAGCCTTGGCTCGTAAGACCGGAGCCCGAGGTCTGCGTTCCATACTGGAGCAATCTTTGCTGGATGTGATGTTCGATTTGCCATCCATGGACAATGTCAGCAAGGTCGTTCTCGATGAGACACCCGTTACCGGTGAAATCAAACCTATCATCATCTATTCGGATGAACATAAAGCGGCGTAGTCAGTCTGGAAGTTTTACCTTAAGCTACGCCACACGCTCTTTTATTATCTTGTCCCAGCGGGGATGCTTGAATTCTATTCTATCATCCCCATTTAACCTTTGAATTCATTAAGAGGTTCGCCATGATTGAACAAGATACCCCAGTTACCAGCCCTGATAATCTGTATTCCCTGCTACCGTTGCGCGATGTGGTTGTATTCCCGCACATGGTCATCCCATTGTTTGTAGGCCGTTCCAAATCTATCAAAGCGCTAGAAGCAGCCATGGATGCTGGCAAAGGTATCGTGTTGGTCGCACAGAAATCGGCTGCCAAAGATGATCCAAGTACGGACGATCTGTATGCGATAGGCAGTATGGCCAACATCTTGCAGATGTTGAAGTTGCCTGACGGCACTGTAAAGGTCCTAGTGGAGGGTACGCAGCGCGTCAATCTGTTGAGCGTGGTCGATTCTGGCAGTCACTTCGATGCGCAAGTAAGTATCGTTGAGGCTGACGAGGGCGGTAATAGTGAGTCTGAGGCGATGCGCCGTGCTTTAATCGCGCAGTTCGATCAATATGTCAAATTGAACAAAAAAATCCCCCCTGAGATTCTTACTTCATTGGCAGGTATCGATGATGCTGGCCGCTTGGCTGACACTATCGCAGCCCACCTTCCTTTGAAGTTGGAGCAGAAGCAGGAAGTTCTAGAGATTATCGATGTACGTAAGCGTCTTGATCATCTATTAGGTTTGCTCGAAGCCGAGATTGATATTCTGCAAGTTGAAAAGCGTATCCGTGGTCGCGTCAAGCGTCAGATGGAGAAGAGTCAGCGCGAGTACTACTTGAATGAGCAGGTCAAAGCCATCCAGAAAGAGTTGGGAGAGGGTGAAGACGGGGCTGATCTTGAAGAGGTTGAGAAGAAGATCAAGGCCGCGCATATGCCTAAAGAGGCGCGTCTAAAGGCAGAAGCCGAGCTGAAGAAACTGCGCTTGATGTCGCCGATGTCTGCGGAAGCATCTGTAGTACGGAACTTTATCGACGTGTTGGTAGGTCTGCCATGGAAGAAAAGGACCAAAATCAGTTCGGACTTGAAAAAGGCTGAAGCTGTATTGGCAGAGGATCACTACGGTCTCGATAAAGTCAAAGAACGTATCGTCGAGTATTTAGCGGTACAGCAGCGCGTCGATAAATTGAAAGCGCCTATCTTGTGCTTGGTAGGACCTCCTGGTGTGGGTAAGACCTCGTTGGGTCAGTCTATTGCCCGAGCGACTAATCGTAAGTTCGTTCGTATGAGTCTGGGTGGCGTACGTGATGAGTCCGAAATACGAGGTCATCGCCGCACTTATATAGGTTCTATGCCAGGTAAAATCTTGCAGAATATGAGCAAGGTAGCGGTTAAGAACCCTTTATTCTTGCTCGATGAAGTCGACAAGATGGGGATGGATATGCGCGGTGACCCGGCCTCAGCTTTGCTCGAGGTTTTGGACCCTGAGCAAAACAGTACTTTTGTCGACCATTACGTCGAAGTCGAATATGACTTGTCGGATGTTATGTTCGTAGCTACTGCAAATACGCTGAATATTCCAGATGCCTTGCTGGATCGTATGGAGATTATTTTCGTTTCCAGTTATATGGAAGACGAAAAGATTAACATCGCTACTCGTTATTTAGTGCCAAAAGCTATCAAAAACAATGGACTAAAGTCGGAAGAGATCAATATCACTGAAAGTGCACTCCGTGACATCGTTAGATACTATGTACGCGAGGCAGGTGTGCGCGGGTTGGAGCGTGAGGTTTCAAAGATATGCCGCAAGGTGGTCAAGGCATTGTTGTTGAAGGACCGTGAGACTAAAGTCACTATCACTGCACGCAATTTAGATAAATATCTAGGTGTACGACGTTATTCCTACGGTGTTGCTGAAAAGAACAATCAAATCGGCCAAGTCACTGGCTTGGCTTGGACTGAGGTTGGTGGTGAGTTGTTGACTATAGAGACTGCAGTGTTGCCGGGTAAAGGCAAGACCACGACCACAGGTAAGCTGGGCGACGTCATGCAGGAGTCGATACAGGCTGCTTTGAGCGTCGTGCGCAGTCGAGCGAAACGATTGGGCATAGATCCAGAGTTCTATCAGAAGACCGATCTGCATATCCACTTACCTGAAGGCGCGACGCCGAAAGATGGTCCAAGTGCGGGTGTAGGGATGTGTACGGCTATGGTTTCTGCTTTGACCGGCATTCCAGTCCGTGCCGATGTGGCGATGACGGGTGAGATCACTTTGCGTGGTGAGGTGCTGCCTATTGGTGGGTTGAAGGAAAAGCTACTCGCTGCTCAGCGGGGTGGTATCAAGACGGTGCTGATTCCTCAAGAGAACGTCAAAGACCTTGCCGAGATACCAGACAATATCAAGAATAAATTGGACATCCATCCAGTCAAGTGGATAGAAGAAGTACTCGACTTGGCTTTGGAGCGTAAGCCTGAGCCTCTACCGGAGGTTGTTGCAACGCCTGCAGTGATTGCAGCAGAAGTTCAAGTTACTTCTGAATCACCTGCCATTAAACATTGATTGGTGCTGTTTGAGCTTGTTCTTGTGCATACTTGACCAAGTTTGAATAGCTTTGTTATAAAGCTGTGCAGAGTTTTTCTGCGCATAATCCGTGAGAGGGGACTGAGTATGAATAAATCTGATCTGATAGATGCAATTGCGAAATCTGCCGATATTTCGAAGGCTGCGGCCGGACGTTCTTTGGATGCGACGATAGAAACCATCAAAAAAGCGCTCAAGCAGGGCGATACTGTCAGTCTCGTAGGTTTTGGCACATTCAAAGTTGGCAAGCGCGCAGCACGCAATGGTCGCAACCCTCAAACTGGTGCAACTATCAAGATAAAAGCTGCAAAAGTTCCCAAATTTACAGCTGGCAAAGGCTTAAAGGATGCTGTAAACTAGCGGACTTAGTCGGGTGCTTAGCTCAGCTGGTAGAGCACCGCCCTTACAAGGCGATTGTCGGCGGTTCGATCCCGTCAGCACCCACCAGACTAACAAATTTGGAGTGGTAGTTCAGTTGGTTAGAATACCGGCCTGTCACGCCGGGGGTCGCGGGTTCGAGTCCCGTCCACTCCGCCAATTTAAGGCGAACGAAAGTTCGCCTTTTTTCATATCTGTAGTTGTTAAATATCTCAAGGTGCTAGGCCATGTTTGATTTCGTTCAAGAGAAAAAACGTTTCGTATACATAATATTGGCGATGATGATTTTGCCATTTGCTTTCTTTGGGCTCGATTCCTATCGTCATTCCGGAAATGCTGAGTCTCCTGCTAGTGTTAATGGCGCGAAGATTTCTGCACAAGAATTAGATAACAGTCTGCGCCAGCAACAGGAGCAGCTACGTCAGCGTATGGGGCCAAACTTTGATCCGGCACTGTTCGACACTCCTGAGATGAAGAAAGCGGTCCTAGATAATTTGATCGCCCGGCGTTTGTTGTTGGAGCAGGCAAAGTCAGCAGGTCTGACTGTCACCAATGACCAAATCGCTCAGTTGATTGGCAGCATCGAAGCTTTCCAGGATGATGGAAAATTCAACAAAAAACGTTACGAGAGCGTATTGGCTAACAACAATCTCTCACCTTTGATGTATGAGGCTAACGTCAGGGATGATTTGGTTCGTCAGCAACTGAATGAGGTTTATGCGCAGAACGGTTTTGCATCTTATGCGTTGGCTAATAAATTGATACGTTTGAACGAGCAACAACGTGTAGTGAGTATCGCTACGGTTGCAGTGGATCCCTTGATGGCCCAAGTAAAGATCAATCAGGCTGACATCAAGAAGTACTACGAAGAAAATCCCAAAGAATTCGCTGTTCCTGAGCAAGCTAAGGTTGAGTATGTGACGCTTACGACAGAAGACCTGATGGCTAAGGTTGAGGTCTCAAGCGGAGAGCTGAAGGATTACTATGAGACTCACAAGGCTGAATTTGGTACTCCAGAGCAACGTCAAGTTTCGCATATCCTAATCAATGCATCTGTGAAATCCCCTCAAGCCGAGCAAGATGCAGCCAAAACCAAGGCCGAAGGGATATTGGAGCTGGTCAAAAAATCGCCAGCTCGCTTTGCCGAGCTCGCTAAGCAATATTCTCAGGATCCGGGTTCCGCAAGCCGCGGTGGTGATTTGGGCTTTTTTGGTCGCGGCATGATGGTAAAGCCGTTTGAAGACTCCGCCTTTTCGCTTAAACAAGGTGAGATCAGTGATTTGGTGAAGTCCGACTTTGGATATCACATAATCAAAGTGGTTGCGATTAAAGCCACACGCGTGCCTGCTTTTGACGAAATGCGCGAGTCTATCTTGAATAAGATGCGCCAACAAAAAGCAAGCGAGCGTTTTGCAGAGTTAGCAGAGAAGTTCAGCAATGTCGTTTATGAGCAAAGCGATACTTTGAAGCCTGCTGCTGAATTGGCAGGTACAAAGATTCAACAAAGTGCATGGCTGGTGAAAGCTGCTCCAGCTGCTGAACCTTGGAATGCCAAGGTCTTGCAAGCAGTGTTTAGCGATGATGTCGTAAAGAATAAGCGTAATACCGCCGCCATTGAAGTTTCTCCTGCAGTTTTGCTTGCTGCCCGCATTCTTGAGTTCAAGCCCGCCAGCGTCAAATCATTGGCGGAAGTGCAAGCGGGCATACAACAGAAATTGACGCGTGAACAAGCGGCGCTGTTGGCAGTCAAGCAGGGTAAGGAAATGCTGGATGCACTGCAAAAAACCGGCAAGTCAGCTTTGACTTGGGCTGCACCTAAAACAATCACTCGCGGCCAACATGCAGGTTTGGATGTTGGTTTGGCGAGAGAAGTATTCCAAGCTGATGCAAGCAAGTTACCGCAATATGTAGGTGCTGAGGTTGGGCAAGGTGGATACACGATCGCAAGGGTAGATGCCGTCAAAGAGGCTGCGGCTCCAGATGAATCTAAGCAGATGCGCTATGTGCAGCAGTTACGTCAGATGTCTGGTGATGAATTGTTCCAAGCTTATATTGCCGATGCAAAATCTCACGCCACGATCAAAGTGAACTTACCAGCTACACAGCCTAATAAATCAGAGTAGGTATTGTGTAAAAGAGCGAAAAAGCCACCGTTGGGTGGCTTTTTCTTGATATGAATGGCCATTTTATTTCCTGATGTAAAAACCTTACCAGCCATGGCGTTAAACGATTGCGGCGCATGCACTTCGGTCTATCGTATATAATCTACGGCTATTAATTTTTGGTTGGCTCATTAATGCTGGAAGTCAGCAATCTCGCGTGCAGTCGTGGTGATCATCGGTTGTTTTCCGGTTTGAACTTGGCATTGCTACCCGGACAAATCATGCAGGTGCAGGGTGAGAACGGCAAAGGTAAGACTAGTTTGCTGAGGACGCTGTGCGGCTTCCTTTTGCCTGACGAAGGAAAAATCACATGGTGCGGTGAGGATGTGCGAGAGTTGCGCGAGAACTATTTTGCCAACTTGCTCTATTTGGGCCATCACAATGCAATCAAAGATGAACTGAGTGCCCTAGAGAATCTACAGATATCGTCTGGTTTGTCCGGAATCACGCTGGATGAGAAATCCGCAGTATCGGCATTACGTCGTATGGGTCTGAAAGGGCGGGAGCGTTTACCTACCAAGGTTCTATCTCAAGGGCAGCGTCGCCGCGTAGCATTGGCGAGGCTGCTGGTTGGAGATGCGAAATTATGGGTTTTAGATGAACCATTGACTGCACTTGATGTCGGAGCTGTGGCTTTGATACGGGAGTTGATGGCAGAGCACTTGGCCAAACAGGGTATGGTGATCTACACCACCCATCAACCGCTGGTCATAGAGGGTGTAGAAATGCGCCGCCTGTCCTTGTCATGAATCAGCTTTCGATCTTTAAGTTGTTGAATTTGGTGATACGCCGCGATTTGCTGCTTGCGATGCGTAGACGGGCAGATGTGCTGACCATATTAGTTTTCTTCGTTCTAGTGGTGAGTCTGTTTCCGCTGGGAGTTGGTCCGGAAATGGACATGTTGCGCAAGATGGCGGCTGGAGTGTTGTGGGTAGCGGCCTTGCTGGCATCCATGTTGTCGCTGGGTCGATTATTTTCGGCGGACTATCTAGATGGGACGTTGGAGCAGATGATGCTTGCGCCGCAGTCTTTGTCTGTACTGGTGTTGGGTAAGATGATTGCGCATTGGTTCGTATCGGGATTGCCTTTGGTATTGATGGCGCCGGTGCTGGGATTGCAGTTCGATATGTCTGTTCCAGCTTTGTTAGTGCTGATGTTGAGCCTGCTGTTAGGTACACCTATCTTGAGTATGTTGGGCGCGATTGGTGCTGCCTTAACGCTTGGGTTGCGTGGGGGCGGGGTGTTGTTGTCACTGCTGGTACTACCCTTGTGCATACCGGTACTGATCTTTGGTTCAGGCGCGGTGGAAGCCGTCACTAGTGGTTTGAGTGTGGTATCAAATTTGTCGCTCATCGGGGCGTTGTTTGTATTGTGTCTGGTCTTCACCCCTTGGGTGACTGCGCAAGCATTGCGCATTTCTATGGAGTAATTGTGGCTATCAATTGGTTTAAATATTCTGCGCCGAGTACCTTCTATGGATTGGCTGGCAAGATGATTCCGTGGTTCGCGATTCCATCTGTCGTGTTATTTGCTGTCGGTTTGTATATTGGCTTCTTTGTTGCGCCTGTAGATGCAGTGCAGGGCGAGGCATACCGCATCATCTTTATTCATGTGCCCGCATCTATATTGTCTATGTTTCTGTACTTGGTGATGGCAGGCTATGCGGCACTGGGCTTGATTTTTAACACCCGATTGTCCTCGATGATGGCCACCGCCCTAGCGCCTACAGGCGCGATGTTCGCTTTCATCTCGCTGTGGACCGGTGCCTTATGGGGTAAGCCTATGTGGGGGGCATGGTGGGTATGGGATGCGCGGCTTACATCGGAGTTGATCTTGTTGTTCCTTTATTTCGGATTTATCGCCTTGCATGCTTCCATAGACGATCCTAGACGTGCTGATAGGGCTGCAGCACTTTTGGCCATAGTTGGTTCTGTGAATGTTCCCATCATCTATTTTTCAGTTAAGTGGTGGAACACATTACACCAAGGTTCGACCATCAAGTTTACTGGCACTTCTATGCATGTCGCGATGCAGGAAGCGATGTTCATCACTTTATTGGCGTGTTGGTTTTATGCAGTCGCAATGGCCCTGATACGCGTGCGCAGCATTATTTTGGAGCGTGAGCGCAATAACCTTTGGGTGTCAGAATTGAAGGAGGTCAACTCGTGAGTGTTGTTGAATTCTTTAATATGGGTGGTTACGCCTTCTATGTATGGGGCTCTTACGGGGTCACTTTGTTGGCATTTGTGATTGAGATTTTGATGGTTAGGCACAAACGCAAGATTACTTTGCAGCAGGTTCGCCTGATGCGTGAAGCAGGAGAGGAAGCATGAAACCAAGGCAGAAAAGAGCGATGTTCATTGTGGCTGGAGTCACAGGCGTAGGCCTAGCGGTGTTGTTGGTGCTTAATGCGCTCAAAAGCAACGTCAGCCTTTACTTTACGCCCACGCAAGTAATGAATAACGAGGCGCCGCATGGTCGTAGTTTCCGTATCGGTGGATTGGTGCAAGAAGGTAGTGTGCAGCGTGAAAAAGATGGTTTGACCGTTAACTTTGTCATCACCGATATGGCCAAACACTTGCCGGTGATTTACAAAGGCATTCTTCCGGATCTTTTCAAGGAAGGTAAGGGGGTAGTTGCACAAGGCAAGATGGAAGCTGATGGCAAGATGCACGCGGAAGAAGTGTTGGCCAAGCACGACGAAAATTATATGCCGCCAGAAGCAGCGGATGCCTTAAAGCGCGCCCAAGCGGCAGCTTCAGGTGTTACTGAAGCAAATGTTGTTAGTACCGCAGCCAAATAATCTCAAGGAAGCCACTATATGATTCCAGAACTAGGTCATTTTTCTCTCATCATCGCGCTATGTCTTGCGCTGACGCTGGGTGTACTTCCTATCTTGGGCGCTGCGCGCAACAACCCAGTCTTAATGGGGGCGGCTCGGCCTTTGGCTTACGGACAATTTGTGTTCATCGGTTTGGCATTTGCTACTTTGGCTAATGCTTTTCTAGGAAATGATTTTTCAGTCTTGTACGTTGCGCAACACTCCAATTCCCAGTTGCCGGCTGAGTACCGATTTGCTGCAATCTGGGGTGGGCACGAAGGTTCCTTGTTGCTGTGGGCGTTGATTCTCTCCGTATGGACAGCCGCAGTGGCAACTTTTAGCAAACATCTCCCTGAAGAAATGGTGGCGCGTGTTCTTGGCGTGATGGGGCTGGTGTCGGTAGGTTTCCTGTTGTTCATGTTGTTCACCTCCAGTCCTTTTGAGCGCTTGTTGCCGGCAGCGGTAGACGGACGCGATCTGAATCCTTTGCTGCAAGACCCCGGTCTGGTCATCCATCCACCCATGTTGTATATGGGTTACGTGGGGTTCTCGGTGGCATTTGCTTTCGCAATCGCCGCCCTGATTGGTGGCAAGCTCGATGCGACTTGGGCGCGCTGGTCGCGTCCCTGGACGACGGTAGCTTGGGTGTTTATGACCATCGGTATCGCCTTGGGTAGTGGATGGGCTTATTACGAACTCGGTTGGGGCGGTTGGTGGTTCTGGGATCCGGTCGAGAATGCTTCCTTTATGCCATGGTTAGTTGGTACAGCATTGATACATTCTTTGGCAGTGACCGAAAAACGAGGTGCTTTCAAAAGCTGGACAGTTCTGCTGGCAATTGCTGCTTTCTCGCTGAGTTTGTTGGGTACTTTCTTGGTTCGTTCTGGCGTGTTGACGTCCGTGCATTCCTTTGCGTCCGATCCTAAGCGCGGTATCTTTATTTTGAGTTTTCTCGTGCTGGTCATCGGTGCATCTTTGATATTGTTCGCATGGCGTGCGCCCAAGATAGGTCTGGGTGGCAAATTTGATATTTTGTCGCGCGAGTCCTTATTGCTTTCCAATAACGTGCTGTTATCCGTCGCATCGGCCTCGGTGTTTATCGGTACTTTGTATCCCTTATTTATGGATGCTTTGGGTTACGGAAAATTGTCGGTTGGTCCTCCATATTTCCAGGCAGTGTTCGTACCTTTGATGGTGCCCATGATACTGATGATGGGTCTGGGACCTTTGGCGCGCTGGAAGAAGATGGCTGCTCCGGAACTTGCCAAGCGTGTACGTTGGGGTTTTGGTTCTGCTGTTGTGATTGCGTTGTTGTTACCGCTGGTGCTGGGTAACTGGACTCCAATGATTGCATTAGGATTAATGATGGCGTTTTGGGTTATCGCTTCATTGGTCATCAGCCTGCGCCAGCGTTGGTCCGGCTCGGGTAGTTTCATGCAGCGTGTGCGCGGTCAAAGTACCAGCTATTACGGTATGCAACTGGCCCACCTTGGGGTAGCGATATTTATCATTGGTGTCACTTTGGTAAAGGGTTATGAGACTGAACGTGATGTCCGCATGAATGTGGGCGATATCGTCAATGCTGGCGGTTACGAGTTCCGCTTCAACGGTGTGACCGAGACGGAGGGGCCTAACTATGTTGCAGGAGTAGGACATGTAGCGGTACGTAAAGATGGCAAGCTCGTTGCTGAATTAGAACCTGAGAAGCGTCAATACAACGTAACTGGCATGCCTTTGACCGAAGCAGCGATTGATATTGGCTTCTTCCGCGATCTTTATGTGTCCTTGGGTGAACCTATTCCTGAGTCTGATGGCGCATGGGCGGTACGCATCTATATCAAACCATTCGTAGATTGGATCTGGTTCGGATGTCTGTTGATGGCGATGGGTGGGATATTGGCTATCTCAGATAGACGCTATCGTATTCATAGCAAAAAAGCCGCATTGGCGACTGCGACACCGCCAGATTCAACTGCAGTTACTCAACCAGAAGGACAAGCAATATGATGCGTTTTACTCTGCCTTTGGTTGTGTTCTTAGTCTTGGCAGGCTTTCTGTACAAGGGTTTGGGGCGCAATACTAGCGAGATTCCTTCACCCCTGGTAGGCAAAGCGGCCCCCGCTTTTACGTTGCCGACTCTGTACGATGTGAATAAACAATTTTCGCCTAAAGATATGCAGGGCAAGGTTTGGTTGTTGAATGTTTGGGCATCTTGGTGTGGGGCCTGCAAAGACGAGCATCCGCTTCTGATGGAATTGTCTAGGCAGAATCTGTTTCCTATCGTTGGTATGGATTACAAAGATAAGCGTGAGGACGGCCAAGCAACCTTGCGCAAAGCGGGCGATCCTTACTCACTTATTATTTCTGATGCAGACGGCAAAGTCGGTTTTGATTACGGTGTATACGGCGTGCCTGAGACCTATGTCATCGACAAGCAGGGCATGATCGCTTACAAACTTATTGGTGCATTGAACTCACAGAATCTGAGTGAGATTATTTTGCCCAAGATCGCGGAGTTACAAGCTAAATGAGATATCTATTCATCACACTATTGTGTCTGATGCCGACTCTGTCCCACGCCGGAATTGCCAAGGATATCGCTGACGACCCTAAATTAGAAAGACGCATGATCCAGTTGGCGGAGAAGGTGCGCTGTCTAGTTTGCCAAAGTGAACCAGTCTCTACTTCACACTCTGATTGGGCCAACGATGTCCGTGGCATCATGCGTGACAAGATGAAGGCTGGCGCCAGTGATCAAGAGATCATGGATATTCTGGTAGAACGCTTCGGTAAATCTGTTCTGTTTGATCCCCCTGTCGATAAAGAGACCATGCCGCTTTGGTTAGCTCCCTACATTCTCCTTACTTTAGGAGCGCTTGGGTTGTTGTACCAGTTGCGTAAACGCAAGTCCTTGGTCACTGAGGCCAATCTGTCTGTCGAGGACAGTGAACGTGCGGCAGAACTTCTGAATTCCACGAAAGACAATCAAGTATGACTTTATTTTGGATGATAGCTGCGGTCATGTTGCTAGTGGCCGTGATAGTGGTCATGCTGCCGTTGTGGCGCAAGACTGTGGTCAGCAACGAAGTATTACGTGATGCTGCCAACCTTGAGATATTGCGTGACCAGTCTGTAGAAATGAAGGCTGATCTAGCGCATGGTTTGCTCAATCAGGAATCCTATGAGCAGGGGCAACGCGAGTTACAAGTACGTCTGTTGGAAGAAGTCAAATCCACCCAGCCAGCCATCGCTATACCGACCACTCCCTCTAAAATACTTGCCTTGGTGTTGATGGTGCTGATTCCACTAGCAAGTGTGGCTTTGTATTCTAAATTGGGTAGCAGCAGGGCGCTTTCGCCACAGCAGGAGGAAGTAGGCGTGGCGGATGGTTTTGGCATTATCCGTTCTGAAGTAGCGCTGGATGAATTAGAGCAGCGTTTGACCAAATTCCCAGAGAACCCAGATGGCTGGCTGCAACTTGGCCGCTCCTACAGCGAGATGAAACGTTATGGCGATGCGGCTCGTGCGTATGCCAAGCTGGTCGAGTTGGTTCCCAATGAAGCGCAATTGTGGACAGATTACGCTGACGCCTATGCGATGAATAATGGTCAGACTTTGATGGGCGAGCCGACCAAATTCCTGAACAAAGCCTTGGCACTGGACGCTAACAACACGACAGCTTTGGCTTTGTCAGGTTCTGCTGATATGGAGCGTGGCGATTACGTGTCCGCTATTGCGCATTGGCAGAAGCTGATTGCTTTGCTGCCTCCCGAATACCCCGAACTCCAATTGATCAAGGATGGTGTCAAACAAGCACGCGAGTTCCTGGCGATGCAAAAGGGCGGCAAGGCGAAGTTGGCACAACTGGATAAGCAGCAACCGACCAGCGATGCTGCAGTGGTTGATAGTGCGCAGGCAATCACCGGTAAAGTTAGCTTGAGCCCCGCACTGCGTAGCAAGGTCAGCCCTGACGACATCGTTTTCATCTTGGCACGAGCCGCTGAGGGCCCTAAGATGCCTTTGGCGGTACTGCGTAAGCAGGTTAAGGATCTGCCTATGGAATTCAGTCTGGATGACACGATGGCGATGCAGCCGCAACTGAAGTTATCTGGTTTCGATCAGGTGATCGTTGTAGCGCGTGTCTCTAAGTCCGGTACACCTATGGCGCAGTCAGGCGATGTGCAGGGTACTTCCGCGACGATCAAGCCTGGAAGCAAAGGGCTGAATATCGTTATCGATAGCGTCGTGCCATAAATTTTAAAGTATCTGGATGCGGCATCCCGAGTGACTCGGGATGCCGCAACTGAGTCCGATACTCGGATTTGAGTGAGTGCCTAGGGCTATGCCGAGTAAACCTAGTCATTGCTTGATAAATATAGGTTCACAGTCCAGCGTGAATCCAGTAAAGTGATAACCCGTTTCCCACTATAAGAGCAAAAAAATGAGCGTAAAAGGACAGCAACTACAAGATCCATTTCTGAATACACTGCGCAAAGAGCATGTACAAGTGGGCATCTACCTCGTCAATGGTATCAAGCTGCAGGGGCAGATCGAGTCGTTCGATCAATATGTCGTACTACTCAAGAACACCGTCACACAAATGGTCTACAAGCACGCCATCTCGACTATCGTCCCAGCTCGTGCGGTATCCATACCAGTAGACGACTCCGCAGAGTAATGCAGCAAACATCCCCGGGTTCCGAGTCCGCCATTCTAGTCAGTATCGATTTGGGTGATACGGATTATCAGGAGAGCTTGGCCGAGCTAAAACTATTAGCTGAAACGGCGGGTGTTCATACCGTCGCTACGGTGGAAGCTAAGCGCATCAGGCCTGATGCTGCATTGTTTGCCGGCAGCGGTAAGGTGATGCAGATTGCGGAATTGGTCGAGCGCATGGAAATTCCACTGGTTATTTTCAATCATGAGCTCTCACCCGCGCAGATGCGCAACCTCACACTAAAGTTAGGCACGCGCGTCATAGACAGAACCATGCTGATCTTGGATATCTTTGCGCAACGTGCACAAAGCCATGAAGGTAAGGTGCAGGTCGAACTGGCACAGCTCAAATATTTGTCAACGCGGTTGGTTGGTCAGAATGCTGACATGGGGCAGCAGAAGTTCGCGGTAGGCGCACGCGGTCCTGGTGAGACGCAGTTGGAACTGGATAGACGTAAGCTAGATAAGCGCGTGCATTTGCTCAAAGAACGTCTGGTCAAACTCAAGAGTCAGCGTGACTTGATGCGTCGTTCGCGCAATCGTTCGGATCTTCTGTCAGTCTCTATCGTTGGTTATACCAATGCCGGAAAGTCGACCCTGTTCAATCGACTGACCAAGGCCAATGTCTATGTGGCAAACCAATTGTTTGCAACGCTAGATACGACATCGCGCAAGATGTATGCCGAGGGCGAGGGCGAGATCGTGGTTTCCGATACGGTGGGATTCATACGTCATCTGCCGCATGGTCTGGTCGCTGCTTTCCGCAGTACGCTGGAAGAGACGATACAAGCTGATGTATTGCTACATGTGGTCGATCTGAGCAACCCGAGTCGTGATGATCAGATTACCGAAGTGAACAAGGTCTTAGCTGAGATCGAGGCAGGAGATATCCCTCAGATACTGGTATTCAATAAGATAGATGCGGTTGAGGATGTCGAAGCGGGTATAAAGCGCGACGAACATGATAGAATCTCACGCGTTTTTTTGAGTGCCAAAACCGGTGCAGGTATGGAAGAGCTGCGTCAGGCCCTGATCGAGATCAGAGCATCTAGGCAAGCAGCGAGCATCATTGAAAAACAACTTAAACAAGCGAGAGAGTCATGGGATTGAATGATCCGCAATGGGGTAGTAAAAACAATGGTGGCCCGCCAGATCTGGAAGAACTGTTGCGCAAGCTAAACGCGAAGTTTTCCGCCATGCTGGGCGGTAGGAAGCCATCTGGAAGTGGTTCGAATGGTGCGCCTGCGAATTTGGGTGGCGGCGCTGGGTTGATCGCAGTGATCCTATTGTTGATTTGGCTGGCCAGTGGCTTCTATATTGTTGATGCCAGTCAGCGTGGCGTGGTGTTGCGCTTTGGTAAGCAGGTCGAGACGACAGAGCCAGGCCCTCGTTGGCATTTCCCTTATCCTATCGAAGCGGTCGAGGTGGTAAACCTAAGTCAGGTTCGTACTGTGGAAGTGGGTTATCGCGACAACGTCAAGAACAAGATGTTGCAAGAGTCTTTAATGCTGACCGAGGATGAGAATATCATCGACATCCAATTTGCCGTGCAATATTTTCTCAGTGATCCGGGTGACTATCTGTTCAATAACCGGAATCCGGACGAGAACGTACGTCAGGCAGCTGAAACCGCGATACGAGAAGTGGTCGGCAAGAATAAGATGGACTTTGTTTTGTACGAAGGTCGCGAACAGGTCGCTGCAGCTGCAACTAAGTTGATTCAAGAGATTTTGGATCGTTATAAGTCCGGTATCGTGGTCAGTAAGCTGACTATGCAGAATGCACAACCACCCGAGCAGGTACAAGCAGCTTTCGATGATGCTGTGAAAGCAGGCCAGGACAAAGAACGTCAAAAGAACGAAGGTCAGTCCTACGCGAATGACGTAGTTCCTCGTGCACGTGGTACCGCTGCCCGTTTAATTCAGGAAGCCGAAGGTTACAAACAAAGTGTAATTGCCAATGCAGAGGGTGATGCGAGTCGCTTCAAGCAGGTACTGGTCGAATATGAAAAGGCACCGGCAGTGACCCGTGAGCGTATGTATATAGACATGATGCAGCAAGTCATGGGCAATATAAGCAAGGTAATGGTTGATCAGAAAGGCAGTAACAGTATGTTGTATCTACCGCTGGATAAATTGATCGAGGCTAGCCGTAGCAGTACAGATGCCCCTAGTGTCGCACCTGCTGCTGCGGCAAGTACGCAGAGTAGTGATACTGACTCTACCCAGCGTGCAAGAAACTCTTTGCTCAGCCGTGACAGGGAGACAAGATGAGAACCAATTTAGCCAATATCTTGATCGGTGCCGTAGTGGTATTGATTACGCTGAGTCTCAGCTTATTCATAGTCGATCAGCGCCAAGCTGCTATCGTCCTGCAATTGGGTGAAATGGTGCGTGTAGAGACTGATCCTGGCCTGAAGTGGAAGATACCGCTGATGCAGAACGTACGCTTCTTCGATTCACGTATTTTGACTTTAGATGCGGGTGAGCCGGAACGTTTCATCACTGCCGAGAAGAAGAACGTGCTGGTAGATTCATTCGTCAAATGGCGCATCGTCGATGTGAAGCAGTACTACATTAGCGTGGGCGGCGACGAAATACGCGCACGCACCCGCTTGTTGCAGACCGTGAACTCGAGCATGCGCGAAGAGTTTGGTAAGCGCACCATACATGAGGTCGTATCAGGCGAGCGTGAGCAGATCATGAACGTGTTGCGTGAAAAGACCGATGCAGATGCGCGCAAGATCGGTGTGCAGGTATTGGATGTGCGTCTGAAGCGCGTGGATTTCCCAGCCGAGATCAGTGACTCTGTCTATCGCCGCATGGATGCGGAACGTAAACGTGTCGCGAACGAGTTGCGTGCATCCGGTGCTGCGGAAGGTGAGAAGATCAGAGCGGATGCGGATAAGCAGCGCGAAGTGACACTGGCTGAAGCTTATCGTGATGCGCAGAAGACCAAAGGTGAGGGTGATGCAAAGGCTTCCGCGATCTATGCAGCAGCATTTGGTCGTAACGCTGAGTTCTATGCTTTCTACCGTAGTCTTGAGGCATATAAACAAAGCTTCAAGAGTAAGAGCGACGTGATGGTATTGGATCCTAGTTCGTCTTATTTCAAATACCTAAAAGGTCCTTCTAAGTAAAGATAGATGGCGTCTGATTACTGGTTATTGGGTATGGCGATGATGCTAATCATCGAAGGCCTGTTGCCCTTGGTGATGCCGGCATACTGGCGCGAGACCTTCGTGAGGTTGGTCGCACTGAATGATGGTCAGCTCCGTACCGTGGGACTGATGGCGATAGTGGCTGGGCTAGCATTGTTGTATTGGATCAATTGAGATTGGTCCTGAATATTAAAGATAACGAGAACGTGTAATGCAAAACTGGTTGCTCCCCGAATATATTAATGACATGTTGCCTGATGAGGCATGGCGCGTAGAGCAAATACGTGCAGATGTATTGTCCTTGTTGCGCAAATCGGGCTATCAATTAGTCGCTCCACCATTGCTGGAATACGCCGAATCGCTGCTTATTGATGGCAGTGAAGACATGGATCTGCGCAGTTTCAAGCTAGTCGATCAGTTAAGCGGCCGTACTCTAGCCGTGCGAGCAGACATCACACCGCAAGTTGCACGTATAGATGCGCATCTGCTCAATCGTCAAGGCGTGACGCGCTTGTGCTATGCAGGCAGTGTGTTGCATACCCAGCCTGTTGGACTGACACGCACTCGTGAACTGATGCAGATCGGCGCGGAATTGTATGGTCACAGCGGTCTGGATAGCGATCTGGAAGTGCAGAGCCTCATGCTGGCTGCCCTGCGTATGCTGAACATAGAGCCGGTACATCTGGATTTGGGTCATGTTGCAGTGTTCCGTGCATTGGTAAGTCACGCAGCATTGGACGAAGAGCTGGAGCGCGCGCTATTTGGTGCCTTGCAGCGTAAAGATACCGCTGCGCTGGAATTGTTGGTCGCGCCTTTGGATGCTCCGCTACGTAAAGCTTTGCTGGCTATGCCTACTCTGTATGGTGACAGTGCCGACGTAGTGGCACGTGCGCGCAAAGCACTTCCGGATTTTCAAGAGATACAGCTTGCCCTAGATGAACTGGCTGCCGCTGCAAGACATCTGAAACCTCTGGTCGCCAGTGTGGGCATCGATCTGGCCGATCTGCGCGGTTACCACTATCACAGCGGTATGGTGTTCGCGGCCTATCATGCGGGTAGTCATGATGCGATAGCACTAGGCGGTCGTTACGATGATCTGGGCAAGAGTTTCGGCCGTGCCCGAGCGGCGACCGGTTTCAGTATGGATCTTCGTCAGTTATGCAGTCTGATGCAGCCCCAGACCGTGCAAGCGGGTATCTGTGCGCCGCATCTGGCGGATAGCGCCCTGCAGGCTAAGATATCGCAGTTGCGTAATGCGGGTGAGACCGTGGTGGTAGATTTTGCAGCAGATAAGGCGAACCGCGCTGAACTGCAGTGTGATCGTGAGCTGATTTTGCGTGACGGCGTTTGGCTAGTCGTGGCAATGTGATAGGCAAGAATTAATCTTCAAATTGGAATATTTGCAATGACTAAGAACGTAGTAGTGATCGGCACCCAATGGGGCGATGAAGGCAAAGGCAAGATCGTTGACTGGTTAACCGACCATGCGCATGGCGTGGTACGTTTCCAAGGTGGTCATAATGCGGGCCATACGCTAGTGATAGGCGGTAAGAAGACTGTGTTGCACCTGATCCCTTCTGGCATCTTGCGCGAGCATGTGATGTGCTATATCGGTAACGGTGTGGTGCTGTCACCACAAGCTTTGCTCAAAGAGATGGATGAGTTGCAAGCAGCCGGTATCGACGTATATAGCCGCCTCAAAGTATCTGAAGCCTGCCCGCTGATTCTGCCTTATCACGAGGCGATAGACAAAGCCCGCGAGATTGCTAAGGGTGACGCCAAGATTGGTACTACCGGTCGCGGTATCGGCCCAGCCTACGAAGACAAGGTGGCACGCCGCGCCATCCGTTTGCAGGACATCTTCTTCCGCGAACGCTTTGCGGCAAAGTTGGGCGAAGTGCTCGATTATCACAACTTCGTACTGAAAAATTATTTCCACGTTGCGACGGTCGATTTTCAAAAGACGCTGGATGAAACTCTGGCATTGGGTGAGCGTATCAAGCCTTTAGTGATGGACGTGCCACGAGCCTTGTATGAAGCGAATAAGGCAGGACAAGGACTGTTGTTCGAAGGCGCACAAGGTGCGTTGCTGGACATCGATCATGGCACTTATCCTTATGTCACTTCGAGCAACTGTATCGCTGGTGCGGCCAGCCCAGGTGCAGGTGTGGGCCCACAGATGCTCAACTATGTGTTGGGTATCACCAAGGCATACACCACTCGTGTAGGCTCGGGTCCGTTCCCAACTGAATTGTATGACGCGGTCAACAAGAACGATCCTATCGGCGCTGGTCTGGCTAAACGTGGTCATGAGTTCGGCTCGACCACAGGACGCGCACGCCGCTGCGGTTGGTTCGATGCTGCTGCATTGAAGCGCTCCATACAGATCAACGGTGTGTCTGGTCTGTGCGTCACCAAGCTGGATGTGATGGACGGTATGGAAGTGGTACGCCTAGGTGTGGGCTACCGTATCAACGGCGTGGAGAGCGACATTTTGCCTGTAGGTGCGGATGCATTGCAGGATTGTGAGGCAATCTACGAAGAGATGCCGGGCTGGAGCGAAAGCACGCTAGGTATACAAAAGTATGAGCAACTTCCTGTGGCGGCACGCAACTATCTGGAACGTATCGCTCAGGTCTGCGAAGTGCCAGTAGATATGGTCTCTACCGGACCTGATCGCGATGAAACCATCGTGTTACGTCATCCATTTGAATAACAGCTTACAGTCGTTCAAAAACGCAGCACGACTGTCGTGCTGCGTTTTTTCATTAATGACGACCAGTATCAGAAATAGGGGTAGTAATGCCAGCGCGTCCCCGGCGACCGTTAAATCGGTCGTGCTATGCGCGCTGAAACTAGGCAAGCAGGCGATAAGCCTATTTGCATCACTATGTGTCAGGTACGTTGTCGGTAAGGCGCAAGCGCGTCCTACCCATCGTGTAAGCACAGGTGTAGGCAGTTCGACCACTTACGACGTCGCAACGGGGAGTCACGACTCCCTGTTTGTGGGCCAGTTCGTATGGATGACTTTTCTAGACGCAAAAAAAGAAGTAGGTCGCTTACGCGATCTACTTCATATTTGGTGCCCAGAAGAGGCTCGGTCACGCAGGCGCGACCCCGGCATCCGTAGTACCGGATGCCTTTCGAGTCCTGGCGTACAGCACGCAGGTGCTGTACTTGTTCTGGGTACAAAAAAAGAGATAGGTCGCTTGCGCGATCTATCTCATATTTGGTGCCCAGAAGAGGACTCGAACCTCCACACCTTACGGCACACGGACCTGAACCGTGCGCGTCTACCAATTCCGCCATCTGGGCTGCATTTGCAACGGCGCGCAATTTAATTGTTAAAGGAAGTAAAGTCAATGAAAAAGAAAAATAATTTACGCGAACAAGATCCATTCCTCGCTAGAGAGCGCGAGCAATACGAGAATCCACTACCGAGTCGCGAGTTCATACTGCAGATACTGACCGAGCAGGGCGCGCCCATGCATGAAGATGAATTGCTCGATCTGTTGCTTATCACAAATGAAGAAGAAGACCTCTTCTCACGTCGTCTGCGTGCTATGGAACGCGATGGTCAGATCATGCGTAACCGTAAACGTGCCATCTGTGTGATGGACAAGTTGGATCTGATCAAGGGTAAGGTACAGGGACATCCGGACGGATTTGGTTTCCTGATACCGGAAGACGGTAGTGCCGACATGTTCCTGAGTGAGAAAGAGATGCATCAGGTTCTGCACGGTGACGTGGTGATGGTGAGACAGAGTGGTGTGGACAGACGCGGTCGTCCTGAAGCCAAGATCATCGAAGTATTGGAACGCGCCAACAACCGTGTGGTCGGTCGTCTGTTCGAAGATCACGGCATCCAGTTTGTGGTTGCCGAGAACCGTCGCATCACTCAAGACATCTTAGTCGCACCCGGTGAGCATGGTGCGGCCAAGGCTGGCCAGGTAGTGATACTGGAGATCGTGCAGCATCCTAATAAGCACGCACAACCTATCGGTCGTATCGTCGAGGTGTTGGGTAACTACGCCGATCCCGGTATGGAAATCGAGATTGCATTGCGCAAGCATGATCTGCCGCATGAGTTCCCCAATGATGTCGAGCGTCAAGCCAAGGCAATCTCACCTACTGTGGCGGCAGAAGACTGGGAAGGGCGTGAAGACATCCGCAACTTGCCATTGGTGACCATAGATGGCGAGACAGCGCGAGACTTCGACGATGCGGTGTATTGCGCGCCCGAGCGTGACGGATATCGGCTGGTGGTAGCGATTGCCGACGTCAGTCACTATGTACGTAGCAACGACGCATTGGATCGCGAGGCGATCTTGCGCGGCAACTCTGTTTACTTCCCGCGCCGTGTCATTCCGATGTTGCCTGAAGAACTATCTAACGGCCTGTGCTCGCTTAATCCGCAAGTGGATAGGTTGTGTATGGTGTGTGATATGCATGTAGATAGTCATGGCGAGATTGGCAAATATCGTTTCTATCCCTCGGTGATGTATTCGAATGCACGCCTGACTTACACCCAAGTCGCTGAAATGTTGGCAGAGCCAGATGGTCAGTTGGCTAAGAGCTATAGCCAAGTTTTGCCGCATTTGCAGAATCTTTACGGTTTGTTCCAGAAATTGCTACATGCACGCAACAAGCGTGGCGCTATTGATTTCGAAACGGTAGAAACGCAGATGATCTTTAACGATCAGGGCAAGATCGAGCGTATCGTTCCTGTGGTACGTAACGACGCTCACAAGTTGATCGAGGAGTGCATGCTGGCAGCCAACGTGTGTGCGGCCAATTATCTGCACGAGAACGAGCACACCGTCTTGTATCGTATCCATCAAGGGCCGACACCTGAAAAATTGGAAGGGTTACGTGAGTTCCTTAAGGAGTTTGGTTTGCAACTGGGTGGTGACGATGAGCCTCAGGCAGTCGATTACTCCAAGCTGCTCAAACGCATCAAGGGTAGGCCAGATGCGGCCTTGCTGCAGACCGTGATGCTGCGCTCGCTGCGTCAGGCTAAATATGAGCCTGAGAATATCGGCCACTTCGGTTTGGGCTACGAAGCCTATGCGCATTTCACTTCACCTATACGCCGTTATCCGGACCTGTTGGTGCATAGAGCCATCAAGGCGGTACTGCAAGGCAAGCAATACAAACCCAGTATGAAGTGGGAAGAGTTGGGCGCGCATTGCTCGATGACAGAACGACGTGCCGATGATGCGACGCGCGACGTGGACGCATGGTTGAAGTGTTTCTATATGCGTGACCATCTGGGCAGCGTGTTTACCGGTACGGTCTCATCTGTCACCAGTTTTGGTATGTTCGTTTCGCTGGATGATCTGTATGTCGAAGGCTTGGTGCATATCTCCGAGTTGGGCAAAGATTACTTCCATTTTGATGCGGGTAAACACATGTTGCTGGGCGAGCGCACTGGTCAGCAATATCGTCTGGGTGATCGCGTGCAGGTACGCGTGGTAAAGGTTGATATGGAAAGTACCAAGGTCGATTTCGTCCTGCATGATGAAAATGAGGCTGCAGCAACAGAAGGTGAAGATGTACCGGCCAAGAAATCAGGTAAAGGAAAGAAGCGTCATGGCTGATCTGCGTTTGATATACGGCTTTCATGCAGTCACTGCGCGCATCCGTCAGAACCCTGACGGTGTGCAGGAGATCTATCTGCAAGCGCAACGCCAAGACCCGCGTATGCGTGAACTCATTAAATTGGCTGAGGCTCAAGGCGTCCGCATTATCCCCATCGAGGCTGCGCGCCTTGATGGCATGGCGGGTAGCAAGCGTCATCAGGGCGTGGCCGCGCGCGTGGATGCGGCACAGCGCGTACAACATCTTTCGGATGTGCTGGATACGCTCACTGAACCTCCATTGATACTAGTGTTGGATGGTGTGCAGGATCCGCATAATTTAGGTGCTTGTTTGCGTAGTGCGGATGCTTTCGGCGTGCATGCGGTCATCGCACCCAAAGATCGTGCGGTGGGTATTACTGCCACTGTCGAGAAGGTGGCGTGCGGAGCTGCCGAGACTGTGCCCTATATCACTGTGACCAATCTCGCGCGTACTTTGCGCGAATTGCAGGAGAACGATATCTGGGTGGTCGGTGCGGCAGGTGAGGCTACTACTGATCTGCATGACTTTAAGCACAAGGGCGGATTAGCTTGGGTGTTGGGTGCAGAGGGCGAAGGTCTACGCCGTTTGACACGTGAAACCTGCGATGAGTTGGTGCGTATCCCGATGTTGGGCAGTGTCGAGAGTCTAAACGTTTCGGTGAGTGCAGGTATCTGTCTATTCGAAGCACGCAGGCAACGTGCGATGTAGTTGTAAATAAACCACTACGACATGTTGCAAATAGTAAATTAATAGGTAAAATCCAGCGGCTATTCTAAAAATTGGTTTTTCACGTTTTATAGTTTTACATTTTTTTTATATTTTTTGTTTCGGAGATTTGATGATGAAAATTACTACTATCACTATCGCTATGATGGCGGCATTGGGGGCTAATGTTGCCGCTCAAGCTAGTGAATTTAATGGTGCTTGGCTGGGGGCAAAAGTTGGTATTAATAATACTCATGCCAATGGAGTTGACACGCAAAACGCTAATACATACGGTATCGAAGGTGGCTACAACTGGAATCTAGGCCCCTATACGCTGGGCGCTTTATTGTCTGCGGACAACAATGCTTCCACTGGTCACAATAACAATACATTCAGCTATGGCAGCAAGTCCTATGGTGTTGATGCTAAGCTGGGTATGCCTATCGGTAAATGGTTGCCTTTTGGTAAGTTGGGTTATGTCAAGACAACTGCCAACGGTAGATTGGCTAACTTCAGTAACAGCTATCACAGTTTTAACGCTGGTTTTGGTGTTGAGTACAAATTTGCCTCTCATCTGAGTGCAGCTGTTGAATACATGGCAACAAACGCAAAGAACAATCCAGGCAATAAATTAGTTAATCAAAATTTGACGGTAGGTTTTAATTATTACTTTGACGCACCTGCTGTTGCTGCAGTTCCTGTAGCCGCTGTAGTTGCGCCAGCTCCAGTTGTTGCTCCGGCTCCAGTTGTTGCTCCAGCTCCAGTTGTTGCACCAGCTCCGGTGGTTGTTGCTCCTGCACCTAAGACTATCTTCACCGACAAGCCTATCACCATCGAAGGCGCAAGCTTTGCTACTGGTTCAGCAAAACTGAAGCCTACTGCTAACAAACAGCTGGATGAAGTGGTTGATTTTGCTGCTAAGTACCAAGACGCTAATCTGTCTGTAGATGGTTATACCGACAGCCGTGGTAAAGCAGAATCCAACAAGGTGTTGTCTGTCAAGCGCGCCGAGTCGGTCAAGGCATATTTGGTCAAGAAAGGCGTTGCTGCAAATCGCATCATCACTTCGGGTAATGGTTCTGCCAAACCTATCGGTGATAACAAGACTGCAGCTGGTCGTGCAATGAATCGCCGCGTAGAAATCAACTCTGTGATCCGTGTGGCTAAGTAATTTGCTTTAAGTCGGATAAAAAGCGGGCCGGTAACGGCCCGTTTTTTTTCGTCTTGAATTTATGCTTATCGAATATGGTGAGAGTCATGGAAGTTGTTTAGCGATGCTAATATGACGACCTTTAGAATTTACAATTTTGATATATGAAACTCGCTATCGGTCAAATTAACTGCCTCCTAGGGGACCTAGAAGTTAACTCGGCAAAGATATTGCAGTTTGCTGAGCAAGCGAAGGCACAGGGAGCCTCTTTGTTACTCACGCCTGAGTTGAGTCTGTGTGCTTACCCGCCTGAGGACTTGTTGCTGAGACCCGGTTTTTATCGCGAGTGTGCAATCGCGCTGCAGTCACTAGCAATAAGGGTGCAAGGTATTGCGGTGCTGGTGGGGCACCCTTATGAGCGCGAGGGCAAGCACTACAACGCTGCGTCCTTATTGCGTGACGGTGAGATCGTGATGACTTATTGCAAGCATGATTTACCCAACTATGCCGTGTTCGATGAGGAGCGATACTTCGACAGAGGCAGTGAGCCTTGTATGTTCGAGGTTGCCGGCGTGAAGTTTGCGCTGAACATCTGTGCCGATGTATGGGAATCTGAAGCAGCACGGCGCGCCCGCAAGACAGGTGCTCAGGTCTTGTTGGTGATGAATGCGTCACCTTTTGCCATTGCCAAACAGGAACGTAGGTACAACACGGTGCAAGACCGTATCGCTGAGACCGGTATGGCAGTGGTCTATGCGAACTTGGTGGGTGGGCAGGATGAGTTGATCTTCGATGGCGGCTCGTTTGCGATGGATGCATCAGGTAAGTTGACACATCAAAGTGAACAATTCGTGGAATGTCTCGCGATGCTGGAGGTTGATGCGCGCGGCGGAGTGCAAGGGAGCTTGGCGGACTTGCCAACTATCGAGGCGAGTGTCTATCAGGCCCTATGTTTGGGCGTCAAAGACTACATTGGTAAGAATCGCTTCCCCGGAGTGTTGTTGGGTCTGTCGGGCGGAATCGATTCTGCATTGACGCTGGCGGTCGCAGTCGACGCGTTGGGCGCAGACAAGGTGCACGCGGTGATGATGCCTTCACCCTATACGGCGCAGATTAGTTTGGATGACTCGCGCGAGATGGTAGAAATCCTTGGTGTTCGTTACGATGAGCTAGATATCGCACCAATGTTCAATGACTTTCAGGCTGTACTGAGGCCATCTTTTGCAGGGCGCGCAGCGGATACCACTGAAGAGAATCTGCAAGCCCGCATACGCGGGACCTTGTTGATGGCAATGTCGAACAAATTTGGCTCGTTGGTACTGACCACGGGGAATAAATCTGAAATGAGCGTGGGTTATGCCACCCTATATGGTGATATGGCGGGTGGATTTGCGGTACTCAAGGATATTTGTAAGACCTTAGTCTATGATCTATCGCGTTATCGCAACACATTGAGCTATGTGATACCAGAACGCATCATCACGCGCCCGCCCAGTGCTGAACTGCGTCCCGACCAGACCGATCAGGATAGTTTGCCGCCATATGATATTTTGGATGGGATCGTAAGCTGCTATATGGAGCAGGATATGTCTATACCCGAGATTATCGCCCGTGGTTATCCAGAGGCGGATGTCAGGCGCGTGGTGCGGTTAATCCGCTTGAGCGAATACAAGCGTCGCCAGTCCGCTGTTGGCATACGCGTGACCGAACGTGGCTATGGAAAGGACTGGCGTTACCCCATCACGGTACGCTATCAGGATGGATATTGATCCCTGTCACCCGCTGTTAAGCGGGGTGGACTCCTTGACGAAGAACAGATTTCCATTTAGTGCCGAGGTTTGATACAATGCGCCGCGTTTTGTGATGGGCTTCGAGCCCGTTTTTTATTTGTGGGTCGTGTTTTATGGATGCAGTGAAGATAATCGAGGCCACCGTGACGGGATTGGGTTACGAATTGGTGGATGTGGAGCGCTCTGGGCGCGGCCTATTGCGCGTGTTCATCGATAAGCCGGAAGGCATTATGGTGGAAGACTGTCAGCTGGTCAGCAATCAACTGACCCGTTTGTTCATGGTCGAGAATATCGACTATGACAGGCTGGAGATATCTTCTCCCGGTCTAGATAGAGCGCTCAAAAAAGAAGCTGATTTTGTCAGGTTCGCAGGTGAGAAAGCGCAGATAAAATTGCGCATGCCGCTTGCGGGCCGCAAGAACTTCATCGGTGTCATTGGTGCGTTGAATGCAGGTGTGTTGCAGCTGGATGTGGACGGTACGACCGTGGATATCGAGTTGTCGAATATGGATAAGGCGCGTTTAGTGCCGACTTTTTAATCAGGATTCTGGAGTCTGGGTCGCAGGAAATGGCGCCGGATGAATGGACAAGTCACTAGCTGGAGAATGGAATGAGTAGAGAAGTGTTGTTGTTGGTGGATGCGTTGTCTCGCGAGAAGAACGTCGATAAGGAAGTGGTGTTCGGCGCGCTCGAATCCGCTTTGGCCTCCGCGACTAAAAAACGTTTTGACGACGAGGCGGACGTGCGCGTCGCCATCGACCGCAATACTGGCGAGTATTCGTCCTTCCGTTGCTGGGAAGTGATGGATGACGAGACATTTGAGACTCCCGATCTGCATATCAAGTTGGAAGAGGCGCGCAAGCATGATGCGAGCATCGAGCTAGGTGGTTTCATCGAAGAGCCACTGGAATCCATCGACTTTGGCCGTATCGGCGCACAGGCCGCCAAGCAAGTGATTTTCCAACGCATTCGTGATGCGGAACGCGAACAGATCCTAGCTGACTTTATGGATCGTAAAGAGCATCTGGTGTCAGGTACTGTAAAACGCGTGGAACGCGGCAATGCCATCATCGAATTCGGCAAGATCGAAGCGCTGCTGCCGCGCGATCAGATGGTGCCTAAAGAGAATCTTCGTGTCGGTGATCGCGTCAAGGCGCATCTGCTGCGTGTTGATCGCACCGCACGCGGTCCGCAAGTTATCTTGTCTCGCACCTCCAATGAGTTATTGAGCAAACTGTTCGAGTTGGAAGTACCCGAGATCGAGGAGAAGATCCTAGAGATCGTCAGTGCCGCGCGTGATCCCGGCTCGCGTGCCAAGATCGCAGTGCGTTCGCACGATCAGCGTATCGATCCTATTGGTACTTGTGTTGGTATGCGCGGTTCGCGCGTACAGGGTGTCACCAACGAATTAGCTGGTGAGCGTGTGGACATCATCCTGTGGGCAGAAGATCCGGCGACTTTCGTTATCAATGCCTTGGCGCCAGCTGAGGTGAGCAGCATTGTGGTCGATGAAGATAAGCACAGCATGGATGTAGTTGTGGAAGAAGATAATCTCGCCCAAGCCATAGGTCGTGGTGGTCAGAATGTGCGTCTGGCATCGGAACTGACTGGATGGACACTGAATATCATGACAGTGGAGCAATCCAGCGAGAAACATGCGGAGGAGTTCTCCAAGATACGCAGCCTGTTCATCGAGAAGCTGGATGTTGACGAAGAAGTGGCCAATATTCTGGTAGAAGAAGGCTTCAATAATCTGGAGGAAGTGGCTTACGTGCCTCTGGAAGAGATGTTGTCTATCGAAGGTTTCGACGAAGCTACGGTAGAAGAGTTGCGCAGTCGCGCACGTAACGTGTTGCTCACCGCGGCTATCGTGAATGAAGAAAAGGTTGAGCACGGCATCGAAGATCTGAATAAGTTGGATGGCATGGATGAAGAGACTGCCCGCACCCTGGCAGCCAAGGGTATCGTCACCCAAGATCAATTGGCGGATCTGGATGTGGATGAGTTGGTGGAACTGACAGAGATGGATGCCGATCGTGCTAATGCATTGATCATGACGGCTCGCGCACCTTGGTTTGAGTAATATCGGAATACGTAGTCTATAAGGATTGAAATGGGAAAATTAAACGTAGCGCAATTTGCAACTGAATTGAATCTGCCAGTTGCATTGCTGCTCGAGCAGCTTCAGTCTGCTGGTATACAGAAACAGCAAGAATCGGACTCTGTCTCCGAGGCCGACAAGGCCCAGTTGCTGGCGCATCTGCGTCAGGCACACGGTGGTGGTGCCAAGAAAATCACGCTGGCACGTCGTGAGACCAGTGAAATCACCAAGGCCGATAACACCGGACGAGCTCGCACCATTCAGGTCGAAGTGCGCAAGCGTCGCGTTGTTGCGCCGCCTGCCGCTCCTGTAGCAGCGGCACCAGTATCCACTGCTGTTGAAGCGCCAGTCGCTGTCCTGGATGAGCAGCAACGCGCCTTACGTGAACAAGAGGCTCGTTTGCAAACTGAACTTGCTGAGCGTCAAGCCGCCGAGTTGCAAGCCAAGTTGGCTCGCTCCAAGGCCAAGGTCGCTGAAGAGATTGAGGTTGTCGCGGAGCCCCAGCCAGTAGTTGAAAATGTTGCACCGGTGGTGGAGGCAGTCGCCATTGATGTGGTAGCTGTTCCTGAAGCGGCTGCTTTTGAAGCGCCGAGCGCACCAGTCGATTCACCTATGATAGGTGCACCTGTATTGCGTCGAGTGGCTAGACCTCCTAAGCCCGTTACACCTGTGGTTGCAGCAACACCGGCTCCTGCAGCCGCAGCTGTCAAGGAAGGTACATTGCATAAACCTGCACCTAAACCAGGTGACAAAATTGAACGATTTGCCAAAACAGCCAAGCCGGGTGATAAACAAGCACCTAAGCGTGATGAGCCTGGCGCACACAAGCGTCCGGTGGGTAAGTCAGACAATGGTCCGGGCGCACGTACGGGCGCTTGGAACAGTCCAGTAAGAGGACGTCGCCACGATAAGCATAGCAAGCCAGCTACAGCGGCTGCAGGTGAATCTTTCGTGATGCCTACTGAAGCAATCGTGCATGAGGTCGCTGTCCCAGAGACTATCTCGGTATCCGAGCTGGCACAAAAGATGTCGGTGAAAGCCATTGAGATTATTAAAGCGCTGATGAAGATGGGCTCTATGGTTACCATCAATCAGGTATTGGATCAGGAGACTGCGATGATCGTAGTCGAAGAAATGGGCCATATTGCTAAGCCAGCCAAACTCGATGATCCGGATGCCTATCTGCTGGATGATGAGGTGCATGAAGATGCGGTGTTGGAGTCTCGCGCTCCAGTGGTCACCGTAATGGGTCACGTCGATCACGGTAAGACCTCCTTGCTAGATTACATTCGTCGTAGCCGTGTGGCTTCCGGTGAGGCGGGTGGTATCACTCAGCACATTGGTGCTTATCACGTAGACACGCCGCGCGGCATGATCACTTTCTTGGATACACCCGGTCACGAGGCGTTTACTGCTATGCGTGCCCGTGGCGCAAAAGCTACCGACATCGTTATTCTGGTGGTTGCTGCAGACGACGGCGTGATGCCGCAGACCAAAGAGGCGATCGCCCATGCGCGTGCAGGTAACGTGCCATTGGTGGTGGCTTTGACCAAGGTCGATAAAGCTGACTCCAACGTAGAACGCGTTAAGCAAGAGCTGGTCGCCGAGGGTGTGGTTCCCGAAGATTGGGGTGGCGATGCGATGTTCGTCGAAGTCTCATCTAAATCGGGTCAGGGTATAGACCAATTGTTGGAAGGCGTGCTGTTGCAAGCTGAAGTGCTAGAGCTTAAAGCTCCACGTACAAGTAACGCCAAAGGTCTGGTTATCGAAGCGCGTTTGGATAAGGGCAAGGGCCCAGTCGCAACCGTGCTGATCCAGTCCGGTACCATGAAGCGCGGTGATGCTGTGCTGGTAGGTTCGGTTTTCGGCCGTGTCCGTGCGATGTTGGATGAGAATGGCAAGACTATCTCCGAGGCTGGTCCTTCCATACCTGTCGAGATACAAGGTCTGTCTGAAGTGCCTGTCGCTGGTGAAGAATTGATGGTGATGACGGACGAAAAGCGTGCACGCGAAATCGCCCAGTTCCGCCAAGGTAAGTATCGTGGTGTGAAATTGGCGCAACAGCAGGCTGCGAAGCTGGAGAACATGTTCGAACAGATGTCCGAAGGTGAGGTAAGTACCTTGTCCTTGATCGTCAAATCAGACGTGCAGGGTTCCGCTGAAGCGATCGCACAATCCTTGCAGAAGCTGTCTACTGCTGAGGTCAAGGTGAACCTGATCCACGGTGGCGTAGGTGCAATTTCTGAATCTGATATCAACTTGGCGTTGGCTTCTAAGGCTATCGTAATCGGCTTCAACACACGTGCCGATGCAGCTGCTCGTAAGTTGGCAGAGTCCACCGGTGTGGACATCCGTTACTACAACATCATCTATGCCATGGTCGACGAGATCAAGGCTGCCTTGTCAGGCATGTTGGCACCAGAGAAGCGTGAGAGCGTGATGGGTATGGTAGAGGTGCGTCAGGTCTTCACCGTCTCCAAGATAGGTACCATCGCGGGTTGTATGGTGCTGGAAGGTGTCGTCAAACGTGGCGCTCAAGTGCGTGTACTGCGTAACAACGTGGTTATACACGATGGCGAGTTGGACTCACTGAAGCGTTTCAAAGACGACGTCAAGGAAGTCAAAAATAACTTCGAATGTGGTCTGTCCTTGAAGGGTTATAACGACTTGGAAGTGGGCGACAAGCTTGAAGCTTACGAAATCATTGAGGTCGCACGCGCACTGTAATGGCTAATTACGCACGTACCGATAGGGTGGGGCAGCAGATGCAACGTGAAGTTGCAGAGTTGATCCGCCTTGAGATCAACGATCCGCGCGTTCGTTTGGTCACCATCACTGGAGTGGAAGTGGCTGGGGATTACTCCCATGCCAAGATATTTTTCACGCGACTTGATGGTAAACACGCCGAGGCTCAGGAAGGCTTGGATAGAGCCAGCGGTTTCTTGCGCAAGCAGTTATCCCGTAGCTTGAAGTTACGCATCATGCCGCAACTACATTTTGTCTATGACGCATCGGTGGAGCGCGGCAGCACGTTGTCGCAACTTATCGATCAAGCCGTTGCCAGCGACAAGAACCTGCCTGATAGCGCTGAGTAGTCCATATGGCGCGTACCTTCCGTCCTTTAGACGGCGTTTTATTGTTTGATAAACCACTGGAATTGAGTTCAAACACTGCATTGCAAAAAGTGCGGCGTTTGTTTCAGGCCGAAAAGGCCGGGCATACCGGCACTTTGGATCCTCTGGCTACCGGCTTGTTGCCCATCTGCTTTGGTGAAGCGACCAAATTTTCTAATACTTTGTTAGATGCGGATAAGACCTATCGCACCACGGTGCGACTTGGGCAAACCACCGCTACCGGTGATGCGGAGGGCGAGGTGCTGTCCTCGCATGATGTGACAGCTACGTTGGAACAGGTAGAAGCTGTACTGGAAAGATTTCGCGGAGCGTCACAGCAACTGCCACCCATGTACAGCGCGCTCAAACATGAGGGCAAACCTCTTTATGAGTACATCCGTGACGGTGTCACTATAGAGCGTGAATTACGCGACATCATCATCCATGAGCTGGTGTTGCATCGTTATTCCGATAATAAGTTAGACCTTAGCGTGAGGTGTAGCAAAGGAACTTATATCCGCACGCTGGGTGAAGATATCGGTGCGGCACTGGGTTGCGGTGGGCATCTCACCGCCTTACGTCGTACTGCTATTGCCCATCTTGATTTGCAATGCGGCTATACCTTGGAACAGCTTGCGGCTATGAGCGAGGATGAGCTTATGGCTTGCCTGATGCCGATTGACAGCCTAATGCCGGATATGCCTAAGTTGCAACTGGATGAAGTTCAAGTCAAACGTATGGCACAGGGGCAACGTCTGGGTTTGGATACCGGCTTGCCGGATGGAAAGGTGAGCCTGTATGGGCCACAAGGTTTTGTCGGGGTGGGGCTGCTACAAGGCCGCCGTCTCGCACCTGATCGCTTGTTATCTGGTATTGCAAAACAAGCAGCGACCCAAAAAGCTGAGTTAGTTTCTGTTTCAAGCGTGCTACTTGACTGAATGCGTGGATATTACGTGAATAATGGATGTTCTTGCCCATATAATTTGTAATCACATTGATATATCAAAATCCTGTAATGCTAGAATGGCAAGATAAATAATTGACATGAATTCCTTTATTGTTTATTGTTCGGGCGTTATAAATTGGGCTGTTTGATATTTATTTTTCTTAATTAAGGGGTAGTGTATGAAGAAGTTAGCATTGTTGGCGTGTTCTATGTTGTTTGTTTCATCTGTAGCTTGCGCTGCAGAGCCTACTACAGCGGAAGTAAAAGCTGAGGCTCAAAAAGCAGTAAAAGCAAATGCTAATGTAACTGGATTTACAGTCGGAGGCGTTGCCTACGGAGTCGCTGTGGTTGCCGGTGTGATTACTATTACTCAAGGTAATGGTTCTGGTAGCACTGTTACTGTTGGAACGGTTGGAACTATATAGTCATATTTCTTGCTATTTATCTAAAATAAACCCAGTGTGGCAATAACCCCACTGGGTTTTTTCATGTCATTTCAAACTACCTTAGTTGATGCGTACGAATCTTATTAATACTTGGATTGTCTTGGCAATTCTATTACTTTCTGCCTGCTCAGATTCTCAGAAAGTATCTATCAAGATGATGGGGCGCGCATTTGAATTAAATCAACAGCAACCTGCCCATCACTTTGATCCTAGATTCGAGTATCTGCGGATTAACAGTGAAGGTAGAGTGTTCTATTTACTTAAAGCATATAAAGTGAATGGTATCGAGGTTTGGTATGGCTCAAGCGGAGAAACTTTGCGTTTTAAGGATGGACGTCTTGGGGGTGCTATTGGTTTGTTAACTGAGTGGCGCAATGTAGTCATACCAGAATCTCCCTCATGGTCTGCTCTCGTTAAAGGAAACGCGACGTACCGATGGAAGCGTAAGCGTGATTTGAAGCCAGGTTATCACTATGGCATACAGGACGAATTGGCATTAAGTAGAATTTCAACCCCAATTGACAGCCATCTGGCCGGACTTTCCCCTGAAAAACTAATCTGGTTTGAAGAGAGTGACCTTTCTAAAACAAATCAACTCCCGATTGCTAAATATGCTTATGACACAAGCAGTCAAACTGTCGTTTATGGGGAAACATGCCTTTCTTCGACATTTTGTTTCAGCTGGCAAAGATGGTCTGAAAATCTACAGTGATGCAAATAAAGATACTAATTTTGATGGTCTGCCTACTATCAGCGGCATCAGCTCAAGCTGAGCGTCTAAGCGATTGGCTATTTAACCAAGAGGTTGTAGAAAGCTCTTATCCATTGGGTTTGATGTGGGAGGTAGAGTCGGAAAAAAACATGCAGCGCGAGCTGCGTAGACATCTACTAGAAAACCTAAATTCATTAAGTGAGGCCGATCGTGCTGCTACTCTTAGATTGAGCGACTGGTTAGAAGGCTTGCCTATTACTGGGCGAGTGCCAGTGCCGTCCGCAGATCAGGATTGGTTAATCGCACATCCAGAAAGCGATCCAATTCTCTCTGCCAAAGACAAAGTTATTTTGCCGGCGCGCCCTAAAAGCGTCACTGTTGTAACTGCAGAGGGGAAAATTTGTCAGGTTACTCATTCCGCTGGGCTATTTTCTCGCGATTACATCGCCCAATGTCAAGCTTCAGGACACGTTGATTATGCTTATGTTGCTCAAGCAGATGGTAAGACTGCTCGCTATGGCGTTTCATATTGGAACGGCGAACATCAATCAGAGCCAGCTCCCGGTGCTTGGATATTGTCGTCTTCGCGAGACTGGCCGGATACATTATCCAAGCAACTAATTACTTTTCTGGCTACACAAGGTCCTGCACCTGATAACTACGGTGCTAGCAGCATTGTTGAATTGGGAGCGCCGGCGTTATCTAAAATTCCAGACTTCAGTGTGGACACTATAAATCCGGCCCCAAATTATCCGCTACCTGCTCCTAGGGATTCATTCGTAAGTGCCAATGACTGGGGGGAGGTCGGTTTGTTGCAAACGCCTACAGCCCGCATGCGCAAGGAAGGTGACTTTGCTTTCAATTTGTCTCGCTCCTACCCCTATACTTATTACAATATTGGATTTCAACCTTTTGCATGGATGGAGGCAGAATTTAGATATACCAGTGTGAGTAATCGACTTTATGGCAATGGCGTCTTTGGTGGTCAGGCTAACAAGGATAAAAGTATAGACATCAAATTTAACTTAATGGACGAGTCTGCGTATAAACCTGAACTCGCTATGGGCATTCGTGATTTGGCTGGAACAGGACTATTTTCTGGGGAATATTTTGTTGCAAATAAACGAACTGGGGATTTTGACTGGGATCTAGGTTTAGGTTGGGGATACCTAGGATCTAGGGCGAATGTAAATAATCCATTTGGCTACCTATTGCCTAGGTTCAATACCCGACCTCAGGTGGCTGTGGGGCAGGGGGGGAATTTCGCTATGAGCAATTATTTCAGAGGTCGGGCTGCTTGGTTTGGTGGCTTGCAATACCAGACAGCCTGGGACCCCTTGACCCTGAAGCTTGAGTTTAATGGCAATAATTATAAGCATGAGCCAGATGCTAACAATTTTCCGCTTAAATCTCCTTGGAATTTTGGGCTTGTTTATCGTGCTTCCAACTCATTCGATATCTCGGCGGGAATAGAGCGTGGTAATACTGCAATGGTGGGTATGACCATGCATTCTTCGTTAAGCAACTTGTCGGTACCAAAATTAGATGACGTTCCGCGAATTCGAGTTGTTGCCGAACGGCCCACGCTTGCACCTAATTGGCAAGTGACAGGCCTTACCCTTGAGAGTCAGACTAACTGGCATGTGAACAGTATCGTTCAGAAGGGAGATAAGTTATTTGTCACTATCGATGATGCGGATGTCGTCTATTGGAAAGATTATCTGGATAGGGCCGTTGCGGTACTGCATCGAGATGCACCTTCTTTTATCAATCAGTTCAGATTCATCTATAAACAACACGGCATTTCTGTAGCTCAACATGTGGTAGACCGCAGCACATGGGTCAATGCACGAACGCAATTTCTTGCGCCTAGTCAATTCACTGCTGAGGTGCTTGCTATGCCACCGCAGATTCCCGCTACAAATCAAGCACTGTTCCGTAATCCAAAGCCCCAATTTGAGTCCGACGTGGGTATGAATTTTAGCTACAGCCTAGGGGGGCCAAATGGCTTCATGCTTTTTCAGCTAGCACCAGCCGCACATGCAAAGTACAGTCTAAGCGAAAACACTTGGCTTCAAGGTGGCGCCCAATTAGGCATTTTGGATAACTATAATAAGTTTACCTATAATGGATTCAGCAACTTACCTAGAGTGAGAACGAATGTACGTAAATATGTGACCACCTCAAAGTTAACGATGCCCAACCTCCAATTGACACATATGGATAAGTTGAATGACAACCATTATGTCAGTATGTATGGGGGATATATTGAGTCTATGTTTGCTGGCGTCGGGGCAGAATGGATGTATAGACCATTAGAGGGGAAATATGCTCTAGGAGTCGATATAAATGAAGTGAAGCAGCGTGATTTCTCGCAAAAGTTGGCCTTGCAGAAATATCAGGTACTGACTGGTCATGCAACTTGGTATGTATATACGGGATGGAATAACGTTCTGGCCAAACTGAGTGCTGGGCAATATCTTGCTGGCGACAAGGGGGTAACAATCGACTTGTCACGTGTATTTGATAACGGCGTGAAAATGGGCGGATATTTCACCAAGACTAATGTTTCTGCCAAGCAATTTGGTGAGGGTAGTTTTGATAAGGGTATTTATTTTCAAATTCCCTTTGATGCGATGCTGACTAAATCTGTGGGTGGTGTAGCTAATATATTGTGGCAACCCTTGCTCCGAGATGGAGGTGCCAAGCTTTTGCGTTCGGTGCAGTTGTATGATTTAACAAATGCGCGCGATGAGCGAGCATTGCGTTACGCGCCGGCCCCACCAGAGGAGGCATATACAATCCCTGAAAATCTACCGAATGGGATCAAGTCGCAAATCATTAATATTCCAAGTCGCGCTGCATTGCAGCAGACATCGAGTGAGGCTACTGCTGAGCAGACAGATTATGCTTTGAAGCTACATACCAGTCTGTATGGGCTGGATTTTCGTAACATCAAGCTAAGTTTTGACGGTACAACCTTAGCTGCGAATCTCTCCAATGAACGCATACATCCAATTAGTAAAGCAGTGGGGGTGGCGGCTCGGACTATGTTGAATCTGGCACCGCCCAACACTCAGAAAATCAGGGTTGTTTACCTATTGCATGCTGAGCCAGCGATTGTTTACGACTTTCCGAATTTAGATGTACTCAAAGAATATATAGACGGTAAGTTGAGTGAAGCAGAATTTCGTCGTTATACAGCTATTGGAGTTATCAACCCTGCTGCCGAAACTAACCATCCGTTGGCTCAGTTCAATGATTTAACTCCGATGCAAACTGACAGTCTCATGGATGTGGTACTGCCGGAAACGGGGCCCGTTGCCAGAGTACAGCGTGATTATCTCAAGGCTGGAAAAATTGCATGGAAGGCCGATTGGCTGGAAAGTGCCAGTGTTGGGGCTGGGCTGATATTTACGAGCGGACTACTTGATAAGAAGGCGGAAAGAGTTGCGACGAACCATGCAAATAGTAGCTTGCTGAAAAATTTCAATAGCGTAGGGAATGCCTTGCCATGGTTAGAAGCAGCCGGAGCTGCTTTTATTGCGGTGGGTAGCGATGATCCTAGATTATCAAGAACAGGTTATGCGGCATCGGAGGCAGCAATGGCTTCTTTTGCAACTGTAATGGGGTTGAAGTACGCGATCGGTCGGTCGCGCCCAGCAGCAAATGTGGGCAATCGGAATTTCAATGCGTTTGGTGGTTCAGCTAAGAAGAATACGGATAGTTTCCCATCTGGACACACCATAGTCGCTTGGTCTGTACTGACGCCATTTGCTGAGGAGTACGATGCACCTTGGTTGTATGGCTTGGCAGCGATTACCAATATTTCGCGCGTTGGTGGTCGGAATCATTGGGTATCAGATACCGTGGCTGGTAGTTTGTTGGGTTACGGGATAGGTGATTTATTCTGGAAAACTTCACAAAAGTATAGCAACGCTCCTCATATTTCGGTTACGCCTTCAGGTATGAGCGCCTCATGGGATCTACAATGAAAAATCAGGCTTTTGCAAAGCGCTTTGCGAACGCCTGCAATGGAATCTCCTGCGCTTTCAGCACGGAGTCCAGTTTTAGGACTGAGTTGGCCTTTGGTCTATGTGTGCTGGGAGTTGCCTTGTGGATGCGGCCCGAAGGTGTTTGGATAGCGCTGCTTGTGATAATGGTTACATTAGTACTTGCAGCAGAGCTATTCAATACTTCGCTAGAGCATGCATTGGATGGACTGCATCCTGATGAGGCGGAATTTGTCAGGATTGCCAAAGATTGTGCTGCTGCTGCGGTGCTCTTGTTGAGTATCGCTTCGGTACTGGTGTTTTTGTTGATGGTTTGGAATAAATTTTCATAAATAAAACCAACCATCTGATTTTAATAAATCTTTAATGAAAAGCCTGCTCGGTTTTCATTGTGGCGTAATAGGGCATTTATTAAGCAAAAGAGTAATTTTTAGTTGAGTATTCATAGCATTCAGGGTTAGAATGCGCAACTTTTTTTAGGAGTGTAAAACCAATGGCAATTACAGCCGCGCAAAAAGCGCAAATCGTTACTGACTTTCAACGCGCAAAGAGCGATACCGGTTCCCCCGAAGTTCAAGTGGCTTTGATTACCGCACGTATCACTTATTTGACTGAGCATTTCAAAGACAATGCCAAAGATCATCATTCCCGTCGCGGCCTGCTGCGTCTGGTAAGCCGTCGTCGTAAGCTGCTTGATTACCTCAAGCGCGAAAACGATGCGAGCTATCGCACATTGATCGAACGCCTCGCGATTCGTAAGTAATAAAGTAGCAAGCCGGGTCGCGATAGCGGCCCGTGTTGTTTTGGCTGGTCCTATATCTATCTGGTGCAGTGTTGCGCCATGTCACGTCTAAGGGGTTATCTTGAGTCACTATAAAAAAACGTTCGCCTACGGCAATCAGCAACTAACCATCGAAACCGGCGAGATTGCTCGCCAAGCTACTGGTGCAGTGATGGTCAGTATGGGTGATACCACGGTGCTGGTCTCCGTGGTGGGCAAGCAAGATGTCAAACCTGATCAAGACTTCTTTCCATTGACTGTGGACTACATGGAAAAAACTTATGCTGCAGGTAAGATCCCAAGTGGCTTCTTCAAGCGTGAAGGGCGTCCTAGTGAGAAAGAGATCCTGACTTCACGTCTGATCGATCGTCCTCTGCGCCCATTGTTCCCCGAGAGTTTCTATAACGAAGTGCAGATCGTCGCTACAGTGATGTCCTCCGACAGCGAGATCGATTCCGATATCCCTGCGATGATTGGTGCATCCGCAGCTTTGGCGATCTCTGGTATCCCTTTCGACGGCCCTATCGGCGCAGCACGTGTGGGTTATGCGGATGGAAAGTATCTGCTCAACCCGACTGCGACAGAATTGAAGACTTCACTATTGGATCTGGTTGTGGCAGGTACTGATAATGCGGTACAGATGGTCGAATCTGAAGCGCAACAGCTTTCCGAAGAGATCATGCTGGGTGCGGTGATGTTCGGTCATGAGCAGATGCAAGTCGTGATCCAAGCGATTAACGAGATGGCAGATGCAGTGGGTAAGGATGAATGGGACTGGGTCCCACCTTCTAAGAATGAGCCTTTGATTGCTCGCATCTCTGCATTAGCAGACGCTGAGTTGCAACAAGCTTATGCGATTCGCTCCAAGCAGGAACGTACCATGGCGCTTTCAGCCATACACAGCAAGGTGATGGCCGCAGTTGCAATCGACTTCCCTGACGCGGAAAAGAACCAAGTGAACGATCTGTTCAGCGCGCTGGAAGCCAAGATCGTACGTGGCCAGATACTTAGTGGTGAGCCACGTATCGACGGCCGTGATACACGCACTGTGCGTCCTATCACCATCCGTAACGGCGTACTGCCACGCACTCATGGTTCGTCTTTGTTCACTCGCGGTGAGACTCAGGCCATCGTGGTTGCGACACTGGGCAGTTTGCGTGATGCGCAGAAGTTGGATGACCTGCAGGGTGAACGCAGTGATCGCTTTATGCTGCATTACAACTTCCCTCCGTACTCAACAGGTGAGACTGGACGTGTAGGTACGCCTAAGCGTCGTGAGATCGGCCATGGCCGCTTGGCTAAGCGTGCTTTGGTTGCGGTGCTGCCTAGTGAAGAAGATTTTGGCTACGCCGTACGCGTCGTGTCCGAGATCACTGAGTCGAATGGTTCCAGCTCTATGGCTTCGGTCTGTGGCGGTTGCCTATCTCTGTTGGATGCGGGTGTTCCACTGAAGGCACATGTGGCTGGTATCGCCATGGGCCTGATCAAAGACGGTAATCGTTTTGCTGTGTTGACCGATATCTTGGGTGACGAAGATCATCTGGGCGATATGGACTTTAAGGTGGCAGGTTCCGAAACTGGTGTGACTGCGCTGCAGATGGATATCAAGATCAACGGTATCACTCGCGAGATCATGCAGGCCGCTTTGTCGCAGGCACGTGAAGGTCGTATGCACATCTTGGGTCTGATGAAAGCGGCTATGCCTGGCGCGCGTACTGAAGTGTCAGAGTTCGCACCACGCATGATCAAGATGAAGATCAATCCTGAAAAGATTCGTGATGTGATCGGCAAGGGCGGTGCGGTAATTCGTGCACTAACTGAAGAGACCGGTACCACCATCGACATCGATGAGGCTGGCAATATCACCATCTCCTGCGTCAGCAGCGAAGGTGGTGCATTGGCGCAACAGCGTATCGCTGATATCGTTGCTGATGTCGAAGTGGGTAAGGTATACGAAGGCCCAGTCGTCAAGCTGTTGGACTTTGGTGCATTGATCAACATTCTGCCTGGTAAGGACGGTTTGTTGCATATCTCACAGATCGCACACGAGCGCGTTGCGGCCGTGACTGATCATCTGAAAGAAGGTCAGATCGTTAAGGTCAAGCTGCTGGAGTTGGATGACAAAGGCAGGATGAAGCTGAGTATGAAGGCTTTGATCCCTGCACCCTCAGCAGCAGCTGCCGTAGCACCAGAAACACACTAAGTCTGCAAAGATAAACGCCCCGCCAGCGATACTGGTGGGGCGTTTTGCTTTCTGTGGATATAAAAGAACAGGGCGACCTTAGTCGCCCTGTTTTGATATCACCCGCATCTATTTAGATACACGGAAACTTTACTATCATTTTGCGACTTGTCGCTCTCTGATCTCGTCCAGTGTTTTACAGTCTATACAGAGCGTCGCGGTAGGGCGTGCTTCTAGGCGGTTCAGACCGATTTCGATACCACAGTTATCGCAATAGCCGTACTCGCCAGAATCGATCTTAGCGAGCATCTCATCTATCTTTTTTATTAGCTTGCGTTCACGGTCACGGTTACGCAGTTCTAGGCTCATGTCGGACTCTTGAGTAGCGCGATCATTGGGGTCGGCGAATACGGTCGCTTCGTCCTGCATGGTATGCACGGTACGATCGATGTCCGCACCCAAGCCCGCCTTGATCTCGTTCATCACGGCGCGGAAATGATCCAATTGCTTGGGATTCATGTACTCCTCGCCTTTTTTAGCTTTGTAGGGGGTAGCAGCTTTTGGTGATACCGGCATTGCACTTCTCCAACTCGATAAAAAATAGGTTTGCTTTAATACCAGAAAGCGAACTTGCTAGCAAATGATTATAACGTTTTCTTAGCTTTTAGTGGCTAGCACATCGTGTTTGCGTGCCAGTAAAGCAGAACCATAGGCGGCTTCTATATGGGCACTAGTACATACCGGATGATGGAGCACTCGGCTACGTATCGTGCTCCATGTTTGATTATGCGCCCCTCCACCATTGCTTATCACTTGTCTGATAGGTGGGGCACCAAGTTCCGCGAGACAGGCATAACCGGCCGCTTCGATGCGGGCCAAGCCCTGCAAGATGCCGTGTAGAAAATCGGCATCATCCTTAGGACGTGGCGACAGTCGCGGCTCCAATGCGGGATCGTAGGCTGGAAAACGTTCTCCGCGCTTATGTAGTGGGTAGTAATCCAGTGGGCTTTCTTGATGTGCATCGATCTGCGCGCTCAGCTCACTCAACTGTGCATCATTGAAATAGCTGCGCAACACGCCCGCGCCGGCATTCGATGCTCCACCTACTAACCATAGATCACCGTAGCGATGGCTGTAGATGCCATTTTTGGGGGACTCTATGCGAGTGGGGCTGAGTTGTTTGAGCACTAAGGTGGTACCTAGTGAAGTCACGCCAGTGCTGGAATCGTTGACCTCGCTGGCCATAAAGGCTGCGATGCTATCTGTGGTGCCGGCATGAATAGTGCAATCAGATGCGATGCCGTAGCGGGCGGTGATGCTGGAGCTGACCTTGCCTATGACGCTGCCTGGTGCGACGACGCTAGGCAGCAAGGGTGCAATGGGCAGAGCCTGTATCCAGTCCGGCCAGCACAGTCTCTGCACATCGTAGCCACTCTTCAGGGCATTGTGATAATCACTGATGCCAGGTCGGCCAGAGAGCAGGGCGGTCAACCAGTCAGCCTGATGCATCAGATAGTGCGCCCCTGGATGATATTGGGCGAGCCAAAGTGCTTTAGATAGGCCGGAAGAGGGCGTGCAGACATTGCTGCCAGAGGGGGCGAGTGTGGATAGCTGCTTGGCCTGTGCCTCGGCACGAGCTTCGTTATACAGCAAGGCGGGGCCTATGGGTTGCAGTGCCGAGTCACATTGCAACACCGTGCCGGAGGTACCGTCGATTGCGATGCCGCGCAATGAGGCAGCGATAGGGGTGGGCAACTTGTCCAACAAGGCATACAGGGCGCTTTGCCAATCTTGCGCTGACTGAGCGGTCGCATCGGGATAGGCGATACGCTGTTCCCAATATATTTTTTTTTGGGCGTCGATCACACAGGCGCGTGCGCCCGTAGTGCCAAAATCTATGCCCAGATACATTTAGCCGCGCGTATTGGATTGAGTGCCGAACTGGCTTAGTTCGACGAACGGAGCGGGTTGCCAGCCTTGTTTACGATGTTCTGCAATGACGTTAGTGAAGATGCCGCCGCGCACATAGAATTTGGCAGTGAGGCGCATGAAGCGTGGCTGGGTCGCAGCAACTAGATCATCTAGAATCAAGTTGGTCATATCTTCGTGGAAGTGACCCTCCTCGCGGAACGACCACATATACAACTTGAGACTTTTGAGTTCCACGCACTGTTGGTCGGCAATGTAATCCAATATCAGGGTAGCGAAATCAGGCTGGCCGGTCTTGGGACACAAGCAGGTGAATTCGGGTATCTCCATGTGGATGTGGTAATCGCGCTTAGTGTTGGGATTGGGGAAAGTCTCAAGTGTTTTGTTGGGCTTGGTGGTCATTTGGTTAGGTGTCTCGCTTCAGTTAGAATGGCGCGCATTATAAAACGTGTGATGCTCGGATACATGGTGAATTCTGAACTGAAGTCGGCCCGTCTCGGCGGGACCTATCGGAAGAATATATCCTTACTATTACGAGTGAGCGTCGAACAGGCCCGCAGCAAAAATCTATAAAAGGTCACTTAATTGCGTCTCTCTCACATCAAGCTAGCCGGTTTCAAATCCTTCGTCGATCCTACGCACATCGCCCTGCCAGGCCAGATAGTGGGTGTGGTAGGTCCCAACGGTTGTGGCAAATCCAACGTGATCGATGCGTTGCGCTGGGTGCTTGGTGAATCCAAGGCCTCGGCATTGCGCGGCTCTACTATGCAGGACGTGATTTTCAACGGTTCTAGCAAACGCAAGCCGGTGTCACGTGCCAGTGTCGAGCTGGTGTTCGATAACGCTTTGGGTAAGGCTGTGGGGCAATGGTCCAGCTATGCCGAGATTGCCATCAAACGCGTATTGAAGCGCGATGGCGATTCATCCTATTACATCAACAGCCAGCAAGTGCGACGCAAGGATGTGACCGACATCTTTCTTGGTACAGGGCTGGGTTCACGCGCCTACGCCATCATCGAGCAGGGCATGATCTCGCGCATCATCGAAGCTAAGCCCGAGGAACTACGCATATTCCTAGAGGAAGCTGCAGGTGTCTCGAAGTACCGCGACCGTAGGCGCGAGACAGAATTGCGCATCGCAGATACCCGCGACAATCTGCTGCGTGTCGGCGACATCCTGCAAGAGTTGGACAAGCAGTTGCTGCATCTGGGCGCACAAGCCGAAGTCGCTAAGCAATATCGGGCCTTGGAGTCGCAGCGCGATACTTCGCAAAAGATATTCTGGTTGGTAAAGAAACAAGAAGCGCAAGCACAACGTGTGCGTCATCAGCAAGCCTTGGAAAAGACGCGTACTGAGTTGGAAGCTCAGACCGCACAGCTGCGCGACATCGAGAGTCAACTGGAATCCGCACGTAGTGGACATTACCAACTGTCTGATGCGCTGCATGTGAAGCAGGGCGAGTTCTATAGTGCCAATGCTGAGATTGCAAGACTGGAGCAACAAATTGCTCATGTTGCCACCCAACGCCAGCGCCTTGCTTTGCAGATTTCACAGGCCAAAAAACAGATAGAGCAACAAAACAGTCAGCGCAGCGGCACCCTTTCCTTGTTGGAACATTGGCAACGTCAGCAAGAGAGTGCGGTGGTGAAGTTGGCAGAGGCGGAGCAGAACGCGGAATGTGAGGCAGAAAGTCTGCCCGCTGCAGAGGAGTCTTCAAGTCAGGCACAGCAGCGCTACCACGAAGTACAACGCGAACAGTTACATCTGCAGCAGCAACTGCAACTTGCCGATACACAACGCGCCAATATGCAACGCAATGTGCAGCAAGTGGAGTCGCGACGTTCCAGACTGTTGCTGGAAAAGGACAACCTGCCACGTAGCGATGGTGCGGCATTGCAGCAGGCCAAGCAAGAACTGGCAGAGTTGGAAATAGAACGCGGTATTGCTGCCGAGCAGCTAAGCAGTCTGCAACATCAGTTGCCCTTAGCCGATGAACAGCGTCATAAAACCCGTGCCGATCTGCAGCAACTGGAGCGTGTGCTGGCCCAGACCGAAGCACGTCTGCATGCCTTGCAACAACTGCAGTCGCGTTTGGACAACGATAAGGATCTGACAGCATGGTTGCAGCGTCACCAGCTAGAAAATAAACCGCGGCTCTGGCAGTCGATAAAGATTGCAGCGGGTTGGGAAGATGCTCTGGAAGCGGTATTGCGTGAACGTATCAATGCCATTTCGCTGACTCAGGCTGATGCTCCCGCGACAAACGATATTCCGCCGGCTAAGTTGGCTTTGCTGTTCACTTCAGAGGCCGCTGCAATAGCAGCCGAGTATGCTTACACGCCTTTTTTGTCTCATGTTGAATGCCAAGACAGCACAGTCATGCCCGCCTTGCGCGATTGGCTACATCAGGTCTACGCCATTGCTGATCTGGAACAGGCGCTAGCGATGCGTGCACAGCTGCCGGTGGGCGCTTGGTTGGTTACCCATCAAGGTCATCTGGTCAGTGCGCACAGCGTGTTGTTCCATGCACCTGATAGTCAATTGCATGGAGTGTTGGCGCGCCAACGCGAGATCGAGCAATTGGCAGTGCAAGCGGATGAACAGCAGCAGCACGTGGCTTTGGCACGTGAGCAAGTGGCACTCGCTGAGCAACAGCATCAACAGATCGATGTGCAGATTATGCCGCTGCGGAAATCAGGCGATGAGATGCAACAGCGTCTGCACGGCTTGCAAATGAATATCCTCAAACTGACTCAAGCAGCAGAGCGCAGTGCGGAGCGTTTGGAACAGATCGAGCAAGAAATGCAAGAAATGGCTGAACTGCTGATGAACGAACAGATGCAAATGCAGGTAGTCGATGAGCAGATGGCGGAATTGCGCGAACGCAATAGTGAATTTTTCTCCCAGATTGATGAAGCGCAGCGTCACGCGAATACCCTGGATATGGCTTTGCGCGAACAACGCAGCCGCGTGCAGCATGCCCAGCATGCACTTCAAGAGGCACGTTATTTTGACCAGACCTGCAAGGACAAGATAGCCGATCTGCAGCGTGGTATAGAACAGGCTGCGGCGACACTGTCACAATTGGAATTCAACCTGATCGGTTTGGATGAGGAACTGAACTCGAGTGCGGATGTGGATGTACAGACGCAACTACAGCAAGCTTTGCAAGCCAGGCAGCTTACCGAGGCAGCGTTGGCTGAGGCGCGTAACGCTTTGGAGCACGCAACAGTCACTTTGCAGAGCTTAGAACAGGCGCGAATGTCGGGCGAGCAAGGTCTGGAGCCTATGCGGGTACGCATGAACGATCTGACGCTCAAAGAGCAGGAGGCGCGTCTGCATTTTGAACAATGGTCCGAACAGTTGCAGGATGTAAATGAAGCTGAATTGCTGCCTTTGTTGGAGTCAGGAGTTTATAAAGTACAGTCGCTACAGAATGAGCTAAACCGCTTGCAGACTGAGATAGAGGCTTTGGGGGCAGTGAACTTGGCGGCGCTGGAAGAGTTGCAAACGGCGAGTGAACGCAAGACTTACCTTGACGCTCAGGCGCAGGATCTGAATGAAGCGATGGCGACCTTAGAAGATGCGATACGCCGCATCGATAAGGAGTCGCGCGAGTTGCTGATGGATACTTATAACAAGGTCAATGAACATCTGGCTGAGATGTTCCCCATCTTGTTCGGTGGGGGAGAAGCTAAGCTAGTATTGACTGGTGAAGAGATACTCGACAGTGGCGTGCAGGTAATGGCCCAACCTCCCGGCAAGAAGAACAGCTCCATCCATCTGATGTCAGGTGGTGAGAAGGCATTGACTGCGATCTCACTGGTGTTCTCGCTGTTCCAGCTTAATCCAGCGCCATTCTGTTTGTTAGACGAGGTAGATGCACCACTGGATGACAGCAACACCGAGCGTCTCTGCAAACTGGTGAAGAAAATGTCCGAGCAAACTCAGTTCGTGTTCATCAGTCACAACAAGATTGCGATGGAGATGGCGGAACAACTCATAGGGGTGACCATGCAGGAGAAGGGCGTGTCCAAGGTCGTTACGGTCGACATCCAAGAAGCCCTGCGCATGCGCGACGAACAGATCGTCGCATAGCACATGTTTGCTAAGCCATTGACTTACTGGCAGAACTTACTGACTTGCTGTTGCGCGTCTTCCATGCTCTTGGCGCGTTGAGCATCATCCATGAATGAACGTTCGCCCGTGGTTGGATCTACTGTCGCGATACGCATGCCGTCCTTTAGGTTGGCCATATTCTGTTTAGCACCCGCGCAATTGGCTTGATTCTGAGCTTTGATTGCAGCTTCTTGCTCAGCCTTGGCTGCAGCGGCTTTTTTAGCCGCCGCTTCTTTTGCTGGATCTTTCTCGGCTGCTGCTTTTGTGTTACTTGCCGCTACACCTGAGGCAGCAGGTACGCCAGAAGCGGCAGTGAATATGGGCGCATCAGGCGTGTTGGGCCCGATTGTTTTGACTCCCACGGCCTGCTGGGGGGGCATCTTGTCCGAATAATGCACTTGTCCACTTGCATCTATCCATTTATTGGCTGCGGCATACGCAGTGGAACCGAACATCAAAAGAAATATGACTAGGTATTTGCTCATTACTTATCTCTCCGAGAATAGTAGGTGGTTTTCTTGCATGAATCGGCCAAAGTCTAAGACAAGTTCACGCTTTACAGGTTATCATTATATTAGCAGAAGCAAGTACGGCTAATAACAATAGCAACATCAAGCCAAAAATAAAAAAAGCAGCACGGCTCTAATAATAATAGCTACAAGTCCAGCCAAATAATAAAAACTAAATAGAACAAGGCAAAGATTAAGCTATGGCACATAAAAAAGCATCCCATGAAAAGTTCTTTGATACAGAAAAGAACGACGAGTATGCACTCAAGGTATTCAACAGTTACTACCGTGACCACAATCATTCCGGCAAGTTGTACAGTGATTTTCCAGATTTTTTCATGGTTAGACCGGCAGTACTGGAAGGTAAGGACATCGCCACACGTCCGTCGGAAAAACTCCTATTAGAAGATTTTATACAGCGCGCCAAGGCTAGAAATGGCCATGTGGGCGTATCCAAACACCGCAATCCAAAATTAGGCTATTACTGGTTGGAGTTGTCAGTTTTGCCCTTTATGTTGGGTGACTCTGTCAACAAGGACAATAAGGGCGAGTTTTTCTATGTGCTCACCAAGTTCATCGAATTCACCAAGAAAAATCCCAAGGTCTATGGAGATCTCACTGCCGAGATAGACTCCGACAAGGATTTGGCCATCATGTTCGAAGGCATCAGCCGCATGGCGGAACGCTTGAAAGAGAGTATAGAAATGTACTCTGAAGAGTTGCTGGTCTCTTACAACCCAAACTGGCCGGCTAACGAAGTCAAGAATCTACTCAATTCGCTGAAGGACAACGACCAAGACTGGTGCCAGGTGTTCTTTGAATACATGATGTATGTGATGAGCAAGAAATCTAAGGGTTGAGCCTGAGCAGTATGATGGCGGCACCACTGCCGCCAAGTTGGGCAGGGGCATCACAATAAGCCAAAACGCTGGGATGTTGTACCAACCAATGTCGTGTGCGCAGTTTCAAGACCGCTTCTCCACTTTTGCTATTCAATCCCTTGCCGTGTATCACCAAAACGCATCGATTATGCTGCTCCAGTGCTTGGTGTAGAAAAGTCTGTAGCGCGAGGCGCGCTGCATCGCTGTTTAGTCCGTGCAGATCTAGGCTGTCCTGTACGGGCCAATAACCGCGTGCCAATCTGCGCAAGGACTGGCGCGAGATGCCATTGCCGCAGTATTGGTCAGGCGGGTTCTCTAGAAAAGTGTCTGACAGGATGTCGGGGATGATTGCCCCTTCCTTGTTGTCAGGAAGGTATGCATAACGTGGTGGGGTGAGGTTCAAGATACGGTCTTGCTCGGGTAAAGGCGTGACTTCGCCTACCGTGTTACGAAATAGAGATGCATCGTCTAATTCACTGGGTTTATTTGGTTTTGCCATTCTGTGGTGCTCATATGTCGTCTCGCGAGTATGCAAAAGCCACCGAAACGGGCAAATCATCTTGCCTGTGTCGGTGGCTATTTATGTGCAGGATTACGACGTTTAGTTCTTCTTCATGGAAGCCAGATACTTATCTGCATCTAGAGCTGCCATACAGCCGGTCGCTGCACTGGTGACCGCTTGACGGTAGATCTGGTCTTGCACATCGCCGGCGGCGAACACACCTGAGATGCTGGAGGCAGTGGCGTTGCCATTGGAGCCACCGCGAGTCTGGATGTAACCGTTCTGCATCTCCAGTTGTCCGGCGAAGATATCGGTGTTGGGTTTGTGGCCGATGGCAATGAATACGCCTTGCAGGGCAATCTCAGTCTTCTCGCCGGTCTGCGCATGTTTCAAACGCATACCGTTTACGCCACTCGCATCACCGAGTACCTCGTCCAGTGTCTGGTTGAGTTGCAGGGTGATCTTGCCTTCTTCAACTTTCTTCATCAGATGGTCGACCATGATGCGTTCTGCACGGAAAGTTTCACGGCGATGAACCAGAGTGACATGCTTGGCGATATTAGCCAGATACAGCGCTTCCTCAACGGCGGTATTGCCACCACCCACTACAGCGACATTCTGACCGCGATAGAAGAAACCGTCACAGGTCGCACAACCCGATACGCCGCGCCCCATAAAGGCTTCTTCAGAGGGAAGTCCCAGATATTGCGCAGATGCACCGGTGCAGATGATCAGCGCATCACAGGTATAGCTGCCTGCATCTCCAATCAGCATAAAGGGCTTCTGTTGCAGTTTTGCCGTGTGTATATGATCGAAAATCATCTGTGTGTTGAAGCGCTCGGCGTGCTGTTGGAAGCGTGCCATCAGTTCAGGACCCTGCACGCCCATTGCATCAGCAGGCCAGTTGTCTACTTCGGTAGTGGTCATCAATTGACCACCTTGGGCCATACCAGTGATCAACACTGGATTTAGATTGGCGCGTGCTGCATAGACGGCGGCGGTGTAGCCGGCTGGGCCTGAGCCCAAGATGATAAGAGGATGGTGTTGTGTGGTGTTAGACATGCTGGTTCTTCCGGTTTTTCAAATAAGGGCAGAATTTACCAGTAGTCGCGGCACTATGTCGAGTTTATCCCATATGCATGGAGCTCATTCCTTGTCGCATAAGGTAGAATCCGCGCACTATGAAATCACTCCTGAGCTGCGCGTGCGCAATAACCTTCTTGCTTTTAGCGACCTCTGCACAAGCTGCTACGTTGCCCGGCATTCCTGAATTCATCGACGAAATGGTCGCCAAACATCATTTCAAAAGGAACGAACTGGATGATCTATTCGAGCGTGCACAACATCGCCCCGAAATCATTGAAGCCATTACGCGACCAGCCACCATCAAACCATGGCCGGAATATCGTGCCGCCTTCGTCAATACCAAGCGTGTCAAGTTGGGGGTAGAGTTTTGGGATAAATATCATCTGACTTTGCAACGCGCCACCCGACAATATGGTGTGCCAACTGAGATCATCGTTGCCATCATCGGGGTGGAGACTATCTATGGCAGGAATGCGGGGAGCTTTCGCACTATAGATGCGTTGACTACTCTGGCATTCGACTATCCTCGTCGTGCGCCGTTCTTTCGTAGCGAATTAGAGAACTATCTGCTGTTGGCGCGCGATCAGGAATTTGATCTGTTGGCCGTGCGCAGTTCTTATGCCGGTGCCTTGGGTATCCCTCAGTTCATGCCCAGCAGCTACCGCAACTATGCGGTCGATTTCAATGGCAACCACAAGATAGATCTACTACATGAAGACCGCGATGCGATAGGCAGTGTGGCAAACTATATGAAAGCGTATGGTTGGATAACGGATGAGCCTGTTGCTAGCCTGACACGCCTCGACCTTGCAATCTGTACTAGTGATATCAAAACTCCACGTACTCTGCAGGATTGGGCTAATGACGGATTCACGCCACTGCGCAAGGTCATCTACGACAAGCCAGCGCGCTTGATGGATTTCACGGTGGAAGAGGGCAAGGAGTTCTGGCTGGCCTATAACAACTTCGATGTCATCACCAAGTACAACAATAGTGACTTCTACGCCATGTCGGTACTCCAACTAGCTGAGGCGATCAAAGTTGCTCACAGCAGAAAAGTCACTCGATGATGCGTCGCCCGCCGTTGTAATTTCGCTGCCAATAAGGATTGCTCAACTCATCGATACGAATACTGCCACCGCTGCTGGGTGCGTGTATGAAAATATCGTTACCGATATAGATACCTACATGTGAATATTTCTGCCGCGAGGTGTTGAAGAACACCAAATCGCCGTCGCGTAGATCGGTGCGATACACGAAACGACCATATCGACTGATCTGTGCACTGTTGTGTGGGAGTTTGATGCCTGCGACATGATTGTATACATGGCTGACATAGCCACTACAGTCGAAACCTTGGTCTGGGTTATTGCCACCATAGTGATACGGTACACCCAGCAGACTGCGTGCGTACGATATCAACTCTACATTGTCGGATTGGGCTCTATAAGTCGATATATTTACACTTCCACTCTCGCGAGGCATGGGCGCTGAGCAGGCAGTGAGTAGGACGATGATGAGTAAGAGGAGTGGTCGCATTGCCCGACTATAATGTATGCCGTTTGTTTTTGTAAATTGAGGTATTCATCATGAAAGTGCTATTACTAAGTATCGTACTGATGTTGTCGACCTTTGGTCCGCTGATGGCGCATGAACTGGAGGTCGTGCAACTACAACATCGCAGTGTGGATGAAGTCTTGCCATTGATACGTCCCTTGTTGACCGATGGAGAAGTTGCCAACGGTATGGGTTATCAGCTGATATTGAGCACCTCACCCGAAAAGTTGGTGCAAATCAAACAAATATTAGCCAGTATCGATAGTGCCCCGCGTCGTTTGCGCATCAGTGTGATGCAGGATGTGGATCAGGCCACGTTGGCCCGTATGCGCGAAGTGTCGGGTAGTTTGCGTTTGGGGAATTCCGCGCGACTCGATGTACCCCGTAGTGGCAATCAAAACGGTTTGAATGTTCAGTTACAAAGAGGCGGCGACACGCTGAACGCGCGTATCGAAGATCGTGACAGCCAGAGCAAAGATCACAAGACCCAACAGGTATCCGTGTTGGAAGGCGGTCGTGCCTTTATCCGTGTCGGACAAACGGTACCAGTGCCGCAGCGCCAGATCATCCAGCATCCTTGGGGTACAGAAGTGGTGGAGCAGACGCAGTATCAGGATGTCAGCAGCGGATTTTATGTCCGTCCGCGTATCCGTGGTGACAACGTGACCTTGGACATCAGCACGCAGAACGACAGCCTAGGTAATATGCAGGGCAATTATCCCGTACAGAATGTACAACGTTCGGCCACCTCCGTGTCTGGGCGTTTAGGCGAATGGATGGAGATGGGCGGCGTGTCACAACATCAGGAGAGTCGTAACGACAGCCTGAATAGCCGCAGTAGCAGTTCGACGGATGACAATCGCAACGTCTATATCAAAGTGGAAGAGATCGCACAGTGAGTTCAGCACGATGCTAAGCAAGCTCAATGAGGTGCAGCGCGAGGCGGCCACTTATCTGGGCGGGCCCTTGTTAGTGCTGGCCGGTGCGGGCAGCGGCAAGACTCGTGTCATCACGCACAAGATTGCCTATCTGGTGCAGGAGTGCGGTTATGCGGCGCGCAACGTTGCTGCTATCACCTTTACCAACAAGGCTGCCAACGAGATGCGTGAGCGTGTCGGCGGTTTGTTGCAAGGCTCGCAGGCGCAGGGTTTGGTAGTCAGCACCTTCCATTCCCTAGGCATGCACATCATGCGTAACGAAGGCAAGTTGCTGGGCTATAAGCCGCAGTTTTCGATATTAGATTCCAGCGATGCGTGGAAGATATTCAGTGAGCTGACCAATTCCGGCGACAAGCAAGAGATACGTGATCTGCAAACGCAAGTGTCAAACTGGAAATCAGCTTTCGTCTCGCCGGAGATGGCATTACAAAACGGCACCAGCGAAGAAGAGAAAGTGCAGGCGCGGGTCTATGGTCGTTATCAAGAGACCTTGCGTGCCTATCAAGCTGTCGACTTCGATGATCTAATCCATCTGCCGGTCGTCTTATTCAAAGAACATCCTGAAGCTTTGGAGCGCTGGCAGCACAGATTGCGCTATCTGCTCATCGATGAATATCAGGACACCAACGACTGCCAATATCAGTTGACCAAGTTGCTGGCGGGTCCACGCGCTGCATTCACTGCGGTGGGCGATGACGATCAAGCCATCTATGCTTGGCGCGGTGCGAGTATTGAAAATCTACATAATTTACGTACCGATTTCAGCAATCTCAATGTGATCAAACTGGAGCAGAACTATCGCTCCTCGCAGCGCATCCTGACCGTGGCCAACCATCTCATCAATCACAACACCAAGGTGTTCGAGAAGACGCTGTGGAGCGAACACGGCATAGGTGACACGGTGCGTATCTATGTGGCACGCGACGATGAGCATGAGGCGGAGAGTGTGGTGATGAAGCTGATGGCGCATAAGTTCGAACACCATACCAAGTACTCGGATTACGCCATCTTGTACCGCAGCAACTATCTGTCGCGCGCCTTCGAGGAGCAGTTGCGCGCGCAACGTGTGCCCTATACGGTCAGCGGTGGTACCTCGTTCTTCGACAAGGCCGAGATCAAGGACATCGTGTCCTATCTGCGCTTGTTGGCGAATACCGATGACGATCCTGCGTTCATCCGCGCCATCACCACCCCTAAACGCGGCATCGGCAATGCCACATTGGAGAAGCTCGGTAACTATGCGGGCCGACGTCAGGTCAGCCTGTTCGAGGCGGCCTTCGAGACGCAGATGGCTGAATTGTTGTCGGCTCATCAGCACGAAGACCTGATGACCTTCTGCAACTTCATCAATCGTCTGGAGGCGCGCGCCGATAAAGACTCTTGCGCGGAGTTATTGGATGAGTTGTTACGCGCCATCAATTACGAAGCTTGGCTGTATGACTCCTTTGAGTCACGTCAGGCCGAGACGCGCTGGAAGAACGTGCAGGATTTCATCGGCTGGATGAAGCGCAAGGCCGAGGCGGATGAGAAGTCTCTGCTGGACATGGTGCAGACTATCGCGCTCATCAATATGCTGGAAGGCAAGGACAAAGAGCTAGACGCGGTATCGCTATCTACCTTGCATGCCGCAAAAGGATTGGAATTCCCGCATGTATTTATCATCGGCGTGGAGGAAGACATCTTGCCGTTCCGCGACAGCGACGAGAAGGGTATAGAGGAAGAGCGCCGCCTCATGTATGTGGGCATCACGCGCGCGCAGCGCAGTTTGCAGATCAGCTATTGCAACCGTAGACGCCGTGGCAAAGAGTGGTTCGCTTGCGAGCCCAGCCGCTTTCTGGACGAGATGCCGGAGAGTTCGCTGACCTATGCCGGCGGCCATGCCGATGCCACACCCACCGTGACCAAGAATGAAGGCATGGATAAATTGGCCAGATTGAAAGCGATGCTAAATAAAACAGGAGCAGAACAATGACCGCGCTTCCTGTAATTGAGTTGCGTGCCGTTGCCCTGACTTGGCTCATGGAATCGGATGCAACACGCAAGGCTGCTGGGGTGCGAGATATGGCAAGTAAATGGGCGTCAGGTGGGATGAGCTTGGACACACATGCGGAACTGCTTGCACCTGCCACTATCCCTGGACGGCCAGCCAGACCTGAGTTGGTGTTGCCCAAAGACTTGAAGCATCGCTCTATGATCACGCCCGAAGGTCGTGCCACTTTGGTTCATGCGATGACTCATATCGAATTCAATGCCATCAATTTGGCGCTCGATGCGTTGTGGCGTTTTGCCGATATGCCAGCTGAGTACTACACCGATTGGTTGCGGGTTGCAGAGGAGGAGGCACAACATTTCACCCTGTTGGAGGAGCATCTGAGGTCGCTGGGTTATGCCTATGGCGATTTTCCTGGGCATAACAGTCTGTGGGAGATGGCGAACAAGACCACGGGAGATGTGCTGGCGCGTATCGCCCTAGTGCCGCGCACCATGGAGGCACGCGGGTTGGATGCCACGCCTAAGGTGCGCGCCAAACTTGCGCAGGCCGGAGACCATCAGGCCGCTGCGATCATGGACATCATCTTGCGTGAGGAAGTGGGGCATGTGCAGGTAGGTAATCGCTGGTATGGCTATCTCTGTGCGCAGCGCGGCTTGGAACCTATCGCTACGTATGCGCAACTCGCCAAACAATACGCAGCACCGATGTTGCGAGGCCCGTTCAATCTGGAAGCGCGTCGTGCGGCGGGGTTCAGCGAAGCGGAGTTGGCTGCGCTGGGTTAAGTGTCACTCGGGTGGTTTCTTGGCGTAATAGATGTCGGGATTGAAATGGGCCACGGCATTGGGTTGGAAGGCCGCAAAGCCTGAGATGAAGGCGCCGGTCAGTGCCGATTCAGCCGACATTATGATGGGCAGATAGTCGAAGTACACATTGCGCATAGTGAAGGCGCTGTATTTACCGGTCTGTATGATCAGATAGCCATTTACCAGCGCCACGATCAGCATAGTCAGCGCCCCCACGGCATAGCCGTTCCACAACACGAAGCCGAAATAGTTGGGTTTACCGTAGCGGTAGAACAACCTCAGGCTGATGTGGCTGAGCAATATAGGCAGGATGATCATCACGAGTCCGATGTTACCCAGTGCGATCAAGTTGGTTCCGTCATGCCGCAACGAGATATATAGGATGGCGCTCAATAGCAGGGTGGCGATCTGCCAGTCGAAGATGAGAAAGCACAAGGTCGCGCCTAAGGGGTGCAGTTTCAATCCGTCACGTACGCCTACGGGAAATAACCACAATGCTGCCAGCCAGATGCCCAGACCGATCAGCGCACTGAACTGAGCTTGATTGGCCCAGAACGATTTCCACGGTGCGGTCCAGATGGCGCGCAACAAGATGAAGGCGAACACATAGTTGCTTATCAATAGCCAATCATGACTGAAGATCTGTGCGTAGATTTCCATGTCTTTAGCGTTTTCCTCGTCCCGAAGGTTTTGCCGGTTTAGGCGGGGCTGATTTTGTATCCAGTCCCGATTGTGCCAGCTATCGAAATGATTACAAGTTCCAATACGAGCATTTTGCCCTGACGCATGGCACAATCGCCGCCTGCTCAATCTTCAACGTCCTATCCATGCTGAGTTATCGCCATGCTTTTCATGCCGGCAATCATGCCGATGTGCTGAAACACTTCGTCGAATGCCAATTACTGCAATACCTAGGGCTGAAGGATAAACCCTATTGGTATATAGATACGCATGCGGGGGCTGGTTGTTATTCCCTAGACAGCGGTTACGCTACCCAGAATGCCGAGTATGAGAGCGGCATCGCACGCTTGTGGGATCGCACCGATATGCCAGCTGCACTGGCCGACTATGTGGCCTTGGTCAAAGCGCTGAACCCCGACGGAGAGATGAAGATATATCCCGGCTCGCCGCTAGTGGCACTCAAGATGATGCGCCCGGACGACAGGTTGCGCCTGTATGAATTGCATCCAACCGACAGCGATATCTTGCTGGAGAATTTTATCGATTATGACCCGCAAGCCCTGACCCATCAGGCCAACGGTTTTGGTGCACTGAAGGCTTTGCTGCCACCCCCTCCGCGACGCGGGCTGATTCTGATCGATCCTCCCTATGAGGAAAAACAAGATTATCAGCGCGTGGTCGATAGTCTCAAGGAAGGCTTGAAACGTTTCGCCAACGGTATCTACGCAGTGTGGTATCCACAGTTGCAACGCGATGATGCGCGGCGTTTGCCTGAAGAGATGAAGACCTTGCCAGTCAAGAGCTGGCTGCATGTCGCGCTCACTGTCAAAGCAGAAGGCGCGGAGGGCATAGGCATGCATGGCAGCGGCATGTTCGTCCTCAATCCACCTTGGGTATTACACGGGGTGTTGCAGGAAGTCATGCCTTATCTGGCTAAACATCTGGCGCAGGATGAGCATGCTCATTACACGCTGGAGTATCACGAAAACTAAATCTTTCATTCGGTATAATCACCCCGCTTTTTCGCTTCAATTTCTTATTAACATAACAACATTAGGAGATGGGTATGACTGCAGCACACACATGGAATTTTTTCCCCGCAGGCGGATTCGATCAGGTGCAAATAGATAGCGGGGCCGACCTGCTGGCACTTAAAGATCTGAACCAAAAGCTTTGGGTAGCGCTGAGTTGCCCGACACGCGGCATCGAGTTCGACTCCAAGACACTAGACATGATAGATAGTGACGGCGACGGTCGAGTGCGCGCCAATGAAGTATTGGCGGCGATCGCTTGGGCGGGCAGCTTGCTCAAGGATGCAGATGTGCTGGTGAGTGGTACAGACTGTTTGGCTCTGCACGACATCGATGACAGTACCCAGGAAGGTCAGCATGTGTTGGCTTCGGTGCGCCATATCCTCAAAAGTTTAGGCAAGGCTGATGCTTTGGAGATTACGCTGGAGGATATGCAGGATATCGAGAAGTTCCTGTTGGCGTTGAGATACAACGGTGACGGTGTCATCGCGGCCAAGCAAGTTGAAGATGCTGCAGCAAGTGCCACGCTGGAAGACATCATCAAATGCAAAGGATCAGCCGCTGATCTGAGCGGTGAGGTTGGTGTGAACGAAGCGTTGACGCTAGCGTTCTTCGACGAATTGCGTGGCTATGCAGACTGGTCTGCTGCGTCAGCCAAAGATGCTGCGATATTGCCACTAGGTGAAGGCACCAGTGCAGCAGCCGCCGCGCTCGCGGCAGTACGCGACAAAGTGGAAGACTATTTCACCCGATGCCAATTGGCTGCCTATGATGCGCGTGCTGCTGAGCCGCTGAGTCGTGCTGTTGCGGACTATCAACAATTCGCCGCCCAAAATCTTTCCGCACAGAACGCTGAGGTAGGTAATTTCCCGCTGGCAACAGTAGCCGCCGGCAAGTCTTTGCCCCTGGATGGGACGCTGAATCCAGTTTGGCAGTCACGTATAGAAGCGCTCAACGTTCAGGTGTTGCGTCCCTTGTTAGGCGATAAATCTAGTTTGAGCGCCGCTGACTGGCAGACTGTGTGCGGAAAATTCTCTGCATACTTTGCTTGGCAGGCAGCCAAACCAGCTAACGCAGTAGAGCCCTTGGGTATGAAGCGTATCACCGAGATATTGTCGAGTAGCCACGAGGCAGCGATCAATGATCTGATCAAACAGGATAAGTCCGTTGAGTCCGAAGTTAAGTCCATCCATTCGGTGGAGAAATTGCTGCGCTACAAGCGCGACCTGTATCTGCTGGTGAACAATTTCGTATCCTTCCGTCATTTTTATCGAGGCAAAGACAAAGGTATCTTTCAAGTTGGTACTTTGTATTTAGATAGACGCAGTTGCGAGTTGTGCGTGCGTGTAGAGGATGTGGCTAAGCATGCTAGTTTCGCCAGCTTGAGTGGTATGTGTCTGGTGTATTGCGAATGCACGCGCAAGACCGGTGGCGGCAAGATGAACATCGCTGCGGCTTTCACTGCGGGCGATGCGGATTTCCTGATGGTGGGTCGCAACGGTATCTTCTATGACTGTCAGGGCAATGATTGGGATGCTAATGTCGTGCGCATCATCGATAACCCTATCAGCCTGCGTCAGGCCTTCTGGTCACCCTACAAGAAAATGGTTAAGGCGATCAGCGAGCAGATACAGAAACTCGCTGCATCCAAAGCCAGTGCTGTGGATAGCAATTTGCAAAGTGCGGTGGTGGATCAAAGTAAAGCGGTTGCGGCGCCCGCCCCAGCCTCAGCAAAACCTGCCTTCGATGTCGCTAAGTTTGCAGGTATCTTCGCTGCGATCGGACTGGCTATCGGTGCAATAGGCGGCATCTTGGCATCAGTCATGTCTGGTTTGTTGAGTTTGAAATTCTGGCAGATACCATTCGCATTGGTGGGTGTGATGCTGATGATCTCGCTGCCGGCGGTGGCACTGGCATGGTTCAAACTGAAGAACCGTAACCTTGCTCCGATATTGGATGCGAATGGTTGGGCGATCAACGCACGTGCCAAGATCAATATCCCGTTCGGTACATCCCTGACCGGCATGGCAAGGTTGCCCGATGGCGCTTCTCGTTCCTTGGTAGACCCGTTTGCTGAGGAAAAATCGCTCTGGCCTTTCTACCTCATCATCGCGCTGGGTGCATGCGCGGTCGGCGTGCTGTGGTACTACGGCTTCTTCGGCCACGCTTAAGCTTTATGCGTCTCACTACCTCTAGGAAAGTGAGACGCATAGAGTTGCGCTCGATAGTCAGTCCAACAATCTTTACCGTTTCGGCATTCCTCAAAACTCAGGCTCGCTTATCTTGAGCACAGAACCTTTCGATCCCAAGCCTATACTCGCCAGCTTGCCATTGCTGCCTGGCGTATATCGCTATTTTGATGTGCAGGGCAACGTGTTGTATGTGGGCAAGGCTAAGGAGTTGAAGAAGCGCGTCTCTTCGTATTTTCAGAAGACCAATGTCTCGCCGCGCATCCGTATGATGGTGTCACATATCGCGCGTATCGAGACCACGGTAGTGCGCTCCGAGGCGGAGGCGTTGCTGCTAGAGAATAATCTCATCAAGTCGCTTAAGCCGCGTTACAACATCTTGTTCCGCGACGACAAGTCCTATCCTTATATCGTGTTGACGGGACATCAGTTTCCGCGCTTGACCTATTTTCGTGGCACGCCCAACAAGCAGCATCAGTATTTTGGGCCATATCCCAATGCGCAGGCAGCCAAGGAAAGCAGCCAGTTGTTGCAAAAGATTTTCCGTATCCGCACTTGTGAAGATAGCGTGTTCAGCAACCGCACAAGACCTTGTCTCTTGCATCAGATCCACCGCTGTACCGCACCATGCGTAGCTCTCATTAGTAAGGAAGACTATCAGTCCGACATTCGCAATGCCGTGCTCTTGCTGAACGGACGGCATCAAGAAGTCGAACTTAAGTTGCGCGATGCGATGGAGCACGCGGCCGAAACGCAACATTACGAACAGGCTGCGGTATTGCGAGATCAGTTGCGCGACTTGCATGTGGTGCAACAGAAGCAATTCGTCGAGTCCACCGGCAGCACCACTGATGCTGACATCATCGCGGTGATCCAGTCGGAAGGCATGGTGTGCGTGAATCTAGCGATGATGCGAGGGGGCAGACATCTGGGCGATAAGAGTTTCTTCCCCGAACATGCCGAAGAATTGTCAGTCAACGAGGTCATCGAAGCCTTTATTGCGCAGCACTATCTAAATCGCAGTGTGCCTCCGGTGTTGCTAGTCAACGTGAGCGACACGGATGAGACTTTGTCAGGTTTGCTCAGCGAACAGGCAGGTCGTGTTGTCCGTATCGCACAACCTGTCACCGGTGAGCGTAAACAGTGGCTGGTGATGGCTGAGAGGAATGCCACGCTGGCCTTGCAGCAGCGCGCCATGCAGCAGGGTGGGCAACAGCTGCGTCTAGACACCTTGCGTGAACTGGTGGGGCTTCCCGATATGCAGCGCATAGAGTGTTTCGATATCAGTCATACCATGGGAGAGGCGACACAAGCTTCGTGCGTGGTGTACGAGAACCTAGAGATGCGTACTGCGCAATATCGCCGTTACAACATAACAGGTATCACGCCAGGTGACGACTACGCCGCGATGCGTCAGGCGTTAAACCGGCGCTACGAGAAGCTCGCCGCAGGCGAGGGCTCGCGCCCTGATCTGGTCCTTATAGACGGAGGCCTAGGGCAGCTACATATCGCCATGGAGGTGATGGCGGAACTGGGACTGAACGATTTGGCTTTGGTGGGTGTCGCCAAAGGGGTAGAGCGCAAGGTTGGGATGGAGCAACTGATCTTCCCTGACCGTGAAGCGATACGCCTATCCAGTGACAACCCCGCCTTGCACCTCATTCAGCAAGTGCGTGATGAAGCCCATCGCTTCGCCATCACAGGTCATCGCGCCAAGCGTGGTAAGGCGCGCACGGTGTCGAGTCTGGCGGAGATCAGTGGGGTAGGGGATAAACGCCGCCGCAATCTACTCACACATTTCGGTGGTTTGCGCGAGATACAGCAGGCCAGCGTCGAACAACTCTGTCAGGTCGAAGGTATCAGCAAGGCCTTGGCAGAAACCATCTATCAGCAGCTACACCAGCACTGAGTTGGCACGAATCGCAAAAGAATTTTAGTTTGCGGTGCATGCTGCAAGGTCAGGACTAGTAGAATGTCGGTCGATATCACCGATATAGTCATGCGATAACTTTATGCAAATCAATATACCCAATCTGCTCACCTGGATGAGAATATTCCTGATTCCAGTTTTCGTTGCTGTGTTCTATCTGTCCGATCACACCATCAGTGCACACAATAAGAATCTGTTCGCGACCAGCGTTTTCCTGTTGGCTGCACTGACTGATTGGTTGGATGGATATCTTGCCCGCCGTTTGAATCAGACCTCTGCCTTTGGCGCTTTCTTGGATCCGGTTGCAGATAAATTGATGGTGGCAGCTGCTTTACTCATACTCGTCAAGCTGGGGCGTGCCGATGCACTGATCGCCTTCATCATCATCGGTCGAGAGATCACCATCTCTGCTTTGCGTGAATGGATGGCGAAAGTTGGTGCGAGCAAGAGCATCGCGGTATCGATGTTGGGTAAGATCAAGACGACATTTCAGATGCTCGCATTATTGTTGCTGCTCTATCACGAGGCACTGTTCGGCATCGATTGTCAGGTGGTCGGCGAGCTACTTTTATACCTTGCTGCTCTGCTGACTTTGTGGTCCATGGGCTACTATTTGATGCGTGCCATGCCGCAGCTAAAATAATCTGGAAGTTTCTGTAAAAATTAATTGCATTACCGGCTGACATCTATATAATGCGCAGCCTTCGGGGTGTAGCGTAGCCTGGTAGCGCGCCTGCTTTGGGAGCAGGATGTCGGGAGTTCGAATCTCTCCACCCCGACCAGGTTTAGTAGTTTTCCCAAGTGCTAGTAGTATTCATTTGGCACCAAGAATTTGTGCCCGTAGCTCAACCGGATAGAGCACCAGCCTTCTAAGCTGGGGGTTACAGGTTCGATTCCTGTCGGGCACGCCAGTGTCTGTCAGCAAAGCTTCAATGGTGGCTGTAGCTCAGTTGGTAGAGTCCAGGATTGTGATTCCTGTTGTCGTGGGTTCGAGCCCCATCAGCCACCCCAAATAAGTTATTAAGAAACACGTAGTTATAGTTTCTTAATGTTTCAGAACGTGTCTTGTTTCTGCTGTTTGTGTCTCGTAATTACAATTTTACGGACACAAACGGGACACAAATGATAGCCTGTATCTAAGCAATTCCTCCATAAAGTAAATATCAAACGCTGAATATCTAGCACATTGCTGTTTATTACGGTGTGTGACAGAATGCGCCATGCATTCTAATTCCTACCTAAAAAATCTTAGATCCAATGTCCTTGAGTGGAGAAGTTTCTTCTTGAAGCTATCGACTTTTGGTGTCGTGTTTTGTCTGGTAGGCGGCATGTTTTTGGCTGTGCACTTTGGGCACAATTTAGCTGGCGACTTATTGTTCGGTTTGGAAATTGGGTTGCTGTCCGCATTGCCAGTTTTTTTCCTTGGCATGTGTGTGTACGGTTTTGCATTTGCCATCGTTTCAATTTTTAGTGCCGCTGAATTTTCGACATCGCATTCTTTTAGAGTTGCTTGTTTTACAGAGATTCATCACCCCGCTTTTCTTCCTGTTCCTACTTCACCTCCTCGTACTCGCCTCGCGTAGCGCGAGGCCACCACACCACAAGGGCACATAGTACCCAGCCTCGCCGCACAAGTCGCAGCACGTCACGCGCGACATGAGCATTAGAGGCAATCATGTCAACACAACAGAATGAACAAATTCGCTTGTCGATTTTTGACAAGCTGGTAATCAAGTTTTCAAGTTATGTAATTCCCGCTGATGCAGCAGCCCAGGAAATAAAACCGGGCATGAGTTCCGCAGCTGTGCGCACTGCAATTCATCGTGATCACTTTCCTGTACCCACAGAAAAAATAATGGGCACAAACATGGTCAGGCTTGCTGATCTTGCTACATTCCTTTCAGGTTCCAATTCTTTGAGCACTTCAGTTAGAGCTGAAAATGTTGGCGTGAATGATTTGGAATTGAAAAGAAAGAGGGGCCAACGTGGCCCAGGTAAGCGGCGTGGGGCGAATCAGGGGGGAGATCAATGAACAATTTCCCTTACACTTTAAATGCCAAAGCTTTGGCCAGACTGCTTTCTCTTATCACTTATAAAACAGAGAAAACAATACTTCGAGACATTAGTCGCAAACCTCAATCTTTGCCGCCGCATGAAATTTGTGGAGGAAAAAAAATCTGGTGTACTGAGGTTGTGCTTGATTGGCTACCATCTACTTTGAGAGCATTTGCGCGCCACTCTTTGAGTGAAGAGTACAAAGAAACTAAGCAGGTACGCTACCCTCCACCAATACCATTACTTGCTGACATGTTGTTGGCAGGATCGCCTTCAGCCAAGAGTGTTCGCGTCGTTGGCGGTGAGTCATGACTGGCGGTATTGAAATACAGAGAGAGGGTGAAATTTGTTATTCGAAGCCCTTGCATCGCGCATTGCTTCGAGATGCGCGGTTAAGTTTTGGTGCCCGGGGACTTTTTTCATTTTTGTGGGATTTACCAACTGGGTGGAAGACAAATTCTGCTCATTTGGCTTTGATGTCACCCAAGGGGAGGGATGCGATCCGGACGTTGCTGAGGGAGCTAGAGAAGGTGGGTGCAATGCGCTCAGAGCCAATTCGTAATGCAAAAGGCAGGATGGCTGGCAAACGCTGGATATTAGTTACACCTCAGCTATGGGCAGTCGCATCACCATTAGCTACTCGAAAGGTTACTAGTGAGTCCACCGAAGGCCGGAATTCTCGACCTTCGGATAATCCGAAAATCGGAAGTTCAGATACTAAGGTTCTCCAAGGGGACGGGGTTGCATTTAAAAGCACCACCAACCAGCTTGATTCTGAAATTAATGATTTGGTTGATGCTGCCATCTGGGCCTATAAAAAAAGTGGAAATATAATCAAGAGTGAGGGGGGATTAAGACGTGCGATTAGGACAAGAATTGGCTCTTGTCCTACAGGTGCTAATCAAGAAGATATCAACACTTTAGTAGCTTGGCGCAACTATATAAAGATTGAATCAGAACGTGAGGTTGAAAAGCAGATATTGGAGGCAGAAATGAAGGCTAAGGAAATGAAATCATTAGAAATAACTGAAGACATAGAGCGGGTTTTAAAATATTTCGAGTCTCTTAGTGAGTCAAAACAAAAGGAATTGCTGAGTGAATTCGAAGAGCATGTATTTACAAGTAACACAGTGGTCTTTACTGCATTCAAGAAAAATGGAATTAAGTCAAAGGTAGTCCTGGTTCAGTTTTTAATGTTCATTAAAAACAAGCAGTCGTGCTGAAGCAGGTTGTTACTAGCGAACCTCCATCAGAAATGTCACTTTCGGCCTTATGTGGAGCGATACATAAGGCCGAGAACCTGTAAGACTCTCCATCAGCCATGCCCGTTGGTTTACTTTTGTATATTGGCAGATGTGATATGTAAATTAAAAAATGAGCTATATAATTAGTCAATTGAAAGGGAATTGAGCAAATATGGATCGGTGTCCACGAAACCGAGTGAAGTTCATTAATAGTAGAATTGACTAAAGAACGTTCGTTCTGTAGCATGATTCAAACGCTCACTCAGATCGTTCAATATCATGCAGCAACCACGCATCCAACTTCCCGCACTTAGTTTTAAACCCATCCACCTTCCATTGTTCAGCTACAAGGTGGCCGCTGGATTTCCTTCGCCTGCCGATGACTACATAGAAGGACGTTTGAGCTTAGACGAGCACCTGATCCACCATAAGGACTCCACCTTTTTCGTTCGTGCAAAAGGAAACAGCATGGTCGGGGCTGGGATATTCGATAACGATCTACTTATCGTTGATAAATCTCTCACGCCATCCTCTGGCGATATCGTCATCGCAGTGCTGGATGGTGATCTGACCGTAAAGCGACTGATCAAGCAGGGGAGTCGCATCATCCTCAAACCAGAGAATCACCGCTTTAAGGATATAGAGCTTCAAGAAGGGCAGGAGCTGCAGGTGTGGGGTGTTGTTACCTCCACAGTAAAGACCTTCCATAAGGGCTGAGCCGTGCCCATCGCTCTCGTTGACTGCAACAACTTCTACGTCTCTTGTGAACGGGTGTTTAATCCCAAGCTCGAAGGCCGACCAGTTGTTGTACTGTCGAATAACGATGGGTGTGCAGTTGCCCGTTCGGCAGAGGTCAAAGCCCTAGGCGTCAAGATGGGCGAACCTTGGTTCAAGATGAAAGACCTAGCCAAACGGCATGGCATCATCGCCTACTCAAGCAACTACACCTTGTATGGTGACCTCTCAGCCAGGGTCATGTCCATCCTCTCTAACTTTTCCCCGAAGCAGGAGGTCTACTCCATTGATGAGTGCTTTCTGGATCTGGCTGGTTTTGAACCAAGTACCTTGCTGTCCTATGGACAGACCATCAGAAGGGCGGTGAAGCAGGGCGTAGGAATACCAGTATGTGTAGGTATCGCAGAGAGTAAGACGCTCGCCAAGTTGGCTAACCACTGTGCCAAGAAGTCATACGCAGGCGAAGATGGTGTCTGTGACTTTGGGCGACTCACTGATACAGAGCTCAGTGCTTTGTTCAGTCGTATACCAGTAGGGGATATATGGGGAGTAGGGAGGCGCATCACCGAGAAACTCGGTGTTATGGGCATTGAGACCGTCGAAGATCTGCGCTGTGCGGACTCAGACTGGATACGACAGCAGTTCTCCATCGTCGTAGAGCGGACCGTCAAAGAGCTTAACGGCATTTCTTGCATCGAGCTTGAAGATGCCGGTACCCCTAGGCAGCAAATCATGGTCTCCCGTTCTTTTGGGATGCCGGTGACAACGCTGGATGAACTTGAGGAGTCAGTCGCCTACTTCACCACGCTCGCTGCTGAGAAGCTCCGTCAGGATGGCTCAGTCGCATCGAGTCTGTGTGTACATGTCATGACCAATCCGTTCAGTGAGAGCGAACCGCAATATCACAACTCACGGGTCGTGCCCTTGGGACAACCAAGCGATGACACTAACAAGCTAATCAAAGCATCCTTGCAGGGATTAAGACAGATGTACCGTCCCGGATATCGTTACAAGAAGACCGGCGTGCTGTTAATGGCATTGCAACCAAAGTTGTCAGTCCAGCCCACCTTGTTCGATGAACCTGAAGAGCAGGTCAAGACCGACCACCTGATGCAGATCATGGACAGGATCAATCAGAAGATGGGGAAGGGCACTTTGACCATTGCAGCTTCTGGTACCAACAAACGCTGGGCCATGCGCAGAGAGAGCAAGTCGCCTAACTACACGACTGAATGGAGTGAGTTGCCTGAAGCTTGGTAGGTGGTGGTCAAAACAAATATAGCCACACATCGACTGCAGCAGTAGATTAAGAGAGAGGCAGGTAATCGGCCATGGACTAAACCGCTTCGCGGTAGTTGTGCTCCGAACTCCTTGCAGTGTTTGATCGATGGTGTTGAAACAGCGGTTCTGTTTCCCTAACTTGGTAACTGAGGCAATCCGCCTCATTCACCA
>JAQTTY010000030.1 GCA_028710525.1 Gallionella sp. | reverse complement strand
CCATAACTGCCAGTGGCAACTAGATGACTCAATGACAGCTATGGGATCCAAACCAGCCAGATATAGCTTCCATTGGTAGATAGCTGCTATCTTAATTTTGGAGCTGCTATTTAATGGGATATCTCTTTAGCTCACTGCAAAGCAAAGCAAATCAATTTGATCACGCTTTTCGAAGATTATTTGTCGAGTCCCGGGGAAGGTTCTTGCCATGCATCTTCAACTCCAATAAGCATACTTAGACCAACTTGCGACGGTTGTTTGCACTTATCAGCATCCACCATTTTCGCCAAAGCTACTGCTCCAGGTGAAAAATAAGCATAAACCTCACAATGGAGACGCCCTTCTGATTCGTGCTTGATGAATACCGCTGCTTTCTCAGGAGTGTCGACTTTTGCGTACACAGATAAAAAGAGTTCTTCAATTTGGGTTAATGGCCCGCCCGCCAGCATTGCATCACCGAGATTTTTTACGAACCAGTCACTCATAATGATTCCAACTTTTTCTCAATTGTTAAACCTTAACGTAACAGTCGTTGCAGCACCCATTATTCCATATCATGATTCAGGTCATTGATTATAAAGTATAAGTTATTCATTCCAATTGCGACGAGATCTTGAATGTTGGATTGGATTACTAATTCCTTAATGCGCTTTTCCATCAACACGCGGTTGCATCAACATCGGAATATAGCGACTAGCCATCAATGTGAAGCAAGCGAACCAACATGCTGCGGCGAATGTTACCCATATTGAGTAGTTTATCGGATAGAACAATGGCGCGAGGATGCGGAATACAAAGGCCACCATCATTAAATAAAGTGCGGACTTATCCAAGCTGTCGAAATTTACCTTTCTACCGGTATGACCTTTTCCGATCCGGACCAGCATGGCAGGGATGATCAAGCCCATCGCCCCCAGCGTGAAAACGTGGATAGACCATGAGGCTGATACTGAGAAATGGCCGGTCAATCTAAAGCTTTCTATCAGTAATTGAGTGACGACGGCTAAGTAGCCCAAGTACATGATGGCTATATCTAGCCGCCGCATTGCCAGCCGTGGCTGCCAATAGGCCAGACGAACTGCCAAGAGGACTGCTAGTAACAGTGCTCCAGCAGCTGCCAACTGCACGGTCATCAGGCTGGATATCACCATCGATACCGCTAGCAACTTGATGGCCATGTTCAATTTAATATTTTTTAGCAACTCTACCTGGAACGCCGCCTTCATAAAGGCCGAGAGGGTACGTTCCAGCATAACAAGGATCGCCACGCGAAAAAGCCCGACCGCCATGCTGTTGCCTATCTGCGCATAATCGGCACTAAGCATCAGATGTTTGGTCAGTAGAAACAAGGGGAGGATGAGCAGGAATAGAAAGTTGTCGCGATATGTATCAGTCCTGCGGTTGCGTATCAGTGTCCACAACAACGCGGCCACGATACTTCCAAGGAATAAATTGTTCGATATATAAAAGAGCGCATCAGGCCATACGCCCTCGAACCACATTCCGACCCGTTCGAACAACCAAGCTGCAGCCAAGAACATCAACATCCATCCATGGTATCCCCGCACCTGAACCCAATTCTTAGTAGCGGTCAGCAGGAAACCGCCCAGCACCGCCCAGCCGAAGCCGAAAAACATTTCGTGGGCATGCCACTGCATCGCGCTAAAACCATGAGCAGGGGCCGCAACCTTCCCTGTATAAATAGCCACCCACAATGCCGGCAATATCATCCCGGCCAACATTGCAAAGATAAAGAAAGGGCGAAAACCAACCAGCCATACAGGATGCGATGTGTATCTACTCATGTCTTTATTCCGTAGTTCCGTTCGTCCAATTTTATTTCCAGTGCGGGAAACAGTTCGCGTTCTTCGAAACGTACATGTGCTGCCAAGCCTATACCAAAGCGCTGCAGCGCATCTGCGTCGTTACGTCCCACCCCATCCAGCAAGGCATGCAAATGTCTATGCTCGGACACAGTGCGTTCCGCCAACGATTGCTCCGGTGTGCCAGTCAGCAGCGGCAACAGCGTTTGCTCCTCGAATAGGAAGTGCGCCGCCAATTCGTCTGCATATACTTGCAGTGCGTGCCTGCAAGCCATGTCCAATATCGCTTCATCCCTTGCAAGGACTGCACGTTGGCAACCCTTCGCCAACTTGAGCGCAGAGTGATGTTCTCGCGACAGTGGTTGCAGAGCCGTGCTTCTTTTCATGGGGTAATCGTGGCGGCATCAGCTAACTTCGTGATGCCGCAAGACGCGTTTTACTTGCGGGTGAAGTCGATAGCGATATTGCCTGGCTCGCGGGCGACATAATTGATTGCGATGCCAGCACCATAGCGTTGTTGCAATTGTGCCAACAATGGTAGCGGATCATGGTCGTTGACGAAGCACATCGTCTCGCCGACATGTAATGAATCCAACGCGCCAAAAATGGCCGCATGGCGGAAGCGTTTTGCTACGCCACGTGCGTCGAATGGGTAGCGCATGTCTGGGTTGATCGTGCTTGAGCAGTCGTGTGACATTTGTATCTCCTTAGTTGTGTGTTTCGTCGATCCGACATTGATATTCACATTATGTCGGCCAGAGTGCTCCCATCCAGCGTTGCCAAGAAGGCGTTCTGTGCACTGAAGAAAAGTTTCCTGAGTCTGCATTTTGGCATCAGTGGGCACACGTCATTCGTCGCGCCTTCTTTCATGCACACGACCAACGCCAGATTGTTTTCCATCAAACGCACTACAGCTCCCACCGAGATGTCTTTCGCGTCGAGTGCAAGTCGTATGCCTCCATTGCGACCGCGCTCGCTGATGATCACATTCGCTGCCACCAAGGCCATCACGACTTTCATCAGATGCGTCTTTGAAATATCGAAAGCCTCCGAGACTTCAGAGATGGTCACCGCTTCATTCTTCTTTCCCAAATAGATCAGGGTGCGCAGGGCGATGTCAGTAGAGAGATTGAGTTGCATACAGTCTTTTCCCCAAAAAATCCGTCGATTGCATTTGCCAAACAGGTGCCCCGCCTAAAACGTACGACACACACGTATTCTGGTATGCATGAAGGTTTGCATAATACATTCATTTTTGTTGAATGTTACGGATAGCAGGTATATATTCCTCAGTAATGAATCATTAAGCGCCTTTAGGAAATTGCGTGAATAAGCTCAAGGAAAGCCAGTCCATCATGATAGAACCAGCCAGTCTCGCTAATTTCTTCACCATATTCTTCTCTGCAGCAATGGTAATCATGCTGGGCGCCTTATACGCGCTGCTTTTCGCCTACTCACGTCTAAAGCGCGATTCCCGTCTCATGCCAGTAGCCTATTTTTCCTATATCGGACT
>JAQTTY010000002.1 GCA_028710525.1 Gallionella sp. | reverse complement strand
AATGGGTTAGGAATCACAGTCAGCCAATCACGCCCGCCCAACGTGTACTCGACCATCCCGATGTACCGCAAGACACCAAAGAAAAGCTATCGGCACAAATCAAATCGCTCAATCCCTTCCTGGTCCACAGGCAGATTCAGCGTAAGCTGAGAGCTATCTTCAAACTTCTTCGGTAACCACCTCACTTGAGGAAACGATCAGCTCTTGGGTAACCTTTTATCTTGAGGCAATGCGCCGCGCTGGGCCTTGCTCAGGGCTACTTGCAGCAGGCTCAGTTCAGACAGGATGCTGTCTTTGCAGGCATGTAGTTCCGATAGCAGACCACGTGCGGCGACCATATCCCCCGCGTCGCGCATCAAGATGACTTCCACTCCTAGCCTGTGCACTTGCATGTGCACAGCCTGTACTTGGGCGAATTCAGGCAGATGTGCATAACGCGTACCTCCCTCGCCGTCATACCACTCGCCAAAGCGGCAACCGTGATGATCCAACAACTTATCCGTATTGATACGTGTTTCGGCATTATCAAGTGCGGCGGCGATGCTCTCTACCCATTTGATATGTTCATGCGCAGCCACCATCAAGGGGATGTCCTGTAAAGGCCATTGCAAATCTGTCCACATAAGCCACTCGGCTTCCGGCACATAACGTTCGCTCCATGCCGGCACATCTGCAGCGGGCATGGGATGTGCGATGGCATAGCCCTGCACCACATCGCAACCCAGTCGCATCAGCAATGTGCCCTGCTCCACGGTCTCCACCCCTTCCGCAATCACCTGACACTTGAACACTTTTGCCAGACTGATAATGGCTTCTACCAGCGCCAGATCTTCTCTGTCCTCCAGCATGTCGCGCACAAAGGATTGGTCTATCTTGAGCACCTCGACCGGCAGATGCTTAAGATAACTGAGCGAGGAGTAGCCGGTACCAAAATCATCCAACGCAAAACTCACGCCCAAGTCTTGGCATTGCAGTATGGTCTGCCTGATCTGCTCGAGGTTCTTCACCGCGACTGATTCCAATATCTCGATGCGCAGGTATTGCGGCGGAACTTCGCGATGACGTTTGAGGATGACTTTGAGTTGTTCTGCGAAGTCTGGATTGCGGAAGTGACGCGCCGAGATGTTCACGCTCACCAGCCAGTCTTTACCTTGCTCACGCCAGGCTGCGATCTGATGCAGCGCTTGCTCGATCACCCACTCCCCTATCGCCACGATTAGATCGGTATCCTCCGCCACGCGCAAGAAGTCGCTAGGCAGCAATAAGCCACGCTTCGGATGCTGCCAACGTAGCAAAGCCTCTATACCGGCAATCGCTCCACTGCGCATATCCACCTTGGGTTGGTAAAGCAGACGTAACTGGTGATTAGCTAGCGAGGTGCTCAATTCCTCAATCTGCTGATGGGTGTCTTGTATCTCTTTGTCTTGAAGCACATCGAAGAAATGGAAACGATTGCGACCGGATTGTTTGGCCGCATACATCGCCTGATCGGCGTGGCGCAACAGTGTGTCTGAATCCGCATCGTCATCGGGATAAACCACTGCTCCTATGCTGGCCGAGACCATGATGGTGTTGCCGTCGATGAAATAGGGTTCAACCATGGCCGCAATCAAACGCTGCAAAGTCAGGCGTGCCTCTTCCAGTGTATGCACTCCGCCCAACAGCAGTGCGAATTCATCCCCGCCCATACGTGCCACTGTATCCTCGGCACGCAACAGTGCGGTGAGTCTTTCTGCTGCCTCGACCAGCAATTGATCACCGACCACATGGCCGTGCAAATCATTGACTGGTTTAAAGTCATCTAAGTCCAGCAGGCACACCACTAAGCGCTCTTCTTGACGCTGCGCATGTAGCAGTGCCCGATCGAAACGGTCTGCTAGTAAGGCTCGGTTGGGTAGACCGGTCAGCACGTCGTGCCCGGCCTGCCAACGTACATCACTTAACAATCTATGCTTTTCGGTGACGTCATGGAACACCAGCACGCAACCGATCAACTCGCCACTCTCAAGGAAGATAGGCGCGGCCGAATCTTCGATGTTGTATTCGGTTCTGTCGCGCGAGATCAACACGGTATGGCTGCCCATCACCATGGTCTTGCCCAGCCGAATCGCCTTCTCTACTGGGTTCTCCAACGTCTGGCGTGTCGCCTCATGGATGATCTTGAACACGGCGGTCAAAGGTTGCCCCATGGCTTCTGCTAGAGTGTGGCCGGTCAATCGGATCGCGACCAGATTCATGAAAGCAACATTTCCTTGCGCATCGGTGGTGATGACTGCGTCACCTATGCAGGACAAGGTGACTTGAGCGCGCTCTTTCTCAGCTGCTAAGCGTTTGGTCAATTGGCGTTGCTCGTGCTGCCCGTCGTACAACTTGTTCTGCATCTCTAACAACCAAGCTGCCACAGTGTTCTGCTTAGGCGTGGCACTCGCCGTATCGCGAGCAAGGTCGCCGGCAGCGATACGTTCGATGCGATAGCGCACTTCCTCCACGCTGCCCCCTAATGTGTCGCGCAGGGCGCGATAGGTACGCCACATGACGAACATCAGTATCAAGATCAAGGCGAACATCAATATCAGCATCTGCAAGGCACGTTGCTCGGCCTCATGGACTGCAGCTAGAGTACGGCTCTCAACGCTGTCATAGACTTCCTGTATCGGCCGCATAATCTCGGCTTTGGCATGATGATATTCAGGGCTATATAACATCAGCGTTGCACGCCTACGTTGCGCTTCGGCATCCAAGCCGCCACGCTCACTCAAGCGCATCGCCTCGACCTCTATCTTGCTGAGCGCATCGGAATTGGCTTTGGCTGTTTCGAGACGCGCGAACTCCTGGGCGGTAAAACCAGCACGGCGCATCCGTTCTAGTATCGCCACTCGCTCACCATCAGCAGGTCGCGGACGCACATCGTCTTCCAGCACTAGTTCCCAATAGAGGGCCTCATACTCCTTAGGCCTAGCGGCGAAACCATTCCGGATATCCAGTATCTCTTGATAGTGCTTCTTGAACAGTGGATTGCCGGTCACCACGTAGGTGCGCACCATACGTGTCAGGTCATCAGACGAGTCATGCAACTCTTCGCACAATCGGAAAGACAGTTGGCGCTGCTCATGGGCTCGGTCTATGCGCTTCTCGGAAGTGGCATACAGCACGAACACCGTGACCGACACGCCGAACGTGAGGATCAGCCAGAGCAGATGGCGCGAGAACGTAGACTGCCTAAAACCGGACAAGACTATCTCCCTTGATGTTCTCTAACTTTGTACCAAGCAGCATACAACGCTGGCAAGAACAGACAAGTCAGCAATGTCGCTACGACCAATCCACCCATGATGGTCACTGCCATCGGCCCCCAGAACACCTGACGGGTGAGTGGGATCATCGCCAGTATCGCGGCGGATGCGGTCAACACGATAGGCCGGAAGCGGCGCACCGTGGAGCCGATGATGGCTTCCCACTGTGACTTGCCCTCCTCTTCGTCTTGCCGAATCTGGTCCACCAAGATCACCGAGTTACGCATGATCATCCCCGCCAGCGCGATGAAGCCTAGATTAGCGACGAAGCCAAACGGGACTTGGAAGATCAGCAGCGCCAGCGCCACACCGATCAAACCCAGCGGCGCGGTGAGCAGCACCATCACCGTACGCCGTATGCTCTGCAACTGGATCATCAACAAGGTGATGACACCAACCAACATCAACGGCATCACTGCCGCGATTGCGGTCTCACCCTTGGCTGATTCCTCTACGCTGCCGCCAGTCTCGATGCGGTAACCAGCTGGCAGTTGGGCGCGGATATCGGCGAGCTTCACATTCATAGAGGCGGAGGCCGTAGCAGGCTGGGTGCTATCCGCCATGTCAGCCCGCACCGTCAGCGTTGGTAGTCGATTGCGCCGCCACACGATGCCCTCTTCTTGTATGGGTTGCAGTTTGGCGAGCTGCGCCAAAGGCACATGACGACCGCCGGGCAAAGGGATGTCCAATTCCGGCAAGCGGTTGAGCGACTGCACATCGGCCGCACCACCGCGCCACACCACATCGATGAGTTGATCACCCTCGCGATACTGCGTCAGCGCCACGCCACCCATCCAAGCTTGAAGCGCTTGTGAAATTTCCTGGCTAGAGGTGCCCAGCTCACGGGCGCGGGCCTGATCCACCACCACGCGCACACTCTTGATACGCTCGTTCCAATCGAAGTTCACGTTCTGCAGATGCGTATCGGCACGCATCAAAGCAGCGACCTGTTCGGATACCGAACGTATCACCGCGAGGTCTTCACCCATCACGCGGAACTGCACGGGATAGCCCGTGGGAGGGCCGTTCTCCAGTCGCACCACACGCACACGTATAGGTGCGAATTCGCTGTCGGCGAACTGCGCTTCTAAACGCTTCTTGACCTCTTCGCGCTCTTTCAGTCCCTTGGTGATGAGCACGAACTGACCGAAATTATCCGCGAACAACTGCTGATCCAGCGACAAGAAATAGCGCGGTGCGCCGTTGCCTATATAGGAAGAGTAAGACGCGATACCGTCGTCTTTGGCCACCAACTGCTCGATGCGCTTCACTTCCGCTTCAGTAGCTTTGAGCGCCGCACCTTGTGGCAACCATACATCCACCATTAACTCCAAGCGACTGGCACTGGGGAAGAACTGCTTCTGCACGAACTTACCAAACAGCACCATGGACACGACGAAGATCAACACCGTGGCGATGATGACCTTCCAGCGATGGCGCAGACAGCCTTCCAGTAAACGCCGGAAGCGGCGATAAAAAGGTGTGTCATAGATGTCCGCCCCATGTTTCTGCGCCTGCGCGATAAGCTTCTTTGGGTCTAGCAGCTTGTAGCCTAGATAGGGCGTGAACACCACAGCCACTACCCATGAAGTGAGCAAGGCGATGGTGACCACTGCGAAGATAGAGAAGGTGTATTCGCTGGCGGCCGATTTGGAGAAACCCACCGGGGTGAACGCGGCTGCGGTGATAAGCGTGCCGGTCAGCATAGGGAAAGCCGTCGAAGTATAGGCGTAGGTGGCAGCCTTGAAGCGGTCCCAGCCCTGCTCCATTTTCACCACCATCATCTCCACCGCGATGATGGCATCATCCACCAGCAAGCCCAACGCAATAACCAGTGCGCCCAAAGAGATGCGCTGTAGATCGATGCCGAAGATCTTCATCATAAAGAAGGTGATCATCAGCACCAGTGGGATCGACAGCGCCACCACCGTGCCAGTACGCCAGCCTAGACTGAGGAAGGACACCGCCAAAACGATGAGGATAGCCTCGGTCAGAGAACTCTCGAACAGATGGATAGAGCCATGCACAACCTCAGGTTGGTTGGCTACAACATGCACATCCACACCCACCGGCAATAGCGCCTGTTCCTGTTGCATCGCGATCTTGAGATGCTCTCCTAGATCGATGACGTTGCCGCCCTTCTCCATCACCACGCCCAATCCTATCGCAGGTTGACCTTCCACACGCATACGCGGGCTGGGTGGATCAGCTAGACCGCGTGTCACTTTGGCGATATCGCCCAGACGCAGATGCTGGCCGTTTACCAGCAGGTCGGCATTACGTATCTGCGCCACGCTATCGAACTCACCGCTGACGCGCATGCGGATGCGATCACTATCCGTCTCTATCTGTCCTGAAGGATGCACGCTGTTCTGCTTCTGCAGGGCCTCGGCTATCTGTGTCGGTGTCACGCCCAGACTGGCCAAGCGTTGCGGCGCAATATCGATATAGACCTTCTCATCCTGCACGCCTATCAGCTCGACACGCTTCACATCCGGCACCTGTTTCAAGTCCAACGCGATACGGTCGGCGTAACGGCGCAAGGCGGGCAAATCGAAACCGTCGCCGGTCAGGGCGAAGATATTGATGTCGATATCGCCGAACTCGTCATTCGGGAAAGGGCCGATCACCCCAGCGGGTAAAGTAAGTTGGATATCGTTGAGCTTCTTGCGCACCTGATACCAAGCTTCGGGCACATCTTTCTTGGGCGTGTAGTCCTTGAGGATAATGAACACCAGGGACTCGCCGGGCTTGGAAGCAGAACGCACCACGTCCACCCAAGGGGTTTCCTGCACTTTCTTTTCGATACGCTCGGTGAGTTCGCGCTCCACTTGCTGGGCAGTCGCGCCCGGCCACAGCGTACGCACCACCATCACCTTGAAGGTGAAATCAGGATCTTCGGCACGGCCCAGATTGAGATAGGAGATGATTCCTGCGAAGGTCAGTACCACAATCAGATAGACCACCATCTGCTGGTGCTTGAGCGCCCAAGCGGATAGATTGGGGCCCTTCATCGCGAAGCTTCCGCCGCACGTGCTTCTATCGCTTTAATCTTCTCACCCGCGTAGAGCTTGTGTACGCCAGCGCTGACGATACGTTCGCCGGCCACTATCCCACTGCGTATCACCGCACCATCGTCGCGGTAGGAGGCAATCTGCACTGGACGCAGACTGACGCTGTGATCGGGTGCGACTATCCAGAGTGCGATCTGTTCGCCTTGCTGGAACAATGCTGAAAGTGGTACCACCAGTTCGGCGCTGGACTGGGCGTGTGAGGCTGTTGCCAAGCGCACTTGCGCGGTCATGCCCAAGGGCGCGTTGTCATCATCCAGCGCGATTCGTGCCGCATAGGTGCGGCTCACCGTATCAGCGGCAGGCGAGAGTTCGCGCACCTGACCGCTGCGCACCTTGTCCTCACCCAGCTCAGACCACAGCACCACCTCCGCTTTCATGCCGACCTTGATGCCTACATATTGGCTCTCGGGAATCGCGATAGCGACTTCACGCTCACCGTCCTGCGCCACCCGCAGCACCGATTGCCCTGCGGCAACCACTTGCCCTGCTTCGGCCAACGTGGCCGTGACGATGCCGGCCTTATCGGCGACCAAGCTCGTATAAGAAGATAGATTTCCAGCTAGGCCGGCTTGCGCGCTCAAAGCCTTGAGCGCCGCTTCTTTGGTATCCAATGCGGACTGACTGACGAAGTTCTTGCTGACCAACAAGCGATAGCGCTTCACCTCGGCCAGAGCCAACTGGTATTGCGCATCCGCCGCCCCGACTTGCAGCCCTGCATCCGCACCATCCAAGCGCGCCAACACCTGCCCCGCTTTGACGCGCGCCCCGGCATCCACCAGACGCTGCGTGACCTTGCCGCCGATACGGAAGCCCATCGCCACTTCATGTCGCGCGCGTATCTCGCCGCTATAGCTATAAGGCCCTGTACCTGCTTGTGCACCAACCACTTGGGTCAAGGCCGGACGTTCGCCCACCTGCGGTGGGGGAGCCTCTTTGCTACACGCAGAAAGTACGAGGGCGAGGAAAGCTAGAGGAAAGACTGATCGCATGGCAGTGATGACTAAGCTTGGGGGGAGGTGCAATGTAGTTTTCAAACAGGTGTTTGTCAAACGTAAGCGATGACTTATCTCGGTTAACACTAAGCACGTTAGCGGCAGTGAATGGCTGCGGACAAGCAGATGATAATAAAATCCCTAATCTGCAGGACTCAACTACTAATGGATCGCACTCACCTCCTGCAAGTCCGCCTCATGACTCTTTTGCTTGCAAGGCCTCTTTTGCCAGTGCAGTTCGATATTCCTCGAGCTTGATATGAAAATCATCAGCTTCGCCATAGTTCAAAAAGTTGGCATAACGCGCATGAGCACTTAATATTTTGCGGGCATGTTTGATTGGGCAAAAATATTGTTCGGTACGTGCTGTGATCTCTTGAGCATAAGCCAGCAATCCGACCGCATATGAGCAATACATACAATCAAATTTCTCAATGATGTTCAGGTAAGCCAGATGTTGATGGTCGAACAAGATATAACTTGTACGCCGCACTCTGGCAATCCCATAGATGGGAAAGCAAAGTATCTGATAAATGCTGATAGATAGATCGAATATGACCATCGGTACGATCATGCCGTATATGACAGGGGCGGTCAGGTAGTTTTGTGGTCTGACGGTCAAAAACCAATTGAAGACGCCCTGCCTGACCTTAAGGTGAACTTCACGGACAGCACGCTCGAATGTGATACGTTTGCCTTCTATCTGATAACGTAAGCTTTCTTGGTGTTCTTCGACGGCGATTTTTAATTCATCTTCGAGCGCTGATATTTGATCGAGGATAAGCTTTATCTTGTTGCTCATAAAAACCACCTTTGCGTTTCTGTGCAATAACCACAGTATAGGCACTATTCCTTACCTTGATACGCAATTAGTACTACCCTTACACGGAGTCGTATCGGGATGAAATTCATTAGTCTAGATGGAAAAGATATATGCCCTACAAAGATCGTCTGCGTGGGCAGAAACTACGTCGCTCATATCACTGAGCTCAATAACGAAGTTCCGACTGAACCCGTCATATTCATCAAACCCAACTCTGCCATTTCCAATGAGATATTTTCCCATGCGATCGATGTCATTCATTTCGAAGGGGAGATCTCATTCTTAGTCCTAGCGGGAAAACTGGCTGCGGTGGGATTTGGTTTGGACCTGACCAAAAGAGCCATGCAATCCGAGTTGAAAGCCAAGGGATTGCCGTGGGAGCGGGTCAAGTCTTTTGATCACGCTGCCGTATTCAGCGAATTCGTAACCTTCGACGGAAATATCAGCGAACTCAGGATGGAGCTTTATATCAATGACGTTCTGATTCAACAGGCCAACCCTGGATTGATGTTGCATAAGCCCGACGCCATCTTGAGCGAAATCTCCACCTTCCTGACGCTAGAAGATGGCGATCTCATCATGACGGGTACCCCCAAGGGGGTTGGTCCACTTAGGGTCGGTGATCGTTTTCACGGCAAGATCTTTGCAGGTGAACGGTCTATCGTCGAAGGCTCTTGGGTAGTCAAATAGCTATACCTAGCAATCTGCCAAGACTGCGCAGCACCTTTCCTTTTACGTAGGCACTATGCTAAACCCAGCTTAAATCCTACGTGCCACATCAAGGACTTGATCGAACATCATTAGCAGTTTGCTGAGCATCACGCCCAGCGATGATAGAATCGGTGGCCATGCTCAATGACCGCGCACAACTCCTGCTTAAGACCTTGGTGGAACGCTATATCAGCGACGGCCAGCCCTTGGGTTCGCGCGCGCTATTGCAATACTCAGGATTGGATGTAAGCCCCGCGACGATACGCAATGTGATGTCCGATCTGGAAGAACTGGGGCTGATACGCAGTCCACACACCTCAGCGGGACGGGTACCGACGGCACTGGCTTACCGCATGTTCATAGACACCATGTTGGTCACTCAGCCACTAGAGCGCTCTCGCCTACAACATATGGAACACCAGTTGCAGCCGGACAATCCCTCGCGTCTGATCACGCAAGCCTCCAACCTCTTGTCCGAATTAACTAGCTTCACCGGCGTAGTGGCGACTGCCAAACGCAGCGCCATCACGGTGCGCCAGATCGAGTTCTTGCGTTTGGGCGACAAGCGCGTGCTGCTCATCATCGTGATGCCTAACGGCGAGGTGGAGAACCGCGTGCTATTGATGGAACGTGACTACAGTCAGTCGCAACTCACTGAGGCGGGCAACTTTCTCAACCAGCATTACATAGGTTGCAGCTTCTCGCAGATACGCGAAAAACTACAGGGCGAGTTACAACAACTGCACCGCGATATGAACGCGCTGATGACGGCTGCGCTGGCGGCCGGAGATGCGGCGGAAGCCAAACAGGCCGATGATTACGTCATTAGCGGCGAACACAATCTGCTACATGTGGCCGACTTCTCTTCCGATATGAATCAGTTGCGCGGTTTGTTCTCACTGTTCGAGAAGAAGACTGAACTATTGCATCTGCTCGAAGCGGGGCGACACGGACAAGGCATCCATATCTTCGTCGGCAGCGAATCCGGCTTGGCCTCTCTGGAAGCATGTAGCGTCATCACAGCGCCCTATTCCGCCGATGGACAGGTAGTGGGCACGCTGGCGGTGATCGGCCCTAAACGCATGAATTACGAACGCATCGTACCGATAGTCGATATCACCGCTAGACTGTTGGGCAATGCCCTTTCACAGAACTAAACCGCAGTCTATTGCTTAGAACAAAACCTTTATCCACCAAAAACACGAAAGGCACGAAAAAATCAAAAGCTATAACCGAGATAGTCATTGAACATGTTGCGTTCTTCTTTTCGTGTTTTTCGTGTCTTTCGTGGACATTCTTTTAATCTTTTAATCTTCACTCACTATCAATATGGCCTACCAGATCGAACCTTCCTACGCCCACGGCACACCTGAAAAAACCGGCATCCTGCTAGTCAACTTGGGCACACCCGATGCCCCGACTGCACAAGCGGTACGTCCTTATCTAAAAGAATTCTTGAGCGATCCGCGCGTGGTGGAGATCCCCAAAGCAGTTTGGTGGTTCATTCTCAACGGCATCATTCTCAATGTGCGCCCTAAGAAGTCTGCAGCCAAATATGCAACCGTTTGGATGCCGGAAGGCTCGCCGTTGCGTGTCTATACCGAGCGTCAAGCACGATTGGTCGAAGGCCATCTGAGCCAGCGTACCCAGGCGCCGTTCGTGGTCGAGTACGCCATGAGTTACGGCAATCCATCCATCGCCAGCGTGATGCAAAAGCTCAAAGCGCAGAACTGCACGCGCATCTTGGTCGTGCCTATGTATCCGCAATATGCGGCCAGCTCGACAGCCACTGTGTTCGACCGCGTGTTCGCCGCCGTGCAGACCATGCGCAACACCCCAGCCATCCGCACCATCAAACATTTCCATGACGATGCCGGTTACATCAAGGCGTTGGCAGCGAACGTGAACGAGTATTGGATGAAGCATGGCCGCCCCGAAAAGCTGGTGATGAGCTTCCACGGTGTGCCCAAGTACACGCTGGAAAAAGGCGATCCCTACCATTGCGAATGCCACAAGACTGGCCGTTTGCTCGCGCAAGAACTGGGTTTGAGCAAAGAACAATATGTGGTGAGCTTCCAGTCACGCTTCGGTAAGGCTGAATGGATCAAGCCTTACACCACCGCTACCCTGCTGGAACTGGGCAAGCAGAAGACCAAACGCGTGGACGTGGTCTGCCCCGGTTTTACTTCAGATTGTCTGGAGACGCTGGAAGAGATCGCACAGGAAGGTAAAGAAGATTTTCAACATGCTGGCGGTGGCGAGTATCACTACATCCCTTGTCTCAACGAGCGCAACGATTGGATAGTGGCGCTGACCGATCTAGTGATGGACAACTTGCAAGGTTGGCTGAAGCCTGCCGATGCCGCCGAATTGGAACAGAGCCGTTTGCGTGCACTGGCGATGGGCGCGAAGCAATGACACTACGATAAGGCGTGCAACAATACCAACTTGTCTTCCCTAGTAGATACGAGTGGGTCTAACATCAGGGGGACGCTTAGTCTATCCAAAGTGAGGAAGAGGGGAAATGTCCATCAACCATCTGACACCCGCCGAACTTAGAATCACCATCCCAGCCGACACGCTGGGCTTCACCGACACATCTGAACTGGTCGGAGATGTCCTGCCTTGGATAGGTCAGGAACGTGCCGAACAGGCTGCCCGCTTTGGTCTCGGCATGGAGCAGGCCGATTACAACTTATTCGTATTGGGCGAGGTCGGCAGCGGTCGCTCCTCGCTGATCAGACAGGCGATGCTGGACGCAGCTGCAAGTCGTGCCGTACCACCCGACCTGTGTTATCTGCACAACTTCGATGTGCCAGAACGTCCACGCGCCTTACGCCTACCCGCGGGAGAAGGCCGCTTGCTGCGGCAGCACATGTTGCAGATGATGAAATCATTGCAGACCACGATTCCCCAGCAACTCGACAGCGAGGATTTCAAGGCCGAGTGCGCACGCATCACCAAAACCTACAAGGACGAGGAAGCTAAGGCCTACGGCGAACTCGATATCTACGCGGAAGCACGCAATTTCACCCTGCATCGCGAGTCAGGACATCTGGTGTTCACCCTGCGCGGCAAGAAAGGCCACGCACTGACCGAGATTGAAGTCCTGGCATTGCCCAAAGAAAAACGTGCCCAGATCGAACGCGACGAACAGGATTTGCGCGTCGAGATCACCCGTTTTCTGGACAAGACCCGGCCTATGGAGCGGGTGATGAACGAGGCGCTCGCAGCCTTGCGTCGTCAAGTGGTCAAACCTTTGCTGGAACACGAGTTGCAGGATATCCGTGTGAGCCTGAAGAAGCAGATCAAGGACTCCGTCAAACTGGGTGCTTATCTGGAGCAGGTCGAACACGATGTGCTGGAGAACCTAGAACTATTTAAGCCGATGGACATCGATGACGACATCCGTCAGGAGGCATTGGGCAAGGTACTTTCGCGCTACCGGGTCAATCTGGTGGTGGACAACAGTGGCTTGCACGGAGCGCCTGTGATCATCGAGGACAACCCTCAGTTCAGATCGATGTTCGGCAGCGTCGAGTATCAGACCGAGAACGAGGTGCTACTGACTGATTTCTCACGCATACGCGCAGGTAGCCTGCATCAGGCACATGGTGGATTCCTCTTACTACATCTACGCGACCTATTGTCCGACGAACTGTTGTGGGAGAAGCTGCGCCGTTTGCTGCGCAGTGGCCGCTTGCAGATCGAGGAACCTGGCAAAGCGTTCACGCCTATCGCCACGGTCTCGCTAGAACCTGAGGCGGTGGATGTAGACGTCAAGATCGTGTTGATAGGGTCACGCGAACAATATTACCAACTGCAGGAAGCCGACCCCGAGTTCGCACGCCGTTTTCGCGTCAAGGTGGATTTCGCTGAGAGCTTTTCTGCCAATACGGAGACCCGTCGCGCATCAGCGATATTCGTTGCGCACAAATGCCGCGAACTCGGACTACCGCATTTCTCGGCAGCAGCCGTGGCTCGATTGCTGGAGGATGGACACCGCGAAGTGGACGACCAGTCGCACCAGAGCGCGATCTTTGCCCGTACCGAGGCGCTACTGACTGAGAGCGCCGCCTTCTGCCGCGCACGAGGCGGTACTCTGGTCGAGACGACTGATATCGTCGCGGCACACGCGGCACACACGCTGCGTCACGATTACCCAGAACAACGCATGCAAGAAGCCATCATACGTGGCGAATTGCTCATCAGCGTGCAAGGTGAGAAGGTCGGCCAACTGAACGGCTTAAGCCAGATCGATCTTGGCGACTATCGTTTCGGCATGCCGGTGCGCCTCACGGCGCGCACCTTTGCAGGAGAAGAGGGCTTGGTCAATATCGAGCGAGAGGTCGAGATGTCAGGACCGATACATGACAAGGGCGTGCTCATCCTGCAGCACTACCTGTCCGCATTGTTCGCCCACCTGGCCCCGCTCGCACTCAATGCCTCCATCGTGTTTGAGCAGGAATATAACGGCGTGGAAGGCGACTCGGCCTCCTGTGCGGAGCTGTATGTGCTGCTCTCAGCCCTGTCTGGCATGCCGTTGAAGCAAGGTATCGCCGTGACCGGCGCAGTCAATCAGCACGGTGAGATATTGCCGGTGGGTGGGATCAACGAGAAGATCGAGGGCTACTTCCGTGTGTGCGCCGCTGCAGGTCTGAATGGCAAACAAGGTGTGCTGATACCTCAGCGCAACAGCCGTCATCTGATGCTGAACCATGAAGTCATACGAGCGGTGGAACAAGGTGAGTTTCATATCTATACCGCCAGTCATATCAGTAGCGGCATTGAACTGCTTACTGGTGCAGCTTCAGGCATGACAGAACAAACCGGTGACTATGCGGCACAGACCGTTTTGGGTCAGGCGCAGCTGACGTTACGCGCTTACCGCCGCGCTTTTCAGGATGCTCAGCATCCTAAGACGGAACGTAAACATACGCGCGGATAAGCAAAAGCGACGGTTGGCTACATCACACCATCAGACTGTGCGCACCAGTAACACTGGGACGGTAGAGCCACGCACCACACCTTCCGCGATACTCCCCAGCAAGAATCGACTCAAGCCGGTACGTCCGTGGGTACCGATTACGATGAGGTCGGCACCCCAGCGTTCTGCATCCTCGTCGATGACGTTTGCGACACGTTCGCCCTTGCCTTCCAGCACAACAGTATCCACTTGGGCTCCCGCCTCGCTGAACTGCTTGGCCGCCTGCTCCAAGGCACGATCTCCGGTGTGTCGCGCCGCAGTCTGCAGCGCCGTGTAATCGATATATGCAAAAGCTTCGGCATCCAGTGGATAGATATCTTCCACCACATACACCAGCCGCACTTGTGTGTCGCGCGATACCAGTTTGAGCGCTTCTGCCAGTGCTCGAGCAGAGGTCTTGCCGGTGTCGACAGGAATCAGGATACGTTGATACATGACTCACTCCTCGTTGTATATCAGGCTGTCACGCCTGACATCTTACAACTTGAAGAAATGCTCGCGGTAATGTTTCAACTCTTCTATGGATTCATAGATGTCGGCCAGTGCCTCATGCTTGCCATGCTTCTTCACACCCTTGGCCATATCCGGCTTCCAGCGCTTAGCCAGTTCCTTGATGGTGCTGACATCCAGATTGCGGTAATGGAAGTAGTCCTCGAACTTAGGCATAGAGCGCGCTAGGAAACGGCGGTCCTGACAGATAGAGTTGCCGCACATCGGCGAGGTGCGGATCGGCACATGTTGCATCATGAATTCGACCATCTGCGCTTCAACATCCGCTTCGGTCAGTGTCGAAGCCTTGACCTTGTCGATCAGACCAGACTTGCCGTGCGTAGATTTATTCCAGTTGTCCATCGCATCCAGCACGCTGTCAGGCTGATGCACCACCAGTACGGGCGCTTCGGCGATCGTATTCAAGTCACCGTCGGTGATAACTATAGCCGCTTCGATGATGCGATCGGTATCAGGATTCAGGCCCGTCATCTCTAGGTCTATCCAGATAAGGTAGTTTTGATTTTGTGCCATAATTCGCGCGCCTTTTGATGTTAACAAGTCATTCATGCTTTTTCGGCGCGCATTGTAACGCGCCTTACCGTAAACACCGCTAGCTATCACACTATGACCGCCACGCAATTCACACTCATCTTCATCGCAGCACTTATTCTATCCACACTCACCAAGCTGTGGCTGGCGCGCCGCCATCTGACACATATCGCCGCCCATCGCGATGCCGTACCCGATGCCTTCAGCGCCAAGATCACGCTGGACGACCATCAAAAAGCCGCCGACTACACCAGTGCCAAGACGCGCTTCTCGATGTGGGGTCTGCTGTTCGATGCAGTGATATTGCTGGCCTTCACGCTAGGCGGCGGGATACAGGCCGTCGCCACCCTCTGCGATGGTTGGTTCGTCAGCCCGCTGGCACAAGGCATGGCTGTCCTAGTCGGCGTATTGCTGCTGAACTCGCTGCTAGAAGCGCCGTTCAACTGGTATCGCACCTTCGTCATAGAAGCGCGTTACGGCTTCAACAAGATGACCCTCAAGTTGTATGTACTAGACGCGCTTAAAGGCATGCTGGTCGGCGCCATCCTAGGACTGCCGCTGCTAGCAGGCGTACTGTGGCTGATGGGACGTATGGGCGAGTATTGGTGGCTGTATGTATGGGCGGTGTGGGTAGGCTTCAACCTACTCATCTTATTCATCTACCCGACCTTTATCGCACCGATGTTCAATAAGTTCTCGCCCCTGCAAGACGAGGCCATGCAAGCGCGCATCAACGCGCTGTTGCAACGTTGCGGCTTCACCAGCAGCGGCTTGTTCGTGATGGATGGCAGCAAACGCAGCGCGCACGGCAACGCCTACTTCACCGGCTTCGGCAAGAGCAAGCGCATCGTGTTCTTCGACACCCTGCTGGAACGTCTGAACATCAGCGAGATCGAAGCGGTGCTAGCGCATGAGCTAGGTCACTTCAAAAATCGCCATGTGCTCAAACGTATCGTCACCACCTTCGCCATGAGCCTAGGTTTCTTGTGGCTGCTGGCGGTGTTGATGCAGAACGACTGGTTCTATCAAGGCTTGGGCGTCAGCTCACAATCCACTGCGGTGGCATTGCTGTTGTTCTTCATGGTGCTACCGGTGTTCAGTTTCTTGCTCAGCCCCGTGATGTCGGCTTATTCGCGCAAGCATGAGTTCGAAGCGGATGCCTATGCCTCGCAGCAAACCGATGCGCAAGACTTGGTGAACGCGCTGGTCAAGCTGTATCAGGACAATGCCTCGACACTGACACCCGACCCGCTATATTCGCGCTTCTACGATTCCCATCCCCCCGCTGCCGTGCGCATCGCGCAGCTGCAATCACACTAGGAGTAAGCCATGAGAATGATCGCCTTGTTGTTATCCCTCACGCTGACCGAGACCGTGTCCGCCAATGCTTTCCCGGGTGGCGATGCCAAAGCGGGACAACGTTTGTTCGAGCAATTCAAATGCAACAGTTGCCACATCAATATGTATGGTGGCGACGGTAGCGCAATATTCACGCGCCCCAACAGCAAGGTGCATAATGCTAGTGAGTTGATCGCACAGATCGGCCGATGCGGCGGCAACGTCGACAAAGAATTCTCCGCCAAGGATGAACAAGATATCGCGGCTTATCTCAACCGCTACTACCACCTCAAGTGAGGTTCTCCATGAAAACCAGCGACCTGACACAAATGAGCTGCAAAGGATGTACCGGTGACATGCCAGCTCTTAAGCAGCCAGAGATAGACAGCCTGTTGCAACAGCTAGACGACTGGCAGCAATACGACAGACTCATACGCAAGACCTACCGCTTCAAGGACTATTACCAGACCATGGCCTTCGTCAACGCGGTGGCATGGCTCTCGCACCGCGAGGACCATCATCCAGAACTGTCCGTGAGCTACAAAGAGTGCCAGGTGGAATACACCACCCACATCATCCACGGCTTGTCCGAGAACGACTTTATTTGCGCGGCTAAGGTCGAAGCGCTGTTCAAATCTTGATGGCCACATTACACGCGCAGATCGTCGCCGCATTCGGCCGTCAATATCTGGCCAAACTCCCCGATGGTGAGATGCTCACCTGTTTAACACGCGGCAAGCGGAGCGATGTAGTGTGTGGCGACCATGTTGAAGTGCAACGCACCGGCGATGCTTCGAGTGGCTTGAGCTTAGGTGCCTTGAACATCGGCCAAGCGGTCATAGACAAAGTCTCGCCGCGCACGTCTTTGCTGTTCCGCAGCGATGCCTTCAAACAAAAACTGATCGCCGCCAACGTCACACAGATCGTCATCGTCGTGGCAACGGAACCCAGCTTCAGCGATGAGTTATTGGCACGTTGTCTGGTGGCCGCTTACGACCAGAATCTGGAAGTGCTCATCGTGTTGAACAAGTGCGACCTCGGTGCTGACGCTGCACGCGCACAACTGGCCAACTATCGCGCTATCGGCTATCGAGTATTGGAGTTGTCTGCATTGGAGGATGTGTCGGCCTTGCGCGCATTATTGGACGGCCATGTCAGCGTGCTGGTAGGTCAATCCGGCATGGGGAAATCTACCCTCATCAACGGCCTGCTGCCGGACGCACAAGCTGCCACGCGCGAGATCTCCACCGTGCTCGATTCGGGCAAGCACACCACCACGCATGCCAAGCTGTACCGCTTGAACGAACGCAGCAGCGTCATCGATTGCCCAGGCGTGCAAGCCTTCGGCCTGCATCACCTGACCTTCGGCGCGATCGAACAAGGCTTTACAGAGTTCTCGCCCTATCTAGGTAAGTGCCGCTTCAGAGATTGTCGTCACTTGAAAGAACCCGATTGCGCGTTACGGATTGCGGTAAGCAAAGGCGAGATCACTGCGCGACGCTTGGAGTTGTTCTTACAGATCGCCGCGAACAAGGCTTAACAATCAAAAAAAATTGTCCACGAAAATCACTAAATCACACGAACAAAAGTAACGACTAACACAAACGTTTTACGGTTTACTTTCGTGCCTTTTGTGTTTTTCGTGGACGAAAATTTAGCTTTTTATTTTCAGTCCTAACTTCACCCAGCCCTCATGCCCCAATTTTTCCATCGTCTCGATATTGCGCGCTGGAATAAGATCTGCGTCAGGGAAGGCATCAACGGCTTTGTCCACACTGTCTTCGCGCAACAGATGTAATGTCGGATAGGGCGAGCGGTTGGTGTAGTTCTCAATATCATCTACACGCGTGCCAGCGAATTGGTAATGTGGATGCAGCGTGGCAACTTGAAATGCATCATCGAACTCGGGCTCGGCTACAGCCATGTCTACTGTGTCGAAGAAGTCATTGAAGTCCAAGAAGTCATTGAACACATAGGGGTGTATGAGCAAGGTGGTGTCGATTTTTTCCGCATCTGTATCTTGCAACAAGCGCAGCTCCGCTAATAGCTCTTCCAACAAGGCTTCCGGAGTGGTGGACATGCTCACCACATAGCGTATCTGCTTCTTCACATGCACCGCTTTGGCAAAGGGACACAGGTTCAAACCGATCACGGCCTTTTCTAGCCAATCTTGAGTTTGAGCGATGATCGTTTCGTGATTCTGAGCTTGCATGGGGAGTGTCCTTAGTGTGGATTTTTGTGCTACGGCACTGTATCAAAATGGTAACACTGCTGGTTTACTATCAAAAAACAGCGAGTCCGTGATAATATCAACCTTATCAACGACATTACTTTATATCTTTAGGAAACATCATGGCTACCACGACTAAAAAATCTACCACTGCAACTGCTGAAAAAAAACCTGCTGTCAAAAAAGTCGCTGCTACTCCCGCTAAAAAGACCGTAGCTGCTGCTCCTGCAGAAAAAGCCACCGTCAAAAAAGTGGCCACAAAGACTACGGCCAAAGCTGCTGCTCCTGCTGCTGAAAAAGCAGCGCCTAAGGCTGCACCTAAAGCTGCCGCTAAGAAGCCCGCTGCTAAAGCCAAAGCTAGCCATGTAAGCCCTGAACAGCGTTACAACATGATTGCTGACGCAGCTTACTACCTCGCTGAACGCCGCGGTTTCTCTGGTGGTTATGAGATGCAAGACTGGATCTCAGCCGAGTACGAGATCGACGCCAAGCTCAACGCGTAAGCGTACATCACAAAAAAATCGCCGGACTTGTCCGGCGATTTTTTTTGGTCAGCAAGGCAAAGGCGGCTCGTCCATCAAGGCGATCTGTTCGCGCAATTCCAGAATGCGATCTTGCCAATAACGTTGCGAGTCGAACCAAGGAAATGCGACCTTGAAGGCGGCATCATCCCAGCGGCGTGCGATCCAAGCAGAGTAGTGAATCAGCCGCAGCGTGCGCAGGGCTTCCAGCAGATGCATCTCGCGCGTATCGAAGTCATAGAAATCTTCGTAGCCTATCAACAGGTCGGCGAACTGACGTGTCTGTTCGGCGCGGTCACCGGAAAGCAACATCCACAAGTCTTGTATGGCGGGGCCCATACGGCTGTCGTCGAAGTCGACAAAGTGTGGCCCCTGCTCTGTCCAAAGCACGTTGCCCACGTGACAGTCGCCATGTAGTCGCAAGGTACGCACCGCACCGGCTCGATCAAAGCAGCGCCGCACACCGTCCAACGCATGAGCGACTACCCCCTTGTAGACTTCGCGCAATTCGCTAGAGATGAAATTATGTGCCAGCAAAAATTCGCAGGGCTCTATGCCGAAGCTGTTTATATCTAGTGTGGGTCTGTGCTGGTAAGTATCGAGTGCGCCGACTGCATGGATGCGTGCGATGAAGCGCCCCATCCATTGCAAGGTCTCTGGCCTGTCCAACTCTGGTGCACGGCCGCCCTGTTTGTTGAACAGGGCATAACGATAACCCTGATGATTATGCAGCGTGCTACCGGCGATATTTAATGGCGACACCACTGGTATCTCGCGCTCCGCCAACAAGGCGCTATATCGATGCTCCTCCAGTATCGCTTCATCAGACCAGCGTGCTGCTCTATAGAATTTAGCCACCAAGGGCGGACCGTCTTCCATGCCAACTTGGAAGACACGATTCTCATAACTATTGAGCGTAAGCAAACGACCATCGCAACGCATACCGATGTGCTCAAGCGCATCAAGTACCGCGTCAGGATCCAGTTCAGAGTAAGGGGAGTTTTGCATGGGCGGCATTGTACGCAGTGCCGCGTGCTTTAACCCAACAGATTGGCCAGACTCAACATCAGCAACGCGATTAGCCACACCACTACCGAGCGCCACACTAGACCGGTCGCGCTTTGCATAGCTTCGGGGTCAGCATCATCTCCCAAGCCCAGTTCGGGTCGCTGCACCCGTTGCTTACCTTGAGTGATGTCCATGCCCAGACGCACGCCCAATGAGCCTGCCGCACTCGAGAGCAATACGCCCTCTTCTGCATCCGGCCAGTTGTGTGCCTGACTGCGCCAGCAATACAGCGTGTCCTCGAAGTTGCCAACGATGGCGAAGGTGATCGCTGACATACGGGTGGGCAGCCACTCCAGCACTGCGCATGCTTGCTGTGAGAAATCGCTGAACGGATCGTCTTGCTCACGCCAGCCAGCTCGCAGATGTAGCGCCAAACGATATAGTAGCGCGCCCGCCGATCCCGCTAGCCCCAGTGCGCTGAAAAGCACGAACCAAACGACAACACCAAACACGCGATGTTGCGAAACCAATAAGGCCTGCTCTATGGACAAGCGTGCTATCTCTTCGGCATTTATTCCTCGAGTATGCACACCGCGCCAAACCGAAAGTAAGCGTTCCGCCTCATCCAGTTTCTCCTCACGCAAAGCGCGTTGTATAGCTAGGTAATGGTCGCTGAACTGGTGAAAACCAATGATGAGATACAAGATTGCCACATCGAAGGCCCAAGCCAGAAAAGGCAGGATTTCCGATAACAACCAATGTGCCAACGACACGATGACCAGCAAAGGTAACACAGCAAGGAACCATGCAATCTTGCCATGCACATGTTCACCCGCATTGAAATGGCTGTGAAAGAAGTGCAGATAACTTTGCAGCCACGCCGACAGTCTGGCCCGCGTCGCAAGCGGAAAGAACTGCTCCAGTGACAAGGCTGCGATGAGTGCAAATAAACTCATGACTATGCGCTAACGATGAAAGATGACGTCGCGCAACATAGCATATCTATGTACCCGACTCAGCAGCTTAGAGTGGCACCAAGCGCCACAAGGATGTGGTCTCGGCTGCACGCGCAGCATGCAAAGGGTCGGTGCAATCAGACACCTTAGGGTGATGTGGTTTGATATCCGTCTTGTCGGCGACGCGCAGACCCGCATCGTTTATCCAGCCCAGCAACTCTTCTCGCGTACGCAGGCCGAGATGCTCGGCGATATCTGACAGGATTAGCCAACCCTCTCCACCCGGTGCGAGATGCTCGTTCAAGCCCTGCAGAAAACCACGCAACATACGGCTGCTCGGATCGTATATCGCATACTCGATGGGAGAGCTGGGTCGAGCCGGTATCCAGGGCGGATTACAGACGATAAGCGGCGCACGTCCTTCAGGAAACAGATCGGCTTGTAACACCTCTACTTGAGCGGCATATCCCAAGCGTTGCAGATTCTGCTTGGCACAAAACAGTGCGCGCGTATCTTGATCGGTGGCGATGACACGTTGCACGCCGCGCTTGGCCAACAATGCTGCCAGCACGCCGGTGCCCGTACCGATATCGAAAGCAAGTTCGGTAGAGGGCAACGGTGCATTGGCGACCAACTCCAGATACTCGCCGCGCACCGGTGAATACACACCGTAATGCGGGTAGATGATCTCGTCGTCCAAGGTGGCGATCTGCACACCCTTCTTACGCCATTCGTGCGCGCCTATCAGTCCAGAGAGTTCACGCAACGACACCACGGACGCCATCCCGCCTTTACCGTAGACCTCGTTGCACGCCTGTGCCACTTCTGGTGCGCGACGCAAAGGGATGCTGTAGTCGGCCGCCAGCGGAATAAGGATAGTGCCCAACACACGGGCGCGTAAGGACTGTGCCTGACGATGCAGATTGAAAGCCTCGCTGGGTACAGTAGAAGTCTTGCGCGGTTTGCGATCTGCCCGTCGCGACATCGCCACCAACAACTGGCGGGCATTTTGAAAATCACCACGCCACAGGAAGTAAGTGCCTTCACATGCTAGGCGATAAGCCTCATCGGCCTTGAGCGTGTCATCCGCGACTTCGACTTTCTTAGGCGGGACTACGCCCTGCTCAGAACGCCAGCGTGCCGAGCAGGGTCTGCCGGCCTCGTTCCAAGTCATCAGTGGGTAGTCATTCATGGGGTGGGATTCCGAGTTGGTGGGATTACTAAGATTGAGACTGCTACGGGTATCGCGCTACGCTATTGCAAAGCCTATCTATTTAACTTGCCAGCGGCGCTTGCCCCAGTCACGGCGTTGCTGCGCATCCATATAACTCCAAGCGAGCATGCGGCTCTTCTTTTGTCCTTGCGACATCTCGATGATGCGTGAGTCACGCACACCTGCCTCAAGCAGCAAGGCTTGCAGTATGGGCATATTCTCGGACTTGGAAACTAGGGTGGTGAACCACAGCACATTGCCGTGACCCGACACACTCTCTTGTATCATGCGGCGCACGAAGGCGACTTCGCCCCCCTTGCACCACAACTCCCTGCCATGCCCACCAAAATTCAATACCGGATCAGCCTCGCCGGCCTTGCCTAGGTTCTGCCATTTGCGCTGTGAGCCTGCTTTGGCCTCGCCCAGTGATGCATGGAAGGGCGGATTGCACATACTGAGATCAAAGTACTCGTGCGCATCGGTCACACCGGCAAAGATGGCAGTGCGCGAGTGCTGCAGTCGCAACTCCACCGCCTTACCCATACCATTAGCCTGTAAAACTACTTGCGCATTATCCAAAGCAGATGCGTCGATGTCTGTGCCTACAAACTGCCAGCCATACACACTGCGACCGATGAGCGGATAGATCGCGTTAGCGCCCACCCCGATATCCATCACACGAACCGCATCGCCCCGTGGCACCACGCCGTCGTTACTCTCGGCCAACAAGTCAGCCAAATAGTGCAGATGGTCAGCACGGCCAGGAATGGGCGGACACAGATATTGATCTGGGATATCCCAATCTTTGATGCCATACATCTGGATGAGTAAGGCGCGATTAAGTGCTTTGACCGCAGCCGGATCGGCGAAGTCCACCGACTCATCGCCGTAGGGATTCACAGCGACGAACCGCCCCAACTCGGGACTGGCCGCAATGAGCTTGGGAAAGTCATAGCGACCGCGATGCAAACTGCGCGGATGTAGATTGTCCTTCTCGACAAGATCACTCATAAGTACAGAAGCGATGATGCTTACAGACTACCCATCTTGGGCAAATCACCAACCAGCGGTGCGACGTAATCTAGCCAAGCTTGGGTCACATCGTTACCTGCCGCATTGATGTACTCGTCCTTCATGTGAGTCGCTTCCCGCGCCACAGAGGCCAGTGGCGTGATGAAACATTCGCTAGCGTAAGGCTTACTGCTCAGACGACGGATGGACACTGAACCAGGCTCACCTTTAGTGGCAGCATGGTTGACTGCGTAATCACCTACCGCACGTGCTTCCTTGGCATCGATAGGCGAGATGATAGTAGGGAAAGAACGTTGCAGATAACCGAAGGTGTCAGCACGCACGCGTACCTTTTGGCCTACGAATGCATCTTTGACCAATGCGGCCAAGGTATCACCCAAGGCACCGCTGCCTGACAACTGGATGTTGCCGTGCGAATCTTTTTCACCGCTGGTGGAGATAGGGTTGCCATCCTTATCAGTGATACCTTCGGAAGCAGCGATCACGCAACGACCGTATTTGGCCATCGCATCGCGCACATCTTGTTTGAATTGTTCTACGTTGAATACGCGCTCAGGCAGATAGATCAGATGTGGGCCATCGCCCTCGCCTTGACGGGCCAAGGCGGAAGCCGCGGTCAGGAAGCCGGCACTGCGGCCCATCACCACGTTCACCTTGATGCCGGCTAACGCGCGGTTGTCGCGGTCATCACCCATAAATGCCAGCGCGACGAAACGCGCGGCGGAGGCGAAACCTGGGCAATGGTCGGTGACCTTCAGATCGTTATCAATAGTCTTGGGGATATGCACGGTGCAGAAGTCGTAGTTTGCTTCCTTAGCCATCTCGGCGATGATGTGTGCAGTTTCCGCAGAGTCGTTACCACCGATGTAGAAGAAATAACGTACATCGTTCTTCTTGAACACTTCGAATACCTTCTCACACTCAGCCTTGCCGGGCTTGAGACGCACCGAACCCAAAGCTGCGGCAGGTGTAGTCGCAACCAGCTCCAGTTGTTCCAAACTTTGTGTGGTCAAATCGATGAAGTCTTCCTTCATGATGCCGGCAATACCGTGATGTGCACCTAGGATACCGGTGATATTGGCCTGTTTACGCGCCGCGAGTACCGCGCCGACCAGAGATTGATTGATGACCGCGGTAGGACCACCAGATTGACCGATTACCATCTTGCCGATTAATTTGCCTTGCGTTGCCATCTCGTCTATCTCCTTGTAAAAGTCGCGACATTCTAACCGAACTCTCTGGTAGTTCACGGCGTATCGCTTATAATCACGGCTCTTTTTAACCCTAAATTCCAAGGACACCGACATGAGCCTGAACAAAGTCCCCTCCGGCAATAAACTTCCCGACGATTTCAACGTCATCATCGAGATCCCGCAACACGGCGAACCCGTGAAGTATGAGGTGGACAAAGAGTCAGGCGCGATCTTCGTGGATCGTTTCATGAACACCGCGATGCACTATCCTTGTAACTACGGTTACATCCCGCACACCTTGTCTGATGATGGTGATCCAGTAGACGTTTTGGTTATCACGCCTGTGCCGTTGAACAGTGGCGTGGTGGTGCGTTGCCGCCCCTTGTGCGTATTGAAGATGGAAGATGAATCCGGTTTCGATGCCAAGGTCTTGGCCGTTCCCGTAGATAAATTGTCTACACTTTATCGCGGCTTGAAGAGCCACACTGAATTGCCCCCTATCATCCTGCAACAGATCGAACACTTCTTTGCTCACTACAAAGATCTGGAACCCAACAAATGGGTCAAGATCGGCGGCTGGGAAGGCATAGAAGAAGCGCGCAAAGAAATCATGGCTGGCGTGGAAAACTACGCAAATGCTGTAGATAAACCAGAGTTCTGATTGAGGAAGGAATCCTAATGACAGCGCAGATCATAGACGGCAAGACCATCGCCCAGCAGGTGCGCGCCGAATGGAAAGTGCGTGCAGATGCACTGAAGGCACGTGGCGTAACACCCGGCATGGCGGTGATCATTGTGGGTAACGATCCCGCCTCCAAGGTCTACGTAGCCAACAAGGTCAAAGCCTGCGCTGAACTGGGTCTGTACTCCATACATCGCGAACTACCGGCGGATGTCAGTGAAGCGCAATTATTAGCTGAGGTGCAGGCTCTCAACAATGACCCAGCTATACACGGCATCTTGGTGCAACTACCGCTGCCCAAGCATCTGGACTCACACACCGTGATTGAAGCCATCAACCCCGACAAGGATGTAGACGGTTTCCATCAGAAGAACGTGGGTGCACTGGTTACTGGCGAGACGCCCTTCCCCTCCTGCACGCCCTATGGCGTGATGGTGTTACTGGAGAAGACTGGCATCAATATCGAAGGCAAGCACGCGGTCATCGTGGGCCGCAGCAACATCGTCGGAAAACCTATGGCGCTATTGCTGTTGCATAAGAATGCTACGGTCACTATCTGTACTTCCAAGACTGTGGATCTGGCCAAGCACACACGCGATGCAGACATCTTGGTCGCGGCAGTGGGACGTGCCAACTTCATCACTGGCGATATGGTCAAACCCGGCGCGGTAGTAATAGACGTGGGCATCAATCGCAATGCCGAAGGCAAGTTGGTCGGCGATGTGGACTTCAATAGCGTCAAGGAAGTGGCTGGCTATATCACCCCAGTACCTGGCGGTGTTGGCCCTATGACCATCACCATGCTGGTAGCGAATACAGTGCGTGCCGCTGAACGATTGAGCAGCTGAAACTAGCTAGTTAGGTACTAAAGAAAAAGGCTCTTGCTTGCGCAAGAGCCTTTTTTATTTCAGAGCGGCAACTAGCTCAATCTCCGTGCCCGCGATGCTCACCACGATCACCTCGATCACCTCGATCACCATGACCGCTATTACCTCTATCACGATCATGACCTGCATTGGGGTAACGAGCATCGTAAGGCCCGTACAGGCAGCCCGACAACATAGAGACGACCGCCAGCAAAGCAAATATCTTTTTCATATCTATTCCTTAAAGTGACCAAGATGGCACAGCATAGTCCTAATCTTCTGAGCGGGTAGAACTATCACTTCACCGCAGACGGTGCTGACTGGGGAACACTGGCACCATCCAGTATCTGATAGAACACCTCATCGCGTTTGACCATACCCAGATCGGTGCGTGCGCGCTCCTCTATCGCTTCAGTACCTTGCTTAAGATCGCGCACCTCGGCATCCAACACCGCATTACGTGTCTGGGTCTGCTGATTGACTTGCTGTTGCGCCTCCACCTGCCGGTGCAGATCCCATACCTTCAACCAGCCGCCCTTACCCAACCATAGCGGGTACTGCAGCAGCAGCAAGATGACCAGTAATGTTATGGTGATGGCGCGCATATCAGCCTGTAAAAAAAACATCGCCCCGATTAACGGGGCGAGATTCAAATCCTACTGCTTACTTATTCAACTGATAGTAGGCTTCACGACCTGGATAGCTCGCACTTGAACCCATATCTTCTTCGATACGCAGCAGCTGATTGTACTTAGCCATACGATCGGAACGAGACAAGGAACCAGTCTTAATCTGCATCACATTGCAACCCACCGCCAAATCAGCGATGGTAGAGTCTTCAGTCTCACCAGAACGATGTGACATCACTGCGGTATACCCCGCGCGCTTAGCCATATCGATAGCGGCAAAAGTCTCAGTCAATGTACCGATCTGGTTGACCTTGATTAGGATGGAATTAGCCACGCCCAGCTTGATGCCTTCGCGCAGGATCTTGGTGTTAGTCACGAACAGATCGTCACCTACCAATTGGATCTTCTTGCCCAGACGGTCAGTCAACAGCTTCCAACCGTCCCAGTCATGTTCGCTCATACCATCTTCAATGGACACGATAGGGTATTTGTCTACCCAAGTCGCGTACATGTCTACCATCTGTGCAGAGTTCAGCACCAGACCGTCAGCCTTCAGATGATACTTGCCGTCTTTGTAGAATTCGGAAGAAGCTGGGTCCATGGCAATCGCCACGTCCGCACCTGGTACATAACCGGCTGCTTCAATCGCTTCCACGATAACTTTCAAAGCACCTTCGTTGGAACCCAAAGCAGGTGCGAAACCGCCTTCATCGCCAACTGTCGTAGCGAAACCCTTGTGATGCAACACCGCCTTAAGTGCATGAAACACTTCGGCGCCGCAACGCAGCGCTTCACGGAATGTTTGCGCGCCGACTGGCACGATCATGAACTCTTGCATATCACCGCCGCCAGTCGCGTGTGCGCCACCGTTGATGACGTTCATCATAGGCACAGGCATCTCCATGCGCGCTGCGCCGCCGAAGTAGCGGTACAGTGGCAATCCGGACTCTTCCGCTGCTGCTTTAGCCACAGCGATAGACACTGCCAAAATCGCATTTGCGCCCAGACGTGCTTTATTCTCAGTGCCGTCCAATTCAATCATGGTCTGATCGATGAAAGCTTGTTCGGAGGCATCCAAACCGATGATGGCTTCGGCGATTTCAGTATTCACATATTCCACCGCTTTCAACACGCCCTTGCCCAAATAACGTTGCTTGTCGCCGTCACGCAATTCGACCGCTTCTTTAGTACCGGTGGAAGCACCGGAAGGCACGGCCGCACGGCCCATCACGCCTGACTCCAACAACACATCCGCCTCTACGGTCGGGTTACCACGCGAATCCAAAATCTCACGGGCGATTACATCAACAATTGCACTCATTTCGTTTTCCTATCTACTTTCACTAAGTTCTTAAACGTTCTTCAAATCTACTACTTCTTCTATCAGTCCTTGCTGCTTGACTGTCGCATCGATCACTTTCAGCGTCTGCAACATTGCTTTCAGATGCCCCAAGGGGAATGCATTTGGTCCATCCGACATCGCTTGCGATGGATTAGGATGGGTCTCCATGAAGACACCCGCCACGCCTGCAGCCACTGCCGCGCGCGCCAACACCGGCACGAATTCGCGCTGACCGCCAGATACAGAACCCTGACCACCCGGCAGTTGCACCGAATGTGTCGCATCGAACACCACTGGGCAGCCGGTATTGCGCATCACTGCCAACGAACGCATATCCGATACTAGATTGTTGTAACCGAAAGACGCCCCGCGCTCGCACACCATGATGTTGTCCGTACCACCGGCTTCGCGTGCTTTATCGACCACGTTCTTCATATCCCAAGGAGACAGGAACTGGCCCTTTTTGATATTCACGGGCTTGCCACACTTGGCGACCGCATGGATGAAATCAGTCTGACGACACAAGAAAGCTGGCGTCTGCAACACATCAACCACGGCTGCGACTTGTGCGATCTCTTCTATGCTGTGCACATCGGTCAGTATATGCACGCCAAGTTGCGCTTTTACTTCAGACAATATCTTCAGCCCAGCATCGATGCCAAAACCACGGAAGGATTTACCCGAGCTGCGATTAGCCTTGTCATAAGATGACTTGTAGATGAAAGGTATGCCCAATTCACGGCAAATCTCTTGCAGCTTGCCCGCCGTATCGATTGCCATCTGTTGCGATTCAATCACGCAAGGGCCCGCAATCAAAAACAGTGGCTTGTCTAAGCCGACTTCAAAGTCGCATAGCTTCATATTGCAGTCGCCTTTCTCGCCAAGGCTGCTTCAACAAAGGCCTTGAACAATGGATGTCCTGCACGAGGTGTGGAGGTGAATTCTGGGTGAAACTGCACACCGACGAACCAAGGGTGCATGCTTTGCGGCAACTCCATGATCTCGGGCAGGTCTTCGGTCGGCGTACGTGCGGAGATGATCAGACCAGACTTCTCCAATGTAGGCACGTAATGGTTGTTAACTTCGTAACGGTGACGATGACGCTCGTTCACCTCGTCGCCATAGATACGCTGTGCCAATGAGCCGGCCTTGATCGGGCAACGTTGTGAACCCAGACGCATGGTGCCACCCAGATCCGAATCCGCATCGCGGGTCGCGACCTTGCCATCTCTGTCCATCCATTCGGTAATCAATGCCACCACTGGATGTTCAGTCTCCATATTGAACTCGGTACTGTTCGCATCCTGCATACCTGCCACATGGCGTGCGTACTCGATGACCGCCAATTGCATGCCCAGACAGATGCCCAGATAAGGAATCTTATGCTCACGTGCATAACGAATCGCAGCGATCTTGCCTTCGGTACCGCGCACGCCGAAACCGCCAGGCACAAGGATGGCATCGAAATGCTTAAGGCCGTCGATACCCGTCGTCTCTAAAGCTTCGGAATCGATGTACTCGATATTTACTTTGGTCGCGGTATGGATGCCAGCATGACGCAGAGCTTCGATCAAAGACTTATACGACTCGGTAAGGTCGACGTATTTGCCGACCATGCCTATGGTGATCTGATGTGTAGGATTCTCCAGTGCTGTGACCAACTTAGCCCATACCGACAGATCGGCTGGCGGTATATTGCTCAAGGCCAGCTCTTCGCAGACGATGCGATCTAGTCCTTGCGCATGCAACATCTGCGGAATCATGTAGATGCTATCCGCATCCCACATCGAGATGACCGCCTCTTCGCGTACGTTGGCGAACAGGGATATCTTGGCGCGCTCGTCGTCAGGTATCGGGCGGTCAGCACGGCACAGCAATGCGGTCGGAAAGATACCGATCTCGCGCAATTTCTGCACGCTGTGTTGGGTAGGCTTGGTCTTTAGTTCGCCTGCCGTGGCGATGTAAGGAACCAAAGTCAGGTGCACATAAGCGACCTGATTGCGCCCCATACGCAAACCCATCTGACGAGCCGCTTCTAGGAAAGGCAAAGATTCGATGTCACCCACGGTACCGCCAATCTCGACGATGGCGACATCCGCCTTATCGCCGTGATAAGCCGCTGCGCCGCGTTCAACGAAAGCTTGTATCTCATTGGTGATGTGCGGGATGACCTGCACGGTCTTGCCTAGATATTCGCCGCGACGTTCCTTGCGGATCACACTCTCGTAAATCTGACCGGTAGTGAAGTTGTTGGCCTTGCGCATCTTGGCGCTGATGAAGCGCTCGTAATGCCCTAAATCCAAGTCAGTCTCAGCGCCGTCTTCGGTGACGAACACCTCGCCGTGCTGGAAGGGGCTCATGGTGCCGGGATCGACGTTGATATAAGGGTCGAGCTTCAACATGGTGACGCGCAAACCGCGCGACTCAAGGATAGCCGCCAAAGAAGCGGCGGCGATGCCCTTCCCCAAAGAAGAAACAACGCCGCCGGTAATAAATATGTACTTAGTCATGGGCCGCGATGATACCGGAAAACAGTGTCTGCTCAAAATTGAAATGGCGATTCAGGCTGTTATTAGCCTAAATCGCCATCCTATGTAGCAACCTTCAAAAAATGCACCAAAATGTCGCCTAAATTTGGCGACCGGAGCACATCAAAAGGCTTAAACGATCATCCCTGCCGCAACGGTGTTGTTGTTCGCCTCGTCGATGACGATGAAACTGCCACTTGCGCGGTTACGGGTGTAATGATCGAAAGCCAGCGGCTGTTGCACCTTGATGCCCACACGCACGATATCGTTCATATTGACCACAGGTTCTGCAAGATGCTCCAGCGTATTCACATCGACACGGTAATCGATCTTGGAGAACAAACACTTTGCAGTACGGGTGGTGTGCTTAACCAGATATTTACGATTCTTATCGAGCGGCGCTTCGGACAACCAGCACAACATCGCCTCGAACTCCTTGGCCACGGTAGGCATGTGTTCAGCCTTGACGAACATGTCACCGCGCGAGATGTCGATCTCATCATTCAGCGTTAGGGTAATGGACTGCGGCGCAAATGCGGTCTGCAGATTGCCATCGTATGTGACGATCTCTTTGACAGTGCTGGTACGACCAGAAGGCAGCACGGTCACCTCATCTCCAACCGATACCTCGCCCGCCTCGATACGCCCCATAAAACCACGGAAATCGTGGTGCTCGTCGGTCTGCGGACGGCATACCCATTGCACAGGGAAGCGGAAGTCAGTGGTATTCACATCATGATCGATCTCCACGCTTTCCAGTTTTTCCATCAGCGTCGGGCCTTGATACCAGTTCAGACTGTCGCCTCTATCCACCACCATATCGCCGACCAAAGCCGACAAAGGAATGCAGGTCACGTCATGCAGATTCAGCTGCGCGGCGAAGGCCTTGTATTCGGCGACGATCTCGTCGAAACGCGCTTGCGAGTAATCGACCATGTCCATCTTATTCACCGCCAGCACGATGTGCGGCACACCGACCAAGCTCGCGAGGTAGGTATGGCGACGAGTCTGCACCAATACACCGCGACGTGCGTCGATCAGGATGACCACCAAATTCGCAGTCGAAGCCGCAGTGACCATATTACGTGTGTACTGCTCGTGCCCTGGCGTATCACCGATGATGAACTTGCGTTTAGGCGTAGCGAAATAGCGATAGGCTACGTCGATGGTGATGCCCTGCTCGCGCTCAGCTTGCAGACCGTCGGTCAGCAAGGACAGATCGACCGCCTGCATGCCGCGCTTTTCGCTGGTTTTAGAGATGGCAGAGAATTGATCCTCGAAGATAGACTTGGAGTCATGTAACAAGCGACCTATCAAGGTGCTCTTGCCGTCATCGACAGAACCTGCGGTAATGAAACGTAGTAGTTGTGTGGTCTTACTCATGCTATGAACCTCGTAATTGTTTTTTATCTGCGCAAAGCGCGTATCACTCTCAGTTTGGCGACTTAGAAGTAACCTTCTTTTTTGCGCAATTCCATGGAGGCATCCGAAGTCTGGTCGTCCATGCGGGTGGCGCCACGTTCGGTGATGCGGGTGGTGGCTGTCTCTTCGATGATCTCGTCGACAGTGCGCGCGTTGGATTCCACCGGCGCAGTACAAGTCACGTCTCCCACGGTACGGAAGCGTACGGTCGCCACTTCCACCTTTTCACCCGGTTTGGGTTGAACCAGATCAGAGATAGGTACCAACATGCCGTTGCGGCGGATGATCTCGCGCTCATGAGCGTAATAGATACTAGGGATATGCAGCTTCTCGCGGCCTATGTACTGCCAGATGTCCATCTCAGTCCAGTTGCTGATCGGGAACACGCGAATATTCTCGCCGCTATGTACGCGAGTGTTATAGGTATCCCACAATTCAGGGCGCTGATTCTTAGGGTCCCACTGACCGAACTCATCACGGAAGGAGAAGATGCGCTCCTTGGCGCGGGCTTTTTCTTCATCCCGGCGTGCGCCACCCATACAAGCATCGAAACCGAACTCGGCGATGGTCTCCAGCAAGGTCACAGACTGGAAAGGGTTGCGTGGCAGATCAGGATTCTTGATGACGATGGTACCGCGTTTGATGGAGTCTTCCAGAGAGCGCACGATCAAACGCTCACCTAAGTCTTTAGCAAGTTTGTCGCGAGTCGCAATTACTTCCGGGAAGTTGTGCTCGGTATCAACGTGCACCAGTGGAAAAGGAAATTTCGCGGGACGGAAGGCCTTTTCGGCGATACGCAGCATAACGATGGAATCCTTACCACCCGAAAACAGCAGGGCAGGATTCTTACATTCAGCTGCAACTTCGCGCATGATGTGGATGGATTCGGACTCTAGTACATCCAAGTGGGACAAAGTGTGATTGCTCATATTTACTTACCTTCTATCAAATCAAAACTCAAAATCTGTAAGCCTACTTAAGCTCGTTTTATCGGAGTGATCTTGCCTACGTGCAGACCACACTCCTTGTCAGTTGTTTTGGTTACGACTAACGCCGCATGCGGCATAAGTCTGCACCGAAACCCCTTACAACCGCGAGCTAAGCTCGCTTTATCGGAGTGATCTTGCCTACGTGCAATCCACACTCCTTGTTTTCGGGGTTTTCCCACCACCAGCGGCCGGAGCGTATATCTTCACCCGGTGTCACGGAACGGGTACAGGGGGCGCAGCCTATGCTGGGATAAAAACGGTCGTGCAGTTTATTGTAAGGCACGTCATTTTGCTTGAGATATTGCCACACCTCGGCATTGCTCCAGTCCAAGAGGGGATTGAACTTTTGCAAACCATGATCAGCATCGAAGGCTGATACCGCGAGACCACCGCGGGTCACAGCCTGATCGCGGCGCATCCCTGTTAACCAAGCCTTCTTACCTTGCAGAGCGCGTTTCAAGGGTGCCACTTTGCGGATATGGCAGCAAGCTTTGCGATTCTCCACACTATCGTAGAAGCCATTCACGCCGTTCTGTGCGACATAGCGTTCCACCTGCTCACTCTCGGGGAAATAAATATGCAAGGGTACGCTGTAGCTTTCGCGCACAGCCTGCATCAAGTCATAGGTCTCTTGCGGCAAGCGGCCGGTATCCAGACTGAACATGACGATGTCGGGTTGAAACTTGGCAATCAGATCGGTCAACACCATATCTTCCGCCCCCAGACTGTTGGCGAAAGTCGCCGGTGCGAATTCGCGCGCGGCCGTGGCCAACACTTCTTTGACCTGCTCTATTTTTTTGTGCAATCCACTCATCTTATGCTCCTCTAGCGACTCGACGGAACAAGGGTTGCGCCTCGTCTGCTGAAGCCTGATAGGTCAGCGAGAAATCGCTCAATCCTTTCAATGCAGCCTGAATATCTTTATCAGCGCGGGGTGCATAACTATTGAAGCCAACGCGCTGCATATAGAACATCTGGTCACGCAGGACATCGCCTATGGCACGCAATTCGCCCTGATAAGCGAAGCGCGCACGCAGATGGTAAGCAATGGAGTAGCCACGTCCATCTGCGAACTTAGGGAAATCCACCGCGATCAAAGCAAACTTATCCAACTCGGTTTGCAGTTCCTCGGCACGTTCGTCACTCGCTAACCACACGCCCAACTCGGTACGAGCCTGCAGTGTAGCGCGCTGCGCTTGCCAGACTTTAAGTGGCACGATGACTTTGCCTACAGGCACAGCCACACTCTCGGCAGTCTCACCTTCGGCTAAGCGCAATACCTGCCAGTCGTCTTCCATCACGGTCTTGTCTTTGATGATCATTAGAACCTCGGCGAGTAATAAGGCATGTCGTAGGGCATGCCGACTTGCAACAATTCATAATCGGGAGCTTTGAGTTCTTCATCCGCTTCCACCGGTGTGCCATAGACCTCAGTCTTGTACGGCTCAATCCCTAAACGGCGGAAGGTGTCGATGAAGCGTTCGTCGTCATAACGCTCGCGCACATATACTTGCAACAGACGCGCGAGTACTTCAGGCATCTGCTCGAAACTGAACGAACGTCCAATCACTTTACCGAGTGCCGCCTCATTTCCTTGAGCACCACCGATTTGCACCTGATACCACTCCTCGCCATCCTTATCAACGCCGAGGATGCCTATATGACCGACATGATGATGACCGCAGGCATTGATGCAACCCGAGATATTGATCTCGATCTCGCCGATATCGTGCTGAAAATCCATATCTTCGAAGCATTCCGCGATGGCCTTGGCTAACGGGATGGAGCGTGCATTCGCTAGGGTACAGAAGTCGCCACCAGGACAGCAGATCATGTCTGTCAATAGGCCGATGTTAGGCGTCGCCATACCCAGCTTTTTCGCCGCTTCCCATAAAGCGATCAGGTCGGATTGTTTGACGTCGGCCAGCACTAAATTCTGCATATGGGTGATGCGCAACTCACCAAAACTGTATCGTTCGGCCAGTTCCGCCGCCGCATCCATCTGATCGGCAGTCGCATCGCCGGGCGCGATACCGGTCTTTTTCAACGACAGCACCACGGACACATAGCCCGGAACCTTGTGCGGCTTGACGCTGCGTTTATACCAACTATCGTAGCCCTTGTTGTCGCGTTGCAAGGCTGCCTTGGCAACATCGACATCGTGCAACTTCTGGTAAGCAGGTGCAGTGAAATAGGCCGATACGCGATCCAATTCGGCCTGCGTGATAGTGCATGGGCCGTCCTTGGTGAACTGCCAATCCACTTCAACCTGACGCTTGAATTCTTCTATCCCCAGCGCCTTCACCAAGATCTTGATGCGCGCTTTATAGATGTTGTCGCGGCGACCATACTCGTTGTACACACGCACAATGGATTCAGCATACGTGATGATGTGTTGCCAAGGTACGAAGGCGTTGATCTCGACACCGATCACTGGCGTACGTCCCAAACCGCCTCCCACCAGCACACGGAAACCAACCTCACCTTGCACGTTGCGCACGGCCTGCAAACCTATGTCGTGCACTGCGATCGCGGCTCTGTCATTTACCGCGCCGGTGATGGCGAACTTGAACTTGCGCGGCAGATAACCGAACTCAGGATGGAAAGTACTCCATTGACGCAGTATCTCCGCATAGGGACGTGGGTCGACGATCTCGTCCTGTGCCACGCCAGCGAACTCGTCGCTGGTGATGTTGCGTATGCAGTTACCCGATGTCTGGTTGGCATGCATCTCCACCGTCGCCAAGTCGGCGAGGATATCTGGTGATTCCTGCAACTTCAGCCAATTGAACTGGATGTTTTGGCGCGTGGTGAAATGTCCATAGCCACGGTCATACTTGCGCGCGATGTGCGCGAACATACGCATCTGCGCCGCGCTCACCAGACCATAAGGTACGGCGATACGCATCATGTAAGCGTGGATCTGCATATACAGACCGTTTTGCAAACGCAGGATGCGGAACTCGTCCTCGCTCAACTCGCCAGTCAAACGACGCGCTACTTGATCGCGAAACTGTGCGACGCGCTCGGCGGTGATCTGGTGATCGAAATTATCGTAGCGGTACATGGCTTAAGCCTCGCTCGGATACTGCTTGGAGACCGGCAACAATTGCGCCGCAGCCAAAGGGAACTTAGCACCGTAGGCCAAGATATATTCCACATCTGAATCTTCGTCATGGCGCAGCGCAGCGCCTATATAAGCGTATTCGCCGCTCTGACCGATCACCACACCGATACGTCCACCACAGCCATTGAACCAGCTGACGGATTTGGGTTTATTAGGTTTATTGGTACTCATAAATTTTCCTTCAAAAAACCAAAAATATTGTCCACGAAAAACACGAAAAATACGAAAAGTTCAAGAACTCAAAGCACGTCATTAAATCTGCATTTTTGTTATCAGGCCTCTTCGCACCTTTGGAGCTCTTTCCTAACAGCGCAAACCTCGCGTAACCGAGTTCGTGCCTTTCGTGTTTTTCGTGGAGAAATGTGTTTATTTGTAAAACACCATCTTCAAACCGATGATCAGCAACATCACCGCCAACACTGGGCGCAATACTTTCTCCGGCACTTTGGAGCTCAAATGGCTACCTATATATATGCCCGGCAAAGAACCCAGTAGCAGACTACCCAGCAATACCAAATCTACGGTGCCTAAGGCCATATGTCCCATACCGGCTAGTGCAGTCAGCGGCACAGCATGCACGATATCCGTGCCTACGATCTTTACCGAGGACATGCGCGGGTAAAGGAACAACAACGCCACCGTACCCAAGACACCAGCACCAATGGAAGAGATTGTCACCAGCGACCCAACCACCACGCCTGTTGCGATGGTCGCGGCGGGCAGATAACGATGATGTAACTCATACACCGTGCCGTCTTTGCGGCGCGCTAACTTCTTGATCTGTTCTTTGAATAGCAAAGCACAAGCAGTCGCCAGCAGCGCAACGCTCAACACACTAGTCACCAGACTGCGCAGGGTCTTCTCGTCCAACGCCAAGACCTTGAGCAGGATGATAGTCACCGCAGCTGCAGGCAAACTGCCCATCGCCAACAGACCGAACACCTTCCAATCCACCGTGCCACGCTTGCTATGCACCCAGCCACCCACGGTCTTGGTCAATGCCGCATACAACAGATCGGTTCCGACCGCCGTCGCCGGCGAAACCCCGAAAAACATGACCAGCAAAGGCGTCATCAAGGAGCCGCCACCCACTCCTGTCAGCCCCACAATCAATCCGACCGCAAAGCCAGACAGCGTATACATCCAATCCATGCGAACTACCCTTAAAAATCTAGGCGCGCATTCTAGTCGAACGCAGATATACTCTTAAATACTTTTTTGTTAACATTCTATAACCATTTGGAATATAGAGGATCACCATGAACCTCCAACAGCTGCGTTACCTCAATGAGATCGTGCGTCGCGGACTGAATATATCCGAGGCTGCGGCAGCGCTGTACACCTCGCAACCCGGCATCAGCAAGCAGATCAAATTGCTAGAGCTCGAGCTAGGCATAGAGATCTTCGTGCGCAACGGCAAGCGCATCGTGGCGCTCACCGATGCGGGCAAGACCGTGCTGGAGATCGCGCAGCGCATCCTGCATGAATCGGACAACCTCAAACAGGTAGGGCAGGAATTCCAGGAGCAGGACAGTGGTGTGCTAATACTGGCTACCACTCACACCCAAGCGCGCTATGTATTGCCACCGGTGGTGAAGCAATTCATGAAACGCTATCCCAAGGTAAAGTTGGGCTTGCATCAGGGCAACCCTACCCAGATCGCCGAACAGGTGCTGAACCGCGAGGCAGATATCGCCATCGCCACCGAAAGTCTGTCCCTATATGAAGGACTGGTAACCCTGCCCTGCTTCGACTGGCATCACTGCGTGGTGGTGCCGCCCCATCACCCGCTGCTAGAGGTGAAAAGACTGACGCTAGCCAAACTCGCCGAATATCCCATCATCACCTATGACTACGCCTTCAGCGGACGCAGCAAGATTGATGATGCCTTTGCCGCCGCTCAGATCGAACCCAATATCGCGCTCACCGCCATAGACGCAGATGTCATCAAGACCTATGTGGAGCTAGGTCTAGGCATAGGCATACTGGCTGAACTGGCTTTTATTCCTGACCGAGATCGCCATTTGCGCATGATAGAAGCCAAGCATCTTTTCAAAGCCAACACCACGCGCATCGCTGTGCGCAAGAATGAATATCTGCGCGGCTACACTTACGACTTCATCGAACTATTCGCCCCGCATCTGAACCGCGATACCGTCACCAGCGCGATGCATCTTTCACCTACCGTAGAGTAAGCACCATGAACGACACCCTCAAACTACTACATACCCACCACAGCACCCGTAGCTACACCGACGTACCCGTCAGCGACGAGATGTTGGACCAGATCGTGCGTGCCGCTTGGCATGGGCCGACCTCGATGAACGCGCAAGAGATTTCGTTGGTGGTGACGCGCGATGCCGCAACGCGTGCACGCATCGCCGAACTGGCCGGAGGACAAATCTGGATCGCACAAGCGCCGGTGTTCATCACCTTGATCATAGACTTCAACAAGACCGAACAAGGTGTGCGCAACGCAGGACAGACACAGGTGATACACGAGAGCATGGAAGGCTATGGCGTGGCGGCAGTCGATGTCGGCATCACCCTCGCCAACCTAATGACGGCCGCACGCTCCTTGGGCTTGGGCGTAGTGCCCATAGGCGGCATACGGCGCAACCCGCAAGCCATGATAGACCTGCTGCAACTACCCTTACTCACTTTCCCTCAGGTGGGTTTGTGCATAGGCCATATCGATAAAGACGCCCCCCTAAAACCACGTATGGACATCGCCACTTTCCGCCATGACGAACGCTACGATGACAGCGCCTATCAAGCCGCCATCAACACCTACGACCAAACCATCATGAACTATTGGCAACAGTTGGGGCGCAACGACGGAATGACTTGGTCGCAGAATCTGGGCAACAACCTTAAGCAAGTGTATTTTCCACAAGTCAAACCTATTGCCGCGATGCAAGGTTTACTCAACGACAAATGATGGGCAGTCCGCTTCGTAAGTCACACTAAGGAATAAATCACATGATGGAAGTCTTCATACTCGCGGTCGCACTAAGCATGGACGCGTTCGCGGTCGCGATTGGCCTAGGTGCCAAAAAGAACTCGCCTGGCCTAGCGCTCAGAGCAGGGCTTTATTTCGGCACATTCCAAGCCCTGATGCCGATGTTTGGCTATCTGGCAGGCAAGGGATTGATAGCTTGGATTGCGTCCTATGCGCACTGGGTAGCATTTGGCTTATTGGCTGTAATAGGTGCAAAGATGATCTACGAAGGGATGCACGAAGGGATAGAAGAAGATATCGCGGTGTTGACGCATAAAATGATGCTGCTGCTTGCCATCGCCACCAGCATAGATGCGATGGCTGCAGGCTTCAGTCTTACATTGATGGATAGCAATCCCTATCTCGCTTGCCTGACCATCGGACTCGTGACATTCGGTTTTAGTTTATGCGGCGTGTTGGTCGGTAGAAGGAGCGGTACATGGTTGGAAGGCAAAGCTGAGTTGTTTGGTGGCACAGTCCTGATTTTGATAGGCCTCAAGATGCTCTTTGCCTAAGCGCAACAAACTAGCATGACCAGCCAAACGCATATCAACACTCAACTCAACGTCGCATCAAGTTAAGGAGAAACTAAAGTGTGGTGGGTGCTAACCAAGTATTTACTGACAGCCGCTGTGGTCGTGCTGGTTTCTGAAATCGCAAAACGTAGCGACCGACTAGGTGGCTTTATCGCCGCCCTACCGCTAATTACCTTGCTGACCCTCATCTGGCTCTATCTTGAAAATCAAACCCAGGAAAAAATCGCTAACCATGCGTGGTATACCTTCTGGTATGTCGTACCGACACTGCCGATGTTCTTAGCCTTCCCACTACTGCTACCCAAGCTAGGATTTTGGCCGACCATGCTGATGAGTGTAGCGATCACATTAGTTTGCTTTGGGATATTTGCACTTGTGGTGAAGCGCTTTGGAATTGATTTGCTTTAAGTTCAACCTGCACATCTCCTATGCAATGAACTCAGTCAGCAGAATTGAGTATACGTTTAGTCTGCCGCGCCGAAAGGAAACTGTGGGTGAACCAACCCAGTACAAATCCGATCATCAGATTAGAGAATATCAACACTGAACTGGACATAGTCCAGCGCCAATACAAGAAACCGATCTCAACGACAGCGACGTTTTGCGCGATGAACAATACCGCCATAGCCGAAAGTAGCAATACCAATATCAGTTTTAGATTCATCTCTCATTACCTCGAAATTCTTTACAGCACGACTCCAGCCACATTAGTCAGGAGTCGCACCTGTCACGATCTACTTGAATTTTGAATGCGCATCTGCCACACCGGCTTTCAGCTCATCCCAGACTTTATCAGCCGTCACCTTGACCTGATCCCATGCTTCTCCGCTGGCCTTGCCCAACTCCTTCATCTTTTCGGACGCAGCATGCTCGGTGGCGCGTAATGATTTCATTTGCTTGGCACTTTCGACCTTCAAGCTCGCGCCCATATTGTCGATCTTGGCCTCCAAGAGGTTGATTTGTGCGCTCCATTCTTTAAGTTGAGCGGCTTTCTTTTCTTTATATGCAGTTTGGATATTCATGGTCTACTCCTAAAGTGGTTATGGAATTACAAGCTCATTTGGGCGCTTTGATCACCAGATGATTGATAACCTTATTGACGCCCGATACTGCCCCAGCCAGTGCTTGCGCTCTATCGCTATTCGCTTGCTCATCGGCGGAACCGCTCAAGGTCACGATGCCGTTTACGGTATCAACTCCGATCTGCAGAGACTTCAGCCCAGGCTCAGCAAAGATCGCCGCTTTGATCTTGCTAGTGATTTGCGCATCATCGATTACCACACCTGCATTGTTGCTGTGCTCGGCCAAACTGATCTCGACTTTTTCAGTCGCAGCGCCCAAGCTCTTACCTACATCATGTGCGGCATCGTCTATTTTTTTACCCGCAGTCTCTGCCGGTCCCGGCTTTTCACACGCACTTAAACTAAGCGACAGTAATAGCGCGATACCTACCACCTTCATACTTGTTGCAGTGTTCACTTTCATTCCTTCCAAGAAATTTATTGCTTAATCTGTATCGCATCTCTGACCAAGGTCACACCGTCGACATAGCGTGCCAACTCAGTCGCAGTGTTCTCAGCCGCAACAGAATCGACTGTGCCGCTCAACAGCACCACGCCTTTAGATGTATCAACAAAGATATGGGCCGATTTCAATGTTGCTTCTCCAGTGAGTGCATTAATCACTTTTCCGGTAATAACCGTATCGCTTGCCGCTTGATGATCTCCCACTTTGGCCGCAGACGAGGCGCAACCAAATAGTGTGGTCATTGCCAATACCATGCCCACAGTGCCCCATTGTTTAAGATTGAATCTCATATTGATACTCCTTGTGTAAGTACGTCATTAGCCTTTGCACGATTCAAGTAACAGTTCGAATCGTGCTGAGCTAGTCTTCAGGGTTGCTTCAGGTACGGGTCATTTTGTAGAGCGAGTCGCATCCACTTCGACCTCTACACGTCGATCTGGCGCGAGACAAGTGACTAACTTGTTAGTGGCTTTGTTGCCTATACATTCGCTGGGCTTAGTCATAGGCTGTGTCTCTCCCATGCCTTTCGCCACGACCTTGTCAGCCGGTACCCCAGCCGAAGTGACCAGATAGTTTCGGACTGCTTCTGCACGACGCGTCGACAACTTCATATTGGCTGCACTCGACCCGATACGGTCGGTATGACCGGTGATCGTGATGACCTCATACTTTGCACCTTTCAACTCATCCACAAACTTGTCGAGCGCGCGTTTTCCAGTAGGTTGCACCTCAGATTTACCAAAGCCGAACAAAGCGTCCGTTCCTGCATCTGCCGAGAACACCACCTTCTTGGGAGGAACCATCACGTAGATTTTTTCGGGCGGAGGAGCGGGTGTAGTAACGACGACTACGACAGGTTCAGACCTGACGACTTTTTCCACCGGTGCGGGCTTGCGTGCATCGAAGCGATAGACCAGACCAACGCTATACATATCGATGTCACCCTTGCGGCCAACTGCATCATCGATACGGTAGCGCTCCGCCTCGACACGCATGCCGAGTGCATGGCTGAAGTCATATTGCAGGCCCAAGCCGGCCTTATAGTTCAATGCATTTTTACTAGGATTCGGGGTCGTCGGTGTGGCTACCGCGCCAGTGCTGGTGAAAGTATCCTTAGCTTGCGCGTAGTTCATCCCTACTCGGCCCAGTGCAGAAAACTTTTCGGTCATCGGCCACAAACCAACCAGATCAAGATTTAGACCTTGTAACTTGATCGTACCGTTCAATGTGCCCGCTGGTGCAGTCGTTGCTGCATAACCAAATTGGCCTAGGTTGAAATATCCCCCCTCAACGGCGAAGTTCTTGTTGAATTGGTAACCACCCAAAAGTTTGAAGGCAGTATTGCGTTCATCATTGACGATAGAGATGGGTGTGCGACCCGCTGCCAAAAGTTGAGCTGTGATGCGAGCATCGTCTATCTTGGCGCGCGATTGACCGACGTTGCCGCCGATATACCAGAACCCATCTTGGCTCGCAGCAGATGCACTGCTCAGCACCGCGATACCTACCAAACCCATCAGCCCTGCAGTTTTAGAAATTCGTTTCATGTTGTTCTCCAAATTGTAGGGAGCACTGTTAGCGTGCCGCCCATCTTGCTGCTGTATTGCGCTAGGCTCTGTTGTAACAACAAGAGCCTCCTGTATCACCCGATCGCCACTGGTGGAATCAGATGCAGAGCGGGGCATTGACATTGCCAGGTACGGAGATCACGTTCGAGTCCAACACGAACGCACCTGCCGTAAACGCTCCGGCCAACAATCTGCCGCAAGAGGTCGCACCGGTATTCATCGTGATGCTGGCACCTGCCAAGATATTTCCTTGGAACACTGAGTTCGTCCCCAACGTTGCCGAACTAGCAGCCTGCCACCACACGTTGGAAGCCTTGGCCCCGTTGATCAGCAAGATGCGAGCAGAGGTTGCCGTGCCCGTGCTGCTTGAAGATTGAAAGACGAAGGTGGCATTCGGATTACCCTGACCATCCAGCGTAAGATCGCCGGTGATCATGATCGATGTCAGGGATTGATAGACACCCGGCGTAAACAGATTGGTTCCAGGCACATAAGGACTACCAACCAGACCACCCAAAGTCGTACCAGCGGGAATATTGATCGCTCCACCTAAGGAACCTGCCGCAGGAGGACCCGCCGGAGGCGTTATGCTGAGAAAGGCTGCTTTAAGATCAGCCTTAATCGCGCGGGCCGTCATACCACCGTCGGGATACAACGGACTGATGACTTTTCCGGTGATGGTGGGAGCAAATCCACCACACAGACCGAAGCCACCGATGGCATCTACATTCACGGTGTTGCATTGCGCGAGCGGCTCTAGCACTACATCACCGTTGATATGTGAAATAGGCACCGTACCGGTGTTAGTCACCCCAGCGGTCGCCGCGATACCCATAGGCGCAGCCAAGCCCAACATACTCACCGCGCCCGCCGCAGGACCAGCGGCACCGGGTTTAGCCCCGCCACCGCCGCCACCCAAGATTGGGTCATTGCCGCCACACCCAGTCGCAATTGCCGCAAACAGCAAAGCTGTAATCCAAGTTAGTTGACGCATAGGGCTGGCTGCCGTCGGTGTCATAACGCTATTAATTCTGTTCATTTGCTTCTCCTCATATGATCCCGAACCGCATCGATGCCATGCATCAAACTGTTGCGGGCACTGCTATTGGCTTGCTACGGCTATCGTTACTGCGAGTACGTTTGGCAAACTTTCGAGCTTCAACTTAACCATCACAACTACTCAAGTAACGGCGCTGTAACTCTTTGTCACGCGTATAGTCCTTATCCGCTCTACAGCCTTTATGCTCCGTGCGCTAACGCACATTCAGTAAAAGTATTTTTTAGTACCGCAGGAAAACCATATTCCGTATGGCTTAAGGGGCATTACTTGCGGCACTTAGCACACTAAAACTTCTCTAAATATTCACTACTAGCCCGCAAAAAATGGCCGCATCGCTGCGGCCACTTTCTTTCTCACTTTGCGTCTGGTTTAGGGCGCAGGCTGTGTCACCGCATTGGCATCAAGATTGACCGCGGTCTGTGCCAACAAGCGACTGTTGGCTGTCGCACCGGTCTTCAACGTGATCTGCGTTTGCGCCAATATCACGCCTTCCATATGGGCCGTCGTTCCTATCGACACCACATCTGCAGCCTGCCAAAAAATGTTCTTCGGTAGCGCCCCGCCAGTCAAAATAACCTGTGTCGCGGAAGCTTGTGTGATGCCGCCTGCAATCTGGAAGATCCACACATCATTTGCTCCACCGTTGAGCGTGACATTACTAGGAATCAGCACGCCAGAACCCCATTTGTAAGTTCCAGGAGGAAGCGTCATACCACCGATGTTGCCCGCCCCTATCTCAGTAAAATCGGCCGGGCGTCCGGCGGCATCGGTGTAAGCGGTTTGCATATCCCCTATCGCCGTGGTCAGCAAACTAGGTGTGGTGCAACCTAGTGTGTTGTAGTTCGCAGCATAAAGATTGCCCGTCACGTAGATGGACTTGGAGAAGCAACCGCTCGGGTCGGCACTTAGAGCGAAGCCTGTGAAAAAACTTGCCGCAGCTGGACTCAAACCTAGATCACCCGTCACAGCAGTCGGTCCGGTGGTCGAGATTGCAGTCTTCGCCAAAACTGCATAGGTCGGACTGACTACTGTCCCTGCCCCGATGATAGATGCAAGTCCAACTGGTGACGGACCTTGCCCAGCGCCCCCCAGACCGGTACCTGCTCCAGGTAAGGTGGGTGCAGGTTTAGGTGGGCTAGCGTTACCGCCACCACCACAAGCCGTGACAAAAACAGCTAGCAGTACAGCAACAGGCCAACTAAGGGATTTGATACTAGAATTTGTGCGTTTCATTTTTGTCTCCTTGATAGTGGATGCTGAAAACATCCGTGCTTTGATGTCTTGTTAGCGCATCTGCTTTGACTTCAGGCTGGGCATGCTACCCGCCTCATCAGTCATACTCAGCTTCCTTATCCGCCTACTACGCTCTCTGCTCCGTGCGCCAGCGCACAGTGCAGCGATTAATTTTTCATCGCGATCAGCAGCACTGCGTACACCATGCAAAAAGAGGCCGTCTTGCGACGGCCTCTAGGTACTGCTTGCTAGTGAGACTTAATACTTACGGAGCTTTGGTAAGCGTGGTGGCAATCAGCGTCACGCGATCCGTGATGGCATACAGACTGCCGGTGATGTTCGCTCCGGAGTTCACGTTCACTTGAGTCGCTGCGAACACTTGTCCCTTGAAGATAGTGGCTGCACCAATGGTAGTGATACCGGCAGTGCGCCAATACACGTTCTTCGCCAACGCGCCATTCACCAACACAATGTTGCCGCCGGGAGCACCCGTCCCTAGCGTGCCACCGATGGAGAAGATGAATACCGCATTCGGATTACCCTGACCATCCAAGGTCAATGCACCAGTGCTGACCAAAACATTAGCTGCAGTCTTGTATACGCCCGGAGTGAGGGTCAATCCACCCAACTCGGTAGGACACACTTGCGTCACAGCGGACGGATTGGGATCGAAACCGAGGAAGGTGTCAGCAATACCCAAATCCGTGTTTGCCTGAGTAAGCATCGCTGCTGTGCTAGTCCAAGGTGCACCGACTACAGGAGTAGAGAAATGCAGGGGCAGAGGGAAGGGAGCGGGATTGGCATCATTTGCTGCGTAAGTCGTGCCATTTACCAACTCGGCCACACCACCTGCTGCGCCTACTGGGGTGAATCCCGTCATCAGCGAACGCGCTGCGGGCGAGATACCGATGTCAGCGTTACTGATCGCGGTAATCCCAGTTGTGGTGATTGCTGCGGGTGCCAAGATCACAAAACGTCCCGCCTCACCTAAAACCGGAGGGGTAGGATTGGCGGCGGCAAAGCTAACTGTAACGGTATAAATTGCCGTGCTCGTATCTGCCGCAAATACCGTATACAAAACCGGATTGGCAAAACTATTCGGCGTTGTACCGCTGGTCTGAGCTAAACCTGCAACCGTCACGACAGAACCTGTTGTTGAATAAGATGCGACGAGAGCCATTACGGGTGTGCCTACTGGCAAAGTGACCGCAATACTATGCGCAGGCTCTGTGATGAAACCTGTAGAACCTGGGTAACCAACGATGGAGAATGTCGTGATTGCTTTGGCCGGATTGGCTGCCAAGCTAACTGTCACGGTATAGATCGCGGTGCTCGTGTCTGCCGCATGAACTGTATATTGCACCGGCAAGGTGAAATCATTGGTCGGCGCGCTATCTGTGACCTGAGTCACACCGCCTACCGTTACAGAAGCGCCTGTCGTCGCAAAACTGGCAGTGAGTGCAGTCACGGGTGTACCAAACGGCAAAGTCACCGCAATCGTGTGTGCTGGTTCAGAGATGACACCGGGAGCACCGGGAAAGCCGACGAACGAGAATCTACTCAACGCTTTGGCGGTATTGGGTGCCACCGTGACGGTAACAACATAGGTCGTCTTAATGCCATTAGCTGCGGTTACGGAATAAGTCACCGGACTCCCAAAATTATTTGGCGTTACGCCGCTGGTTTGCACTACTGTGGCTACTGTCACGTTTGCACCCGTGGTCTTAAAAGTTGCGACCAGTGCTGTCAAATTTGTACCAAAGGGTAAAGTCAAGTCGATAGATTTGACGACTCCAGCCTGAGTTATGGTAACGGGAGCACCGGGATAAGCCACAAATGAATAATTGGTAATGGCATTGCCAGAGCTTGCGGGTAGAACAGTATCAGTGCCACCACAACCCGCCAGCGCCGCGATCATAAGTAAAGCCGTGAACCAAGTTAGCGGCTTGCAAATACGGTTAAAAATGTTCATTTGATTCTCCTTTTATCTGTGACTCGATATCGCAGTGATTGCCCAACGTTTTACTAAAGTGGGGCCTGATAAATTTCTGCGCACCGTGTTCGGCTACTAGACCCGAACATGCCGCACATAGAAATCCTTCACGCGTATCGCATTCTTCACCGCATCACACTGCACCTTCCGTGCGGCAACGCACAGAGCTCTCCAAGGACTGCGTCACAAAATAACCTCATGTTGAATTCAACAGGGCCGTCTCATACCGCAAGTCGGGATAGTTAGAGACGAAGGAAGAGCTAAGCAAACAAAATCGAGTAACCATGAATAAAAGCGATGAGAAATCCGCGCCGGAATACGCAGTGCATACCACCATCCAACTACTGTTGCTGATTACCATGTCCGTGGTTGCGACACTGGGTTGTGTATTTATGAGCGCGCCCTTCCTGCCCGCACTCACTTGGGCGACAGCACTGGCTATCATGTTCAGCCCCTTGCAGCAGCGACTAGAAAAGAAATTAGGAAAACCTAACATCGCAGCTGCACTCTGCGTATTACTCGCCGCGCTGATCGTAGTGATACCGGCCAGCTTCGTCGCCCAACAGTTGATTAGCGAGGCCTCGAACAGTGCGAAATCCATCCATGACCTGTTTGTTTCTGGTCAATGGCGCGACAGTGTGGACGCCCACCCACTGGTAGCACCCGTCCTGCATTGGATAGAACGCCAATTCAATGTGCCAGGTCTAGTGGACTCTGCCAGTGCCTGGCTGACTAGCACGGCGGCGACCCTGCTGCAGGTTTCTTTGCATGAGTTAGTGATGCTGGTATTGACCTTCTATCTGCTGTTCTATTTTCTGCGTGACCGTATCAAGGCGCTCGTTTGGCTGCGCACGCTGTCGCCACTGACAAGTGCCGACATGGCTCGCATGTATGGTGATGTCGCAGACACGGTGAACGCCACCCTATATGGCACGCTTGCAGTTGCCATCGTGCAGGGCACGTTGGGTGGGTTGATGTTCTGGTGGTTGGATCTACCCGCCCCGCTGCTATGGGGTTTAGTCATGGCCTTGCTTGCCGTGATTCCAGTACTGGGCGCGTTCATCATCTGGATTCCCGCCGCACTATTCTTGCTGTTGACTGGCAATGAGCTGCAGGCGTTGGTGCTCATCTTATGGGGGGGCATCGTGGTCGGCGGGATAGACAACCTGTTGTATCCGATCTTGGTCGGTAATCGTCTGAAGATACATACCGTCTTAGCGTTTATCTCACTGGTCGGCGGAGTGATGCTGTTTGGCACATCGGGCTTGGTGTTGGGACCATTAATATTCGCAGTCACGCGGAACCTGCTGCAAATTTGGCATAGGCACAACGCGCTGATCAAAGATGCAGCTTGAGACTTACGTTGGCAAAAATAATCCTGAGCTTGTGTGCACCAACGTACAGAACAAAGTACACGCAAGGCTGAAGATAGTTGCAAAGGCGGCGCCCTATGTGCCGATAAACCTATACAGCATAAAGGAGACGATATGATCAACAACTTCATCAAGGTGATCTTGGCAGTGACCAGCCTAAGCTTCAGTGCCGCTGCGATGTCGCAAAGCTTGTCGGAAGACGAATACCGCTCGCTCAAAAAAGACATAGCAAGCGATTTTCAAGCAGATTTAGCGTATTGCACCTCATACGTCGGCAAAGAAAAAAGCATTGCGAACGTATTGCAACCAGTAAAGCCAAACTCGCCTTGGCGGCGCTGGATGCAAGCTACGTCTACTTGATCACAACTCCCTTAGACGATGACGGGTCTTTGGCACAAAGACGCGGCATGGCACCCGACACGAACGGGAATTCTCAAGACGAAACCGACTTGGTACGTACTCCCGTCTATGAGCAATCTATTCCGGCGCCACTACATGGCTATCTCTAAATCCGGCTTAGCCCAACACGCACAGCATGTTGCGCGATGCCGATATTTACGGCGCAACGTTATGCACCCCACAAAATCTGAAAGGTAAAAATCATGCTCTATACCATCGCTGTCGTCATGATCATCCTGTGGCTGCTCGGGCTAGTCACCGCCTACACCATGGGCGGGTTCATTCATATCCTGCTGGTAATCGCTATCGTAGTAGTGCTGCTTAGAGTGATTCGCGGATAGGCCGTCCGTTACATATATTCAAGGAGACAATATGAAACTTTTACTTATCTCAGCAGCACTCGCTGCCACCTTTGTCATTCATACCGCTTGGGCTGCCGACGTGGGCATCTCACTCAGTGTCGGGCAGCCTGGCTTCTACGGCCAACTCGATATCGGTGATTACCCTCAACCAGCATTGATTTATCCCCACCCAAGAGTGATGTATCGAAGCGCGATGGGCCGCCCGCCTATCTATCTGCGCGTACCATCCAGTCATGCGCGAAACTGGCGTAGACATTGCCGCGAATACAACGCCTGCGGTGAACAGGTCTACTTTGTGCAAGATAGTTGGTATGACCGTGAATATGTACCGCGTTACCAAAAGCAACATCGTGATCGCCAAGATGAGCATAGAGATAAAAGGCATGACAGACAGAAACAAGATCGCCGCGACAATAGTCATGGGCGCGAACGCTAGAACATAAGGCACAGACCCACATCGCCCCCAAATCAGTATCTGGAATTGTCAGTTAAAAAACCTGCTGGATAGATTTTGCGAGATGCCGTACTGAGTATTGAAGTGACCTAGAGCAGTCAGTGGCGACTGACAGTAGCTAACCCATTGCCGTCTGTGGTGATTGACCGCTATGTGGCTGTGTATTTTGCTTCAACGGTTACTCGTCAAATGGATTTACTATTTCCACTCCAGTTCCGCGAAAATCATCCACGTTGCGTGTGATGACGGTTAAATCGTGAATCAATGCAATTGCTGCTATCTGTTTATCAATGGGATGCTGAGGATGAGGCGACATTAACCGTCCCCACACTTGTGCGCACTCTTCATCAAAAGATAAAATTTTATCCGCGTAATCACCAACGATCACTTCAAGCCATTTCTCAAGCTTTTTAGTTTGCGGGATATCTCCGCGATGGCGGATGTTTTCTAAGCCGCGCCGAATTTCTCCGATTGTTTGAGCGGACACATAAATGTCAGCAGCATCCGTTTCCTTGAAGAACCTTCTCACGCCGGGATTAGCTTTCGTCCCCTTGCGCGCCTCACTGATGACGTTGGTGTCGACCAAGTACATACAGAATTCTATATATTACGAAAATTGAAGTCGGCATCTTCACCAACATTTGGCATGGACAACAAAACTTCTGCAACTGATCGACGCCTCGGGCGCTGGAGAACTGATTTTAGAATCTCACGATGTTCAGCTTCAGCACTTCTTCCATGAGATGCAGCCAGCTGTTTTAAAGCCAAGGCGACATCCTCTTCCACATTGCGAACAACAAGATTGGTAGCCATGACGGGGACTCCTTTTGTAATCATTGATAGCAATATACTTAAAGAGTGATTGCATTGCAATCTAAATTTTCTAGCGGATTGCAATGACAGGTTTGTACTCAGCCCGCCCATGACGAACGTCAGCTATCTGGCTTTGAATTTTCAACTCTGACTGTCGCTTGCTGGCCGATTGCAGAAGTTTACCCATCATTTCTCATCGCCGCAAAGCAGCCACTCATAGTCTGTTTCATTTTGCAAAAATTGAAGCACACGCCCGACAACAGTTCATTCCAATCGTAGCCTTCGGATACCAAAACATAGCTCTTGGTTCATCTGCACCGTGAAATGCGACGCGAATCCATGAAAAAACGCGGATGTATGTGGTCTGGCGCACAGAACGCGCTGTGTTGCACACCTTATCCTCAATGCTTAGTTCAACGGCATTACTCAGCTAACTGGGCGACCAACACGCTCTAATTGCACGTTGCACTAGTCGTTACCGAAAAATCGCAACCCGTGACCCACGCAACGATTACCTGTCACGACGGTTGTGTTCGCTGCTTCACACTTTGGATGAATACATCATGACAAACGCTCACCCCACACACACGAAAGCGCTACTAGCCCCATTGGGCATGCTCGCTGTTGCGGCAACTTTACTGGCGGGCTGTGCGAGTCCTACGCCGCCGATCGAACAACTGGCAGTTTCGCGAGCCGCGATCAGCAGCGCAAACAGTGCGGGTGGCAATGAATACGCCCCACTGCAAAGCAAAGCGGCAATCGCCAAGATGGATGCGGCAGAACGCGCCATGACTGAGAAGAACTATGTGCTGGCGCGCCAATTAGCTGAAGAAGCACAAGTCGATGCGCAACTGGCGGGGGCGGCGGCACGAACTGCCAAGGCACAAAAGGCCGCCGACGCGGTTCATGAAGATAGCCGCGTGTTGCGCAAAGAGATCGATCGAAAAAAACAATAATCCCCACTGGAGTCCACCATGAAAAAAATCCTATCCTTTCCTTTGACGGTGCTCGCCATTGCGATCCTGTCCGCCTGCACGACTGCCACCAGCAATCCCAATCTGACCGCCGCACATAGCAGTTACGACAACGCACGCAGCAACCCAAGCATTGTGGAACTGGCGCCACTAGAACTTAAAGAAGCTGCCGATTCCTTGCACCAAGCTGACTATGCCTTGAGCAAGGGTGCGGATGTCGTCATGGTCAATCACTTGTCCTATGTGGCGTATCAAAAAGTAGCCATCGCGCAGGAAACCACTAAACGCAAATCCGCCGAACTGATCGTCGCCAACGCCGCCGCCAATCGCGACCGTGTGCAGCTTGCAGCACGCACTGCTGAAGCTGATGCAGCTAACAAAAAAGTGGCTGCACTACAGGAAACCGCCGACTCACAAGAAGCTGAATTAGACGCTGCAGATGCCTATGCTGCGGAAGACCAAGCCACCATCAATCAACAAGCGATGCAGCTCGAATTACTCAATGCCAAGCAGACTAAGCGCGGCATGGTGGTGACGCTAGGCGACGTGCTGTTCGGTAGCAACCAAACTGAACTCAAATCGGGCGGTTCTCGCAACGTAAAGAAACTGGCTGATTTCCTCAAAGAATATCCACAACACATCGTGATGATAGAGGGCTATACCGATAGCACCGGCAGCAGCGCACACAATCAACTACTTTCTGAACATCGTGCGAATGCGGTGCGCAGTGCCTTGATCGCCGATGGTATCGACGCCGCGCGCATCAACACGCGCGGATTTGGCGCGCAATTTCCAGTTGCGGATAACAACACCGCGAGCAGTCGGCAAATGAATCGCCGTGTGGAAATCATCTTTTCCGACGGCAACGGCTACATCGCACCACGCTAAAGATGCCGTCTTGGACTGCATGGCAGTCCGGACGATCACTTCATGCCCTTACGAGGAGTAGCAAAATGACTTTAGGCACACTCATCTTAATCATCGTCATCTTGATGTTGATCGGCGCCATTCCCACTTGGCCACACAGTAGAACATGGGGGTATGGGCCCGCCGGCGGGGTGAGCTTGGTGCTCACCATTTTGGTCATCCTCTTACTGTTGGGGCGCATCTAAAGCGTCACGCAAGCCGATGCGAAAATCGACATCAAGTAGTCTGGTCATCAACTTACTTAACACGCTAGGAGCCACATCATGACAAGCAAAACACTCAATCTGAAACATGCACTACACGCCGACCCCAAGGACAAACTGATGGAAGACCTGCACTTGGTGATGGCCGACGCAGAAGCCCTGCTCCGCGCCACCGCAGACCAAGCTGGTGAAAGCGCAGCAAATGCACGTGCGCGTATCGAAGAACGAATGGAAGCTGTTAAAGAACGCTTGGGTGAGGCTGAATCTGCTGTCGTGGAACGCGCCCAGCAAGCCGCCAAGGACACGGATCAATATGTGCATGACAATCCCTGGAAAGCAATTGGCATCTCGGCTTGCGTAGGGGCTATCGTCGGCATGCTGATCGCACGCCGCTGAGCATGTCGCACTCGCCCGGACTGATGGACTCACTCAAGCGCCTGACAAGTACGCTGCTCGACATCATGCAGACGCGCTTGGAACTGCTGGCCTTTGAGTTCGAGGCAGAACGCCTGCGTGTCGGGCAGATGTTGCTGGTCGGCAGCATCGCGCTGTTCTGCTTCGGCTTGAGCATCCTGTTGTGCACGGTACTGATCGTGGTGCTGTGTTGGGATAGCCACCGCGAACTGGTGCTGGCGAGTCTGTCTCTACTGTTCTTTATCACGGGGCTCTTCCTTGTGTATAAATTGCGCGCGCTGGCGCGTGCCCGACTCGGACTGTTTTCCGGCAGCTTGGCCGAATTGGCGCATGACCTCGAGCAGCTGGATGCGCGGCCATGACACGACGCATAACTAAACTGGCGCAGCGTCGTCACTTGCTATTGGCAAAAATTGCCGTGCAACGGAGCGAGCTGGCGGCACTCAGCGGGAATTTCGAACGTCCCTTGGCCTGGGCGGATAAAGGGCTGCGCACTGCGCGTTACCTGCATGACCACCCCGCCGTGCTGGCCGGTGGACTGGCGGCGTTTATGGCCTTGCGCCGTGGCGGGCTGCTAGGCCTCGCCAAAACCAGCTGGCGATTTCTGTACCTCTACCCTTCCATACTCACTGTCGCATGGCAGACCTTATCGCCCTTACTCCACCGTGACGTTGCCCAGCGCGAAACAGAAACTGACTTAGGAGCATGAAATGAACCCCTATCAAGAACCCATAGCAGAATTGTCCAACGCAACACGCGATATGCACCTAGCCCTAACATCGCTGATGGAAGAACTGGAAGCCATCGATAGCTATAACCAGCGGGCCGATGTGTGCCAGAACAAACAGCTCAAAGCCATCCTAGTGCACAACCGCGACGAGGAAAAGGAACACGCGGCGATGTTGCTGGAATGGATACGGCGCAACGATGCCAAGTTTTCCAAGCAACTCAAGGACTGCTTGTTCAGCAAGAAAGACATTGCCAATTCTGGCGACTAAGTGACGCTACGCTCGGGCGACCCAGCCCGCGCCCTCCTTGGGTAATGATCACTACTATGAAACTTTTCAAGCTCGGTATTTCCGCCATTCTCATCGTGCTCTCGGCATTGTTATGCCAGCAGATCATTGCCAACTCGCTGCTTAACCAAGCTGACAAGAACGATCTCGCCGAACTCAATCACATCAAATACGGCCTGCTCAGCATCGACCAATGGAAGAACCAGATCACCGTCATTCTTGAGGATGAGATCAACAAGATCTATCTCTCCACAGAGAATGAGCAGGTGCTGCGCGCACATATCGAAGTGTTGCTAAACACCCTCATCGATAAAGTCGACAAAAAGATCAAGAAAAAGAATGCGGCCTCGGCAGGCGGCCTGGTCACACAATCCTTTATCAACACTTTTATCGACCTAGACGACATCAAAAGAGGCATACCTGACTATGCGAATGCGGTGATACACGAGATCAAAAAGGCCAAGACCAAACGCCAGATAAAGGCAGTGCTGCAAGATCAACTGGAACAATATTCCGAACAGACCTTCGACATCCCCGACACGCCCATCCTGAATCGCATCCTGCTCAGGATGGATAGCAAGGATGTTGCCAGCGCACGGATCAAACTCGCTGCGGAAGTTACAACCCGACACGCGCTGATCGTCAAGCAAGTGCTGCTGCTGATCGGCCTAGCGGTATTGCTGTTTGCTGCGGCGGCTATAAGTAGGACGGCACTGTTGCCCGCGCAGGCTAGCTTTCTCGTTGTGTCGCTGCTCACCCTGCTGATAGCGGGCGTGACCACGCCCATGATAGATATGGTTGCAACCCTCTCACAAATGAGTCTGATGCTGCTGGGTCATCCCGTCATATTTGAGAATCAGGTATTGTATTTCCAAAGCAAAAGCATACTGGATGTGTTCTGGATCATGATCACGCATCAGGATATTGAGATGAAAATGGTCGGGGTCTTGCTAGTGACTTTCAGTGTAATTTTCCCCGTGGCCAAGCTGATCTCTTCCTTGCTGTACTACTTTGACTATCGTCACGCGCAGCACAACCGTGTGATCAAATTCTTTGTCATGCACGCTGGAAAATGGTCGATGGCCGATGTCATGGTGGTCGCCATCTTCATGGCCTATATCGGCTTCAACGGCATCATCACCAGCCAGCTCGGCCACTTGAATAGCAGCGATCAAAAACTCGTCTTCCTGACCACCAATGGCACGTCCTTACAGCCGGGGTATTACCTGTTCCTGTGCTACGTGCTGCTGGCATTGTTCCTAACTTCACTGCTCCAGCGCAGCCCAAAAGCTATCTCAAGTAGGTCTGAATAAGTCCGTTCGCCCTGAGCCTGTCGAAGGGTGATTCCTAGAACTCGTTGAGCCGATTAAGTCCCTCGCTCATGGTTCGACAAGCTCTGATGAAGCAACTAAGTTTTGACTAAGCGCGATGAAACTGCGACAAGTCATCACTTAACCACGAACGGGGGGCTTAATCAGTGCTTTCCTCATCAATTCACTCCCTAGGCAATGACTCTTCATCGCTATACAAAGAGCCTTGTGCCGCCAGCGCTCCGGCATCGGTAGGCGGGCCTTTAAGCAGCCACTCGAACGCCACGCCGAGCAGCGCGCCCAGCACCGGGCCGAGTATATAAATCCAAGTTGTACTTAAATCACCACGCACCAGATCAGGTGCGAAAGAGCGCACCGGATTCATCGATGCACCGCTGATCGGTGCTGCCCACAGCCCAGCCAGCATGATGTAGCCTCCCACCGCGAGCGCGCCGTTGCTGCCGATATTGCGCGCCCCCGAAGCCGTCCCCAAGATGGTGTTCACCAAGCCGGCGGTCAGTACCACCTCCATTGCCAGTGCCGTCACTGGACTGAAGGCGGTAGCCGGCACGGTGGCACCCAACGCACCGACCGTGCCAAACAGGCTACGCAAAAACAACACCGCCATGACTGCTCCGAAAAACTGCGCGCACACATAGCCAGGCACGCGCCGCCAGGGGAAATTGCCGCGAACTGCGAACGCCAACGTCACGGCGGGATTAAGATGCGCACCGCTCACCGTCCCCATAAAATAGATGATTGCCATCACCATCAATCCGGGCGCGACTACCTGCATGCTTAAGGTGACCGCCCCGCCGCTGCTGGCTGCCACCACCCCGCCTCCGGCAGCGACCAACACCAGCAGGAACGTCCCCCAGGTCTCGGCAAAGATGCGCCGCCATTCATGCGCCGGGTCGAGAAAATTCGGCGCGACTTGCTTCACCACCATGCGTTGCGCAACACTGGCTCTGTTTTTATGCACGATTCTTTTCATCACTCGCTCCCGCTCCTGTTTAGTGGCCATATTCACACGTGAAAAAGGCCGTCTCGCGACGGCCCAATTTACAACTTCAAATCACAGTTCCAGTTAAGGCTGGGTGACGGTAGTTTGATTAAGCGTCACAGCAGTCTGTGCCAGCAAACGTCCATTTACCGTAGAACCCGCACCCATCACGATATTGGTCTGCGACAGAACCACGCCCTGCATCACCGCAGTCGCGCCTACGGTCACGGTTGCGGCAGAGACCCAGAACACATTCTGCGGCAACGCACCGCCGGTCAAGATGACCTGAGTCGCAGCAGCTTGGGTATAGCCACCCGCCATCTGGAATACCCAGACATCAGTAGCCGTACCGTTAAGAGTAAGGTTGGTCGCAGCAGCGATACCCACTGCGGGGGTGCATTTATAAACACCAGCAGCCAGTGTCAGCCCACCAAATGCACCTGCGCCAGGACATGCGGTAATCAATCCACCACCAGCGGGAGCAAGCCCTACTGCTGCGGTATAAGCCGTGCCCATATCCCCGACAGCAGTGGTCAAATTAACTGACGTCGTGCCACCCACATTATCGGCTGCGAACAAGCGACCCGACACCTGCGCCGAACCGAACGAAGTATCGGTAGGCTCAGTAATCAATGACCAACCGGTCAAGAAAGTTCGGGCAGCGGGACTGACCGCCACATTACCCGTTACCACTGAGTTGGGTACGGTCGAGACGTTAGTCTTGGCCAGAATCGCATATTTCCCTGCCGCACCCAGATTCACGCAACTCGCGCCGCTACACACTGCACCAACTGCCCCCAAGCCTGGGCCAGCCGCCGCACCGCCGCTACTGCTACCGCCGCAGGCAGACAACACTGCAGCAAGTAGCACGGTCGATGACCACAACAGCGGTTTAACAAATTTATTAGATGTATTCATTGTGTTTCTCCTGAAATGATGAATCTCGCGAGAGATCCAGATAGAAAGTGGCTAGCTACTGCGACCTTCCAATCTCGGTGACTATCACCAAGGCAAGCTCAGTGTCTGCTGATAATCAATGCAGCTCTGTTCGCTATCACACAAAGCGACACGATATTTTTCACAGGCGCAGTTGGAGGACAAAAAGAGACCCCAATCGGGAGTGCCGTATCGGGGCCTTCAAGTAACGGGTGTAATCAGGGGAGGACTGCACACCCAAGCACATCATCTGCCTACAGCGGATTCCACTCTGTGCGCTGCAACACATACCGGAGTAACTTTGTATCGCGATACATACTTGTACTGGAGAACGTGCTATAAGCTTTGCTTATGCGGTTCTGCCTATCGAACAGGCCGACTCACTTTCCAATTCACTGCTTCATCGTCACACCTTACCCGGTACGAGAACATGCTCCCTACGCAGTCCGTACCGCACACTCCCCGACAAAATCATCTGCTCGCAGCACTGTCCGCAGATAGCTTTGCGCGCCTTGCCGTAAATCTAGAACTGATTGCCATGCCGCTAGGCGCGGCCCTGTGTGAATCGGGCGGCCAGTTGCAACATGTGTATTTCCCCACCACGGCGATCGTTTCGCTGCATTACGTGATGGAAGACGGTGCATCGGCGGAAATTGCAGGTATCGGCAATGAAGGTGTGCTGGGCGTCTCACTGTTCATGGGCGGCAACACCACACCCAGCCAAGCCACGGTACAGACCGGCGGACACGGTTACCGCCTCAAAGCCAAACAATTGATGGAAGAGTTCGATCTGGCTGGGCCGATGATGCGGCTGATGCTGCGCTACACCCAAGCCCTGATGACGCAGATGTCGCAGACCGCCGTGTGCAACCGTCATCACTCAGTGGAGCAACAGCTGTGCCGCTGGCTGCTGCTGACGCTGGATCGTTTACCCAGTAACGAACTGACCATGACCCAAGAATTGATCGCCAGCATGCTAGGGGTGCGCCGCGAAGGCATCACCGAGATCGCCGGCAATCTACAACGCGAGGGCTTGATCAGTTACCGGCGCGGACACATCACGGTGCTGGATAGAGCTGGGCTGGAGTCGCACACCTGCGAGTGCTACGACGTGGTGAAAAAGGAATTCCATCGTTTACTAAAAGATGCCAAAGCCGCACAAGGCTTTGCTTAACCCCACCGACAGATCGATGAACGCACAATATATGAATACGACGCACAAAATCATTGCTTGGTTCAGCGGCGCGGTGCTACTGGTGATGCTGGGCGTGGCCTTGTCATTCTGGACTTTTCGCCAGATCGAGACAGCGGCAGCCGTGCGTACCCATACCTACACCATCCTAGACGGTGCCGCTGAATTACTGTCCGAACTCAGAGATGCTGAGACCAGCCAGCGCGGCTATTTGCTGACCAGTGACGAAGCCTTTCTGCAACCGTATCTGAAAGTGCGCGACACCATCGTGCCGCACTTGCAAAGGTTGCGTGCCATCACCTTGGTCGATTCGGCACAACAGCACTTGGCAATTGTGGCACCCTTGGTTGATGCAAAAATGGCCGAGATGGCGCGCGTCTTGGCATTGCAGAGCACGCTTGGAAATTCGGCTGCGGTAGCGATGGTGCGCAACGGCGCAGGAAAGCATCAGATGGATACGATACGCGCGGAGATGCACAGCTTCATCGACATCGAACAAGCTGTGCTGGCGCAACGCGAGGAAGAATTCCAAAGCAGCATGCGTAAGCTGTTCGCACTGATCGTCGCCGCGAGTCTGCTGACGCTAGTGGCCGCGCTCGCCTTCGCCTACTTTCTGTATAACGAATCCCGCCAGCGATTGAAGAATCTGGTGCATCTCGAAACCCGTCATCTGCTCGATGCACAACAACAAATCAGCAAGCAACTACAGGACACCAACCTCACCTTGCAGGTCAGCGAAGAACGACTCGCAGTGACACTCAACTCCATCGGCGATGCGGTGATCGCCACCGACATCGCGGCGCGCGTGACCCTGCTGAATCCTATTGCCGAGCAACTCACCGGCTGGACGCAGGCCGAAGCTGCCGGTCGACCGATAGCCGAGATATTTCCTATCATCAACAAAGAGACGCGCCTGCCGGTCGCCATCCCGGTCGTGGCGAGTCTGGCGTTTGGCACGATACAAGGCTTGGCCAACCATACCGTGCTGACCTCACGCGACGGCAGCGAATACGACATCGCCGACAGTTGCGCACCGATACGTGACAGCTCGAATAACGTGGTCGGTGCGGTGCTGGTGTTTCGCGATGTCACCGCTGAATATGTGGTGCAGCAAGCCTTGCGCGACAACACGGCACTGATCCAAACGATACTCAACACCGTGGTCGACGGCATCATCACACTACGCGCGCGCGGCGGCATCATCACCACCGTCAACCCCTCCGCCGAGAGCATGTTCGGCTATTCGAGTACGGAGCTACTGGAGCAGAATTTCAGCCTGCTGATCCCCGAACTGGATCAAGACCAGCGCAATGGTTCGCTAGAGTATTACCAGGCCAGTGACAGCGCGCGTGCCAGCGGCTTGGGTCGCGAAGTGATGGGGCAACGCAAAGACGGCAGCCGCTTCCCGATGGAGATCGCGGTGAGCGAGATGTGGCTGGGCAAAGAACGTTACTTCACCGGCATCTTGCGCGACATCTCCACCCGTAAAGCGGTGGAAGCCGCACTACTCGAAGCCAGTGCGCTACAGAACGCCATCTTCACCAGCGCGAATTTCTCCAGCATCGCCACCGATGCCAAGGGCGTGATCCAGATCTTCAACGTCGGCGCAGAGCGTATGTTGGGCTATGCCGCCGCCGATGTGGTGAACAAGATCACCCCGGCGGACATCTCCGATCCGCTTGAAGTCATCATACGTGCGGCGGAGCTCAGCGAGGCATTAAACACCCCCATCGCGGCGGGCTTTGAAGCCTTGGTGTTCAAGGCCTCGCGGGGCATAGAGGATATTTACGATTTGACCTATATCCGCAAAGACGGCAGCCGTTTTCCCGCCGTAGTGTCGGTCACCGCGTTGCGCGATGCGCAAAGCAACATCATCGGTTATCTGCTGATCGGCACAGACAATACCGCACGCAAACAGGTGGAAGCAGAGCGTGTGCAACTGTATGACAAGCTGCAAAAAAAGAACACCGAACTGGAGCTAACCACCGCTTTGGCGGAGAACGCGAACCACGCCAAATCGACTTTCCTGTCGCGTATGAGCCATGAACTGCGCACACCGCTGAATGCCATCCTGGGCTTCGCACAATTGCTCGAATCGGGTACGCCCGCACCCACCAGCACACAAGCCGAACGGCTGCATCACATCACCAAGGCCGGCTGGTATCTCCTCGAACTGATCAACGAGATCCTCGATCTGGCGGTGATCGAATCGGGCAAGTTGTCGCTGTCGCATGAACCTGTCGCGCTAACGGAAGTGATGCACGAATGCCAAGCGATGATCGAATCACAAGCGCAGCAACACGGTATACGAGTGAACTTCCACCCCTTCGAGACTAGCTGGTGCGCCTATGCCGACCGCACCCGCGTCAAACAGGTGCTGGCCAACCTGCTCTCCAACGCCGTGAAATACAACCGCGAGCAAGGTACGGTGGATGTGACTTGCAGCCTAAGTACACCGCAACGCATCCGCGTCACCATCAAAGACAGCGGCATGGGTCTTTCTCCACAACAGTTGCAGCAACTGTTCCAACCCTTCAATCGCCTCGGTCAGGAAAGTGGTACGGAAGAAGGTACCGGCATAGGACTGGTCGTTACCAAGCAACTGGTCGAACTGATGGGCGGCACGCTAGGAGTGGAAAGTACTCCGGGGGTGGGCAGCGAATTCTGGTTCGAACTGATACGCGATGTGTCACTGCCAACCTCCACGCACATGGGCATGGGCATGGACATGGGCATGGATACTGCGCTACGCACGCTACTTTATGTGGAAGACAATCCGGCCAATCTGATTCTGGTCGAACAGATCATCAGCCGCCATGCCCAGTTCAAGATGTTAAGTGCGCGCGATGGCAAGTTGGGCATCGCCATGGCACTTGAACATCTACCCGACATCATCCTGATGGACATCAATCTGCCCGGTATCAATGGCACGCAAGCGATGCAGCTATTAGGGGCAGATCCACGCACCCAGCACATCCCGGTGCTGGCACTCAGCGCGAATGCGATGCCGCGCGACATCGAGCAAGGCCTGCAAGCGGGCTTCTTTCGCTATCTCACCAAGCCGATCAAGCTAGACGAATTTCTGCTAGCGTTGGAAGAGGCGGTGCAATTGTCCGCCGCGAGGACTCCCGATAACAACCCACCTGGAACATCAAAATGATAAGCAAATCAGAGATTCTAAATGCCAGCATCCTGATTGTGGATGACCAACCTTCCAATGTGCTGCTGCTGGGCGAGATGCTGCGTGATGCGGGTTATCTTTCCGTCACTTCCACCACTGATCCTGTAGCCGTTTATGGACTGCACCGTGAACATCATTACGACCTGATCCTACTGGATCTACAAATGCCGGTCTTGGATGGTTTTCAGGTTATGGAAGCACTCAAACAGATCGAGTCGGATGGTTATCTGCCGGTATTGGTCATCACCGCGCAACCCTCGCACAAGCTGCAAGCACTGGCCGCAGGCGCAAAAGATTTCGTCAGCAAACCGTTCGATCTGATTGAGGTGCAGACGCGTATCCGCAATATGCTGGAAGTGCGCCTGCTATACAAAAAGCTGGCGCAGCACAATCAACTACTGGAACAGACCGTGCAGGAACGTACCGCTGAGCTGCGCGCCAGCGAAGCGCGCTTCCGCCGCCTCACCGAATTGTCTTCGGACTGGTATTGGGAGCAGGACGAAAACGGCCATTTCACCAAATTATTCGGTCCGGTATTCGAGATGCTGGGCTTGCAATTCGACGCTGCGATGGGTGTCACACGAGATGAGTCCAGCGCAAGTTGGCAGGAGGCCGAACGTGACTTGCTGGAAGCCAACATCGCGGCGCGCAAACCGTTCCTAGATTTCGTCTATAGCCGCACCCATGCCAACGCCACGCTGCAATATCTGATGGTGAGCGGCGAACCGGTGTTCGATGCCGCAGGTCGCTACATCGGCTACCGGGGCATAGGCAAAGACGTGACAGGAACGATATTACCCAAGTGAACGTGTCCCAGCGCACAGAACACCAAACGTACTACCGCTAGCATCGCGGTGTCGGTCACATGATTGACCCGCCACTATGCCAACTGGGCCTGCCAAATGATTAGTCAACAAGAGATACTTAAAGCGCGGATCCTGATCGTAGACGATCAAGAGTACAACGTACTGCTGCTGGAGCAGATTCTGCAAGATGAGGGTTATACCAATTTTTCTGCCACGATGGATCCGACCCAGGTCTGCGATCTCCACAGCAAGAACTGTTACGACCTGATCTTGCTCGACCTGCATATGCCGGTCATGGATGGCTTTGAGGTGATGAAAGCACTCAAAGAAATTGGCAACGACGATTACCTACCCGTGTTGGTGATTACTGCGCAACCCGATCACAAAATGAACGCACTGGCCACTGGCGCACGTGACTTTGTCAGCAAACCATTCGATATCTTCGAAGTGAGAACACGCATCCGCAACCTGCTGGAAGTTCGATTACTGCACAAACAACTCGAAAATCTCAATCACATACTGGAGAACTACAACCAGATGCTGGGGGAGACCGTGTTGAACAAGACGACCGAGCTACAAGCGAGCGAGAAGCGCTTCCATCGTCTGACCGAACTATCCGCCGACTGGTATTGGGAACAAGATGTGGATGGTCAGTTCACCAAGGTCTACGGTTCAGCACAAGAAATGAACAACCTGCCGGTCATGGATAGTCTGGACAATATTCGCGAAGACCAAGGCGCATATTGGAGTGAGAACGAACGGGCCAAACTCAATGAAGAATCGGAAAGCAAACATTCATTCCTAGATACGGTCTACAGCCGCACTCACGCGGATGGCAGCAAGCAATATCTGATGGTCAGCGGCGACCCCATGTTCGACAGTTACGGACACTTTACCGGCTATAGCGGGATAGGCAAAGACGTGACCAAACGCATGCATCAATCCTGAAACTAGCCTCTGCCCGCAGCCCTGATAGCTGAAACACCCCCTGCCGTCGCTCTTTATGTGCGATAGCGCACGGAAGAAAATGGCCTCCCTCGCCATCATCCGCCATGACTGCCCAACACCCCGCCACGGACTGACTACCCCTCTGGTCTCCGCTCGGGCAGATGCAAATTTTATGTGCCGCAGGAGCGGACTGCGTTTAGTGACTTAGACCTGCCGCACTGCCCCACTCATCCACGTATTCAGGAAAGAGGTCTGTCGTGCACAAAAATATTAATCACTCCGGCAACGCCAGCAACGACGCGGGTGCGGCCGAAGGTATCAGCGAGGTACGCCGTCAGGAGGCGCTGCTCAAGACCGGCGCGTTACAGGATGCAATACTCAACAGCGCGAACTTTTCCAGCATCGCCACCGATGCCAAGGGCGTGATTCAGATTTTCAACGTCGGCGCGGAACGCATGCTGGGCTATGCCGCCGCTGATGTGCTGAACAAGATCACCCCGGCCGACATCTCCGATCCGCAAGAGGTCATCGCGCGAGCCGAGGCCTTGAGTGCAGAGTTAGGTACGCCCATCACGCCCGGCTTCGAGGCCTTGGTGTTCAAGGCCTCGCGCGGCATCGAGGACATTTACGAGCTGACCTATATCCGCAAAGATGGCAGCCGCTTTCCTGCCGTGGTATCCGTCACCGCGCTGCGCGATGCGAAGAACATCATCATCGGTTATCTGCTCATCGGCACCGACAACACCGCGCGCAAACAGGCGGAAGCAGCGCTGCTCAAAGCCGGTGCGTTGCAGAACGCGATCTTCAACAGCGAAAACTTTTCCAGCATCGCCACCGATGCCAAGGGCGTGATTCAGATTTTCAACGTCGGTGCGGAACGCATGCTGGGCTATGCCGCCGCCGATGTGATGAACAAGATCACGCCGGCCGATATCTCCGACCCTCTAGAAGTCATCGCGCGCGCCCAAGCGCTGAGCGCGGAGCTGGGCACGCCCATCACACCTGGCTTCGAAGCCTTGGTATTCAAGGCTACACGCGGCATCGAGGATATCTACGAGCTGACTTATATCCGCAAAGATGGCAGCCGCTTTTCCGCTGTGGTGTCCGTCACTGCCCTGCGTGATGCGCTAGGTTCTATCATCGGTTATCTGCTCATAGGCACGGACAACACTGTGCGCAAGCAGATCGAGGCCGATCAGAAGCTACTCGATCAACGCCTGCGCGACCAGCAGTTCTATACCCGCTCGCTGATCGAATCCAACATCGACGCGATCATGACCACCAATCCATCCGGCTTTATCACAGATGCCAACAAACAGATGGAAGAGCTGACCGGTTGCACGCGCGACGAACTGATCGGCGCACCGTTCAAAAACTACTTCACCGATCCCATGCGCGCCGAAGCTGGTATCAAACGGGTATTGATTGAAAAGAAGGTCAATGACTATGAGCTCACGGCGCGCGCCCGCGACGGTAAAGAGACGGTCGTGTCATTCAACGCCAACACTTTCTATGACAGAGACCGCAAGTTACAAGGCGTGTTCGCCGCGGCACGCGACGTCACTGAACGTAAGCGATTAGACCAAGTACTACAGGAAAAAAACGTCGAGTTGGAGAGTGCCCGCGCGCTGGCAGAAAAAGCCAACCTTGCTAAGTCGGATTTTCTGTCCAGCATGAGCCATGAACTACGTTCGCCGCTCAACGCCATCTTGGGCTTCGCGCAACTGATGGAGTCGGACGCGCTGCCGCCCACCCCCAACCAAAAGGAAAGCATCGCGCAAATCCTGCAAGCGGGCTGGCATCTGCTCAAACTGATCAACGAAATACTCGATCTGGCCAAGGTCGAATCCGGGCAGGTGCCGATGTCAGAGGAGCCCGTGTCACTCTCGGAAGTCATGCTGGAATGTCAGACCATGATCGATGCGCAGGCGCAACAACTCGACATCAAGTTGACCCTGCCGGTATTCGCTGAGTCCTGCTTTGTCCACGCCGACCGCACCCGCTTAAAACAGATACTCATCAATCTGCTGTCGAATGCTATCAAGTACAACCGCAAGCACGGCACAGTCAGTGTTAGTTACGACATGAGCACGCCTAAGTTCGTCCGAATTTGCGTCAGCGACACAGGAACTGGACTCAGCGCCGAACAATTAGGGCAATTGTTTCAGCCCTTCAATCGCCTCGGCCAAGAAGCCGGTGGTGTAGAAGGGACGGGCATCGGTTTGGTGGTGGCTAAACGTCTGGTCGAACTGATGGGCGGCAGCATTGGTGCAGACAGTATCGTCGGGGAAGGCAGTGTGTTTTGGTTCGAATTATTGGCGGTACTCGATCCGCAACTTACTCAGGAAAGTAAGGATGCTGCAATCTTGCAACACATCCCGACGTCGCACGAGGGGAGGATACATACCGTGCTGTATGTCGAGGACAACCCCGCAAATCTGAAGCTAGTAGAGAAGATCATCGCGCGCCGCTCGGATATTCGCTTGCTCACTGCACTGAACGGCACGAGCGGAGTCGAGTTGGCGCGCGTGTCGCAGCCTGATGTGATTTTGATGGACATCAATCTGCCCGACATCAGCGGCTTCAAAGCCTTGCAATTCCTGCGCCTCGCGCCCGCGACCAAACATATCCCAGTGATCGCTGTGAGTGCCAATGCCATGCCGCTCAACATTGAGACTGGCCTCGAGGCAGGATTCTTCCGCTACATCACTAAGCCAATCAAAGTCGATGAATTCACTGAGGCTCTGAACATCGCACTGGATTTCGCCGCACAGCACCAGCCTCACGCCGACTAATGGGATGAATGAACCATGATAGACAACTCAGACATCCTGCAAGGCAAGATTCTCATCGTCGACGATCAGAAGACGAATATTCGGTTACTCGAGCACATGCTGCGCAGCGCGGGCTATCTGTCCATCTCCGCCACACAAGACCCGCTCGAAGCGTGCGAATTACATCGCAAGAATCACTACGACCTGATTTTGCTCGATCTGCAAATGCCCAGTATGGATGGCTTTGCAGTGATGGAACGTTTGAAGTGGACCGCACCTGATAGTTACCTTCCGGTACTAGTGATCACCGCCCATCCCGAGCACAAATTGCGCGCCTTGCAAGCGGGTGCAAAAGACTTTGTCAGCACCCCGTTCGAACTGGCCGAAGTGCTGGCGCGCGTGCACAATCTGCTGGAAGTGCGCCTGTTGCACATGGCCTTGAAATATCACAACGAGATGCTGGAACACCGTGTGGGCGAACGCACCGCCGAGTTGCAGGAGAACTATCTCGAAACCATCCTGACCATGACGCGCGCCGCAGAACACAGGGACGGGGAAACGGGTGCGCATGTGCAACGTATCGCTTATTACAGCGGCAAACTGGCCGAGTTGTTGGGCATGGACGAAGCCTATGTCGACTGCATCTTCGTTGCCAGTCCGATGCATGACATCGGCAAGATCGGCATCCACGACCATGTGTTACTCAAACCGGGCTGCTTCACCCCAGAGGAATGGCAGATCATGCGCGGTCACACCTTGATGGGCGCGAAGATCCTCGGTAGCAGCAAGTCGCCCTACCTGCAGATGGCCGCTGAGATTGCACTCAATCACCACGAACGCTGGGATGGCAGTGGCTATCCAAACGGCAAACGCGGCGATGAGATTCCGTTGAGCGCACGCATCATGAATATCTGCGACATCTACGATGCGCTGCGCAGCCAGCGCCCGTATAAGCCTGCCTACGAACACAACCGCGCTGTGCATATCATCACGCACGGTGATGGACGCGTACTGCCGCAGCATTTCGATCCGAAAATCCTGGCAATATTCCAAGCCAACCACCAGATGTTCAGCGACATCTATGCTCTATACGCCGAGGCCGGCAGTAAATTGCTGTGAGCCCTATGATAAATGCCGAAGATATACTGCACGGCAAGGTCCTCATCGTCGATGACCAGATATCCAATGTGCAGCTAATGAAGCAGATGTTGCGTGGATTCGGCTATGTGAACATCAGTTCCACTACCGATCCACGAGAAGTCCGTGAACTGCATCGCATCCACAGTTACAACCTGATCCTGCTCGATCTGCACATGCCCACCATGGACGGCTTTGAGGTGATGGAAGGACTAAATGATCTCGAACCTGACGATTACTTGCCGGTACTGGTGATCTCCGCACACCACGAGTACCGATTGCGCGCCTTGAACTTGGGCGCCAAAGACTTCATCAACAAACCATTCGACTTTCTTGAGGCCAAGATACGCATCCATAACATGTTGGAAGTACGTTTGCTATACCAACAATTAGAAGAGACCAATCGTGCTTGGGAATTCATGTCTCTGCACGACACGCTGACCGGTTTGCCGAATCGGCGACTGCTCATGGATAGACTCACGACTGCCATCTCTCATGCCAAGCGCAACAAGAGCATGATGGCTGTGCTGTATCTGGATCTAGATGGCTTCAAGCAGATCAACGATAGCCTTGGCCACGCCGTCGGTGACTTGCTACTCGAGTTGATGGCGGCGCGACTCACTGACACGGTACGTCAGGAGGATACCGTGGCACGCTTAGGCGGCGACGAATTCGTCATTCTGTTGTCGGAGGTCAGCCATAGTGACGATTTAAAAGCACTGGTGCACAAGATGCTACTGGCAATATCACGGCCATATCACATCGCCGAACATAGCATCAGTGTGACCGCCAGTATCGGGTGCAGCTTCTATCCTACGCATGGCTTAGACAGCGAGACGCTGATGAAGCATGCCGATGTCGCCATGTATACGGCCAAGGAACACGGCAAGAACAATTATCACATCAGCAGCCATGATGATCTGTCCGCGCCCTTGATCCCGACCACCCTCTGATACTTGAGCGACACACCCACCGCGCATAGCGCTTAAACCGAGTATGTACGCCAACAGACAGATTGTTCTAGCTCCGTTGACTATCATCTCTAGGCTGCTTGATATCGGACATGAGCATCACATCCTGCTCGAGATGCAGAGATAGATATAGCTGCGATAACGACGAGATTCCATAACCTACTTTTAGCCTATCCTCATGAATAATCAGCAAGCACCCAAAGCAGTCCTCCAAGATGAGCGCAGCGAGGTGAAGCAAGCGCTACCGCGGCTAACAGCGATGCGCATCGAAATCGCGCCTTGGACGATAGTCTTCGTGGTTCTGATCATCATCAGTCTGTGGTTGTTTATCCGATTGCTACCGGTATTTCTGATGCTGGTATGCGCATTGATGATCGCCGGCACACTGAGCCCTACGGTAGACAGACTAGAGCGACGCGGGATACGCAGGGATGCTGGCATCGCTATCGTGTTCAGTGTGCTGTTCGTGATAACCGGTTTGTTGTTCTTACTGATCGTGCCGGAGCTGCTTAACCAGGTTAAGAATGTGATCAGCATCGAGCCCGAGATGCGCAAGAATCTGGCACATTGGCTAGCTCGCTCACCACTTACCGAGAACCTCGCCAAGGCCTTACGCAACGTACGTTACGACACGCTATTCAAGGCATCTGCCTCTTCCGTGCTAAGTTTTTTCAGCCTAGTGATAGAGAGCATCATCTACGGGGTCGGTGCGATCTTTTTAGCGCTGTACATGATGTTGGATCGTGACCGCTTGCGAGGTGCATTGTTCTCAGTGGTGCCCCGCACACACCATATCCGACTGTCGCGCATCCTAGTCAACTTAAACACGATAGTCGGCGGGTATATACGAGGACAAGCCATCACATGCGCGCTGATGGCTGCATTCATCTTTATCTTGCTCACCGCGTGTGGCATCCCGAACGCACTGGTAATAGCGGTGTTCGGTGGCTTGGCCGACGTGCTGCCCTATATAGGCATCTTCCTCACCATGGCGCCGGCAGTCGCCGCAGCGCTTCCATTGGGTGCAGGCATCACCTTGGTGGTATTTTTGTTGATGCTCGCCTATGAAGAGTTTGAAAGTCGTGTGCTGGTACCCGTGGTCTATGGTCGCGCCATGCGCCTACCTTCATCTATGGTGCTGCTTTCTCTGATCGCGGGTGCAACACTCTTCGGCATCATCGGTGCACTACTGGCACTCCCGGTAGCGGCCACCATCCTGATGCTCATCGACACGCTGCGTGTCGAGTTGCCGGGTGAAACCGAGCAGGCGGCAGATACTGAGAACCGTGAAAATGATCAAAGCAGCGAACAGGAATACACGCGTAGAACCGATGGCATGTCGGCAGGACAAGCTTCCGCCATCGCGTTCAAGATGTCTAGGAGACGTAAGATAAAAGAGAGCCTAGCGGACAAATGAGCGGAGCAAACGCACTGTCATATGCGAGAAACCGCTACTTGTCGACATCGAACATCACTTCCAATCTCACGCTGAACGAAGGTGTGGCCTGATAGTTGCGCAGCTTGGGGAAGTGCAATTGCGGACTGAAATCGAAGTACAGCCATTCCTGATGCATGCGATAACGGTAATCAAACAGCAGGACCGTATCCGTCACTTGATAGCCAGGATTACTGATGCCGAAAGTGGAGAGTTGGTACAGCAAGGCGGTACGATCATCCAGCGTGTGAAATAGCGACCAGTCTTGACGCATATCCAGATTTTTTCTGTCTCTAAGCCATGTGACATTGCTGGAAGAACGGAACATCACCTGCACATTCATGATGTTTTCCAAATTCAAAGTTGATGTCTCCCCTACTCCCAAACCATTGAACCAATAAACTGACTCCGCAGCGGTCATATTCCACTCTCCCAACGGTACCGTATAGTTCACTGCGCTACGCACGAACGGCTTGATAGGGATGGGAAATTTAAGCCCCGCGTCGGTGTGAAAATGCCAAGTGCCTTCATCGGTCGAAGCAAAGCGTGCCGCCACACCAACGCCCTTGGGTGCGACTGACTTACGCGGCAGCACGGGGGCAGATTTTGCAGGTGCATCGATCGCGTTCTTTTCAGGATCGGTCTCTATCAACAAGCGCAATTTCCCCTCGGTGATGGGCAAACGCAGATTCAACCTAGCATCAAGTTCGAATCTGCGTCCCCCGCCATATCCAGTGGCGCGGCTCAAATCCATCTGAAACACACTGGGATTGCTCTCTTGATAATGGCGATCTCCGCCAAAGAAGCGATCGATATAGCTGGCGAAACTGGTGACTTTCCCAGAGACGTAATCTCGCGGGGCTTGCATGGTCTCGAAACTATCTATCACTAGTGTCTGGGGTATGCCAGATTGTGGGGGCGATTCGATAATAGTTTCAGTCTGCGGCACACCTGATTGCGTTTGAGGTACACCTGATTGCGTCTGAGGAACACCTGATTGCGTCCCAGCTGTCTGCTCAACTCCCATAGCATACCAAGGAGTTAGCAACGCCATACCTAGCGAAAATCCTAAGGCCTGCTTGTAACGCCTTAGGATGAGTGGTTGGTAATGAGGCATATCAGATAGCGATCTCACTGCACTAAGCCGACATGGCCGACTAGGGCAACTGCCTAGCTAAGCGGATACCAAAAATACTGAAACGCAAGCTCGGGTTATTCGGATCCCGCATCGCAGAACGCACGTTACGCGGTGCGTTGTTCCATGATCCACCGCGCAACACACGTTTTTCTGCTGCGCCTTGCCAGACATTGCCATCACTGGAGGCATTCTGATAATCGGGGTGATAACTATCCCCGGTCCATTCCATCACGTTGCCCAACATGTCATACAGTCCGAACGCATTGGCCTTGAAACTGCCCACTGGAGCGGTGTAGGCATATCCATCGCTGCATTGATGCACCGACCAAGACGACGCCCCCTGAATATGAGCTTGTGCGCTTTGATCTGCAGTATTCGCATAATGCATGGCCTCGCTAGGATCTTCCCCCCAGTAACGCGCGCTGCTAGTATTTCCTCGGGCTGCGTACTCCCACTCGGCTTCGCTGGGTAGTCGATATTTCTTGCCAGTCTTGTGCGACAACCATGCCGCATATGCCAGAGCATCGTTCCAGTTGATACAAACAGCAGGATGGCTATCTTTCTGAGGAAAACCGGGTGTGCGCCAATCGCGCTGACTACGCTGTTCATATTTTCCATCTTCCAGCGTCCAGCATTTGTCGTCTGTGATGTATTTAGTCTGCTTAACGAAAGCTGCGTACTGCGCCCGAGTGATCTCGGTCTTGCTCAGCGCAAAGGTCGCGACATGAACGACATGTATCGGCCCCTCGTCATCCCCGCGCCCCTCCTCGGCTTCGGATGAGCCCATCTCAAAGTTGCCATGCGGAAGCACCACCATATAGGGACAGCTGCGGCAGTCGCGAAAGACCGTACCGGCTTTTAGCGCCTTGCTTTTATGTCCTTGTTTCGCCGCGTGTACTGGGCCAGTCCATCCTAGCAAACTGCAAGCGATGAGTAGAAGTAGCAGTGTAAGCGTAGGGGAGACTGGCTTCATTTTTGTTCAATAGGCAAGGACATAGCGTATCTAACGACAAACAAAATAATGCGACTGTGCGGGAACGTACATTGCTGTAAATATGGCTTTATATCCTGACAAAACGGATGGAAATTCATTGAGTTAATAAGATTCGTACGGTGCTTCTCTGTTTCAGATAGAGTGCCGCCACGGGGATGACATCAAGCTCCATAACGTCATCCTTGAGGCACTGTGGAAAAAATTTCGGTATGCAAGAGTTGTGGCGCTTGTTGCGCCAGTTTCCGCGTGTCCTTCTATTGGGGAGAATGTGACGATGCACTAGGCGGCATCGTGCCCAGCGCAGTAACCGAGCAACTCACGCCGCAGCTATGCGCGATGAAGGGTACGAATTCGGCCACACCACGCTGCGAACAATTAATAGGCGAGATACCCGGCGCCCTATGCCGCATCTATGCGCAACGCCCCAGCACCTGCCACGATATGCAACCCTATCTAGCCGATGGTTCGGTCAACCCGCAATGCAGTCGAGCGCGCGTCAAACATGGACTCGCGGCGCTGTCGGAACCGGAACCGATCTAAATCCGCACTTAAAGACTGGCGTAAAGTTGCCGATAAGCTGCACTTGGGCGGCATTTCTTGCTGCGGCCTGACATAGGCATGGATAGGGTATGGGCGGCATACGATGAGCGAAGAAACGGGAGACATAGCGGCGCTACTAGCTGGCAAGAAACCTGCCATCGAGAGCGAGTACGTGCGCTTCGACAAGTTCACAGCGCTGGTCATCGATGACATCGGCGCGATGCGCCATGCCATCCGCTCTCAGTTACAGACGCTGGGCATGAATCAAGTGGGCGTCACCAGCAACGCCGACGAGGCCTTGCGCATGGTCACTAACAGGACTTACGACCTGATCATGTGTGACTACAACTTGAACAATGCGAGCTCCGGCCAACATTTCCTAGAGCACCTGCGCAGCGAACAGCTATTGAGCGCACGTACGATCTTCGTTATGGTCACCGCCGAAGCGGAATACGCTTATGTCGCGAATGCGGTGGAATACAGTCCCGACGACTACATCCTTAAGCCCTGTCCGGAAAAGAAACTGCGCGCCCGTCTGGAAAGACTGTTCGACCGGCGTGCATTTTTGATGCCGGTGATAGAAGCGCTGGAGGCTAAACAATATGAACTGGCGATTAGTGTATGTGACCGTCTTATCGCCCTGCAACCTGATGAACGCTGGTTGATGCAGGTGCTGCGTCACAAGGCAGATGCTCAATTGGCTTTGCATGACACCACTGGATTGTTCGCCACCTATAAGCAAGCGCTGCAAGTGCGTGAAGATGTGCCTTGGGTGAATATGGGCATCGCTCGCGCGCACTACATGACGCATGACTTGGCATCTGCAACCGAGATAGTAGAAGGACTCATCGCTAATAATCCCAACTATGTGGCGGCCTATGAGTTGCTGGCACAGATCAAGACTAAGCAAGGCGATGATGCTGGCGCGTTGGCGTTACAACAGGCCGCATCTAGGATATTGCCAACTGCCAAGCGTTTCCGCGCCATTTCAGAATCGGCCTTTCTGCTCGGGCAATTAGACGAGGCCAAACTGCAATCGGAGAAGGCCATTCGGCTCTCGACTGGCTCCCTAGTAGAACGTAGCGACGATCATCTCGCGCTGGCGCAGATACAGACTGACCAAGGCAATGCACGCGCCGCCATCAACACGCTAGAGAAGAACGCACGCAAATATGCTGAGACGGGTTCCTTCGGCATCGCCAAGAACGCCATCCTCGCCCAAGCGTATTTCGACAGCGGCGAGACTGACAAAGCGAAGAAACTGGTCGAACGCGCACACCGCCTAGTCACGCCGCAAACAGAGAGCTCGGCACTGACATCACTAGGCAAGGCCGCAATCAAGACCGGAAATCTGATTCTAGGGCTGGAAGTGATGACAAGAGCGATACAGGGCAGTGGTCGGGAAAGGCAACGTATCGCACGCCATGTCACCAAAGCCATGCAGGACACCGGCCAATTCGACAAAATCGATGAAGTCATCGATGCCGGTCAGCGCCGCATCATGATATTAGTCGACGAAGCTGCCCGATTGATGCGCACTGCACACTTCGAAGAGGCTTATCAGAAAGTACTGGCGGCACTGGCGATACACGATGAGAACATCGAGGCGCTGCTGGCTGCAGCCCAGTTGCATCTACTGTGGCTGAAACAGGAGGGCATGAATGAGGCCATCATCGCCCGCGCCAAGGGTTACCTGTCGACCTTGGATAAATTGGTCCCCAACAACGAGCGGGTGATGGGCTTCTACCGTTTCTTTAATGAACTCACCGGAGCTTAGATGAATCCCGCGCTATCGGCACTCGTCATACACGACATCAAGAACGCTCTCGCTCTTCTCGAAATCGACCTAGAGCAGCTTAACCATCAGCCAGATATGCCAATTGAGGCCTATCAAGCTTACCGGCGCTGTATAGAACTTAAGAGTCGGCTCATTAGTTTTCTCACACTGTATAGACATGAGCAGAGCGGTCTCAGACCTAATCTACAAGAAGTAGTGCTGGAAGAGTTCCTTGAAGACCTACTTGCGGGCAGCCAGTCGATACTGATGTATGGTCAGCAAGGTCATCCAGTCAAGGTACGTATCGCGACCGAACGCATCAGCATAGCCCCTGAGGTCAGGCGCAAAGGTAGCGCCCGCTTTGACGAATACCTGTTGGATATGGCGCTTGAATCGGCACTGAACAATGCTTTGCGCTATGCAAAGCAAAAGGTGGAGGTGTGGTTTGAGCAACAACCTGGCAAGTTGTGCTGGTGTGTGGCGGACGACGGCCAGGGCCCGACGAAAGCGGCTGAACTGCAACAACGCAGCGCAACTGAACAAGCGGCCAACACAGGTTTGGGGCTGGCTCTATGCAAAGCGGTGGCCGAAGCTCATGGTGGCGGTGCGGTGTCCTTGCAGGATGGACACTCGCAAGGCGCGCTGTTTAAATTAGAACTGAAGGTTCCCGAATAAGACTCTGAAGCTAGTGGATGGCGTTCTTAGAGAAATGCCTAGGGCGGAATCCCAGCGCAGCCAGTGCCGCGAAGTAAGCCAGCATCCCGCCGACCACCAGCATCGTCAAACGCAGTACACGTGACCAGCTATCCCCGGTCAGCCAGCTTTCTGTACTCCCCATGGCGAACCATAAGGTAAGCGCCAATACGCCCACTGCGACGGCGATCTTGGCCATGAACACTCCCCAACCCGGTTCGGGTTGATAGATGCCGCGTTTACGCAGGAAGTAGAACAGGATGCCCGAGTTGAGGCAGGCACCCAGACCTATAGATAAGGCCAACCCAGCATGATGCAATTGCATTAAATAGACGAACAACAGATTCATGGCTTGGGTCGCGATCAGGGTGATGATGCCGATCTTTACTGGGGTCCTGATGTTCTGTCGGGCGTAGAAGCCCGGAGCCAATATCTTCACCAGCAGGATACCAACCAGACCTACGCTATAACCGATCAGCGCATAACTAGTCATCACTACATCTTGACCGGTGAAGGCGCCACGCTGAAATAAGGTAGCCAGTAGCGGCACTGCAATCAAGCCCAGCGCCAGAGCAGCTGGCAAGGCCAGCAATATGGTCAGGCGCAGCCCCCAATCGAGCAATCTGGAGTATTCCTTCATATTGTTGCTGGCAAAGCATTTGGACAGCGAGGGCAACAAGATCGTACCGAGCGCCGCGCCCAACATGCCGGATGGAAACTCCATCAAACGGTCGGCGTAATACAACCAAGACACGCTGCCTGCTACAAAGAAGGACGCGATGACGGTATTAAGGATGAGGCTGATCTGCGAGATGGACACACCGAACATGGCTGGCCCCATCTGTTTGATGACACGCCACATACCGGGGTCCTTAAGACTCAGACGCAGCGTTGGCATCATGCCTATCTTCTTGAGGAACGGTATCTGGAAAGCGAGTTGCACAAAACCTGCGATGAACCAAGCCCAAGCCAGCGCGATGACCGGTTCGGCAAAATAGGGGGTCATCCACAACACGCCGCCTATCAGACAGATGTTCAGCAAGATGGGCGCAACCGCTGGTACCCAAAATTTGTTGTAGGTGTTGAGGATGCCCGCCGCCACCGCCACCAAAGAGATAAAGAAGATATAAGGAGACGTGATACGCAGCATCTGCACGGTCAGATCGAACTTGGCCGGATCTTCCATAAAACCGGGCGCGGTGAGATAGATGATGAGTGGCGCGGCGATGATGCCGATGATGGTCACTGCCAGCAGGATAAGCGCCAGCATAGTAGTGACATGGTCGACCAGCAACTTGGTCTCCTCGTGCCCGCGCCTTTGTTTGTACTCGCCAAAAATGGGCACGAAGGCCTGCGAGAACGCCCCTTCGGCGAACATGCGGCGCAGCAGATTGGGTAAACGAGTCGCTAATACATAGGCATCATTGGCGATACCTGCGCCGAACACACTCGCGATCAGCACATCGCGGCCGAAGGCCAAGATGCGCGAAACCAAGGTCAGGCCGCTGACAGTCGCAAGTGATTTGAGTAGATTCATACTGATATGTAGATAACCGAACCCGGCGCATAACCGGTTGAAAACGCCGCGCATCATAACATCGCCCCGCGTAAAAGCCTCTCGGCGCTCGGGGAAATGCCGGTCCGTAGCTTGAGACATAAAAAGATTTGCAATCATGGCGCTTAGCCACTAGAATGCGCGCCTTTTATCGCAAGCCAAATTTCAAGGGGTCAACATGGCAAACACAGCACAAGCTCGTAAGCGCGCTCGTCAAGCAGTTAAACAAAATGCTCACAACAGCAGCCTGCGTTCTGAACTGCGTACCGCAATCAAGAAAGTCATCAAGGCTATCGAAGCTGGCGACAAGGCCGCCGCTCAATCCGTATTCCAGGCTTCTGTCAGCGCAGTAGACAGCATCGCCGACAAGAAGATCATCCATAAGAACAAAGCAGCTCGTCATAAGAGCCGTTTGTCTGCTGCTATCAAAGCAATGGCGTGATCGACGTCGTGCGATAGCACGACTAGAACGACACACTCGCAGTACTGGATTCCAGTCCGCGAAACCGACCAAGCCGACATCGCTGTCGGCTTGTTTGCTTTGCAAGCCCTGTTTTTGCTTGCCTGAAAGACCCTAGTTGGCTCAAGATACGCCTTTGAATTTTTCAACGACGGCGGACAGTCCGCTGTTTTTATTTATAAGGAAGTTACATGTCGCATGTGATGAATACGTATGCCAGATTACCCGTCGCGTTCGTGCGTGGTGAAGGCGCATGGCTTTGGGATGAGCAAGGTAAACGTTATCTGGACGGTCTGTCCGGCATCGCGGTGAATACACTGGGCCACGCTCATCCAATCTTAATCAAGGCCATGAGCGAGCAGATTGGCAAATTGATGCATTGTTCCAATGTGTATCAGGTGCCCGGTCAGGAACAATTGGCCGACAAGCTATGCAGTCTGACCAAGATGCAGGAAGCATTTTTTTGCAACTCCGGTTGCGAGGCGAACGAAGCCGCCATCAAGATTGCACGCATGTATGGCCATCAACAGGGTAAAGAGTCCCCCGCCATCATCGTCATGGAAAAGGCTTTCCATGGCCGTACCTTGGCCACACTTTCCGCCACTGGTAACCGCAAGGTTCAGGTTGGCTTTGAGCCATTGGTAAAAGGTTTCTCGCGCGTACCCTATAACGATCTCGCCGCACTGCAACAAGTCGCACATAACAACAACGATGTGGTCGCGGTGTTAGTCGAACCTATCCAAGGCGAAGGTGGCATACGCGCGCTCGACATCGATTATCTAAAGCAACTTCGCGCTATCTGCGATGAGCGTAACTGGCTGTTGATGCTGGACGAAGTGCAGTGCGGCATAGGCCGTACCGGAAAATGGTTCGCCCATCAGCACGCTGGGATCTTGCCGGACGTGATGACGCTAGCCAAAGGTCTGGGTTCGGGCATGCCGATTGGCGCTTGTCTCACCGCTGGCAAAGCGGCGGGCGTGTTTGGCCCCGGCAACCACGGCTCGACTTTTGGTGGCAACCCGCTCGCCTGTACAGCGGGCCTCACCACCTTGAACGTCATCGAACAAGAAGGCCTGTTGGCACACGCGGACACATTGGGCAAATACTTCCATGACGCATTCAGCAGCCAGCTGTCTGGCGTGAGCGGCGTGGTCGAGATACGCGGTCAGGGTCTGATGATAGGCATAGAACTGTCCAAGCCCTGCGGCGAACTAGTCAAACTGGCACTTGAACAAGGCCTGCTCATCAATGTGACCGCAGACAGCGTGATCCGTCTGCTGCCGCCGCTCATCATGTCGCAAACCGAAGCGCAACAACTGGTGGACGGCCTGTGTCCGCTCATCAAAGCATTCCTCCAGCCATAAACACGGAAACGCATCATGGTAAACAAACCGGTAAAGCACTTCCTGCAATTCAAAGACTTATCGCGCGACGAACTGGAATACCTGTTCGAACGCACCCGTATCATCAAGGAACGCTTCAAGCGCTACGAGAAATACTGGCCGCTGGAAGACCGTACCTTGGTGATGATTTTCGAAAAGGCCAGCACCCGCACCCGTTTATCCTTTGAAGCTGGCATGCATCAGTTAGGTGGTTCGGCGATCTATTTGAACACCCGCGACTCTCAACTCGGTCGCGGCGAGCCGGTGGAAGACGCAGGCCAAGTGATCTCACGCATGTCCGATGTGGTGATGATCCGCACCTTTGAGCAGAGCATCATTGAACGTTTCGCGGCGCATTCGCGCGTGCCGGTCATCAATGGTCTGACCAACGAATATCATCCTTGCCAGATTCTCGCGGATATCTACACCTATATCGAACAGCGCGGCTCTATCCAAGGCAAGACCGTGGCGTGGATAGGCGACTCCAACAATATGTGCAACACCTGGCTACAGGCTGCTGAGATTTTGGACTTCAATGTGCACGTCTCTACTCCCCCTGGTTACGAGGTAGAGCCCGAACGTGCCGGCCTGTACGGTAACGAGCACTACGAAGAGTTCACTGACCCGATGGAAGCCGCTCGCGGCGCTGATCTGGTCACTACGGATGTGTGGACCTCGATGGGCTTCGAGGCCGAGAACGAAGAGCGCATGCGTGACTTCGCGGACTGGCAGGTGGATAGCGACATGATGAGCATCGCCGCCAAAGACGCGTTGTTCATGCATTGCCTACCCGCCCATCGTGGCGAGGAAGTCTCCGCGGAAGTCATGGACAGCAAGCACTCAGTAGTCTGGGATGAAGCTGAAAACAGGCTGCATGTACAAAAGGCACTGATGGAATATTTGCTGTTGGGTAAGGTTGCCAGTTAAATGAAAAACCGCACGCAAATGCAGCCTGTTTCGGCGGACGCTAACGTGAGCGAAGCGAACGTTAAGCCGCGCAGCGGCGGCGGTAGCCAAAATCGTTTACACGTGCAGAAGGCACTGATGGAATATTTGCTGTTGGGTAAAGTAGCCAGCTAAATGAAATACCGCACGCAAATGCAGCCTGTTTCGGCGGACGCTAATGTGAGCGAAGCGAACGTTAAGCCGCGCAGCGGCGGCGGTAGCCAAAATCGCTTGCATGTACAGAAAGCACTTATGGAATATCTATTGCTTGGAAAAGTAAATAATTAACATCCCCTCCCCCCTTGCGGGGGGAGGGCTAGGGAGGGGGTAGAAATGTTCGACATCAACTTAACGTCCTTACCCCCATCCTAACCTTCCCCCGCAAGAGGGAGGAATCGATTTGAAGTAAATGCAGGGTGGGTTAGCCGCATCGCGGCGTAACCCACCATCCTAAATTGGTAGGTTACACCGCGATGCGGCTAACCCACCCTAAGAGTGAGAGAAACAAATGAGCGATATCAAAAAAGCAGTACTCGCCTACTCAGGCGGCTTAGACACTTCAGTCATTTTGAAATGGCTGCAAGACACTTATCAATGCGAAGTGGTGACTTTCACCGCCGACGTAGGCCAAGGCGAAGAGTTGGAGCCAGCGCGCGCCAAGGCACTGAAGATGGGTATCACACCCGAGAACATCTACATCGACGATCTGCGTGAAGAGTTCGTGCGCGATTTCGTGTTCCCTATGTTCCGTGCCAACACCGTGTACGAAGGCGAATACTTACTCGGTACCTCCATCGCACGTCCATTGATCGCCAAACGCCTTATCGAGATCGCTGCTGAGACCAACTCCCAAGCCATCTCACACGGCGCGACCGGCAAAGGTAACGACCAGGTGCGTTTCGAGTTGGGCGCTTATGCGCTGAACCCCAATATCAAAGTCATCGCACCTTGGCGTGAATGGGATCTGTTGTCGCGCGAGAAACTGATGGCTTATGCCGAGAAACACGGCATCCCGGTCGAGATGAAGCACAAGCAAGGTGGCTCGCCCTACTCCATGGACGCGAACCTGCTGCATATCTCCTACGAAGGCCGTCATCTGGAAGACCCCGCTGCTGAAGCAGAAGAGTCGATGTGGCGCTGGTCGGTCTCCCCAGAGAATGCTCCTGACGCAGCGGAATATCTGGAACTGGAATACAGCCAAGGTGACATCGTCGCACTGAACGGCACCAAGATGAGCCCAGCTGCCGTATTGGCCAAGCTCAATGAATTGGGCGGCAAACACGGCATCGGTCGTTTGGATCTAGTGGAGAACCGTTACGTGGGCATGAAATCACGCGGCTGTTACGAGACCCCTGGCGGCACCATCATGCTCAAGGCACACCGCGCCATCGAGTCCATCACGCTGGATCGCGAAGTCGCGCACCTGAAGGACGATCTGATGCCACGTTACGCATCCATGATCTACAACGGCTACTGGTGGAGCCCAGAGCGTCGTGCCATACAGACACTGATAGACCACACCCAGTCCACCGTGAATGGTTGGGTACGCGTGAAGTTGTACAAGGGTAATGTGATTGTTGTAGGCCGTGATTCCAAGACGGACTCGCTGTTCGATTCCACCATCGCAACTTTCGAAGACGACAAGGGCGCTTACGACCAGAAGGATGCAGCCGGCTTCATCAAGTTGAACGCTCTGCGTCTGCGCATCGCGGCGAATTTGCAAAAACGTAAATAAACACACGGAGACGGACGTGATACACGAGTTGAGCGGCGACATCTTGTTGAGCGGGGCGAAAGCCATCGTTCATGGTGTCGCGCCCAATGATGACTTTCATCACGGACTGGCCTTACAACTGCGCGAGCGTATGCCCGCCATGTACAAGGACTTCCGTCATGTGTGTCAGACCAAGCACCCTAAATCGGGCAGTCTCTGGACTTGGATGAGCGCAGATGGCCGTTACCTCGTCAACCTGTTCACTCAGGAAGGCGCATACGATCACGGTAGCAAACCCGGTCGGGCCACGTTGAGTAACATCAACCATGCTCTACATGCCTTGCGCGCCTTCGTAGAGAAGGAACACCTGACCAGCCTAGCGCTGCCACGATTGGCCTGCGGTCAGACCGGTCTGGATTGGCAGGAAGTGCGTCCGCTCATAGACAAACATCTTGGCGACCTCGCCCTGCCCGTCTATGTCTATGTAAACTATTCCAAGGGTGTCAAAGCCCAAGAACCCAGTAAATAATCAAACCTAGGAGTCATCGTGTCGCAATTCGATCAAGTCAGTGTAGTTAAAAAAGGCAATGTATTCTTCGATGGCAAGTGCGTATCCCACTCAGTGTTGTTTGCCGACGGCACACGCAAGACCGTGGGCGTGATTCTGCCCAGCACTCTCACCTTCAACGTGGGCGTACCTGAGGTGATGGAGATCACCGACGGTACCTGCCGTGTGAAACTGGGTCACGAGACAGAGTTCAATACCTACAGCGCAGGCAGCAAGTTCTACGTGCCCGCCAATGGTAGTTTCATCATCGAAGCGAATGAAGTCGTGAATTACGTTTGCAGCTTCGGCTAAACAGCAAAACCATTTGTCCACGAAAAGCACGAAACCACACGAACAAAAACCAAGACGAAAAGCTTAGTGATTTTGCTTTTTTTCTTTCGTGCTTTTCGTGTCTTTCGTGGATAAAGATTCTTACAGGAGATCCCCATGCCATCTTTCGACATCGTTTCAGAAGTAGACAAGACTGAAGTCAAGAACGCCATCGACCAGACTAACAAGGAAGTCAGTACACGCTTTGACTTCAAAGGCTCGGATGCAAAAGTTGAGCAGGCTGAACTCAAGCTCACCGTGTGGGCGGACAACGAATTCCAGCTCGACCAGATACAGGACATACTTAACGGTAAACTGACCAAGCGCGGTGTGGACATCAAGTGCATGGAGATCAGCGAGAAGATCGAAAAAGTCAGTGGCAACAAGGTTAAGCGCGGTTGCGAGGTCAAAACCGGCATCGAGATTGAGTTGGCGAAGAAGATCGTCAAGCATCTCAAAGATAGCAAACTCAAAGTGCAAGCCAGCATCCAAGGCGACACGGTGCGCGTCTCCGGCAAGAACCGCGATGATCTACAAGAAGGTATCGCCTTCGTCAAAAAGACCATCACCGACTTTCCCCTTCAATACCAAAACTTCCGCGATTGATTTTGCGTTACCTCTCCCTGTGCGCTGCACTATGCCTATTTGCTACCACGCATAGTGCCTACGCGGAACAACCCTCCTACCCCAAACTACTCGTCGAGGACATCGAGCATGTCATCAGCGCACCCACGCGCTGGGAGTCTGCGGAGTGGCACAACGCAGGCTGGTTGTCGCTAGGCATCCTAACGACTGCCGCATTGGTAGATAAGCCGTTTCAGGACGAGATGCGGCGTCATGCGCCCAATAACAATCGCGCCGTACTGCAAGTCGAACGGCTAGGGGCGCAATACTCGGTGTTAGTGCTGGGGGGCTTCTATCTAGCTGGCACAGCGGGAAACGAGACAGCGAGCTACGTGGCACAGGATGGTTTGGCCGCCAGCCTAATTGCCAGCGGTCTGATCGCACCGACTATCAAGCTGGTGGTCGGTCGCAGCCGGCCACGTACCAACAGCGGCACCACGCACTTTAAGCCATTCTCCGATCTCAACGCCTCCTTCCCATCCGGCCACACCACTGAAGCCTTCTCACTTGCCTCAGTGATCTCCGAGCATTACGAGCAGCCTTGGGTGTCCTACAGCGCCTATGGGCTCGCCAGCTTGGTGGGCTTGGCGCGTAGCTACCATAGCGCACATTTCGCCTCTGATATCGTCGCAGGGGCCGCGCTCGGTACTTGGGTGGGACAGAGCGTGGTGGCACATAATCAGACCTACCGTCGCAACAAACTCACCCTGCTGCCCGAAGTCAGCCCAGGCATTTTGGGTGTACGCTTGGCAGGTCGTTTCTAGATAGAGGCATACATGAACAACAGCATCGATATACGCGTCGAATTCTCTTTCAAAGGCGAGACCTACGATCTGCTCTCGCACATCGATCTAGATGCGCGCCTTACGCAACACGACCAACCGCCCTCTTTCCATCAGGTGCTCGCACACGACCACAAGATAGACACCATCTCTTATCTTTACGAAGTGATGCAGGAAGAGGAAATTGAATTCTCCAATGCACAAGGCATCGCGGCTGATTTCCTACAGGATGGCGAATTCGATCTGCAAGGTTTCACCGCGCATTGGCATGAGCATCACATCGCGGTATTGGTACGTCCCATCGCAAAACAGTTTATGGGCATAGATGATCTGGAACAGCATCACGCCTTACGTGACGCATTGGTGATGGCCTACAAACTCGGGAGAGGTTGATGAAAACAGCTTTAGTTTTGTTCGCGGCAGGCAGCGAAGAGCTGGAGGCCGTTACCGTGGTCAATATCCTGCGCCGTGGTGGCGTACAGGTGAGTCTGGCAGGTTTGCAGGAAGGTGCATTGTGCGGCAGTCGCGGCATCACTCTGCAACCTGACACGACGCTTGATGCGGTTCAAGAGAGCGAATTCGACATGGTGGTCTTGCCTGGCGGCCAGCCCGGCACCAATCACCTCAAGGCGGATGCCCGTGTGGCCAAGCTGGTTCAGCGCATGATGACGCAAGAGAAATATGTCACTGCCATCTGTGCCGCTCCCTCAGTGTTGGCCAAGGCTGGGATATTAGACGGCAAACGCGCCACCAGCTTCCCCACTTGTCTGGATGATTACCCCAAGGTCGCTAAACAAATGAATGCCGTCGTGGAAGACGGCAAACTCATCACTTCACGTGGCCCCGGTACTGCCATGGATTTTGCACTGGTGCTGCTGGAACGTCTGATGGGCTCGGCCATACGACTAGAAGTGGAAGCCGGCTTGGTGCGCTAAGTGCGCACCGTTACTTACTTCAGGCGGTCAGCGCTTCAGTCGTAACAAACTCGATCTGTGCACCATCGTGTATCAACAGCTTCACTGCGCAGCGACTGATCTCTTGCAAAATCGCCTCACGCTGCTCGGTAGTCACCCGTTCCGGGAAACTCACTTCCGTCATAAAGCGCGCAGGGATTAGCATATTGCCCTGACGTACCACTGGCTTGCAGTTGATCTCTATGCCTTCCGCACTGATACCTAGCGTCTTGCATGCCTTGCGCGTATATACACCCGCACACCCCGTCAAAGCCGCATAGGTCGCCTCTAAGGGGTTAGGCAGACTGCCATCTACGCCGTAGCTGACAGTGTGGTTCTTGTAATGCACATGCAACTGATTACCATCGGTCATCGAGAGTTGGTACATAGCGTTACTCCTTTATATTAGTTTTCTCTAATATATCATGCTATCGTGCGGAGGGGAAGCAAGCGGAACGAGATAATTCAGAATGTATAGATAACACCTTACGCTATTCCACATGTAAGTCGTATTCGTTAAACACTGAGCGGAACAAAACCTGATTGACAAACAAGCTCACACTCGTAGACATGATGCAGCTAGTCGATTATTTGCAATAATCACCTCTATCGGACAATGAAATTAAATTTGATCCTTTTCCTTCCGACGAAAAAAGGGCCTGCTTTTTCAAGAAGGCCCTACAAATTGCTACCCTATTTCGTGTTTACTAGAACTCGTAGTTATATGCAACAGTGACTGCATTAACCGAATAATTCGGTGCCAGCTGGCCTGTCGGCATAGTGCGATTCGACGTGAATCCGAAAGCCTCACCGTTATAGAAGTAGTCGCTGGATTTCATTTGCTGATAAACATATCCAACAACAACCTTGCCAGTCTTGTTTACCTGATAATTACCGGTCAACTTGAACGTGATCACTTTGGTCTTGATGTCCGGTGTGCTACCGCAAGTCAACACGTTTGCAGCAGCACAAGTGAGTTGCAAGGGCACTTGAGTCGAGTAGCGTGTTTTATCCAATGAGTAAGACAAGTCACCGAGCAACTCAAGCTTGCCACCCATCATCCCTGCATGCTTGGTGTTGAGACCAATCGCATTGCTGATATCTGCAAGTTGGTTGGAAAAAGTGTTAAGAGGCAACATGCTAGCAATAAGAGCACCACCGCCAGAAAATGTAGCATTCGCTCCGCTAATCATATTCCGTTTGCCATCCTGCCAGGAAGCATAGGCACCAACACTGCTCTCATCACTATAACTATAGTTAGCATCGAGATTGATACCGGTAGTCTGTCCGTCCTGCACCCCCAGCACAGCATCGTACTTATCCTTGGCGTAGCGACCATTCAACCCCAGATCCAACTTATCGGATGCCTGCCAATTGACACCGGCCTTTAACATATCCTGCTTGCGAGATGCGTAAGGATAGGCAACAAAGCCGATGAAATCACCACCGTTAAGCACGGAACCCGCACCACCCGCCAAAATCGAAGCCCTGTTACCTACATTCGACAAGAAGGTATGATCGAATACCGAACTGCGATTGGAGTAGTTGTAACCCACATTCAGGTTGACTGTGTCTCTGGCTTTCATGCGGAAATCAATTGCCAGTTTGTCATCCTTGCTGGAAGGACTGGCAACACACTGTGCACCACCCACCACATTATTACACCAGCGTTTGCTGTCCTCACGTTCGTAGGCAACATGCAGCTTCTGCCCCTTAGACATGCGGTAATCAGCGGCCAACTCGAACTGCGTCTTTCTGTTGCTGTAAGGGGTACTCACGCCAACGTATGGATTACTATTGGCGAGAATAGCGTAATTGTAAGTATTCGACATGGTACGGTTATCGCGATCGTTGTACTTGAACCCGGCACTCAGCATCAAATCCTTAGTTGTCTGATTGGTCAGCTTCAGGTCAGCGTGGGTGTTCAGCACCAATCCATTCAACGATGCCTGCGGTGATGGCAACGTCATTACAGCCGCTGCATATGCATCATTCTGGGTATTGCGACCACGGGAGAAGCCGCCAGCCAGCTTGGTGGCCGATGACAAAACATAACCACCGGTGAAGTTAAGCTGATGAAATTCATTGCTCGGCGCCGTACTCATTGAATTAAGTTGGTATGTACATGCACCTCCCGAAGGGCAACCTCCCGCAGCGTTATTCAAGAAAGAATTTTCCCAACTTAGGCTGTTATAACCATCGCGAAAGATAGAGCCGTAGTAACCGCCTGACAGATGACCTTTTTCGCCGAGCCAATTAAGTGCCAGATTGAAGTTATCCGTTTTGTAGTTGGTCGGATTCATCAATATGGTGACTGCCTCTGCACGCCAATTGTTGGCATAAAGTGACGGCGAACCCGCACCGCCATATGAAGCACCCGCAATCAGTTTAGCGCCCGTCTGCTGGAGATGGTTGTAATCAAAATTGACACTCCATTGCTCATCGAATATGTATCCAGCGGCAAAAGAGGTGTTTTTTCGTGTCGTACCGACTTTTTCCGTATGGAAAGCACTCAACTGAGTCGGATTCAAGGCGCGCGATCCCGCGGGAAGAACAACTGCACCTGGGTTGCCATTCACCGTACCAAAGTTCGCTGGCATGGTAAACACATTACCGCCCATCGCACCTTGCTGCGGTGTTTGATAAGTATCGCTGATGTTATGGAGCAATTCGTCGTAGCCGATGCTCAAGTCCCATTTGCCCTGACTCCCGACTGAAGCGCCCAGCTCACGGGAAGTTGTACCCAGATCCGAGCCGGTAATCCCCCAGCGCATGGGGCCTGATTCACCGAAAGGGCTATAGGCATCACCACCCTTGATGCTGAAATTGCCGATCAAGTTAGCGCCCTTTTTATCCAAACCATTGTACTCACCAAACTTGGCTGACTTCTGAGACACATTTCCCACACCGATCTCGACAGAGTTGGTCGGGCGCTTCAAGGCAGCGACTTCATCGCTTGCTTCATCCGCCGCATATGCCGTCAACGGCATTGCGAACATGGCAACTAGGGCACCTTGCACAGCTAAAGTCAAAACATCGACTTTCATTTTTTTATTACGAGTTTTCATGACTATCTCCGATTCTGTAAATTTAGCGATGCAACAGCGCGCCAGCAGGATGGTTAGATCCGTGAACCATGGAATGACAATTCAAGCAGCCGCGACCGACGTAGCTTTCACTTGGAGGAACAGATAATCCGCCCTGTATACCTGCGGCATCACCAGCAACTGGAACCTTGCTGTTATGGGGGCCGTTGTGGCATTCCGAGCACATGAAAGGCGCGCGCGATTTCAACAGTGGCGTAATGTTGGAGCCGTGAGGGGTATGGCAATTGCTGCAATCTTCAGATACAGGCTGATGCTCCCACAGGAATGGGCCGCGCTTTTCTGCATGGCAGGTAAAGCATGTTTCATTGAGCGTATTTTTCTTCAGCAACTTGGGGCCCGCCGAACCATGTACGTTATGGCAATCAGAACAAGCAACCTTTCCTTCACCAATAGGATGGTGGGAAATTTTGTGTTCCTGTGCGCGCTGTTCCTTATGGCAGGTGAAGCACACTTCAGGCTGAGTGCGTTTATCGCGCACCTTGTCATGCGCAGTATGGATCTGGTGGCATGAAGAACAGGCTACGTCGTTGCTTGCGTGCTTGCTGCCAGTCCACAAGTGACGTTTGCTGTCTTTTTCGTGGCAACTCAGACAAGCCTGATTGCGCTCCGCAGCAGGTGTGGCGGTATTCTTGCCGAAAACAAAGTCAGGTTTCGGCGGCTTGGCGCTGCCCTTATAACCGAGATGAGCAATACTCTCGCCGTGGCAGCTGGTACAAGTCGGTGTGCGACCGTCAGCATTCACACCGTGGCGTGTCTGGCTGATAGCCAGTACTTTGGGGGAATCAGCTTCATCGTGGCAGGCGGTACACTTAGCATCCCCCTTAAGCACGAGATCCTTAGCCACAGCCTTTACCTCTTGGGCCGGCGTTTCAACTGGAGCCGGAGATACTTCTGATGGCAGTATGGTAGGTGGCAGATCGTTAGCCGCCAGATACATCTTGGCGATCACCTTGCCCATGTTGCGCTCAGCTGGTTCTGCAGCGTAGCTAGTCGTTGTGACCATCATCGTAGCGAGTGCCGCTAAAGCAATGAATGATTTTGATGTGAGTTTCATTTGTTACTCCCTTGCTATTTGTTTTAGGCCCGTAACAAATATACGAACCTGATCTCTACTAGAGAGAAAGTATCCAACCGACCAAATTCTTGATCGCGCCTTGATCTTGGCTGTCGATAATCTTGTGACTCTCTTCCGAGCCGTCTTCCAGTTTCACCTTAGGACCAGTGGTGATCTGCTTTACAAGCACCGATTCAGCATCAGCTTTACCTTTGTATTTAATAGCAATCTTCTTATAAGAAGGCCCTTTCTTGGTCTTGTCTACGGCATGGCATTTGAAGCAGTCGCTCTTCTTAGCCAAAGATTTGGCGGCAACCTCATCCACATCCGCATACGCTGGAGTCATAACCGCTGCAGCCAGAGTGATGACGATGCCGGCGATGATTTGTTTTTTCATAATTGATTCTCCTAAATTTAAATTAATGGTTGATTACGTATAGCGCTGATTAATTAAATATTACCGACAAATCCGATGATCACCAGCACCAGCAGGGTCAGTCCGATCGCGATCAAAGTGAGACCTAATATCTTCGATGCGTCTTTCATCTTTCCTGATGGTGGATCGACCAAGTATTTCTCCAACTCGCCCGACTCAACCAAACGGTTGTAGTGCTCTGTGTGTTCGCGCTTGAACTCTTCAACAGGTACCGAGCCGGTGAACATCACCACATCAGGTGGTGGGAATTTATCAGGACGGAAGTGGTTGTTGAAGAAGTGCACGGTGAACAGGAACACCGCAGCTAGGAAGGCTTCCTCGCCATGCACCAGCGTCAGCACGTTAAACATCCAACCTGGTAAGAAGTTAGCGGTGATGTGCGGGAAGGCCAACATCAAACCACTGGAACCAATGATGCCCACACCCCAGAACACAGCCCAGAAGTCGAACTTCTCCCAGTAGGTCCAGCGATCGAATATAGGACGTTCACCTTTACCGAAGAACCACTTGAACATGCCGATGATGTCCTTCAGGTCTTGCCAGTTAGGGATGAGCGAATCAGGGCCGAACCACTTAAAGGTCTTGCTGCGCAACAACTTGTTCAGCACATAGATCAACTGGGCGATGAAGATACCCAAGAAGGCAGATGCCGCGATACGATGGATGATGCCGGCAATCTTAGCGCCGCCCAATGCTCTGACCACGGTGTGCGCCCAATCGGTATCCGCATAGAACACCAGCATACCGGTCATGATCAGCGTCATGGTTACGAGTGCGAAGATCAGATGCGCAGCCCGGACCAACTTGCTGAAGCGACGTATCTGTTTACCCTTAGCTTCACCCTTCATCAACACATTGGCACGCAGATGCTGCTCGGTATAACCCTTGGGGTTATAGAACACACGGCAACCGTCTTTATATTCGCGGTAGTACCAGAGCGCTGAATGTACCCAGAAGAAAGCGAACACACCGGCGAGCAAACTCAACATGAACTTGGAAGCGATCCACATCTGCGGATACTTCTCGAAGTCATGGGTGTTTGCATGAGGGGCGAAGGTTACAAAGCCCGGGGTGGCATTTTGTAGACCTTGCCATCCCTCTTTACCGTTGTGGCATTGCTGGCAGGTCTTGAGACGATTGTTGACGTGCACCTTAGATTCAGGATCCGAAGGAGGCAGGATGCCGTGACTACCGTGGCAGTTATAGCACTTAGCGGTATAACCATATCCAAGTGCGTTGACTTGACCATGGAAGGTCTCGGAATAGGATTTCAGATTCTCAGCATGGCAACCACCGCAAGCTTGCACGATGTCCAGCTTGAACGATTCTCTGGAAGTGCTGGTGATGCTGTGCGAAGTGTGGCAATCGATGCAGACAGCGGCCTTGGGGTTATGCTCGTCGAGCACCTTCTTACCGTGGATAGAAGTCGCATACTCTTCCAACTGATCGGTATGGCAACTTTCACCGCAGGTATTAGGGATGGTCAGATGCCAAGAAGTACGGTCTGGACTGCCTTGGGGTGGAACATTGAATGAGTGGGTGTCATGGCAATCATCACAACTGGCATTCACGCGAGTTGGATCATCCACATTCTGCTTGGCATGAAAAGTGGATTTGTAGGCTTCTATATTGTCGACAACCACGCCCAGACGTGGCTTGTCTTTAGTTTGCTTATTCTGTTTAGCTGCTGCCCAAAGTTCGGTATGGCATTGCACGCAGCCCGTGGTTTTTGCGACCTCACCTGTATGGGGCTTGCTGCCATCTTTGATGCCGGTATGACAAGCGACACAAGCCATTTCGGCATGCACACTCTTGCTGTAGCCCAGCTTCTTGATCGCATGCAGACTGCGCATCTCATCTTCTGCGCCGGGAACCTTGATGTCCTTGCTGCCGTTGTGACACTTCAGACAATCAGCATTGTCGAGCTTAGTGCTAGCTCCCTTTTGATCAACAGTCGCATCATTCGCGTAGACCAGAGGACTCATCGACATGAAAGCGATCAGCAACCAGGAATAGAGTTTTGCGGAGTTCATATATATCGTACTAAACAGAAAAGCCAATATTGACGTCCCAAACTATGCATAAATAGTGCCACTATCCATATAAGGCGCGAACAAACTTTCCCCGCAACATCACTGTGAAAAATTGGCCTTTTTATTCATCATGTTGAAGATCGAAAATCTAGTCTTATGGATTCTTGCTTGAGCCTCATTAGGCGAGAATCTATGACCCACACTGGCATGTGGTTACTTTCTGGTAACATTGCTTGACCGATACTACGCAGCACAGGTTGTCATTGGCCGAAATTGTACTGTGACTCGGCTCATCGAAATCCCTTAGAAAGCCTTATAGCACTCGCTTATTTGGAGTTTTACTCGGTCACTTTATGACGATACGGCATGAGACTTGCTGATAGGGATGTGAATTGTCACTGCACGCAACATATGTATTGCTCTGCAGGCACAGGCAGGAGCTTTGATTTATGTCGGTGGCGGGACAACTTGTTTCCAAACGGTAACCCGAATACCCGCCTAGCTACAATGGTTACCATTAAGTAACGAAGGATAGGAGTTAAGTGCGCATCCCCTATGTAATCGGCCTAATACTGCTCTGCCTGTCGACCTACGCCACCAGCCTGTATGCCGCTGTCCAAGATGAAGCTGTGCTGCGGATCGGCATCACAACGGCCACTGCGCGTAACCACTATGCGCTGCTGGAAGATTGGCGCAGTTATCTGCAAGAGCAGTTACACCAGCCGGTAGAGTTGGTGTTCCGCGATAGTTACAAAGAGAACATCGACCTGATGGAAGAGCAACAGTTGGATTTCGTCTGGCTCTCCGCCCCCGCCTACCTTGCCAATAAGCAGCGCATGAAGCTAGTGGCCACGCCTATGTTTCATGGCCGACCTTATGACCGCTCCTATCTAATCGTATCCAACATCGATAGCAAGACGACCTCGCTGCTATCGCTTAAAGACAGCATCTTTGCCTATGTGGACACCGACTCCTGCACCGGTTATCTGCATCCGCGTTTTGCACTTAGACACAAACATATAGACCCAGACAGATATTTCAAAAAATCCTTCTTCACCCATGACCACCAAAAGGTCGTGGCCGCCGTCGCCATCGGACTTGCCGATGCCGGCAGCTTGTCGGGCTATGCTTGGGAAACGCTATCCAAAGACAGACCCGACATCACTGCCCAGACGCGTATCGTTGCGAAGTCTGGGGAGTTTGGCTTTCCACCTATCGTGGCTAGAAGCACATTGGGGCATAGCGCCATCGTCAAACTACGCAAGGTACTGCTAGCGATGTCAGCAAATTCTGTCGGTAAACAGCTACTCGAACAAATGTCACTAGACGGTTTCATCAAAGCTGATCCTGACATCTACCAACCGATTGCACTCATGATGAAACCGCAACAATGACCATGAGATACTTTCTGAACCTCAGCTATCGCTACAAGATACCGCTTTGGGGGGGCATCCTGATTTTGATGTCCACCTTCGCTGTGTCTACTTGGTTCATGCTCAATCGCTATAACCAATTAGAAGCACAGTTGGCCGTTGAGTCCGAAAAGCTAGGCTACTCCCTGAAATCCAATCTATTCTCGGCCCTGTTGCGCGATGATGTTTGGCGTGCCTTTGAGATCATCACCGAGGCCAGCCAGCGTGGTAGCTCTGACCGTGTATTGGTCGAAAATATAGTGGTGGTAGACAACGCTCAGCAAGTGGTGGTCGCTACTCAACCGCGTGAAACGCCGATGTTGAGCGAGTTAGATAAGCTCAGCCCAGAATTCGCCGAGGTGGAAAAACGCATCCGCACCATGAGTGGCGCTACCTCAAAAACCATCTACCTGCCGCACTCGAAACACTATTACGCCCTCGTTCCCATCACCAAGGACAACACCATCTTGGGGACGCTGATCATCGTACATTCCAAGGAAGTGTTCCGCCCCCTGTTCGCTGAAAGTGCCAAAGAAGCACTTACGGTCGGATTATTGGTACTCGCTGTGTTGCTGCCTTTCAACTGGTATTGGGGACGGCGCATGGCACTGCCGCTGGTGCAACTAGCAGAACGTATGGAGCAGCTTGGCAAAGATTGGCCAGATGACTTAGATCCCAGCCTATACATTTATCGCGATGAGTTTGGCCGATTGTTCGACGCTTACAACCAACTTCTCAAAGACCTGCGTGGCAAAGAGGCACTAGAGTTACACATGGTGCAGTCAGAGCGGCTCGCGGCACTCGGACAACTGGCCGCCGGCATTGCGCACGAGATCAACAATCCACTCAGTGGCATGCTAACGGCCATAGATACACTCAAGTTCCACGACGATCTCAGCCCCATGACTAACAAAACCATCACTCTCATAGAGCGGGGGTTGATGCAGATAAAAGATACCGTAGCCGCTTTGCTGGTCGAGTCCAAATCGAAGAGCCGCAACCTAGTCGCACAAGACATAGATGATGTGCTGACGCTGATTTCGCCTATGGGTGCGAAAAAGGCTTTGCATATAGGCTGGCATAACAGTTTGGATGGGGAGACTGCTCTGCCCGCCACCTTCATCCGCCAGATTATGATCAATCTGCTGCTGAACGCCATCAAAGCAGCCTCACAACAAGGTGAGGTGGATTGCGACGTGTGCATCTCAGATGGTCACTTGCTGATCTCTGTGATCAACAACGGCAAGATGCTCACGCCTGAGCAGATATCCCATCTATTCGAACCTTTTTCCTCGCTGAGTGAAGGCGGCCACGGCTTAGGACTATGGGTGACCTATCAGATCGTCACCCAACTGGGCGGCAATATCTCTGTAAAGCGTGAGCACGATGAGCATATGAACTTCACCGTCAGGATCCCACTGGGAGTACAAAGTTGAACACATCCACTTACCGTATCTGTCTGATCGAAGACGACCTCATCATGGGCGAGGCACTCTCCGATCGCTTTCAACTCGAGGATTACCACTGCGACTGGTTCAAGACTGGCGGCGAAGCCATCAAAGCGCTCAGCCTGAACCACTACCATGTGGTGGTTTGCGACATCCAACTCCCCGATATCAACGGCGAAGAACTCTTCAAACAGCTCAAAGCCAGCGAAGTGGTGTTGCCACACTTCATCTTCACCACCGGCTACGGCACCATAGATCGGGCGGTGCGACTACTCAAACTGGGCGCACAGGACTATCTGACCAAGCCGCTGGATATACATGCCCTACTGAAATCGATACGGACACTATGTTCACGCACCGTCTGTAACGTGACCCGCGACACCATGCTGGGTGTCTCCAGTGCGATGCGCAATATTGAAGCCTTGCTGCCGCGCATCGCGCAGAACGCAACTTCCGTGCTGATCACTGGAGAATCTGGAGTAGGTAAAGAACGATTGGCGCGCGCATTGCGTAGTCGTTACGACCCTGCCGGAAAATTCCCCTTTGTTACCGTCAACTGCGGCGCCCTCACCGAAACCTTGTTGGAAGCAGAGCTGTTCGGCCATGTGAAAGGCTCGTTCACTGGCGCGATACGCGACAAGCCGGGTTTGTTCGAACTGGCTAATGGCGGCACGCTATTCCTCGACGAGGTTGGCGAGATGTCACCCGCGATGCAAGTAAAATTGCTTAGGGCCATACAAGAAAGACAGATCGTGCGCGTGGGCGGAGACAAGCCCATCAAGGTCGACATCAAACTCGTGTGCGCCACGCATCAAGACCTCAAGCTCATGGTCGAACAAGGCAAGTTCCGCGAGGATCTCTACTACCGCATCCACGTCATCCATCTTCTTATTCCCCCTTTGCGCGAACGCAAGGAAGACATCCTGTGGCTGACCGAACGACTTCTAGAGGACTGGAACACTGCCAATGCCGACGCACGCACACTGACCTCAGACGCGGAGCAAGCGATATTGAACTACCCTTGGCCAGGCAATGTGCGCGAACTGAAACATCTACTGGAACGCGCCTGCATCCTCTCGCAACAGACGCAATTGAGTGCCGAACTTTTATTCGGCGATGCACCCAGCGCGCCACAGGAGCACAGCACCTCAGTCGAATCGCTGAGCGCCTATATCCAGGCATGTGAGCGGAAATACATAGAGAACTGCCTGCGTATCAATGAAGGCCATATCGCCGAGACCGCTGCCTCGCTGGGAATCAGCCGCAAGAACCTTTGGGAAAAGATGAAAAAGCTCGGGCTGTAGCAAGCCCATCTGCATGCTGCAACAACGAATGCGCCCTTAGTGACGCTTTCGTTATGCAAGCTTGCTGCTTAAGACCGAAGATAGAATTCGGTCAGTCCATCTCTAGTTGTAGCTTGGGCTTGCTGCGCTCCAATGCCTGCCCCAACTGTTCCGATATCGTCGCGACCTCCGCCAAGAAGGCATTGGCCTGATGTGGCGTAAATTGAAACGGTTGAAAAACGCCTGTCTCGCTGTATTTCAAGATCAGTTCATTATCCATACCACCAAAGAAGCTCACGTGCTCCATCGCCCATCTAGGGAATAGACGCGACGGTACTGCGCGATATTCGATCAGTACACATTTTGCGTGGCGCGGATCCAAGGAGATACGCAGATAGGTTTCATTGACCGCGTGGCGCTCACCTTCCAAACATTGCAAAAAATAACGGTCCGAATAAAACAACACACCGCTGATGCGTTTCTCACCATTGTTCTTTTGCGATGATCGCAAAATATGTTTGATATCTTGCTTGCTCAGATCAGTGGTGGAATAACTTGCATATATCAGGCGCACTAACATTTAACTCTCCTTAAAAATTAAAAACTGCGTGGGGTCTTCTGCAGACTGGCGGGCATGGCGAGCGTTTCCATATCCCATTGCTCGATCAACAATACTTCGCGCAAACACTCCTCCAGCGCGTCATGAGCACGCCGTGCATCCGTGGCGATACGCTGATGCACCGCCTTATCGGTTGCGGTTTGATTGATGCAATTTTGTTGGTACTCGTATAAGTCGCGCAGACCGATCAAATGTTTTGCGACCTGCGCAGGACAAGCGCATTGATAGATCAAAGACTGATCAATGATATGGCTGAGCTGTTGATCGCTAAATTGACTTTTCATAAGTGTTCCTTAATTTTTTTATATGGATGCAGGGCACGGCAGCATCGAAGCCGCGCACTACTATCGAGTCCTGCAGGGGTTGTGAGTCGAACTCAAAACGTGCTTTGCTGGAGACATCGCGTGTTGCCAGAATTTCTCCTGCCGCCGCTTTGCTACACAAGCGCGCCGCCAGATGAACATGCGCACCGATCACGTCAAAATGTAGGTGTTCAGTCGTACCCAATATTCCAGTAAGCACCAAGCCATCACTCAGACCTATGCCCACAGGCGTGCTCCGCGCCTCGATCGAACTCTGGATCGCACTGGCGCATTTCAAGGCCATATGACAGCGCGCGCCACCTTCAAAAACTGCCAACAAACCATCGCCCGTAGTTTTTACCACCATACCTTCGTATAGCCTGATAAGTCTGGCTTGGCTGGCCAGCACACGATTAAGCTTGGCGAAATAGTTGCGGGCGCTTTCTTGCACGATTAACTGAGTAGAGTCACGAATATCCGTGAACATCACCGTCATATCAAACAGCTCGGCCTTGCCTGGTACTGGCTGTGAAAATATTCGTCGCAATGCGGCGGTAGGCAAAAAACGCAGCAGATCCAAATGTTCCTGATTCAGTAATTGTTGTTGGCGCAACAGCGTGATGCGCTCACTCAAATATCCGCCCAAATGCTCCAGATCGATGGGCTTATCAAAAATCATATCGATGCAAGCCTGATCTTTATTGCATAACTCGAGTGCGCGATGCGGTGCGCCAGGGCTGCTGATGACCACGACCAAACTTTGCGGCAATACCTTTTTGACTTGCTGCAGAAACTCGAATGGCGGCGCATCGTTCACGTGATGATTCAGTACCAACACGCAGCTATTTCCTTGCATCGCGGCAAGTTGAATGTCTGTCCAAGAGTCATGCACATGCAGTGTGCAATCTGCCATCTGTGACAAGCGCTCCAAGAGCAGCGAGCGTGTGTATGCTCCGCTATCGACGATTAGCAGATCCACTGGCGGCACGCTCGTCATGAGCACTCCTTAAGCATCTGCTCACAACTCGGACACACGCCATAGATCACTTCATTCAGAACACACGTATCGCAACTCTCCGGTGTGCGCCACAGCCCTGCCTGCCGAACATGATTGCAAATGCTGCATCGCATTAATGTATCGCGCCCACGTTGGGTGGCAGTTCTAAATGCGACCATATGCGGGAATGTTTCGCTGTACAAATGCTCGTGCGAATAATGCACGGCTCCGCTACTGTCAGCACTCACATGCGCACGCATGAAGCGACGCAAGCGTGGCGAATCACAGCGATAGTCGAATACCACATCGCCCTCGCGATGACGCGCCAACGCCAATACGGCCAAGGTAAAATTTTTACTCACACGACCGCTGATGGCATCCAATAAATTAAAACCCAACACCGAACCCTGCCGCAAATGCGCACCGTCGTTGTCTTGCGCAAACTCATCCCATGCAGTGTTGACCCGCACGATGACGTTGTCTCTATCCACGCTCAGCTCAACCGCTGCCTCGCGTCGAGGTGCGACATTGCCAGTCTCAGCTAGTGCATCACGCATAGCGATCCCTCTAAAGATTGATGACAAAATTGCAGACGCAACACTGCATCCAGCAAATTCAAACAATAAAATTTGTGACTAATTGAAAGGTAAAGCCAGTAGTGAAAAGTTTCGCGCCATGATGCGAAGAAACAAACTACTTACAACGAGTGGGCATTCTAAAGGCTAAGACTGTTTAGCGCGCATCTATTTTTGAATCTCACGGATGCACTTTTCAAATAAGCTTTTGCGAGGAGTATTTTCATTTTCGGCAAAACCCTAGCCTTTCTTAGTATGACCGCTTTGCGGCGATAAGAAATCATCGGTAGACTTCGGCATTCGGCCAGAAGCGACAGTCGAGGTTGAAAACTCGATGCCCGAAAGCTGACCTTCAACACTGTCGGTAGCGTTGACAAACCGGTCCATGACGACTGGCAGCTTTAGGGCAGGCAGTTGCACCCATCAAAGTATTCTCTGAAAACGAACCAAGCATTCGCTGATTAAGTAGCGCAGTTTTGCTGTATCAAAAATTTCATGATAAATATTGTTAATCAATACTTGCTCTGGAAAAAACATCTTCATGTGCAGCCTTGCTTATAGCAACTATCGCGGGATGTGTAATCCTGCGCTCGGTTGTAATGGCATAGATTTGTTCGACGACGGAATCGATGTGGCCGATTTCCTTGACTTTGTATTGTGCACAAACATGCTTGGCGATTGCGGTCGGAGCCACAAATAGCCCTGCACCTGCTTGCCCAAAGGCCTTTATCAGGGCGCTATCGTCAAACTCTCCTATGACACGGGGTCGCAGATCGTTTGCTTCAAACCATTGCAGCAACTTGGTACGGATGACAACATCTTCACCTGGAAGCAGAAATGGAGCTTTATTAATTGAGGACGGAAAATTGCCAGACAGCTCCTCCGCCAAGCCGTGTGTGCAGAAAACTGATAACCCGCTCTCGCCGAGCAAATGGTTATAGCCCCGAACGTTCAAATGGGTAGGCATAGGCCGGTCGGTAATAATCATGTCGAGCCGATGTATCGCCAACTCCGCCAATAAAGATGACAGACGACCCTCACGGCAAATCAGGCGCACCGGCTCCTCCAGTTGGAGTGCCGGTTCCACAAGCTTATATGCAACTGCCTTGGATACTGAATCGGCGATGCCGACCCGGAACGGCATCGCTTTCTTCTCTTTTTGCTCATTCAATACATCGAGCAGTTCGGCGCCAATATTGAAGATGTCCTCGGCATAAGTAAGGATGCGCCGCCCCGCGTCTGTCAACTCCAGGTTGCGGCCTACACGGCGAAACAAATCAACCCCCAGCGTTCCTTCGAATTCTTTAAGTTGTCCACTGATTGAATGCGGTGCCAGATGCAATTGTTCGGCAGCACGTGCAATGCTGCCAGTCTTAGCTACGATCCAGAAATAACGTAGATGTTTGAAATTTAGTGTTGCCATGATGATGTCCTTCAAAACAAGTTGCAGCATGCAGCGCCAATTGTTTGCTGACAGCGTAAGTTGAGGGAGGTAAACAAATTAATCGAATTTTTCGATGCGTCGCGCCAGTATATTCGAATTGTTAGAGATTTTCATGGGCAGTACCATTCACAGTTGCAAATATTTCAGATACAAAAGGAGCGCGCTTATCATGAAACGCATATTACTTTTTCTCGCTACCAATCTCGCAATTGTAATGGTGCTATCGGTCACCATGCGCCTTCTGGGCGTGGAGCCCTATCTCAACGAGAATGGTCTGAATCTCACTTCGTTGTTGATTTTTGCAGCGGTGATGGGTTTTGGCGGTTCATTTATCTCGCTGGCTATTTCCAAATGGATGGCAAAAAAAACAATGGGCGTGCGGGTGATCGATGAACCATCAAGTTCAACCGAGCTCTGGTTGATGGATACCGTGCGCAAATATTCGGAAAAGGCGTATATAAAAATGCCTGAAGTCGGAATTTTTGAATCACAAGACGTTAACGCTTTTGCCACCGGTATGAGCAAAAACAGCTCATTGGTTGCGGTTTCTAGTGGTCTGTTGCAACAGATGACGCGCAAAGAAGCAGAGGCAGTGCTGGGGCATGAAATCGCCCACATTGCCAACGGTGACATGGTTACTTTGGCCCTGATTCAAGGGGTGGTTAATACCTTCGTCATGTTCCTGTCGCGCGTCATTGGTTATCTGGTGGACAAGGTGGTGTTCAAAACCGAGCGCGGCACAGGCCCGGCATTTTTCGTCACTATGATCATTGCTGAAATGGTGCTGGGTATTCTTGCTTCGATGATCGTCATGTGGTTCTCGCGCAAGCGAGAGTTTCGTGCCGACTACGGCGGTGCCCATCTGGCCGGAAAGGAAAATATGATTGCGGCACTGGAACGACTAAACATGCAGCATGCAGCACCTCTGCCGGAAAAAATGGCGGCTTTCGGAATTGCTGGCGGGGGGGGAGCGGGCATCAAGCGCCTGTTTATGACCCATCCGCCACTGGAAGAGCGTATCGCTGCATTGAAAGCGGCAGAGTGAATATGATAATCACAAGGAACAATATATGAATTCTGCAATTTCTATTGGCGAACCCTGGATGTGGGGAGCATTCATTGCTTTCGTGCTTGTAATGCTGGCGCTTGATCTGTTCGTGTTCGGCGGCAGCAAGGCACACAAAGTCAGTATCAAGGAAGCGGCCAGTTGGTCGTTAGTGTGGGTGAGCATGGCGCTGTTGTTCAATGCCGGCCTGTGGTGGTATTTGAGCGGCACGGTTGGCCAGGAAATTGCGGACCGCAAAGCACTGGAGTTTCTCACTGGATATCTGATTGAGAAGTCACTGTCGGTAGACAATGTTTTCATCTTCCTGCTGATTTTCTCATCTTTTCATGTCCCAGCCGAATACCAGCGCCGCGTGCTGATCTATGGCGTGCTGGGCGCAATCATGCTGCGCGCAATCATGATTTTGGCCGGAGCATGGCTGGTACGCGAATTTTCCTGGGTACTGTATATGTTCGGCGCATTCTTGATCGTGACCGGTATACGCATGCTGGTGATGGCAGAAAAAACGCCAGACATGGAGAAGAACCCAGTGCTGAAATTTGCTCGCAGACATTTGCGTATTTCGGACGAACATCATGGCGAAAAATTCACTGTGTTGAAAAACGGTGTGTTCTATTTCACTCCGTTATTTCTCGTGCTTATTCTGATCGAGGTCTCTGACTTGGTGTTTGCGCTTGACTCCATCCCAGCTATCTTTGCCATCACCACTGATCCATTTATAGTCTTCACCTCAAATATTTTTGCCATTATGGGATTGCGTGCACTGTACTTCCTGCTTGCAGACGTTGCTGATCGCTTCCATCTCCTGAAATATGGCCTAGCCATGGTGCTCACCTTTATCGGCGCCAAGATGCTAGTAGCACCCTGGTATCACGTGCCGGTGGCAGCCTCGCTTGCTATTGTCGCGGTACTAATCAGCGCGAGTGTAGTCGCCAGCTTGATCGCCACACGTAAAGAGAGTCTGTGATGATGCTGCAGCTGAACGAAAACTGTTTTTTTACGAACAAGCTCGGAGCATTTAATGAAAAACAACACAGCTAAAGCATTACCCATTCGCCAACTCGGCTTCAGGCTCACCATGGGCTTGACGGGTCTCGCTCTAATCGCCCTGCTTATCCAAATGAGTCGGTGACATGAGTAATTGGGCTCCACGCAGCGCATAATTAGTCAGATCAATCCAAAGGAAATTCATGAAACGCATCGAACACGGACTCGAAATATTCATATTCAACAGCCGTTGGCTGTTGGCGCCCTTTTATTTAGGCCTGATATTAGGCATTGGCCTGCTACTGGTGAAATTTTTTAAATCATTCCTCGCAGCTTTGCCTATCGTATTTGAAGGTAGCAGCGGCGATGCCATGATCGCCATCCTGACCTTGGTGGATATAACGCTGGTAGCAAATTTGTTGCTAATCATTATTTTTGCTGGCTATGAAAACTTTATCTCTAAGATCGACACCGGAGACAATGAAGACCGTCCTGAATGGATGGGGCATGTCAGTTTCAGCGACTTAAAGCTCAAGTTGATAGGCTCCATCGTTGCCATTTCGGGTATCGAACTACTGAAGTATTTTGTCAACATCAAGAATGCCACCGACCATGAACTGAAGTGGGTGGTGATTATCCATCTTACTCTTGTGTTCTCGGGCGTGATGTTCGCACTAATGGATCGCATTGCTGGCAGTCATCATCATGGTGCAAAATCCGCTGAAGCCAAGGAATAATGCCCAGTTAAAAGGCTGACGTTGTCTGACAGTGAGTAACCGATGACAATTACGATAAGATCAAGATGCTCTGATGCTGATGACTACGTCTTGTATTGCGAGGTGCCGCAGTAAATTCTGTTACGTATTGATAGTCTGCTTTCGGGTAGCGCAATTAACGAATCATCTGTCTCTTATGTCTCGAGAAGAGACGGTCTGCTTTGAAAATAGGCCGCCCGATAGCGGCCTCTCGTCACAGTCAGCAATGGGTTAAAGTACAGCCTGTCGCCACCGTCTGCTTTAGAGCGCCACAAAATCGAGGCCAGTATTTCTGAAAGTCAGCCTAATCCGGGCTGATTCTGGACTATCTCAAATTCACGATAGGCCAGCCAAACTTTTCTGCATGTGACCGCAAGGTGTCATCAGGGTTAGCCGCCACCGGATGGCGCACGATTTTGAGCAAGGGCAAGTCATTGAGTGAGTCGCTGTAGAAAGTGGTGTCTTGGAAGCTATCTAGTGTCCAGCCACGCGCAGCTAGCCATTGGTTCAGACGAGTGATCTTGCCTTCCTTGAAACTCGGCACACCCGCCACACGACCGGTAAATTCACCGCCGTTATGTTCCGGCTCGGTCGCAATCAGATGTTCGATACCAAACTCACGTGCGATAGGGGCGGTGACGAAGCTATTGGTGGCGGTGATGATGACGCACACATCGCCAGCCGCCAGATGTTGAGCGACCAGCGCACGAGAAGGCACGGTGACCATCGGCATGACGCTGTCGCGCATGAACTGCTCATGCCAAGTGTCCAAGGTACTGCGCGGATGCCGCGATAAAGGCTTGAGTTGGAAATCGAGGAACTCGTGTATGTCTAATGTCCCCGCCTTGTATTGTTCATAAAATCTCAGGTTCTGCGCCTCGAACAACTCGGCATCAAGCACCCCAATACGGATGAGAAATTGTGACCATTCAAAATCGCTGTCGCCGTTAAGCAGGGTGTTGTCTAGATCGAATAAGGCTAGTTTCATCAGAGTTCCAATTCGGGTTGCATGATTTGTTTTAATAGCGGTACCGAGGGCGTGCGATGCAGGCTGAGTGAGTAGGTGTCCAACTCGTCTAACACTTTCATCAGACTGGGTAGGTCGCGGCGTCCGTGGCGCAGCAGATACTGTATGACTTCTTTGGGCAAACGATAGCCTTTGTCTTTGGCGTGTTGTTTTAAGGCGAGTGATTTCTCTTCGTCACTCAATGCATGCAACTGGTACACCAAGCCCCAACCTAAACGAGTGCGCAGATCTTTACGCAACATCAGATTCTGCGGTGCTTCCTTGCCGCTCACTAGCAACATGCCACCCGCGTCGCGCACCTGATTGTAGAGATCGAACAGGTCGATTTGCGCTTGCTCACCCAGCCGCTCCACATCATCCACCGCCACCACGCTGCACAGGTCGGGCACGTGGCGCTTGGCATACACCGCACGCAACTCCACTGCCTGCGCCGCACCGATGATGGCTTGCAGCAAATGACTCTTGCCACAGCCATGCTCGCCCCACACATAAAACATGCGCTCGCTACCTTTGCTCTTAAGCGCTTGGGTGAGCCCAGCCAATAACTCCTGATTGTCGCCCACCACGAAGTTATCCAACGTGGGCCACCAATCTGGGGTGATGTCTAATAAAAGTTGGCTCATGGTGCGCGATACATAGAACTAGACAGATACCATAACTTGCCATGCCGCAAACCGACCAACAGGATCGCGGACAAAGGTAGGGCTAACAAGATACCAAAGAAGCCCATCAATTGACCGAAGGCCATCAGGGCGAAGATCACAGCCAGCGGATGCAGGCCGACGCGCTCGCCAACCAGACGCGGTGTGACTACCATGCCTTCCAATACCTGCCCGAGTGCGAACACCGCCCACACCCAAACCACATCGGAGAGTGACGTGAATTGCATCACCGCAGCTAAAGTCGCGAGCGCCAAGCCCACCAACATGCCCAGATAGGGCACGAACACCAGCATGCCCGCGACGATGCCGATAGGCAGAGCAAACTCCAAGCCTACCAACCACAACACAATGACGTAGTACACGCTCATCAACACCATCACGGAGAGTTGACCGCGCAAGAACTCAGCCAGCACTGCGTCGATTTCGGTCGCAATCTCTTGCACCTTGTCATAACTAGGGCGCGGAATCAGTTCATCGACCTGTGCGACTAACACCGTCCAATCGCGTAGCAGGTAGAACATCGCCACTGGGATAAGAATCAAATTAGCGAATAGTTCGAGGATGAAGCCGCCGCTATTGCTCAACCAAGGCAACACCTTGCCCGCCATCCCGCCCGCACTCTGCCAATGACTCATAGCAAAATCCTTCAACCATGCCCCATCCCACGCCGGTGTCACACCCAGTATTTGCTGTAAATGTGGCAACAGCTTGAGGCGCAGGGCATCGATGAATTGCGGCAAGCGCGCGCTCATATTGCCCAGTTCCTTCTCCAACAGCGGCAGCAGGATAAGGACAAGCAACACGCTGGCCACCAGTAGCGCCAACATCACCAGCAGCACTGCCAGTGTGGGTGGCGTCTTGAGGCGCACCAGTCGTTGTACTGATGGATTACAGATGTATGCGAGGATCGCGGCGGCAACGAACGGGGTCAATATCGGGCTGAGCAGATACAGGATCGCACCCAGCACCACGATAAATGAAAGCCATTGCACAGCAGCAAAGCGTGGTGAGGTCATTTCGGGTAAAATTCGCGGCTGAAAAATCGTGCGGCACTTTACCTTTTAGAAAGCGAGAACTCAACTTGAATACCACCAACACTAGCCTTTCCTACCGTGATGCCGGTGTCGACATCGACGCAGGTGACCAACTGGTCGAGAACATCAAGCCTTATGCCAAGCGCACCATGCGCCCAGAAGTATTGAGCGGCATAGGCGGTTTCGGTGGTCTGGTGGAGATCTCTAAGAAGTACAAAGAACCCGTCTTGGTTTCCGGCACCGATGGTGTAGGCACCAAGCTGAAACTGGCTTTCGAACTGAATATTCATGACACCGTGGGCATCGATCTGGTGGGCATGAGCGTCAATGACATCTTGGTACAAGGCGCTGAGCCCTTGTTCTTCCTCGATTATTTTGCTTGCGGCAAGCTCAACGTACCCGCCGCGACCGAAGTCATCAAAGGCATCGCGTCCGGCTGTGAACAAGCAGGTTGCGCACTGATCGGTGGCGAAACTGCCGAAATGCCCGGCATGTATCCGGTAGGCGAATACGATCTGGCTGGATTTGCAGTAGGCGTAGTGGAAAAAGCCAACATCATCACCGGCGACAAAATCTGCGCTGGCGACGTGGTATTGGGCATGGCTTCCAATGGCGCGCACTCAAACGGTTACTCCTTGGTGCGCAAAATCATAGAGCGCAGCAAACCTGACCTGAGCGCTAAGTTCGACGGCGCACGCACCCTGAGCGAAGTCGTCATGGCGCCGACCCGTATCTACGTTAAGCCCTTGCTGGCGCTGATGCAGAGCATGACCATCAAAGGTATGGCACACATCACCGGCGGCGGTATCACCGAGAACGTGCCGCGGGTATTGCCCGCTAACGTGGTGGCCGACATCGACAGCAAAGCTTGGCAGATGCCCAAGCTGTTCCACTGGTTGCGCGAACAAGGCAATGTCGCTGAACAAGAGATGTACCGCACCTTCAACTGCGGTATCGGCATGGTCATCATCGTCGCCAAAGAAGACGCTGCGGCAGCGATTGCTCAACTCAATGCAGCTGGCGAGAACGTCAAGGCGATCGGCGTGATCCGCGCTCGCAATGGCGAAGAACATCAGACCCAAGTCAAATAATCGGAACGTTGTAGGCGGAGAGTGGTCAGTGGTAAACACTGAGGCATAGCCACACCACTCCCCCATTCTCAAACACAAGACATGAAACGTATCGTCATCCTCATCTCCGGTCGCGGCAGCAATATGGAGACCTTGCTCACTGCCAAACTCCCCTGCCAGATCGCGGCGGTGATCAGCAATCGTGCGGATGCAGAAGGCTTGCGTATCGCGAGTGAGCATGGGGTTGCGACTGCCGTGGTCGCGCACAAAGATTTTGCCGACCGCGAGAGCTTCGATGCGGCGCTGGCCAAAACCATAGATGTCTATCATCCCGATGTTGTGGTTCTGGCTGGCTTCATGCGCATACTCACAGCGGGTTTCGTCAATCGCTATCATGGCAGACTCATCAACATTCACCCTTCCCTGCTACCTTCCTACCCCGGCGTACACACCCATGCGCGGGTATTAGAAGACGGCGTGAAGATACACGGTTGCACAGTACATTTCGTGACGCCCGATTTGGATCACGGCCCCATCATCATCCAAGCGGCGATACCAGTGTTGCAGGACGATACCGAGAAGACCTTGGCCGACCGCCTGCTCTATCAGGAACACCGCATCTATCCACAGGCCGTGCGCTGGCTATGTCAGGATCAGATCGAGCTGGGGCAGGACGGCAAGGTCCGCTACCGCTTCCCCAAGCAAGCGGGCTATGCCCTAATCTCGCCGGGGCTGGAGTGATTATGTCCAGACTATTGCCTGCCTTAGTACTGATGCTGCTCAGCCTGACGGCCTATGCTGAGACCTTCGTGCCAGCGCCCAGCAGGGTGCACGCCGTGTATGTGGTGAGCAAAGGCGGCATAGGGTTGGCGGAGATAGACGAGGTGTATACCGCTAGCGCAGGCCACTACTCGCTGGCCAGCATCGCCCGTCCCTTGGGAATACTGGCCATCTTTCGCCCCGGCAAGATCTACATCTACAGTGAAGGCGAGATTACCAGTAGCGGCCTTAAGCCACTCAGCTTCAGCTATCGCCAAGAAGGCAGTGCCGACAAGGATAGCGTAGCAAAGTTCTTATGGAGCGAGCACAAACTCAGCCTCAGTCGTAGCGGAGTAAAAACTAAACTGGACATGCCCGATGACACGCAGGACAGACTGAGCGCGATGTACCAGTTCATGTTCCTCGACCTGAAAGCGGCCAGCAGCCTAGATTTCCACATGACCAACGGCAGCAAGTTGGATATTTACCATTACGCGATCGCCGCAGGTAGACCTTTCTATTCCTCTGCCGGTAGTTTCGAGACACTCTATCTGGACAGTCAGGCCAAACCGGGCGAGACCCGCACCCAAGTATGGCTAGCCAAGTCGCGCCATCACATTCCCTGCAAGGTGGTCATCACCGAACCGGAAGGCGGCCAGCTGACCCAAGAGTTGCGCAAACTAGAAGTTCAACCGTGATCAAGCTGAGCAAGTCTCAATTCACCAGCATCATGCTGGCCATCCTGCTGTCTGTCCTGATCCATCTGGCATTGTTGTTTACGCCCATGATAGAACTGGCACCGACTGAGATACCCTTGCCGCCTTTGCAAGCCAAGTTGGAAGACCTACCTAAGCTCGTACCAGTCGCCGTACCCAAACGACCTGCTACTCCCAAACCTAGGCCAAAACCCAAAGCAGCCGAAACGCTGCCAACACCACCAGCAGAACCCAGTGTGGAAGAGTCACCTGCCCCTCAGGCGCCCGAGCCCAGTGTCGCGGAAGCCACCCCCGAAGAAGTTCAGCCTGTAGCAGCGCCTGACGAGCTTCCTCCGCCTAGTGCGCACCCCTTGCCAAAACATGCGCAACTGACCTTCTCGGTTTACAAATCCGGCACCAGTTTCGCCATCGGCGAGGCGCAACATCGCTTAGACATAGATGATCAGCAGCACTACACCATACGCACCAGTGCAACTACTACTGGCATGGTACGTTTGCTAAAGCGTTTCGAAATGGTGCAGACCAGCACGGGGATACTCACTCCCTACGGTCTGCAGCCCTCTAAATTTGTCGAAGACAAGATCACCTCGGATGGCACGGATACCCATGTGGCAAACTTCGACTGGGCAGCGAACACCTTGCACTTCTCGGCTGGCAACAGTGCCGCGCTGCCCAAAACCAGTCAGGACATCGTCAGCTTCATGTACCAGCTTTCGCAATTGCAATGGAGTGGCAACCCGCTCTCCATCCCTATCAGCAACGGCAAGAAATTGGAGCACTACCAGATAGAGGTCGGCGAGGAAGAGCTCATAGATACCCCTATGGGCAAGCTGCGCGCCATCCCTATGCGCAAAGTGCACGCTCCCAACGAAGAGGGACTGAATATCTGGCTAGCAGTGGAATATCGCTTACTGCCCATCAAAATCACCCAGCTGGAGCGCGATGGCAGCGTCGCTGGCCTGATGTTGATTTCAGACATAAGAGTCGCCGATTGATAGAGCGCACCACTGTATAGCCTCGGCCTGTTAAACTGCACGTCTGTATCCATCACTGCCACATCATGCTTATCACCCAATACCGATTAGACCTTGCCATACTGGCTTTACGCGGCATTTTGCCGCTGGAGCACCCAGCCGACACCACCCTGCGCTACTTCTTCCAGCAAGAACGCATAGGATCCAATGAACGCGCCTTCGTCGCCGAGACCGTGTTCGGCACCTTGCGCCATCGTTTGCTGCTGGAGCATACCTGTGTGGACAAAGCCACTCCGCGCCGTATGGCGCTCGCCTATCTGGTGCGTTTCGGTGGTTACAACCTGCGCGAGATCGAGCCGGTGTTGCAACGCGATGAGAAAGACTGGCTGGCCACGGTGAAAGGTGTACAGCTGGACACCCTGCCCTTGTCCGTACAAGCCGAACTACCTGAATGGCTGGTGGAAAAGATGCGCGTCAGTTATAGCGACGAAGACATTCTCACCATAGGCCGCTCCATGCAACAAGGCGCGCCGCTAGACATCCGCGTCAACACCTTGCTCGCCAAACGTGACGAAGTCTTGCAAAAACTACAAGAGCAGAAGATAGAGGCGTCTCTCACGCCATACTCACCAGTGGGCATACGCCTCAAAGAAAAGATCCCACTCAATAAAGACGACTTATTCACCGAAGGCAAGGTCGAGGTACAAGACGAAGGCAGCCAATTACTCGGACTGTTGCTGGCACCCAAGCGTAGCGACATGGTGGTGGATTTCTGCGCCGGTGCAGGCGGCAAGACGCTGATGCTCTCTGCTGTGATGAATTCGCAAGGACGCTTGTATGCAATGGATGTGTCGGAAAAACGTCTGGCCAATCTCAAGCCGCGTTTGAAGCGCTCAGGTGCAAGCAACATCCAGCCCATGCTGATTGCCCATGAGAACGACCTCAAGGTGAAACGCCTGTCCGGCAAGATAGACCGTGTACTGGTTGATGCACCTTGCAGCGGCTTAGGCACTTTGCGCCGCAACCCTGATTTGAAATTCCGCCAATCTCCGCAGAGCTTGGAAGAGCTGAAGCAAAAACAGAGCGCCATTCTCGCTTCCGCGAGCCGCTTGGTAAAAAAAGGCGGACGCTTGGTATACGCGACTTGCAGCATCTTGCCGGAAGAGAATCAGAATATCGTGCAGGCTTTTTTGGCCGCTAATCCCGACTTTGTTTTAGTCCCAGCGGGTGTAGTCTTGCAACAACAGAAGGTAGCACTGGAGATGGGCGACTATCTGGAACTACGTCCCCATCTACATAACACCGACGGCTTCTTTGCCGCCGTGATGGAACGCAGCAACGCTGCAGTAACAAGCAAGACAGTAGAGTAGTAGATAGCAATAAGCAGTACCCATAATAACGACTAGCAGTATCTGAGGAGAGTATTCATGTTGAGCGGATTAATCGATATGCCGTGGTGGGGTTACGTCCTCGTCACGCTGGCACTGACCCACATCACTATTGCTTCGGTAACCATCTTTCTACACCGTCATCAGGCGCATCGTGCGTTGGAATTGCATGCCATTCCCAGTCACTTCTTCCGTTTCTGGTTGTGGCTGACCACCGGCCAAGTGACTAAGGAGTGGGCATCCATACACCGGAAACATCACGCTAAATGCGAGACCGTAGAAGATCCGCACAGCCCGCAAATCTTGGGCATCAAGACCGTATTACTGCAGGGCTACGAGCTATACAAAAAAGAATCGCGCAATCAGGAGACTTTGACGCGCTACGGCCATGGCACACCCGATGATTGGTTAGAACGCAACGTCTATTCCAAGCGCAGTACCTGGGGCATCATCCTGATGCTGTGCATCGATGTACTGTTGTTTGGCCCGATAGGTATCACCATGTGGGCGGTGCAGATGCTGTGGATACCGGTGACGGCTGCCGGCATCATCAACGGTGCAGGGCACTATTGGGGCTATCGCAACTATCAGTGCGCTGATGCTTCGACTAACCTCGTCCCTTGGGGCATCATCATCGGTGGCGAAGAGTTGCACAACAACCATCATGCCTATGCCACCTCGGCCAAGCTCTCCACCAAGCCGTATGAGTTCGATATCGGTTGGATGTATATCCGCACCCTGCAATCACTCGGCTTGGCCAAGGCCAAAAAACTCCCTCCGCTAGTACGTATGGATAGAAGTAAAACGGTTTGCGATGCTGCCACCCTACAAGCGGTGATCACCAATCGCTATGAGGTGCTGACCCGTTATGCGCGCACTCTCAAACGAACCTACCGCGAAGAGCTCGCGCAACTCAAACACGCGCTCCCTAACAAGATGGATGTACAGCGCGTCAAACAATGGCTGCATCTAGATGCGAGCGTGCTCGATGAGCAACAGCGTATGCAACTCGATAGTGTGATCCGTTCCAGTTCCAAGCTAGCAACCGCCTACACCTTGCGCCAAGAGTTAGCCGCCATCTGGCAACGCTCTACTGCTACTAAGGAGCAGTTAGTGAAGGACCTAGAAGACTGGTGTCTGCGTGCCGAACAGAGCGGCATCAGCGCACTACAAGACTTCTCTCGAGGTCTGCGCTGCTACGCCTAAGCTGTTTTACTGACCACGTTTGCTATAGATTTCGTGCTGGCGTGATGTAGTCATTGAACTGAAGCGAGAGAAAAATGCATAGGATCAATTTGAGACAGTGTTTTTCTAAGGCCATCCTAGTGATGGCCGTGCTGTGTGCTTTCAGCATGCCTCCCGCTTTAGCCGAATCTATCCATCCAGCAGCAAAGTTCGCCCCCATCCCTATCCTGTCCATCTTTCCGCCGCTCAAGCACAACGGCTCGGCAGATGATGCTCTGGCGACCGGTCAAGTGGTCGCGGGTGCATACACGATGGCGGCACCGGCCAGCAAACCCTGGCGCATCGCGTTCCTGTTCCCACACGTCAAAGACCCGTATTGGGTGGACTGCACCTACGGACTGATCAGCGAAGCCAAGCGCTTAGGTGTCGCCATCGACATCTTCCCTGCGGACGGCTACAACGATCTGATCGGCCAGCTACGCATGATGGATGAAGCCATCGCCGCCAAATACGATGCCATCGTTATCTCCCCTATTAGTCAGACCGGCAACAATGCCTCTATTGCAAAAGCTCGCGCACTTGGCATCCCCGTCTTCGAATTGGCAAATGACAGCACAAGCGATGACCTGACCATCAAGATCACCTCTTCGCTGCGAGCGATGGGGACAGATACTACCGATTGGGTGATACGCGATGCCCAGAAGCGCGGCAAGAAATCCATCAACATCGCGCTACTCCCCGGCCCAAAAGATGCAGGCTGGGTGATGGGCGAAGTCGAAGGTACACGCATCGCAGCACGCAATGCCCCCATCAAGGTCAATATCGTCGATATACGCTATGGAGATAGTGACCTGATAGGTCAGTCACAGTTGGCCGAGCAAGTGCTCGTTAAGCATGGCAAACACTTAGACTACATTTTGGGTTGTACCGATTGCGCACCTGCAGCGATCATGCCGCTGCATGCTGCCGGCTTACATAAAAGGATCAAAATAGTCGCTTACGGGCTGACCAGAGAGATGATCCACCACATACGTGCGGGTGAGGTCGTAGCGGCCACCGATGTCAAAGCCGTCAATCAAGCTCGAGTGACTATAGATGCCGCAGTCGACTACCTAGAAGGCCGCATCAAAGAACGCCCTCACACCATACTCATCAAGCTCGGCATGGTCGACCGCGCTAATGTCGACAGCTATGACTATGATATTTCAACCGCACCTCAAGACTATAGAACCACTTTATCCTATCGCCCCAAAGGCAAATACTAGACTCGCACATCTAGAAACCATGAAGCGCTGCGAACGATCATGAAACGACTCAGAAATAAGCTGCTAGTGAGTATGGCCGCCATCAGCATGGTGGCCGCGCTAGCTTCCATGCTGGCGGTATCTTGGGTCATCAACCAACAATATCTGGATCAGGCTCACGCCTTCTTGCACAAAGCATCCAGAGTGATTCAAGACAATCTCAACGACCGCATAAGCAACCAGTTACTAGCTACACGCCAACTGGCGACCCAGAAGAATCTAGGGTCCACCATCTGGTACCTATCCAAATACGCGCACTCGAACATGGATAGAGAGATGCTGTTCGTAACCTACCAACAATTGGCCAGAGATATCTACCACTTAGGTAAAGTGGCACAACTAAGCAGGACCGCCATCTACGACACAAACGGTCAACTGATCTCATTCGCTTTGACGGATAAGGGTAGCGCACAAGTCGGTTATGTCGAGCATTCACCTGCAACCTCGTTCAAGGTCGCCACACTCAGCAGTGACGAAGAGATCAACCGCAGCAACCTCATCACCAAATCCGAACTAGACAAACTAGGCTTTGATTTTGGTGGCGCGATACCTCAGCATGAAAGCGTGCATTACGTTGATGTGAACGGAACGCTCGGTCTGGAGTGCCTTGTACCCATCATGGGTGAAACGTTCAACCCCAATAGTGGCAAGCGCGAGATGAAACTGCTTGGGTTACTGGTCACTTTGCAACTGCTAGACCAGAGTTTTGTCGACCGGCTCTCTCGATTGACGGATGTGCAGATCAATCTGTATAGCCAGCAAGGGTTAAGTTTTGGTGATGTCTCTGACTACAAGATACCCAATTTTCAGGGCGCCCAAAAGATCGACTTACAGGACGCCTCCAGCACGACCATACTCAATGAAATCAAGGTTGGGGAGCGTGCTTACTACCAGAGTCTTATCACGCTATATGACCATGAGCGATCGGTCGGTACCATCTCAGCCCTGCACTCCAAAGACCACGTACGTCAAAATACATTGGAGATGATGCGCGTCTTGGCACTGATTGCGATCATCAGCCTACTACTCGTCTTCATCTTCGCTTGGTATTTCGCCAACACCATATTTCAACCGCTCACTGTACTCAGCCAAATCTTCCAAGCTATCGCTGGTGGCAAACGATCCGGCATGGTCAGTGCAGAATTCAAGGTACTAGAGAAAGAGTTACGACGTGAAGATGAACTAGGCGATCTTGCCCAAAGCTTTCTTGCGATGAATCAGGCGATCGATCAGAAGATCGCCGAGATCAACCAGATCAATGCCACGCTGGAACAGACTGTCACTGAAAGAACTGCAGCACTTTCGGCAAGAGAGCACGAATCTCGCAGTTTGATTGAGAACTCGCCCGACACTATCGCACGTTACGACAGGAATCTGATACGCACCTATGTCAATCCGGCCTTCGATTCGCTTTCATATGGCGGGGCAGGCTCATTGTTGGGCACACGGCCTTCTGAATACCCCGGGGGGCCAAGCTTTCAGAACTACGAAGAGCAAATCAATGAGGTGTTCCTGACTGGCAAGGACAGCCAGTTAGAACTCAAATGGCAGGGGCAAGATGGCAAGGAAATTGACAGCCATATCAGATTGACAGCTGAGCGTGACCCTACTGGCAACATCGTTTCGGTATTGGGCATCGGTCGCAACATCACGGAGCTGAACGCATCGCGTACTGAACTGAAACGTAAAGAGTTAGCCAAGACGCGCTTCCTTGCCGCAGCAGGTCATGACCTCAGGCAACCACTAGCGGCCGCCAATCTATTCATCGATGCACTCAGATACTCGGAGCCTACCACGCACCAAGCGCAGATCATCCAGCGTCTGGATCAGGCCATGTCCACCTTTAACCAGTTACTCAACACCTTGCTGGATATATCCAAACTCGATGCGGGCATCATCAAGCCCGAGTACACATCCATAGATATCTCCGAACTATTCATCTGGCTGGAAGAGAACCTACAACCGCTTGCGGCTGATAAGAAAATCGGCTTCAAGCTCTACTTTCCTATCCAGGAAAGACTGCGTGTGCATAGCGACATCGGCCTATTGAAGTCGGTGTTGATGAACTTCATTTCCAATGCGATGAAATTCACCAGTCAGGGAGGAATACTTGTCAGCGCAAGAAAACGTGGTGACGAAGTGCTCTTCCAAGTTTGGGATACTGGGATAGGAATAGCACAGGAGAATCTGGATCAGATCTTTGACGAGTTCTTCCAAATCGACAATCCACAACGCAATCGTAGTAGTGGATTAGGCTTGGGTCTTTCCATCGCCAAGCGTGCGCTCAGTTTGCTTGATACTCAAGTGTCCTGTAGGTCGATACTAGGCCGAGGCTCGGTATTCGGATTCTGCCAACCCATAGATAACAGTTCTGTCGAGTCAACGGCACGAAATGCATCTTTCGCTGCCACGGCGGAGAGCGATGTGGCAGCGTTCGTCCACAGCAAAGCGTTCGTGATACTAGAAGATGATGAATTAGTCGGGAGCGCCTTACTAGATTTACTAACGGGCATGGGTGGTAAGGTGCGTCTCTTTAACAATGGAGAAGACGCTCTATTACAAGCAGATATAGGGCTAGCAGACTATTACCTCGTCGACTATATGCTGGGCGGAGAGCTGGATGGCATCCAGTTCCTAGAGAGACTGAAATCGAAATCGAACAACAGCATCGTTGCCGTGCTGATGACGGGGGACACCTCACCCGCTTTCATGCATGTAGGCAACGCATCGAATTGGCCGATATTGCACAAGCCGACCGCCATCACCAACGTTATTGCTGCCTTGCGCGACCAAATATCGTAGGCAAAAAAATACCCCCGAGCGTGTAAACGCATCAGGGGCGAAACATCTTAACTAGGGTGTTAAGAAACACGCTCAGGGAGGAGAAACGTGCGTCAGCTTGCGCCAACTGCAAGTTAAGACGGGGGCAATAAAGAATAGTTCAAATATTTCTGAAAAAATCACACCATTTTTTCAGGGTCACCCAACATACTGTATCTAATCGGTAAGTGAGCTTTACTCCCTCAAGCCTGCCACACACCATAGCCCTCTTCCGCCAAGCCTATGGCTAACTCCACCTCCATATCGCGTGCTGCGTCATAAGGCATAGGGTTATATACCTCATATAACTCGGGCAGCAGTCGCAAGCCGAATTCCATCACATAGCGATTGGCTTGGATTCCGGCCTTGTGTTTATCGAACCGGACATCTGGATTCAAACCTGTCATACCTACATACACACACGGCATCCCCGTCCGGTATGCAGGATTAGCCCTCATAAATCTGGGCTTATCCAATACCGCCTTGGATAGTTCGATGACATAGACATGGTAGTGATGACGACTCATAGTCTCTGACTACAAATAGAGCTGACGAAGCTGCACTGTCCGTTCATGCGCGCACAACAAAAAGACCGCCGCAGCGGTCTCTTGCTCAGCCGAAATGCTCTTGTCAGAACGGAATGTCGTCATCAAAGTTGTCAAAACTACTCTTGGCTGGGGCAGCCGGTTTAGCTGCAGGGGCTGCGGCACGAGCTGGTGCAGGACGCGCTGCTGGAGCGGACTGTTGATTCTCTACGACTTCGAAACTGCCACCACCGGTGGATTTGCCGCCCAGCATGGTCATCTCATTGACGATGATCTCGGTGCTGTACTTTTCGACACCGGCTTTATCAGTGTACTTGCGGGTTTGCAGTTTGCCTTCGACATAGATCATCGAGCCTTTTTTCAGGTACTCACCGGCGATCTCGGCAAGACGGCGATAGAACACCAGATTGTGCCACTCGGTCTTTTCCTGTTTTTCACCAGACTTGTCTTTCCAAGTCTCGCTGGTCGCCAGCCCTACATTGGTCACTGCTTCACCATTGGTCATATAACGGGTCTCGGGGTCCTTGCCCAAGCGTCCGATCAAGATTACTTTGTTCACCGACATGTCATGCTCCCTATCTAAGAGTTATACCTTGTTCACTAATTGTTCTACCGCTGCCGCATCATAACCCTGCATGTCCACTTTGAGACAGGCGATGCCTTCTGCCGCCACTACGAATACCTCACGTACACCCTGTACCGCCTGCAGACTCTGTTGCAGCTGCACCCCCTGAGATTCACTCAAGGGTGACAGGTGGAACAGCTTGGTACTCACAGCTAGTGGCGGACGCATGGTACTGGCCACCAGCAACCACAAGGCCAGCAGGATGATACTAAAGATGAACACCGCGTTGCCGCCGACATTCTGCATCAAGACACCACCCATCACTGCACCAAAGAACGCACCCAAAAACTGTACGCTGCTGTAAACGCCCATCGCCGTACCTTTGGCTGAGAGCGGTGCGATCTTGCTGATCAAAGAAGGTAAGGTTGCTTCCAGCACATTGAAGGACGTGAAGAACACCAGCAAAGCCGCAGCGACTACCCACAGACTGTGTTGTCCCAACATCAGCAAAGCCTGTGCGCACATCGCTAAAAACACAGCGAGCATGAACACCTGTTTCATCTTGGCCTTTTTCTCTGCAATGACGATAGGTGGCACCATCAACACGAACGCGATCAACATCACCGGCAAATAGATCTGCCAATGTTGTTCAACCTTGAGGCCATTGGCTTCCAAAACGAAAGGCACTTGCATGAACACTGACATCAGGATGGCGTGCAGCGTGAAGATACCAAAGTCGAGGCGCAGCAGATCTTTATTGCGCAACACCTCGGTGAACTTGCCGTGACCTGCTTCGGTATCAGTATGGAAGCGCGTGATGACTGGATTAGGGATGACGAAGCGCACCAAAAAGATGGCCACAAAAGCCAGCACACCAGTCAAAGCGAATAAACCAGGGACGCCCAACACACCGTGCAGCAAAGGCGACAAGATCAACGACAGGGAGAAGGTGATGCCGATAGTCATCCCTATCATCGCCATCGCCTTGGTACGCACCTCTTCGCGCGTCAGGTCAGCTGTCAAAGCCATCACTGCGGCGTTGATAGCGCCCGCGCCTTGTATGGCACGCCCCAGTATGACCAGATAGATGTTATCGGCCGATGCGGCGATAAAGCTACCGATGGCGAACACCACCAGTCCGATGTAGATGATGGGCTTGCGACCATAACGATCCGACAGCCAACCAGCAGGGATCTGCAAGATGGCTTGCGTGAGACCGTAAGCGCCCAACGCCAAGCCCATCAACATATGGTTTTCACCACCGGGCAGATGTTCAGCGTACAGCGCGAACACAGGCAGGATGATAAACAGCCCCAGCATGCGCAGGCCGTAGATGCCGGCAAGCCCCATACTGGCCCGCTTTTCTCCGGGATTCATTACAGTGGAAACGACAGACATAAGCGAGAAGATACGAAATTTCAGAAGGCGCGTATCTTAACAGCTACTCCGTCCTGCTCCTAGCAATTGGACGACCCTATAAGTCTTCAGGTCAAGGTTGGGAATCACCACGAAGTCGCGTATATTCGCGAGTCGTTTTCACCATCGGTCGGTCAGCATGGAACTCATCAAAATTCGCGGTGCACGCACGCACAATCTCAAGAACATCAATCTCGATCTGCCGCGCCATAAACTGGTGGTCATCACCGGCCTGTCCGGTTCGGGTAAGTCTTCACTGGCGTTCGATACCTTGTATGCAGAAGGTCAGCGCCGCTATGTTGAATCACTCTCGGCCTATGCGCGCCAGTTCTTGCAGTTGATGGAAAAACCCGATGTAGATCTGATCGAAGGTCTGTCCCCCGCCATCGCCATCGAACAGAAAGCCACTTCGCACAATCCGCGCTCCACCGTCGGTACGGTCACCGAGATACACGATTACTTACGTTTGCTGTTCGCCCGCGCAGGCGATCCGTATTGCCCTGATCACGATCTGGTGTTGCAGGCGCAGTCGGTGGGACAGATGGTGGACCATGTGCTGGCCTTACCGGAAGGCACCAAGGTAATGATTCTCTCGCCGCTAGTGGTAGAGCGCAAAGGCGAACAACTGGATTTGTTTGACGAGCTGCGCGCGCAGGGTTTCACACGCTTGCGCATCAACGGTGCGGTTTATGAGATAGACCAACTGCCCGCTTTACAGAAGACCAAGAAGCACACCATAGACATCGTGGTGGATCGGCTCAAGGTAAGCGCAGAATCTAAACAACGTTTGGCGGAATCCTTCGAGACGGCACTGCGCCATGCCGATGGACGCGCGCTGGCGGTGGAGATGGATAGCGGTGTGGAGCATCTGTTCTCGGCCAAGTTCGCTTGCTCCATCTGTAACTATTCGCTGCCGGAACTTGAGCCACGCTTGTTCTCGTTCAACAGCCCTATGGGCGCCTGCCCTAAGTGCGATGGCCTAGGTAACATCAGTTTCTTCGATCCCAAACGTGTGGTGTCTTTTCCCAATATGTCGCTAAGTGCGGGGGCCATCAAGGGCTGGGACAGACGCAACCAGTTCTATCACCAGTTGCTATCTAGCTTATCCAAACACTACGCATTCGACTTGGAGCAATCCTATGAGAGCCTGCCGGATCACATCCAGCAGGTGTTGCTTTATGGCAGCGGCAAGACCGAGATCGCTTTCCAATACATCAATGAGCGCGGCAAAGCCACGCTGCGCGAGCATAGCTTTGAGGGCATCATCAACAATCTGGAGCGCCGCTATAAAGAGACCGACTCGCCCACCGTGCGTGAAGAGTTAGCAAAATATCTCAACAACTGTGTCTGCCCAGAGTGTAAGGGCTCGCGCCTGCGCATCGAAGCACGCCATGTACGCGTCAGCGACCACAGCATCTATCAGATCAGTGCCCTCCCCTTGCGCCAAGCATTGGCCTTTTTCAGCGAGTTGAAACTGCAGGGCAGCAAAGCGGCCATCGCGGAAAAAATCGTCATCGAAATCGCCAATCGCCTCACCTTCCTCAACAACGTGGGGCTGGACTATCTGTCGCTGGAGCGCTCTGCCGAAACATTGTCGGGTGGCGAAGCGCAGCGCATCCGCTTGGCTTCACAGATTGGTTCAGGATTGACTGGCGTGATGTATGTGCTGGATGAGCCGTCCATAGGACTACACCAGCGCGACAACGACCGCTTGCTCAACACACTCAAGATGCTGCGCGACATGGGCAATAGCGTGATCGTGGTGGAACACGACGAAGATGCGATACGTCACGCGGACTATGTGGTGGACATGGGGCCGGGCGCGGGTGAACACGGCGGCATGATCGTAGCGCAGGGCACACCGCAACAGGTATGCGACAACCCAGAGTCGCTCACCGGTGACTATCTGACTGGACGACGCAGCATCCCCATGCCCAAGAAGATGATGAAACCCGATGCGGAGCGCATGCTCACCATCACTGGTGCCTGCGGCAATAATCTCAAAGACGTCACGCTGAATCTGCCGGTCGGCTTGCTGACCTGTGTCACCGGCGTGTCCGGCTCGGGCAAGTCCACGCTTATCAACGACACGCTCTATCCTGCCGTCTCGCAACATCTCTATGCCAGCAACACCGAACCCGCCCCCCACAAAGAGATCACAGGACTAGAGTTCTTCGACAAGGTCATCAACGTCGATCAGTCGCCCATAGGTCGCACACCGCGCTCCAATCCGGCCACTTACACCGGATTGTTCACCCCGATACGCGAATTGTTTGCTAGCGTGCCGTCGGCCCGTGAGCGCGGCTATGGTCCGGGGCGCTTCTCGTTCAACGTCAAAGGTGGTCGCTGCGAATCGTGTCAGGGTGATGGCGTCATCAAAGTCGAGATGCACTTCCTGCCCGATGTGTATGTGCCCTGCGACGTATGCCACGGGCATCGCTATAACCGCGAGACATTGGAGGTGCAGTACAAGGGCAAGAACATCCATCAGATTTTGGGGATGACCGTAGAACATGCGCACGAGTTTTTCCTGCCCGTGCCACTCATTGCACGTAAGTTGCAGACTCTACTCGACGTAGGCTTGGGCTATATCACGCTAGGCCAGTCGGCGACCACGCTGTCTGGCGGTGAAGCACAGCGCGTCAAACTCTCCTTAGAACTCTCCAAACGCGACACCGGACGCACGCTATACATCTTGGATGAACCAACTACAGGTCTACATTTCCACGACATCGCGCTGCTACTAAAAGTCATTCATAAGTTGCGCGACCAAGGCAACACCTTGGTGGTCATCGAACACAATCTAGATGTCATCAAGACCTCGGATTGGGTGATAGACCTAGGGCCGGAAGGCGGCGCAGGCGGTGGCCGCATCATCGCCGAAGGTAATCCACAAGACTTGGCCAAGAACAAGCGCAGCGTGACGGGTACCTATCTGCGTCAGGTGATCGGAAAGTAAAGCGATGCAGCGCGTATACCCACTCATTACCGCTGCGCTGATATTGATTGCGCTGTTGCTACTGACCTCACTGCATCCCTATGACCGCACTACTTGGCTGATGGAAGTAGCACCGGTGTTGATCGCCTTGCCGGTGCTGCTCTACAGTTACCAACGCTTTCCGCTCACCACCTTGCTTTACACCCTGCTTTTCATCCACGCACTGATTCTCATCACCGGTGGCGCGTACAGCTATGCACGCGTGCCTTTGGGCTACTGGCTGCAAGATGTTCTGCATCTAGGGCGCAATCCCTACGACAAGATAGGCCACTTCGCGCAAGGCTATGTGCCCTTCATACTTGCACGCGAAATCTTGTTGCGCGGCGGATACCTCACGCATCGCCGTATGACTGGATTCATATCTATATGCGCAGTGATGTTCGTCCGCGCCAATTACGAGTTGATCGAGTGGTGGTCAGCACTCGCTTTGGGTCAAGGAGCAGACGAGTTTTTGGGCACGCAAGGCGACCCATGGGATACTCAGTCGGACATGTTCTTCGCATTGATAGGTGCGGTATGCGCTTGGCTAACTTTGACTCGGGTGCATGACAGCCAACTGGAACGTATGCGATGACAGTGCGCTCTTTACCATTCGAGATTCTGGAAAGTGAGTTGGAGATCAGCGCGATACGCGCACAGGGCTCGGGCGGGCAGAACGTCAACAAGGTTTCTACCGCTATTCATCTCCGCTATAACATCATGGCCTCGTCATTGTCAGCCGAACACAAGGCCAGACTATTAGCACTTGCTGACCGGCGCATCAACAGCGATGGCGTGATCGTCATTAAGGCACAAAGCTATAACAGTCAGGAAAAGAATCGTGAGGATGCCATCGCACGCCTGCGTGAACTGCTCTTGGCAGCCTCGCTCACTCCCACACGACGTATCGCCACCAGACCTACACGCGGCTCACAGAAACGCCGCATAGAAGGCAAGACCTTGCGCGGCGCAATCAAATCATTGCGCGGCAAGGTGCGAGACTAACTAGCCTATAGTTAGATAGCGACGCCCTTGTCGTCAAACATACCGTCGAACAACACCGTACTCAGATAGCGCTCACCGGAGTCAGGCAAGATCACTACGATGGTCTTTCCTGCATTCTCAGGCAACTTAGCATGGCGGACAGCGGCAGCAACTGCAGCTCCACAAGAGATACCACACAAGATTCCTTCTTCTTTAGCCATACGACGCGCATAGGTGACAGCCTCTTCATTGCTGACCTGCTCCACCGCATCGACCAGCGACATCTCCAGATTGCCAGGTATAAAACCTGCCCCTATGCCCTGTATCTTGTGCGGCCCTGGCTTGATCGCCTCGCCGGCGCGCGACTGTGAGATGACAGGACTGGCTGCAGGCTCGACAGCAACAGTGGTGATCTTTTTACCTTGGGTCTTCTTGAGGTAGCGCGATACACCTGTCAGCGTGCCGCCGGTACCCACACCTGCCACAAAGATATCGACCTTGCCGTCGGTGTCCTTCCAAATTTCAGGACCAGTAGTCTTCTCGTGTATAGCTGGATTAGCAGGATTATTGAATTGTTGCAGCAAGACATACTTACTATCAGATGCCGCAATCTCTTCAGCTTTGGCAATGGCACCACCCATCCCCTTTGCTCCCTCCGTCAGCACCAGATTCGCTCCGTAGACGGCCAGAAGTTTGCGGCGTTCTATGCTCATAGTCTCGGGCATGGTCAACGTCAAGGGTATGCCGCGTGCAGCCGCTACAAAAGCCAAAGCAATACCAGTATTGCCACTGGTGGGCTCGACGATATGCTTGCCTTTGCCTAGTACACCGCGTTGCTCTGCATCCCATATCATTGCTGCGCCGATACGACACTTCACTGAGAAAGCAGGATTGCGACTTTCGATCTTGGCAAGTACGGTAGCGGCCGCACCATCGGTAACACGATTCAAGCGAACCAGCGGGGTATTACCAATAGAGAGTGAGTTGTCAGTGAACCAGTTAGCCATGATGAGTCTCCACTTGATGGCGCAATACGCCGTATTTATAGAATCGGAATAGAGGAAGATTTTTACACATGCATGCGACGCGTGCCAGACGTTTCGCCGTTAAAAATGCAAAAAGCCAGGTTGCCCCGGCTTTTTGTATGCTGCAAGATACTGAATATTACTCAGCGTCTACTGCTGTCGCATCTGCTGGACGATCCATCAGCTCGATCAATGCCATAGGAGCATTGTCGCCTTGACGGAAACCGAACTTAAGAACACGCAGGTAACCGCCATTACGTGTAGCGTAGCGAGGACCCAGTTCGTCAAACAACTTAGTCACCATCTCACGATCACGCAAACGCGCAAAAGCCAAACGACGATTTGCCAGACTTGGAGTCTTGCCCAGAGTCAGGATAGGCTCTGCAACACGACGCAATTCCTTAGCCTTAGGCAAAGTTGTTTTGATCAGCTCGTGACGCAACAGGGAAACTGTCATGTTGCGGAACATAGCCAAACGATGGCTGCTGGTACGATTGAGTTTTCTTAAACCTGAACGGTGACGCATGATTTGCCTTTCTTACTTCTTAAGTTGCCAGTAGTGCTTAAACAGCAGCAACAGGCCAATTTTCCAGCTTCATACCGAGCGACAAATTGTGCTCTGCAAGAACCTGTTTGATTTCATTGAGCGACTTACGACCCAAGTTAGGGGTACGCAACAAGTCGTTCTCTGTGTACTGGATCAGATCGCCAATGTAATGGATGCTCTGAGCCTTGAGACAGTTAGAAGAACGTGGAGTCAATTCCAAGTCATCAACCGGACGCAACAGGATAGGGTCTACCTTAGGAGCCTGAACCTTCTCAACAACTGGCTCAGTACCTTCCAGCGCAGCGAACACTGAGAATTGATCTACCAAGATGCGTGCTGCATTTCGTATCGCTTGCTCAGGATCGATAGCACCATTGGTCTCGATGCTCATGACCAACTTATCCAAATCGGTACGTTGCTCCACACGTGCACTCTCAACTGCATAGCTCACGCGGCTGACAGGGCTGAAGGACGCATCCAAAGCGATGTGGCCAACTGCACGAGTTTCGTTAGGCGCTTGACGAGATAAAGCGGAAACATAACCACGACCTTGCTCTACCTTGATCTGCATATCCAGCTTACCGCCGGCAGTCAGATGGGCAATAACGTGATCAGGATTGACGATCTCAACGTCTGCATTACCGCTGATATCAGCAGCAGTGACCACGCCTTGACCTTCTTTGACCAGAGTCAAAATCACTTCTTTAGTATTGTGCAGACGCAGCACGACACCCTTCAGGTTCAACAACAGATCAACTACGTCTTCTTGGACGCCATCGATAGTCGCATACTCATGCAACACACCTGCCATCTTAACTTCGGTAGGTGCAGCACCTGCCATAGAAGACAACAGGATACGACGCAATGCATTGCCCAAAGTGTGGCCATAACCGCGTTCAAAGGGTTCCATCACCACTTTAGCTTGGGTGTCGGAAATTCTTTGCACATCGATGATGCGCGGCTTTAAAAATTCATTCTTAGGCATAAGCTACTCCGCGTGGATTACTTGGAATACAACTCAACCACGAGATGCTCGTTGATGGTTGCAGGCAATTCGGAACGCTGTGGCTTTGATTTGAAAGTACCTTTGAAAGCCTTAGTGTCCATTTCCAGCCATTCGGGGAAACCGCGTTGTTCAGCAGCAGCCAGTGCAGCCTTGATACGCAATTGAGCCTTAGACTTCTCACTCACTTCAATCACGTCACCAGGACGAACTTGATATGAAGGGATATTCACACGCTTACCATTGACCAGCATGGAGTTGTGACGAACCACTTGACGTGCCTCGGAGCGTGAAGCGCCGAAACCCATACGGTAAGCCACATTATCCAAACGTGATTCAAGGATCTGCAACAGGCTCTCACCTGTGATACCACGCTGGGTAGCAGCTTGCTTGTAGGTCAAACGGAATTGCTTTTCGAGCACGCCATAGATACGACGAACTTTTTGCTTTTCACGCAACTGAGTACCATATTCTGACAGACGGTTGTTCTTCTTTTGACCATGCTGACCAGGAGGATAGGCACGACGCTCAATAGAACATTTGTCGGTAAAACATTTTTCGCCCTTCAGAAACAGCTTCTCACCTTCACGGCGGCACTGACGGCATTTTGGATCAAGATTTCTAGCCAAGATTGACTCCCAATAAATTAGATACGACGCTTTTTAGGCGGACGGCAACCGTTGTGCGGCACCGGCGTGATATCGGAAATGCTGGTGATCTTAAAACCAGCAGCATTCAATGCACGCACAGCGGACTCACGGCCAGGGCCAGGACCTTTGATGCGTACTTCAAGATTCTTAACACCGCACTCGGCAGCAGATTTGCCAACAACTTCAGCAGCGACCTGAGCAGCGAAAGGCGTACTCTTACGAGAACCCTTAAAACCCTGTGCGCCACTGGTAGACCATGCCAAGGTGTTACCTTGACGATCTGTGATAGTGACGATGGTGTTGTTAAAAGATGCGTGAACGTGCGCGATACCTTCGGCAACATTCTTTTTAACTTTTTTGCGCACTTTCGTGCTTGGCTTAGCCATATCTATTCCTCTAAAGCGTTATAGCGAATTACTTCTTAGCGCCTGCAATCGCCTTGCGCGGACCCTTACGAGTGCGAGCATTGGTGCGAGTGCGCTGACCACGACATGGCAAACCACGACGGTGGCGTTGACCACGGTAGCAACCCAAGTCCATCAATCGCTTGATGTTCATGGTGGTTTCACGACGCAGATCACCTTCTACAGTGAACTTGGCGACTTCTTCGCGCAGTTTTTCAACTTCTGCGTCAGTCAAGTCTTTCATCTTGGTTGTGGATTTCACGCCAGCCGCAACACAGATAGTCTGTGAGCGAGTGCGTCCGATTCCGTAGATTGCGGTTAAAGCAATTACAGCGTGTTGATGGTTGGGGATATTCACCCCTGCAATACGTGCCATGCAGCTACCCTATATTTGAAAAACGAAGATTATAACACCCAATGCTGATTTTACTCAATCAGCCTTGACGTTGCTTATGACGTGGTTCAGTGCAAATCACACGAACCACACGCTTACGAATAACAATCTTGCAGTTACGGCAGATTTTCTTAACTGATGCTTGGACTCTCATTATTTTCCCCTTACTAGCTTAACTATTTGGCACGGAACACGATTCTTGCTCTGCTCAAATCGTATGGTGTCAACTCAACCGTTACTTTGTCACCTGGCAGTATACGTATGTAATGCATACGCATCTTTCCGGAAATATGACCCAGTACCACATGACCGTTTTCTAACTTGATCCGGAACGTCGCATTTGGCAACGACTCCTCGATCTCCCCCTGCATTTGAATCACATCTTCTTTAGCCATTAGCGCGTAATCCCGGCTTTGAAGTTAGCCTTTTTCAGTAGATTCTCATACTGGTGAGTCATCAAGTAAGACTGTACTTGGGCCATGAAGTCCATGGTGACCACTACCAAGATTAGCAGTGATGTACCGCCAAAATAGAATGGTACATTCCACTTCACAACCAAGAACTCAGGCAACAAGCAAACCAAAGCGATATAGATAGCGCCAATCAAAGTCAGACGCAACATGATCTTCTCAACATACTTTGCAGTTTGCTCTCCTGGACGAATACCCGGCAAAAATGCACCGCTCTTCTTCAGGTTATCTGCTGTTTCTTTAGGGCTAAATACCAGAGCCGTATAGAAGAAACAGAAGAAGAATATTGCTGCCGCATACACCATCACATAGATAGGCTGACCAGGAGATAGCTTCTCACTCACATCCTTCAACCAACCCATGCCACTACCAGAACCAAACCAGCCGGCTATTGTGGCAGGGAACAAAATGATACTGGAGGCGAAGATGGGCGGAATCACACCAGCCATATTCAACTTCAATGGCAGATGCGAGCTCTGGCCACCATATACTTTGTTACCTACCTGGCGTTTTGCGTAGTTCACCAAGATCTTACGTTGACCGCGCTCTACAAACACTACCAATGCAGTCACACCAAATGCCAACAGCATGAGGAACAGCACCAGTGGTATAGAGAACGCACCTGTACGGGCCAACTCTAGAGTGCTACCAATCGCACTTGGCAAACCTGCTGCAATACCTGCAAAGATGATAAGGGAAATACCGTTTCCTAAACCACGCTCAGTTATTTGCTCACCCAGCCACATCAGGAACATCGTACCGGTAACCAACGTGACTACAGTCGTCATTTGGAACAGTCCACCAGGATTTGGAACCAGTCCCGCTTGGGCCTGCAACGCAACCGAAATACCGAACGCCTGAAACACTGCTAGCGCCAATGTGCCATAACGAGTGTACTGAGTAATCTTGCGACGACCTGCTTCGCCTTCCTTCTTCAGTTGTTCAAGATGTGGAACGGCGATAGCGGCGAGCTGCATGATGATAGATGCCGAGATATACGGCATGATACCCAAAGCAAAGATCGTAAACCTAGACAGAGCACCACCGGAGAACATGTTGAACATGCCCAAGATGCCATTCTTCTGAGATTTAAACAGATCTGCCAAAACCGTTGGATCTATACCCGGGACTGGTATATGCGCACCTATACGGTACACAACCAGAGCACCCAGCAAGAACCAAAGACGTTGACTCAGGTCACCGTACTTACCCTTGGCAGTAGCCTTATCGATAGCGCTCACTCTGCTACCTTACTCAGCAACACTACCACCGGCAGCTTGAACAGCCGCAAGCGCACCCTTGGTCAGCATAAGACCTTGCAATTTCACTGCACGAGAAATCTCACCGCACAGGATAACTTTTGCAGACAATGCATTTGCGTGTATCACGCCAGCTTGCTTAAGTGCCAAAAGGTCGATAGTTTCTACAGGCATGCTCTGCAGGTCGGACAAACGAACTTGAGCTGTGTCGTTGCGTGTCAAAGACACGAAACCACGCTTAGGCAAACGACGCTGCAAAGGCATCTGACCGCCTTCGAAACCGACTTTATGAAAACCACCAGCGCGCGACTTTTGACCCTTATGACCACGGCCACAAGTCTTACCTAGACCAGAACCTATTCCACGGCCAACGCGACGCTTGTAGTGTTTTGCACCTTGTGCAGGTTGAATATTATTAAGATTCATCTGTTACGCCTCGCACTTAACCAGGTAAAACACTTTATTGATCATGCCACGTACGCATGGTGTGTCTTCCAATTGAACGGTATGGTTGATACGACGCAGACCCAGACCGCGGATGGTATCGCGATGAGACTGCTTAGTACCGATCAGACTTTTGATCTGAGTCACTTTGATTGTTTTGGCTTGTGTCATTTCTTACCCCAAGATCTCATCAAGTTGCTTGCCGCGCTTAGCAGCAATTTCAGATGGCGCATTCAGCGCTCTCAAGCCATTCAGCGTCGCACGAACCACGTTGTATGGATTGCTAGAACCGATACATTTGGCCAATACATCCTTCACGCCTACAGCTTCGAAAACAGCACGCATCGCGCCACCAGCGATAATTCCAGTACCTTCGGAAGCGGGCTGCATCAAAACCTTTGCAGCGCCATGCGTACCGATGACTGTGTGATGCAAAGTGCCATTTTTCAGGTTCACTTTGACCAAGTTACGACGAGCCTCTTCCATAGCCTTTTGTACAGCCACTGGAACTTCTTTAGACTTGCCCTTACCCATCGCAATACGACCATCGCCATCACCAACTACTGCCAGTGCTGCGAAACCCATGATACGACCACCCTTAACAACTTTGGTGACGCGATTCACGGAGATCATTTTTTCGATCATGCCGTCATCACGCTCTTCCTGTTGCTGATTCTTTCCTTGCGGCTTAGCCATTATTCAACTCCAATTAGAACTGCAAGCCATGTTCGCGCGCAGCTTCAGCCAACGCTTTGATGCGACCATGATAACGATTACCGGAACGGTCAAAAGCAACTTGAGAGATACCAGCTACCTTAGCTTTTTCAGCGATACGCTTACCGACAATAGCGGCTGCAGCAGTATTGCCACCGTTTGCCAGATCTTTACGCACTTCAACTTCAGCAGAAGATGCACTTGCCAAAATCTTACTACCGCAAGCGGAGATGATTTGTGCGTAGATGTGCAGATTGGTTCTATTGATCGCCAAACGTACGGCTTTCTTTTCAGCAATGCGGGCACGGGTTTTGCGTGCTCTGCGCTGACGCGATTCTTTTTTGTTCAACATATCAGCCTCGATTATTTCTTCTTGGTTTCTTTCAGGATCACCACTTCATCGCTGTAACGAACGCCCTTACCTTTATAAGGCTCTGGCTCACGGAACGCACGAATTTCTGCGGCAACTTGACCGACGCGCTGCTTGTCGGCACCTTTCAACACAACTTCAGTCTGTGTTGGAGTCTCAACCTTCACACCAGCAGGCATTTTGTATGCAACTGGATGCGAGAAACCCAAAGTCAGATTCAAAGTATCCCCTGCTGCAGCTGCACGATAACCAACGCCTACCAGCGTCAATTTACGCTCAAAACCTTTGCTCACACCGAGAACCATATTCGCAAGAATCGCGCGGATGGTACCGGACATAGCATCAGACTGTTTGCTTGAATTCGCAGCCTTACACAACAACATATCACCCTCACGAACCACAGTGATATCGGAGTTCAAAGCTTGCTTCATGGTACCTAGAGGACCCTTTACAGAGACTTCATTTGCAGCAAGCGTAACTTCTACACCAGATGGAACAACGACAGGATTTTTAGCAACTCTAGACATGATTACCTCTCTATGCCACTACGCAGAGCAGCTCACCACCAATACCATTGGCGCGCGCTTTGCGATCGGTCATCAAACCCTTGGACGTCGAAACGATTGCGATGCCCAAGCCATTCATGACCTTAGGAATATCGCTCGAACCCTTGTAGATACGCAGACCAGGACGACTGATACGCTGAATCTTCTCGATAACCGGACGGCCACTGTAATACTTCAGGCCGATTTCCAGATTAGCCTTGCCACCTTCAGACTTAACGACTGAAAAACCATCGACATAACCTTCTTCTTTTAGAACTTCAGCGATAGCCACTTTCATCTTAGAAGATGGCATACTCACTGTTGCTTTTTCCGCCATCTGCGCATTACGAATGCGCGTCAACATGTCGGAGATTGGATCACTCATACTCATAAATTTCTCCTACCAACTTGCCTTAACGATACCGGGAATCTCACCGCGCATTGCAAACTCGCGAATCTTGATACGACCCAGACCAAACTTCCTGAAAGTTCCACGCGGACGACCCGTCAGCGCACAACGGTTACGCAATCGAACCGGGCTGGAGTCGCGTGGAAGTGCTTGCAACTTAGCACGCGCTTGGGCACGCTCCTCGTCACTCAACTTAGAATTTTCGATGATTGCCTGAAGTGCTGCGCGCTTAGGTGCAAATTTTGCAACCAATTCACGACGCTTCAGATCACGATTAATAACTGCCATCTTAGCCATTAGTCTTCTCTCATTTCTTTAAAGGAAGTTTGAATGCCAACAACAAAGCCTTAGCTTCTTCGTCAGTCTTCGCGGAGGTGGTGATGGTGATATTCATACCACGCAATGCATCAATCTTTTCGTATTCGATCTCAGGGAAAATGATCTGCTCTTTGACACCCATGTTGTAATTACCACGGCCATCGAAAGACTTGCCGGATATACCACGGAAGTCACGAATACGTGGAATTGCAACACTGATCAGGCGATCCAAGAACTCATACATGCGCTCTTTGCGCAAAGTCACTTTACAGCCAACCGGATAACCCTCACGGATCTTGAAGCCCGCGATAGACTTCTTAGACAAAGTCACAACAGGCTTTTGACCTGCGATCTTTTGCATATCTCCAACCGCGAAATCCATAACCTTCTTATCTGCAACCGCCTCACCCACACCCATATTTAAGGTGATCTTTTCGATGCGAGGTACTTCCATCACAGACTTGTAACCAAACTGCTTCATCAGATCTTTAGCAACCTGATCTTTGTAAAACGCATACAGACGTGCCATGTTCTAATACCCCTTAAGCGTCAATTACTTCGCCGTTAGACTTGAACACGCGCACTTTGCGTCCATCTTCCAACGTCTTAATACCAACACGATCACCCTTCTTGGTAGCCGCATTGAAAACCGCCACATTAGAAATGTGGATAGGCATTTCTTTTTCAACGATACCGCCGGTCGTACCCTTTACAGGATTAGGCTTCTGGTGCTTCTTGACCTTATTGATACCGCCAACCAACAGATACTCACCCAGCACGCGCAGCACATTGCCGCGATTACCTTTATCTTTACCAGCGATGACGATTACATCATCGTTTTTCTTGATCTTGCGCATGATTTTCCTCTACTCGATTCGGAGTCGCTTAAAGCACTTCCGGTGCCAACGAAACGATCTTCATAAACTTTTCAGTACGCAACTCACGCGTAACTGGTCCGAAAATACGTGTACCAATAGGCTCCAACTTTGCATTCAACAACACAGCTGCGTTGCCATCGAACTTAACCAGAGAACCATCACTACGACGAACACCCTTCGCAGTGCGAACTACAACCGCGTTATAAACTTCACCTTTTTTGACACGACCACGTGGCGCAGCATCTTTAATACTTACCTTGATCACATCTCCAACGGAAGCGTAACGACGCTTAGAGCCGCCCAAAACCTTGAAGCACATTACGGAACGTGCGCCAGTATTGTCGGCCACGTCTAAAACTGTTTGCATTTGTATCATTATTTAATCTCCAACTTATTCCGCTTACGGCGGCCAGTTTTGGAACCCGTTTGGGTTAGGTCGCCGCGAGCGGCGATGAAACGAAGCCGCGCATTATATTCGATTGCAGAAAAGATGCAAGCAGTACTTACAATTAAATTGCAGCACCCTTACTCAGCAACTTAGATACACGCCAGCTCTTAGTTTTAGCCAATGGACGGCACTCTTCGATAGTGACCATATCACCCGTGTGAAACTCGTTAGTTTCATCGTGTGCATGGTATTTCTTGGAAACGCGGATGATCTTGCCCAACAATGGATGTTTGACCTTACGCTCTACCAAAACAGTTACTGTCTTGTCCATTTTGTCGCTTACTACCGTACCGGTCAGCGTACGTTTAAGTTTAGCTTCGCTCATTTCTGGGCTTCCTTCTGTGTCAATTCCGTTTTGATACGAGCAATAGAACGACGTACTTTGCGCATCTCGCTGGTATTGGTCATTTGTTGTGTCGCAACTTGCATACGCAGACCGAATTGAGCCTTAGTCAAGGACAACAACTCAGTTTGCAATTCTTCTGCAGACTTAGATTTAAGATCAGTAGTCTTCATATTATGTACCCACCTGTCTAACTACGAATGTTGTGGCCAATGGCAGTTTTGCCGAAGCCAAACGGAACGCTTCACGTGCCAAAGTCTCATCAACGCCATCCATTTCGTACAACATCTTGCCAGGTTGAATCTCGGCTACGTAGTACTCAGGATTACCCTTACCATTACCCATACGGACTTCTGCGGGCTTCTGAGAGATAGGCTTGTCTGGGAATACACGTATCCAGATACGGCCACCACGTTTGATATGACGAGTCATAGCACGACGTGCAGCTTCGATCTGACGTGCCGTCAAACGACCACGTGCAACGGCCTTCAGACCGAAATCACCGAAACTTACTTGATTGCCGCGAGTAGCAAGGCCAGTGTTACGACCCTTCTGTTCTTTGCGGTATTTTCTTCTAGCTGGCTGTAGCATGTTTAGCTCCCGACTTTCTTACTTTTTTCTCTGGTTCCGCAGCCATAGGTGCAGCCGCTTCCTGACCGATTTCGCCCTTGAATACCCAAACCTTGACACCAATGATGCCGTAGGTGGTTTGCGCTTCAGAAGTACCGTAGTCGATGTCCGCGCGCAGTGTATGCAATGGCACACGGCCTTCGCGATACCACTCTGAACGAGCGATTTCGATTCCGTTCAAACGGCCAGCACTCATAATCTTGATGCCTTGTGCACCCAGACGCATTGCGTTCTGCATAGCACGCTTCATTGCACGACGGAACATGATACGTTTTTCCAATTGTGCAGTGATGCTGTCGGCGATCAGTTGTGCATCGATCTCGGGTTTACGAACTTCTTCGATAGCCAAATCAACCGATTGCAAACCCATGCGCTTACGCAATTCAGCGCGCAACACTTCGATGTCTTCGCCCTTCTTGCCGATAACCATACCAGGACGTGCTGTGTAGATCGTAACCTTTGCGCTCTTAGCTGGACGCTCGATAACAACTTTAGAAATACCAGCAGAAGCAAGTTTCTTTTTCAAGAAAGCACGAATTTCGATGTCTTTGAGCAACAACGCAGAGAAGTCGTGGCTATTTGCGAACCACTTGGAATCCCAGTTCTTACGAACGCTCAACCTAAAACCGGTTGGGTGAATTTTCTGTCCCATAATTTATCCTTAGTTCCCGACGTGAACGGTGATGTGGCAAGTTTGCTTTTCGATCTTATTGCCACGCCCTTTGGCACGGGCGATAAAACGCTTCAAAGAAGCAGCCTTGTCTACATAAATGGTCTTGACCTTCAGCTCATCGATATCTGCGCCATCATTGTGCTCGGCATTCGCAATAGCGGATTCCAAAGCCTTCTTGATGATGACAGCACCTTTCTTAGGGCTAAAAGTCAGGATGTTCAACGCCTGAGCAACCGGCAGACCGCGGATCTGATCAGCAACCAAGCGACCCTTCTGCGCGGATAGATGAACGTTTTTTGCAACAGCGATAGTAGTAGTCATCATGCCTCCTTATCGTTTGACAGCGGCTTTTTTGTCGGCCGCATGCCCTTTGAAGGTACGTGTCAGAGCAAATTCGCCTAACTTATGACCTACCATGTTTTCTGAAACATAAACCGGTATATGCAACTTACCGTTATGCACTGCAATAGTCAGACCAACGAACTCAGGCAACACCGTAGAACGGCGTGACCAAGTCTTCACTGGACGCTTGTCATTAGTTGCGCGAACTGTCTCAACCTTCTTGATCAGATGCGCGTCGACGAATGGACCTTTTTTAATGGAACGTGCCATGTATTGTTACCCCTTAAACCTTAAAGCGACGACGCACGATCATGTTGCTTGTGCGCTTGTTGCGGCGTGTACGGAAACCCTTAGCTGGAACGCCCCATGGACTTACTGGATGACGACCTGCTGCAGTCTTACCTTCACCACCACCGTGTGGGTGATCAACTGGGTTCATAACCACACCGCGAACGGTAGGACGAACACCGCGCCAACGCATCGCACCAGCCTTACCGATAGAGCGCAGGCTGTGCTCAGAGTTACCAACTTCGCCCAATGTCGCTTTGCAATCGATATGCACTTTGCGAATCTCACCTGAGCGCAGACGCAACTGAGCGTAGCTACCTTCACGAGCCAGCAACTGCACTGAAGTACCAGCTGAACGCGCCAATTGCGCACCTTTACCAGGCAACATCTCGATGCAATGGATAGTCGAACCAACTGGGATATTGCGTAAAGGCAATGCATTGCCTGCCTTGATAGGAGCCTCAGAACCACTCATTAGAGTAGCTCCAGCCACTACACCCTTAGGCGCGATGATGTAACGACGCTCACCATCCGCGTAGCACAACAATGCGATATTCGCAGTTCGGTTAGGATCGTATTCCAAGCGCTCAACTGTCGCAGGAATACCATCCTTATTGCGCTTGAAGTCGACCATACGGTAATGCTGCTTATGACCACCGCCCATGTGGCGAGTGGTGATATGACCATTATTGTTACGGCCAGCCGTCTTAGATTGACTTTCCAGCAAGGCAGCGAATGGCTTACCCTTATGAAGGTCAGGATTGACAACGCGCAATACTGCACGTTGCCCCGGTGTTGTTGGTTTTAATTTAATCAATGCCATGATGATTATCCTTGCTCGCTAGCAGCAAAATTGATTTCCTGGCCGGCAGCCAAACATACGTAGGCCTTCTTCCAGTTGTTGCGACGACCGACAAAACGACCGGTACGCTTAACCTTGCCCTTGACGCATGCAACTTGCACGCTATCAACACTGACCTTAAACATCATTTCGACAGCAGCCTTGATCTCAGGCTTAGTCGCGTCAGTTGCGACACGGAAAACGACTTGTTCGTTCTTCTCGGCAACGAATGTCGCCTTCTCGGAGATTTGCGGAGCGAGCAACACTTTCATCAAACGCTCTTGGCTGAATTGTTGGGTACTCATGCGAACATCTCCTCGATTTGCGCTACTGCATTACGCGTAACGATCACGTTAGGAAAACGCACCAAGCTGACAGGGTCAGCCTGATTTGCTTCCAGAACCAAAACGTTGGCCAAGTTACGGGAAGACAGATACAGATTCTCATCGACACTGTCGGTAATGATCAACAGACGACCAGCAACACCCATACCCTTGATCTTCTCAGCCAATTGCTTGGTCTTAGGAGAGTCAACAGTCAAGCTATCTATTACCGTCAAACGATTTTCACTAACCAACTTGGAGAGGATCGCCGCAATACCAGCGCGATACATCTTACGATTGACCTTCTGCGTGTAATTCTCTTCACCTGTATTAGGAAAAATCTTACCACCACCACGCCACAGAGGACTGGATGACATACCCGCACGAGCACGACCTGTGCCTTTTTGCGCAAACGGCTTTTTAGTCGTATGACGAACTTCTGCGCGATCTTTTTGCTTGCTGTTGCCGGAACGAGCATTTGCCATGTAGGCAGTAACTAACTGATGCACCAGATCCTGATTGTATTCACGACCAAACAACTCGTCGGAAGCAGTCATGTTCGCAGTGGACTGACCCTTGTCATTGATAACTTTGAGTTCCATTACACACCTGCCTTAACTGCGGGACGCACAACAATGCTGCTATTGATGCAGCCGGGGACGGCGCCTTTAACCAACAGCAACTGACGAGCTGCGTCTACACGCACGATTTGTAGATTTTGAACGGTACGTTGAACGTCACCAAGATGACCAGTCATACGCTTACCAGGGAAAACACGACCTGGATCTTGCGCCATACCGATAGAACCCGGAACGTTGTGCGACTTGGAGTTACCGTGAGAGGCACGACCCGATTTGAAGTGGTGACGCTTGATGGTACCAGCATAACCCTTACCCTTAGTAGTACCGGTCACATCGACCAGTTGACCCACTTGGAATATCTCAACACTCACCGAACCACCAGCCTGCATGCCAGCCAACTGCTCAGGCGTAACCGTGAATTCTTTAAGTTTGCTACCCGCCTCGACACCCGCCTTAGCGTAATGTCCAGCTGCAGCTTTGGTAACACGACTAGCACGGCGAACACCATGTGCAAGTTGCACAGAGGTATAGCCGTCTGTATCTACAGATTTGATCTGAGAGATACGATTATTGGACACTTCCAGCACAGTCACAGGCAACGAGGATCCGTCTTCTGTGAACACGCGGGTCATGCCAATCTTGCGACCGACAAGTCCTAAGCTCATTTTAATTTCCTTTTGTTAAGGGGCTAACTACAATTGGTTAGCCGATTATTTTTACTACAACTGCGAAACTTACGAATTACTGCAACTTGATTTCAACGTCCACACCAGCAGGCAGATCAAGCTTCATCAACGCGTCAACAGTCTTATCTGTAGGATCAACAATATCCATCAGACGCAAGTGAGTGCGGATTTCGAACTGATCGCGTGAAGTCTTGTTCACGTGAGGTGAACGCAAAACGTCGAAACGCTCAATCTTAGTTGGCAAAGGCACTGGGCCATTAACAACGGCACCGGTACGTTTAGCCGTATCGACGATCTGCGCAGCAGATTGATCGATCAAACGATAGTCAAACGCTTTCAGGCGTATGCGAATTTTTTGACTTTGCATATTTTTCTCTTGCATGTAAGCGGCATTGCCGCTGGATTAAAGAACGAAATCGAGTGGTCTAGCTTGTGGCCAGACCACTCGAGGGGGCGCATTGTATCTTTACTCGATGATCTTTGCAACCACACCCGCACCGACGGTACGACCGCCTTCACGGATAGCAAAACGCAGACCTTCTTCCATCGCGATCGGGTTGATCAGCGCTACAGTGATGCTGACGTTATCGCCAGGCATAACCATTTCAGTACCCGCTGGCAATTCAACAGCGCCAGTCACGTCAGTTGTACGGAAGTAGAACTGCGGACGGTAACCTTGGAAGAATGGTGTATGACGACCACCTTCATCTTTACCCAACACGTAGATCTCAGCCGTGAACTTGGTGTGAGGTGTGATAGAACCCGGCTTAGCCAGAACTTGACCACGCTCAACTTCTTCACGCTTGGTGCCGCGCAACAGTACGCCGACGTTGTCACCAGCCATACCTTGATCGAGCAGTTTGCGGAACATTTCCACGCCAGTGCAAGTTGTCTTCAGGGTTGGCTTGATACCAACGATTTCGATTTCTTCGCCGACCTTGATGATGCCGCGCTCGATACGACCTGTTACAACGGTACCGCGACCGGAGATGGAGAATACGTCTTCCACTGGCATCAGGAATGCGCCATCAATTGCACGTTCTGGCGTAGGGATGTAGGTATCCAATGCTTCTGCCAAACGGAAGATCGCTGGTTCGCCGATTTCGGACTGATCGCCCTTAACTGCCAACATCGCGGAACCCTTGATGATAGGCACGTCGTCGCCGGGGAAGTCGTACTTGGATAGCAATTCGCGCACTTCCATTTCAACCAGTTCCAGCAATTCTTCATCGTCAACCATGTCGCACTTATTCAGGAACACGACAATGTATGGAACGCCAACTTGGCGAGCCAACAGGATGTGCTCACGCGTCTGAGGCATAGGGCCGTCAGCTGCAGAACAAACCAAGATCGCGCCGTCCATCTGCGCAGCACCCGTGATCATGTTCTTTACATAGTCAGCGTGGCCTGGGCAGTCAACGTGTGCGTAGTGACGTGTAGCTGTCTCGTATTCAACATGAGCGGTATTGATGGTGATACCACGCGCCTTTTCTTCTGGCGCTGCGTCGATCTGGTCGTAAGCCTTGGCTTCACCACCAAACTTCTTAGCCAACACCATAGTGATCGCTGCGGTCAATGTGGTCTTACCGTGATCCACGTGGCCAATCGTGCCTACGTTTACGTGCGGTTTCGTACGTTCAAATTTACTCTTTGCCATGATTATCGCCCTTTAATCTAAAATTATTTCTTGTTCATGATTGCTTCAGCGACGTTTCTTGGCGCTTCAGCATAATGTTTGAATTCCATGGTGTATGTAGCACGACCTTGGGTTGCAGAACGCAACGAAGTCGAGTAACCGAACATCTCAGCCAATGGAACTTCTGCCTTGATGGACTTACCACCACCCATCATGTCATCCATACCCTGAACCATACCGCGGCGTGAAGACAAATCGCCCATCACCGTACCGGCATAATCTTCAGGAGTCTCGACTTCCACAGACATCATGGGCTCGAGCAACACCGGATCAGCCTTACGCATACCGTCCTTGAAGCCCATCGAAGCCGCCATCTTAAAGGCGTTTTCGTTGGAGTCGACTTCATGGTAAGAACCGTCAAACAGAGTGACCTTGACATCAACCACTGGGAAGCCAGCCAACACGCCATTAGGCAACGTCTCACGCAAACCCTTTTCAACCGCAGGAATGAATTCACGAGGTACTGCACCACCCTTGATCGCATCAACGAACTCAAAACCCTTGCCAGCTTCGTTAGGCTCGATTTTCAGCATTACGCGACCAAACTGACCTTTACCACCAGACTGCTTGACGAACTTGCCTTCGACTTCGACGGACTTGCGAATCGCTTCACGGTATGCCACTTGTGGCGCGCCTACGTTAGCCTCCACACCGAATTCGCGGCGCATACGATCAACCAAGATCTCGAGGTGCAACTCACCCATACCAGACATGATGGTCTGACCCGACTCCTCATCCGTGCGTACACGGAAAGAAGGATCTTCAGCAGCCAAACGTCCCAGCGCCAAACCCATCTTCTCTTGGTCAGCCTTGGTCTTAGGTTCAACAGCCACATGAATCACTGGCTCAGGGAATATCATGCGCTCCAAGATGATAGGTGTATCAACCGAACACAGCGAGTCACCCGTAGTCACATCTTTCAGTCCAATACAAGCAGCGATATCGCCAGCCAGAATCTCATCAACCTCAACGCGATTATTAGCGTGCATCTGCACGATACGACCGATACGCTCTTTCTTACCCTTGACCGAGTTGTAAACAGTGTCACCCTTTTTCAGCACACCAGAGTAAACACGAACGAAGGTCAATTGACCAACGAACGGATCAGTCATCAGTTTGAATGCAAGTGCCGAGAACTTCTCAGCATCATCTGCCTTACGACTAGTAGGCTCTTCATTCTCAGAAATACCTGTCACATCAGGAATATCCACTGGAGAAGGCAGGAATTGGATAACCGCATCCAACATGCGCTGCACACCCTTATTCTTAAAGGCACTACCACACAACATAGGTTGGATTTCACATGCGATCGTACGAGTTCGAATACCCAACACAATCTGCTCTTCCGTTAGGTCGCCATTTTCCAAATAAGCGTTCATCAGGTCTTCTGAAGCTTCAGCCGCAGATTCAACCATCTTTTCGCGCCACTCAGCAGCCAATTCTTTCAATTCAGCCGGAATTTCACGATAGTCGAACTTCATACCTTGAGATGCCTCATCCCAATATATAGCACGCATCTTGATCAGATCAACCACGCCCTCAAACTTATCTTCAGCGCCAATAGGAATCACTGTCGCAACAGGATTAGCACGCAGACGAGTCTTCATCTGATCATAGACCTTGAAGAAGTTCGCGCCCTGACGATCCATTTTATTGACGAACGCCAAACGGGGAACTTTGTACTTATTAGCTTGGCGCCAAACAGTCTCAGACTGAGGCTGAACACCACCCACCGCGCAATAGACCATACAAGCACCATCCAGCACACGCATAGAACGCTCTACTTCAATAGTGAAGTCTACGTGCCCCGGCGTATCGATGATATTGAAACGATGCTGCTCGAAGTTGTGCTCCATACCATTCCAGAAGCAGGTAGTAGCCGCAGAAGTGATCGTGATACCACGCTCCTGCTCTTGCTCCATCCAATCCATGGTCGCAGCGCCATCATGCACTTCACCAATCTTATGATTGACGCCCGTGTAAAACAGAATACGTTCAGTTGTGGTTGTCTTGCCTGCGTCAATGTGCGCACTAACACCGATATTTCGGTAAAGATTAATGGGGGTTTTACGAGCCACGATGAATACCTAAATGTAATTAATTAGAAACGGAAATGCGAGAAGGCTTTGTTAGCCTCAGCCATACGATGCACTTCTTCACGCTTCTTCACCGCACCACCACGACCTTCAGATGCATCGATCAGCTCACCAGCCAGACGCATACCCATGGATTTTTCACCACGCTTACGTGCCGCTTCGCGCAACCAACGCATAGACAATGCCATACGGCGTGAAGGACGAACCTCAACAGGAACCTGATAGTTAGCACCACCCACGCGACGACTCTTAACTTCGACCTGCGGCTTAGCATTATTCAGCGCCAGATTGAAGACCTCAATCGCATCCTTACCAGTCTTTTTACCCACTTGCTCGAGCGCACCGTACAGAATGCGTTCTGCAACAGACTTCTTACCCGCTGTCATCAATACGTTTACGAACTTGGACAAGTCTTGGCTACCGAATTTTGGATCAGGCAGGACTTCGCGTTTGGGGACTTCTCTACGTCTTGGCATATCAACCTCGAATTAATTTCTTAAAAATTACACTTACTAAAAATGATTACTTCTTAGCGCGCTTAGTACCGTACTTGGAACGCGACTGCTTACGATCCTTAACACCAGCCGTATCCAAACTACCACGCACCATGTGGTAACGCACACCCGGCAAATCCTTTACACGACCGCCGCGCAACAACACGACCGAGTGCTCTTGCAAGTTATGGCCTTCACCACCGATGTAGCTAATCACCTCAAAACCGTTGGTCAAGCGAACCTTGGCGACTTTACGCAACGCAGAGTTAGGCTTCTTTGGAGTTGTGGTGTACACACGAGTACAAACACCGCGCTTTTGAGGAGAACCTTCCAAGGCCGGAACCTTACTTTTTTCTACGATTGCAACACGCGGTTTGCGGATCAACTGATTAATGGTTGGCATTATCTACACATCCTAATTAAATTCTAAAATTTCGTTAAAAAACAAATTGCTGGCGAAAAACAACGTCGCAGCGGAGTAAGCATCTATCCGCTGCGACGGGAAAAAGGTTGCGAATTCTATTGAGAAACCTCAGCGCTGTCAAGCAGTTCGCCCGAAGCCACTGTATCTCCCACTAACAATCCACGGCCTTCTGCTGCATCCAAACCTAATCGCTGTCTGCGACGTGCCGTATGGAACGCCAATCCGGTACCAGCTGGGATCAGACGACCTACGATCACGTTTTCCTTCAAGCCACGCAGATCGTCCTTCTTGCCCATGATGGCGGCTTCGGTCAGGACACGCGTAGTTTCCTGGAACGATGCAGCTGAGATGAACGAGTCGGTAGACAGCGACGCCTTGGTGATACCCAGCAACATGAACTCGAAGGTCGCAGGAGTCTTGCCCGCTGCGATGATGCGCTCGTTCTCGACCAACAGATCGGCGCGTTCGACTTGCTCACCAGTAATAAAGCGAGTTTCCCCCGCATCGATGATCTGTACGCGACGCAACATCTGACGCACGATCACTTCGATGTGCTTGTCACTGATCTTAACGCCCTGCAAACGGTAGACTTCCTGCACTTCATCGGTGATGTAACGAGCCAACTGAGCAACGCCCAGCAGACGCAAGATGTCATGCGGATCAGCTGGGCCGTCCACGATCATCTCACCCTGATTCACAACTTGGCCGTCATGCGCCAATACGTGTTTTTCCTTGGGGATTAAGAATTCGTGTGCGATGCCATCCACGTCAGTGATAACGAGGCGCTGCTTACCCTTGGTGTCCTTACCAAACGACACCGTACCAGTGCACTCAGCCAACATACCTGCATCCTTAGGTATACGTGCTTCGAACAACTCAGCAACGCGTGGCAGACCACCGGTGATATCACGAGTCTTAGAGCTTTCCTGTGGCATACGTGCCAGCACGTCACCAACACCAACTGTCTGACCATCTTCAACAGTGATGATCGCGCTAGTCTGGAAGGTCACACTCACAGCAGTCTCAGTGCCATGCAACTTGACCTCGCCACCCGCTTCATCGTACAGACGAACCATAGGACGCACGCCCTTGCCTTGCGTGCCAGCACGCTGCTTAGGATCGATCACCACCAGCGTGGACAGACCGGTCACTTCGTCGATCTGCTTAGCGACTGTGACGCCCTCTTCCACGTTCTGGAAGCTGATCTTACCCGCGTATTCAGTGATGATAGGACGGGTATGCGGATCCCATGTCGCCAATACCGCACCAGCCTTGACCGTTCCATCTTGCTTGACAGTCAACATCGCGCCGTAAGGCACTTTATGACGCTCGCGCTCACGACCATTGTCATCGGCGATGATCACTTCCGCACTACGTGCGACAACGATCACCTCACCGCGCACGGTTGTCACGATACGCATATTGGTGCTGTACTTCAGCACACCATTAGACTTACTTTCGATCTGGCTGGCCACGACGTTACGTGAAGCTGCACCACCAACGTGGAAGGTACGCATGGTCAACTGTGTACCGGGTTCACCGATAGACTGCGCAGCGATTACACCAACTGCCTCGCCCACGTTTACCATACCGCCACGACCTAGATCGCGGCCATAGCACTTGGCGCAAAGACCAAAACGCGTCTCACAAGTCAGCGGCGTGCGCACAAATACTTCGTCCACACCCAATAACTCGATATGCTCTACCGCGCTCTCGTCCAGCAAAGTACCGGATTCGTAGACGGTCTCACCCGTTTCAGGACTGACCACATCAGCATTCACCACGCGACCCAAGATGCGATCGCGCAGGGATTCGATAACCTCACCGCCCTCGACGATAGCCTTCATCGCCGCGCCGTTCTCAGTACCACAATCATCTTCGATCACGACCAGATCCTGCGTCACGTCGACCAGACGACGTGTCAGGTAACCGGAGTTAGCTGTCTTCAAAGCGGTATCCGCCAGACCCTTACGAGCACCGTGGGTCGAGATGAAGTACTGCAACATATTCAGACCTTCGCGGAAGTTCGCGGTGATCGGTGTCTCGATGATGGAGCCATCAGGCTTAGCCATCAGACCACGCATACCGGCCAACTGACGAATCTGCGCAGCAGAACCACGCGCACCAGAGTCAGCCATCATGTAGATGGCATTGAAAGACTCTTGCATAACGACCTTGCCTTTGGCATCCAAGCGCGGCTCATTGGTCAGACGGTCGACCACAGGCTGTTTACCTAGCTGCTCCATCATCGCCTTGGCGACGATGTCTGCCGTACGACCCCAGATATCCACGACCTTGTTGTAACGCTCGCCGTCGGTGACCAGACCGGAGGTGTACTGCGTGTATATCTCGCGTACTTCCTTCTCCGCAGTTGCGATCAACTCATGCTTCTGTGGCGGAACCAACATATCGTCCAAAGCGATGGAGATACCAGAGCGCGTCGCATAAGTGAAACCGGTGTACATCAGCTTGTCGGCCATGATGACGGTGTCACGCAGACCACATTGACGGAAGCTAGCGTTGATCAGACGTGAGATCTCTTTCTTCTTCAGTGATTTGTTGATCAGCGCAAATGGCAAACCAGCAGGCAACACTTCAGACAACAGAGCGCGACCTACTGTTGTTTCGTGACGTACCAGTTGCTCTTGCAGATTGCCGTTTTCGTCTTTGTGCATCTCTTTCAGACGCACGATGACCTTAGCTTGCAAATCGACTTCACGTGACTCGTAAGCGCGCGAAACTTCCGCGATGTTAGCAAACATAGAGCCTTCGCCCTTGGCGCCAACGTTCTCACGTGTCATGTAGTACAGACCCAACACGATATCCTGTGAAGGAACGATGATTGGTTCGCCGTTGGCTGGAGACAGCACGTTGTTGGAAGCCAGCAACAGTGTGCGGCACTCCATCTGCGCTTCCAGTGACAACGGTACGTGTACCGCCATTTGGTCACCGTCGAAGTCGGCGTTGAACGCGGTACAGACCAGCGGATGCAACTGGATAGCTTTACCTTCGATCAGGATAGGTTCAAATGCTTGGATACCCAAACGGTGCAGCGTAGGCGCACGGTTCAGCATCACCGGATGCTCACGGATGACTTCTTCCAAGATATCCCATACCACTGGCTCTTCTGCATCTACCATGCGTTTGGATGCTTTGATGGTCGTTGCCAGACCCATCGCTTCCAGACGACTGAAGATGAAAGGCTTGAATAATTCCAGCGCCATTTTCTTAGGCAGACCGCACTGGTGCAGTTTCAACTGTGGGCCCACCACAATCACTGAACGACCGGAGTAGTCGACGCGCTTACCCAGCAAGTTCTGACGGAAACGACCGCTCTTACCCTTGATCATATCGGCCAAGGACTTCAACTGGCGCTTGTTCGCACCCGTCATAGCCTTACCGCGACGACCGTTGTCCAGCAGTGAATCCACCGCTTCTTGCAACATGCGCTTCTCGTTACGCACGATGATCTCCGGTGCCTTCAGTTCCAGCAGACGACGCAGACGGTTGTTACGGTTGATGACGCGGCGATACAGATCGTTCAGGTCGGAAGTCGCGAAACGGCCACCATCCAAAGGCACCAAGGGGCGCAACTCAGGAGGCAACACTGGCAACACTTCCATTACCATCCATTGCGGCTTGATACCGGATTGCATGAACGCTTCCAACACCTTCAGACGCTTGGCGTACTTCTTGATCTTGGTCTCGGAACCGGTAGCAGCCAATTCGGCACGGATGGTTTCGATTTCGTTCGCAACGTCAAGGTTGCTCAGCAAGGCACGGATACCTTCAGCACCCATCAGTGCGGTGAACTCGTCACCGTACTCTTCGGTCTTGGCCAAGTAATCTTCATCCGACAACAACTGCGCACGGTTAAGTGGCGTCATGCCAGGCTCGGTCACCACGTATGCTTCGAAATACAGCACACGTTCGATATCGCGCAGGGTCATGTCCAACACCATACCCAGACGGGAAGGCAAAGACTTCAGGAACCAGATATGTGCGACTGGGGAAGCCAACTCGATGTGGCCCATACGCTCACGGCGTACTTTGGACAGAGTGACTTCAACGCCGCACTTCTCGCAGATCACACCGCGATGTTTCAGACGCTTGTACTTACCGCACAAACATTCGTAATCCTTGACCGGACCGAATACTTTGGCGCAGAACAGACCGTCGCGCTCAGGCTTGAAGGTACGGTAGTTGATGGTCTCGGGCTTTTTGACTTCGCCATAAGACCAAGAACGAATCTTCTCTGGTGAGGCTAGACCGATCTTGATCGAATCGAATTCTTCTTTTTGGGTGACTTGTTTAAACAAATCCAACAATGTTTTCATGTGTGACTCCTAAATTTGGTGACTGGAAAGTAGCTGGTAGTGAGTGGGAACTCGCATCCCACTCTGAACTCACGACTCTCTATTTAGTGACGCTCCAAATCCATATCGATAGCCAGAGAACGGATTTCCTTGATGACCACGTTGAACGATTCCGGCATACCGGCATCGATCTTGTGATCGCCCTTGACGATGCTTTCGTAAACCTTGGTACGGCCGGCCACGTCGTCGGACTTGACCGTTAGCATCTCTTGCAAGGTATAGGACGCGCCATAAGCTTCCAAAGCCCAGACTTCCATCTCACCAAAACGCTGACCACCGAACTGCGCCTTACCACCCAACGGCTGTTGCGTGACCAAGCTGTATGGGCCGGTAGAACGCGCGTGCATCTTGTCGTCGACCAAGTGATGCAGTTTCAACACGTGCTTGTAACCCACGGTGACCTTGCGATCGAACGCTTCGCCAGTACGACCATCGAACAATGTGGTCTGACCGGAAGTAGGCAGATCAGCCAATTCCAACATGTACTTGATCTCTTCTTCAGACGCACCGTCGAACACCGGCGTCGCGAATGTCACACCCTTAGTCAGGTTGCGGCACAACTCGATGATCTCATCGTCGCTGAAAGATTCCAGATCGACTGTCTGACCATTGTGGTGGTTGTAGATCTTGTTGAGGAACTTGCGTACCTCAGTGATCTTCGCATTAGCCTGCAGCATGTCGTCGATCTTCTTGCCCAGACCCTTGGCAGCCCAGCCCAAGTGCGTCTCCAGAATTTGACCGATGTTCATACGGGAAGGAACGCCCAAGGGATTCAATACCACGTCTACTGGCGTACCGTCTGCCATGTAAGGCATATCTTCCACAGGAACGATGCGTGAAACCACACCCTTGTTACCGTGACGACCCGCCATCTTGTCACCAGGTTGCAGACGGCGCTTGACCGCCACATACACCTTGACCATCTTCTGTACACCGGCTTGCAATTCGTCGCCCTGTGTCAGCTTCTTCTTCTTCAGTTCGAACGCAGCGTCGAATTCGACACGCTTCTGCGCCAGACCTTCTTTGACCTGCTCCAGTTGCAAAGCGATATCTTCATCGGCAACACGGATGTCGAACCAATGATGATGTTCTACGCTGCTCAAGTATTCTTTGTTCAACTTGGTACCCTTGGCCAGCTTCTTAGGACCGCCATTGGCAACCTTGTTGTGCAACAGTTTTTCCAAACGTGCAAACACGTCAGCTTCAACGATACGCATCTGGTCTGCCAGATCTTTCTTGTAACGTGCCAGCTCATCATCGATGATCTGTTGCGCACGTGCATCACGCTGCAGACCTTCGCGAGTGAACACTTGCACGTCGATGACCGTACCTGAGCTACCAGCAGGCACACGCAGACTGGTATCTTTAACGTCAGAAGCCTTCTCACCGAAGATCGCACGCAGCAACTTCTCTTCAGGCGTCAACTGTGTCTCACCCTTAGGAGTGACCTTACCAACCAGCACGTCACCGACTACTACTTCTGCACCAATGTGCACGATGCCGCATTCGTCCAGACGACCCAACTGTACTTCGGACAGATTAGGAATATCGCGCGTGATCTCTTCAGCACCCAACTTAGTATCGCGAGCGACCACAGTCAGCTCTTCGATATGGATAGATGTGAAGCGATCTTGCGCAGAAACGCGCTCGGAGATCAGGATCGAGTCCTCGTAGTTGTAACCGTTCCAAGGCATAAACGCGACCAGCATGTTCTGACCAAGAGCCAATTCGCCCATGTCAGTAGACGCGCCGTCGGCGATCACGTCACCTCGGCCCAACACATCACCCACCTTGACCAACGGACGCTGGTTGATGTTGGTGTTCTGGTTAGAACGGGTGTACTTAGTCAGGTTGTAGATATCCACACCTGCTTCGCCTGGAGTTGTCTCATCATCGTTCACACGTACCACGATACGAGCCGCATCGACATAATCGACACGACCACCGCGCCATGCTTGTACGGTAGTACCAGAGTCGACCGCAACAGTGCGCTCGATGCCAGTACCCACCAACGGCTTTTCAGCACGCAGACATGGGACAGCTTGACGTTGCATGTTGGCACCCATCAACGCACGGTTCGCGTCATCATGTTCCAAGAATGGAATCAAGGAAGCCGCAACCGACACGACCTGTGAAGGCGAAACGTCCATGTACTCCAACTTATCTGGCGCAGCCAAGATAAATTCATTGTGTTGACGAGCAGATACGATCTCGTCGGTGAAATGACCCTTCTTGTCCAATTCAGCATTCGCCTGAGCGATGGTGAACTTGCTTTCTTCAATCGCAGACAGGTAATCGACCTGATCTGTGGTCTTGCTGTTCTCAACCTTCAGATAAGGCGTCTCGATGAAACCGTATTCGTTAGTGCGTGCATACAGTGCCAATGAGTTGATCAGACCGATGTTCGGACCTTCAGGAGTCTCAATAGGGCACATACGACCGTAGTGGGTCGCGTGTACGTCACGTACCTCGAAACCTGCACGCTCACGCGTCAGACCGCCAGGGCCCAGTGCTGAGATACGACGCTTGTGCGTGACTTCCGACAATGGGTTGGTCTGATCCATAAACTGCGACAACTGACTGGAACCAAAGAATTCTTTGATTGCAGCAGAGATAGGCTTAGCATTGATCAGATCATGCGGCATCAGATTGTCAGCTTCAGCTTGACCCAGACGTTCCTTGACTGCACGTTCTACACGCGCAAGACCGGCGCGGAACTGGTTCTCAGCCAACTCACCCACAGCGCGGATACGACGATTACCCAAGTGGTCGATATCATCGATCTCACCGCGACCGTTACGCAGGTCAACCAAGATCTTGACTACCGATACGATATCGTCGTTAGACAGGATAGGCGCGCCTACCAACTCTTCACGACCTACGCGACGGTTGAACTTCATACGACCAACTACAGACAAGTCATAACGCTCGTCGCTGAAGAACAGGCCGTTGAACAAACCTTCTACCGCATCTTCGGTAGGAGGTTCGCCAGGACGCATCATGCGATAGATTGCAACGCGTGCAGTCCATTGATCAACGGTCTCGTCAGTACGCAAAGTCTGGGAGATGTATGCACCATGATCCAGATCGTTGGTGTACAGCGTATTGATCTTAGTGATGCCGGATTCTTGCAACTTCAGCAACAGTGCTTCTGTGATCTCTTCGTTGGCATTAGCGATGATCTCGCCGCTATCCTTGTCCACTACATTTGTCGCCAATACGCGACCTATCAGGAAATCTTCGGAAACGGCCAACTTGGTGATGCCGTCTTCTTGCATCTCACGGATGTGGCGCACAGTGATACGCTTGTCTTGCGCAACGATGACCTTACCCGCCTTGTTGACGATATCGAAACGGGCCACGTCGCCACGCAGACGCTCAGCAACCACTTCGAACTGGATACCCTTTTTGCCCAGATGGAAAGCATCGAACTCGAAGAACATCTTGAGGATTTCTTCGTTGCTCAAGCCCAATGAGCGCAACAGGATAGTGACCGGCATCTTGCGGCGACGATCGATACGGAAATACACATAGTCTTTAGCATCGAATTCGAAATCCAACCATGAACCACGGTAAGGAATGATACGAGCAGAGAACAGCAACTTGCCGGAAGAGTGAGTCTTACCACGGTCATGCTCAAAGAACACACCAGGCGAACGGTGCAACTGGGAAACGATAACGCGCTCAGTACCGTTGATCACGAACGAACCGGTGTTAGTCATCAAAGGCATTTCGCCCATGTAGACTTCCTGCTCTTTGACTTCCTTTACTGTGGGCTTGGAAGCCTCTTTGTCCAAGATGGTCAAACGTACGCGTGCGCGCAGTGGAGATGCATAGGTCAAACCGCGCTGTTGGCACTCTTTGACGTCAAACGGGGGCATACCGAGGGTATAGCTTACGAAATCCAAACGCGCATATTTATTGTGGCTTTCGATTGGGAATATCCCATTGAAAGCAGCTTGCAGGCCCGAATTTTTACGCTGATCAGGCGCCGTATATGCTTGTAAGAAGTCTGCAAAGGATTCCAGCTGAGTAGTCAGCAAGAAAGGAACCGGCAAGGCGCCGACTCGCTTGGCAAAACTTTTACGAATACGTTTTTTCTCGGTAAAAGAGTAGCTCATATAATCTCCACGATTAAGGGAAAACGAAGTTTGCTTGCTTTCGCACTGCACGAAAGTTCGCGTTGGTCTTGCCAGTACTATCGCGACCCAAGGGTCACGCCGGAACTAAAAGACAGGGGGCAAGAAGTACTTTTTAGCAAATCTTGTCCGCTGGCTTCTACAAGCGGCAAAAGGCTGACGGGTTTCCGTCAGCCTTTTTACATCACAACAGCTTACTTGATTTCAGCGGTTGCGCCAGCTTCGATCAGCTGCTTAGCTACAGCATCAGCATCAGCCTTGGATACGCCTTCCTTAACAGCCTTAGGAGCGCTATCTACCAAATCCTTAGCTTCTTTCAAGCCCAGACCAGTGATAGTACGAACCACCTTGATCACGTTAACCTTGCTGTCGCCAGCGCCAGTCAACATCACGGTGAATTCTGTTTGTTCAGCAGCAGCGGCAGCACCACCACCAGCAGCAGGACCAGCAACTGCAACAGCAGCAGCAGATACGCCGAACTTTTCTTCCATTTGTTTGATCAGATCAGACAGTTCCAGCACAGTCATGCCAGCGATAGCGTCCATCAAGTCAGCATTAGATACAGCCATTTTATTCTCCTAGTACAATATTTAAAAAATTAAGCAGCAACGGTTTCTTTGCTATCACGAACAGCAGCCAGAGTACGTACGAACTTCGCAGTCGTCGCATTCATAGTAGCCATCAACATAGCAATCAGCTCATCACGACTTGGTGTAGCAGCCAACACAGCGACTTGTTCCGCAGACATCATGGAACCGCCCATTGCACCAGCTTTAATCACCAACTTGTCATTCGTCTTGGCAAAATCGAACACCACCTTGGCAGCAGCGACAGCGTCTTCACTCATGCTATACACGAGTGGACCCACCATCTTTTCAGCCAATGGTTCGAAAGGCGTACCTTGAACCGCACGACGCGCCAATGTGTTCTTCAACACATGGAAATACACACCAGATTTACGAGCGTTAGCGCGCAAAGTGGTGATGTCAGCGACTGCGATGCCACGGTACTCTGCCAAAACGATAGTTTGAGACAATGCAACTTGCGCACTGACTTCCGCTACTACCGCTTGTTTTTCTTGCAGATTGAGACTCAAGTCTTCCTCCATTATCTGGGACGCACTCTCGTGCACCCCATCGTTTACAACAGCGACCTTGAGTCAGGAGATGAATATTTCCTGCTCGCGGGCACACCATCTACGTGGGCAGACAGATTCACAAGGATTCTATCGATTAAGTAACAGAGTCTCCCCTGCCACACCTACGGTCTCGGACGCTGCATACACGCCAGCATTCCAAAACTTTTAGCCGGTAGCCCTAAGGCATACCGGCAGATTCTTTACAGCATTAAGCAGTCAGGCTAGCTTGTTCGACGCGAATGCCTGCACCCATAGTGCTGGATACAGAGATCTTGCGCAGGTATACACCCTTGGAAGCAGCTGGTTTAGCCTTGTTCAAAGCATCGATCAAAGCTAACAGGTTCTCACGCAACGCCTCAGGCGCGAATGAAGCGCGACCGATAGTGCACTGGATGATACCGTTCTTGTCGGTACGGTACTGAACTTGACCAGCCTTAGCATTCTTAACCGCGCCCGCAACGTCAGCTGAAACAGTGCCAACCTTAGGGTTAGGCATCAAACCGCGTGGGCCCAAGATCTGACCCAACTGACCAACCAGACGCATCGCATCAGGGCTAGCGATCAGAACGTCGAAGTTCAGATTGCCCGCTTTGATGGATTCAGCCAAATCGTCGAAACCAACGATGTCAGCTCCAGCAGCCTTAGCATCTTCAGCCTTAGGGCCTTGTGCGAACACAGCAACGCGCACAGTCTTACCAGTACCCTTAGGCAACACGACAGAGCCGCGTACCAATTGGTCGGATTTACGTGCGTCGATGCCCAGATTCACAGCAATATCGATGGACTCGTCGAACTTAGCTACTGCATTCTCTTTCACCATCGCCAAAGCGTCGTTGATTGGATACAGTTTGTTGCGGTCGATCTTCGCCGCGATAGCTTTATAACGCTTAGACATATTAGATACCCTCCACAGTGATACCCATACTACGGGCACTACCTGCGATCGTACGCACAGCGGCGTCCATATCAGCAGCAGTCAGATCAGGCATCTTAGTGGTAGCGATCGCCTCGGCTTGCGCACGAGTCAATTTACCAACCTTATCCGTATGAGGTGTCTTAGAACCCTTGGTGATACCAGCAGCCTTCTTGATCAAGATCGTTGCTGGAGGCGTCTTCATGATGAAGGTGAAGCTCTTGTCCGCGAACGCAGTGATAACCACTGGGATAGGCAGACCTGGCTCTACACCTTGAGTCTGCGCGTTGAACGCTTTGCAGAACTCCATGATATTCAAACCGCGTTGACCCAATGCAGGACCAATTGGGGGACTTGGATTTGCTTTACCAGCTGGCACTTGCAGCTTGATATAGCCTATTACTTTCTTTGCCATGTTGCTTACTCCTAACTAAACGGGTCTAACGAAGCGTACCGCCTCTCCCCAACATGGGAAATAGCAACTGGGAAACACCAGCTGCAATTTCTTGCAGACTGCGTTCCCCAGTTACTCTTCCCGCTTTTCAGGCCTTTTCTACTTGGCCGAAATCCAGCTCGACTGGCGTGGAACGACCAAAGATGGTCACCGCCACACGAATCTTATTCTTATCGTAATTGACTTCTTCTACAGAGCCATTGAAATCAGTGAACGGACCGTCTTTGACGCGAACCGATTCACCCACCTCGAACAATATCTTGGGCCTAGGCTTCTCAACACCGGCCTGCATCTGATCCATGATATTCTGCACTTCCTTCGCCGTGATAGGCGTAGGCTTCATCGCAGAACCACCCAAGAAACCAGTCACTTTGGCAGTGCTTTTCACTAGATGCCAAGATTCATCTGTCATTTCCATCTCGACCAACACATAACCAGGGAAGAACTTGCGCTCACTGATACTCTTTTGACCAGACTTCAACTCCACGACTTCTTCAACCGGTACCAGTATCTGACCGAATTGCTCTTGCATACCTTCACGAGCGATACGCTCAGTCAACGCACGCTGCACACTCTTCTCAAACTGCGAGTACGTATGAACCACATACCAATGCTTGGCCATCAATCCCCCCGTCCCATCAGTTTGTTAACCATCACCATCAGACTCGCATCGACAGCCCAGAGAAACAACGCCATCGTAATCGCGAACAAGATCACCACACCCGTTGTCTGCAAAGTCTCTTTGCGCGTCGGCCAAACCACACGCTTAGCCTCAGCAACCGAATCCCTACCAAAGGCAAAGAATCTCTTACCCACATCAGACAAAGACGCAACAAAGCCAGCAAGCGCAACGCCCACCAGCACAGAAGCCAATCTCAGCACTGCCGCACTATCTTGCAGCGCGTAAAAACCCACAATTCCCGCAACGACCAGCAAGAACGCGGCAAGCAACTTAATTTTATCCGCCATGCGCAATGATTCCGATCAACTTTAAACTACTAAATTTGGCAGGCCAGGAGGGTCTCGAACCCCCAACCCTCGGTTTTGGAGACCGATACTCTACCAATTGAGCTACTGGCCTAAAACTCTATAAAAAGACGAAAGAGAAGTAACAAGACCTTAGGCCTTACCACTTCCCCTCACCCTTCACATCTTTATTACTCGATGATCTTTGCAACCACACCCGCACCGACGGTACGACCGCCTTCACGGATAGCAAAACGCAGACCTTCTTCCATCGCGATCGGGTTGATCAGCGCTACAGTAATGCTGACGTTATCGCCAGGCATAACCATTTCAGTACCCGCTGGCAATTCAACAGCACCAGTCACGTCAGTTGTACGGAAGTAGAACTGTGGACGGTAACCTTGGAAGAATGGTGTATGACGACCACCTTCATCTTTACCCAACACGTAGATCTCAGCCGTGAACTTGGTGTGAGGTGTGATAGAACCTGGCTTAGCCAGAACTTGACCACGCTCAACTTCTTCACGCTTGGTGCCGCGCAACAGTACGCCGACGTTATCGCCAGCCATACCTTGGTCGAGCAGTTTGCGGAACATTTCCACGCCAGTGCAAGTTGTCTTCAGGGTTGGCTTGATACCAACGATTTCGATTTCTTCGCCGACTTTGATGATGCCGCGCTCGATACGACCTGTTACAACGGTACCGCGACCGGAGATGGAGAATACGTCTTCCACTGGCATCAGGAATGCGCCGTCAATTGCGCGTTCTGGTGTAGGGATGTAGGTATCCAATGCTTCTGCCAAACGGAAGATCGCTGGTTCGCCGATTTCAGATTGATCGCCCTTAACTGCCAACATCGCGGAACCCTTGATGATAGGCACGTCGTCGCCAGGGAAGTCGTACTTGGAAAGCAATTCGCGCACTTCCATTTCAACCAGTTCCAGCAATTCTTCATCGTCAACCATGTCGCACTTGTTCAGGAACACGACGATGTATGGAACGCCAACTTGGCGAGCCAACAAGATGTGCTCACGCGTCTGAGGCATAGGGCCGTCAGCTGCAGAACAAACCAAGATCGCGCCGTCCATCTGCGCAGCACCTGTGATCATGTTCTTTACATAGTCAGCGTGGCCTGGGCAGTCAACGTGTGCGTAGTGACGTGTAGCTGTCTCGTATTCAACATGAGCGGTATTGATGGTGATACCACGCGCCTTTTCTTCTGGCGCTGCGTCGATCTGGTCGTAAGCCTTGGCTTCACCACCAAACTTCTTAGCCAACACCATAGTGATCGCTGCGGTCAATGTGGTCTTACCGTGATCCACGTGGCCAATCGTGCCTACGTTTACGTGCGGTTTCGTACGTTCAAATTTACTCTTTGCCATGACTATTCCTTATCAATGCCAAACGTTAATAACAAAAAACAAAACTGGTGCCCATGGCGAGAATCGGACTCGCGACCTCTCCCTTACCAAGGGAGTGCTCTACCACTGAGCCACATGGGCGACAAATCCAACTAAACTGCAAACTGGAGCGGGTGAAGGGGATCGAACCCTCGTCGTAAGTTTGGAAAACTTCTGCTCTACCATTGAGCTACACCCGCAGCTTCCCGACCAAACGGCCCTTGCAAGCCCTTAATCCAAGCTTGAAACAACTAGAATTCTTGGTGGAGGGGGAAGGATTCGAACCTTCGTACTCTAAGAGGTCAGATTTACAGTCTGATGCCTTTAACCACTCGGCCACCCCTCCAAACACAGCCGACAATTATGCCAATCGAAGGCTTTACTGTCAAACAGATTTCAACAAAATAATGCAGAAATTATGCATTTTTATGTGGCATATGCTCTACGAGCAAATTTTTATCCCTACAGAACCGGATTTAGTTGCTACTTAGACGTGCGCTCTAAACAAGGCGGACTGCGCGTGCGCCTGCAATCCCTCGCCGAACGCTAATGTTGATGCAATCGCACCCAAAGTCTTAGCGCCCTGTTCGGAAACCATGATCAGACTGCTACGTTTCTGGAAGTCATACACCCCTAAAGGCGAAGAAAAACGAGCCGTACCCGAAGTAGGCAAAACATGATTCGGGCCAGCACAGTAGTCACCGAGCGACTCCGAAGTGTATTTGCCCATAAAGATCGCGCCTGCATGCTTAAGCTTACTCAAATAATACTGAGGATCATTGACCGACAATTCAAGATGCTCAGGTGCGATGCGATTACTGATTGCACAAGCCTCATCCAGATCGGCAACATGTATCAATGCGCCACGATTCTGTAATGCGGTCTTGATGATCTCTTTGCGGGGCATCTGCTCCAACAATCTATTCGCACTCGCTGCGACCGCATCGATAAAGGCCGCATCCGGAGAAATCAGAATCGCCTGCGCCAATTCGTCATGTTCAGCTTGTGAGAACAAATCCATCGCGATCCAGTCAGGATCAGTATTCCCGTCGCAGATCACCAATATCTCAGAAGGACCTGCCACCATATCAATGCCACATACGCCGAACACACGGCGCTTTGCCGAGGCTACATAGGCATTCCCCGGACCGACAATCTTGTCAACCTTGGGGATAGTCTGGGTACCGTAAGCGAGTGCCGCGACTGCTTGCGCACCACCTATGGTAAAGACTCGATCAACACCAGCAAGATAAGCCGCAGCTAGTACCAACTGATTCTTGATTCCATCTGGCGTGGGTACGACCATAATCAACTCCGCCACACCAGCCACTTTAGCAGGCAAGGCGTTCATCAGCACCGAGGAGGGGTAGGCAGCTTTGCCGCCTGGAACATACAGCCCTACTCTATCCAGTGGGGTGACTTGCTGCCCCAGCAAAGTGCCATCGGCATCCTTATAACTCCAGGATTCCTGTATTTGCTTTTGGTGATATTCAGTCACGCGCTGAGCCGCAGCTTCGAGCGCAACACGTTGCTCAGTTGGCAAACCGACAAAGGCTGCCTGCAACTCTTTTTTTGGCAACTCCATCTGCAGTGCGCTTGCTAGGGGCAGGCGATCAAATTTCGCCGTATACTCCAACACAGCCGCATCCCCGCGGGCACGGACATCTTTCAAGATGGCCGCAACTGTAGACTCCAGCACATCATCAGCAGTCTCTTCAAATGCCAACAGCTTGGTCAGATCATCTTTGAAGTTCGCATCGCGACTGGAAAGTTTACGTATCTTCATTTAGCTATCGCTCCAGCAAAAGCATCCAGCATGGGCTGGATCAATTCTCGTTTCAATTTCAATGCAGCTTGATTAACCACCAAACGTGACGAGATGTCGGCGATATGCTCAACCGCCTTGAGGTGATTGGCTTTCAGGGTATTGCCACTGCTGACTAGATCGACGATAGCGTCAGACAGACCGACCAAAGGGCCCAGTTCCATAGAGCCGTACAATTTGATGAGGTCCACGTGCACACCTTTGGATGCAAAGTGTTCCCGCGCAGTTTGCACATACTTAGTCGCCACACGCAGGCGAGCGCCTTGACGGACGGCCGCCTCGTAGTCGAAATCATCACGCACCGCAACCATCATGCGGCAACGGGCGATATTCAGGTCCAGCGGCTGATACAGTCCCGCACCACCATGTTCATGCAGCACGTCCTTACCCGCCACGCCGATATCCGCCGCACCGTATTGCACGTAGGTAGGTACATCTGAGGCGCGCACGATGATGAGTCGCACATCATCTCGATTTGTTGCCAATATCAACTTGCGGGAGGATTCTGGGTCCTCCAGCGCAGTAATGCCTGCCGCTTGCAACAGCGGCAATGTCTCTTCAAAGATTCGTCCCTTGGACAGAGCGATGGTGATCATCTATATGACTTCCTATTTAATCCTGCGTATCTGTGCGCCCAGCGCCGACAATTTCGCTTCGATATGTTCGTAACCGCGGTCTAGGTGATAGATGCGATCCACGATGGTCTCGCCTTGCGCAACCAAACCTGCAATGACCAAGCATGCAGAGGCACGCAAATCGGTCGCCATAATGGTCGCGCCTTCCAACTGCGCGCAGCCTTTGACGATGGCGGTGTTGCCTTCAATATCGATCTGCGCACCCAGTCGCAACAACTCCTGCACGTGCATAAAGCGATTCTCAAAGATGGTCTCAACCACCATAGCAGTCCCATCGGCGATGGTGTTCAAGGCCATGAACTGAGCCTGCATATCAGTAGGAAATGCAGGATACGGAGCAGTGCGTAAGTTGACGGCACGCGGGCGTTGATGCATCTCCAACGTGATGCGATCGCCTGACACCTCTATGGTTGCGCCTGCTTCACGCAATTTATCCAGCACACTATCCAAAATATCAGCACGAGTATCTGTCAACGTGATGCGCCCACCCGCCGCAGCTGCAGCGACTAGGAAAGTACCGCTTTCAATACGATCCGGCATGACGCGATACTCAGCGCCATGCAAAGCTTGCACGCCCTGTATCGTGATGGTATCGCTACCCGCACCGCTGATCTTTGCACCCATCGCGATCAGGCAATTCGCCAAATCCACCACTTCCGGCTCGCGCGCAGCATTCTCCAGCGTGGTGACACCGTCCGCTAATGCCGCCGCCATCATTAGATTCTCGGTACCAGTGACACTCACCACGTCGAAACAGATCTTCGCGCCCTGCAAGCGCTTGGCCGTGGCATGGATGTAGCCGTGCTCTATATGTACCTCAGCACCCATGGCTTGCAGTCCCTTGATGTGCAGATCCACTGGGCGCGAACCTATCGCACAGCCGCCAGGCAGCGACACGCGCGCCTCGCCGAAACGCGTCAGCAACGGGCCCAGCACCAGAATAGCCGCGCGCATGGTCTTCACCATTTCGTATGGCGCTTCCAGCTTATCGACTTTGGATGCATTGAATGTGCTTGCTTTTGGCGAATTCGAGACTGCTACACCCATCTGCTGCAACAACTTGGCCATGGTCGCCACGTCATGCATGTCAGGCAGATTGCTCAACTGCAAGTCTTCCGCACTTAACAGACTGGCACACATAATCGGCAAAGCCGCGTTCTTGGCACCCGAGATGCGCACCTCACCGTTAAGCTTATTACCGCCCTGTATAGAAAGTTTTTGCATGTTTATTTTCTATCCTGCCACTCTTGTGGCGTAAAGGTTTTCATGGACAACGCATGTATCTCCGCGCGCATGCGGTCACCCAAAGTCTGATACACCAACTGGTGTCTTTGCACACGACTCTTGCCAGAGAATGCCTCACTGACCACGACCGCCTCGAAATGTTGGCCGTCACCCACCACAGTCAGATGCTCGGTGAGCATGCCTTGGGCAATATTGATTCGGATACTTTCAGGGGTAACTATCATGGAGTTTACGGGTAACAAATACAGCGATCGGCTACTCAAAGCAGAAGCAATAAAAAAGCGCATCGCCTGAACAAAGGATGCGCATGATACTAAAAAAGCCCCAGTTAAGGGCACGACATTCTAGTCGCGCCCTGCAAAAGTTCAGTTCACCTGCACAGGTAGTAAGTCACTCACCCCGTACAGACCGGCCAAACTGAGCATGCTGCTGGGCAGATTGACGACACTCACCTCACATTTATTCTGCTTGGCGGCACGAGTCCACCCCAACAACATACTGACCGCAGAAGAGTCTGCCGTCTCAACCTTAGAGAAATCCAAGATCAGCTCATTTTGCTTTAGATGTTGCAAGCCTTGTTCATACAACGCAGGCACAGTATCCATGGTCAAGTGCCCTTCGACTTGCAAGCACCCATCTGCGTAGTTGATCATTTGCTATCAGCCTTAGCAGTTGCATTAGCCAAACTAGCGTTCTTATCAACTAAAGCCTTGATCAAACCATCGATACCACCATCCTCGATTTGCTTTGCAAACGTATTGCGCGAAGACATTACAAGACTAGAGCCTTCAGTAACCAGGTCAAAAACTTTCCAGCCATTTGCTGTCTTCTCCATCACATAACTAACAGAGATAGCTGGGGCACCTGGCTTTAGTATCTTGGTCTTAACCGTAGCTTCGGTATCAGCATCAGCCATTTTCACAGGAGTAACTTCTACGGTTTGATTCTTGTACCCGCTGAATGCCGCGGTATAGGTACGGACCAGCATGGTCTGAAACTCTTTGACCATCACCTGCTTCTGTTCAGCACTCGCGGTTCGCCAGTACTTGCCAACCGCCAACTGGGTCATACGTACAAAATCGAAATGCGGCACGATCTTGGCATCCACTAGGGCTAACACTTTCTCTTTATTGCCAGCCTGTATGTCTTTATCCTGCTTAACGATAGCAAGTATCTCCTGAACGGTGTTCTGCATCAGCGTGTCAGGCGCAACGATCTCAGCGTTGGCACTGCCAAAGACGACAGTCAATACACCAGCCAGAATCAATTTATAAATCGCACGCATCTTAGTCTCCTAATTATTTGGCACCATCACTGGCCTTGCTGTAGATAAACTTGCCTATCAAGTCCTCCAGCACCATCGCCGATTGGGTCTGCTTGATCACATCACCATTCTTGAACATCTCACTATCACCACCTGGAGCAAGTCCTATGTACTGCTCGCCCAGCAAGCCTGATGTCAGGATGTTCGCAAAAGTGTCTTTGGGGAACTGGTAACGCTTATCCAGACTGATACTGACCTTAGCTTCATATCTTTCCGTATCCAACGAAATGTTAGTGACACGTCCCACCAATACACCAGCACTTCTAACCGAAGCTTTAGGCTTTAATCCACCGATATTGGTGAAGTAAGCCTCAACTTGGTACGTCTCCGACACGTTATACGTGCTCAGGTTCCCCACTTTCAAAGCCAACATCACCAAAGCGGCGATTCCACCCACCACGAACATACCTACCCAAAGATCCAGCTTAGTGCGTTCCATCTCTAATTTCCCCCGAACATCATTGCAGTCAAAACAAAATCCAGCATCAAGATCGCCAGTGAGGAAGTCACCACCGTACGCGTCGTCGCTCCGGACACACCTTCTGCGGTTGGCGGCGCATCATAACCCTCGAACAAAGCGATTACGGTTACAACCACACCAAACACGAAACTCTTAAGCACGCCATTCATGATGTCATGCTTGAAATCTACTGCGGCCTGCATCTGCGACCAGAACGAACCCTCATCCACACCAATCTGCACCACGCCGACAAAATAGCCGCCAAAGATACCAGCCGCACTAAACATCGCGGCAAGCAAGGGCATGGAGATGACGCCCGCCCAGAAGCGCGGTGCAATGATGCGGGCGATAGGATTGACCGCCATCAACTCCATTGCAGATATCTGTTCGGTGGCCTTCATCAGACCGATCTCGGCCGTCATCGCGGAACCAGCACGACTAGCAAACAACAATGCTGCTACCACGGGGCCCAGCTCGCGCACCAAACCAAGTGCCACCATCACACCCAAGGCAGACTCGGAACCAAAACGCTTCAAGGTTTCATAACCTTGCAAACCCAACACCATGCCGACGAATAGGCCGGCGACGATAATGATAATGAGCGACATCACGCCCGTAGAAAATAGTTCTTTCTTGATCAGATGGAAACGACGAAAGCCGCTACCGGAATGCAGCAATGTAAGCGCAAAGAAGCGCGCGGCGAAACCGATGCGCCACACGGCACTCACAACGGTATGCCCTATGCCACGGATATTGTTTAGCACTGCCATATAATTAAGCCCGTAGATTCAAGTCTTGACGGTAATCACCGCCGGGATAATGGAAAGGCACGGGGCCATCCATCTCGCCATGTACGAATTGGTGCACATATTCTTTCTTGGAAGCGATGATTTCTGCGGGCGTCCCCTCCGCGACGATCACCCCACCCGCCATAAAATAGACGTAATCGACTATCTTCAACGATTCCTGTACATCATGCGTGACGATGACCGACGTCGCCCCCAACGCATCGTTCAATCGACGAATCAGATCGCCGACTACGGTCAGCGAGATAGGATCGAGTCCTGCGAAGGGCTCGTCATACATGACTAGCAAAGGGTCTAATGCCACGGTACGCGCCAAAGCGACACGGCGCGCCATACCACCAGACAACTCTGAAGGCATCAGATCGTGAGTGCCGCGCAATCCAACCGCATGCAACTTCATCATTACCAGATCATGAATCAAATCTTCAGTAAGGTCGGTGTGTTCACGCATCTGGAATGCGACATTGTCGAAAACTGACATATCAGTGAAGAGCGCGCCAAACTGGAACAACATGCCCATCTTACGTCGCATCGCATACAAACCATCGGAATCCAACTCGTGCAAAATCTTGCCATCGACCTTCACATATCCTTGTGTCGGCTTCAATGCGCCACCCAAATGACGCAATAGAGTGGTCTTGCCACAACCGCTCGAACCCATGATGGCAATCAGCTTTCCTTTTGGGAAAGTCATATTGATACCCTTGAGGATAGCGCGCTGATCATAGGCGAAATTCAGATCGCGGATTTCGACTAATGCTGATGAAGACAAAATAGGAAGCCCTTGTTACAGAGAGGCCGCATTCTATCTATTAGAAACGATATTCTCAACTTCATGTCGCAAGACATTAAACTATCTAGACATTCAGGGCTATTGAGCCCAAGCGTGCTTGCCGTTATGCTAAAGAAACTACACCTTAGAGAACGATGCCGACTGTGAAAGTGAAATCGAACCGCCCCAGCTTGCTCATCGTTGATGACGACCCACTCATACGAGAAGGGTTGGCTATAGCTTTCGAAGATGACTTCGAGGTATCTCAGGCTGAGTCGCGCATGGCCGCAATCACACTACTGCGCAATCTGACCACCCCCCCCGCTCTGGCTCTAATCGATCTTGGGCTACCCCCTTTGCCACATAGGCCGGACGAAGGATTTCAACTGATAGCCGAGCTGTTGGCACACTCAGCTAATATCAAGATATTCACTCTTTCCGGCCAAGACGATAAGAGCAATGCCAGACACGCTAGAGCACTCGGGGCCATAGATTTCATCTCTAAACCATGTCCGCCTGCCGACATAAAACAACGACTCTTGCAAGCTTTGGCATTGGAACAGGTCGATACACAAAGGTCCGTGCACGACGCCGACCTACTCGGCATCGTTGGTCAGAGTGCGCCGATACAAGCTTTGCGCAACCAGATCGTGATGTATGCAGCTATGCCTTTCCCTGTCCTAATAGAAGGAGAATCAGGCTGCGGTAAAGAATTGATCGCCAGTGCCTTGCAACGCCTAAGTGCTACCAGCAAAGCTCCGTTCAAGATACTGAACTGTGCCGCCATTTCACCCAATCTTTTGGAGGCGACCTTGTTTGGTCATAGCAAAGGTGCTTTCACTGGCGCCAGCGTGGCACAAGCTGGATACTTCGAGGATGCGGGGGAAGGAACCTTATTCCTGGACGAGATAGGTGAGTTACCTCTGGAATTGCAAGCGAATCTACTGCGAGTGTTGGAGAACGGCGAGTTCCAACGTGTGGGGGAGACCGCCACACGCAAGAGCAAAGCCCGCATCATCGCCGCAACCAACCGCAACTTGAGGACAGAAGTCAAGACTGGAGCCTTTCGCGGTGACTTATACCACCGCCTCAATGTCTTCTCCATCACCGCCCCGCCCTTGCGAGAATTAGGCGCTGATAAACTGCTACTGTTAAACCATTTTCGTGCCCATTACACGGAGCAGATCAAACACCCTCCTTTCGAATTACATCCAGAGTCGATCGCACTCTGGGAGCAATATGACTTCCCTGGCAACATTCGCGAGCTACGCAACATCGTCATACGCCTCACCGCCAAATATCCAGGCATGACTGTCAGTGCATCACAATTACTGGAAGAGTTCGATGCCTCCGCCATCGTCTTGCCTACTATCAACGCCAGATTCGACCACACATCCATCAGGGAAAGGTTACAGTCGGGCCAGTTCGATCTCGATCAGGAGCTACGCACACAGGAAAACATGTATATAGATGTGGCGTTAGAACTCAGCTCGAACAACATCAGCGAAGCTGCCAAGATGCTCGGCATCAACCGCACCACCCTATACAGTCGCATGGATGCGCACGAAAAACTCAAAGTGGAAAACTGAATATGTATCTGGAACATTTTGGCCTGAACGAGCAACCTTTCAAGATCACCCCGGTGACCGAGTTCTTCTTTAGCGGCGCCAACCGCAAGGAGATACTTGAAGCGTTGATCTACTCAATCAGCGAAGTGGAAGGCATCATCAAGGTCAGTGGGGAAGTAGGCAGCGGCAAAACCATGCTGTGTCGCATGTTATTGGAACAGCTGCCCAAACATATCGAACCGATATATCTGGCAAATCCCAGTTTGTCGCGCGAAGAGATGCTGTACGCAATCGCGGACGCCTTAGAGCTGAACGTCGAGCATGAACGCATCGGCGTGATGATGCAGAACATCCAGAACAAGCTGGAAGCCAAAGCACGTGACGGTAAACGTGTCGTCGTATTGGTGGACGAAGCTCACGCAATGCCTATAGATACGCTGGAAGAATTGCGTTTGCTCTACAACCTTCAAGTTGGTAGTTTCAAGCTGTTGCAGATCGTATTGTTCGGTCAACCCGAATTGAACAGCAAGCTGGATCAACCCAATATGCGCCAGCTTAAAGACCGCATCGTGCATAACTTCAATATGCAACCGTTGTCACGGGACATACTAGAGAACTACCTGATGTTCCGTATGCGCAAAGCCGGCTATCACGGCCCCAACATCTTCGCACCGGGCGCAATCAAACTCATCGCCGATGCTTCGGTCGGCCTGATGCGACGCGCCAACGTGCTGGCGGACAAATCTCTATTGGCCGCTTTCGTGGAGGACACCCACAGCATAGAAACTCGACATGTGCAGGCCGCGATGCGGGACAGTGAACTCACCGCAAAATCTAGAATGCCCGACAAGAAAGTACTTTACGCTGGCGCAGGGCTGCTATTAACCGCGCTAATCGCTTGGGGACTCTGGTCATTTCTCGGCAATCGGCCAGAAAGTGTGATTGTCTCTACACTCGGCGCGGTCTCTGGCGTAGTGAGTACAGCTGAAACGCAAGCTGCTGCCAGCAGCACGCCGGCCACGGCCAGCAGTTCGGTTGCCAAGACCATAGTCTCTTCTGCCTCCTCAGTAGTAGCGGCTCCACTCACCAGCGCGCCGCTCGCTGCTTCTGCAGTTGCGGCGGATGCGATAGTCGTTCCCGCAGCAAAAACTATCCCTCAAACCAATTCATCTGCCAGCCGATACGAGCAACGTTTGGCTGCCGGTCAACTACTACTGGACGATCCGCGTGCTGTCGCCAGCATCCAGCTTTTCTACAACGAGCCCGTATCGGCCGACCGCATGGAAGGCTTTCTGAAGCGCGCCGAAGCATTGGGGAAGTTGAGCGATATCTATCTCTTACCCGCCAAATTCAACGGAAGAGCTGGGGTGCGCGTTCTGTTTGGCGCATACCACACGGTCGATGCCGCGCGAACCGCGAGCGCACAAGAGTTACCCCAGCGATACAAGGATGCATTCGCAACGACGATCTACTTGCTGCAATAACAAGGGATTAAGCTAATTTACTTATTGAGCCAATATAGCAAAGCTGCTAGGCTGCAAAAAAACAAGGGAGAAACGAGCATGCGCGCACCTCAAACACTCAGTCTTTGCGCTGTAGGATTGCTGCTCACTAGTTGTGGCACCAAGCCGATACAGCCATCCGATCATCATATGATGCGAGAGGCGGCGCCCACTGTCGCCAGCAAAGAGATTCCCCAGCCCATCACCAGTGGAGTCGTACTTCCCCCTCCTAAACCCATCAGCAAGACCGCCACCTACAGTGTCGTGGTGACCAACGTCCCCGCTCAACAGATACTGTTCGAACTAGCACGCGACGCGAAGATCAATCTGGATATACATGGCGGCATAGATGGACTGGTCACCATCAACGCGATCAACCAGACACTAGAGCAGATACTTTCCCGCATCGCTAGACAAGTAGACATGCGCTATGAGCTAAGCAATGGCTCGCTGATTGTAATGCCAGATACACCTTATCTGCACAGCTACAAGATCGACTACGTCAACATGGCACGTGACTCCGAGAGCAGCATCAGCAACTCCACCCAGATAAGTGGTGGCGGCACTGGCAGCGGGGCAGCCGGTGGCAGCGCTAGCAACAAATCCTCCATAGAGATCAAAGACACCTCCAAGAACCGTTTCTGGGAAACCTTGACACAAAACATCAAAGACATCCTGCATGAGACCGACAAGATATTGCCCGCAGGCTCCAGCGAGACGACTACTCAGCAAAGTAAATCTAGCAGCAGCACCGGCACAGGCGTCACTGCGTCAGACGGAAATAAAAAATCCAGCGCCAAAATCGGCGTAGAGAACAGTCCCAATCCGGTCAGCGTGGAAGAAGGTGATGTCACCGTGACCAGACGCAGCACCTTCCGCGAAGCAGCGTCAGTGATTGCCAATCCTGAGAACGGACTTATCACGGTACGCGCAACCGGCAAGCAACATGAAAAGATCCGCGAGTTCGTCGATCAGATCATGTCTAGTGCCCGTCGTCAGGTGCTAATCGAAGCGACCGTAGTGGAAGTCAAGCTCAACGACCAATACCAACAGGGCATCAACTGGTCTGCTCTGACACTGGGGGCCAAGGGATTCAAACTCACCCAAGCTGGGACAGGAATCCAGCCAGCCGCTCGTACTGGAAGCATGTTCTTGCTCGACTACACCAACCCCACTTCTAAGCTAGGTAATCTGGCCGCGAGTGTCAGCTTGCTTGAGTCCTTCGGCAATGTGAAAGTGCTGTCCAGCCCCAAGCTCAGTGTGCTGAACAACCAAACTGCGATGTTGCGTGTGGTAGATAACGTCGCTTACTTCACCACGGATGTACAGATCGTATTACCTACCGCGACCACTCCTGGCAGCAACACCTACACCACCACGCTGCACTCCACTCCGGTCGGTCTGACTATGAGCGTCACCCCGCAGATCAGTGACAGCGATGTAGTCAGCCTCGTCCTGAAGCCGTCCATCACCCGAGTGATAGGCACAATCAACGACCCCAACCCTGCGCTTGCAGCTGCTGGCGTGATCAGTGTCATACCCCAGACACAGACGCGCGAGATGGAGTCGGTGCTGCGCATCAACAATAATCAGATCGCGGTGATGGGCGGACTGATGCAGGACAGCATAGATAAAAAGACCGACAGCGTGCCATTCCTAGGCAGCATCCCATTGATAGGCAATCTGTTCCAAAATCGCAATGATGTCACTACCAAGTCCGAACTGGTCATCTTCCTACATCCAGTCGTTATCAAAGATTCCAGCTTGACAGGTGACTACAGCAATTTCCGCGGCAACTTGCCCGACCAAGAATTCTTTCACGAGTCGGCCAGCGGCAAACAATAGGAATCAGCCATGAGCCTGCTACTGGATGCCAGAAAAAAGTCTCAGGGAAGCAGCGATAGCCGCCCTCTTGAACTGAGTCTGGAACCCGCGGCTTCAGCTTCTACACCCAGTTACAACACACCCAAGGAAAGCGCGCGTAGTGCCAGCCAGAATCTGTTTCAGGCCAAATCCGCCGCTCCGTCAGGAGGTCACGTGAATCGAAATCTGTTATATGCATTGCTGGGCAGCATCGTTCTGTTCTGTTTGGGCGCTTTCTATGTCTGGTATGAGATCAACTCCATGAGCAGGCCTGCCGTCGTGCGGCCAGCGGCACAGCCAATCGCGGCGATCACACCGCCTCCCGCCCCCATACCCGTCATGGAAGCCGCACCGGCCCCCGTAGAAAGATTAGTGCCTGAGATCGCGCCCGCCCCTATCGCGCAAGCACCCACACCGGAAATTCCAGCAGCACCTGCTATCGCACCCAAGGTCAGCGCACCTGTGCATCACAAGGCTGTTAATTCTGCATCGGCAACGACAACGGCAAAACGCGCAAAAGCTATCACGGTCTTGCGTGATCCAACAGACAGCTTGGATATGCAGTTGAACAATGCCTATCAGGCGTATCAAGCGGGTAGATTCGAACAAGCACAGTACCTCTACAAGGGGGTATTGGCGCAAGAGCCCAGCAATGTGGACTCGCTGTTAGGCCTAGCGGCAATTGCCCAACAAGCTGGTGCGGACCCACAAGCTAGACAATATTACGCTCGGGTATTGGTACTCGAACCACGCAATGCAGTAGCCAACGCCGGCATGTCAGCACTTGTGACGGACGATAATCGCGAGAGCCGCCTGAAGATGCTGATCAACGAGCAAAAGAACTCGTCTTCTTTGCATTTCGCACTGGCCAACTATTACGCCGAACAACAACGTTGGGCGGAAGCGCAGCAATCCTATTTCAACGCTTACCAACTAGAGCCGAATAACGCCACGCTGGCGTTCAATCTAGCCATCAGTCTAGAGCGACTCGGGCAGCGTAAACCTGCTGCACAGTACTACCGACGCGCCCTCTCGCTTGATACAGGAAAAAGCGCTGGCTTCGACCATAAAGTAATCGAGCAGCACGCACAGACATTGGCACAGTAAGGAATATGGCAGACAACCAACTCCAACAACCATTGGGCAACATGCTGGTCGCCAAGGGCGTGATCAGCGAGGATCAATTGCGTATTGCCATGCAAGAGCAGGGCAATACGCATCAACCATTGGGCCGTTTGCTGGTGCGTTTGGGTTTCTTGTCCGAAGCCACCATACGCGATGTCTTATCTGAAAATCTTGGTCAAGAGAGCGTGGATCTGTCCACCGTCATCGTCGACCCAGCCGCACTGGCACTGATACCCAAGGATGTGGCACGTCGTTACCAGTTGCTGCCCTTATCGGTAGACAAGCCCGGTCGCGTTCTGACCATCGTCATCGCCGACCCAGACAACATCATCGCGCTGGATCAGTTACGTGCACTACTCAAGGATGAGTACCACCTCATCACCCAGTTGGCCAGCGAATCGGACATCCTGCGCGGTATAGACCAGTACTACGGTTTCGAGCTATCCATCGACGGTATCTTGCACGAGATCGAGCCGGGCGAAATGGAATACCAGACCCTGCAGTCCGGCGTGAACGAATTCAGCCAGCCTGTGGTGCGACTCATCGATGCGCTACTCACCGAAGCGGTACAGCGTGGCGCTTCCGATATCCACTTCGAACCAGAGAGTAGCTTCCTGCGCATCCGATACCGTATAGACGGCGTGTTGCGCCAGATGCGCAGCCTACACAAGAGTTTCTGGCCCGCCATGGTGGTGCGTATGAAGGTGATGAGCGGTATGAACATCGCCGAAACCCGCGCGCCTCAGGATGGTCGTATCTCCTTGCGCCTGTCCGGCCGCCCTATCGATTTTCGTGTCGCCTCGCATCCCACCACGCACGGCGAAAACTTCGTGCTGCGTATTCTGGATAGACAGAAGGGCATCGTTCCGCTGACTCAGACCGGCCTAGATGAGCGCGCACTGAACACGCTTAAGATGATCATCGCCAAGCCCGAGGGCATCGTGTTGGTCACCGGCCCTACCGGTAGCGGCAAGACTACCACCCTATATTCGGTGTTGAACCATGTGAACACGGAATCCGTGAACATCATGACCTTAGAAGATCCGGTTGAGTACCCAATCTCTTTGATACGTCAGACCTCAATCAACGAGTCGGCTAAGCTGGATTTTGCGACCGGTATCCGCTCTATGATGCGTCAGGATCCGGACATCATTTTAGTCGGTGAGATACGTGACCATCCCACCGCCGAGATGGCCTTCCGCGCCGCGATGACGGGCCACCAAGTTTATTCCACCCTGCATACCAATTCGGCGATAGGCGCGATTCCGCGCCTGCTGGACATCGGCATCCTGCCCGACATCATGGCCGGCAACATCATCGGCATCATCGCGCAGCGCTTGGTGCGCGTGCTGTGCAAAGAGTGCAAATATCCCTATGTACCAGATGCGATGGAGCGCAAGTTGCTGAGCATCCCGCTACATCAAGACGTCACACTCTATCGTGCCGCAGGTTGCGAAGCCTGCAACCATCAAGGCTATAAAGGCCGTATGGCAATCATGGAGCTGCTCAAGATGGACTACGACCTCGACGATCTGGTTTCCCGTCGCGCCAGCACACGGCAGATACGCGAGTTGGCCCTTGCCAAAGGATTCAGTCCGCTGGCCGTGGACGGCATAAGGCGTATTCAACAAGGCCTCACCTCGTTGGCAGAAGTCAGTCGCGTGGTCGACTTAACAGATCGGGTCAGCTGATATGGTCATGTACGCCTATCGCGCCATCAATCAGGGGGGCCAGTCCACCAAAGGGCTGCAAGATGCGGCCAATCTGGTGGACTTGGAATTCCGACTTAAGCGCGGCGGACTCGATTTAGTCGATGCCAAAATAGAAAGTAGCAGCGGGGGCGGACAGCGACGCAAGATCAAACGCGCCGAACTAATTACCTTCTTCTTCAACCTTGAGCAACTCTCTCGTGCAGGTGTGCCTTTGCTGGAATGTCTAGGCGATCTGCGTGACACCATGACGGAAGAACGCTTCCGTGAAGTCATCGCAAACCTAGTCGAATCCATAGAGAACGGGAAAAAACTATCCCAAGCTATGGCCCAGCATCCAGATGCCTTCGACAAGATATTCGTCAGTCTGACTTACGCTGGCGAAGAGAGCGGCCGTTTACCCGAAGTATTCGAACACATCACAGAATCACTCAAGTGGCAGGATGAGATGGCCTCGCATACCAAGACCATCCTCATGTATCCCGCCTTTGTAGGCACCATCGTATTGGGCATCACCATCTTCTTGATGATCTATCTGGTCCCGCAGCTGGTCAGCTTCATCAAGGGCATGGGGCAAGAGATTCCTATCCAGACACGCATGCTGCTGGCGACTTCAGGATTCTTCGTTAACTACTGGTATGTAGTTATCGCCCTCCCCATCCTGACACCTATCGTTATCACACTCTTGGTCAACTCCAGCGATGAGATGCGGCTGCGTTTCGATCGCTTCAAATTAAATATGTGGGTGATAGGACCTATCCTGCGCAAGATCATTTTGGCGCGCTTCGCCAACACTTTCGCCATGATGTACGGTTCGGGCATCAGCATCTTGGATTGCATCCACAACTCACGCGACGTGGTGAACAATTTGGCCGTTGCACGTTCATTGGACGAGGTGGCCCAAGAGATAGAATCAGGCAAGAACCTGACCCAAAGCTTCCAGAACACCCATATGTTCCCTCCGCTGGTGATACGTATGCTCAAGGTGGGAGAAGCCACCGGCTCTCTAGATAAGGCATTACTGAATGTCAGCTACTTTTATGACAGAGATGTACGCGAGTCGATCAAAAAGGTACAGGTCATGATAGAGCCCGCCATGACCATCATATTAGGTGCCATACTGGGCTGGGTCATGCTTTCGGTACTCTCACCTATCTACGACATCATAGGCAAGGTGAAATTCTGATGAAGAACTGTCTACTACTGCTACTTAGCACCAACCATCTGCACGCACAGCACATCATGGGCGGCAAGATTGTGGAACGGCGCGAATTTGGCGACTCGGCCGATGACAGGGCTGACTTTGCTGATTTCCTCAGGCACATTAAATGCCCGACCTACCTACTCACCGACCTCATCGAAGAAGACTTCCGCCTAGAAGTCACCCCGCATCTGACCGGTAGCAACCATAGCGCCCTAATCAAGCGCAAGTTTGACCAGTTCTATCGTGGCACCCCTTTCCAACAAGCGACAGTGCTACAACGTCAAAGCACTGGCAGGCGTGACGACGAGATGTTGTTCTCCGCATTGACCAATCCCAGCCTAGTGACGCCTTGGGTAGACATACTGCTCGCACACAAGGTGCCGCTGGCAGGCATCTACTCAGTACCGCAGATCAGCCTGCCTTTGATACAAGACCATCCGTCTAGCCACCTATTGCTCATCACATGGAACAAGTTCGCGGGCTTGCGCGAGACCTACTTCAGTTCACACCGCTTGCAGATATCCCGCCTTACCCCTATCACCAAAGGACTCAACTTTCAGGATGCGGTCGCCGAAGAGTTAGGGCGTACTTACCAATACCTTAAGAGTCTCAGCTTATTGCCTGCGGGACAGGTACTAGATGTACGTATCGTCGGTCATAGCAACGACCTAATCGAGTTGCAGACCCGCTTGCCGCGCAGCGAAGACATGCGCTACGACTTCGTGGATCTTGCCACGCTAGCCAAGAAACTGGGCAGCGACGCACAGACCAGAGACTCCGATGCCAATCATGTCTTCTTACAACAATTGGCGGCTAAGCAGCCCAAAACTCAATACGGCAATGCTGAACATACCCGTTACTTTACGTTATGGCAGCTACGCCGCGCCCTGCTTTGGTTCAGTGGTGCGCTGTTCGCGGGCAGCCTCATCTGGGCACTCCAAGTAACGCAACTCGATAACACCCCGGATCAGAGCGCAGTCGATGCCGTTTTAGAGCAGGCGCAACGGATAACAGCGGAAAAAGACCATATCCTAAGAGCATTGCCCAAGACACAGGTCTCACCTAGCGATATCAAAGCAGCGGTCACCACTTTGCATACGCTACTGGAGCGTTCCAGCACCCCACAAGAGTTCATCACGCCATTGAGTCTAGCGCTGAGCAAATTCAACAAGGTCGAACTGGATGGGCTGGACTGGAAGACCAGTGCCACAGAACCCGTCGCACCTAACACCGACGCAACAGTACCGGCCCAAGTACTGACGCTTAAAGCACATCTGGACAACGGCTTTACCAGCACCCGTGCATCGATGGAGTATCTGGACCAATTTAAGTACGCCCTAGAAAAGCTGGGTTACCAAGTGACGATCACCAATCGTCCATTGGATTTCAGTCCGCAGGGCAGCTTATCCAGCCTGCAGGATAACCAGGACAATGGTCGCAACATCGCGTTGAAATTGGTATGGAGGCCTGCAGCATGAAAATCACTAAGAGCGATTTTGGTGTGATGCGCAGCAGCTTGATCACGCTGATCATTGCGATATGCTGCAGCCTGTTACTGATCTACTTTAGTGACCGACAGGCCAGTATCGCCGAAAGAAACTGGAATGCTGCACAGCAAAGATTAAGCACCGCGCAGAATGAGCTCAACAATGCTAGATGGGATTACGAGAACCTCTTCAAGTATCAGGATGAATATACTGCCTCCTTGGATCGTAATCTGATTGGTAACGAACCTAGGTTGGATTGGGTGGAAAGCTTGGAGCGATTGCGCCAGCAAGCCTTAGTCGTCGATATGCACTACAACATCGGCCCGCAAAAAACTTACACGCCACAAATGCCGATAGACAGTGGTAACTTCGACATCAAATACAGCGAAATGAAATTGCAACTCGATCTGCTGCATGAAGGCCAACTGATAGACTTCTTCGATGCACTGCGCACCCAGGTCAAAGGATGGTATCAATTGGACGAGTGCAACATCGTGCGAACCAACAGTGACAGCCAGAATGTAGCGGTTCAACTCCATGCAGAATGCAGCGGCGGGTGGATCACCCTCAAGAACAGGAGTGCCCCATGAAGACACTACTCAAACTCTGCGCACTCAGTCTCTACCTGTTGCTTACTTCTCATGCTCAGGCCGAACAACTCGGTCGCCTGTTCTTTACGCCTGAACAACGTAAACAATTCGACTTCGGCAAGTTTCAGGAGAGCGACGGCAACTCATCAGACAGTCTGACCATCAACGGCATCGTGCAAAGGAACGGCGGTAGCCGCGTTGTATGGATCAATGGCGTGCCGCAAAAGATCGGAAAAAGTGACGAGCGCAATCCAGCCAGCGTCCCGCTATCCATCCCCAATCAAACCCAAGCTGTGACTGTAAAAGTAGGGCAAAAAGTAGAGGTCACATCAGTGGGCGGCAAAGATCGCTGACTATCATGATGCACCGCCCCCTCCCTAGCCATAGAACGCAACGCGGTGCAGCGTTGCTGATTATGGTCGTGGTGATGGTGCTGGGGATCGCCGCAGTATTGGTCGGTTCGTTAAACTCATCATCCATCAATATCTCACGGCAGGAAAAAACCACTGCAGCGCTAGCGCAAGCGAAAGAGGCATTGATAGGACGCGCCGCAACCGACCTAAACTTACCAGGCAGTTTGCCGTGCCCAGATCAAATTACAAACACAACTACACCGATACTAAATACGCCTGATGACGGCATCGCAGATAGCCTAGTTGGCAACGATTGCCCCAGCTATATCGGACGCTTGCCTTGGAAGACGCTAGATCTTCCCGACCTTAGAGATGGGCAAGGCGAACGACTTTGGTATGCGTTATCGCCGAATTTTCGTGATGACAACTCCAATCATATAAACAGCGACTCCGAAGGCACGCTGAATATCACAGGTACACAAACAAACAACAACGCTGTCGCCATAATATTTTCGGCTGGTAGTCCGCTAACCAATCAAAGTCGCTTGCCGACACAAACTGCTTATTGCTCCACAACCAAAAGTTCCATTGCCACCAGCCTGTGCGCGAACAATTATCTGGAAGGTAATAACAAAAACTTCAGTAACGCTACAACACTCAACACCAGCTATCAGGCTGGTGCCCCAACAAGTAATCTAATCAATGACCAGTTGCTCATTATCACTCGTGAACAACTTTTACAGCCAGTGGAGATGCGCATCGCGCGCGAAGCAAAGGCTTGCCTAGATAATTACGCGGCATCGAATAGTACAAAATATCCTTGGGCCGTCGACCCTACCGATGTCTCTTTCTATTACAGCAAGAAAAATACATTATTTGGTCGACTACCCAAACACAGCGTACCAGACAGTGATGTACAGAATTTTCTCAACGCACTCAATGCATTCCAATTTTCAGTTACCGACTGTGTCAACAACACTGGCAGCCAATCGATTCTGAAATCAACAGGTAGCACCTTGGAGAATGCCGCAGATCAAGTAAGAAGTAGTCAGCCCACCACACCCGCCATATCTTCCGCCGTAACCAGCCCAGCCAAGTCGGCGGGTGACAAGGCAAAAGATGCAAATGTTACTTGTAACGATATCCTCAACAACCCACTCGGCAATGTCATACAAACCAACCTGAATAGCACACTCGCAGCACTGAACGCACTCCCCCCCAGTTTTCCTTGGCCTGCAAGCTGTACGTTGTTTACCTCCCCTACCAGTTACTGGGCAGACTGGCGCAACTATATCTACTATCAGCTCGACCCAAAGTACGGCCCCTCAGTAGGTTCGACTTCACCGATAGCAATCAATGGCAAAGGAAATTATCGTGCGGCGGTAATCGCTGCGAGAAGTCCAGTAGGCACTCAAGTACGTAATCCTTCAGCGCCCAATACTTATCTGGAAGGTGCGAATGTGCATAACAATCCCAGCAATGCTTTCACAACCAACTCAGTAAGTGACACTAATTTTAAGACTGTCAACGATTTAGTCCTGTGCTTAGATGCAAGAGTGAACTGCAAATGAAAACGACCATGCAATGTAAAAAAACTCACGGTTTTACTTTGATTGAGATCGCCATGGTCTTAATGATTGTAGCCTTAGTCTTGGGTGGATTACTGCCCACCATTTCTAGCCAAATAGAACAAAAACAGATTAATGACACACGCCGACAGTTGGATGAAATCAAGGATGCCTTGATAGGCTACGCAGTGGCAAATGGACGTTTACCTTGCCCTGCCACCGCCGCAAGTAATGGTGAAGAAAAGCCTGTTGGGGGTGGTAACTGTTCAAATTTCTATAATGGCTATGTACCAGCTGCAACCCTAGGATTCAGCGGCACTGTGAACAATCAAGGCTTGCTCATAGACAGTTGGGGTAACCCAATACGCTATGTTGTAACCACATGGGATAAAGCAACACCCAATGTAAATAATGTCTTTACGTCCATAAATGGAATGAGCACGGTCGGCATTACAAGTCTAGCCCCAACACTCTTGGTTTGTGCCACCGTTAGTAGTAGCAACAACAGCTGTTCGGTAGCGAACTCCGCACTTACGCCTAACGGTGTACCGGCTATTATTTTCTCTACGGGAAAAAATGGCAGCTCTACTCCGCCAAATACCAATAAAGATGAGCTTGCGAATGCGCTAACCAGCAACAACCCTATCTTTGTAAATCATCCTTATGCACCTAGCAGTGCAGCAAACGGTGAGTTCGATGACATCATGATATGGGTGTCAACCAATGTGCTGGTCAACCGCATGATTTCAGCAGGACAACTTCCTTAAGCTCTCCGCCAAGAGGTCCCAGCAGCCGTATCTTCCAAAACAATTCCATCAGCTAACAACGCTTTGCGGATACGGTCAGCTTCGGCATAGTCCTTGGCAGATTTTGCGGCGACACGTGCAGCAATTTGGGCTGCAATCGCTGCATCATCCAAGCCATCCTCACCCACGCCACCTTGCAGAAATACTTGTGCATCACGCTGCAACAGTCCCAACACGCCAGCCAATGCCTTTAATTGAGCAGCTGACGCTGGCGATTGTGTGCGGTTCACTTCATTTGCCAAATCGAACAGCACTGCCACCGCTTCCGGGGTATTGAAGTCGTCGTCCATCGCGGCCTTGAAGCGCTGCGCGTAGGCTTCGTTCCAATCTCCCACTTTTGCACTTCCCACTTCCCCGGTAGTTTTCAACGCGGTATAAAGCCGCGTCAATGCACCCTTGGCGTCATCCAAATGCGCATCTGAGTAATTCAGCGGGCTGCGGTAGTGGGCACGCAGGATAAAGAAGCGCACTACTTCGGCATCATATTTCTTCAACACTTCTCGTATGGTGAAGAAGTTGCCCAAACTCTTGGACATCTTTTCTTTGTCCACATTGACGAAGCCGTTGTGCATCCAGTAGTTCACATACTGGCACTGGTGCGCACCTTCACTCTGGGCGATCTCGTTTTCATGGTGGGGGAACTGCAAGTCCGCGCCACCACCATGAATATCGAAACGCTCACCCAACAAGTCACTGCCCATCGCCGAGCATTCGATATGCCAACCTGGGCGGCCCTTACCCCATTTGGAATCCCATTGCACTTCTGCCGCTTCGTCCGGCTTGGCATGTTTCCACAACACAAAGTCCAGCGGGTCATGCTTACCTTCGGCGACATCGACACGCTCACCCGCACGAAGATCTTCCAGAGACTTACCCGACAACTTGCCGTAGCCCTCGAACTTGCGCACCGCGTAGTTCACATCGCCATCTTCGGACTGATACGCCAAACCATGGGCTTCCAGCTTGGCAATCATGTCCAACATCTGTTGCACATACTGTGTCGCACGTGGCTCGTGGTCGGGTCGTTGAACACCTAGCGCATCAGCATCCTCGTGCATCGCATCGATAAAGCGTTGCGTCAGTGCATGAATGGACTCACCGTTCTGTGCAGCACGCTTGATGATCTTGTCGTCGATATCGGTGATGTTGCGTACATAGGTGATGTCGTAGCCGCTGGCCTTGAACCAGCGGTACACCATATCGAACACCACCATCACGCGCGCATGACCCAAATGGCATAGGTCGTACACCGTCATACCGCACACATACATGCGCACGGTGTTGGGGATCAGGGGTTGGAAGTCTTGCTTGTCACGCGCCAGCGTGTTGTAGATTTTCAGCATGAAGAAACCTTTGCAGCAATAAATACATCAATAACGTAGGGAGCGTGTGTTCCTTCCCCCAGTCAGGGGGAAGGTTAGGATGGGGGTGTATGCATTGGAAATTTCTACCCCCACCCTAAACCCTCCCCCTGCAAGGGGGAGGGAATCTACAGCGATATAGCTTTTATTCGACTTACGCCCATAAGCTCTTCAATGACCAGCCAAGTTCAAACAATCATCGGTTTGTTGTCGTTGAGGTTGAGCCAACCTTTGACGATGCGGTAGATGATCCAGCAAAAGTTGGCGAACAAAATCACCATGCCGATGATCAAGAAAAAGGTCAGCGTGCCGATCACCACCCACATCAGGCTGAACCAAAAAGTTCGTATCTGCCAACGGAAGTGGCTCTCCAGCCAAGTGCCCGCGACATCATCCTTCTTCACGTAGTTGATGATGATGCCGATGATAGCAGTGATACCGGTGAAGTAAGACAAGGCGTACAAGATATAGACCACCATGGTCAGGCTCTTAAGCGACTTCATCTGCGCATCATTGCTTACGATGATCTCTTCGTTCATGTGATTACTCCTTGGTCCAAGAATCTTTCAAAGTCACAGTGCGATTGAACACTAACTTGCCGCCCACCTGATGGTCACGACGGTCGGTACAGAAATAACCTAAGCGCTCGAACTGGTAACGCGTCTCAGGTGCTGCATCTTTTACTGCGGCTTCTACCCAGCCTTGCACGACAGTCAGTGATGTGGGATTGAGATAATCGCAAAAATCTACGTCTTTATCTGCATCCGGTTCGGACACACTAAACAGACGATCATACAAACGTATCTCGGCCGGTAGCGCATGTTCACGCGACAGGAAGTGGATCACGCCCTTGACCTTGCGCCCTTCAGGATTCTTGCCCAGCGTGGCGTGGTCTATGCTGCACTTGAGTTCGATGACATTGCCTGCCGCATCCTTAATCGCTTCGTCGCAACGCATCACATAGCTGTGACGCAAACGAATTTCGCCGCCCAAGGTGAGACGCTTCCAGCCTGCGGGGGGAACTTCGGCGAAGTCATCAGCTTCGATCAGCAGCGCAGCGCTGAATGGCACGACGCGCTTGCCCAGCTCGGGCATATTAGGATGAAAGTCGGCCTCGCGAGTCAGTGCACCCTCGGCATTGGTGATGGTGACTTTGAGCGGATTGATAATGGCCATCACACGCGGCGCGCGCAGCTCCAAGTCTTCGCGTATCGCGCCTTCCATAATGGCCATGTCTACGCTGTTCTCGCTCTTGGACACACCGACGCGCTTGGCGAACTCGCGGATTCCTTCTGGGGTATAACCGCGACGGCGCATGCCGCTGATAGTAGGCATGCGCGGATCATCCCAGCCGCTAACCTTCTTCTCGTTTACCAACTGCAACAGCTTACGCTTACTGGTGATGGTGTAATGCAATTCCAGACGTGAGAACTCGTATTGGCGTGGGTGACAAGGGATGGTGATGTTATCCAGTACCCAGTCGTACAGTGGGCGGTGGTCTTCAAATTCCAATGTGCAGATGGAGTGCGTGATGCCTTCCAGCGCGTCCGAGATGCAGTGCGTGTAGTCGTACATCGGATAGATGCACCATTTATCACCCGTGCGTATGTGGTGGGCACGGCGAATACGGTAGATGGCCGGATCGCGCATATTCATATTCGGCGAAGCCATATCGATCTTGGCACGCAACACCATCGCACCATCAGCGAACTCGCCCGCTTTCATGCGCGCAAACAGGTCCAGATTCTCGGCAGCGGAGCGGTCGCGATTAGGGCTGGCTCTACCTGGCTGGGTCAGCGTGCCGCGATATTCGCGCATCTGCTCTGGGGTGAGGTCGTCTACATAAGCCAAGCCTTTGTTGATCAGCTCGACGGCAAAATCGTACAGCGCATCGAAATAATCCGACGCCCAGCGTACCTCACCATTCCATTCAAAACCCAGCCAACGTACGTCATCTTGTATCGACAGTGCGTACTCCTCGCTCTCCTTCTCCGGATTCGTATCGTCGAAACGCAGATTGCATTTACCCTGATAGTCCTGAGCCAGACCGAAGTTAAGGCAGATGGACTTGGCATGGCCAACATGCAGATAGCCATTGGGCTCAGGCGGGAAACGCGTGACGATACTGCTGTGCTTGCCGCTGGCGAGATCGCCGTCGATGATGGTACGGATGAAATTGGAGACTACGGGTTGACTGCTCATACTGGACTTTTTATCGCTAAGAGGCGGTGAATAAACAAGGCGCGGATTTTACCCGAATTCACCCACAAAGACCTCATCACCCACATAGGCTAGCCTCTGCTCAACCCCGATAAGCTGTGAAACACGCCCAGTTATTTGGTAGAATCCGCGCGTTCGATTAAACCCGCGCTCAGCGCACCCTAGGACCCCCACATGAATATGCTGAAACGTATCCATACCGTATTGTTTGCCAGTGCCCTCTTTTCTTGCAGTGTCGCCGTACATGCCGATGACTTGCAGGATGCCAACCGCTACTTCAAGCAAGGCCAGCAGAACGCTGCGCTGGAAAAGGTAGATAGCTACTTAGCCAGCAAGCCTAAGGATGCCCAAGGTCGATTCCTCAAAGGTCTGATCCTTACCGAGCAAGGCAAGCCCAACGACGCAATCAAGGTTTTTTCGGAGCTCACCGCAGATTATCCAGATCTGCCCGAACCCTATAACAACCTAGCCGTGCTGTACGCAGGCCAAGGACAGTACGAGAAAGCCAAGCAATCGCTGGAACAAGCGATACGCACCCATCCTAGCTATGCCACCGCACACGAGAACTTGGGCGACATCTACGCCAAGATGGCCAGCCAAGCGTATGACCGTGCTCTGCAACTCGACCGCAGCAACACAGGCACCCAGACCAAATTGGCGATGATCCAAGACCTGTTCTCCGGCAATGCCCGTCCAAAATCCAGCGTTACCTCCCGTCCTGTTACCAGCAAGCCTGTCGTTGCGACTCAACCCGCATCAGACCCCGTAGCCAGTACGAGCGGCGGCGATAGCGACCTCCTGAAGAGCGTGCATGCTTGGGCTGCCGCCTGGTCTGCTCAGAACGTGGATCAATATCTGGCTGCCTATGCGGATGACTTCCGTCCCGCCGATGGCGAGAGCCGCAGTGCATGGGCAGAGACTCGTCGCGAGCGCGTCAGCAACCCCAGCTCGATCAAAGTCACGCTGAGCAACATCTCGGTCAAGATGATTGATGCGACGCATGCCAGCGTGCACTTCAAGCAGTCATACAACGCCAGTCACCTGCGCTCAAACGGTCGCAAGACTTTGACCATGGTTAAGGCTGACGGTAAATGGCTGATACAGGAAGAATCGACTAAGTAAGTCATGCGTGCCTCGCTCCTCACCACTCTCATCATCGCAAGTCTCTCAGGTGCAACCTATGCCGCACCAGAGAGCAGCAGTAGCGACGAAGCCAAGCTCACCAAGAGCTTGCAAGAGATACGTGATAATCGGTTGGATGTCGCACTTAACGATGTAGATAGTCTGTTGCGCAGCAACCCTAACTTCCGTCTCGCGCAACTAGTCAAAGGCGATCTACTAATGGCGCGCGCTGGTGCCATCAACGGCTTCGGCAACGCAGCCAATGCGCCACAGGCAAAGATACAAGACCTGCGCGACGAAGCTAAGGTGCGCTTACAACGTATGCAATTGCAACCCGCTGAAAAGCTCGCACCGCGCTTTGTCTGGCAACTAGCCGATCAGCAACGTTATGCACTCGTGGTCGACACTAGCCGCTCCACGCTCTACGTCTATGAGAACGACCACGGCCTAGCAAAATATGTGGCTGACTACTACGTCACCATAGGCAAGCTGGGCACCGAGAAAGTTTCAGAGGGCGACCAGCGCACGCCGATAGGGGTGTACTTCATCAATGCCGAACTGCCCAAGAGCAAGTTGGCAGACATGTATGGCAGCGGTGCCTTCCCGCTCAGCTATCCCAACGAGTGGGATAAGAAGAACAAGCGTACCGGACAAGGCATCTGGCTGCATGGCACACCCAGCGACACTTATAGTCGTCCACCGCGCGCTAGCAATGGTTGTGTAGTGTTGTCGAATGACAATCTAGAGCAGATCCGGCCCTACCTGCAGGTCGGTATCACACCCGTGATCATCACCAACCATATGGAGATCGAGAGCGCGCAAGATATCACCGAACGCGACGCGCTGATGGCCGAGATCGAACAATGGCGTAAAGACTGGAGCAGTCTGGACACCAATGCCTATCTCAAACATTACTCGACCAACTTCTCCAGCGGCAACCAAGACTACGCAGCTTGGGCCAAGCAAAAGCAGCTGGTGAACGCCGGCAAAAGCTGGGTCAAGGTCAATGTGAACGGACTGAGCATATTCACCTATCCCGAGCAGCCAGACATGGTCGTAGTAAATTTCGAGCAGGACTACAGCAGTAGCAATCTTGCTAATCGCATGAAGAAGCGCCAGTACTGGCTCAAACAGAATAACCGCTGGAAGATCATCTACGAAGGTGCCGCATGAAAAACATCATCACTCTTATCCTGACACTCGCACTCTGTGCCGTCTCCCCATTTTCTTACTCACAAACTAAAGGCAAAACCACCATGGTAAAACTTCATACTAACCACGGCGTAATCACTATCCAACTGGACGCTGCCAAGGCACCTAATACTGTTGCGAACTTCATTGAATACGTGAACAGCGGCTTCTACAGCAACACCGTTTTCCATCGCGTCATCCCTAACTTCATGATCCAAGGTGGCGGCTTCGACACTGACATGAGTCAGAAGAAAACCAACACACCGATCAAGAACGAAGCCGCAAACGGCTTGAAGAACGACAAGTACACCATCGCAATGGCGCGTACCGGCGACCCACATTCCGCGACCGCTCAATTCTTCATCAACACCAAGAGCAACAGCTTCCTCGACTATCCAGGTCAGGACGGCTGGGGCTATTGCGTGTTCGGTAAAGTGACTGAGGGTATGGACGTGGTCGACAAGATCGGCAAGGTCAAGACTGGCTTCCGTGGCGGTATGCAGGACGTACCAGAAGAGCAAGTCATCATCACTAAAGCAGAAGTCGTCAGCAAGTAATCGACACAACGGCGCTTTAAGCGCCGTTTTCATATGCCGCATACACTTTTCATCTCTGACCTGCATCTGAGCAACGACCATGAAGAGACCATGGCCGCTTTCATGCGATTCATACGCGAACATGCTCCGCATGCGGAACGCGTCTATATTCTCGGCGACCTGTTCGATTACTGGGCAGGCGACGACGATCGCGACGACCCTTTCCATGCCCAAGTCATCGCCGCGTTGGCGGGACTACAGCAACACCAGACCGAGCTCTACATCCTGCACGGTAACCGCGACCTATTGATGGGCAAGACGTTGGCAACAGCCTGCCATGCAAAACTAATAGGCGAACCGACACTGATCGACCTGTATGGCACGCCCACACTACTCAGCCATGGCGACACGCTGTGTACCGATGACGTGGAGTATCAGGCGTTCCGCAAACAGGTTCATGACGGCAAGTTCCAAGAGGATTTTCTCGCTCAGCCGCTGGCCGCACGCAAGGCTTATATACAGAAATTGCGCAAAGACAGCGACACGGCAAAGAGCCACAAAAGCATGGAGATCATGGATGTGAATCTGGATGCCGTGGCCCAACTACTGCGCCACAACCACTATCCGCGCCTCATCCACGGCCACACCCACCGTCCCGCGCGCCACGAGCATATCGTGGACGACAAAACTTGCGAGCGTTGGGTGTTGGGTGATTGGGGTAAGGAAGGTAATGCGCTGAAGTGTGACGCGGAAAGTTGTAGCGTACTGCGCTTCTAATGCGTCTATCTCCGGCTACTTACATTGCCTAATAAGACTGCAAAGTCGGCACTCATCTAAATCTATCCACCGCCTGCTCTACTCGCTCCACTGCAATCACCTCCATACCAGGGATAGCTTGCTTGGGCGCATTGGCCTTGGGGATGATAGCGTGAGTGAACCCCAACTTGGCCGCTTCACGTAGGCGCTCCTGACCGCGCTGTACGGGACGCACTTCACCCGCCAGACCGACCTCGCCGAACACTACCAACTTCTCTGGCAAGGGGCGATTACGCAAACTCGACACCATCGCCAGTATCACCGCCAAGTCTGCGCCCGGCTCGGTGATCTTCACCCCGCCCACCGCATTGATAAACACATCTTGGTCATAGCACGCAATCCCTGCATGTCTATGCAGCACCGCCAGCAACATCGCCAAGCGGTTCTGCTCCAAGCCCAGCGATAAGCGTTTCACATTCGGTGAGTGCGCTTCGTCTAGCAAAGCTTGTATCTCCACCAACAAGGGCCGCGTGCCTTCTTGAGTGACCATCACACAAGAGCCGGCCACTTGCGTGCCATGTTGCGAGAGGAACATCGCAGAGGGATTACTCACCTCGCGCAGCCCCTTCTCAGTCATAGCAAACACCCCCAACTCATTCACTGCACCGAAGCGATTCTTGAAAGCACGTATCAGACGGAAACTAGAATGTGTGTCGCCTTCGAAATACAACACGGTATCGACGATATGTTCCAGCACGCGCGGACCAGCCAGCGCGCCTTCTTTGGTGACATGGCCGACCAAGATGATGGTGATGTCCTGACTCTTGGCGATGCGCGTCAGTTGCGCTGCGCATTCACGCACCTGCGCCACTGAGCCGGGTGCGGAAGTGAGTTGATCGGAATAGACGGTCTGTATCGAATCGATGACCACGATGTCGGGCTTATCCGCCGCGATGGTGGCTTGAATCTTTTCCAGCTGTATCTCGGGCAGCAGACGCAGATTACGCGCGTCCAGTGACAGACGTTTAGCGCGCAGCGCGATCTGCTGCGCAGATTCTTCGCCACTTACATAAAGTGTGTTCTTGCTTTGCGACAGATGCGCCAGCACTTGCAGTAAGAGCGTGGACTTACCTATGCCCGGATCACCACCTATCAGCACCACTGCACCTGCTACGATGCCGCCGCCCAGCACACGATCGAACTCCGCGATGCCCGTGGGTGTGCGCGGCACTTCGGCGGCTTCCACATCCGAGAGCATCTGCACCTTACCGCTAGCGGCCAATGCGCTAAAGCGGTTACCGCCCTTGCTCGCCACTTCCGCCACGGTCTCGGTGAGCGTGTTCCACGCCATGCAATGCGGACATTGCCCCTGCCACTTGGGCGTCTGTCCGCCGCATTCGGTGCATGAGTAGATTGATTTTGCCTTAGCCATACTTATTTCAAATCCTTATTCTGTGATGATGCGCTCGATGCGTCGGTCGGGTATCAACCAGAGGATGGCGACCAACACATACAGCGCACCCGACAACCATTGATACCAGAACGCCGCAGGGATGGCGATAAGATACAAAACTTGTGAGAGCTTGCCCTTGCGGTCATTGCCTACCGCGCGTGCTAGCAAAGCTTGCTTGCCACCGCCACCCGCAATGATAGCCGTCTGCAACAACCAGTAGGCCAGTGCCGCCATCAGCAACACCACGCCATACAGCGAAGTCGGCAAGGCCGAGAAATGATTCTCGCCCATCCAGCCTGTGACAAAAGGCACCAGCGACAACCAGAACAGCAGATGCAGATTTGCCCACAGAATCGGGCCGTTCACATGCTGCACGGTATGCAACATATGATGGTGATTGTTCCAGTAAATGCCGACATAGATGAAGCTCAGCACATAGCTGAGAAACACCGGCAGCAACGGCAGCAAGGCAGGCAGGTCATCGCCATGCGGTACTTTTAGCTCCAACACCATGATAGTGATGATGATCGCCAACACCCCGTCACTAAAAGCTTCCAGTCGAGTCTTGCCCATCTCGCACCTCCTCAGAGTCTACATAGCCTAAGCTGGCATGATAACGCTGCCGGGATACAAACATCTATGGAACAGGATTGTAGTGCCAGACGCCGCTACAGTAACGCGAGCGCTTAGGCTTTGGGCTTGCGACCTGGAGATGCTTTAGGAGGATGGCCGGACAAGCGATAGGTCATGCCTTCGACCTTGTTGCCGTCTATCATTTTCATCGAATAACACGACATGACTTCACCCTGAGCAGACAATGCCAAGAGCTGTTTGCGTGCGGCATCCAGCGAGATTCCAGCAGCTTTAGCAATCTCTGCGTCAAACTTCTCGCCGTTCAATTTCAGGTAGTTGAGTATGGTATTCATGTCCGCAGTTTAACAGGCTGGGGCGGCGCTGTCGGAAATACCTATATAAGCCTCAAACTCGCTTCACCTGCTTGGCTAAGAACTTATCCAGCTGCTTGGCGAAATTCTGACTATCACGCTGACTGAAACTAGGCGGCCCGCCCGTCTCCACCCCACTGCTACGCAAGGTCTCCATAAAGTTACGCATGGTCAGCCGCTCTTGTATCGTGTCCTTGGTATAGAACTCACCACGCGGATCCAGCACCAAGCCACCCTTAGCAATGACCTCGGCAGCCAGCGGAATATCAGCCGTAATGACTAAGTCCCCCGCCTCTACCATCTCGACAATCTTGTTATCCGCCACATCGAAACCTGCTGGCACTTGCAAGGAACGTATCACTTGTGAAGGAGGATGGTGCAGCAACTTGTTAGCGACCAGCGTCAGCCCAATCTGCAAACGCTCCGCTGCACGGAACAACACTTCTTTGATGACCTTGGGACAGGCATCGGCATCGACATAAATTTGCATTGTTTGTGTTTTTTTAGGGCGGGCAGGCTTACCTACACACCGATTGTATTATTGCCGCGTAGCAAGGAAATCTGCACACCTACCGCGCTTAAACTTTCATGACTATACTTTTATTTTTGATTTGGAGCGTTCAAGTTTTCTTACCTGAAACCTCTCGAATTTTTGCGCCAGCAAAAAAACATAATCAATAATCGCATAAGTGAATGTAACTACATCATTGGCATCTTGATGGGATATTTCTGTGTCAGTAGCGTGTGCTGCATTATTACGTTGATCCCTTAGCTCCTCTCCCCATTGATAGAGCTTTGCATCAATAACGCCAGTGTCACGAAGTTCCTTTAGCCCGCCACCCAAATAGTTGTCTTTAGTTTTGAAGTAACGACATATTGCTTCAAGAGCACGCCCACACATAGCTGTAGCAGCCAAATACGCCCCAGCCTGCATACATCTTTCGGCTTCATCAATTGAATTTTTCACTATTGGAGGTATGTCAGCACCAAGTAAGCGTTTTGGCTTGGGGTAAACTCGAACTGGTTGTGACCATGTCGATTTCCCTTCGTCCAAGTCCTCGTATAACTCAGCTATTAATGCCGTATGGCAAGCTGGACAGTTAAGCAGAAATGTACTCGTAGCAAAAAAATCAAGATTATTGTGCTTCCCAATGATTTCAGCATCCACTTTCGAGTTGCAAACATGGCAGTCAATTAACATAGCTATCTTCTCTTTAGAGTACTTACAATGAAAATTATCATGAAGAGTAGTTTACTAATCTCCATTATTCGAAAACTTCGCTTTTGCAACACACCCTAGCGTAAAATTGCCCCCGCACTATAGTCGCCCCTCCCCTCATAATCCATCACGCCGTAGGCCTAGATAATTCTCATCGTGTCCATAGAAGTCGAACGTTTTTTCTCCGAGCTAAGCCCGCTCTCTACCGAAGTCGATAGTTTTCGGCCGCGCGCGCAGCAGCGCGAAATGGCTTTGGCGGTGGCGGAAGCGATACGCGACAACTCGATATTGGTAGCTGAGGCAGGGACGGGAACGGGTAAGACCTTTGCATATCTGGTGCCTGCGCTAATCAACGGCGGCAAGGTCATCATTTCGACTGGCACCAAGAATTTGCAGGACCAACTGTTTCAAAAGGACTTGCCACGGGTGCGCGATGCGCTCAAGGCACCCGTATCCATCGCATTGCTCAAAGGTCGCTCCAACTATGTGTGCCACTATCATCTGGAACGCGCGCTGAGTGATGGTCGCTTCGCTACGCGCGAAGACCTCAAGCATCTGGACAAGATCAAGAAATACGCCAAGGTCAGCGATTCAGGCGACAAGAGCGGCGTGGCCGATGTGCCTGAGAATGCGCCCATCTGGATGAACGTCACGTCCACGCGTGACAACTGTCTGGGCCAAGAATGCCCTAACCACAAAGAATGCTTTGTATTGAAGGCGCGCACCGAGGCGATGCAGGCCGATATCGTGGTGGTGAACCATCATCTATTCTTCGCCGATGTGATGTTGCGTGACGAGGGTGTGGCCGAGTTGCTGCCCACCTGCAACACGGTGATCTTCGATGAGGCACATCAGTTGCCCGAGACCGCCAGCCTATTTTTCGGCGAAAACATCTCCACCTCGCAGATACTCGATCTAGTGCGCGATACCCGCATCGAGGCGCTGACCTCGGCCAAAGGTTTTGCGCCACTGCCCGCTTCCTGTGACGAACTGGACAAAGCCGCGCGCGACTTGCGCCTGGTGTTCAAGAAGGAAGGTCGTTTACCGATCACCGCGCTGGAGGATTTCAAAGACTGGCCCAAGGCGGCAAAAGTGTTGGGCGAAAAACTCAAACAACTCAGCATGGTATTGGAGAAACAAGCCGAGCGTAGCGAAGGGCTGGAGAACTGCTGGCAGCGTGCGCAAACTCTCACGCAGCAGTTCGACAATTGGCAGAGCAACGACGATAGCGAGCAAGTGCGCTGGCTGGAAGTCTTCCATCACGCTATGCAACTCAACACCACGCCGCTGTCCATCGCGGAGATATTCGAGAAGCAGATCGGCGGCTCGCAACGCGCTTGGATATTCACCTCGGCGACTTTGGCGGTGAAGCAGGATTTCACGCACTACCAATCGGAGATGGGCTTGCTCAAGGCGAAGACCGCGTGCTGGGATAGCCCTTTCAACTATCCCGAGCAGGGGCTGCTGTACGTGCCCAGCAATCTGCCCGACCCAAACAGTTTCGAATACACCGAGGCGGTGGTGCGTGCGGCACTGCCTATGCTGGAAGCCAGTCAAGGCCGCGCTTTTCTGTTGTTCACCAGCTTGCGCGCCATGCAGCGCGCGCACGAAATCTTGCTGGCCGAATTCGATCTGCGCGGCTGGAAGTATCCGCTGCTGTTGCAGGGCGAAGGCTCGCGCAATGAATTGCTGGAACGCTTCCGCACCTTGGGCAATGCCGTGCTGCTGGGCAGTCAGTCGTTCTGGGAAGGGGTGGACGTGCGCGGCGATGCGCTGTCGCTGGTCATCATAGACAAGCTGCCGTTCGCGCCGCCCGATGATCCTGTGCTGGCGGCGCGCATCGCACAGATCAGCAAGCAGGGACGCAACGCCTTTATGGAGTATCAGTTACCGCGCACCATCATCACGCTCAAGCAAGGGGCGGGACGATTGATACGCGATGAGAACGATCGAGGCGTATTGATGATCTGCGACCCGCGCCTCATCACCAAGCCCTATGGCAAACGCATCTGGCAAAGCCTGCCACCGATGAAGCGCACCCGCGTGGAAGCAGAAGCGGTAGCGTTCTTCCACCCAACACCGACTACAACACCAACATAGCCAGCAAGCCGCCCATCTCACTCTCCGTCAAACGCAATTCGCCGCCATGCATCTTGGCGACGCGCTCGACGATGGCCAGTCCCAATCCTGCACCACTGTTATCACTGCGTGCTTCTTGCAAACGGATAAAAGGCCGTTTGGCGTAGTCGCGTTGCGCAGCTGGGATGCCCGTACCGTTGTCCTCCACCGATAGCAGCACATGGTCTGCATCTTGTTTCAAGCTGATCTTGATTTCGCCGGCGCCATACTTGACGGCGTTATCCAGCAGATTGGCTAAGGCGCGCTTGAGTAGCTGCGGTCTAAGTTCTGCGTGTACACCTGCTTGAATCTCTAACTGCGGCACATGGCTGGCGTAACGTTGCACGACTTCCTGCACCAGTGCGCTCACATCGGTAGCGACACACGCTTCGCTCTCGTCCAGTCGCGCATAATCGAGGAACTGCTGGATGACTTCATCCATCTGCTCCACATCCGCGATCAAGCCATCTCGCAGACTGTCATCTCCGCTCATCTCTGCGGCCAGACGCACCCGTGTCAGCGGTGTGCGCAAATCATGCGAGATGCCCGCCAACACCAGCGTGCGCTCACGCTCATTGGCGGCAAGGTCGTTTGACATCTGATTGAAGGCACGCGAAACCGCTGCGATCTCGCGCGCTCCGTCTTCGGGCAAAGCTTGCGGCACCGTGCCTTTTCCCAAGACCTGAGCAGCAAGCGCAAGGCGCTGCAGGGGTCGTACGACTTGGCGCGCGATAAGGTATGCGCCTATCAGTGCCAACAGCAACACCACCCCGCCCCACATCAGCAACTGATGCGAGAGCGGATGCTGCATACGTTCGCTAGGCACGGCGATCCAGAACTCTTCTTCACCGATAAAGAAGCTCACCCACATCGCGGCAACGCCGTTACGTTCGGCAGCGAAGCGCGTGCCTGCACCAAGACGCTCGCGCACCTGAGCCGCCATCATCTGTAATTCGGGGGGGTGATCGGGCAAAGGTTCGAGCACATCGCTAGCTTCTGCCATCTGCACTTCCAGCCCTTCTGCTTCGGCGAGCTCCTCCAGCAACGCTCCACGCCATTCCGGTGCCGCAGAGAGCACAGCAGCGCGGGTAAGGTTGACCACCGTAGCCACCAATTGCGCCATCTGCTGCACGCGCGGCTTTTCCTGCACATGACGGAAGATGGAGAGCGAGGCGTATAGGGATAAGAGGATGAGGACAACGATGAGCAGGAAAGCCCGACTCAAAAGACTCAGTCGCGATTTCATTTTGTCTTTACGCCATCGGGGACGAACGCATAGCCGTGCCCCCAAACGGTCTGGATGAAACGGGGTTGTGCAGGATCAGGCTCGACCAGTTTGCGCAAACGCGACACTTGCACGTCTATGGCTCGGTCCATCGGGTCATGGTCGCGGCCACGTGCCAGTTCCATCAGCTTGTCCCGCGACAGCGGATGGCGTGGATGGGTCACCAAAGCTTTGAGCAGGGCGAACTCGGCGGTGCTGAGTGAGATGGGAACACCGTCCTTGAGCAGGACACGCGTGGCAAGATTCAATTCGCAATCACCGAAGCTCAGCGACTTCTCTTCTAACTCGGGCGCACCCACCGGGTGCGAACCTTTGCGGCGTAACACTGCATGGATGCGCGCCACCAGTTCGCGCGGATTAAAGGGCTTGCACAGATAATCGTCTGCGCCCATCTCTAGGCCGACGATGCGATCGATCTCGTCACCTTTAGCGGTCAGCAAGATCACGGGGACGTTCTCACCCCTGCCGCGCAAGCGTCGCAAGATCGCCAGACCATCTTCACCGGGTAGCATCAGGTCGAGTACCAGCAGATGAAAGTGATTGAGTCCTAGCGCCTTGTCCATGGCGCTGCCATCGGCCACGGCACGTGCAGAGAAACCTTGTTCGTCTAAGTAACGCAACAACAGTTCGCGCAGGCGGACGTCGTCGTCGATGATGAGTATGCGATTGGCTAGGGTCATGGCTGCATGATAATTCCTCATGCTGCTTAAGATGTAATGAATTGTCACGCAGCGGCAGACTGGCAACATGCTGTTACAACTTCAGCACCTCTACAAACACTTGGCTTACATTTCCGCCCTATCATCCTTACCTAGCGCAACACTTCGCGTTAACACAGTCACAGGAGACGAAAATGAAGAGACTCATACAGACCTTATTCGCTGCAGGATTGGTCGCCAGTTTTAGCATGAATGCGGTTGCCGCCGACGTCAGCATGCAAGAACACATGCAACGTATGCAGACGATGACGCCGGAACAGCGCAGCGCTGAACGAGAAGCCATGCACAAGGAGATGCAGAAACTCACGCCCGAGCAACGTGCCGCCAAACATAAAGAGATGCACGATGCGATGGAGAAGATGTCTCCGGAAGAGCGCAAGGCGATGCATGAACAGATGCGCGCCGAAATGGCCAAGATGACACCCGAGGAACGCAAGCAGCATCACGAGGAGATGCGCAAGCAATGGGACGGCATGACACCTGAACAACGCACCCAACGCCGCAAAGAGATGCACGAACATTGGCAACAGATGTCACCCGAAGAAAAGACCCGCATACGCAGCGAGATGAAACAACATTGGGATGCGATGCCTAAAGAAGAGCGTGCTGCTCGCCGCAAAGAGATGCACGAGCACTGGAAGAAGTTGTCTCCCGAAGAGCGCGCGCGTATCAAGCAAGAACGTAAAGATCATAGGGGACCTGGCGACATGCCACCACCAAGCGCACCCCGCTAAACTCAACCCGAATCAGCCGCGTCAGAAACGCGGCTGATTAACCGTTGTAATAGTGATAGAAAAGCGGCGGCAAGAGTATCAAGACCAAACCCAAGCGCGTATTTGAGCGACTCAAAGACAGACTGTGCGCGAGCATAAAAAAACACACCGCAGCAATCAGCAAAGTACCCCCTGCCACAGCCAATCCCATAATCCCGTCGACGAATCCGACATGTCCCTGCTTGGATTTGAGCGAGATGCCACCCTGTAGTAAATTCAACCAACCGAAACCACAGAAGAACAGCGCCATGATGCCAAAGGCGATCCGTTCTCCAGTCTTGTCCCTAGTGTCTTCTTGCGTCATGATGGCCTCTACCTCAAAATTTTTCGCGGCATCCTAACATAGCCATTCTGTTTCATCGTTTCTGGTATAAAATCCCAATAGACTAAATAAGTTAGCGCGATAAGTTCAATATTTAGATAAGTGCTGCTAGTATCTGCAACAAAGGTAATACTGAAAAACGCCTATCAGGAGTAGGATGCTCAACAACGCTGAGCAAACAACAAGGGGATGGAAATGGACGAAAAGGTCCTAACATTATTGGACGGCGACGCAAGTAAATACCCGCATGCGCTAGAGCAGCAATACGCGCGCATCTTAGAGAATCTAGTCTTGATGTGGAACTCACCTAGGATAGAAGGCTACTTCTTCGAGTTGATGGTGGACACACGTAACGGTTCCAGACAGGGCTTCCCAGAAGATGTCGCCCAAGACATCATGAATCTGCAGACGGCTTACCACAACAAACATCAGGATGCCGATTACCACGAGAATCCATGGGACGATATACCCGAAGAGAAGCGTGCTGAGCTCGAACAACTGGGATTCAACTACTCACAACTAAGCTTTATGGATGCGGTCGAGAAAGGCAGCTCACGTGCGGTGGGCGTATTCCTTTCCTGCGGCATCAAGGTCGATTCGCGGGATGAGCGCGAGTGGACACCACTGATGATCTCCTCTTTCAACGGCAACGAGGAGATGGCGTTCTTTTTGATACGGTGCGGTGCGCAGATACAAATAGAGGATCGTAACGGCTACACCCCTTTGCATTGGGCGGCATTCAACGGCTTTACATCAGTAGTAGAACTGCTCATACAAAAAGGCGCGGAGGTCAATGCGCGCAGCCATTTCGGTTGGACACCTCTAATGCAAGCGGCTACGCGTGGCCACACCAAGGCGGTGAAGAAACTACTGGACAATCAGGCTTATGTGGACGAAGTCACTACCGATGGCTGGACCGCATTGCATAAGGCATCTGCCAACGGCCATGCCGAAATCGTAAAGATGTTGCTAGAAAAAGGTGCTAACCGCTCCATCGCCTATCCAGACGGCAATACCGCGATGACCTTGGCTGCCGCCAACAAACACGAAGAAGTGATCAAGATTCTCAACGAGTATAGTACTCACCACTTCGGCTAACGTTAGGCAAATACTCACCTGTTAACACAGCAACCTCAGTCTCCCCCACCTCCGCAACCACCGCCATCTCCTCCGCCGTCACTGCCAGCATCATCCAAACCGTCTGTGCTACCGTCTATAGAGCCATCCGAGAAATCTCCCCCGCAATATACCGTTCCACTGCTACCGGACTGCTCACCCTGTCGACGCACGCCGCCGCAGTCCGGCATATAGCGAAAGCCATTCGGGATATTGAATTTGGCATCCAATGCGAACAGCAATGGCAGACGTGACGGATTACGCGGTGCGATGTTTTCTTCCATACACGCATAACGCCAACAACGCCGCAGACCTGCGTTGCTCTTGCTGCCATTACGCAATACCACGGCAGGTGTGTGATGCAGGAAACGACCAAAGGCCTGCTGACAGAAATCTTGATAATGTTTGGTGTACAGGATGAACTCGTGCCACAGATCGTCTGCGATTTGCGAAGGCATAGAGACGAACTGGTGACCGCTCTTGAGATACGCCAAAAAGAACTGGCGCAGCCCCTGCGACACTAGTGCCAGGTCCTTGTGGTTGAGCTGAGGATGACGCTGGATGACTTTCTCGTACAAGCCACGCGGGAAAGCATAGCGGCGGATATACGCCTCACGCTTGAGTTTGAGGTGACGCCGCCATAAGGCAACTATGGCAATAGCCGCGAGCGAGAGCGCAATGACGTAGGGAGCTGTCATCGCCGTTAAGGTCAGACCAGTTCTGCCCACATATCGTGTTCATCACTATCGATGATTCTGACCTGCACCATCTCACCGACCTTCAGATGTGCTGCGTTCTCGATAAACACCGAACCATCGATCTCGGGTGCATCTGCGGTACTACGCGCCACCGCGCCTTCGTCGTCCACTTCATCGACCAACACTTGCATGGTCTTGCCTATCTTGGCTTGCAAACGTGCCGCGCTGATCTCTTCCTGCAACATCATCAAACGCGCCAGACGGTCTTCCTGCACTTCGGGCGGTACATGGTCAGGCAAGTCGTTCGCCACCGCGCCATCTACTGGTGAATATTTGAATGCACCGACGCGGTCCAGCTGAGCTTCCCTAAGAAAGTCCAATAATTCTTCAAACTCTGCTTCGGTTTCGCCGGGGAAGCCGACGATGAAAGTGCTGCGCAGCGTCAACTCGGGACAGATCTCGCGCCAGCGCTTGATACGCTCCAACACACCATCGCTATTACCCGGACGCTTCATCAGCTTGAGGATGCGCTGGTTAGCATGCTGAAATGGGATATCCAGATAAGGTAGGATCTTGCCTTGCGCCATCAGTGGAATGACTTCGTCCACATGGGGATAGGGGTAAACATAGTGCAGACGCACCCACACACCTAATTCACCTAGCGCCACGGCCAATTCGGTCATACGTGTCTTGAGCGGACGGCCGTCCCAGAAGCCAGTGCGGTATTTGATATCCACACCATAAGCGCTGGTGTCTTGCGAGATGACCAGCAATTCCTTCACACCGGACTTAACCAGATTCTGTGCCTCTTGCATCACATCCCCGACCGGACGGCTCACCAGATCGCCGCGCATAGACGGGATGATGCAGAAGGTACATCTATGGTTACAGCCTTCGGAAATTTTTAAGTACGCAAAATGTTTCGGCGTGAGGCGTATGCCTTGTGCGGGCACCAGATCCATATACGGATCATGCGGCTTGGGCAGATGCAGATGCACCGCGTCCATCACTTCGTCAGTGGCGTGCGGGCCGGTCACGGCCAAGACTTTGGGGTGAGCGTTTTGCACCACGCCATCTTTAGCGCCCAGACAGCCGGTGACGATGACCTTGCCGTTCTCGGCCAAGGCTTCACCTATCGCATCCAACGATTCGGCCACCGCGCTATCGATAAAACCGCAGGTGTTCACCACTACGATGTCGGAGTCCTGATAGCTGTTCGAGATGAGATAACCCTCGGCACGCAAGCGAGTGAGGATGTGCTCTGAGTCTACCGTTGCCTTGGGACAACCCAGTGAGATGAAGCCGACTTGTGGAATTTTTTGCGGTGCGTTCATAAGCTACTTTCTGCGTTACGCGCCAACTGCGAGGTTGACGAAGAATATCGAGGACACACCCAGCGCGATCAGAACTACCTGTTCTACCGTGTCGCGTAATTGGGTGCGTTTGTGCAAACCGGGTATTAGGTCGGCGACCGCTACATAGATCATGCTGGCGGCGGCTAAAGACAATAAAGTGGGTACAGCATTTTGCACTGACTGCAACGCGTAGTAGGCCAACACGCCGCCCAATAAAGTCGCCATGCTGGAAACAAGATTGAGCATCAATGCATGTGTCTTGGTGTAACCGGAATGCAGCAGAATCATAAAGTCGCCGACTTCCTGTGGTATCTCGTGGGCGATGATGGCTAGCGCGGTGACGATACCCAGATGGATGTCGGTCAGGAAAGCTGCCGCGATGATCACGCCATCGACGAAGTTATGGAAGGTGTCGCCTATCATGATCATGCTGCCGCTGCGGCCATGCGAGTTGTGCTCGTGTGGCTCGTGTGCCTCGCAATGGTCATGATGGCAGTGACGCCAGATAAGCAACTTCTCTAAGGTGAAGAACAACAGGATGCCGACCAGTATCGTGCCGCTGACTGCGGCGAAGTTACCACTCAGCTTCATCGCCTCAGGCAGGATATCTAGGAATACCGCGCCTAACAGCGCGCCGATGGCGTAGCTCACCAGACCATTCACCCAATGGGCGCGCGCATTCAGTGCAAACAAAGCAGCACACAGCACGCTCAACGCACCACCGACGAAACTCGCCGCGACGATCCACAACAAAACACTCATGGGAAGATACAGATAAATCAGGGGCGCGGATTATAGCAAAGCCAGCCGCGCTAGATGCGACGTTGCGGATAATCAACTGCTTTCAAGCGAAAATCCCGCCAAAGCCCAGATTGCGAGAATCTTAGAGACTATTCTGGCCCTATTCCATCCAGATAAAGGTAGCCATCCGCCCTGTCACCCCGTCGCGTCTATAGGAGAAGAAAGTGTCGCTCTCACGGTAGGTGCAACGATCCCCACCATAGACTTGGGTCACCCCCAATCCTTGCAGACGCATACGCGCCAAGGCATACAAGTCGGCGTAGTACTTCTCGTCGTTATCGGGATGCGGCAGAAATGCTGCGCCACTGGCTGCATTTTCAGAGACGAACAGTTCGCGCACGTCAGCACCCACTTCGAATGCAGCCTGACTGATGGCGGGGCCTAGCCAAGCCAAGATATGCTCGCCGGGGACGCGCATAGCGGCCACGGCGGCCTCTATGACGCCTGCGGCCAAACCCTTCCAACCCACATGTGCAGCTGCTACAACAGTGCCTTGCTGATCACAAAATAAGATAGGTAGACAATCCGCTGTCATCACCGCACACACAGCCGCCTTACGCCGGGTCACGCAGGCATCGGCCTCGGCACGACAGTTTGCCGCCTCGGCCTGTACTACGGTTTTGCCGTGCACCTGTTCCAACCACACTGGCTCGCTAGGCAACAATAGATTCAACAGCATACGATTGCGCGCCACCATCAAGGGTACATCGCCCACATGCATGCCCAGATTCAGACTTTTATACGGGGTGCTACTGCCACCGCCAGCTCGTGTGGTCTGCAACGCTCGGACATTCAAAGGGGCCGGCCAATCGGGGAAGATGCAGTGTTCGACGAGATTCATAGTGGCTTTCTACAAAATACTTTCATGAGTAACATCGGTCCTAGCCTTTGTTCTTCTCACGTAATGCTGCTTCTTTCACTTCTGCCTGCAATTCACGCAACAACTGTTGCATATCCTCGGGCATGGGTACATGCCATTCCATTAACTCACCAGTACTAGGATGTTCCAGCGCCAAGCGCGTGGCATGCAATGCCTGACGCGGAAAGCCGTTGAGCAGGGTACGCAGATAAGGCACGCACTTCTGACCGCCTTGGATATACACAGAATCCCCGATAAGTGGATGTTTGAGATATGCCATATGCACGCGAATCTGATGTGTACGGCCTGTCTCCAAACGGCAGCGCACCAAAGTGCAACTGGGATAAGAGCGCTCGATGTCGTAATGGGTGACGGCAGGTTTACCACCCTCCACTACCGCCATCTTGACGCGGTTACTAGGGTGCCGGTCTATTGCCGCATCCACCGTACCACCACGTGGCAGCTCACCCCATACCAAGGCCAGATACTCGCGTTTGACACTGCGATCCTGTAATTGACGCACCAGCGCGGTCTGCGCGATCAGCGTCTTAGCCACCACCATCAGACCGCTAGTGTCTTTATCCAGACGGTGCACGATGCCGGCACGGGGCACTTGGGAGAGTTGTGGCGCATAGTGCAGCAAAGCATTGAGTAAAGTCCCTTCCCAATTGCCATTGCCCGGATGGACCACCAGACCGACCGGCTTGTTGATGACTATCAACTCGTCGTCTTCAAAGACCACATCTAGGGCGATGTCCTCTGCGACATATGGCTGTTCGGTAGGATGAGATTGCGGTAGTACGCGTATCGTCTCTCCGCCCCACATCTTGCTCTTGGCGATGGCAGACTCGCCATTCACCGTGACCAACTTCTGAACTATCCAGTCCTGCAAACGGCTGCGTGAATATTCTGGGTAAAATTTCACCAACGCTTGATCTAGTCGCAGCCCAGCATATTCATCTGGTACGGTCAAAAGCTGCTCGCCAACGTCCGTATCGGCTGCCGAAGCAGTCGATTCATCGATGTCTAGCTGTGGGTCTAAGGTATCCTCTGAGGAAGATGCGTGCGGGATTGCGCTATAATTGCGCAAATTTTTTTCTGGATTAGTCATGCGCCATAGTTTAGCTGTATTCCTGTTGCTTACGTTAGTCGCTTGCAGTTCCACCCCCAAAGAAGGTGAAAACGACAAGAACGTCTCGGCAGAAGCGTTGTACACCACCGCCAAGACTTATCTTGATGACAAGTCATACGATAGCGCCATCAAAAACTACGAGAAGTTGCAGTCGCGCTACCCCTATGGCCGCTATGCCCAGCAAGCCATGCTAGAGATGGCCTATGCTTATTTCAAGAAAAGCGAGCCCGATCCAGCCATCTCTGCAGTGGATCGTTTCATCAAGCAATTCCCCAATAACGAACATGTCGACTACGCCTACTATCTGAAGGGCCTGGCCAACTTCTCGGCTGACAAAGGCATACTCAACGACATCGGCGGCGAAGAGGCCAGTGACCGTGACCCGCAGATGGCGCAAGACTCCTACGCGGCATTCAAAGAGCTGATCACCCGCTACCCAAACAGTCAATACGTGCCAGATGCGACGCTGCGCATGCAATATTTGGTCAACCAGTTGGCTCGCCATGACTTACATGTCGCCAGCTATTACTTACGCCGTGGCGCCAATATCGCCGCGGTCGGACGCGCCCAAGAAGTACTCAAAAACTACCCCAACAGCACCAGTACCCGTTCCGCCCTGCTGGTGATGGTGCGCGCCTACGATGCGATGGGCATGCAGACGCTGCGTGACGACACCCAGCGCGTGCTTAATTTGAACGGTGGCTCGGAAGCCGCCACCGCCCAGGCCATCGCCCGCGATCAAAAATCTTGGTGGCAATTCTGGAAATGAAATTCTGCAGTGCCTGCGGCGCGACCGTCGAACTACGCATCCCATCTGAGGATAGTCGGCCACGCCATGTCTGCACTCAATGTGACACCATCCATTACGAGAACCCCAAGCTGGTAGTCGGCTCCATACCGGTCTGGGAAGACAAGATACTGTTGTGCAAGCGCGCCATCGAACCGCGTTATGGCTTGTGGACATTGCCCGGCGGCTTTATGGAGAACGGCGAGAGCGCCGGCCAAGCCGCGATACGTGAGACTTTAGAAGAAGCCAACGCACGTGTAGCGCTAGACGAGTTGTATTCCATGCACAGCCTGCCCTATATCAACCAAGTTCATTTGTTCTTCCGCGCCCGCTTGTTGGATCTGGATTTTTCTCCCGGCGTGGAGAGTCTGGAAGTCCGACTATTTAGCGAAGCAGAGATCCCTTGGCAAGAGCTGGCATTCCGTCCGGTACGTTTCAGCCTGCAACACTATTTTGCGGAACGGAAGTCAGGCAAATTCACCCTGCTTGAGGACGAACTTTCTCCCCCTACTCCTTAGTATTTTCTTAACAGAACGTAAAATCATGCGACCACTCAGCATTTTGACCGTCCTTGCGGTCCTTACCCTGTCAGGCTGCGCCAGCGGCAGCAACCCTGCCGACCCCTATGAGTCATTCAATCGCGGCGTATACAAATTCAACGACGGATTGGATAGAACCGTTGCCAAACCACTCGCACAAGGCTACGACAAAGTCATGCCCAGCCCGGCAAAATCGATGGTGAATAACTTCTTCTCCAATCTGGATGATGTCGTGGTCACCGCGAACGACTTATTGCAATTCAAATTTAAACAAGCGGCCTCTGATGCATCTCGAGTTCTTATCAATTCGACGTTTGGTATCTTCGGTCTAATCAACGTAGCGTCACGTTTGGAAAAACACAACGAAGATTTTGGGCAGACTCTAGGCTATTGGGGCGTGCAACCAGGCCCTTACGTGATGTTACCGTTATTAGGCCCGTCCACGATGCGTGACGGTTTTGGCCGCGTGGTCGACACTGTCCCTAGCCAGTCAGGCAAGATCAAGCCCGTCGCCACCCGCAATTCACTGTATGGCCTCAATGGCGTCAAGACCCGAGCGCAACTGCTGGAAGCCGAAAAAGTCATGGATCAAACGACACTGGATAGATACCAGTTCATCCGTGACGCCTATCTGCAATACAGACTGAATCTGGTCTACGACGGCGATCCACCGCGCCCCAAGTATGATGACTACGAGGACTACGGTGACCCAGATATGCCAGCAGCAGAACCCAGCAGTCCGGCGCCCGAACCGACCTCCCCGACACCGACATCAGCTCCCGCAAAATAACTTTGCCGAGCAGCGTAGCCATCAGTACATTGCTATATTTGTTGGCTACGTGATATTGCTGATGTTTGAATATCTGAACTACCAAAAGTTTATCCCGCACCTTGCGGGCACATACCTAAACACAGCTCAAACCACCTGCAGCAGCGACTCAGTACGACTGCAATAATAACCATCTGTTTTACTTAGTATTTATTGACCCTCACCACCGTAAAGAGTAGCGTGGCAATACTTAGCATCATTGTCTAAACATGTGGTAGACAGTTTATTAAGTAGATGGAGGTGCATCATGAAACTTCCCAGCGAGTCATCCCGTATCCCACCCTTCAAACTTTTTCTACTGCTTCTTTGCACCTCTTTGCTCGCTGCTTGCGGCGGAGGCGGGGGTGGAGGTTTAGCTGCCGACCCCGGCTCGCCTCCAGACCTTTCTGGTGTTTGGGCCGGGACTTGGCAGGGGAGCGACCCCATCATGGGGCCAGTGACAGGATTCATGGAGTCCTCTTTAACTCAGGGTGCGTCCGGTGTGACTGGCACGGCCACTTTGATGGGGGACATCGATTGTATGGATGGCATCGTCCAAGGAACCTCTAACGGAACGACAGTCACGGGCACCTTGTTGCGTGCGCCATGTCCGCTGAATACTTGGGGTCTCACTGCGCTGAGTATCTCGCAACGTAGTGCCAGCGGTAGTTGGACTCAAGCAGGCGGCGCACTAGGCACGTTCACTGTGACACAAATCACCAAACCGGGCGGCCCTCGGATCAATTTTATCCATCCCCCCGGCGGACTTCCTGGCACCATCGTCAACATCGTGGGATCAGGCTTCGATGCCACGCCCACAAACAACGTGATGACCTTCAATAACGTCCCCGCTACCGGCTTTATCGGTGCAAGCACTAGTGTGATCACCACGCGCGTTTCGGCAGGCACGACCACTGGACTAGCCTACCTAACTACACCTGTGAACACGGCCATCAGTCCGCGTCCATTCAATACTGACGTCTCATCACCTACAGCATTGGCGACTGCCACTATAACTGGCACGATGACGACGCCACAGGGGATAGCATTCAGTCCTGACGGCCGTAAGATCTATGTTGCCAGCAGTGGCTCGGTCAGCCTGATCAACGCGGTATCCAATCAGGTGATGATACCCAACGTTTCCTTGCCGACAACCGCGACGGCAGTTCCACACGGAATCATCGCAAGTCCCAACGGCAAGCGAGTCTATGTGGCTGGCGGTGCCGTCGGTGTGTATGCACTCGATGCGGCTTTGATACAGCAGATACCCGCAGAAGCTCTCACTGGCTTCGTTGCAGGTGGCGGCACCTACGACAACCCACAAGGCTTGGCCATCAGCCCAGATGGCGAGTTGTTATACGCTTCCGACAATCATTTGGGAGGAGCTGTTACTGTCGCGAACATAGCCAGTAAGACGCCTCTACCTGGATTAACTTTTGGCGCCAGTTTCGCCCCCCTCGGCATAGCGCCCAGCCCAGATGGGACGAAAGTGTATGTGGCAGTCAACGATACGACGACACCATCCACACTAGGCGTCGTAGCGGTGCTAGACGCAAAGACTGGACAGGAGATTGCAGCGCGCATCCCCGTAGGGGTGACACCCACCGGCATTGCTATCACTCCCGATGGTAACAAGGCCTACGTTTCCAATCAGACCGACAATACTGTGAGTGTGATTTCGACCACGAGCGGCTTGGTCACCGGCACGATTGCGGGATTCAATCTCCCTACAGCCGTGTCTATTAGTCCGGATGGGGCCACTGCTTTTGTCGCTAACAAGGGGAACAACACCATAAGCGCTATCTATCTCCCAACTAGTTCGCTCACGCCCGTCACTGTAGGAAGCGGGCCGACAGGTGTTGCTATCAGCCCAGATGGGAATCATGCTTATGTGACCAACACCGCAGCCAACAGTGTTACTGAGATTGGCGGCGCGGGCACACTTACGATTGCGAAGTCGGGAACCGGATTCGGTACCGTGACCTCCACGCCATCTGGCATCTCATGCGGTGCAGCCTGTCAGGCGATATTCCCGCTGGGCACGACGATAGCGTTATCTGCAACTGCAGGGAACGGATCAAAATTCATGGGCTGGAGTGGTGATGCCGCCTGTAGCACGGGTAGCGTGACTTTACTGACCAGCATTACCCGTTGTGTCGCAAGGTTCGACAACATCTCGCCAAGCACGGGGGGCAGCGGGAGCAAGTGTTACAACTGCTGTTTCATCGCCACGGCCGCCTATGGCAGCCCTCTGGCAAATGAAGTCGTCACATTAAGAGCATTTCGTGATCAATATCTATTGACCAACGCACCGGGGCGCGCATTCGTAGCGCTGTATTACGACTATTCGCCTCCGCTGGCCGATTACATCAGTCAACACGAGGCATTAAGAACCGCCACCCGTATCAGCCTTTGGCCGATAGTCATAGCCGTTAAACATCCTGCCTTTAGCGGGATCGCAATCTTTTCCATGCTATTGCTAATTTCATGGCTACGCCGTGGCAGGCCATACCTTAGCTTGAGTAATCAGAATTCCACTCACCGTAAACACTGATAAGCAATATCAGCGGTGCTTGGCCCAATGAAAAAAGCCGGCGCAAGCCGGCTTTTTTTGCCTATCAAAGCTACCTTAACTGATCTGCCGCCAATCAAATCCGTCTAGTTGGCTCGCCACACTCACCCATTCTTGCGCACATCCCAACACCCCGCTCAACGCGGCTACCGCCAATTCCGGCGTATTGTTTTTATGACTAAGGTGAGCGGCTATAAGATGCTGCAAACGGCTGACGTCAAGATTCGCTAGTATCTGCGCCGATTGTTGATTATTCAGATGACCATAACGGCCGCCGACACGCTGTTTCAAGCTATAGGGATAGTCACCATTGGCAAGCATCTCGCTATCGTGATTGCATTCCAGCACGAGTGCATCACAAGCGCTCAACGTAGCTTCGATATGCGGCGTGCTACATCCCACATCGGTCAGTACACCTAAACGGCGCGCACCATCGCCGAAGATATATTGCACAGGCTCGGCAGCGTCGTGTGGAACTGGATAGGGTTGCACCTGTATGTCACCAATCGAAAATGGTGCATGAGCATCGATCTCATGTAATTTTGGGATATTGGCGAAGGCCTTGGCTTGGGCGCGCAAAGTGCCGTGGGTCAACCAAACCGCGATACCGTAGCGTCGCGCCAGTTTAGCCACACCAGAGATGTGATCGCCGTGTTCATGGGTGACGACGATGCCCGACAATTGTTCAGGTGTGATACCCAAGCGTGCCAAACGGGTAATCGAGTCCTGTAGACCAAAACCACAATCCATCAAGACTCGGCTCTCGCCCACTTCGACCAATAGGCCGTTCCCTTCGCTACCGCTTCCTAGCGAGGCAAAACGCATACTTTAAGGTTGAATGTTTTTGTACAGCGCGTCCAATATGACCTTGCTGCCGTCATCACTCATACCGTCCGCTGCAGCCACAGTGACACTGCAACTGATGCCACCGTCTTTGACCTGCACGCGATAGACACTAGCAGCGACGCCCGCTTCATTGGGCAACACGAACCGACCACCCGCCGCGATGGGTTTTAAATAATAGATACCCTTGCTGCGGTCTTTGTCGTCCAGCTGCAATTGCAAACTTTCCAGTGCCAGTCCGACACGGCGCCAACTTCTATCAAAAGCATCTTTGATTAGAATACTGTTTATGCCGGACTCTTCAATCTGCATCGCAACATCAGCTGAAGTCGCGCCTGCAAGCGCCGGAGCCTCGGATACCACCTGCGGCACCTTATAAGTATCCACGGTTGCAGGACGAGTCAAGTCGGGAGGGACCTCCAGTGCGGGCATTTGCGTTGCGCCCTTACTGTAATCGGCCTGCTGACCTGAAAACAGACTGCACCCAGCAAAAGCCAATAGACATACCGACGCGAAACTTGCATTAATGAACTTCATCCTGACTCCAGACCTGATTATTTAGTGATGACGCCGGCTTGCAGCATCGCTTGTTCGACTTGGGCATGTGCCGAAGGAGACAATGGAGTGAGGGGCAAGCGCAGGGTGTTGAGCATTTGACCCATACGTGCCACCGCCCATTTGACTGGGATAGGATTGGATTCGACAAACAAGTGTCTGTGCAAGCCCAACAGCTTGAAGTTGATAGCGCGAGCCTTTTCGACTTCCCCCTGCAACGCAGCGACACACATTTCATGCATCAACTTGGGCGCGACGTTAGCCGTCACTGAAATGGTGCCATGTGCGCCCAACAACATCAGCGCCAAGGTGCTGGCATCGTCGCCGCTATAGATGGCAAAGTCTTTGGGCGCACGCGCCAACAAATCACTGCCGCGCTCGATATTACCCGTTGCGTCCTTGATACCAACGATGTTGCGGATCTGCGCCAAGCGCAACACCGTGTCGTTATTCATGTCGGCAACAGTACGACCGGGCACGTTGTATAGGATGTGAGGCATATCGACAGCTTCGGCGATTGCTTTGAAATGCTGGTACAGACCTTCCTGAGTAGGCTTGTTGTAATAGGGCACCACAGTCAAAGAAGCATCGGCACCGGCTCGCTTGGAGAAGGATGCCAGCTCTATCGCTTCCTTGGTCGAATTGGCACCCGTACCGGCGATGATGGGAATACGTTTGGCAGAATGTTTGACTGCCTCAGCGATGAGCAACTCGTGCTCTTCCACATCTACCGTGGGCGATTCACCCGTGGTGCCAACCACCACGATGCCATCCGTACCTTGTGCAATATGGAAATCGATGAGCCCACGAAACGCGGGCAGGTCCAGAGTGCCGTCTTCCAGCATGGGGGTAACGATTGCGACTAAGCTGCCCTTGATCATGTTCTTCTACGCTTGGATCGAAAGCGCGCATTCTAACCCAATCACCCTGACCGCACCAAAGGCTTGCGCGACAAGAATGGCATGGCTGTGGAATAATGCGGCCACTCACGCAACCGCCCGCTGTCATGCCTGCCAACACCCTAGCTTCTTTGCATATCGGCGAAACCGCCACCATCGTATCGATCCACGCCGAAGAAGCGCTGCATCAACGATTGCTTGCACTGGGATTCCGCACCGGCAAACAGATAGAACTGATACGCAAAGCCAGCTTCTCTGGGCCACTACAAGTGCGCATAGGCACGACCGACATCATGCTGCGCCGCACCGAAGCGGCAAAGATCAAGGTATCAAAACCATGAACTTCAACGACCGCAACCACCGCCCAACAAGGCTAAACAAATGAAGCGCATTGCACTCATAGGCATGCCCAACACCGGCAAGTCCACGCTATTCAACCGCATGACTGGCGGTTCGGCGCGCGTCGGGAATTGGCCAGGCATCACGGTAGAGCTACTTAGCGGCAAGATATTGCTAGGTGGCGACATGGTCGAGATCATCGATCTGCCGGGTATATATGATCTGCACGGCTATTCTGACGATGAGCAAGTCGTGCGCCACTTCCTGCACGACAACGTACCCGATCTCACACTGGTGATACTTAACGCCACCCAGATCGAACGTCAGATGAGTCTGCTGTTACAGCTCAAGCAACTCAATATGAACATCGTGGTGTTGCTCAATATGTCGGACGAGGCCAAGAAGTTCGGCATCACCATAGACTGCGCCAAAATGGCTGAGATGTTGGGGCTACCTATTTTTCTGCTAACGGGGAAATACGGCATGGGCTATCAGGAGGCCATGCATGCGATCACCAACGCGTTACGTTACCGCACCCCAGGCATGGCCGAAGAGTTGCGCAGCCAGTTAGAGCAAGACGAGCACATCGAACGTGAGATGGCACGCCTGATGAAGCATGCGGTACAAGTACCTTCCCGTCTGCCGGACAATCTCACCGAACGGCTGGATAAATTGATGCTACATCCGCTGCTGGGGTTGCCCATCTTCTTCGCCATCATGTATCTATTGTTCCAAGGCATCTTCCTGTTTGGTCAGCCTATGCAAATCGGCATCGCCGCAGGCTTCGGTTGGCTACATGATTCAGTCCTAGCTCCTACGCTTACTGGGTTACCGACACCACTACAAGGCTTGCTGCTAGATGGTATCTATAACGGTGTCGGCACGGTCGCCGCCTTCGTACCCATCATCGTGCTGTTCTTCTTATTCATGGCCATCATAGAAGACAGCGGCTATCTATCGCGCGCCGCCTTCCTGATGGACGCGCTGATGGCGAAACTGGGGCTGGATGGGCGCGGCTTCGTCATGTTACTGATGGGCTTCGGCTGCAATGTGCCGGCGCTGATGGGCACACGGGTGATGCGTTCGCGTGCGATGCGACTACTCACCATGCTGGTCATTCCTTTTTCGCTTTGCTCGGCGCGTCTGCAGGTATTCGTCTTCATCACCGCCGCGCTATTCAGTCCACAAGCGGCGCCACTGGTGCTATTCAGCTTGTATCTGTTCAGCTTCGGCGCTGCCATTCTTACCGCGCTCTTGTTCAAAAATAAATTTAAAAATAGTGAGCCATTCGTGTTGGAGTTGCCGCCCTACCGCTTCCCCACACTGCGCCAGATGTGGCTGCGCGGTTGGCATGAGGTCACGCATTTCCTGCGCCGCGCCACCCAATTCATCATCGCCGGTGTGGTTCTGGTCTGGTTGCTCACCCACATCCCCTTCTCCGCGGTGCCCGCTAGCAGTGACACACTGTCCGGCATGATAGGTGACTGGCTGCATCCACTATTTGCGCCGATAGGCATCACCCCTGAACTGACCATCGCGCTGATCTTCGGCTTCGTCGCCAAAGAGATCGTCATCGGTTCGCTAGCCGTGATCTACGGTCTCTCCGGCAATGCTCTTGGGGGCGCACTCGCCCACCAACTCGACTGGGTACAGGCCTACAGCTTCATGTTGTTCACCCTAATCTACACACCTTGCTTGTCCACCATCGCCACTCTCAAGAGCGAATCGAAGGACAACGCCTTTATGCTCTTCTCCATCTTCTGGTCGCTAGGCTTGGCTTGGCTACTCAGTCTGCTGTTCTACCAAGGTGCTCGTTTCTTAGGTTACTGAAAGTACCTTAGCCAGTTTTTTTCTAAAGTTTCGCGGCCCTTTACCGATATCCACCACATGTGACGCCCACGCAGCCCTTGCCCGAAATTTTTTTGGGTGAGGCTAGCCTGCCATGTATGGATAGGGAAATGACCAAGATACTGCTACTAGAAGACAACGCTAGCGATGCGGAGCTGATTGAACACACGCTTAAACGCGCCGGCTTAACGTTCAGTTCGCGCTTAGAAGACACCGAGAGTGGATTCCACTTAGCTTTGCGTGAATTTGCACCTGACATCGTATTGGCCGATTTCAGCTTGCCGACTTACGACGGCGGTAGTGCCCTCAGATATACCAAAACATACTATCCCGACACACCCGTCATCATCGTCACCGGCGCGCTGGGTGACGAAAAGGTCGTTCAACTCTTGCAAGACGGCGCGATAGATTTCGTACTCAAAGACCGCTTGGGCAGACTGCCTGATGCGGTGCGACACGCACTAGATAGAGCCCGCCAGCAAGCGGAACACAAGGCGAACGCGCTCAAGTTCAAAGAACAAGATGAATTGCTAAGACAGGCCGAACGCATTGCACACCTAGGCAGTTGGCATTGGCTGCTCTCTACCGACACCCTGCATTGCTCTGATGAGGCTATGCGCATCCTAGACGTTCCCTACCCTAAAGAAGGAATAAACCCCGTCGACTTTCTCTCGCAACATGTGCACGAGGAAGATCTAGATCATTTCATAAACAGCCTAGCTGAATTGCGCCAAGGTAAATCCATCTGCGAACGCGAAATACGCTTGCGACGTTCCGCGTCAGAGGTGCGCTGGGTGAATTGCTGCGCCATGCAGATCTGCGATGAAGCTGGCACACCTTACAAAATCATTGGAACATTGCTCGATATCACCGAAAGCAAGCTCGCCAAGATAGAGACGGAGAACAATCTACTCATGCTACAGATGGCCTTGGAGGGCGCCCAAGAGTCCGTGTGGGAGTGGGATATGGAGAGTGGCGCAGCTAAATTCAGTCCGCAGTACTACACCATGCTTGGCTATCAAGCCGACGAATTTCCAGCTTCACAGCAAGAATGGCTAGCCCATATCCATCCAGATGACCGTGAGCAAGTGATGGCAACCTTGCAGGAAGAGCTGAGCCAACATCAGGAGAACTTCATCGCCGAGTTCCGCATGCGCACCAAGGATGGCCATCATCGTTGGATACAGGGACGCGGAAAATGTGTGGATTTTGACGCCCAAGGCAGACCGCGCAAAATGATAGGCGTGAATCTTGATATCGATGATCGCAAGAAGATGGAACACAAGATCAGCTATCTTGCCTACCATGACAAACTCACTGGTCTGCCCAACCGGACGCTATTCTTCGACCGCTTCTCGCATGCACTCTCACAAGCAAAACGTGACTCCAGTTATGTGGCCTTGCTGTTCGCGGATCTGGACGGATTCAAGCAAGTCAATGACCAACTCGGTCATGAAGCTGGCGACGAAGTACTGAAGATGTCTGCACAGCGATTGTTGGCCTGTGTGCGCGAATCCGACACCGTGGTGCGCTTCGGCGGCGACGAGTTCGCCATCATCTTGTGCAATCTGGAATCGCCCAATCATGCCGCAGTCGTCGCAGAGAAATTAGTGCAAGCATTCGAGATGAAGATGTCCCATCACAACGGTATGGAGAGTTGCGTAGGGTTGAGCGTCGGCATCAGCATCTTCCCGCTACACGCCAACACCATGGATGGGCTGCTATCCGCCTCCGACCAAGCCATGTATATGAGTAAACAAGCTGGCAAGAACACGTATCGTCTCTTCGATGGAGGGCGCTTAAAGGATGCGCCACTGATCGTCACTGATCAGCTGCATCAGTTGGGCATCGCAGAAATCGATGCCCAACATCGCGCACTCGTCCAGCAGGTCAATGAGTTGCACAAGTCATGGATGGAAGGCAACGATGCGAGTGCATGTTTGACACGTTTCGATGCACTGGTCGCGGCGACACAAAAGCATTTCGTCTTCGAAGAGAGTTATATGGCAGCACATGACTATCCCGATATCGATGCCCACCGCCACATGCACCATACTCTGATCGAGGAGTTGCAGCACCTACACGCTCAAATGGCTAAAGGCAATGAGTTATTGGTGATGCACACCATCAAAGACTGGCTGATGGAACATATCAACCATGCCGATCAAGCCATGGGAGAGTTTCTGAACGGACGTGGGGCGATTTAATTTCCACCTTGCGCCCCTCATGTTTTTCTTAACTGTGCCGATAACAGGGATAAGCGCCTCTTTTGCTGCTTACTTCACTGTTAAGCGTTAGGCGCTGGAGCTTATAGTCAGACCTGCACCCAATGTCATAAGGGGGAAGCCTAGCTTCATAGGATATGAATAAGCGTTTATACAGATATATCATTCTGTCTTGCCTACTACTGGCAATGGTGGGCTATGTCTCGTTCAACAAGCAATCCCCCACCACCACCGAACAGATAGTCATTGCGGACGCAGACCAGATTGTCTTCTCTATACTCTATATCGCTGACACTCAGGGCTACTTAAAGGATGAAGGTCTAAACGTTAGCTATCAGCGGCACTCCTCAGGCAAAAATGCGCTGCAATCCGTGCTGGATGGTAAAGCCGATATCGCCACGGTCTATCAAACTCCAGTGGTAATTGCTGCATTGAACGGCGCACCAGTGCGCATCCTCTCTACCCTACACCGTAGCAACAAGAACTCTGCCGTCGTGGTGCGTCGCGACTTGGGCGTCGAAAAAATGAAGGATCTTAAGGGTAAACGGATAGGAGTGACTTTCGGCACCTATCAAGCCACCTTACTGAATAGATTGCTTGAGGATGACGACGTAAAGTCAGATCAAGTCACCCTCATCGACATGCCCCATGCCGACACACCCGCCGCATTAGCGACTGGGAAAGTTGCAGCGGTGATGACGCGCTGGCCTTTTGTGGGTAAGGCGCAAAGCCTCTCCCCTGCCGGCAGCACCCTCCTGTTCGACTCATCCATGTATAGCGAAATCAGCATATTGGTCACCACCCAGCAGTTCGTCACACAAAGGTCGGAATCCTTATATCGTTTGATGCGCGCGATGGTAAAGGCAGAGCGTTATATCGACACCCATCCAGACTTGGCCTTGGCGCTTGCCATGCGCCATTGGCAGCGCCCCGCGACTGACGATGACCGTCAAGTATGGAACAACATCCAGTTGCAACTACGGCTAGACAATGCCTTAGTCCAATCCATGGATATGGAAGCAGAGTGGTTGTACCGGCATGGCAAAGCGCCCCAAGCTACTGCTTCCCTAGAAAACCTACTAGCAAGTGACTTTCTAAAGGCAGCACGTCCGCAATCGGTACTGATTAGGGAGGATAGACAATGAGACTAAGCCTGTCTGCCAGACTGATCGGTCCTTGGTTCCTATTCATCCTGTTGATCAGTGGTGGGCTCTTCACTTTCCAGCGCTACGCTACTCATATTGATCACGACATCACACTGCACAACCAACGCCATCAACAAGCAGTAGAGATTACCAAGGAGTTACTGCTGCTAACCCAAGATCGCTGGACCGTAGTGCTGGAACACTTCGCTAGGCCCAGTCCGCTCACGGCACAAAAGATTATGAACGGGGATGCCCATATCAACACTCTGTTCAAGCAACTAGAGCAATCCTTAAATGATAAGGACTTAGAAAGTTTGAACAAAGAAGGATACGAAGACAGTGCGATGGATGACAGCGTGCTGGCAAATTTCGCACTGGCACGTACCGGACTTACAGATGCCTATTTGGCATTAGTCGCGGCGATAGATGCACATGATACGGTCATGCAGCAAAAAGCCATCGAACTCGTGGCGCGCAAGATGCGTATGGTGCATGCATCACTCGACGATCTGATGCAATATCACATCATCGCTAGACAAATCGCGTTAGATTACTCCAAACGAGTGATAGAGGATGCTAGCACGATGCTCTACCAGTTCATCGCCTTATTACTGTTGATTATCGTTGCATTCACCATCTATCAGACGCTAGATATCGTGCGACCTTTGCGCAACCTGACCAATGCGATTTCTCGATATGACGTTGATGCTGACGTATTCCCTCAGCTGAACGAGTTGGACAGAAACGATGAAATAGGCAATCTAGCGCGCAACTTCCATGCACTCTCAGCCAAGGTGCAAGAATATGTAAAGGCACTATCGGAACGGCAGACCGAGATACTGCAACAAATGGCGGATATCGCACATGTGGGCGGATGGGAAGTTGATCTGATAAAAAATAGCCTGAGCTGGACCAACGAAGTCTATCGTATACACGAACTGAACCCGGACACCCCCCTCGGCTTGGCAGATACCATCGAATACTATGCACCGGAAGGCAGACCCGTCATCCAAGCGGCTATCGATGCAGCCATCAAGGATGGCTCACCTTGGGATTTGGAACTCCCAATTATCACGAGCCTAGGCAGGCACCGCTGGGTACGTTCGCTGGGTAATGCCACACTACAGGATGGTAAAGTGATACGACTGAACGGAGCTTTCCAAGATGTCACCGAAAAGAAGAAGATCAGCGACGCCATCCTCCAAGCCAACGCCGATCTGGAAGGGTTCAGTTACTCGGTTTCACACGATCTGCGCACCCCGTTGCGCGCCATTGATGGCTTCTCCAACATCCTGCTCGAAGACTATGCGGACAAGTTGGACGAGGAGGGTCAACGCCTGCTCAATGTGGTGCGTTCCAATACGGTACGAATGGCCACATTGATAGATGACATCCTGCACTTCTCTCGCGCAGGAAGGGTGGAGTTGAAGACACAGGAAGTCGACATGGATGCCATGGCACACAAGGTCTTAGATGAACTGAATAGTATGGGTACCGAGAACAACGTCACAGTCACGATAGACTTATTATCCCGAGTGCATGGCGATCCTGCCCTGCTACATCAAGTATGGGAAAACCTTATTGCCAACGCGATAAAGTTCTGCGGCAAAAACGTAGAGCCTAAGGTCGAAATCGGCATGCAGACAGACGGGGGCGAGACTATCTTCCATGTGCGCGATAACGGCGTGGGATTCGATATGAAATATGCGGACAAACTTTTCGGCGTATTCCAAAGACTGCACGGTATCAACGAGTTTCCCGGCACCGGCATAGGCTTGGCGATTGCCAAACGTATCATCAACCGTCACGGCGGACGCATCTGGGCCGAAGCTGAACTCGGCAAAGGCGCGACCTTCTATTTTTCCATCCCAGACAAGGAGCCTCATCATGACTGAGATACATCCCGTACCAACCGTGTTACTGGTCGAAGACAATCCGACCGACGCAGAACTGACATTGCGTGCCTTCAAGAAACACAATCTAAGCAATACCGTGCACTGGGTAAAAGATGGCCAAGAGGCCTTGGATTATCTGTTCTGCACCGGCCCCTATGCGACACGCAACGGCAAAGACATTCCCAAGGTCGTTCTACTGGACCTAAAGCTCCCCAAAGTTGATGGCATAGAAGTACTGCGTGCGATACGTACTCACGATCAGACCAAGTGTATGCCCGTGGTCGTGCTCACTTCCTCCAAGGAAGAACGCGACATCGTCAGTGCGTATGATTTAGGTGCCAACAGCTTCATTACCAAGCCGGTCGAATTCGATGAGTTTATGGAGCAAGTGGCGCAATTGGGCATGTACTGGGTGTTCCTCAATCATCCTCCGGTCCAAAAATGAATCCCGACCACAAGATCCGTGTGCTCTCTCTAGAGGACACCCCTAGCGACGCCGAACTGCAGCTCGATGTGCTGCGGCGTAGCGGCTTGGATCTTGAATGGCGCTGTGTGGACACCGAGCCCGACTTTCACACCCAAGTACGCGAGTTCCAGCCACATGTGATATTGGCCGACTACAACCTCCCCACCTATAACGGTAGCGAGGCGCTGGCCCATGTTCGGGCTGTCGCCCCACAAATCCCAGTAATCATCGTTACCGGCACCATAGGCGAAGTCAAAGCGGTACAGCTCATGAAAGGCGGCGCGCAAGATTACATTCTCAAAGATAGATTGGCACGCTTACCCGAGGCGCTCAATCATGCACTCACAGCTGCCAAGCTCGCCAGAGAGCGCCGCGATACCGAACTTAAGCTGCTGGAAAGTGAGCGCAGACTGAAAGATAGTCTGGTGGACTTTGTCGCCGCACTGGCTTCTATCGTCGAGATGCGCGACCCTTATACCGCCGGACATCAGCGCCGCGTCGCCAATCTAGCGGTGAGCATCGCCAAAGAGATGGAGTTGCCTGAGAATGTGGTGGAGGGCATAAGACTGGGCGGCATGATCCATGACATCGGCAAGATACGCGTGCCCGCTGAAATCCTCAGCAAACCGGGACGCTTATCACCCATCGAATACCAAATGATTCAACAACACGCTATGGCCGGTTACGAGATCTTGAAGAACGGGGATTTCCCCTGGCCTATCGCTCTGATGATCTTGCAACATCACGAACGTTTGGATGGTAGCGGCTATCCGCAGGCATTGCACGGCGACCAGATCATCATAGAAGCAAAAATTTTAGCCGTAGCGGACGTGGTCGAAGCCATCGCCTCACATCGCCCCTATCGTCCCGGACTAGGTGTGGCAGCGGCATTAGAAGAAATAGATCGCGGCCGAGGCACCGTCTATGAGAGCGCCGTAGTCGACGCCTGTAACAAACTATTCAAAGAGAAGAGCTATGTCATCAGCGTCTGACCTGAGCCCTTGGCGGCTGGACTGGGACGAGAGCATGAGTGTGGGTATTCCAGATATCGACGCGCAGCACCAGCACTTTATAGAGCTCGTCAACGAGCTGAACAAATGCATCTTGTGGCGCATGCCCTTGCCCGACATCCGCGCCGCCATGAGCGCCATCTATACCGATGCCCAACAGCACTTCAGCAGCGAGGAGCAGTTATTCAAAGAGTGGCAATATCCCGAGACCCATATCCACGCACAGATACATGCGCAGATATTGCAAGTGTTGAGCGAGATCTGCGATCGCTTCAAATTCGACGATAGCAGTGAATATGAGTTAATCGATGCGGGACTCAAGATTAAACACACCCTAGTCGAACACATGCTCACCGAAGACATGAAATACCGCGACTTCTTTTATGCCCAAACTAATCCTGCGAAATAGCGACAGAACTTAGCGCACCGCCACCCTACCGGCACCTTCGCGCATCTGGCCGATCACGGCAGCCTGTGTGAAACCTGCGGCAGCAAACGCACGCAACACTTCATCTGCCGCCTCGGGCGCAACTGCAACCAATAGGCCGCCGCTGGTCTGCGCATCAGCAAGCAAGCGCTGTTGCCAGACCGGCACATGTTCCGCAAAGTCCACCTCATGTCCGTAACTGGCCATATTGCGCTCTATCGCGCCGGGGCCTATGCCTTGCTGTGCGAGCGGCAATGCCTCAGATAACACCGGCACTTGGTCGAATACGACATCAGCCGTTAAGCCAGCACCACGACACATCTCCAATAGATGTCCGAGCAGACCGAAGCCGGTCACATCAGTGAGCGCATGCACCGCAGGCATAGGCGCTAATGCGCTACCGACCTTATTGAGTTTGGTGGTGGTATCTATCAGTTGCTGATAACCCGCTGCATTGAGCAGCTCTTTTTTCAGCGCGGCTGCCAACACACCTACGCCCAAGCCTTTACCCAAAATAAGCACATCGCCCGCACGAGCCGCGCTGTTCTTCTTCACCTGATCGGGATGCACGACACCCAGTGCCACTAAACCGTAGATGGGTTCGGGCGCATCGATGGAATGTCCGCCAGCGATGGGGATGCCCGCATCACGACATACCGCTTCGCCACCCTGCAAGATGGCGCGGATAGACTCGACCGACATTTTGTTGATAGGCATACCGACGATGGCGAGTGCCAAGATAGGCGTGCCACCCATAGCATAGACATCGGACAAGGCATTGGTCGCTGCGATGCGGCCAAAGTCGTAACCATCATCAACAATGGGCATAAAGAAATCTGTGGTGGCGATGATGGCCTGAGTGTCATTCAGTCGATACACCGCCGCATCGTCGCTGCTCTCGATGCCGACCAACAGATCGGGGAAAGGCAACTTCTTCTGCGCCTCACCCAATATCTCGTGCAATAAAGCAGGAGAGATTTTGCAGCCGCATCCGCCACCGTGCGACAATCGGGTCAATTTCAATTCTTCCATCTTTATTTCCACTGCGTATGTTATTTAGAACAGCGAACTTATCACAGCTTGGCGAATTCGACGAAATCATCGACGTGCGCACCCCGGCTGAATTCGCCGATGACCATATCCCCGGGGCGATAAACTGCCCAGTGTTCTCCAACGAAGAGCGCATCACCGTGGGCACGCTGTACAAGCAGGTCTCCCCCTTCGCGGCGCGCAAAGTCGGTGCCGCACTGGTGGCGAAGAACATCGCGCATCATCTGGAAACCGTCTTTCACGACCATCCGAAATCCTGGAAACCGCTCATCTACTGCTGGCGCGGCGGACAACGCAGTGGTGCGATGAGCATCATCCTCGCACAGGTCGGTTGGGCGGCACACAAATTAGAAGGAGGCTACAAGAGCTATCGCCGCGACGTACTGGAGAAGTTGGAGACCCTGCCCGCGCAATATGACTACCGCGTAGTCTGTGGCGCGACCGGTTCAGGCAAGAGTCGCTTGCTCGCTGCGCTGAGCGAGGCTGGCGCGCAGGTACTAGACCTAGAAGGTTTAGCGCAGCATCGTGGCTCTATTCTGGGTGGCTTACCCGAACAGCCACAGCCCACTCAGAAATGGTTCGAGACACAGCTGGTCAGCACGCTGCAAAGATTTGATGCCAGCCATCCTGTCTATGTAGAAGCCGAGAGCAACAAAATAGGTCGCATCGTACTGCCCAGTTCGCTGCATAAGGTCATGCATAGCAGCGCTTGCGTGATGATGGATACTGCCAACGCGGCACGATTGGATTTGTTACAGACGGACTATCGTCATCTGATAGAAGCACCGCAAAAACTCATGTTGTTGTTGCAGATGCTGCACCAGTTCCAAGGACAGAAACGCATCGAACATTGGATCGCTTTAGTAGAAGCACAACAGTTCGGCACGCTAGTGGAAGAGTTGCTGGAATTCCACTACGACCCCAGCTATCTACGCGCATTGGGCAAACACTACACCCGCTTGGACGATGCACGACATGTGGCGCTGAAAGACCTCTCTACCGCAACCTTGACAGATGTCGCGCAAGACCTCATCACATCCGACTGATAGTCAGCACGAAAGCACTATCTTTTTCCTAAATCGAGATTAAGATAGCGGCGCCACTACACAAGGAGAATGATCATGGCTAAAGGACAACAGCGCAAGAACAAGGAAGAGAAGAAACCCAAGAAGGCTCCACCCCCCAAGGTTTGAGTTTTTATTTACGGCAGGCGGGATCTGAGCCTACGTATAAAGCAGTACCCAGAGCCGGCGAGTGACACTCGCTGGCTTTATTATTTTCCGGTGCCGCGGCTGCAGTACCTGAAGGATCGTTAATGGCGAATTGGTAGGCATGGCCATCGCTAGACACCACCAACTTCATCGGATAAACAGGTGCTGCATTGTGGAAGACCAAGCCTCCTATCTGTATGCCCCCCGCAGGGATGGTGAAATTTTTACCTAACCAGAACGCCTTATCCCATTCCAATTGTTCTTGGATAGCATTGCTATTCGCACCTTTCTTGCTACCAGCGATCATCTTGGCCGCCACCTTATCGAATACTCGCTTGGAGTAAACAGGGACATTTACTCCCTTACCATCGGTGATGGTCACCTTAGGTGTAACCGCAAGGGGTGTGTTGTTGGTGTTTCTGAACACCAGCGAGAGTTGCATCAAGTCCTCTTTGCCATAAGTCATATGTTTGACGTTATAGCTGACTTCCAAGCCTGCTTTGGCGATTGCGGCACTGGGCTGAATCACATTGTGCTCATTGAGGGTAGGTTCACTTACGACGGCAGAAGCTGGGACTGCAGGCTTGGTATTACTGGCTGGCTTATCGGTAGCGGTATGACTTGATGTAGTACTGGGCGCGAGGGTATTACACGCACACAACAGCATCATCTGTGTGACTACGATGGCGTATCGGCCTACTCTGCTCATATCGATCGTCTTCATATTTTCTTCTACCAAGATTGCACACACTGGGTTGGGAATTCTACTCAATAACTGGGTGTACAAAAATAAAAAATTTCACCCTGTAGACTAGCTTGTGACTTTAACTAAGATTTAATCTTGTTGCTGACACCGTCAATAACCCAGCGCCAAACCGGTATCGCGGCGCGTGTCATTGGCACCGTAATAGCGGTTCTTGCCCACTGGCTCAGCACCTAATGCGGGAGCACCGATTATGATGGCGGCAACATGGTTAGCCGCCTGCGGCGGACCGAACTTTTGCCCCCAACTTTCTAAGGTGGCGCGTGTGTCATCGCTGATCGCAGCAGCTTCTAGATTGGTGAAGTCGGGCAACCATTGCTGATGGAAGCGCGGCGCATCCACCGCCTGCTGCACATCCATGCCATAGTCGATGACGTTCAAGATGGTCAGCAACACCACGGTGATGATGCGACTGCCGCCCGGCGTACCCAGCACCAGCATAGGCTTGCCATTCTGCGTCACGATAGTGGGCGACATCGAACTGAGCGGGCGCTTACCCGGCGCAATACTATTAGCCGCACCCTGCATCAATCCGAACTGATTGGGCACACCCACCTTGCTGGTGAAATCATCCATCTCGTTATTAAGCAACACGCCCGTGCCAGCCGCAGTGACCTTGGCGCCGAACCAATCGTTCAGTGTGTAGGTGACCGCCACCGCATTACCCCAGCGGTCCACGATAGAGTAATGCGTGGTGTTACTGCCCTCGTGCGGGGCCACGCCGGGTTTGAGCGCGTGCGAATCTCCGGCTTGCTGGGGTGAAATTTGCTCACGTATGCGTGCCGCGTAATCTTTGTCCAACAAATTCTCGACAGGATTACTGACGAAATCTGGGTCGCCCAGATAACTGTTGCGATCTACATACGCGTGACGCATCGCTTCGATCTGATACTGCATGGACTGTGCGGAACGATAGCCCAGTTCAGCCAATGGATAAGCTTCCAATATATTGAGCATCTCACACAAGGTCACCCCCCCTGAACTCGGAGGCGGCGCGGAGACAATGCCGTAACCACGATAGCTGCACTCCACTGGCTGCCTGAATTTCGCGCGATAGCCGTCTAAATCAGCTTGCGTGATTATGCCCTGCCCCGCCTTGCTAGCTGCCACCAGCGACTGCGCAACCTCGCCCTGATAGAAACCCGCCGCTCCGTGATCGCGTATCAAACGCAAGGTGTGTGCAAGGTCGAGCTGACGCAAGGTATCGCCAACCTGATAAGGCTGGCCCTGCTTGAGGAAGATGGCCGCACTGGCCGCATCGTTGCGAAACGCCTCGGTAGCGGTATGCAACATCGTAATGTCGCCGGCACGCAACACGAAACCTTTGCTAGCCAAACGGATGGCGGGCGAAATCAAACGTGCACGGGACAAACTGCCATAACGGCTGCGTGCCATTTCCAAACCAGACACCGTACCCGGCACACCTACCGCGAGATATCCCAGCGTGCTAGCGCCCGGTATCACCTTGCCCGCGCTGTCCAAATACATATTCGCATGTGCAGCCAAGGGCGCTTGCTCACGAAAATCTAGGAAAGACTTCCGGCCATCGGCCATCTGCAAGGTCATAAACCCGCCACCACCCAAATTGCCTGCCGCCGGATAGACCACTGCCAGCGCATAGCCCACCGCGACTGCTGCATCGACAGCATTACCACCCGCTTTGAGTACATCGACACCAACCTGTGTGGCCAGATGTTGCGCACTCACGACCATGCCATGCCGCGCGGCTACTGGTGTAGCTGCCGTCACCGTGCTGCTTGCACAGCACAATGCAGCACACAACAACATGCAGACTGGTATCGAAATTTTCATAGTTATCTCTCCTGTGAGTGCCACGTTGATGGCCATTAGGATACTGGCGATAGAAGGTTGAGCAAAGTTCAGGGTACTTATGCGGGCAGATGCAAACTAGAATGCGAAACTTGCCGACGGCCTCGCCGTCACATAGCACACACTTTGTTACAGGAGTACATCTATGGATTTCATCTCATGGTCGGTGTTCGGTGTCTTATGCATCCTTGCCGAATTCGCCATTGGCAGTTTCTATCTCTTCGCTATCGGCTTTGCTTTTTTCTATCCAGCATTAGCCGACTATATGGGCGCTTCAGGCGAGATACAGATCGCGGTATTGCTAGTGGGCGCCATCGTACATTCTGGAATCGTGATGCTGATCCGCAAACGTAAACCCGCCAAGCCGCGCGGAAAGCGTCCCTCGGATATCGGTCAGCGTGTAGAAATACTGGAGTGGATGGACGAAAGCTCGGCACGTGTGAGTTATATGGGCCGACAATGGGAAGCGGACAAGCTACGTGCTGAGATGCCGGATGCCGCTTTCGGCATCATCCATGCGATGCACGGTAGCCGCATCATCATCACCACATCAGAAGCAGAGCACATCACGACTTGAATTTTGCGGATAAGAAATCGTCGAGTGCTTGCATCAGTTCACATATCGTCCCTCATTAAAAATCCTCTATCGTCCTCATTACGCCAGCCTTGGCAGTCATGTAGTGCGTGCACTTTGATGCAGACAACCCTTACTCAGCGGCGCATAATTTGACCGTGAGGAAGTCGATCTTGTCTGCGTCTTAACGCTATCGGTTTCTATCCACACAGTATTGAATCTCCAGTTATAGAGCATCGCCCTATAACAACTTTTGGGAGCGGCAATGAGCACCGAAACCACCTCTTTCCCCAAAATCACAAAGGCTTTCGAGCAGGTGGGGGCGCACTTCCCCGTAAAACTGCAGGATAGACATCAACGTATCCTGCAAAGGATAGAACTGATCTGGGGGGAGAGTGAGACCCTAAAATATCTGAACTCATTACTACTGGAGGATAGAGAAGATCGGGAAGGATTTCCGCTCGAGATCATCAGTGAGATCGTATCGATCAAGCAGGTGCACGATACGCTTTTCCCTCTACTCGACACAAATCCATTGGATCCGTTCACCTCGGCCCGTATCCTACCCTTCACGCAAAATGGCAACGGACATACAGCCGTCCCCATCGAAAATGACGTACTCGGTTTTAATTCAGAACAAATCGAATACAGATCGACAAAGAAGCGGAGTGTAGCGACAGCACACGCTTTCCCCGAACACATTGATACGCGCATCCCATGGCCTAAGGTAAAGTCGCAACATGAGTTACTGGAGAAGATCAGACAATTACAGACCGGCGACGCCCACCTCTACGAACAGCAAGGGCAGCTATTAGGCGATATCTTGGTCTACTACCATCTCATCAATGAGAAACATCTGACGCTACTCAGTCAGATGAAAGGCAAGCTACAACACCAGTCTATCGGACAGATCTTGGTCGATATGAGCATCATCAGCAAAGATGATCTGACCTGCGCACTGTGCGTGCAGGCTGGTGTGATCATGGTGGACATATTGTCATTAACTATCAGCTCGGAGACCGATAAGCTCGTTACTTTCGATACAGTGCAGAGCAAGCAGGCACTACCGGTCACGCTCAGTAACAACACCTTGTACTTGGCAACCTCAGATCCTTTTTCCTCCAGCGAGAGATCGTTCTTCAACATGCTTACCGGACTTAGAACCGAGCTGGTCTATGCGCCGCGCAACGACATCATAAAACGCATCAACAAGCATGGTATGCCACGAAGCCTGATCGAGGGCCAGGAAGCTTTCCGCTCGCTCGCAAAGAAGACACTGGAAAGCACACCTCACTTCATGGTGGCTAAAGAGACCGTCAACGAGGAGATTACTGAGAACGATTCGGCCATCATCAATCTGGTCAATCAGATCATCCTGAATGCCCTAGAAGAAGATGCCTCTGATATCCACATCGAACTATTCCAAGGCAGTAAAGAATCGGATATCCGCTTTCGTCGTGATGGACACATGGAACATTTCTCCGAGTTTCCCGGCGCCTATCACAGGGCTGTGATCTCACGCATCAAGATCATGGCGGAATTAGATATCGCCGAAAAGCGCCATCCGCAAGACGGCAAGATCTCCTTCCCCTTGCGCGACGGTAGGCGAGTGGATCTGCGTGTCGCGAGTGTTCCCACCATACACGGGACAGAATTCATCACCATCCGAGTATTACCTTCCGGCGAACCCTTGCCGCTTGATCGATTGGGGATGTCAGCGCGCGACATGGAGATGTTCCGCGAACTGTTCCAGCGACCTTATGGCTTGATACTGGTATGCGGGCCTACTGGGAGCGGCAAGACCACTACGCTACATTCTGTACTAAAAGAGTTGAACACCGTCGATCGCAAGATATGGACGGCGGAGGACCCCGTAGAGATCGTGCAACCTCATCTCTGCCAAGTACAGATCAACAGCAAGATAGGCCTGACCTTCGCTGACATATTGCACGCCTTCCTACGTGCCGACCCGGACATCATCATGATAGGTGAGATGCGCGACAAAGAGACAGCAAGCATCGCGCTAGAGGCATCCATGACCGGACACTTAGTGCTCTCGACCTTACACACCAATTCCGCATCGGAGACCGTAGCACGATTGATCGACCTGGGCATCGATCCGTTCAATCTTTCCGACGCATTACTCGCTATCGTCGCGCAGCGCCTTGCTCGTCTGATATGTCCTGCCTGTGCACAGCAAGAAGAGATATCTGCGCGAGAACTGGAAGACCTTGCCATCGAATATCATCTTTCGGCCCATCTTAACCCACCTTCGCTGAACGAAAGAGAGGCTATCATCCGCCACTGGCGTGATCGCTTTGGCCAAGATGATGGGAGGCTATATCTCAAACAAGCGGTAGGCTGCAAAGCCTGTAATGGAGGATACAAGGGACGTATAGGGCTATATGAATTACTGCGCGCCACACCGACATTGCGTCACATGGTGCGACAGCATTCGAGTGGATCTGAATACCTGCAAATAGGCATAGACGAAGGGATGCGGACACTCAAACAAGATGGCATAGAAAAAGTGTTAGCTGGGCTCACTGACATGGCGCAAGTGCATAGTGCCTGTATCTGAATCACAACCAAGACTCAGCTGGATAAACCTAGACCACCGCTCGCACGGAACTCAGGTCACATCGACGCGAGTCACTTCCCCTTCTATTACGACACCGCCTCGCTGCACTTCTTCCTGCTTAGCGTCGTAGGCACGGGTGCGATCCATACGCGGCGCGAATTCCTTCATCTGCTTGCGCAATGTGCGTGTCTTCCACCACAGATAAGCCCACGCCAGCGCGCCGACCACCAGCACAACCACCACCAATACTGCGGAGAAGGTTAGTGCTAACAGCACCAACACTGTGGTGAAGATGAAGGCCAAAATCTTTTGCCACAAGCTGTTACTGCCGGCTGGAGCGCTAATAAATCTGATCTGCATGTCTTGTTCTTTCTCTTGATGTTGCTGCGGGTAACCGCATGAATGCGCCACTATGTCACAGAGATGGATACCCTGCACGCGGCATAGTTCCCTCGCCCGCTACGATAGCCACTCGCCTTATGCACCACTATGGTCTAACCTGCGTCCCTATGCTCTACCAACACTAGACCCCATGTCCGATATCGCTCCTGACCAGCCTGCTCCCGCAAAGAAGAAACCGCATCTAAGCAAGACCAAGCCCGTGCCCGATAAGGCGGCGATTGCACTATTGCCCTTATTCCCCGGCCTAGAGCTGGCGCGTATCCACGTTCCTGAGCACGAGGCTGAGTTTGCCGCCGCCTGCGACAAGATCCTAGCAGCTGGCACAGTGGGTTTCGATACCGAGTCCAAACCCACCTTCGTCACAGGCGATGTCAGCAGCGGCCCACACCTGCTGCAGTTCGCCTTGCAGGACGAAGCTTATCTGTTCCAGATCCATCATCCCGCCGCGCATCCCTATCTGATCAAGTTGCTTAGCGACGCACAGCTACTCAAGGTCGGCTTCGGCCTGCAATCTGACCACAAACACATCCTGAATCGCCTAGGCGTCAAACCCGCCGGACTGCTAGACCTCAATCGCGTGTTCAGCATGCATGGCTATCACAAGGAGATGGGTGTACGTGCGGCAGTCGCCGTAGTTTATGGACAACGCTTCGCCAAATCACGCAAGGTCACCACCTCGAACTGGTCGCAACACGAACTCAGCGACGCACAACTGCTATACGCCGCCAACGATGCCTACGCAGCCCTTAAGGTCTATGACGCACTGCGCCTGAGCCACGATCCATTTCCAGACGCACTCTAGTTACTTCCCTAGTCCCACAGTCCTAGCCTGAGAAAAGCTGGGATTTCTACCACCTAATACACACATCTGAACGTGTGGCTGATTGCTCTAATGTGAGTTCTGAATAGTGCGTCTCGAACAGACGCATCCGGATCCACAAAGGAACAGTAGATGCGTGCCCAACAACACCGAGAACTATCCATCGCCAAGTTAAGCCGCTACACCCCCACGCTGCTGCTGACTCTGCTGGCCTTCGCCGTCATGCTGGTATCTTTTGTCGGCTATGTGCGCTCGGTCAATCTGATCGAGCTGGCCAACGAGCGGCGCTATAACTCTTTTCTTCTGGCGGACGAGTTACGCCAAACCTCGGATGACCTGACACATATGGTGCGCAGCTATGTGGCAACCGGAGACCCTGTCTACAAGAAGCACTATCAGGAAATACTCGCGATACGCAACGGTCTCGCACCTCGTCCATTGGATTATCACAACATCTATTGGGATCTAGTCGATAGTAACGATGTACGCCCAAGGTCGACCACGACGGCCACCCCCTTGATGGAGTTAATGCAGCGCTCGGGCTTTAGCACCGAAGAAATCAGCAAACTGGAACAAGCCAAGTCCAATTCAGACGCGCTCACCCAGCTCGAATACGGTGCCATCAAGACCATTGAATCAAAGCCTAACTTGGCACAGCGCATGCATGCCAGTCAGATGGTCAATGACCAGACCTACCACCAGATCAAACTGCAAATCATGCAGCCCATCGCAGAGTTCTACCAGATGCTGCAGGAACGCACCCAGCAGGAAGTACGCGCTGCAGAAAAACTAGCCGACCGTTATCGCCTAGTCTTCATCTTATCCGGCACCTTGATGCTGTTAATGATCTGGCACATGCATCGCAACCAGCGCCGCATGCTGCGAATAGTTGCACGCAACGAGGCTTACGCCAGCGGCATCATCAACACCATGCCGGAATGCATACTGGTGGTGGATGAGCAGGGCAATATCGTGCGTACCAGCGATATGTTGGAGCAAGTGTTCGGCTATCCGCAAGAAGCGATACTGGGGGAAAAGGTACAGATACTCATCCCGCAGCACAACCAAGAAAACTACTTAAAGATGCGCGAGGATCCCAGCGCACAAGGTCACAAACTGACCAATTACTGCAATCATGACTTATCCGGCTTGCATCAGGACGGCCATGCGTTTCCGGTGGAAGTGTGTATGACACAGTTGCGTGCCGACGATAGCGAGCATCTGGTCATATCCGTGGTAGACATCAGCGAACGCCTCGCCGCCGCACAGGACACCGCCGTCGGTAAGGAACGGCTTAAGGCCGCCGCCTCGGCAGGCATCATCGGCATCTGGGATTGGGACATTCCCAACAACACATTGGTATGGGACGAAGTGATGTACAAACTGTACGGCATACGCGAGCAGGATTTCGGCGGTGCCTACGAGGCTTGGTCCAGCGCCATCCACCCAGACGACAAAGCTACCGCAGAGGCCGAGATACAGGCGGCACTGCGCGGAGAGCGCGACTACACGATAGAGTTTCGTGTGATCTGGCCGGACAGTTCTATACATTTCATCAAAGCGGTATCCAAGACCAGTTTCGATGCTCAGGGCAAACCACTGCGCATGATAGGCGTCAACTATGACATGACCGAGCAGCATCTCCACGAGCAGAAACTGCACATGGCCAAACAACAGGCGGACTCGGCCAACCGCATGAAGAGTGAGTTCCTCGCCAATATGAGCCACGAGATACGCACGCCCATGAACGCCATCATCGGCTTGTCTACCCTAGGTCTACAGTTGCACGGTGTACCTAGTAAATTGCGCGACTACCTGAGCAAGATTCAGACCTCCTCCAAGGCATTGCTGACCATCATCAACGACATCCTCGACTATTCCAAGGTCGAAGCCGGTCGCATGGAACTAGACCCGATAGAGTTTGATCTAGAGCAACTGCTGGACAACGTCGCCGACTTATTCAATGTGCACGCAGAAGAGAAAGGCTTGGAATTGATCTTCGAGATCGATCCTGCCATCCCGCCCTATCTGATAGGCGACGCACTGCGTATCGGGCAGGTGATGAACAATTTGGTCGGTAACGCCGTCAAGTTCACTCTTAAAGGCGAGATCCATACCAAAGTCACATTACTAGAATTGCAAGGCACTCGCCCCCAACAACAAGCACAGCTGCGCTTCAACGTGCGTGATACCGGCATAGGCATCAGCCCCGAACAAATAGGCAATCTGTTCAAGGCATTTAGTCAGGCTGATAGCTCCATCACGCGCAACTATGGCGGCACCGGCCTAGGTTTGACCATCAGCAAGAAGCTGGTGGAAAAGATGGGCGGCGATCTGCAGGTCGAGAGCGTCTATGGTCAGGGCAGTTGCTTCTGTTTCGACATCACCTTACCGATTTCAACGCAGGCCCATATCGACCGAGCACCAGATAAGTTACGCGGCATGCGCGTGCTGGTAGTAGACGACAGTGAGACCTCGCGCCTTATCCTCGCGCAGATGCTACGGTCGTGGGAGTTCGATGTCACCGAAGTCGACTCCGGTCCTGCCGCGCTGAAATTGCTGCAAATAGCCGCTGCCGATGCTGCTAAAGCTTACGAACTGGTACTGCTAGATTGGAAGATGCCCGAGATGGATGGCGTCACCGTAACGCGACGCATCCGTGAGATGGTGAGTAAAAATGAACTGCCCAAATTGCCGGTGGTACTGATGGTCACGGCCTACAGTAAAGACAACCTGCTGGAAGAGATACAAGACCTGCAAGTAAGTGCGATGCTGACCAAGCCGGTGAACAGCTCGCGCTTGTTCGACGCCATCATGAACGCCAAAGGCAATATCCCCCTCAGCAAAAACAGTCCCGCAGAAGAAACTTGGTATGAACTGGCTGCAAACATCCACGGCGCACATGTGCTGTTAGTCGACGACAACGAGATCAACCAACTAGTAGCGCGCGACCTACTGGTACACATGGGTCTCTGCGTCAATGTCGCCAATAATGGTGAAGAAGCTTTGGCTCAACTAGACAAGCAAACGTACGACATCGTATTAATGGACTTACAGATGCCCGTGATGGATGGCTTCGAAGCCTGCCGCCGCATTCGATCTCAAGAACGCTATGCCAGACTGCCCGTCATCGCGATGACCGCCGCCGTGATGGCCGACGACCGCAGTGCAAGTCTGGCTGCCGGTATGAACGCACACATCGCCAAGCCCATAGACCCTGCCACGCTGTTGCGCACCCTGCTGCAATGGATCGCACCGCGACAAGAGCACTATCCTGTTCTACGGCCACAAACCTTGACCACACAACTCACTGTCACACCGAATATAGCGGGACTGGATGCTGCACAAGCTTTGCTGCGTCTGTCCGGCAACCTAGCGTTGTTCCATACCTTATTGCACAAGTTCGTCAACGTGGCACCCGCGACGATGACGGTGGTCAACGAGTTATACGCCGCACAGAACGCCGACGCAGCAAGCAAACAACTGCACAACCTGCGCGGCATGCTAGGCAATATTGCGGCCATGCAAGCACATCGACTAGCGACAGATGCCGAGTTCGCCATAAAGAACGACGCGGCCGATAGTGGCGCGCGCTTGCTGACATTGAACGACACCGTATACACCCTCAACCGCGCCATCAGCGCTTATCTGGACGAACAGGATCATGACACGCCCGCCACGACGGAGGTGCCGCTTGATACCCGCTTACTCGCTGCCCTGCGCAAAGCTCTGCAAGCACATGACATGTCGGCACTGGAACATTTCGAGCGGCTACGCGACGCACTGATCTCCGCGCATGGCAAGGAGCACACACGCCGCTTACAGCTCGCCATCGAGAACCTCGATTTCACTGGGGCAAGCAAACTGTTGTCGGAACAAAGGGAGGACGCATGAAGGACCAAGAAGCACAACGAACTGAGAGTCGCATCTTGATCGTGGATGATGACCCCGGCACGATTCGAGTGTTGGCTGAGATTCTCAAGGAGGTGGGCAAGATATATTTCACCACTAGGGGGGTAGAGGCCTATACGCTGGCCCAGTCGGTGTTGCCCGACCTTATCCTGTTGGATGTGGAGATGCCGGACCTAGATGGCTTCGCAGTGTGCGAACAACTTAAGCGCGATGTGAATTTCCGCGACGTACCCATCATGTTCGTCACCTCTCACGAGGACATGGAGATGGAGAGTCGCGCCCTCACCTCGGGCGCCATAGACTTCGTCCACAAACCGCCGCACCCAATGGTGGTGAAGGCCAGAGTGATGAACTACCTCACACTCAAGCATCAGACCGAACGCCTCAAGATGCTCAGCATGGTGGACGGTCTGACCGGCATCGCCAATCGCCGCGCCTTCGACGAAGCGCTCAAGATCGAATGGCGGCGCGCCTATCGCAACGAATATCCGCTTTCAATATTGATGCTGGATGTGGACTACTTCAAACGCTACAACGACCACTACGGGCATCAGGCTGGCGACGATAGTCTGCGCGCCTTAGGCAGGGTGTTTGCCGATACAGTGAAGCGCCCCGGCGAGATGGTGGCGCGTTACGGCGGGGAAGAGTTCGTGGTGATGCTGCCCAACTGTCCGCAAGACGAAGCCTGCATCTTGGGTGAGATGCTGTGTGCAGGCGTGCGCAAACTTGGCATCGATCACTGCACTTCGGATGTGGCCAAAATCGTGACCATCAGCGTAGGCGTGTCATGCATAGTGCCTGGAAGTGATCGCATGAATGGCGCGAAGGAGCGCGGCGAGCGCCCACTCATAGCGACCGACCTGCTCGTCAGCGCCGACCAAGCGCTGTATCAGGCCAAACATCAGGGCCGCAATCGCGTCGTCAGTTGAACCCAGCACCGCTAACACCTTGATATTTGGCCGAATAGCGGTCAGGATGCGCATGTCTCACACTATTTCTGCGACATCCCATCAAGGAGAACTGGTATGAAGAAACTCACTCTGACCCTCTGCGCGCTACTGCTCAGCCTCAGCGCACACGCCGAAGAAAGACGCGGTAGCGACCTAACCTATTGTTTGGAACTGCCCACCGCGCAACTGATCGCCAAGTGTGCCGGCGAACGCTCTGGTGGCAACAAGAGTGCGACCATGTCGCAAGCCGAAGTGGATAAACTTTTATCTACCCTCCCAGCACCTGCCGTTAAAGAACCTGTCGCGCAACCTGACGAAATGACCACCGAAGAAATCAAAGCGGAATAAGCAGAAAGCGTGCAGACCTCGTCAGGCCCGCACCACAAATTCCGTAAAGCCGCCCTCACTGGGCGTGACATCGACACGGTCCACCTTAGCAAACGGTGGGCCGCGATGTGTCCAAGTCAGTAGTGCATCAACTGCCCCCGCTTCACCCTGCACCATCGCCTCCACCGCGCCGTCGCTACGATTGCGCACCCAGCCGTTCACCTCCAAGCGCTCTGCCTCATGGCACATCGAATAGCGATACCCCACCCCTTGCACCCTGCCCTGTATCACCAGATGTAGCGTCTTCGCTACCATTTCATTCTCCCTGTAGCGTAACCACCACGCGACGATTGCCACCATGATTGCGATGCTCGCACAGATAGATGCCCTGCCAAGTGCCCAGCCTGAGCTGGCCTTTGCTGATCGGGATATTCAGGCTACAGCCGAGCAAACTGGATTTGATATGCGCAGGCAGATCGTCCGAACCTTCGTCCTGATGGCGATAGTAGGGCTCGTTTTCGGCCACGGCGCGATTGAAGTAATTCTCGAAATCCTGCCGCACCGAGGGGTCGGCGTTCTCATTGAGGGTGAGTGAGGCTGAGGTGTGCAAGATGAACACATTCATCATGCCGATGCGGTAATCGCGCAACTCCGGCAATTCGCGCAACAACTCAGCGGTGATCAGATGAAAGCCGCGCGGTTTGGCGGCTAGCTGTATCTCTTTTTGTAACCACATGGCTGTCGTGTCGTAATGAAAAGGTGGCGACATTATCGCGTAAGATGGCAGCGCCCTATCGCCATTCAATGCGCCCTGCCCCACACATGTCCTCCTCTTCATCCCGCGACCGTTGGCTCTTGCCACTCGGCCTATTCATCCTCTCCATTACCTGGGGGTACACCTGGGTGGTGGCCAAGCAAGGGCTGGCTTATGCGCCGCCGTTCGCCTTTGCCGCAGAGCGTTGCGTAGGCGGAGCGATCGCCTTATTCATCGCACTCAAGCTGATGGGTAAATCACTCAAGCTGGTCGCACCCGGCGCGACCTTCCTCATCGGCTTAGTACAAGTCACCGGCTTTATGGCGTTCTCTAATTGGGCGCTGGTGGAGGGCGGCCCCGGCAAGACGGCGGTGCTGATCTTCACCATGCCGATCTGGACGCTGCTGCTCGCTTGGCCCCTCTTGGGCGAGCGCATCAAAGGTACGCAATGGCTGGCCGCAATCTGCACATTGGGCGGACTACTGCTCATCATCGAACCGTGGAATATGCACACCAGCTTGTTCAGCAAATTCCTGGGCGTGTTGGCCGCGCTGTGTTGGGCCATAGGCACGGCGCTGGTAAAACGGCTGCGCGCCAAACAGAAAGTCGACCTGCTTTCGCTCACCACTTGGCAGATGGCGTTCGGTGCCGTCCCGCTGGTGTTGATCGCTACGCTGGTGCCCGAACACGCCACGAATTGGACGATGAACTACATCGGCATCCTGATCTTTATGGCCGTCGTCAGTACCGCGCTGTGCTGGTGGTTATGGATCACCCTGCTCGACCGAGTGCCCGCATGGGAAGCCAGCCTGTCCGTGCTCGGCACACCGGTAGTCGCCCTCATCTCAGGCCGAGTGATGTTGGGAGAAGATTTCCGCGTCAGTGAAATCACCGGCATCGTCCTGATAGGCACAGGCTTGATACTACTCTCAGTAATCGGTTGGCTAGCCAGCAAGCGCAACACAGTTCAGCAAGTTAAAACATGACCAACTAGCGGCTAAATAAAATCTCCATCGGTATAATGGTTTTGGGGGTTGATGTTGTTATGTGAGGGAGGTTCTGATGCGACAAATCACTTTTCAGCTTACTTTCGTGCTGGCGCTTTCGTTTCTCTTAGGCGGATGCGGGACTATCTTCTCCAGATCCAATGATCCTTATGCACATAATTCAAATTCTCCAGACAAGAGTGGCGTAAAGCCATCCAAAGTCTACAGCGGTGTCTCATCAGACATCCAATCGTTCAACCCGAAAGACTCCATCCCAGTTCTGATCGATCTCCCACTTAGTCTCGCGGCAGACACCTTCTTGTTGCCGACTACCTTATACGAGCAATATACGAGCGACAGTCGTCTTCAATATGCCGCCGTATCTGGAGATATCGTTGCTGTACGTGAACTATTGAAGTCAGGGGCATCAGTTGATGCAATGGATGCGCATGGGCATAGTGTCTTGATGAGCGCGTCATGGGCGGGACAAGTAGAGATCGTTCGACTCTTGCTGACGCATAAGCCTGCAATCAACGTCCAGCATCCCGCCAGTAAGGAATCCGCACTGAGCTACGCAATCAAAAATAAAAAAGATGTGCGAGCTCACAATGCAGCAGAAGTCTTGCTTTTACTATTGCAAAGCGGTGCAGAGCCCAATCTACAAGATAAGGATGGCAGAACGGCATTGATCCATGCCGTTCGCATGCAAAACGATGAGCAAGTTAGCCTGCTGCTGGAGCATGGTGCTGATGTCAACATCGTCACTTCCCAAGGCGACTCTGCGTTGCTAGAAGCCTCATGGTCTACGCTACGCTACATGGATCCAGTCCTTCCCGGCGTGATCGTTAAAGCATTGCTGGAACATGGGGCGAATGTACATGCGAGGAATAATAAAGGGCGTTCCTCCCTGCAAAGTGCCGTAAGCGAAGATACAACCGTGATGACTATGTTATTGGCTAATAGAGCTGACCCGAATATGCAAGGTGAGTGCGGCGGTACTCCCTTGATGTACGCATCAGAATATGGCTTTGCGCAGACAGTTAAATTGCTGATCGATAGCGGTGCGAATGTGAACGCAAAATATTCCGGCATATGTAACCGATTCAATAATGAGACTGCGCTTACGCTCGCTAGATCAGGAAAGCATACTGCGGTTATCAACTTACTCAAGAATGCCGGTGCTCAGGAATAAGGTTACGGATATTCAATCGATTCGATATGGCGTAGTCGCAGAGAAATCCCTCAAACCCTTGCTCAGACGAAGCCCGATCAAACCTAAATAAAGCAGGCTGCAATTGCTACATTGATTATGGTTGCTCCCTACTCTGAGTAGGTCTATTGTCCTAAACAGACCCCGCATCGCTGCGCGCTTCTTGAACAAAGACCTGCCTTATTCGTACTGGAGATTTTGCCGATCAACTTGTGAACTAGACATAAGGAGCCAGAGATCAAATGAAAAACCACTCAATACTAACAACAGCCATCACTGCTTTAGGCTTGCTGCTCAGTGCTGCCAACTTTGCGCAAGCTGCTGTTACGCAGGACGGCACCAACCAAAACAAATTCAAAAACAGGTCGGGCATCGTAGGGCCCTCTGACAACAAGCGCCCTCACGCCAATACACGCTCAGATGCAAGGACGCCGCAGGGTGCCGACCGTAGTGGCATGGGTGGTCGTTCGATGGACAAAGCCAGTGGCAACCGTATGGATAGAGGCATGGGCGATGTCCCCGGCAAATTCGAAAGACCAGGCCAGCGCGCAGGCGATCGTAACAGTGGCAGATCACAACCCGGCGGCATGGCTGCGCCGGGCCAGCGTGGTGACAGCAACAGACGTGGCGGAGACAGTGGCATGAATATGCCCGGACGGAGTGGTGACAATAACCGAGGCGGCAACAGCGGTGGGTTGAACATGCCCGGCCAGAGAGGCGATAGCAACCGTCATAGTGGCGGCATGCGCGGTCGCGATGGAGGCGACGACAATCGCGGCGGCGGCATGGGTATGCCCGGCCAGCGTGGCGGCGAAAGTGGCAGAGGCAACGGCATGCCCGGACGCAATGGTGGTGAAGCCATGGAAGGAGGCGGCGGCAAACCCGGTGGCTTCTTTATGGGCGGGCCACAAGCCGGGCCTAACAGCGCGGATAAAGGCGATAAGAAACCCGGCACGAGTGGCAGCAAACCAGAAGGAGCAGGCAAGCCAGACAAGGGTGGCAGCAAGCCTGATGGCGGCACCAAACCCGAGGGGAGCAAACCTGACAAAGGTGGGAGTAAACCCGACGGCGGCGCAAAACCAGACGGTAGCAAACCCGACAAAGGGGGCAGCAAACCGGATAAGGAACCTGGCGGCAAGCCTGATAAGAAATCTTCCGCTGCACCCAATGAGACTGGCTCGGCTAGTTCGGGCGGCGGTCAATCTAGAGGGCCAGTTGGCGGCAGCATCGTCAACCCTGGACGGGGTGACACAGGCGGCACTAACAACGGCGGTAGTCGCGTACGTCAAGGCAACAATCCTGTGACCAGTCCTGGCAATTCACCTATGGGTCGTAGCGGACAGGCCCCCGGCAGCATGGGACAGATCGGACAACCAGGACAAGGCTCACCGGGGCGGCCCTAAAAAATGCAAGCCAGATCGCAACGGGTCTGGCTTTTTGTTGAGTAGCAAGGTCAAGTTAAGTTGGCTAAGGCCACACACAGAGCAAGTCCTTTTTGTCATTCCCGCGTAGGCGGGAACGACGGATAAACAAGAGGTTCATTAAGTTAGGTTCAGATAGGAGTAACCGTCATGAAAAACAGATTTTTATTAGCGCTCGCAGTATTCGTCAGCCTCACATCCTTTACCACGATGGCCGAGGCGAAAAAGTTTTCTTCGACACCTGCGGGCACCAAGATCTCCAGTGGCGAACAACTAGATATTTACGTTGAGCTGAAAGAATCAAAACCCTGGGCGGCCTCGGGATTGATGTTGAATGTTTACAAAGCTACCGTCGTGGTACACCACACCAAAAAACACGGACGCCAGCTCAAAGGCGGTCGTTTGGAAGCGATAGACGCTGATCTACTTGATCCAGCCATGTGGCAGGTCGGAGACTTTAACGGTGATGGCTATGATGAGTATCGCTTTGTCGCAGGCATGAGCAAAGAGGGCTGCAAGACATGGGCCACCTGGCTCTGGCTACCCGACAAAGAGCGCTTCACTTTAGGCGGAAAGATAAACTACATGACCGACGCGCAAGGCAAAGAAGTACAAACCTGCGTTAAGAAATTCAAAGGTCGAAATAAATAGCGTTACTGGCGTGTAAGTCCGCGCAGCAGTCGCTATCCTAAATCAGCAGCACTGGCATAGAGAAACGAGTGCCGCAACCCGAGTAGCGCGACTACCCTTTCATCGCGTCGCGCCAAATGCGCGAGGGAATATGCGACTGCAAACGGCGCACAGCATGGGCAGCAAGTTCACCATCGATCTCGTGGCCCGCGATCTCCACCGTATCCAGCGTCACATCCCCATCCAACTCTTGTAGTCGTGCCAGCGCCGCATGTGCATGCGTGACCGGGATCACCTCGTCGCACTCACCATGTAGCAGATGCAAAGTCGTCGTCGCAGGCGCACGATCCGGCAAACGCGCAAAGCGTCCCGAGAAAGCCAACACACGCCCCACCTCGCCGTCGTGCGCGATGCTGAACTCCAGCGCCATCCCTGCCCCTTGCGAGAAACCCACCAGCGCCGTGCTCGTGTTTAACACCCCAAAGCGTTCCTGTGCGTGATGCACCAGCGCGCGAAACTTCGGCATCGCCTCAGCCGTCCGTGCCACGCGCTTATCATCCGTCACACCCGCCAGCGAATACCATTGCCGCCCCATCCCGCCGCCGTCGAAAGGCTCTAGTCCCTCCGGCAAAAAGAACGCCGCCGCCGGAAACGCCTCTTGCATATATTCCGCCAGCGGCACCAGATCAGCAGCCTGCGAACCCACCCCATGCAACATGATAAAAAGCAGCTGCGCCTGTGGTGCATCGGGCAATAACTCTATGCCGGGAAAATTCTGTTCGCTCATGTTGCGCTCCGCGTATTTGATATGTGCCGAAGTATGACGGATAAAGCGGTATCGAGAAACGCGGAGAGCTCAACCCACCCGTTCGCCCGGAGCCTGTCGAAGGGTCGCCCTGATAACCAATCACTTGGTAACTTGTTACCTTAGTGAGATGGCTAGTTGTTTCATCAGCCTGTCGAAGGGTCATCCTGATAACCAATCACTTGGCTGCTTGCAGCCTTAGTGAGGTGGGTAGTTGCTCCATCAGTTGTTTCATCAGCCTGTCGAAGGATCGCCCTGAATAGAACCAGAATCAACGCAACCTAAGGAAATCCTTAGGAAATATAGTCAGATTCTGCATTGACACTATTAGCTACACTCCCCTACAGTTCGTGACGCTCGCAACACGACAAGACACACATCGCTTTACAGGTCAGCACATATACCCAAGGGATGCACTGAATTGATTGCACCAATAGCTCAAATCGAATCGCGGAGGATTCTTATTCGTGCGCAAACACAATGCCTTTGCTGCACAGAAAATTCATTACCCCTCATCCCCTCCCCCATGCAGGGGGAGGGCTAGGGTGGGGGTTGAAACTATGCTCACCAATGCCTCTACCCCCATCCCTACCTTCCCCCTGAATGGGGGAAGGAGTCGGCGCGGCTGCAACACCTCATTCGACTTGAAATCAAAATTTGTGATTCCAAGTCGAGGTCGCACTCATCTCTTCTCCTTTGCAGAGTCGGGGTTGTATCTATGAGCGCCAACCCCCTCTCCGCCAGCGAACCCTGGAACCTCGTCGCCGATGGCTTCGCCGAAATCTACCGCACGCTCAAACCGGGCGGCAGCATCGCCGTCACCAGTTGGGCGCCCGTAGACCAATCGCCCGCCATGCAAACCATGTTCGGCGCACTGCGCGCCATCAAGCCCGACCTGCCGCAACCGCAACGCTCCATCGCCACACTGGAAAACCCCGAACGTTTCAAACAAGAGATGGAAGAAGCCGGATTCCGCAACATCGAGATACGCAGCATCACCAAAGCCTTCCCCGTCGGCAGCACCGCAGAATTCTGGGAAAGCATGGTCAAGGGCAGCGCGCCGATACAGATGATGAAGAAGGGATTGGGCGAAGAATTGTGGCGTGAGAAGGAAAAGCTTGCGCTGGCTTGGCTGGAAGAGACATTGCCTGCGATGAAGGGGCCGCTGACTTCGGATGCTTGGTTGGGGGTGGGGGTAAAGTGATACAGCGCAGAATGCTCAACGAACGGCCTATTCTCTCCAAAAACGCCCCATGCCCGTACCGTATAATCTCAAATAAATGCACCATGTTCGCGAAGCATATTGGCGGTTGGCAAGGGAGAGAGTTTTGAGAAATGTTTCAGCAATTGATTTGTTCTGTGGGGCTGGGGGTCTGACCGCAGGGTTCATCAAATCCGGTATAAAAGTGACAGCTGGTTATGACGTTGAAGGCGCATGTAAATACGCCTACGAAGCTAACAACGAGCACGCCAGATTTATCCAAAAAGACGTAACAAAAGTTGCCGCTGACGAACTAATCACGCTATATCCAGTAGGCGATATAAAGCTGCTGGCTGGTTGTGCACCTTGCCAACCATTCTCAACCTATTCTCATGGCCGAGATGCCAAACAACATAATAAATGGCCTCTGCTTTACCAGTTCTCCCGCTTGATTCGTGAAGTACAGCCAGAGCTAGTGAGTATGGAGAATGTGCCGGATGTTACAAAACATGAGGTCTACCATGACTTCGTAGAGGAATTGAAGGCGCAGAACTACCATGTGTGGGCGGAAAAAGTATTCTGCCCAGACTATGGAATACCACAAATGCGGTCGAGGCATGTCCTATTAGCCTCAAAACTCGGCCCTATTAATTTACTGAAAAAAACACACGCACCAGCAAAATACAAAAGCGTTCGTCAGGCGATTGGGAATTTGCCTCGGCTTAGTTCTGGCGAACAACACGAGCGTGATCCCTTACATAGAGCGGCACAATTATCTGATCTAAATTTGCGCCGAATTCGAGCTTCCAAACAAGGTGGAACATGGAGGGATTGGCCATCTGAACTTGTGGCCGATTGCCACAAACGCGAGACCGGAAAAACATATCCCGGAGTTTATGCTCGTATGAGTTGGGACAAACCATCACCGACCATGACCACACAGTGTTTCGGATTCGGAAATGGTCGTTTCGGTCATCCAGAACAAGATAGAGCTATCTCATTGCGTGAGGCGGCAGTATTACAAACCTTTCCAAAGTCATATAAATTTCTGCAGCCTAACGAACCATTACAAATGTCAACGGTAGGCAGAATGATTGGCAATGCTGTTCCACCTAGGTTAGGGGAAATTATAGGTAAATCATTTCTTTGCCATATGAAAGAACATAATGAACGACCAAAGTAACAAGCCTTTTACTTTCAATATCTCCCTAAGCGTTCTAAATCACTTAGGAAGGAATCTATATCGCAATTTCATAACCGTCTTGGGCGAGGCGATTTCAAATGCTTGGGATGCCGATGCAAATAACGTATGGATTTATATTGATAGAGAGAACCATAGCTTTGTTATAAAAGATGATGGCATAGGCATGTCGGGTACCGACTTTCAAAATAAGTTTCTAAAAATTGGTTACTCAAAAAGGAAAGGGGGGGCATCAACATCAAAGAAAGGTAGGCCATTTATTGGCCGAAAGGGAATCGGAAAACTCGCACTATTGTCATGTGCATCCAAAATTAGCGTCATTTCAAAGAAGAAAACAACTAGTTATGTCGGAGGAATTATTGCGAATGCAGAGTTGGATAAAGCCATAACCAATGATTTAGAAGCGCATGATTATCTATTAAAGCAACCGAAATTAAGTGTGTTTGGAACATATACGGAAGGGCATAACACTGGAACGATTATTCGCTTTGATGGGATTCATGGTGGCATAACAAACACTGTTGATTACCTTAAAAAAATAATTGCGCTGTACTTTCGCTTTTCTCTTGTCGACAAGAAATTCAACATTTTTCTAAATGGTGACAAGATCACACTTGAACATTTGAAGTCTCTTGCCGACGAAACACAGTTTTTATGGGACCTGAATGATATTGTCGACCCATATGTAAACAAGCAACTAACAGAATTAGACGAAAGTAGAACTTTCAACTTCCAACCGGAGTCTATCAAAGGCTTTATTGCATCTGTGAAAAAGCCCAGCGGGCTCAAAATCAAGTCAACAGATGAGAAGGTCAGTGTTGATCTTTTTGTAAATGGCAGGCTGCGAGAAAAAGACATTTTGAAACATATTCCCACGGCGCGAATAGTTGAAAGTTACTTATATGGGCAAATACATTTTAATGAATTAGATGGCATCAAGGACAGTTTCACAAGCAGTAGAGAAGGCATCGTTGCAGATGACCCAAATTTTAGGAAGCTATTAAATATCCTGAAAACCAATATCATTCCTAACATTATTTCCGATTGGGATGAGTGGCGACTAAAGCACAATCAAGATGGTGACCCAGACAATCTACGCATGAATAAGAAGGAAAGGAAATCAAGAGAGCTCTACACAGCAGTAACTGAAGCTTTCACTTTCGACAAAGGTTCAAAAAACAAAACTAAGGTAGATCGTTGGGTAAATGAATTAAGCGGTGACGCACAATACAATTTTGGTTCTTACGCAGAGTGTTTCATCTCTGAGAATCTTATCCGTAAGTACATCGAAGAGAAAACGCTGCCACCATCACTAGAGGCGGCGAAAATTATTGCTGAAATGAGAGACCGAGAACAAAAAAGCAAAGACAAAGGAAACGTAAGCATTGAAATTAGAGAGTTAGACTCAGATTTAAGCTACCTATCAATGACTGACCTGGCGAATCTTGTAGATAAGAAAGCCCTTGGGCAAGGGCAGGCGTGTTTGCCCAAGGATGCTTTGGAGTATAAGCCTATGCGCGATGCAGTTGCCCATACGGCGCTGCTAACAAATGCAGCGAAACTCAAATTGACCTCGGTGTATGAAAATATAAAGGGGAGGGTGATTAAAATATTGCAGCATGATTGAACAGATTTCTTGCGACGGCCATTGCGAAAGATGATTCACCTTCCGTTGTTACCCAAATAAAGATTTTTGGTGTTGAAGTGTTATGGCAGCACGCCTACCGATTAAAGGAAACCATGATGAAAGTAGGAAGCGCGGGTTCGACCCCCGACAACACCACCAAACCAATAAATGCCGCGAATCAAGGCTCACTTGCAAGACAAGAATTGTTGAATAGGATTGGTGAAAACGTAGCCAACTTAAATACTATCGTTGTTGGCCTAGCTGCTGTTGAGAACGGTGCTGAAAAACCTGACGGACTAGATATTTCTTGGAACCCTACCGATAGACAAGCTGCCGCACGAAAGGCAAGAAAAGCTGCGATTGAGGCTGCTATGATTCAGGCCAGCGAAGCAATTAATCAGTACATTTACGCAGTATCAAACCTACCTAGATTTAAAACACTTCGCGATAAGTGGAAAGAAAATGACGCCTCAATGGCGGAGCGTTTTGTTGAATTAGCAAATGCAATAGATCCTAACCATACTGACTTCGAAGTTTTTGGTGTGGCACTCATGATCCATTGGCGAAATCGACTCGTACATTCTGCATCTAGTGCAGACTTAAAACATCATGAAAAGAAGCACCTTCGGGATCATGAAGAAGAGGTAGCAACAAAGTACGCCAATCTGAAGATTGATTGCCTGCTCTGCCACTTCCAAGAAAAACGCCCCACACTTAAAGATGTATCTTCCTTAATCGCCATGACTATTAACATAGTCAACAGAATCGACAAGCTTATTTACATATGTAATACCAAAGAGGAAGTTGATGCGTGGCTAAAATACTATGGAATTGATTTAGTCTTGGAAAAGGTTGAAAAACAAACCGCCAAACACAAGCTCAATGATTCCATCAGGCGTACGTTACTAACGCGCGCGCCCCAACTCGTTGAACCATACTTTACGTTCAATATTTGCAGCCAAGGGGACGGCATCTAAATGTTTTAAGGAATTAAAGGGGTCAGCGCCGCATATCAAAATACAATCGATGCCAACCCCTTTAATTTTCTAACTCTGCAAAGGTTCACCATGTACCCCGTTTACGACGACGATGCCGCCCTGCTGTTGTCCCTCTCCGTTACGGCCAAGCGTCGCCCAGCCGCGCTGGACGAGATCATCACTGCGCTGGCCATGGCCCAGCACGGCGAGATTCCGGCCAAGTCCAAACTGGTGGACGCGTTTGCGCGCATGGGCGTTTGCGGTTTGATCGCCGAGGCAGCGGGTGGCTATACCCTCTCTGCTGCGGCGCAGGCGATGATGGCGGTGCTGAACAACTGGGTCAGACCACATTTCCTCGCCCAACCATCCAAAATGTAGCTAAAGGGGCGTAGCATCACATTAGATTTTTTGGGGGATTAGCTGAATAGTTCGAATTTGAGCGGGGGTTATATGCGTAGCAAACTTGTGTTGTTGCTGTGTCTCTTTTTCTTATCTGCCGCTGTGGAAGCCAAGGGGGTTAACAGCATCGTTGGCCGCTGGGTTTATCAGCAGAACAACACGACCTCAGAGATCGTGCTGGATAAATCTGGCAACGGCAGTTTTAACGGTACGCCGTTGCGCTATCAGGTGCAGGGGAATCAGCTATACGTCAGCATCAACGGTGGTGTGTTGGCCTATTTCTATGAGCTGAAACAGAATCAGCTCATGATCGCTGGTGGTGATCTGGCCGCGCCCGTTCAGTTCACTCGCGCTAGCAAAGCTCAGAGTTCACAGCAGGCTCCAACGGGCAACACCGGCAACGACGCAGCGATTAAGCGTTTTCTGTTGGCGAACGATTGGTGCTCGTTCTCGTACAGTGGTAGCTCATCGGGCAGTTATGGTCATAGTTCAACTTCGCGTGTGCATCTATCGTCTAACGGCATGATCTCGCGTCGGTCTGGTTCAGAGAATTATTCAAGCAACTCGAATGGCAGCATGGCGAGCCAAGGTAATAGCGGCGATAGCGGTCGTTGGGAAGTGCGCGGCGGTGTGCTGTATCTCTCGGATGGCAATACGCCCATGCAAGCCGTGAACCTATCGATGACGCGGAATTCAAACGGCTCGCCGATACTCAAAGCGGGCGGGGTCGAATACATGCAATGCAGCAATTGAGCTCTAACGCATAGACAGACTGAGCACGGAGATCGGACTCATCTTCGAATTACCTTCGAACTTCTTTTGCCGCCATCAAGGCCTCGAATACTTCCACATTAAAACCAGATGTACCGGATAGCGCGTCGTTGCGCGCTTCAACTTCACGTTAGAAGTCAGCTCTATTTTCATGAGATAGCGCACAATACCGCTGTAGATTTCATTCCACATGAGCAGCACAATTAATTGCTTGCCACCGAAGCGGAAATGAATGAATCGACAGCTCTCCTACACGGGCTATGCATAAGGAACATCAATGCCAGATATCAGTAGTCAATATCGCCCTGGGCGGAAACTGAAGTATTCGACGATCTTGCTGATCGTCGTGTTGCTAGCCTACACCGCCTACTTGGTCTCGCAGTCTTGGCGAGTAAGCAAAACCGCACAGACCAGCCAGCTGGCGACGATCGCTGCACTCAGCGAAAACTCGGTCGACATATACCTTACCGAACTGCAGCTCGGTATGCAGAACTTGGGCGCAGAGTTGGACGTAACGCACGCTAAGCCCGATATGGATCGCGCTTACTTGTTGGTGAGCCGATTCCAAAGTCTGCGCACAGAGCTGAAAAATGTGATGTTGATACGTGGCGATGGTCAGCTATTGCTGACTGGGGCGACGCCGTATAGGTCGGACCTGCCCACACTCGCCGAGGTCCCCGAGTTCAAGAAGATACGCGACGAGCTACAACAAGGTTCGCCCTTTGCGATTGGCCAACCGTTGCGAGGGCAGATAGACCAAAGCTGGGTCGTACCTGCACGCTATGCGGTTACTGACGGTACTGGCAAGCTGAGCTACATCATCAGTGCCAACTTGCCGGTGGAAATGTTGCAACGCTACTGGGTTGATTCGATCACCCCTGCAATCACCGCGCTGGGTCTGGTGCGCGATGATGGTTATATGGTGAGCCGCTATCCCGAGCCTGATGCCGATCGCTTGGAGCATATCTACGGTAAGCCAATCGAAGGAGCGATGGCCGACTATCTGCGCGCGACTACCCTCCCGCAACCGACTCAGCTCGAGTTACGCAACAGCGAGGGCAAGCTAACTGGGCTAGTGGTAATGCGCCGCTTGCAGCACTTTCCGCTCACGCTGTTTGTCGAGATGTCAGCGACAAAATCCAAAGCCGTATGGTGGCATGATATGCATGCCCCCTATGTCTTGATGGCACTGGTGTTGGCGGGCATCTTCGCCCTATATAGCCTGATGCACGGCCGCGCATGGTCTATGCAGAAACGCCGCGAAGAATTACGCCGACACTACGAAGTCGCCCTGCAAGCACGCAGTCAAAACGAGCTATTCATGTTCGATCCTGTCACCTTGCAACTTAGCTTTGCTAACGATCAAGCACTGGAGGAGCTAGGTTATACCCTGGCGCAATTGCAACAGAAAACCATACTGGAATTGCATCCAGAAACGGCCATCGAAGCGATAGGCGCGATGCTCGATCAGTTACGCAGCGGCGAGCAAAAATCGATCATCTATCAAACCATCCAAATGCGCGCGAATGGCAGCAGCTATCCGGTGGAGATCACTCTGCAATTGATCAAAGAAGAAGAGGGTATCGAAGAGTTACTCGCGATCGCGCACGACATCACCTCGCTCAAACAGGCCGAGGAGAATATCCTAAAGTTTTATGAACCGTTGAACGGCACGTCGGCGGTGGTAAGTAAAAAATGAAATGCGTATTCGAAGCTTCCACCGGACTGGATGCTCACATGATCCTGAACCTGCTTGAACAGCACGGCATCACGGGGCGCATCGAAGGCGAATATCTGCAAGGCGGTATCGGCGAACTCGCCGCGATGGGCTTTGTGCGCGTATTGGTTGCTGAAGATGCTAGCGTCGAGGCCACGCGGATCATCAGCGAGTGGGAATCGATACAGCCACCCGATGAAAAAGCCAAACCGGAAATTGATACCTCGAATGCATCCCGCACTTTCATTGCAGGTCTCTTTGTTGGCGCGCTGCTCATGTATTGGCTATTGCGAGTATTCACGACTTAAGCGGCCACGTAGCAAATCGACGCTTGAGTTAAAATCCGCACCCCTTTTCCACCTGTACCTGTAGCCCAGCCATCCCCACATGCGCATCTCCCAACTCCAACAACGCCTGCAAGACCTAGGCTGTAAGCCTTGCCACGAAGATCGGCTGCTGCGCGGCTGGGCGCAGTTGAGCTCGTATGACCGCAAGGGCAGCCCAGCGGAATCATTCTTTCCGCTGGCGTTGCGCAATGAGCTACCTGCCATCGAGGCGGAGTTGCGTGGGCTGGCAAAACTGCATGGCGAGTATCCGGCCGAAGGTCAGACAAGCTCTGACCTTTCTCCCACCCTAACCCTCCCCCGTTCTGCGGGGGAGGGGACAAACGTCGCGCCTAGCGCAGCTAAGAACAAAGACGACGTGGCGCGTCTGCTCGTAACGCTAAATGACGGGCAGATGGTAGAGAGCGTGTTGTTGCCGCGTGGCGGGCTGTGCGTCTCGACGCAGGTGGGTTGCGCGGTGGGATGTGTGTTCTGCATGAGCGGTCGCGCGGGTCTGATACGCCAACTCGGCAGCGCGGAGATCGTCGCGCAAGTGGTGCTGGCACGTAAACGACGCGCGGTGAGCAAGGTGGTGTTCATGGGCATGGGCGAGCCTGCACACAATCTGGACAACGTGCTGGAAGCGATACAGCTGCTGGGCACGCAAGGCAATATCGGCCACAAGAGTCTGGTGTTTTCTACGGTGGGTGATGTGCGCGTGTTTGAGAGACTGATGGAGGGGCTGGATGCTCTTCCTCCTCCTGCAAGGGGGAGGACTGCACCCGCAAGGGGCAGGCCGCGGTTGTACGGCGCGGATGCGCCAACAACACACGCTCAGGTGGGGGTGGAGTCACTCAGTCATGATGCTTCTTCCTCACGCTCTACCCCCACCCTAACCCTCCCCCTAAAAAGGGGAGGGAATGTCTTCGCTCAAAAGTTTGCGTTTGTAAAACCTGCCCTCGCCCTTTCGCTGCACAGCACCAATGCCGAATTGCGCGCCCAGCTGTTGCCACGTGCGCCCGAGATGAGCATCGAAGACTTAGTCGAACGTGCCGAAGTGTATGCGCGTGCTACGTCTTATCCGGTGCAATACCAATGGACGTTGCTTGAGGGCATCAACGATAGCGACGCGGAGCTGGAAGGCATCGCGCGTCTGCTCAAGGGCAAGTATGCGGTGATGAACTTCATCCCCTTCAACGAGGTGGATGGTCTCGACTATCGCCGCCCTACACCTGAGCGCATCGCTGCAATGGTGGAGATACTGCGCGGGCATGGCATCCTCGCCAAGGTGCGCGACTCTGCGGGCCAAGAGATCGAAGGCGCTTGCGGGCAGCTGCGAGCGAGGGCGGTGAAAGAAAAGCGCCCGAAGAAGATATCGTTCGATACTTCTAATAAAGTTCCTTCCCCCTGATAGGGGGATAACCAGCGACTTGCCAGCTTGCGGGCTTAGTCGAATGGCTAGTTGTTTCATCAGGGCTAGGGTGGGGGTAAGGGTGGTAACGTTACAGCTACAAGTTCTACCCCCATCCTAACCTTCCCCCTGAGAGGGGGAAGGGACAAGGCCAACTTGCGGGTTTAATATCGACTTACGCACGTTATCAAAATCGAGACTCGATGATGCCTAGCAAACGAATCGATGAGCTAACCACTGAACGCGCTAGGGCGTTACGCAGCAATATGACGGATGCTGAGCGTACTCTCTGGCATGCATTACGCAGCAAACAGATCAACTCCCATCGCTTTCGTCGTCAACACCCCATCGGTCAATACATTACCGATTTCGCCTGTATCGAAGCTAAGCTCGCCATCGAGCTGGATGGCGGGCAACATCAAACACAGGCAACTTATGACGAGCAACGCAGTGAGTTTTTACGTAAGCAAGGTTGGCGTATGTTGCGATTTTGGAATAACGACGTGCTAGAAAATCTTGATGGTGTGTTGTTTGTCATTGCTGAAAATTTAGAGATTTACCCCCTCCCTAGCCCTCCCCCTTAAAGGGGGAGGGGAGAAAACCATCAACCACATTTAGCCACGGGCTGCGCGCACAGACAAACCCAAGTTATTGGAGTAGCATGGATTTTCCTTAAACAGTATAAGGAGTTAAAAATGCCCAAGTCACATCACACTAGTCGCGACAAAGACATGAAGAAAAAACCGCTGATGACGCCGAAGGAAAAGAAGATGGCGAAACATGCGAAGAAACATGAACACGATGTCCATCCGCTGCTTACACCAGAACCCACCCAGCACTGATGATTATCTGTCCAACTTAGAAGCCCGGTACACCGGGCTTCTTTATGTCCACTATTCCGCGCCTGTTCAGTCCGTTAGCGTTTCATGGGCAGGATGCGAGCGCACACCGTTATAATCGGCTTCCCTATTGTTACAGGATGACATTGTGTCTGATCGCTTAGCCGTACTCCCGCAATACCTGATGCCCAAACAACTGCTGACCCAACTGGCCGGCAAATTTGCCAGCGCGCGCTTGGGCGGATTGACCACAGCGGTGATACGCCGCTTCGTGGCACGCTACAAAGTGAACATGGCTGAAGCAGCGAATCCTGACATCGCTAGCTACGCAAGTTTCAATGATTTCTTCACCCGCCCCCTGCGCGAAGGTGCACGTCCCTTGGCCGAAGCCGAATTGATATGCCCAGTGGACGGCGCGATCAGCCAGTTCGGCCCTATCGAGCGCGACAACATTTTCCAAGCCAAGGGCCATAGCTACACCACTACCGCACTGGTGGGCGGGGATGCCGAATTGGCGGCGAAGTTCGATAACGGCAGTTTCGCCACGCTGTATCTCAGCCCCAAGGACTATCACCGCATCCATATGCCCTGCGCGGGACGCTTGCGCCGCATGATCCATGTGCCGGGCGAGTTGTTCTCGGTGAACCCTACTACCGCACGCGGCGTGCCCGGCTTGTTCGCGCGCAACGAGCGTGTGGTGTGTGTATTCGATGGCGAGACTGGCCCCTTCGTGTTGACACTGGTTGGCGCTACCATCGTAGGCAGCATGGCCACGGTGTGGCACGGCATGGTCAACCCACCGCGCCCCGGCAAGATACGCGAGTGGCACTACGACGGCAGCGAGATCTCGCTACAAAAAGGCCAAGAGATGGGCCGCTTCCTGCTCGGCTCTACCGTAGTGATGTTGTTCCCCAAAGACAGCATCACCTTCAATGCGGAATGGCAAGCCACCAAGGCGATCCGTCTAGGCGAAGCGATGGGCAACAAGCCCACCTAAGCATCCGCACTCGCACACCATCAGCCCGGCTTGCCGGGCTTTTTTACGTCCCAAAATATTCGCTTTACTTTCAGCACGACCGTGCTTATATTGGGCGTATGGAAAAAGGTGTCGAAACTAGAAACAGAATACTGAACGCGGCCATGGATATGGCACGCGAGAATGGGCTCGACTCTTTGACCATAGGCGAGACCGCCAAGCGTGTGGGCATGAGCAAGTCGGGGCTGTTCGCCCATTTCGTCTCGCGTGACGCGCTACTGCTGAGCGTAATCGAATATACCGCGATGGACTTCAAAGCACGCGTATTCGACCGCGCCATGTTGGCCAGTAAAGGACTGGATCGTATCAACGCCCTGTCCCGTTACTGGATCAAGTGGAGCAACCAGCCCACCGGTGGATGCCCTTTTACATCAGGGGCTTTCGAGTTTGACGACCGGCCAGGTGAGATACGCGACGCACTCGCAAAACAGGAACAGGCGGTGCACGACATCTGGGTACGCGCGGCCAGCATCGCGGTCGAAGTGGGCGAGTTCCGTGCCGATGCAGACTGCAAACAGTTCGCCTATGAGGTGTTTGGCAACCTGCTCGCTTTCCAGATCTACAAGCGCTTGCTCAATGACACTGACGCGGCAGACATGTACAGCGCCGCCTTCCAGAATATCCTTACCCGTTACGTGAAATAGTTGGGGGTCACCATGAACACTCAGATACTTGATAGCAGCATAAATAAGCACGACCGTACTTTAAAATCTAACGCCACTTACTGGCTGAGCAAGCATGCCTTCCAGCTCGCGCCCGCACTGATGACTAAGCTGATGCGCGAACAAGGCTTCAGAGTTCGACCCTATAAATTGTCCGCAGAACAGCTCGCCTTGAAGGAGCAAGCGCGCAGTTACGCCCTGCGCTTCGACGACAACAGCATCCAAGTATTCGAGTGGGGTAGCGGCCCAGTGGTACTGCTGGCGCATGGCTGGTCGGGCAGCCCGCTACAGTTCGACACGCTGATACGCGCTCTGCTGGCGCAAAATTACAAAGTGGTGGCCTTCGATCAAAAGGGACACGGTGCAAGCTCCGGCCACTACAGCAGCTTCCCCGAGTTCGTACGCAGCACCGAGCTGGTCGCAGCGCATTACCGTACAGGCTTGCACGGCGTGGTCGCACACTCCATAGGTTCGAACTCGATATTGAAAGTCTGTGAATGCCTGACCCCAAGCTTGAAGGTCGCCGCCATCGCACCAGTAGGAGATTTCCTGCAGATGCTAGAGACAGTGCGCAGACGCGTGGGTATCTATGAGGGCTTGTTCACACAAGTGATACGCAAGATAGAAACTGATAGCGGCTTACAACTGGCCGAGCTTAACCAGCTGGACTACAGCAAGATCGCGCATCACGATGTGCTGCTGGTGCATGACCGCTACGACAAGATCAACGAGTTCGACGCGAGCGTGGAAATACACAAGAACCTGCAGGGATCCATCCTGATGCCGACCGAGATGCTGGGTCACTCGCGCATCCTCAAAGATCAGGCAGTAATAGACAGAGTGGTCACCCACATCACCAGTGAGCCACCTCAGCACACTATGCAATAAAAGAAGAAGCCCGGCATGCCGGGCTATTTCAACACAAAATCACCGCACACCTAACTTCACTATGGACATCAAACCAGTCTAAGACATTCCATTCCTCTGCAATATCGGCACACGGAATCTCTCTATCCGCAACCAGCCTTTTAGCCACAGCATAGAAATAGGTATTCTTCAGGCCTATACTCCTCGATAGACACAAATTTTCGAGCAGGAAATCGTCATAAGCAATCTCTACAAGGAGATATCACTATGAAACGAGCCACGCTAGCAGCGTTACTTTCCGGTACTTTTCTATTGAGTGGTTGCGTGTCTGTCACCCGCTACAACTTCGAAGAAGCCGCTACACCTCTCGAAAATTCAAAGCAATTTTGTAACTATCAGTGGCCTGAAACGATAAAGGTCTTTACACGATCTCGTGACTTGTTTTTTACAAGCGATTGGCAAGAGATAACAAGCAGTGACCATGATCTCTTCCGAAAGAACAACGGCGATTTCAAAACTAACATGCAGCAAAAGTGTACTGGTGCGAGCCCCGCAAAAGAAAGTGAGTTGGACGTTTCCGTTCACTATCTTCACAACGTCAATCGGGCAGTAAAAGCGTTGGTGACAATACCAATGTTCATCGCGAATATTGCAACCCTTTTTGTGATGCCCGTTTATGACAGGGATTATTTTTACCTTTGCTTAGACATGACAATCTCAAATGGTAGTCATCGCTACGGTCTGGCCCAAGGCGATCTCGTCGTTTTAAATAATGTATACGGTGAATTACAAGACACGGCAAACGGGGCTTCTGTATCCGCACAATTAAGATGGGGAGCTCGAGAAAGGAATATTTTGGATCAGTTACTCATACGTGCCTTCGATAAAGCATGGAGCGCAGATAAAAGTGGCTTTAAGCACAGCAGCTGCGAGGCTGCTTTAAATGCGAACATTGATTGATTCAAACGAAAATATGTAAGGAGATGTCACTATGAAACGAGCCACGCTAGCAGTGTTACTTTCCGGTACCTTTCTATTGAGTGGTTGCGTTTCTGCTAACTACTATCACTACAAAGATGAAGTCTCCCCACTCCCAAACTCAAAGCAGTTTTGTAACTATCAGTGGCCTGAAAATATAAAAGTCTTTGAGCGAGAAAGAAGATTGTTTGACACCTCTGATTGGCGGGATATATCGAGCTGGGATGATCTCTTCCGAGTGAACGACCATAATCTCAATATCAACATACAGCAGCAATGTACTGGTGTGCACAAAACCCAGGAAAGTAAACTAGATGTCTCTGTTTACTATCTTACCGATATCAATCGGGCCGTAAGAGGCGGTGTAACTCTGCCCATGTTCTTCGCGAGCATTGCGACTCTTTTTATTTTGCCAGTTTATGACAAAGATTACGTTTACCTATGCTTGGACATGAAGCTCCAGAATGGTGAGCACCGCTATGGTCTGACGCAAGGCGATGTTGTAATCATAGAGAATTTATATGGATTAGGACAGGACATGAAAAACGGAACCTCCTCCTATGCAGCAGTAAGAGGTCATGTTCGTAAAATGAAATTGACGGATCAGTTACTCATTCGCGCATTCGATAAAGCTTGGCGGACTGATCAAAGCGAATTTACGCACAGCAGCTGCAAGGCTGCGTTGAACGCGATAGTCGAATAATCATTCTAAATTGCTATCCGAGAAATTGACGTCGCGAGCCTGCAGTGATTGAGTTCCAGCCAACTCAATCATTGCAGTTACAAACTCGAATTTTCATCTCTAAACTTTGGTTCACTAGTGTCCGGTTAAAAACGATTCTATGACTCTGGAATCCTTATCTGATGCCGCATTCGGAGATTTTTATAGTGTCTCCGACTTGAACGGCGAACAAGCCTTGGTGCAGTCTGGCAGCTTTGCT